>NZ_JBFTHG010000011.1:0-336971 GCF_056394125.1 Chitinophaga sp. 10T418
CCGTCCTTACCTAAAAGCGTATCTCCGTTCTTCAAACGGCTGGCCGCTTGCTTCTTGAAGGTTTCGAAATCAAAGTTTTGCCTTTCCATATTGTTTTATCAGTTTAAAGTTAAAAAACTTTTTACTGACACACTTTATGTAATAGTCTCCTAATTTTCCTGGTTTTACCAGGAAAATTTGAGTTTTTCCGACTCTATCTCAAAAACTGCATAAACATATAAATCGAGGCTTTAAAAGGGCTTCGATTTTTAATTTTAATTAATACACCGTTTTATGCAATCAGAAGATTTCTTATCTGATGAGTTTTTAAAACTAAGACAGGTCAGCAGCCTAATGACTTTCTGAGGCAGACCTATAAAAGAATCCCGATTTTTTGCGTCCACGAACTTCTTGAAATAGTCCTACTTAGCTATACAAAAGCCTCTGTATTATCTAGCTATTACAGGTTAGTCGCAGGCTTTGCTGCACATAACTCTATTTAAGATTCTGGCATGTCGGCTTCAAAACTTTTTGTTAGAATTTCCATTTCTATCCAGTGAACCGTTAGATCAATTAGCTTTTTTAAATCCTCTAGGTTTTTTCCTTCCCATTTTCTTATATAATGTGTTTCATCATTCCCTAACCAAACAGCTCTTTTTGATACTGATTTTATTCTACTGTCATCTACATACTCTGTTATGCATGGCCCCAATAATTTTCTCTCAATTTTTTCTCTATCTTCTGGATTATTAAGGATAGCATAGTCTTTAATTAGAAATTCCAGTGCTTTTCTATAGCCAACACCGCAGATCTCCATTAAATTTTGTTGTTCTGCCGCATAGGCTTGATTGTAAATAATTACGAAAGAATAGGATATTGATTGAATAGACTCGTTAAAAGCTTGGTCTACCAACCTTCCTTGTGTTGTTTGGCCATTGAATCTATAGTAATTTTGACCAAATTGATTATAATAGCCAATGAAACTCATATTGCATTGGGGGTTAGGACAAATATTGAGTACTTCCATTGTCCTATTATTTACATGGCCATACAGAAACGTAGGAGTGATCGTTTTATGACAGTATGGACATTTATCAGGATTTCCTTCTAATCTTGCACGGCCCAAATCTGAATTAATTTCTGGCATTTGAAATGGATTTTTTGATTAAGAATTTCAAATAATGTATTTACTTAACAGCTAGTATGCCTGGTCGGATTATTATAAGGGTTGCATTTTAAGTGATTTTCAAAGTTAGTTTTAATATGCGCAATGTATCTGCGCACTTAAATTTATTTTCTTAAACCTGCAAGATATTTCGACTGTATTATAATCGTTTTTTCGTTCCTCTGCATCGCGGTAACCTGTATTCTAGTATTAATGCAACATTTAATAAAATATTTAAAAACCAACGATAGTTGCCACGAACCATTTCCCCACAATACCCCCTTTGCCAATATCCCCCACCTCTTAGCCAATATCCCCTACAAACATCTCCTCAGAAACCATTTTCTTTGCCTCTTCATCCTGCCAGCGAAAATATCCTGGCAGTTCCAAAGAATTTTGTATAAATTAATTGTATTGAAAACACTCATCTGCACTATTCCCGGCAATTTTGAATACGGCTTAGGCGCTATGCCCCAGCTGCAGCCGGGCTATGCCATTATTAAAATAAAGAAGATAGGGATCTGCGGCACCGACCTGCACGCCTTTGAGGGTACACAGCCCTATTTTACCTATCCAAGGATCCTGGGGCATGAATTGGCCGGAGAAATAGTCGCCGTGGATGAGGTGCCGGGATTTGAAACCGGCGATATCGTCACGGTGATTCCTTACGAAAACTGCGGTACCTGTATTGCCTGTAGGGCTGGAAAGCCTAACTGCTGTGAGCAAATAGCGGTGCTGGGTGTGCATAAAGACGGTGGCATGGTGGAGTACCTGGCTGTACCGGGTCGTTTGCTGGTGCAGGGGGAAGGACTCACTCCCGAGCAGCTGGCACTGGTAGAACCGCTGTCGGTGAGTGCACATGGCATCCGCAGGGCAGGGGTGGAGAACGGCGAATATGTGCTGGTGATGGGAGCAGGGCCGATAGGACTGGCTGCCATGGAATTTGCCCGTATTGCCGGGGCACAGGTAATCGCCATCGATATCCACGAAAAACGACTACAGTTTGCGAATACGGCGCTGGGGATCCCACATGTGCTGAATGCTAATGGGGACGTGGCCGCGCTGATAAAGGACATTACCGGGGGCGACATGCCCACCGTAGTCATAGATGCCACCGGTAACCAGAAAGCCATCAACAATGGCATTCATTACCTGGCGCATGGAGGCAGGTATGTGCTGATAGGGCTGCAGAAAGAACTGCTCATGTTCTCTCATCCGGAATTTCATAAAAGGGAAACTACCCTGATGAGCAGCCGTAATGCTACCCGGACCGATTTTGAACAAGTGATCCGTTGTATAAAAGAGGGACTGGTACGACCGGAAACCTATATCACGCACCGTATTAAATTCGGGGAAGTGAAAACCGCGTTCCGCTCTTTACTGGACCCACATAATGAAGTGATCAAGGCTATAGTGGACATGTAACCCTTTTCGCCCAATCATCTGAAAAATCAGTGTATGATGAAGTCCCCGTTGTTACTGTTGTTGCTATTGTTCAGTTCCGCCACACTGGCCCAAAAAGTTCGGGTACAAAGACTGTTGTGTAACGGACAGGGTAATAACCCCCTCGGTATGGATGCTGCCAAACCTGTATTCAACTGGCAGTTGACCACCAGCAAACCCCATATTCATCAAACGGCCTACCGCATTTTGGTGTCAGATGATTCCGCTAAGCTGGCACACGACAAAGGCAACATCTGGGACTCGAAGAAAGTCATGTCGGATGAATCTATCCAGGTACCATATGCCGGCAAAACGCTGAAGTCAGCCACCATGTATTATTGGAAAGTAATGGCATGGAACAACGGGATTCCGTCCGACTGGAGTCGGCCGTCCTACTGGCAAACCGGGTTATATACACCCGGCGACTGGAAAAATGCACAATGGATAGGGTATGAAGTACTGCCGGACAGTCAGCGGATAGTGCCTGCCATTACGGATGACAGCAACGAAAAATACCGGCACCGCAACGATATACTGCCGCTGCTGAGAAAGGAATTTAGGATCAGCAAACCGCTGGCCAGGGCCACTGTTTTTATTTCCGGTCTGGGTCAGTTTGATCTTCATCTCAATGGAAATAAAGTAAATGGTTTTCTCGACCCCGGCTGGACAAAATATGACGAGCATGCACTGTATGTTACTTTTGACGTAACGAGATACCTGCAAAACGGGGCTAATGCCCTGGGCGTGATGCTGGGTAATGGCTTCTTTTATATACCCGGTGAAAGATACCGTAAACTCACCGGTGCTTTTGGTTATCCACAACTGATATGCCGCCTGTACCTGCAATACCGGGATGGCACTACCGATAATATTGTCAGCGATCCCACCTGGAAAGCAGCTCCGGGCCCGGTTACCTTTTCCAGTATTTATGGGGGAGAAGATTATAATGCGCTGCTGGAACAAGCAGGTTGGGATAAACCGGGGTTTCCCGATGAGGCATGGCGTAATGCGGTGCCGGTACACAGCTCGCCTCAACTACATGCACAAACAAACGGGATGAGCAGGTATGATCCGATTTTCCCGGTGAAAATTACCCAGCCTAAGCCAGGCGTGTGGTTGTATGATATGGGACAAAATGCATCTGCCATTCCTCATCTCACCGTAAAAGGCAATGCACATGCCGTGGTTAAATTAATACCTTCGGAACTGCTGACTCCCGATGGGCTGGCGGACCAGTCGCCGGTAGGCAGCCCTGTGTATTTTAATTACACCCTCAAAGGTGATAGCGTAGAAAATTGGGAGCCCAGGTTCATGTATTATGGCTTTCGTTATGTGCAGGTATACGGGGCGGTGCCTAAGGGACAAGCGAATCCCGGTCATCTGCCGGAAATTGACCTGGTGTATAGTATTCATACGCGTAATAACGCCCCGCATAGAGGTGATTTCCATTGCTCCAATGAGTTATTCAATAAAACGTTTACCCTCATCGACTGGGCTATCCGCAGCAATATGAGCAGCGTGCTGACGGATTGTCCGCATCGTGAAAAGCTGGGTTGGCTGGAACAGGCGCATTTAGTCGGCAGCTCTATCCGCTATAACTATGACGTTGCTACGCTATGCCGTAAGGTAGTGCAGGATATGATTCATGCACAAACTCCAGAGGGCCTTATCCCGGACATCGCACCAGAGTACGTACAGTTTGAGGGCGGCTTCCGCGACTCGCCGGAATGGGGCAGCAATGGCGTGATACTGCCCTGGTATATGTACCAGTGGTATGGTGATAAAAGTGTGTTGGAGGAGAGTTATGAGATGATGACCCGTTACGTGGCTTATCTCGAAAAAAAATCTGATCATCATATCCTCCGGCATGGGCTGGGCGACTGGTACGACATTGGACCTAAATTCCCCGGTGAATCCCAGCTTACGCCCAAAGGAATTACGGCTACGGCTATGTACTATTATGACCTCAGTATCCTAACGAAAGTAGCGGGTGTTTTAGGGAGAAAAGAGGAGACGCACAAATACCAGGCGTTAGCGGATGCGGTAAAAGGCGCTTATAATACCACCTTCTTTAACGATAGCACCAAACAATACGGGAGTGGCAGTCAGGCAGCCAATGCCATGTCGGTATACATGGAGCTGGTAGATCCCCGCGATAAAGCTGCTGTAGTAGAAAATATTATCGAAGATATCCGTCAACATAATAATGGCATCACTGCCGGTGATATTGGCTACCGTTATCTTCTGCGGGTGCTGGATGAGGAAGGACGTTCTGATGTGATCTATGATATGAACAGTCGTTCTGATGTTCCCGGCTATGGACTGCAACTGGCTAAGGGAGCTACTGCCCTCACAGAATCCTGGCAGGCCTATCACAATGCATCCAACAATCATTTTATGCTGGGGCACCTGATGGAATGGTTTTATACCGGTTTGGCCGGTATCAGGCCCGCACCAGGCAGTGTGGCTTTCCGCGATATCGTGATCCGTCCGGAGCCGGTGGGAGATGTAACTGCTGTTGATGCCAATTATGAATCACCCTATGGTTTCATTTTTTTAAAATGGAAAAAAGAAGAGGGGGATTTCTCCATGAATGTAGTAATACCTGGTAATACCCATGCTACTATTTATGTGCCGGCATTGTCTACTTCTGATGTAACGATGAACGGGCAGCGGCTCACGGAGGGTTATAAAGATGGGCATTACGTAATTGCAACCGATTCCGGAGAATATGCTTTCGTTGTTACCAATACACCACCTGTCAACAGTTCTGCAGGTAGCTATGCCGGTAATATTAAATAGTTAGGTATCCATAGTATATGTTGCTACAGTTAAATTCTCCATACATAATTTTTCCTATTCAAAAATCTGGTTTTTGGCGATTTTTAAAATGAACAAGAATGAATGAAAGAAAAACGGACTGAATAGAACTGAATAAATGTTTTATTCGGACTCTTAGTATATTTGAATGGGTTAACAATCCTCCCTCAACGGAGGGTGACAAACAATGTACGAAGGCAGCTGCCCTTTCCAGGGTGGCTATTTTTTGCAAGACAGTATATCTGGGCAGTTGCCTGGAATTGGTTCAATAAGAAAGCCGTTCTTTTCAGAGCGGCTTATTTGTTCGCCATCCATCTATATTTAGAAAAAATTATTTTTCTTATAGTACCCTTGTGCTATTTCTGTGTATTATTCCTTGAAATGAATGCTATTCTTAGCATGAATATGAACGAGGTCAGGATTTTGCGTATATCCTGCCACGCATAGCAGGCCAACTGTTAACGGGTAAGGTAACATCTGCTCACAATAATATTCACGTAGCATCATAACGATAGCGGTTAACACCAATTTAAAACAATCTTATGGCAGGGTTACTAAGGACGATCATCGAAAAAAGAGCTATTCTCCTTTGTGGGGCGGGCGTAGCCAAAGCTACCAGCCAGCATAAATATGCTGACTGGAACGGGCTCATTGAAAACGGCATTTATACCTGTAAGGACCATTCATTTGGAGCATTGAAAGATGACTGGGTAACCGGGAAATTACGGGATATAAGAGAAGGAGATGTGATTGATAAGATCAGCGTGGCTTCTCAGATCACAGCAAGGATGCGGAAAACAGGTACTGATACCTTTAACATCTGGGTGCGGAATATTTTCAGTAAGTTACTAGTGGTGGATCCTGCGTTAAATCAAGCTTTGGGCGCACTTGGTTTGGCTATCCTTACTACTAATTATGATACATTAATTGAACAGGTATTGAAGCGCGATATTGCTACCTGGAAAAATCCTGAGTTATGTGCCAAAGTATTGAAATCTAAGAGTGATGCGATTCTTCACTTGCATGGCTGCTGGAAGGATCCACAGTCGCTGGTATTTGATTTTAATTCTTATGGACAGATCGTAGCAAATGATTTTATACAGACGCTACTGAGGTGCATAGAATTCAACCATTCCGTTATTTTTGTAGGGATGGGAGAGGGCCTTAATGATCCCAATTTTCATGGCTTTCTTAGCTGGGCAAAGGACTCGTTTATTAATTCACAAACAGAGCATTACCTGTTGGTTAGAGAGGGGGAAGTCCCCACAGGACTACCAGATAGTATCAGGATAGTTGTTTATGGTAAAACGCACGCAGATCTCCCTTTATTCCTGGAGCAACTTCGTAAGGATGCAGCATCTTCTTCAGGTGGGGGAAAACCTCCGGTTAGCATTACATTAAATGACCACGCGATGCCATCACCAGTAATGACAATTGCGCAGCCGGTAGTGCTACGGGAAGTGCAGACCGAAGAGGCACAGACTATTATAGAAGATCCCAGTGGGAACAAAGCCAGTAAAATTCTTCGGGACACCGCAAGGCCGAACCTCGGCGAAATGCAAGATATTATTGTATTGTGTGTGTTGCAAAAGATGGACAAGGAATTGCTAACCCCTTACTGGAAGGAGCAGCTAACAGATAAGCTTATTTATCTGGGGCAGGACGGTGATTTCTTTACAAATGGTGTTTTAAATAAAGAGGTATGGAGGAGTTATAGACAATATTGTAGAAATCATCCCGATTTGACGCATGGTGTAGTGTCAAAATTTGAAAAAATTATTGAGACGCATTTGTCAGGTCTCTATTTTAGATCTCCCATGTATTATGAGTGGTGTAACTATTATCTAAATATCAGAAGTTGGAAAATTGGAAGTGCTGTATTGCCGGAATTACTGAAAGGCTGGTTGATGGGGTGGTTGGCAGGTAAAGATTTTGGTGCGGTCATAGAATTGGCCAGCGAACTTTCCGGCGCAAATGGCGATGAAGAGGAAATCAGGGCATTCTTACTGGATAAAGCACGGGTGAACCCAGCTCCCCCGAAATTGGAATATGAAGACCTCCAACTCCTGGAAAGACAGTCTTTAAACACCTGGGCACCTATTGAGAAAGGATACCTATACATCACCATCGCATACAACTATGCCATGAATGAGGAATATAGTGTCGCGCTTTATTATTTCGATCTCGCTTTTCCGCTGTTGAACGGTGACCCGCCCCAGGTAGCGATATTTGGAAAAGCATACCTGGATGCAGTGGCCACTGTATTTATCCCCCCCATAAAAGAATCGCAAATAAATAATTGTGTGCAGTGGCTGCGAACATTTAAGCTTACTGGTTCCAGAGGGTATAAGATCGCCAGGACCTTTTATATGGCGGGCAATTATAGTATGGCAGTAAGCTTATGGGAAGACCGGCTGGTAAAAAGCCCCGGCGATGTAACGACACGTTCGTTTCTTATTAAGACCCTTTCTTTACACCTGGGCAAACATACAGAAGCAATTACTGTTTTTAATAATGCCCCGGAAACTGTTAAACAGCGTGGTTTCCTCTGTTTAGAGGTCGCTCCTGCTTATCTTGCATTAGAACAATATATACAAGTAGAAAGCTTATATAAGCAGGCACTTAGTTGTAATCATGTTAACAGACTTGTTGTCCATATTTTGCTGGGAAGATTATATTTCACCGCGCTAAATGATTTAGGTGCCGCCAGAACGCATTTCACGGCAGCGCTAAAGGAAACGGGAGCTCGTTCCGAGATATTGGAAGCCAATAGGTGGTATCTGAGTTTGCTCATCGAAGAAGGTAAAATAGAGGAGGCGATTTCATTTGCATCCGGTATTGAAGACGTGATAGATAATACCTGTGAATGGGCAGGTGTAGACTGTTTGAATAGTATTGCCAGGGATCTTTACAGGCTTAATTACAAACTGGATCTGGCCGAGTCATTAATTCATACTGCTATTGAATTGAAAGGCACTAGTGTTAATACTTACCAAATGCTAACGCCCATTTTGGTGCGCAGAGGAAACTGCGCCGCAGCTTCCAGGTATCTGAGCTTTTGGTTGGCCTTTAGCAATGATAACACCATCGAACTCAATTGGAATCACTACAGCAAGATGTTCCAGGACCTTATTAGCCAAAATGAACAGGATTTGGCAGAGGTGTGGTTTCAATACAAAACAAGCCTTATATGGCTTATGATTAGATGGGCCATCAGGAAAAGTAGTGGCAAAGCGCAAACAATAGTGCTAGCTCCTGCTCAGCTCATCATTGCAGAAAGAGTATACCTGCAATTAACAGGTAAAGAGGCTCCGGACAAATTTCCTTCTTAAAAGCTGTGATTAAGTTGTTACGACAAGAATAAGTMCTTCTGTAATTTACCTCCAGGCACCACCGCATACTTATCAAAATCAGTAACACCGGCAGCCTTCAATACCTCTTCATCTATGAACGTGTGTCCTGTATAAGACGCAGGCTGCGCTAAAATATATTCTACTGCATCTGCGATGATATCCGGGGTACGGCTCCGGTTAATCAGTGCGTCCCCACCGAGCAGATTTTTCACCGCCGCTGTAGCAATGGTGGTAGCCGGCCATAAGGCATTGGAGGCGATCTTATATTGCGCCAACTCTTCTGCCCAGCCCATAGCCAGCATGCTCATATTATACTTGCTGATGGTATAGGCTACATGTGGACTAAACCATCTTGGGTCCATGTTGATGGGAGGCGATAAGGTGAGTATGTGTGGATTATTACCTTTTTTCAGATAAGGAATGCAATGTTGGGTTACCAGGAAGGTGCCGCGTACATTGATATCATACATCAGGTCGAAGCGTTTGGCAGGGGTTTGTTCTGTATTGGTGAGCTGAATAGCCGAGGCGTTGTTGATCACTACGTCGATGCCGCCAAACTTTTCTACTGCCTGCTGAACGGCTTGTGCGATCTGTGCTTCTTCCCGGATATCTACCTGCACCGCCAGGGCTTTGCCACCGGCTTCTTCTACTTCTTTGGCAGCAGAGTAAATGGTACCTCCCAGCCGCGGGTCTTCTTCCACGCTTTTGGCAGCAATGATGATATTGGCGCCTTTGCTGGCTAAACGTAATGCGATTGCCTTGCCTATGCCGCGGCTTGCGCCGGTAATTAAGATGGTACGTTGCTGAAAAGACATAACCCTTGCTTTTTACAGTGAGAAAAGAAAAGGAATTTAAGGATTCTTTTGCTGACTGCAAAAAGCAAGGGTTATTTTGAGGGGATAAAGAAAAAAATAGCGGGACTAGGAATAGCCCCGCGAGTCACCAACCTAAAAAATCAAAAGGGGTGATTAAGAAAACTTCATTGGGCATTACGAACTGCGATGAAGGAACAATCAAAATATGATTCGAATAGATTAATAAATTTGGTGGTGTCTTTCATAGCGATGGACTTAGCAATTTGCCGCGGGGTTGATTTGGTGCCTACCGTTAAGTAAAAGGCATGGATCATTTTACGCTGCAGGTCAAAGGCCTCCAGGGTAATCTGATAGGTATTTTCAAAAGCCGTTCTCAGCTCCTGTGCATTCACATCGAGATGATAGGCAATTTTCGCCAGGTTAAATTCCTCTTCCACGTTTTCTATCATATACTCCACCGTTTCTTTCAGGGCATACTCCATTTCGTCAGAATAATAGATATTGGGGAGATGGGCTATTTTGTCCTGGTTGGCGAAATTGATAAACAGGTCGAGACAGCATCTGTACAGGAATTTCTCTGCCGGCATCTCGATATACTTACATTCATTGATTGCCTTAATAAGATAATTACATACCAGGTTGATTTTATAAGGCCTGTCCTGCAATGCACCGCTACCTGGCATCAGTTCCTTTTTAGCCAGTTGTGCCAGCTCCGGATGCTTTTCGCCTAACGCAGCCAGGTCCTGTGGTAATACATTAATATGGAAGCTGAACATTTCATCACCTCTTTTCATTGGGGCTTCATGAAACAGCGAATTTAATTTAAAGAGGTTTACTTCTTTGCCATTCAGCGGATAAGTACCATTTTGAGCTATTTCTGCTTTGGTACCGCCATGCGCCATGAAATGAAGTACTACGATTTCTCTGCAGGTGACCGGTAATAAGTTGATAGCTTCCATCGCAAAGATTTCGTGCATCCAGAGCGAAAATACCCCTAACCGGATACACTGACAAACCATGTCGAAGTCGTAATCATGGGTATAGAAAACTTTTGCTGCTGGAATAATCAGGTGTTGGTACTCTTCCGGAATCATTTCC
The DNA here is from genome assembly GCF_056394125.1 of Chitinophaga sp. 10T418. Taxonomy (NCBI): domain Bacteria; kingdom Pseudomonadati; phylum Bacteroidota; class Chitinophagia; order Chitinophagales; family Chitinophagaceae; genus Chitinophaga; species Chitinophaga sp. 10T418. Next base: position 10,674 of record NZ_JBFTHG010000011.1, read on the forward strand.
ACAGGCGTGAAATTCGTGTCATCCGTTTCAATTTTCAAGATCTTTTCGGGGAGGTTAGTTTTCTTTGGCTTAGCCATAAAACAATGAAATTTTAATGTTAATTGTATTTTGTTTTCCGGAGCCTGCTGATAGGGTGATTGACAGTTTGCTACCCGTTAAATAGGTTCACATAGGACAGTAACAAACTATTTCAATCGGCTGTCAGTATTGTATCATTAATTGTGTCTTTTAACGGTTACTTAGGATATACTAATAATACACGACCAAAATTCCCATCGTACTATAGTAATTAAACTTTTTTTTAGAGAATTTATGGGCAGCAGGGTGAAATAGGATCATATTTTAAGTTTTATTATCAGTTTGAAAAAATAGGTCACCAACAAGACTATTAGCGACGTTTTCATAGAGTGCACATGGGGCGTAAACCATCCGCCCACATGTACCGCGTAATGCGTTTAGTTATTTGTAGGCCAGGTCGGCTGGCCGGATTTCATTTTTTGGAGGGTTTCAGCGTAAACTTTTTCGTTTGGTGCACCCTTCTTCATTTGTAATGCTTTTTCTTCCCATTTGACCGCTTCTCCGGATTGATTTAGTCTATGAAGTAAATTAGCATATGTGTCGTAAGCTTCAGGATTATTTTGATCCCATGTCACGAGTGCATACTTCATTACTTGTGCAGCAAATTCCAATACTTTGGGATCATCTACATGTTCAAATAAGAGCCAGGTCAAGTTGTTTATATTATAAAGAGGATGGCTTAATGCTTTTTCAAAATACAAGACATAATATTTACCGTAGTTTTTCCAATCTTTTGGATCTGGCCCAAACCCACAGTAAATCATACGACTTCCAAAGCCATATTCTTCTCCTACCTCACCGAACTTGTTTTTTAATCGTAGTAAAATAGCGTCCCAGTCAGGGGCAGTTTTTAATGTATAGAGTGGAGTAATTTCTTCTGCATCGATTATTTTAGTTACTATCCTCATAGCGCTACCTGCTCCCATTATTTCATCTACTTTTTCAGGATTTTTCAGGAATAGTTCAAATCCCTTATCTCGAGTCGTAAGGGTTATTTTTGACAGGAATCTTAAATTTTCTTTTGAGAAGGGAGCATTTAAGATTTTAATATAGTCGTTACCAAAAATAGTTGTTTTATTTTGATCTTTTTTTCGAATCGAGATGAGTATCAACCTTCTTAAAAATAAGGAATCACGCCTGCCAGCATTATATTCATTGACTAGTTCATCATAACGGTTGTCGTTATCATTTAAATCCATATCAGCGGCAATGGAAAAATTTGAATCTAATGTAAATCCGCTTGATTGAGTTACCAATTCTTGGTTAATTTTTCTTAGATCATGTACGGGTATTTTAATGATGGCACGGTCATAAGTAAGTAAACCATTCTCCTCTCCTTCTACATCAAATGGTTGCGTATAAATAGATGCACTCAATCCTGCTTTTTCAAGCTCCTTTAATTCCTGCAACATATGAACATATTTTGCTTTTAAATCAGCAGGTGTTACTTGTATGTACCCCCAGCCCTGCATATCATCCCATTCATGTCCAGGTACCGGTACTCCCACTCCTCCAAATTCACCCAGTACTCTTGCCTGGTTGGGTTTTGAAGGGGCCATTCTGGGCTCAGGATAGGAATGGACATCTGACATGTCACTAGAGACCCATGGGTTGTCAGATGGTTCGCGTAATTGATTGTCAACATACAGTAACTCACCAGAATGACCATCGACTATTCTACTAGGGTCGCTCTTTTTAACCCATTCTGTTAATCTTTGTTGGTCATAGGCTCCCCATCGCTCATTAAAGAGTACCCAAGTGATGATACTAGGGTGATTATACAACTGCTCCATTGTTTCTTGTGCTTCTTTTTCAAAAGCAGATTTAGATCCTACCCTGAGATCCTGCTGAGGATTCACAAAGTCCTGCCAAACTAGTACCCCCACTTTATCAGCATGATAGTACCATCTTTCAGGTTCAATTTTTATATGTTTTCGGATGGTGTTAAATCCCAGTGATTTTATTGTTTTAATATCGAAAGCCAACGCTTCATCTGTAGGGGCTGTGTGTAAGCCCTCCGGCCAGAATCCTTGGTCCAGAATTCCTAAATTGTAGGTATATTTGTTATTTAGAAAAATGCGATCAGTTCCTTTCTCATCTTTTTGTATGTCTATTTTGCGCATACCAAAATAGCTTGTAACCTCATCAATCGTTTTGTTATTTTTCAATACTTTGATAGTAAGGTCGTATAGAAATGGATCATCAGGGGACCATAATCTGACATTAGGAATGTTTATAGGGAAGTTAATGGTGGATAATTTCCCATTTTCGGTGATCGTGTATATAGTTTTTTTACTGGTGTTTATCATTTTACCATTTGAGGATACAATGATTTCCAGTATCATATTATCTGTTTTACCAACCGTGCTTATAGCTAAATTCAGTAAGTGTTTATCTATATCGGGTGACGCTTTCAAGTGAGTGATATATGTAGCAGGTACTATTTCTAACCATACAGTTTGCCAGATACCGCTGGAAGGCGTGTAATATATATTAGCGGGATGTAATGCCTGTTTACCGTGAGGATTAGGTCCCTCGTCACTAGGATCATACACTTTTACTAATAACTCATTATTGCCAGGTTGTAGGAAATCTGTTACATCAAAAGAGAAGCTTTGATAACCTCCTGTATGTTCGCCTACTTGCTTCCCATTGACGTAAACAGTAGCTTTCCAATCAACAGCACCAAAATTTAAAAGTATGCGATCATTTGTTTTGATGGAAGGCCGGTGTATGCTTTTTTTATACCAAAGGTATTGATTTGGCATTAATGATTTTTGCACACCGGAAAGTGCGGATTCAATCGGGTAGGGAACCAATATTTTCCCATCAAACTGGATAGGAGTGATGATAGTCGAATCTGTAATACAATATTCCCATAACCCATTTAGATTGAGCCAGTTTTTTCGTTGTAATTGTGGTCTTGGATATTCTTTTAATGCATTCTCGGGTCCCACTTCTTTTGCCCATCTTGACTGTAAGGAGATTGGCGCCATTTGGTAGTTAGTTGCATTATTCTGAGCAAAACAATGAAAAATCATTAAGTTCGCTAACCCTATAAGAGCAGTTTTTTTACACATTAGATTGCTGTTTATTCAAAAAATGGTTTACAGTTGAATTATATTAATGCTGTTTTTATTGTAATAGTAACATTCTAGTAGCCAGTATTTTGAGTAAGATTTCCGTCATATAAAATGTCAAATGACGGAATGGGATATAATTGCCAATTAGCATCCCATKATCCTCCTTTTTTGCGGGTAACCTCTGTCATTACTGCATTGATTAGTTTCGTTCTTTTTAAATCCAGCCACCGGTGTCCCCATTCTGCGAATAACTCTACCTGTCCTTCATGATAGATGGCTTGTAATAAAGAAGTTTTTTCATTTAAGTCCAAAGCTTTCAATCCAGCCCTCTTTCTAATTTCATTTAAGTCAGATCTTGCTCCTGCAAAATTAATTTGTTGTGCTCTTGCTTCTGCGCGTATCAGAAATTGTTCCCCCAAACGTAACACGGTGTTGTATTCTGTTACAGGCTGGTTTAGCGTGGCTATTTTATACTTGTAAGCAAAGTAATAAATGATCCCTGAAGAGCTCGCAGTATCGACCCATATTTTCTTACGTTGATCATTGTACTCAAAACTGCTCATGATTTGTCTACTGAGATATACAGGAGTTGAGCCAGACAAGCCAGTTGCTGGGATTACATAAATTTTTGCATCTTCCGTATTGGAACCAGCATTAACAGGCTGCAGTTGCCAGATAGCTTCATTACTATTTCGTAAGAATACGTTATGTAAAGAGTCTAACGAATAGTTACCGGCATTGATAATCTCACTAGCCTGTATCTCAGCGTTTTTCCAATCGCTGGTATATAAATAGCTTCTTGCTAAAAGCGCAATTGCAGACCACTTAGTAGGTCTTACCCTTTCTGGTGTTTTATTAAGAATAGTGCCGTCAAGATAGTCGGAAGAAAGTAGCGACTTGGCATCGATTAAGTCTGTGATAATTTGTCGCCATACTAGTTCTATGGAAGTACGTGGCATAATTCGATTTTGGGAATAGTCCGTTCTCAATATCAGGGGAACATCGCCATACAGGTTAACCAGATAAAAATAGCAAAAGGCTCTGGTGAATTTGGCTTCTCCTAATAGCTGTGTTTTTACAGATGGGGTTAAGGAACTAGCACTACTGAGCCCTTCAATAGCTGCGTTTAAGATGTAAATCTTCTTGTAAATATCCCCCCAGAAATCTGAACCATTTGCGGTTAGTCTATTTTGATAATATGCTAGTAACCGATTGTCTGCATAGCCATCGTATAGTGTTAGCTCGTCTCCCGAAAGACCGGTGGTGAAACCTATAGATGTTAAGTCAGTGCTAACGAGATTACTGGCGCTAAGCTGTGTGTATATTCCTGTCAGTATAGCTGATGCAGTTTGATCGTTCGTGTATATATTTTTTGCATTGATACTGGTAGTAGGTGAGTTGACTTCCACCAATTTCTTACAACTACTAATGGTTATTATAAATGGATAGCATATAATAATTAAGCTAATTATAATTTGACTTTTTGTAAAGAATAGTATTGATCTCATGTTATTAATTTTACTTTTCTCAATTATTGATCACAATATAACCTGCGCACCTACGGATACTGTTCTTAATGGGGGGAGTGAAAAACTAGTGGTCTCGGGATCCATTCCCTTATAATTAGTAATTGTGAATAAGTTTTGGGCATTTACAAACAGTCGGACATTTTGAAGGTGTGCCGTTTTTTTCCAAGCTTCGGGAAGTTGCCATGAAATAGAAATGTTTTTTAATCTGATATAAGATGCGTCTACGATATAAGCATTGCTGTTCATCATATTTGATAAATTTGTATTGTCGCCAGTTGTGCTGAATAGTTGATGAGTAGCTTTGTCACCACTCTTTTTCCAACGATCCAAAACACTTGTTGATTGATTATTTAGTCCCCCGTTATAAGTACCTGGATATATTCCATTAAGACCATAAGAGAAATTATCGACGGCCATCTTTTTTGTAAACGATAGGAAAATGTCTAATGAGACTCCTTTGAAAGTGAAGCTATTTTGAAGACCCCCATAAAATTTTGGATCAAAATGGACTAAAACAGTTTTGTCAAGGGGATCTGACGGTGTATATGTCAGATTTCCTTTTGCGTCCCTGAATTGATATTGTCCGGTACTGTCATTGACTCCCACGTAATCAAAACGAGTCTGTAGTGAAAGGGGCCGTCCTATAAAAATGGAGTTGTTTTTATCCAGTCCTTTATATGAAAGTATCTGATTCTTTGGAATAGTTATATTAAAATTGGTAGACCAAGAAAAGTTTTTCTTTTTTATATTGATAGTTGAAAGGGTTAGTTCCCAACCTGTATTTTGAATTACTGCTGGAAAATTGGCAGTTATAAAACTAAAACCAGTTATTCCAGGTAGACTATTTCCCAATAGCTGGTTTGAAGATCGGTTTTGATTGTAATTTGCGGTGAATAGAATTCGGTCTTTTATAAATCCAAGATCTAATCCAATTTGTAATTTTTTAGTTTCTTCCCACTGTAAATATGGATTGGTTATCCGTGAAGGAGCAAGTCCTAGTATACCTTGGTAAGCGAGCCCTGTAACAGGAATAGAATTGTAGATATCCATAAATTGATAATCGGGGATTTGGTCATTACCAGTTGTACCATAACTGCCCCTCAACTTACCAAAGCTTACAATAGGTATACTTGATTGGAAAAATTGCTCTTGCGAAAAGATCCACGCTGCTCCAACTGCTCCGAAATTATGAAATTGACTTTCGGGCCCAAATCTGGAACTACCATCTCTTCTCGCCGAGAGATTAATGATATATTTATTCAGCCAGTTATAGGAGATTCTGCTATAAATGGCGTTGTATTTATATACAGAATTCAGGGTTGTCCCTGATACATTAGGAGCTGATCCTAAATCTTCCATCACTAATTCATTATTGAATCCGTATGCCAATAGGTTTTCCTGATCATTATTTTGCTGAGTGACAGTTGCTCCCATTAAGATCTCCAATTCTCCTTTGCTAATCTTTTGCCGAAACTGAGCCTGAGGCTCGACGATCCATGAGCTCGTGCGATTTGTCAGGAATTGTGATACATTGTAATAGTATTGCGTAAGTTCAGGGGGGTTAGCCGATTTAGGAAATCTCGTAGTTTCATTGGTTAGTAGACTATTATACCCAAAACTGCTTTTGATAATTAGTCCTGGCATTATCTCATAACTTAGAATGGCATTACTTACTAAATTACTGGTTTTGTTTTTACTTTTTAACTCATTTTTAATTAGAGGGTTTACAAAATAGGTAGTAGCGCCATTTTCGTTCGGTTGCCAATTGATCCTTCCGTCAGGAAGGTAGGGATCTGGTGCCACAGGAGACAGCTGTAGCGCCGCGGGGGTTAAGTCATTTAGAGGTAACTTATTATCATCAAACAGAAAGGAGGAAGTGAATTGAAGTCTGAATTTTTGATTGGGAGAATTACTATTTAAGTTTACATGTACAGAGGCTTTGGAATCCGAAAAGGGACCGGGAAATACCGTTGTTTCTTTGTGATAACCAACTCCGAATAAGAATTGGGTAGCCTGAGTTCCTCCTGAAATATTAAATTGCGCATCCGTATAATGTGCAGTGTTCCCAATCAATTTTTTCTGCCAGTCAATATTGCGTGTTGTATCCCAGGTTCCGTTCAGATCGTTGTCAGCCTCGGTTATTGGTACATTATCATTTTTTTTTCCTTCGTGTCTCATTTCAAGATATTCTTTGGTATTTAGTACATCTAGTTTTTTCTGAATGTGAGACCATCCGCCTTGAAATGTGACATTCACTTTAGTTAGACCTGGCTTTCCCTTTTTTGTAGTGATTAACACCGCTCCATTTGCAGCCCGAGAGCCATAAATGGCCGTGGCGTCTGCATCTTTTAGAACTTCAATGCTTTCAATATCTGCGGAGTTGATGTAGCTAAAGGGACTACCATTAATGCCTCCAACTCCAGAAGTGCCACCTATTGAATTGTTGGTAGACAATAATTGTGAAATGAAAGGGATGCCATCTACTACATAGAACGGATCGCTTCCACTGGTGTAACTATTGACGCCTTGTATACGGACAGTCACYCCCGCTCCGGGTAGACCGCTTGCTTGTTCGATAAATATGCCAGGCACGCGTCCCTGTAACGCCATCAGAGGATTGTTTACAGGTTGCTTTTCAATATCTATTGCTTTAAGGCTACCAACATTCCCTGTATTCAAACGTTTGGTGGTACTACCATAGGCAATAATTACCTTTTCATCTAGCAGATTAATACGTGAATCCAGTTGTACCAGGATGGTTTTATTTTCTGTCACTATATCTTTTGATTCAAATCCGATTGAACTAAAGACAACCACACTTCCCTTGTTTACATCAGATAAGCGAAATCCGCCTTCGGCATTTGAAATAGTTCCATGTTTGAGATCATTTTTTAGCTTTATTGAAGCTCCCGGTATTGGATTTCCGTCCTTGTCCACTATTTTGCCGGATAAATCAAATAAATTTGATATAGTATCAGATTTTATGAACGAGAATGGCATACTTATCGGCATGTATGATTTTTTCAAAATGAGAATATTATGGCCAGTTAATGTATACGACAAATGCTTCTTATCATCTAGCAAAAAGATCATTACCTCATTTATTTCAGTTTGGCGGAAGTTAACGCTTACCTTTTTCTTTGCACTAAATTCTGCTTCAGGTAAATTGGTGTGAATTGAAATCCCGGTTTGTTGTTTTATTTTTTTGAAAACTAGCTCCAACGATATGTTGTTACCAGATATGGAAACTTTTTGTGTTTGACAGTTAGATATACCTAGTACAGGACTTGAATAATAAATACAAATGAGCATTGCAGTTATTAAACGCCCCTTAAGATGATTGGAAACTCCTAACGCGGTGATATTCATATTTATAAACGTTTTAGCCAGGATATTTGATTGTTGTCTAGTTATCTATATAGATACACGCTGTTTGATAGATTCGTACTAATGTTTTTCAATTCTATTAAACATATTATTATTTTATAGATAGTAAGTATTGGTTTATAACCCCTCTAGTACCTTTGTCAATGAATATGAGTATACTGTGTATGTGGGTTTTTGAAATGACGTTTTTTTATTTTAATGAGTTCCTTAAAAAGTTGTACCTATTTTAAAAAAATAATTAAAGGAACTTTTTATTGACTGCAATGTGAGTTCATTGTCATTAATTAACTTATGATATTTTTATCGTTCAATCTTGTAACATTTACGAACTAGAATAAATATTTCATAATGAATAAAATTGTCCTTTTTATTTTTTTGACCATTTCATCAACAATTGAAAGTGCAAAAACCAATGCACAAACTATTATTCCTGATAAAAATGTTTTATCTACCCCTATAGAGAAGCAATTAATAGATACCTCTGTTTATAAGAGATGGACATGTGTTGAGGGAGCGCGGATAACCAATAATGGAGCATTTGCTTCATATATTATCAGGAATGATTCAATGAGAAATGATTTTACTGCGGTTTTAACTAGTGTTAATGGAAATTGGACAATGAGGTTGCCTAATATTTCAGATGTGGAATTCACTGGAGATAGTAGAATGGCGGTTGCGATGAATAGAGATACTTTATTTACTATCCGGTTAGGGGTTGGTTATGTTGATAAAATATCAAATGTTGATTTTTTTTACACAGCCGCTAATGGAAAGGGAGAATGGATTTGTTTTAAGTATAATTCGTCTGATAATCTTGTTGTATATAATGTTAGTTCTGGAGAGAAGAAAGTGTATCCGTCTGTTAAAAGCTCATATTTCAGCGGAGACGGCAAAAAAATAATAATTCGGAGGGAGGATGGTACGAATAATATTCAATCAATAGACTTTTTGGAGCTTGGAAGCGGAAAACTATTTAATGCTTGGAAAGGTAAGGGCTTACTTAATATGAAACTAAACTCTGCTGCGACCCAAGCGGTACTCTTACTTTTAGATAAGGATGGACGTGGTAAATCTATTTGGGCATATGAACGTGGGAAACCAGGATTGGATTTATTGGTGAATAACAAAATTTTAGGAGTTGATAGTTCTTGGGTATTGACTGATAACGTAGAAATTAGCGTTAGTGGAAAGTATATTTCTTTTTCTATTGAAAGAATGAAATCTGAGCCTGTTAATTTAGTAACTCAAAGTAGCACGGTGAATATTTGGAGCTATTTAGATGTAAAACTACAATCACTGCAATCAAAGACTGGAGAACAACCTCTTACATTTCCATTTGTAATCGATCGTGACAATCATCGTATTACGCAGTTGTGTAAGGAAAGGGAGTCGGTAATGAGTACGAGCCGAGACAATGACACATATGTTGTAGAGCGAGTGGATGACGACGCGGATGGCTTTGAATTATCCTGGAACTCATCTGCACAAAGGACGTATTATGTGAAATCCATAAGGAATAATACAAATGTATTGCTAAATATTAAGGAATTTCATATAGTTGATATTTCTCCTGAAGGAAAGTATGCTATATATTACGATAAGGGGAAGTCAAATTACTTTACTTATGAGATCGCATCCGGTATTTATCGAAATATTACATCGGGAATAAACGTTGCTTGGACTAGTATGTATGGTGAGGATTTTTCTCCCTATCAAAGAGGAATTTGCGGTTGGGGGAATAATGACGAGTGGGTATTAATTTATGATAAGTTCGATATTTGGAAGATAGACCCAAGAGGGAAGAAGAATCCTGTGAATATAACAAATGGCTATGGACTACGTAATGGGGTCGTTCTTGATCTTGCTCTTCCGGAAGCTTATGGTCGGATATTTTCTGAATTTGATACCCTTATTTTGAATGGTTTAAATGTACAGAATAAGCAAAACGGATTCTTTCAAAAGAGAATTAATAGTGATGAGGCTCCGGAGCTTTTGATAATGGGTAATTATATTTATCAATTGATTAATAATCCATATTTAATTGGACAAGGGGCGTATCCGTTAAAGGCAAAAAATGCAGCCATATTTATTGTTACAAGAATGAGTGCGAATGAATCACCTAATTATTTTTCAACCATAGATTTTAGGCATTTTACGCAATTGAGTTATGTATCTCCCGAAAAAGGATATAATTGGTACCGTACAGAGTTGCATACCTGGAGAAAAAAGGATGGTAAAATGGGGCAGGGTATACTTTATAAACCAGAGAATTTTGATTCTTCGAGAAGGTATCCTGTTATATTTCATTACTATGAAAAGAAATCATTTTCCCTGAATGAGTATTTGTCCCCGAAGAACATTGTCAATGGGTGTAATATTGACATACCAACATTTGTTAGTAATGATTACCTTGTTTTTACGCCGGATATTGACTATGTTGTTGGAGATCCAATGCAGGGTACATTTGATGCGGTGATATCAGCGGCTAACTATGTCTCTGAATTACCTTTTGTTAGAAGCGATAGGATGGGAATAGGAGGTTRCAGCTTTGGTGGGCTTCAGACTAATTACCTAATAACACATTCTGGTTTATTTGCAGCAGCTTATTCGGCTTCTTCCATTTGTGATTTGGTGAGTGCTTATGACGATGTGCCTGGAAGGGGGCGTAGTATGCAAGCATATTTTGAGATAGGGCAGGGCCGGATGGCAGTTCCGTTATGGGAAAATCCAGACGGATATATTAAAAATTCTCCAATTTTTCACGTTGATAAGGTAACTACTCCTTTGTTATTAATGCACACTACAAATGATGGTATCGCATCTTTTTCTCAGGCTTTGGAGATGTATACGGCGTTACGTAGATTAGGGAAAAAGGTATGGTTATTGGAATACACAGACGGTAACCATGGGATTGATGGAAAGTCAGCAGATGATTTTGCTATACGCCTGAGTCAATTTTTCTCCCATTATTTGATGAATACCTCGGCCCCTAAGTGGATGACTCGGGGAATTCCGGCAAGACTAAAAGGAATAGATAAAGGATATGATTTGGATCCCAATATAGTGACTCCAGGAAATGGATTATTAAAAGTGGATGTAGAGAAAAAATGATAAAGTTGGTGGAATTAGTTTATTTAGTCGCATTTAGCTGAATCTAATAGTTGAGAATAAATTGCTGAATGTGAATGATTTAAAGCAGCTGACTGGTCAGCTGCTTTCCTATGTGATGAGGATGATATTTGTTGTGACTCGACTTGTAAGTTTCAATAAAGCCATTAGTAGTTTTATTTTTATAAGCTTGGAACTACAGATATAACCGGACAAGTCATATCGAGTGGTATGGGGCTGGCTTTTATTGTTCTAACTCCTGCGGGGTTAGGGACGAGTGTGTATGTCGTTGTTCTGGAACAAATCGAGTGAGGAGCACCACCCTGTACTGTTGTTGTATCTAAATAGAATACATTTTCTCCCCTATTGGCTTTATATCCTAATGCTCCGCCGACAATAGCAAGCATTGCTAGGATAGTTAAAAGAGCTTTGCCTTTTMGCATAGATATTTTGCTTTTTAGTATCAAAAAGCTAAAATTTAGAGTGAACAAATATTTTTATTATAAAGAGCCAAGATGATCTCGCTAAAATTTATAGTGCTAACAGGTTCGTATTTAATGCACTGGTAAATGTATGCTCAAGTTGGACTATAAAGTGGTGATTTTAGATCGAAGGTAAATTATACTACTGTAATTGGATCACACCAACTTTTAAGTTAGTTATTGGAAGTGCAGTACACCTGCATTTATAATAGCTAACTTAAAATTATAACATTCAATACGAAAGGAAATAATGCATACTTTATATGAAATATAACATGTTATTATTGCTTGTGCTTTTATTTGTAAACGGTAGAACACAATCGATCACATACAGTAAAAGGGAGGGGGCTGTTGTTGTTTCAAAGCCGCCTCTGAATTTAGATAGCATAAAAGATTGGCCACAGGTTGCGTTATTAAAAGTAAGTAATAATGGAAAATACTGCGGTTACGTTATTGACCATAATCTAACAACAGCTACTAGATTGATTTTAATATCAACTGTGAAAAATTGGAAAGTTGAGTCAACTATTATTAGTCCTTACTCTTTTTCTGCTAATGCAGATAAAGCTGTTTGGATAAATTCAAATGATAGCCTTTGTATTGCTACCTTGGGAACATATACTATACAATATGTTCCCCATATTTTATCATTTAATGTTACCGGTGACTACTTAACTTATCAGCCAAAGTATACCAAGGATGAATTGGTCATAATTAATCTCAGGAAGAGGATAAGGAAAGAACACATTCCTGAGAAAGTAAGAATCGTCATTGGAAATCGGCAGCTACAATTACTTTTGAAAAAGAATAATGATAAAAATCAATTGATTTTAAGATCAGGAAAGAATGGATATAGAGAGAGAATTATTTGGGAAGGAGAGGCTATTAATAATATTATAAAAGATGATAAGGGAGGACAGATGGCATTTGTTTCCGGAAATATCTCGAATACGTTATTTTATTATAAATTGGGAATGAACTCAGTTGTGAATTTACATGTGCCAATTGACTCTGCTTATATCTTTGGTGGACTATCTCATTTTAGCAGCAATCATAAGTGTTTATTTTTGAATTTGATAGAGCGCAGTCCTATTATTTCACAAGAAGCATCTATTTTGAATGTTTGGAGCTATACAGATAGTAAACTTCAATCACAACAGTTAACCGAGCTGTCTCCTAGACAGTATACGGGTGCTATTCGTTTGTCAGATCATCATTTTTTTAGATTAGATAGTGGCAATGATTGGTTATTTTTCCCGACATTATTGGATAGCGTCGCTTTGATACGTCACCAAGAAGTCATAACACCGGTGGATGAAGTAAACTGGAACATCCATAGTGAGTTTTCATGGTATATTGTTTCCATGAAAGATGGTAGAAGAGTTAAATTAATCGATATCGGCAAAAATTGGATTGTACAATTATCGCCTTTAGGAAAATATGTAATTTACTATGATAGTAAGAAGAAGGACTATTTTATCTATGAAACAGAGAATGGAAATAAGCGATGTCTGACCAACGGGATTGAAGAGAATTGGGAGAAAAATAAAGACGACGATAGTTATGGAAAGTATATCGCTGCCTGGGGCATGGATGATGCATTTGTATTTGTAAATGGGAAGCGGGATATTTGGCAAATTGATCTTACACGATCGATTTCTCCTATTAACTTAACCAACGGATATGGAAATAAGCATAATATTATTTTTTCCTTATCGCTGGAGGAGTATGCTCGGAAGGGCATTTTCGCGAAGGAATCGATTTTATTGACTGCATTTAATTTGGACACAAAGACCAATGGATTTTACAGGAAATTTATTGGTAAAAAGGGGGATCCCGATTCATTGAGTATGGGCCCCTATGTGTACGATATAAAGGATAATCCGGATATTCCCCAAGATATCAATTATTCCCCCGTTAAAGCATCAAATGCTAAAAAATATGTCGTAAGAAGAATGAGTGCGAAAGAAGCCCCTAATTTTTTTTTAACGACCGATTTTAGATCCTTCAGACCATTAAGTAACGTACAGCCGCATCTCCCGTATAATTGGTATAATGCTGAGTTGCATGAGTGGAAATCACTTGATAACATTATGTTGCAAGGCATTTTGTATAAACCAGAGGATTTTGATAGTACAAAGAAGTATCCTGTTATTTTTTATTATTACGAAAAGCGAGCCGATGGGTTAAATGTATATTTGAAGCCAAACACTCTGGATAACGGCTGTGGCATTAATATCCCATATTATGTTAGTAATGGATACTTGGTGTTTTGCCCTGATATACGATATCCTTTTGGAGATCCAATGCAAGGGACATATGATGCCGTTATTTCAGCTGCCAATTATGTTGGAGGATTGTCTTACGTAGATTCAAAAAGAATGGGTGTGCAGGGCTGCAGCTGGGGAGCCATACAAACCAATTATATTATTACACATACCAGTTTGTTTGCGGCGGCTTGTTCCGCTTCCGGCATCGCTAATTGGGTGAGCGATTATGGAAATGTTGCAGGGACAGGTGAGAGCATGCAAGGTATGTTCGAGATCGGGCAGTTTCGGATGGGGGCTACACTTTGGGAGAAGCCGGAACTGTATATTAAAAATTCTCCAATATTTCAAGCTAAGGCAATAACCACCCCATTATTAGTGATGCATACAACCAAAGACATGATCTGTGATTTGTCTAATATAGAAGAGTTCTTCACAGCGCTATGTTTTTTACGGAAGAAGTCATGGATGTTATTATATAAAGGAAATCATGGATTGTATGGTCTGGATGCCGTGGATTTTAGTTTGCGAATGAAACAATTTTTCGATCATTATTTATTTGATTGTCCTGAGCCTAAATGGATGGCCACCTCTCATCTAGGCCCTTAAATGTAAATTGGATTAAAGAGAGCGAAGCTGATCTCTTATTGATGACTAGAGTGTGCAATTTTTTCGTGATTCAATTCTTCCCTTTCCCTAGGAAATAAGAAAATTTGACAAGGAAGAAGGGATTTAGCGTATTTGTTCTAATATCCTCGATGTAATCAACCTGTACGTTGCGAGTGATACTCTTATTTTGCTTCAGCAGGTCAATCCCTTGAAAAGCGATAATTCCTTGTTTATATCTGAATAATGATTTGGATATGGTGGCGTTGAGTATCCATACATTATTATTATACGCTGCTGTAAGACCAGAGGAATAATTATAGCTTAAGAAAGTGCTCATGGTAATGCCAAGTGGAAAATTGAGATTGACGGTTGAAGATACTCCAAAATTTAAATATGATGTATTATTATCAGCCATATTGGAAAGACGAATATTGTTATAGTTGATATTACCCGATACTAGGTAATCAAATAGTTTCGTGGATTCAGATCTATAACTAATTGACTGTGTAATTGATAACTTGTCATTTATGTTTTTCTCCCCATTAATATAGTTCATAGATTTTTGAAGGGTGGATTGCGTAATAGTGGTGATTGAATTAGTTCTTTTTTTTACAGGCAATCCACCCGTTAGGTTAAAACTGATGGAGTAACCTCCAGAATGATTAAATGGCTGCGTTATTTGTTTCCCAATAGAGTCGGTTTTTGAGTCATTAATGATTTGATTATTAGTGAAGTCACTACTGATTGAAATGTATAACGAACGTAATGATATTGTGTTGAAGGTGTTGTAGGAAAAATTGATTCTGTGTATGCTCATAGGCTTAAGCCCAGGGTTTCCGAGTTTTACATTTAATGGATCGCTGACGTCTGGAATGGGTTGTAATTGAGTGATGTCAGGAAAGCGAACTTCTTTTGAATAACGTAACCGAAATTCCTTGTTGTTATCAAGGGTGTATCCCAAGTTGACTGAAGGTAATAATGCGGCATTGTTCTGAGAAAGATTGTTTGGTCTGTTTAGATCACTGTTGTTAAAATTATAGAAGAGGCTGGATAGCGAAACATCGTAATTAAATTTGCCTTTTTGGAAAAACCAGCTTATCCTCTCACAATGTTGAATAGATGTGTTTCTAAACAAAACACTCATAGTGTCAATATATTTATCATATAATTTAGTTGTTGTATTATAGTTGAATGTGGATTTGTCGTAAGAGCTATTTGTCTGATCTCTCCCAAAGAAAAAGGTGAGAAATCCACCTTTTATGATCGGCTCCGTGTAATTAATATATACTAGTATTTTTTTATTTTTGTTGTTTATGTTACTATTTTGATTAAGTGTGTCACCGCTCGTTTCTCCGTTATATAGGAAATATGAATTTCTTGACGTGTTAAACTGGGATGCCACACTTACGCCTGCTGAATAACTTAAATTGATATTTAGTGAGCGACCATTTTTTTTAAATCTTTTTTCATAGGTTAAGCCGCTAGATAGGGCTTTTAATTTGCTCTCTCCACTATTGTTTACTAGTCCTGTGTTTATATTTCGGTTGTTTACAGTCGATTCATAGGAGCTTGCGATAATATCCCGATTGTTTGACAATAGATTATTACTTGAAAATGTAATTTTTTGAAGAGAATCAAGCTTATATTCAAGTTGGATAAAAACTACGTGATTGGTGCTATAACTATTGGTACTTGAATTTTTGTTATTGAATAGAATGGAATCACCAATGAAATTTTGCTTAAGATTATTTTGTTGCTCTGTGTTAAATTTATTATCCATTGAATAGCCGGCATTAATTGTTGTTTTTTTACTTAGATCTTCTATATAGCTTCCCGCTGCACTCCAGGTTCTTGTTAATCCACCGCTGCTAACGTAATTAATATCAGGTATACCATTTGTATTATTACCATTACCTATCAACAATATCTGTTGATGTTCTTTAAAGCGGCTTACATTTGCTTTCGTGGCAAATCGATCAGACGAACCAATTGATCCTCCCAATTCGCCTGAAATTATATTTTGTTTATTTTTCTTAATTGTGATGTTGATCACTTTGTTGGTTTCGCCACTATTTAGACCATTTTCTGTATTTTTAGTAATCACCTGTACTTTATCTATTAGATCTGCTTGTAAATTCCTGCTGATAGTTTTTGGATCGCCACTACCAAGCAAAAGGCGGCCGTTAACCATAACTGATTTTATCACTTGTCCGTTCATACGGATAGTGCCATCTTGATCTATCTGTATACCAGATATTTTTTTGAATAGATCCTCTACCGAAGCATTATCCTTTGTTTTGAACTGACTGGCATTGAATTCTATTGTATCCTTTGTGATTTTTACCGGAGGTTTTGCTTGTAATATTTCTACCTCAGATAAGGTAAGGCCTGTTCTTTTGATCTGTATATTGCCTACATCGACATGCTCAGTTTGTAACGGCACTTTGGCGTTGTACATCAATGGTTGATATCCGATATAGGTGATGTATAGAATGAAATTTTTCCGAGGAAGGCTATCAAATATGAAATTTCCATTTTTGTCAGTGAAACTTAGCGCTGCGCGAGATGAGTCTTTGGCGTATAAGCAAATAATTGACGCATTTTGTAGTCCAATATTGGTTTCTTTGTCATGGATACTACCTTTAATCTGCATGGTAAGAGGAGACTGTGCCAACGCTTGTATGGTAAACAAAAGAATAAATAGTAAGATCAATAATTGCTTCATGTTGACAAATTACCGGTGCATGTAAATAATAGAATTTACATGCAGTCTAATAGCAGTATCAGTTGGGAATTAATAATTGCTTGAAAGTTTCAATATTTTATCATAAAAGATGATCGCTGTGTGGGGATTGCAGTGATTAACTATAATTTTGGATAAATAATCTTTAATAATATCTTTTTTCCAAGAGTTGAAGTTCAATGATCATCAACAGTTGTAGATTGAGTTACCCAAAACCTCAGACAACATGAACCATGTCAATATTTAAGAGACGCTGAAACGGTTCCATCTGATAGTATAATCTATTGGTTTGGGGGTATGGTGTCCCGTTTTTATTAGCAAAAATAATTCCATTATTTTATTGTTTATTCATATGAGATTATGGCCAAAACGTATTGTATAATAATTGATATTATTTACATAATATTTGGTTGAATAGCTATGATACTAAATAAGAAATATCGATGAATACATCTGATTTTCCAATATCAACAGAGAGCAATAGGTTGGGKGATAGCGTATTTGCCCAAGATAAAGAGAGACGTAAGAAAGCTATCATCATTGGTGCGGGGCCTGCGGGGTTGGTGGCGGCATATGAGTTATTAACACGAACGGATATAATACCAGTCGTTCTTGAGAAATCAGATGCTATTGGCGGGAATTCAAAGACAATTGACTATAAGGGTAATCTTATTGATATTGGGGGGCATCGCTTTATTTCTAGGTCGGAAAGAGTAACAAACTGGTGTTCCGATTTTTTTTTCACAAGAAAGGTGGACAAGGATGTAGTTTCAAAAGTTGGTAGTTCTGGAGGGGATGATATCATGGTGATTAGGCGTAGTAATTCATCAAGGTTTTATTTTTTTCGCCAGTTTTTTGCATGCGATAAAAGGATGAATTATAATATTATTTCTAGTTTTGGAATTATTAAATCCCTTATTTTCTATTTCTCTTATTTGAAAGCGAAGTTGTTTCCTCGCAAAGCTGAACATAACTTAAAGGATTTTTTAATTAATCGATTTGGGCATTTTTTTTATAGCTTTTTCTTTGAGAATTATGTAGAAAAATTGTGGGGTATGCCTTGCAATGATCTTCCCGCAGAATTAGGACTGGAATTGATTGATGAGATTTCTCCTGGCCATTTTTGGTATCCGAAATTGGGACCTGGCCAAATTTGGGAGGAAGTGGCGAATCAAATTGAGGAGATGGGAGGGCGTATACAAAAAGGGTCTGAGGCAATTGGAATTTCGTCGACCAAAGATAAGCTCATTACGGCAGTTCGAGCTTTGAATTTTGATACGCAGGAAATTAGCACATTTGAAGCGGATTATTTTTTTTTCTACTATTCCAATGTCTGAGTTTATTAATGACGTAGCGGGAGAATGTACCTGGGGGGCTGAGGATAAGGTGGGAGGCTTTCAAAGTAGGTGCTGCATATCTGTATGTATGTTGTTGGAACGTTTGTCTATTAAGGATGTCGGAACGGGTGAATACAAGYTCCTTGAGCTAAAGGACACTTCGATTTATATAAAAGAAATGAGTTTAAAAGCTGCACGTCTACAAATATTTAATAATTGGAGTCCGTTTATGGTAAATGATCCGCACACCACATGGATGGGAATAGAGTACTTTTGCGGACGAGCAGATGATTTATGGAGTTTGACGGATGAGCAGATGAAACAATTAGCTATGGAGGAATTAGAGAGTTTGGGGTTAGCTACTGCCTCAAGTTTGTTGGATGCTACCCTAGTAAAAGTAGAGAATTATTTGTTCTTTCTATAATGACAGACATCTACGAAATAATATAGTAAAAGAGTATACGGATCATTTTGAAAATCTTTTTATAATAGAACGAGATAACATGTATAAGGATGGCGGTTCAGGCGAGAAAATATTAGCTGCCATGGTCTCAGTAGATAATATTTACGAGGATACAGCAAGAAAAGAAGGTGTCTTGGGCTCTAATAAAAAAAGAGACTATTGTGGAAAGAGTATGGATGCTAGATTTTCCAAGAATGTAGACATTTATTTAACGCGAAAGTACAATGATGAAACCTTATTTATGCAAGAAAATTTGATAGACTATATATTTAAGAATCCTGTAAACAAATGGTTTGTCTGGTTGGCTATTCCTGCTGTTTTTTTACAGTTGATTGTCTTTAAGTTTTTGTATCCATTTGCTGGGTTTATAAATGGCGATTCCTACGTGTATATAGAGGCAGCTTATCATAATTCTTTTGTTAATACTTATCCTATTGGATATTCGAAATTTCTTCGCCTGATTAGCGTTTTTACCCACTCCGATACAGTAGTTGTTGTATTACAGTACGTATTATTGCAAGTCAGTACGTTAGCATTAATATTTACATTGTTTTATTTTTATAATCCAGCAAAATTGACAAGGATACTGTTGTTTGGAATTATGCTATTTAATCCGGTGTACTTATACCTTGCGAACTATATATCAAGTGATGCTTTTTTTCTTTCACTAAGTTTGTCTTGGTTCACTTTATTGATATGGATTATGAATAGGCCTAATAAATGGATGATATTTGTAAATGCACTTCTCCTTTTTATGGCATTTATAGTACGATATAATGCTTTGTTTTATCCTGTTATAAGTATAATTGCCTTGCTATTAACCAAGAAAAGAATAATGATGAATATTTCGGGTTTTTTAGTAAGCATTTTACTAATAGGGATATTCATATGGACAACAACAAATCGGTATKAGAAAGGAACTGGCCATAGACAATTTACGCCCTTTACAGGTTGGCAATTGGCAAATAATGCGTTATATGCATATAGATTCGTAGACAGTGCAAATAGAAAAGATGTGCCGCCTAGATTACAGGAATTGGACAAAATGGTGCGTAACTATTTTGATTCAAGCAGAGATATAAGAACGCATCCAACAGAGGCATTAATTGCGAATACTGTATATATGTGGGATCCAAACTCACCACTTTCAATATACATGGAGAGGAAATTTAATAGCGATTCTACTGCATCAGCTTTGAAGAAATGGGCGTCGGTTGCTCCTATGATGAAAGATTATGGGTCATTCCTGATTAGATCTTATCCAATAGAGTTCACTAAATTTTATTTAATACCTAACGCTATAAAATATTATGCGCCTCCGGTTGAGTTCTTGGATCATTATAGTACTAATGTGGATAGCGTTAATGAAACAGCTAAAATTTGGTTTGACTATAAAAGCAATAAGATTAGATGTTATTTCAAAGATTTTAAAGTAACTGTACTTGACTTTTATCCAGTATTGACTGGTACAATGAATGTTGTACTTGTGTTTAGTTTGATTAGTTTCATCATACTACGTGGTTATAGGAAACATCGGGAACTAAAGAAGGGATTGACATTATTGGCAGCATTATGGGCAGTGAATTTTGGGTTTAGTGTTTTTGCATCCCCAATTGCACTTAGGTTCCAGTTGTTTYCGATTATAATCTCCCTCGCATTTACATTTTTACTTGTGGAATTCCTGATAAAAGCCGCGAGAGGAACAACAGATGGAGAAATGGATTTTTTTGAGAGCACTGATGTAAAGGCGTCAGCGCAAGTATCAATATTATAAACAAATATCTTTAAATGAAAGTGTATATTATGAGGGGAAAGGGCATTTTATTTATAATTATTGTATCTGTTGTGGGTTTGCTTTTTTATGCTGGAGCATGTAAGCTAATGGGATATCCCATTTTCGGCAATGCGAGGAAGGCGGGTTACGTTATGCCCGTTTATTCCGGTCGTGAAGGGGAATTATTGCCCAATGTGGACCTTTTATTGTTAGATAGTACCACACACATAAATATTGCAGATATTCCAGGAGGAAAGCCAATAGTGCTCTTTTATTTTGGACCATATTGCCCGTATTGCCAAGCACAAACAGAAGATATCATTAAACACATAAAGTCCCTGCAACATATAGAGATCTTTATGGTTACAGTATATTCATATACGGAAATGAAATCCTTTTGCAATAAGAATGAGTTGGATAAGTATAACAATATTAAAATCGGGCTTGACTATAATCTTCAATTTGGGAAGTACTTTAATACTACGGTTGTCCCATGCACTGCAATTTATAATGCTAACAGAAAATTAAATTCAGTTTACCTGGGAACTCTTAAGTACGATCAAATCAAAGAGGTTAGTGAAGATTAATTTGTTGCGCAATATAGGCTGATTGGATACTTGCAAGGAAGATCAGCCAAACAAGATGGAGAAGCCGAAAACCATTATAAACGAGTAGGCAAGTTCATGAAATAAAGTTTAGCTTTTTGAATTAAAAAGCATCTATCATTATGAAACAAGCAAAATTCGCATTAACAGCTGTAGCCCTTCTGGCCGTTATTGGTGGCGCATTGGCATTTAAAGCTAATAGGCAACCAAATACCTTTTTCAAGTATACTACAACCCTTATCGGTGGTCAAGTTACTGGAGTTTGTAAGGAAGCGGTTAAATTGGACTATGTAACCAATCCAGCTGGTGCTATAATTACTACTTACTCTTCAGCACTTAACACTTTAAGTGGTACTGCTACTTGTACTGCTCGTGTGGCAGTTAGCCCACTTTAATTTTGATTTAGGATAAATCAAATATTTTGGTATTTGTTTCTATCTGAGATCTGTAATTTAAGTATTAGGAGTCGCCTCAATTTTGAGACGACTCCTAAATTAGTTGTCATCTAAACGTTTAGGAGGAGGGAATCGTATATATTGGAATATATTTTGCAAGCCTGATTCTGCATTGTGAAGAAATGATCAATTGGAAGCTGCTACCTTTGATTGGGAAGATAGTTAGGTGTTTTTCTTAACTTTTACGACAATGCAAATAAGAAATTGTTATGATAAATCTCCTAAACTGATGGTAATAGGGGCGTACCGGAGCGGAAAACCCGTGCAAACTGTAGTAAAAGAATGGGCATAGATGTATGTTTGGTTCGCCGTTAATATGGCAGCTGTCAAATGGTTTGCGGAGCTTAGGTCTACGGGGCTATACGCATCCGGATCCAGAGTTGTCAGAATAATGAAGAGTAAAAGGTTTCGCTGTATTATTACTGGTAGGCTCAACGTATTTACCACAGATTCTAATCATGACCTGGAAGTATCTTTCAATATTCTCAATAGTGTGTTTGCACCCGTGGTGCCATCGGAGAAATGGCTATCTGATCTAACTTACATCCGGGCAAAAATGGCTGACGTTATTTAACAGCAATCATGACTTGTTTGACCGAAAGATTGTTGGATGGTCAATGAGTATAGGTATGATAGTAGGAGAAACCGTCATCCGGAATATGGCTATTAAAAAATGGACTGGCAATCCCAAGTATGATTTTTCATTCAGATAGAGGGAGGCTGGATGCCAGCGGGAAGGTCAGAGATTTACTAAAAGAGAGGGTTATAAAGCAGAGGATGAGTAGAAAGGGTAATTGTTCGAGTAATGCAGTTAAAGAGAATTTCTCTAAGATTTTTAGTTCAGAAACAGATTACAATACCACGTATAATTCAAAAGATGCTGCAAAATGGAACTATTCGAGTTCATAGAAATATAGTACAGTAGGCAGCAAAATATTAGATATTAGGTTTCAAGTAAGAGGTGTTCGCGACTAACTTATCGATTAAAGGTGACGTCTTGAATTTGGGTCCATCAAGCAGGTTCTCTTGCCACAAAGTCCGTCTGTAGGCTCTGTCGGCTCCCCCAAATTTCGGCCATCAGATTTAGAGGTAACAGAAAATGATTGTTATCTTTAAATTTTACAACCACGAGAAAGAAATTTACCAAAAGTCAGATTGTATCTGCGATTAAGAAACAGGAAAGCGGTGTAGCCACCAAGGAAGTTTGCCGTGAGCTTGGAGTCAGCGAAGCTACCTTCTATAACTGGAAGGCGAAATATGGTGGTATGGAAGTAAGTGACGTAGGAAAAATGTGCGATTGGGAAGAGGAAAATGCCGAGCTTAAGAAGATGTTTGCAGAAATGAGTCTGGAATATCGGGCCTTGAAGAATCTGATAGAAAAAAAAGTTATGGCGCCCCGGGAAAAATCGGAATCTGTTAGTTATTTAACGACAGAAGAGCAGCTAAGTAACCGCAAGGCGTGTAAACTGATGAATATCTCCCCCACTACTTGCCAGTATAACTCAAAACCTAAAGATGATGGCTAATTACAGGATGCTTTATCTCAATTGACGGATAAGCATGCAGCCATAGGCTATTGGCAGTGTTGCTACAGGTTATAGAACAAAGGCTTCAAATGGAATCATAAAAGGATCTATCGGGTATATGCGATCATGAAGTTGAATATTTGTAGAAGAGCTAAAAGACGGCTGCCGGAAAGGGTTAAACAGCCATTAATTGTTCCGACTGCCCCCAATCAGAGCTGGAGCCTTGATTTTATGAGTGACAGTCTGGCAAGAAGTTTCAGTTATTAAATATAATCGATTACTTTAATCGTGAATCATTGGTGATAGAAGTGGATACGTCATTACCATCTTTACGTATTATCAGAGCGCTGAGCCAGATTATTGCCAGGCGTGAGAAGCCTGCTAATCTCAGAACAGGTAATGCCCCTGAATTTATCAGTCATCGTCTACAGGAATGGTGCGCTGAAAATGAAGTTACCTTACAGTATACCCAGCCCGGTGGGCCAATGCAGAATGCCTACATCGAGCGAAAAAATGGCAGTTTAAGGCGGAGTTACTTAACGCCTATATCTTCCACCGACTTTCAAAGGTCAGAGCGACCAGTGAAGAGTGGCGTATCGATTACAATACAGAAAGACCGCATAAGGCACTGAGATATTTATCGCCGTTAACATATGCCGATCACTATAACGAAGGCTTGAAAAATAATTGAATCTTCTAAAACCAGTGGCACTAAATAAAGGGGAGCCTACATGAGCTCTGCAAATTATTTAAGGGCTGCCATGTCGACGGCGAACCATACATAGGTCTATGCACAATTCTTTTACAACAGTTCCCATCGGTTTTCCGCTCCTGTGCAATTCTACTATCATCTGCTTGGTGGCTTTACAATGACTCTTTCTTTTTACCCATTGTCTTCAAAGTAAAGAAAAGTACTTAACTATCTGTCCAATCAAAGATACAGTTCCAAACCTCTTACGTTCTCTCACTGCAAGGCTACGATAATTTTTATTCTAGTTGTAGAAAATGACTTAACGGCATCCCTTTTTTCGGCAGACCTCTTGATCAGATATTCTTGTTTCTAAAGACTTGGTGCTACGCGAGCAGTGCAAGTAGTCACGTTTGTAAATGGTAGACTTCCATAAGTTATAAGTATTATGCCTGCAGGATGTGTGATATACCTCAATGTTACGGTAGGTTTACAAACTCCTGTAAGATGACCGCCAATTATAGTTGTTGTATAAGCATAAAATGTATTTATGCTTCTATTAGCTTTAAATGCGACAGCACTACCAACAACAGCAAGAAGTGCTACAACTTTTAATGCAACTTTAGCTTGTTTCATAATAATAAATATTTTTTATTCAAAATAATAAACTTTGTTTGGGAAATTTTTCTATTCTTTATAATGGTTTCGACTTCTCCACTTTTATTTATCATTTGAAAGGATTTATTAAAAATGTTGCGCGATTTTTTCTTTGTCATTTTGATATGAATGAGATACTATTTACATCTTGTTGTATGCTCCTCCTTATTTATTGTTAAGTATTTTGGACGATTAAATCAC
Source organism: Chitinophaga sp. 10T418 (assembly GCF_056394125.1). Lineage (NCBI taxonomy): Bacteria > Pseudomonadati > Bacteroidota > Chitinophagia > Chitinophagales > Chitinophagaceae > Chitinophaga > Chitinophaga sp. 10T418. The sequence goes on from NZ_JBFTHG010000011.1 coordinate 35,666, forward strand.
GGTGTATATATGCCTCATGTCGAAATCTCATGTAAAATGATCATAAGCATTTTATAGTTATCTTTTAGGTGAGTATGAAGTTGAAATTTCTAATCTCAATATGTGGAGCGCGTTTAGAATATTTTTTTCTTAATATGAAAACGACATAAAGAAAGTGACTCCCCTGGTAAAATTGTTTCCTAAGAGCGAGAATTCAAATGAATGTTGCCAAATTGCAGTCCAAATGTTATTATAACCATTCTACATAGAAAGTGTTGTGAAAATTCACAAATAATCAAATTGGTAAAAGGGTGGTATTTGTAGTCTATTTAAATACTCTTTCCCTGTGGATATTTTACAAGGATAGTAGACTAAACAATCTGATGATTAAATCACCCAATTGACATCATTATCTGCTCCCATTGTTGTTGAGAAATATTAGTAGTTAACGTAATTGAGATATAGGAATCTTTTTATCTTATATACTGGTATAATAGTTTAATTATCAAAATGATAGTTAATCTCTTTACTGCCTAACTTAATGAAAAATGTCGATCTTTCTGAGCATCGTCTAGCTAAGGGAATTCTGGTTGTGGTCAAGGTGAATTTTAGTCTCCAATAATAACAAAAGTCTTACATGTTCCAGGTACTGTTGCCAATGGCACTCTCTTCCCCTGCAAAGTGGAATTCCAGGTATCTGGTGACAAACTATGATAGGGCGTAAACGCCACCGTACACTCCCCACCTTCATACGCCGGCTTATAATAAACCGTCGGCGTAAAACGTGCCAAAACCCCACCGGCTAACCCAGCGATGAAAATAAGAACCAATATAACCCGTGCTCGTCTCATATTCCGAATTTAAGACACAACCCTGCAACCAAAATGCATTCAACCAGCAACCGGCGGATACGCCACCCCCGCTACCCCCATCATCTCCACGCCATACTTCATAATCATCTCTATCACCGGAATTGCAAGCATGCCGGTAGCAGTAATCTTGTACTCCACTTTGGGCGGTGCTACAGGATAAACGATTCGTTCCACCATCCCCAGTTCCTCCAGTTCCCGCAGTTGCGAGGTGAGCATTTTATGCGTGATGTAGGGGATATCGTTTTTGAGTTCTCCATATCGCATCACGCGTAAATGAAGGCGCCAGAGAATGGGCATCTTCCAGGTGCCACCAATATGCTTGAGGGCAAACTCGATCGGCGTATAATACAACTTACTATCATGAAAAAATTCCGGCATAACTCAAACTGATTAAGATACTTTCAAAAAAGTAAGTATCACACTAAAAAGTAAACAACCTCAAAGCATGAACCCCACCCTGCAAATTTGCATAAAAATTAGCAGGATGAAACGAACACTTTATTTACTGGCTTTAGGCATTTTCGGCATTGCCACAACAGAATTTGGCGTAATAGGTATTTTACCGCAGATAGCGGCACATTTCCAGGTTACGATAGACAAAGCCGGTTGGTTGTTGAGTGCTTTTGCGTTGGTGATTGCGATCTTCGGGCCGTTCATGGTGTTGCTGTTTGGTAATATGGATAAAAAGAAGGCGATGCTCTTTGTGCTGGGCATCTTCACGATTTCGAACGTCATCTCTTATGAGGCGATGAATTTTAATACGTTGCTGATCGCCAGGATCCTTCCTGCATTTCTGCATCCGGTGTTCTGGTCTATTGCGTTATCCACGGCGGCAACCAGCGTTAAGAAGGAAGAGGCGCCCAGGGCAGTGGGCATCGTCTTTGGCGGCTTTACGATTGCAAGTGTACTCGGCGTGCCGTTGTCTACGTTGATGGCGGACCTGTTTACCTGGAAGGCGGCATTCGGTTTATGCGTGGTGGTGAATGTCATTTCGGGAATAGGCATGGCAGTATGGTTGCCGGCTATGCCGGCAGAAAAAGTATCATACAGTAGCCAACTAAGTATCCTTAAGAAAAAGGAGCTATGGACGCAGTTGTTACTCGCCTGTCTGATGGTATCGGCGATGTATGCCAGTTACGGCTACCTGGCGGCGTACCTGGATAACGTTACGCGCATGAGCGGCAGTGAAATCAGCGCTATGTTGTTGATCTTTGGTATTACAGGTGTGGGTGGCAACTGGCTGGCGGGGAAGATGCTGAGTAAAAGTATCAGCAATACTACCATCGTATTCATAACAGCATTAGCGATAACACATATCATCCTGTACACGGCGGGTGCACATAAAGAGTTAATGATTGGTGTTATTATCATCTGGGGATTTATCCACACCGGTGGTTTCCTGATCAGCAATATCAATGTTACTTCCGCGGCGCCGGAGTCACCGGAATTCGTAAACAGTATTTTTACTTCCTGTGGCAATTTGGCGGTCACCATTGGGGCAACGGTAGGGGGAATGACTATTGCCAGAACGAACGTGCATCAGATTGCGTGGACGAGCATTGTATTGCTTGCAATGGCAGGCGCAGTATGGCTATTAAAGAATGGAAGGCAAAAGATAACACTAACTTAAAATCCCGGCAACCCCAAATCCACTATTTTGCCTCGCGTTGTTAAATTGCGACCAGCCATGCAGTCTAGTGAAGATATCGAGTTACTCAATCTTATCCGTGCCGGTGATCAGAAAGCTTTTGAAAGGTGTTTCAACCGTCACTGGCCGGTATTATATGCCTTTGCGCTAAAGATCCTGGGCTCGGCAGATGATGCCAAAGACGTGGTACAACTGGTGTATATCTCCCTCTGGTCGCGGCGGGAGAGAATAAATATAAAGGGCCCGCTGGAAAGCTACCTGCTGCAGGCTGTACGTTTTCAGTCGCTGAAGAAATTGCAGGAAGTCATGAACCGCCCGGAGGAACTGGACCGGGTACAGGAATATATATTACCCGTATTAAATGATATCTGGGAGAAGATGGAGGAAGCGGATGTATTCAGGGAGATAGATGAACAATTAAATATCCTCCCGGTAAAAACCAGGGAGATATTTCTGCTGAGTCGCCGTCACCATTTATCCATTACAGAGATTGCCCAAAAATTAAATCTCTCTGAAAAAACAGTGAGAAATCAGCTGCACCTCGCGCTGAAGGCGCTCCGGCACCATATTGCTGTAGCCATGTTACTGATAGAATTCATCAGTTAATAATTCCTTAACGTACTTCTTCGGGACAAGCACTCCCTTTCCGGGAACATATCTATAGAAGCATGTTCCGGATGAATATATCACAGTTTAAAAGAATGGTCGATAACTACCTGGCGGGAAATGCCTCCCGCAGGGAAGCGGCAATTTTACAGCAGTGGCTGGACAAGGCCATGGTGGAGAAGGAGCTTCCGGCAGATGCTGATGTACAGCGGCAGCAGGCGCTCGACAACTTACGGTTAGCGATATACGAACCCCGCAAAACCAGTATCTGGAAGTATAGTATGGCGGCAGCGGCGAGTGTATCGCTGTTGGTGGCAGCTATGGTATACCGCTTTGAACTGCAGGACTGGCTCAATCCCATACCCATCGAAATGGTGACTGCCCTGAAGTACCAGGTAAAGAAAGTAATACTGCCGGATAGCTCCGTGGTAGTATTAAACGGCGGTACCACCATGATGTATCCGAAATATTTCCGGGGACCCAAACGCTGCATCAAAGTAAATGGGGAGGCATTTTTTGATGTCACCCCGGAAACAGCCCCCTTTATTATTACCGGCCCTAACCTGAAAGTGCAGGTGCTGGGAACTTCGTTTGTAGTGACGGATAGTATCGGTATTCAGTCGCCCAGGGTAAGTGTGAAATCGGGTAGGGTAGCGGTAACAGCGGAAACGGTCACGCGGCAGCTTGGTGCAGCAGAGGAGCTGGTATTCAACAAAACAGCGCAACAAATAAAAATATATACACAGCAGGAAGTGAATACCGGCTGGATCAGTAACAAGTTAATGTTCAATGAGTCTGTATTGTCAGCAGTTTTTAGTGAGATAGAAAAATTGTACGGGGTAAAAATCATCTGCGGAAACGCGGCTACGGCGGGTTTGAAATTCACCGGCGCCTTCGAGCAAAGTGATTCTCTCGACGACATGCTCAAAGTAATTTCCCTTTCCTACAGGTTAACGATACATAAAAAGAAGGACGGAACCATTTTAATCAAATAGTATACGGTATTAAATCATGTGGCAAGCTAACTGCTAAAAGCTAACAGCTAACAACTGTTGGCAACGGCTAACTGTTGTCTCAAATCATCAAACGAATGAAGGAAAAAATTTTACACGGATGTATGTGGATCCTGCTGTTGATGGCGCTCCCGGCAATGGCGCAAAACAACGTCTTACAGCAGAAGATCAACATCAGTTTCAGGAATGAAGGCATCGCAAAATGTTTCAGTCAGTTGCAATCGAAAGGAGGAGTCACCTTCTTTTACAACCCTGCTGATATCAAAGTGCTGGATAAGAAATACAATGCCGATCTGAATAATAAAACGGTAGCGGAAGTACTTGGCTACCTGCTCCTGAATACGGGCCTGGAGTATGAAGCAGTAGACGGCAAAAAGATTGTGATCCGCAAAATCATTATAAAACAATCAACAGCTCCCCGCAAAAGAACCATCAGCGGGATCGTCATCGACGCAACTAAAAACAACCCGGTGGCCCACGCGGAAATCATGGCGCAAAGCACTGGCAGCGTAGTTACTGCAGACGAATCCGGCCGCTTTTTCATTGACGTGAAAGATACCACCGATGTACTGGTAGTGTATTATGTAGGTTACGCTACTAAGATGGTGAAGGCCGGCAATTCGCCTGTTTTATCTGTATTGTTGAAAGCAGACAGTAAAACCCTCGCTGCCGTAACGGTAGATGCACGCAGACGCGCTAACACGGAAGCCATGCTGCTCAACGACCGTAAAAACTCCGCCATGATTTCCGATGGGATCTCGGCACAGAACATTGAAAAAACTGCCAGCATCACCACCACCCAGGCACTACAACGGGTGTCGGGTGTTACGGTAACAGATGATAAGTATGTGGCCATCCGCGGATTGGGCGATCGTAGTGTGATCGGTCAGCTGAATGGTATCCGCCTCGCATCTTCAGATCCGGATAGAAGCGCCATTCCCCTGGACCTGGTACCTGCCGGCCTGCTGGATAACATCACCATCTATAAAACGACTACCTCTGATAAACCTGCAGATGCGGCCGCCGGTATCGTGGAACTGAAAACAAAATCAGTCCCCGACCGGCAAACGCTGAGCATCACCGTGCAATCCGGTATGAACTCGCAAACAGGCAGCTATGTCAACAGTTTCTATAACAGCGACATGGGCTTCCTCGGACAAAAGGTAAAAGGAAAGGGACTGACCAACGATTTTCAACAGCTCTCCTCCCAATACCCAAACGGATTAGGCGATATTCAACGCAAAATCGCCAACAGCCGCAACGATCCTGCACTGCTCACAGAAGCCAACCGCATCAACAAAATTATGCATGGCTTTGACCCGGTACTAACGACTAAATATAAAAGGGCGCCGCTAAACCAGATCTATTCCATCACTTACGGCAACAGTTACACGGTATTTAAGAAACACCAGGTAGGATTAATAGCCGGCGCCAACTATTACAACCGTACCAACGATATCCACGATGGATCACTGACCCAGTATAGTGTATACCAGGGCGTGTTAACGGGCAACAGCGCATTGTACAGTCCCCGCGTGATTCCTAACTACATTACCCCTAACAACATCAACCTGGGGAAGTACTTAAACTATAAGGAAAATACCGGCACACAAACACTCAACTATGGATTTTTGGGTGGACTCACTTATCGCTTCAGCCCTCAGCACGAAATAAGTATGCAGTATCTGGGCAGTCGTGGTGCGGAAACACGAGCCACCAACCTGCACGGCGCCTACGAGTACACCGGTCTGCCCGGCAAAGTGTATAACCTCATTTATGCCTTGCGCCAAAGCTACCGCACACTCAACACCTTTAACTTACAGGGTGAGCATAAGTTTGGAAAAAATGAATATGCACCAAGACTGAGCTACAATATGGCCAGCTCTTCGTCTACACAGGATGATCCGGATTACCGCTTTGTGAACCTGGCAGATTACCGCATCAACGGCGGGAGTTCTTATACAGGTCCTATAACAACACCAGGTGCCACCCCGCCGGTGATATCCAGTCCCAGTCTGTATTCCCTGGTATCCGGTTATGTAAATGGATACGGTCCTTACGGTATCATCCAGGCAGATCCGAATGGTCGCCGTTTCCGTCATCTCAAAGAAAATAATTACAACTATAAGGCAGATGTGACCATCCCTTTTAAAGCCCTCGATAAAAAGCAGGAATTTAAAACAGGAGTGAACTACCTGCACCGCAGAAGAAGCTTTTCAGAGAACGTACTCTATCTCCCCGGATCTAACTACTCCACCGACGGTGCATTGCCTTTGTATGAAGTAAATGGTCAACTGGATCAGTTGGTAGGTTACGACCGTATTGGTATCCGCCCGCCATCATCTTATAATGAAGAAGGGGCGCCCCGCGTTGGTGGATTCTTATATAACATCCAGAAGTCGCCTAACAACTACAAGGGCTACTACGAAACCCGTGCTTTCTACGGTATGCTCGATCTGCATCTCACCCAACAACTGCGCTTTACAGGTGGGGTGCGTTTTGAAATGACGGATATACAGGCGGCGGTGGATACGTCTAACGTGTTCCTGGATCCTTCTATCACTACCAAAGACGCCAGCGGTAATAAAGTGAACCTGGTATATACGGAACCGAATTCTATCTATAAAACAGATTACGAACCTTACTACTCTGCTAACCTTACCTATACACTGAATAAGAACATGAACTTCCGGCTGGGCTACAACACCACGCTGGCAAGACCGGAGCTGAGAGAGCTCACCAACGTATTTGATTTCGATCCTTTCCAGTTTGCATTGGTAGTAGGTAATCCGAAGCTGAAAAACCAGCATACCACCAACTATGATTTCCGTTGGGAATGGTTCCCGCATCCGGGAGAAGTGATCTCTGCCTCTCTTTTTTATAAAGAAATCAATAACCAGTTAACAAAGGTATTCAAACAGAATTCCTCCGGGCTGAACGCCCGTTTTCCGGAATTTCCGGCCATTGAATTCCAGAACGATCCTAACAAAGGAAAGGTGTACGGGATAGAGCTGGAGGTAGTAAAGAACCTGGGCATCCTGAGTCCGATGATGAAAAACTTTTCACTGGGATCGAACTTATTGCTGGCACAAAGTGAAATTAAGAAAACACCGGAGAGACTGGAATCTTCCCGTGCCATCGATCGCCGCGCGCCTGCCAACAGCCCGCTGTTTGAACAGGCCCCTTATTCGGTGAACGTATTCCTGAACTATAACAACAGCAAAACAGGTACAGATATCACTACCACTTTTAACATGGTAGGGGAGCGCCTGATCCAGGTAAACCTGGATGGTACGCCGGATCTGTATTCCAGACCTAATCCGGTGCTGGACATCGTGTTTTCCCAGCAACTGCTGAAACGCCTGCAGTTAAAAGGTTTCGCTAAAAATATACTCGACAGACTGGTGGAAGAAGTGTATGCCAACCCGGGTACCGGTGGAAATTTTTATGGAAAGAAATATGTACGCAGAAGTTTTTACCGCGGAACAGAATTTATGCTGGGATTGACTTTCAACCTGTAAAAATTTGAATGATGAAAATGAAAACTACTTATATACTCTTAGCGGCTGCAGTGATGATGAGTGCCTGTAGCAAAAAGCTGGATTACAGTTACGATAACCGGGTGGTACAGCAGCCGATGACGGCTTCCACGATCCGACTCGTGAATTTATATGGAGCCACAGAATTGTCGGTGGGTGGAAAAAAACTTACCAGCTACATGCTACCCGATGCGGAAGGCTACTATGGCGTGAACGAAACAAGAGCTACTTTCTGGTTTCCGGAATCCGGTCGTTTAGGTACTACCTATACGGTGCCGCGTGAACTGGTGAAAAATGGGGTGTTGGATAGTATTATGTTCAGCAGCCTGTCTGCCAGGAATTATGTGCCGCCGGCCCGCCCCTTCCGGGCAAAAGATGATGACGCCCATCCGAATGATTATTACTTTGTGCGTTTCCGCCCTAATCCGGACGGATTCCCGGACTCTTTGTTCGTGGTGCCACGCGGTATATCACCGGCAGCAGATCCGGCCGGATTTAAGGTCCGTTTGCTGAATCTCAGTTCTATCAACAGTGGTAGTATACCTGCCGGTATTCTCCGTACAGGCCCTATGTCGGTAACACTGGCAGATGGTACTGCTGTACCCGGTCTGAGTAATGTGGCCCCCGGCAAATATTCTGATTATGTGGAACTGCCCTATGGTACCTATCAGTTCAAAGTGTTGAGTACAGAAGGAAAGGAGGTACCGGCATCCAACAGCCTGTACAACGTGCTGAATCCGGCTACCGGCACCCTGATGGACCTACTCGGTACACCTGGTATTGGGGGTAATAAAGATACCTGGCTCACTTACGCACCGATAAAAACATATCAGCCCGGCGGTATCTATACCATTGTAGTAGCCAGTACTTATGATGCGAGTATTCCTACCGGTAACCCGAATGGAGAAACATACAAATCAGAAAACAATAGTTTCCGTGTCATCGCGGATATCTCAGAGCCGGTAAATATTACCTACGCCCGCTTACAGGGCGTGAACGTTGCCGCCGGAAAAAAAATCAGCTGGCAGGTAGACGGACAGGCCCTGGGAAATGCGCTCACCTTTGGTAAACAAACCAACTACAATCGCTATATAACAGGTACGCATATCGTAAAAGCTTTGGGAGAAGATGGAAAGGTAATAGCTGAAAGTAAACTCGATCTGCAACCCGCAGATAACCAGACTGCCTGGTTGTATACCCGTAAGGACGGAACCGCCGGTATTGCTTTTGTGGCGAATAATCTCAGTGGTAAATACTACAGTGGTACATCTACCGACAATGGCTCCTATGGTACGTTTATAGATATTTATCCTTTCTGGATCCGCTTCATGAACTTCTGCCCGGATCTCGGTGAAGTCACTTTTACACAGGATAACGGACAAATGATTCGCGGTGCAGGACTGGCTTCACAGCATCTGTATCTTGGCCAACCAGCCATCAATGAACCGTATGAAAGGATGCTTGTCAATTTCCCTTATACGATCCTGGCATATGCTTCTTCACCGGGTATTACACCGGGTGACTGGCTCCGCAACATTGCCCCGGTGAAAAGCAGTGCCTTTATTGCCAGCCCGGAACTATATAAAACACCGGAATTACCACAGAGTGAGCCAGGCATTTATACAGTAGCATTGGTAGGCAGCACCGCCGCCAACGCCACCGAAAAAGCCCGGATGATTATTGTGAAACATAACAATTGAGTAGTCTTATGAACAATAAATACTTTTTATTACCACTGTTACTGGCCGCGCTGTTTGTCAGTAGTTGTCGTAAAACAGAATATGTGGTATTGAATAATCCCGCTTATCTGCGGGTATTCAACTGCCTGGAATTTAACATCTCCCTCGATAATAAAGATGCGCCGCAACCTTTTCTCGCTTTCCTGGTAGATCCTGAACTGGACCAGTACGGGATACCGGTAAGTGCTGCCATCACCGGCGACTTCCTCGATCAGCGCGATAGCTGGGCACGCCCTTACCCGGATGCCGCCAGCAATGTGCTCTGGCAAAAGGAATATCCCGGTACCAAAAGAGTATTGGCCGCGCCGATCGTGAATGGCTATGATTTGTCCAGCTGGGCGCAGGTGCCTTCCGGTAAACACCGCATCATTTTTCAGACCAGGCCTAAGAACAATACACCTTACTTCGAACTGGACAGACTGGAAAGAGGCGTGACGCTCATCGATACCACTATAGACCTGAGTGCCGGCGAAGTATATACTATGCACGCACTGGTAGAAGAATACAGCAGTCAGCGTCCGTTCCTGTACCTGCGCCAGGAAACATTTCCCAAACAACCTTTCGCCGATTCTATGGTATATGTGAACTTCTATAACCTCAGTTCACAAAATTTTTATACCCAGGCACCGGATAAAGTGCCTAACTCGGATGTTTCCAATACGAAGCTGAGAGACACCATGAATATTTACTACTCGCTCAATAAACTGGCAGGTAGTACACCGGTGGCGATACCCGGCTATAGAGGGATTCCGATGGGGCAGATCGTGCATTCGCTGAAACCGGTGGTAGCGCCTTATTTCAGCTTCCCTTTGTTCCCGGATAGCAGCAGCAACAAAATATTTACGGGCAACATGAGTCAGCAGTTCGGGTTCTATGCCGCCGGATTTTCACCGGATAATATCGGTTATCCCGGTTTCCTGCCGGAAGGCGTTTTTTCTGCGGTTATCATGGGCGACTATGGCGCAGAGGGTAAAACCACTTACCTGCCTTTTAAAGTGAAATGTGATTTGCGTACAGGCCTGGTAGTGAGTATTCACTCCGGTACCAACAATCCACGCTCATTTGCTACGGTGAATACAGTGGAATATATCAACCGCAAATTTTACATCACCACGATTCAAAGAAAATTTGCACCGCCTGTTTATTAACGTCTTTATTATTTCAATATGCTGAATATTTCTATCATAAAACAGTTCATGGCAGGATTGCTGCTGCTGGCACTGGTAACAGGCTGCCGGAAAGATAATCTCATCCCGCCCATTGACAGAACCTCTACGCCGCGCGAGATGGGCGCATTCATTGAGAATAACTATGACCTGAGCATTCTGGCGGCAGCTCTCAAAAAAACAGGCTTGCTGGATACGCTGAACCAGGCAGGCCCCTTCACCCTGTTTGCACCCGATAACAACGCCTTCAACGCAATGGGGGTAAAGGGAGTGGCTGATGTGGCTAATATGAATACCGATAGTCTGCGCTTTATGCTCCGCTATCATATCCTCCGCAACCGTTACTTTACCAGCAACTTCCCGATGCAACTGGATAACAAGTACGTTACCCTGGCAGGTGAACAAATATATTTGTCTGTATTGAAAACACCTACCGCAACGGCTGATCAGGAAATTCATATAAACGGCGCGTTGATCCTGACGGAGAGCAAGCGGAATATTCCATTAGCCAATGGGGTGGTCCATGTACTGGCCAAGCCGCTAAAGCTCACACAAGCCACCGTGCAGGATTATATTGCCGCAGATAGCAGTTTAACATTGTTTGCCGCCGCCATGAAAAAGTTCAATCTATGGGACGGCCTCAAAACCAATAAACCTATCACGGTATTTGCTCCCGCCAACAGCGCCTTCGATAAATACGGTATCACGGCTGCAAAAATTGCAGCCATGAATGTAGCGGATTATGATCCCCTCGTTTTTGCTATTTACCCGCTCGAAATGAGAAAGATGCATGTTTTTTGTGCCGACGGAATACTCCTCAACAGCAATCTGCCATCGGGAGACAGGGGAATTAAAATAGGTAAATACTCCCTTTGGCCTTCATATGACTACAACCCGTCTTATGGCGGAGAAACAGGAGGCGTAGGCATCTATAAATGGAAATCTAACACCTGGTATCCCAATGAGGAAGGCCCTTCAGCTGTGCAGTATAAAAATGGCCTTGTCAATGCAGATCATCTTTGTAACAATGGTGTCGTGCATGTGATCGATGACCTTTTCCTGAACCCGGATTTAATGAAGCGATAAAAATGAAACTGATGACAGCAAGAATATCTTTACTCTTATTACTGATCCTGGCTTTTGCCGCCTGCCGCAAACAGGATATTGAACCGGAACCGGTAGGAGCAGCCGTGCCGCATGGCGCTGGCCCGGATAAAACCTGGCAGCAGCAACTCGCCGCTTCTTCGCATACCCGTTTCCGGGAGGCATGGCAGCACTCCGGTATGGACCAGAAAGTAAAACAAGGTGGCAGCGGGTATTATACCCTGCTCGTACCTACCGACAAAGCTTTCGATGAAGCCGGATGGACATCCTCAAAAATACAGGCCACTGATGCCGCTACACTGGACGATTTATTGTCTTTTTATGTAATGCCGGCTGGCCTGAAACCAGATAACATCAGCGCCCTCAAAGGCAACACGGCCGTAGCTACTTTATCATCCCGCTCTTTTGCCGACAGAGAAGATTGGTATAAAAATTATGTGGATTTCCAGTTCCTGGGAAAAAATGGGGATAGCTTACTGGTGAATGGTATGGCCATGAGCAAATGGGGACAGCAAACCGAAGGTACCAATGGGGTGATTTATCCTATTGATCACCTGATGGCCAAACCAACACTGTCGATGTGGGAATACCTGCAAAGCCAGCCCCAATTCAGCTTATATACGGAAGCCCTTCGTATCAACGATAGTCTCTACGAATCTGTATATATGACCCAGATAGTGCCCTTCCTGAAATCATCTTCCCAATTCTTCCAGTTCACGATGTTCGCACCTGATAATGATGCATTTATCAAAAACGGTTTTCATAATGCAGACGATATCCTGCAATACTGTCTTCGTTCCTGGCCATTGCCGGACCCGGGATATGATGAAAATATGTTCTGGCAGCAGCCGGTTACCGCAATGGATTCTATACTGCAGGCCTGTGGTCCCGAAGTCATGAATGCAGGGCAAATAGATGTTGCCGGTACCTCCCGCGTAGGTCCGGTATTTTTTACCAACGACCTCGCCAACAATGCAGCAGCTCTCAGTGGCCTCGTATTGTATGCAGGGCAACCCTATAACAGTGGGCCAATAGGGATCAACTTGTCTTTTATCAGCAACAACGGACAACCCGCCGCGAAAAGATTAGGAACTAATTATCCCTATATCCCTTTAAAGAGCGGGAATGTCAGAGTGATCAACGGTGTAGTGCATGAAGTAGGTGATCTCTTTAAAAGATAATTTTTAAAAAGCAGACAAAATGAAAAGAACTATATATACAGGTTTGCTGATATTATTGTTGTCCGCCTGCAGCAAGGATAAAGATAATCTTGCCGGCGCCGACGAAACCAATCGCCTCACCTACGTTATCGACGATAATAAATTTAACTTTTCTTCTTTCAGCACGGCCCTGGGCAGAACAGGCTATCGCGCCATGCTGGCACAAACAGGACCATACACCGTGATGATCCCGGATAACAACGCGTTCATCAAAGCCGGCTATAGCAGCACCCAACAGGTGCTCACCGAAAGTGGTGACATCCTCAATAAACTGGTATCCTATCATATCGTAAATGGTACCTGGGAACTGAATAAACTGCCGTTTAAATTTAACCAGGAACTTAGCGCGGTCACCGGCGCTAAAATGTTTGTGACACATTGGGTGAAAGGAGCGGATACTGTGCTTACCATCAACGGTAGCCCGGTACTGGCCTACAACCTGTCTGCCAGTAATGGCATGATACAGGTATTAAATACCGTACTGCAGCCACTTGTACATCCCAACCTCTCCGTCGCCATTTCTGCAGATACCAGTCTTACTTTTTTAAATGTAGCCCTGCAACAAGCCGGACTGAAAGAATTGATCGCGGGTAATTCGACCTATACTTTTTTTGCACCGTCTAACAACGCATTCCGCGTTGCGGGTTTTCCTACGATAGACAGCATCAATAGCACAGATCCGAAAATATTAAAAGACCTGCTGCTGTATCACTTCTTCGGCGGCCGGAAATTTATTTACGATTATATCCTCACCACCGGCGCCACCGATCAAACGGAGCAAGCCATGCAGAACGGAAATAACGTAGCCATTACCCTCCTGAAAGACAATGAAGGCGTGAAATACACCAGCATCACCATCAAAGGCGCCGGTAACAAAGTAGCGGCCAACGTGACCAAAGAAAATTTCATCGCCGGTAATGGCGTGTTACATGTCATCGATCAGTTGTTAAAAGAAAACGAGTAATTGTGATGAATAAAATTTTATACATAGCTTATTTTTTTGCGCTCCTGCTTTGTATCCGTTTCCCGGCAATGGCACAGGAAACAAATGGTACGCTCAGCGGAAAAATCACAGGCGATAAAAACGAACCACTCATCGGCGTGACAGTAGTAGCCCTGCATGAACCTTCCGGTACCAGGTACGGCGTAGCCACCGGCACCGATGGCCGCTACTATTTACCCGGCTTACGTATCGGCGGTCCCTACTCCGTTACTGTGACCATGATGGGTATGCAATCGCAGAAAAGAGAACAACTCAACATCCGCCTCGGGGAACCGATGCAGCTTAATTTTATATTGGCAGTAGCTGGTACCGACTTGTCGGCGGTGACCATTAAAGGCACGAAGAAAGGCGCCTCTGCCAACACCTTCGGTGCAGGTCAGAACATCAGTCGCACCCAGTTGTCCAACATGCCCACCGTTTCCCGCAGCCTGCAGGACATGACCAAAATGGTACCACAGGCGTCCCGGGATAACTCCTTCGCCGGTACCAACTTCCGCTATAACAACGTCACCATCGATGGCGCCATCAATAACGATGCGATCGGCTTCAGCCCTTCTGCAGGTGGTATTACCGGCAGCTCCGGTATGCCCGGCTCAAGCACCCGCACCAACGCGGTATCACTGGATGCGATTGAAGACATGCAGGTATACCTCGCTCCCTTCGATGTAAAGATTGGTAACTTCACCGGTGGTAGTATCAACGCAGTTACCCGCAGCGGTACCAACACCGTTACCGGATCGGTATATGGCTTTGGCCGTAATGCTGCCCTCACCGGCAAGGGCCCCACCGGCATTAAAATGAACAACGACTTTTATGATTACCAGGCAGGTGTGAGAGTAGGTTTTCCTATCATCAAAAACAAACTGTTCTTCTTCACCAACGAAGAAATTACTTCCCGACAGGACCCTTCACAATTGCTCGCAGGACAGGCAGAAACGGCTCATATCCTCAGCGTGAAAGAGGCGGATCAGATTCGTCAGTCTACGCTTGATCGCTACGGTGCTGCTTTCGATCCCGGCACCGCCGGCAACTACAGCGCCTATTCCCGCTCGCAGAAGTTCTTTAACCGCCTCGACTGGAATATCAACGATAAACATCAGCTGTCTGTCCGCAACAATACCATTACCTCCAAAGCCATGAACATGGACCGCGATCAGCAGGATTTCCGTTTCAGCAGCATGGCTTACCAGCAGGTAAATAACCAGAGCTCCACCGTGATGGAACTGAAGTCCCGCTTCAATAGCCGCTGGTCTAACAGTTTCATTGCCGGCTACAGCGTGGTACATGACAAACGTAACCCGGATTCCGATCCTACGTTGCCACAGGTACAGATTGCGGGCCGCACTCCCGGTACCACCATTTATCTCGGTACCGACCGTGAAGCCAGCATCTTTGATATGAAACAACGTACCATCGAAATCTCTGACAACCTGACCTGGCGGAAAGGAAAACACACGGTGTTACTCGGTACCCACAATGAATTGTACCGCATCAACTACGGCTTCGTGAACAGCTGGAATGGCCGTGTGGATTACCTGAGCATAGAAGACTATCTCAATAACAACCCTTACCGCGTAAGAGGTAGTTATAACTACACCAACAACAGCCGCGATTATATCCTGGAAAATCCGGAAGCGAAGTTCAGCGTAAATATGCACAGCGTGTATGCACAGGATGAAATACAGGTAACGGATAAACTGAAACTGATTCCGGGGCTGCGTGCAGACTATACCTGGTTGCCGCAAAAGCCGGCGCTGAGTGATAAAACACAGCATGCATATACCGATGGTTTCTTTGGTAACACCTACACCTATACGCCGCTCAACCGTATTAACAACGGCTACCTGGGCAAGGTACAGGTATCGCCCCGTCTTGGTTTCCGCTTCGACTGGAAAGGTGACCAAAGCCTGATCATCCGTGGTGGAACGGGCCTGTTTACCGGCCGCATTCCTTTCGCCTGGATAGCTTACGCTTATTATAACAACGGTATCAACTACGGCTCTTTTGACCAGAAAGCAGATACCAAAGCATTCGCACCTGGCAGCGATCCGCTGAAACCGAATCCAAATGGTATTGCACAATTTATTGAACAGAACGGCGCCCTGATGAATAACCGTAATGCGGGTAAAACACAGGTCGATGTATTGGACAATAGCTTTGTGATGCCGCAGGTATGGCGTAGTAGTGTAGGCGTGGATTATGTGAGCCCGGCAGGATTTAAATACACAGTGGAAGCGATGTACACCAAGACATTGAAAGATGTATTGTTCCAGCAGGTAAACATCAAAGATGATCCGAAATATTATGGTTATGATAAAGACCGCCAGCAACCTGTTTACGGTGGTACGGTAGATCCTCATTTCTCCAATGCCTACCTGTTAAGCAATACCAGCAAGGGGTACCGTTACAGCATCACCGGTAGCGTGAACAGGAGCTTCCCTTCCGGTATACAGGCTTCCCTGGCTTATACCTATGGCGGTTCCAAAGATATCTCCAATGGTATCCGTAACTCTATGGAAAGTAACTGGCAGCTGAACCAGGCACTGAATCCCAACAACCCGGGACTGGCATGGTCTAACTTTGATGTTCGTCATCGTGTAGTCGGTAACGTTACCTACCACAAAGCCTGGAGCAACACCTGGGTAAGTACCCTGACCATATTCGCTACCGCCCAGTCGGGCAGTCCCTTTACCTATGGTGTCGTGAATAACAGCATACAGGGTTTACCACAACAGGTAAGCTTACTATATATCCCCAGAGCAGAAGAAGCCGTGAATTATTTCCAGAACAAAACGATCAGCGCGGAAGAACAGGCGGCTGCTTTCAATGCCTACATTGATGGCGATAAGTACCTGCGTTCCCGCCGTGGACAGTTCACGGAACGTAATGCGGGTCGCACCCCCTGGAATATCCAGGCCGATATGCACTTTGCGCAGGAGTATCATTTCGGAGGTAAACAGTTCATCACCTTCACAGTGGATATCGTGAACCTCACTAACCTGGTGAACAGCAACTGGGGGAAAGTGTATTTTTCACCGAACACTTTCAACTCAACTGCCAGTACAGGTTTAACACCGGTATTCCCGGCATTGCAGAATCCGGGCGCTTACCCGGTATATACTTTTGAAAATCCGGGCAAGCCTTATTCTGTTGACTTTTTTAATTCCCGTGCACAGGTGCAGATGGGATTACGGTATTCTTTTTAAAGTGATTAATACAAGCAACATGAGAAAATATTTATCGCTGCTGGCAGTTTGCTGTATACTGTTAGCTGCCTGCAGGAAAAACAATAACAACGATGCCGTAGCCCTGAATGTAAAAACATTCTGGCCTAACAGCGGTAATGCTGGTACCATCGTAACCCTGCAGGGGCAGGGCCTTAACAAGGATGTTACCGTAAGTTTCAATGGTACAGATGCAAAAGTGGTAGATGCCCGGGATTCCATCCTGATGGTACTGGCGCCGGAGCAGGGGAGTACCGGTACACTGGTTGTAAAGGCCGGTGACCGTAAAGTGGAGTTGGGTACTTATACTTACCAGGCACTGAGTTTACACCAGGTGAGCCCGTCTAACGGTCCCGCAGGTACGAACATCGCGATCCATGGTGCCGGCTTCAGCAGTCTGGATGGTCCGGCTACCGTAACGGTAAACGGTAAAGCGGCATTGATTACCGGCGCTTCAGACACCTTGCTGGTAGCAGCGGTGCCGGTAGGCGCAGGTACCGGTAAAATAACGGTGACGGTGAATGGGAAAGCGGTAAATGGTCCTGAATTTACGTTCCAGAACATCAGCGCTATCAAGCCGGTGAAGGGTGGTGCAGGTACCCAGGTAGCTATCAGTGGGGAAGGCTTTGCCACCGCTGCGGGCAACACCGTAACCTTTAATGGTAAACCAGCAACCGTGGTAAGTGCTACAGATAGTAAGCTGTTGGTAACAGCGCCGGAAGGCGTGGCTACCGGCCCGGTAGCGGTGAGCATCAACGGACAGAAAACCATTGGTAATGTATTCACCGTGGTACCTAAACCTGTTATCAAAATAGTAACTCCATTGAGTGCGCCGGCAGGAGTGCTGGTCAATATTTCCGGCGATTATTTCAGCAGCCTGGCAGATGAAGTAAGCGTGAGCTTCAACGGACAGCCGGCAGTAATCACCACTACCGCCGATAAACAAATGAGCGTGAAAGTGCCTGCAGGTGCGGGCAGCGGGAAAATGCTGGTGACCGTAAATGGTCAGCAGGCAGATGGTCCGTTGTTTAAGGAGCAGTCGCTGGGTGTAAAGCAACTGATCCCGGATAATGGGCTGGCAGGTACAGAAGTAATCGTGAAAGGAATGGGCTTCAGCACCAATGCAGGTGATAACCTGGTCACCTTTAACGGCATTACGCTACCTGTAACTGCTGCTACTGATACTACACTGCGTGTAGTGGTTCCCGTTGGTATCAGCACCGGAACCGTGGAAGTAAAAGTAGGTAGTCTGGCTGCCACAGGTCCGGTGTTTAAACGTGCTGGTGTAATGACGATAGCGGGTGGACCCAACTCGCCGGATTTTGCGTATCCGGCGGCATTAGCAGTAGATAGGAGCGGTAATGCCTTTGTAACAGATGTGAATGTGGTGAAGAAAGTAACTCCTGATGGCAAGGTGACACTGTTTGCCGGACAGGTGAATGGGTCATCTGGTAATGCGAATGGCACGGGTACAGCAGCGTCGTTCAACTTTGTAACATCCATCGCTATTGATGCACAGGATAACCTGTACGTGATAGAACAGTTTGCCAAAGCCATGCGTAAAATTACACCGGCGGGCGTAGTCACTACGGTGGCCAAATTTTCTTTCACGCCCATTGGTTTGGGGATTGATAAAAATGGTGTTTTGTATGTAGGTGCGCAGTATGGAGGCGTATGGAAAATAGATGCAGCAGGTAATGCCACTGCCGTTGCACGTAACAGTTATGAAACACCGGGCAGCAGTATTGCCATCGATAACGCGGGCAATGTATTTTATACCAACGACAATGATCCGAGGGTATTTAAACTGGCAGATGGGAATAAAACAGCGTATGCCGGTTCTCAGTACGGTTACAACGATGGTCCTTTACTGACCGCCGGTTTCTCCGGGTTGACGGGCATTGTCAGCGATAGGGTTGCGGGTGTGTTTTACGTGGCAGATAATAATGCCATCCGTATGCTCACCGATGATGCGGTGATTACCGTAGCAGGCTGGAAAGGTGGTACTGCGCCTCCTTCAGGCGGATATGTGGATGGCACCCTGAATCAGGCGGCGTTCTCCAATATCAGCAGCCTGTTTATCGACAGGGAAGGAAATGTGTATATCATGGAACGCTTTAACAAGGCTGTGAGAAAGATATTTTTCAAGTAAGCGCTGATAGATTTCATAAACAAAGAAAATCCCGGCTACATCTGCAGCCGGGATTCTTTTATTTAAGGAGAAGTCAGTCAGTATTAATAACCTTCGTTCTGTGCCATATTTGGATTACGTTCTACTTCAGCGAAAGGCAGTGGGAAGATCGTATAGTTACCATTCCATTTCTGGATGCCAACATTACCATGAGCAGGAATATCACGTTGTGTTCTCTGGAAGTCCAGCACACCATGTCCTTCGAAAGCCAGTTCTATGCGGCGTTCTGTGAGGATGTTGGTGATCAGTTCTGCCTGGGTGGCAGGAGCTAATACGCTGGCTTTTGCCCTTGTTCTGATGGTATTCAGCAAGGTAACAGCGCCGGCATCAGGAGCAGCCGTATTCAGTCTGGCCAGTGCTTCTGCTTTGATCAGCATTACTTCTGCCAGGCGGATCACAGGTACCCATGCATCGAAGGTGCTGGTGCCAAAGAATTTGGTAGTATAAAAGGCAATGGTATCCTTGGTAACTTTGTCGATGCTATAGCTAAACAGCGGTTTACCTCTTAGATCCGTTTGGTAGTTAAAGTTCGGTAAGTTACGATACGCGGCGCTGATGGAAACATCGGCGCGACCACCGGAACCATAATGCTGACCCAATGCGTTATTGGTATTGGGGTTATCACCGGAGTTCATCGCTACAGAAAAGATACGCTCTTTGGAGGATTGGTAGTTACCTGCAGAAAAAACCGTGGCAGGGGTAGCATCCAGGTCGTATCCGGCGGTAGATAACAATACACTGTCCGCAAAATCCCTGGCTTTAGCCCAGTTACCCTGGTATAAATAGATACGGGAAAGAAGTGCATGTGCGGCACCTTTGGTAGCCCTGGCATGGTTTGCAAAAGCATCGCCGGTAGATACTGGTAATACAGCTGCAGCTTCCGTCAGGTCCTTGATCATCTGATCATATATGTCCTTAACAGGTTTACGTGGTACTTTGTTGCTCGGATCCGTTGCTTCTGCACCGTCTTTTGGAGCTGTAAGTATCAGTGGCACACCTGGTTGTGTAGCGCCGGGAGCGAAGGTATACGTTTGAGCGAAAGTATTCACCAGGTAAAAATAAGACAGCGCGCGGATGAACTTTGCTTCTGCGTAATAACCTGCAGCTTCCTCTGGTGTTACCACACTTTCGTTTGCCTTCAGGTTCATGCTAAAGAAGTTGGTCTCGTTGATGGTTCTGTAACCACCGGACCAGCAGTTGAAAGCATATACATTGCTGGACACCATGTCAAAAGTACCCAGGTTGGTAAAAAAGCCGGAGCTGTTTGCATCCAGACCACGCTGGTCGGCATATAACAATACACGGCCGCCGAGGAATTCCGGATTTTGCAATGCATCATACATACCCACCGCTGCTTTACCAATCCTCTCAGGGTTGCTGAATGCATCTTTCGGATCCAGTTTGGCGTATGGTTGCTGATCATTTACTTTAGAGCAGGAAAACATCACCGTAGAAGCCAGCGCTACAGCGCCTATGGCCAGGCGGCTATTGAGCCTTGTTGTGAAGTTCGATTTATTTTTAAAATTCATAATTCTCTTTTTTAAAATCACTAACAATTAGAATCCAACATTTAACCCCAGTGTGTATATTCTTGGAATAGGTACACCTCTGTTATCTACACCAAAGTTGATATTGCTGTCACGGTTGGTATTTACTTCCGGATCAGAACCTTTGTACTTGGTGATGATGAAGGCATTCTGTATCAGTCCGTATATGCGTAAAGTGCTTACACCCAGTTTTTGTTTGATGCCAGGGAAAGTGTAACCCAGGCTGATTTCACGTGCTCTCAGGAAGTCACCTTTTTCCAGCCATCTGGTAGATGCTTGTGTGATAGTAGCATCAGCGAGGAACAACTTAGGAACATCTGTGTTTTTGTTTTCTGGTGTCCATCTGTTTTTCACTTCTTCCAGGTTGTTACCAAAGAAAGTAGTCATTAAAGCTGCGCGGGTACCATTATACACATAGTTACCACCACTGTATTGCAGGAAGATGCTCAGGTCAATGCCTTTGTAGGTAAAGGTATTGTTCAAACCACCAAAGAAGGTAGGATAACCTGATTTGTCTTGATATTGTGCATCACTGGAGGAAATCGGCGTCTTTTTGGTTTTGCCGTCAGGGCTGGTCCATTTGTCGGTAGCACCCGGAGTTGGGTTGTACATGATCAACTCATGGTTCTTATTGTAGTACATCGGGAAACCAGTTTCCGGATTCACACCACCCCATTCGATCAGGCGGAATACACCGAGTGTTTTACCTACGCTGGCGCGGTTGTTAACTTTTACCAGGTCAGATCCGTCAGCAGTAGCAGTAACCCTGTTTTTGATAAAGGTCACATTCAGGTTGGAAGACCAGGTAAAGTCTTTGGTTTCAATGTTACGGGTGTTAAGGGTTAACTCAATACCTTTGTTCCACATCGCACCAACGTTGGTGGTCAGGATAGAACCAACAATACCGGTTGGATCCCATGGAATACCAGCAGTAGCCAGTACAGGAGCATCCAGGATCAGGTTATTGATGTTACTGTGGAAATAATCAGCGGTAACAGTGATCCTGTTTTTCAGCAGGGTCGCATCGATACCGATATCCAGTTTTTTAGAGGTTTCCCATTTCAGGTTCGGATCACCGATCTGGAACTGGGAGAAACCGTTGATGTCTGCATAACTACCACCACCATATAAGGTTCTGTAAGCATACGCCTTGATGTTGGAGTTACCTACGATACCATAGCTGGCGCGCAGTTTCATGTCGCTGATAAAGGAGATGTTATCTTTAAAGAAACCTTCTTCTGATATTCTCCATCCAACGGAAGCACCAGGGAAATAACCACGGCGGTTGTTAGGACCAAAGTCTGAGTAAGCATCTGCTCTCAGTGTTGCATCGAAATAATATTTGGAACCATAGTTATAGCCGATCTTACCAAAGTAAGAATCAAAGGCGTTGGCAACATTATTACCACCGGTAAAACTGTTGTCGGTACCAGCATATAAACCATCATAGATTTCTTTAAAATAAGAATCTGCCAGGTTACCCTGTCCGGTATACAGTACTTTCCTTTGTGAGAACTGAGATTCGATACCTACCATTGCATTGATGAAATGGATATTATTGAAACTCTTCGTATAGGTAGCATAGTTAGACCAGTTCCATTGGTTTTGTCTTAACAGGTTTTCCTGTACCAGTCCATTCAAACTAATACCATTACCAGCCTGTTTAGGGCCACTGTACTGATCTTCAAAGTTCTGGATGAAATCCACGCTGAAACGGGAAGTTACTTTTAAGCCAGGAATAGGTTCTACTTCTACATAGGCAGAAGATAAAACACGGGTAGAGGTATTATCATTTCTACCATAGTACACGCTGGAAAGTGGATTGAAGAAACGGTTAAGCCTGTTAGCGGTAGTAATGGTATTGGCGCCATCTCCCAGATCCCCGTTGCCTTTTATGTAAAAATCACCATTCTTATCATACGCCGGAACGTTAGGCATGGCAGAATAAGCGGAAGTGGTAGCACCGGCCAGGTAGGTATCAGATAATACCCCGTTATTCATTGATTTGGAAGCGTACAGAGAGATACCTGATTTCAGCCATTTTTTAGGCGTTACATCCAGGTTCATACGCATACCACCTCTGCGTAAACGGTTGGTTATAACCACACCTTTCTGATCGGAATATTCACCGGAAGCATAAAATCTCGCTTTGTCGGTTCCGCCGGAAAGTGATAACTGGTGGCTTTGTATGATACCTGTCTGAAATGCTACTTTCATCCAGTCAGTTCTGTCTGGTTTGCCATCGCCGTTGATGTCGATATCTTTTGCAATAGGAACCGGGGTTCTGCCTGCAGGTGTTGAGTTGGCAGCTTTTTCATTCTGAATAATGTTGAAATCATCACCATTCAGTACTTTAGGCAACCTGGCGGCTTGGGACCAGCCTACATAACCATTGTAGTTAACAGAGATAGCACCGGCTTTACCTCTTTTGGTAGTAATGACGATAACCCCTGCAGCAGCTCTGGAGCCATATAAGGCAGTAGCGGCCGCATCTTTCAGTACGTCTACTGATTCAATATCATTCGGATTGATATCAGCCAACGGGTTGTAACGGGTACCGTTACCACTGTTGAATACGTTTAAGTTAGTATTGGTATTCATCGGAATACCATCCATAATAATCAATGGCTGATTACTGTTGCTGATAGAGTTCACACCACGGATCCTGATATTTACGCCATCACCCAGCACACCGGAACCAGTGGTGATGTTCACACCAGCTGCTCTTCCTGATAAAGCCTGGTCAAAGCTGGTACTTGGGCGGTCGTTAATGAGCGCACCAGATACTGCTGTTACAGAAGATGTCACATCTTTTCTTTTTAATTCGCCGTATCCGGTTACTATTACTTCGTTCAGCACTTTGTTGCTGGCGTTCAAGGTAACGTTGATCGCCTGGCGGGTGCCCACTTTTTCTTCTTTTGCTTCATAGCCTACAAAAGAAAAGATCAATGAGGCTGCAGCATCTACCTGTATGGAAAATGTTCCATCAATAGTAGATACTGCTCCTACCTTGGAGCCTTTAATGCTTACAGATACACCAGGTAACGGAGCGCCATCCTGGGCATCCGTTACTTTACCTTTAATTGTTCGGGTTTGGGCAAAAGCATGCACCATACCGATGGCTAGCAACAGCCATAGTAGTAAACCTTTTTTCATACGGTTTAAATTGGGTTTGTTATGTAAAAAAAATTGGGACGCCGTGTCTCTTCCGTTGGTAATGTTAATTAAATGAATCTCCAGCTAATTGAATACAACAGACATAGATACAGGTCGCTATCATATTTCATTTTGGTTTAGACATGAACATATCGTTTGGTCATTTTTCGATGACCAATAATGATTAAAAAACGGCATTGCAGCGCATGAGAAGATAAATCAGCTAAACAGTTTAGTGTGATTTGTACGGACCAGGTTGTAAGTTGGCTACATTACAAACATAGTATTCCCCTGCCGGAAAATTAACCGGTTATTTTATGTAATTTTTTCTGGAAAATATAATTATAAAACACACGCAGTGGCGGGTATATAACAATAGTCCTTTGGTTTACATTTTGTCAGATTTCTGTGGATTAAATAGATTCTCAAGCAAAATTTAATCTCTAAAAGCAAAAAATTTTTATAAGCAAAAAATGAAAAAACCAATATTTCTACAAGCAAAAAGTACAGTAATATAATTTTGTTGTTCCCAGGTTCTGGTTGTTACTGGTGATAATCAGGCAACACAACAGGTTATTTTTTCATTAACGACATAAAAATATATTGTTTTAAGCAGAAAAACAATATTAAACTTTCTCTTTTATTTAACATCATAGTTACTCACCTCTAATAGGTTCCCATCAGGATCACGAAAGTAAACAGAACGGATATTGCCTGTAGCCCCCGTCCTTGCTACTATTCCGCCTTCCAGTATTTTTATATTGTTATCAAGTAGCTCTTGTAATATTTCTTCCACTGCAGTATCTGCAATGAAACAAAGATCTGCAGATCCCATCGTAGGCGATGTTGCTTTAGGATCTATCTCTTTTCCTTTTTCATGCAGATTGATTTTCTGATGCCCAAACCGCAAGGCTTTTCGCGCATCACCAAACGTGATCACTTCCATGCCTAATATCTTTTCATAAAACTTACAGGTAGTGTCAATATTTTTTACAGTTAATACCAGGTGATCCAAATGGTTAATTATCATGTGGAAAGATTTTATACATTTAGAAGATAGTACAATGAACATATAAAACAATGAAAAAGTTATATCTCTGTGGTTGTTTGCTCTTCAGCATACACTTCTCCGTACAAAGCCAAACGCAAAAGTCACCCAACATCATCTTCTTCCTGGTAGATGACATGGGCTGGCAGGATACCTCCGTTCCTTTCTGGGACAGCATTACACCTGCTAACCGGAAATTCCGTACACCCAATATGGAACGCCTTTGCAAAGCAGGTACTAAATTTACCAACGCCTATGCCGCGTCCGTTTGCACGCCCTCCCGGGTAAGCTTCCTCACCGGTATGAACGTAGCAAGGCACCGGGTGACTAACTGGACCTCCATGAAAAACAAGGCTGTGGATGGGAAAGACAGTCTGCTGGATATTCCGGACTGGAATGTAAATGGCATCTCCCCTTTGCCCAACCAGGAAAAAAGCGTATATGCTACCCCGTTACCCCAGGTGTTGAAGGACCATGGCTACTATACCATTCAATGTGGTAAAGCGCATTTCGGGGCGTACCAAACCATTGGTGCCGATCCGCTGAACCTGGGCTTTGTAAAAAATGTAGGCGGCAGCGCTGCCGGCCATCCCGCATCGTACCTGGCGGAAGATGACTTTGGCCGTGTACCGGGCCGCTTCATCCTGCAGGCAGAAATGCCGAACCTGGAGAAATACCGGAAGAAGAAATCTTTCCTGACAGAAGACCTCACCCAGGAAGCTATGTTGGCCATGGATACTGCACAGTTAAAAAAGCAGCCCTTCTTTTTATACATGGCACATTACGCGGTACACTTGCCTTACAACGTAGATGACCGCTTCATTCAACGCTACCTCGATATGGGACTACCTAAACCGGAGGCCGCTTATGCGGCGCTGGTGGAAGGAATGGACCAGAGTCTCGGGGAACTGATGGATTACCTGGATCAACATCATCTCACGGAAAATACCATCATTGTCTTTATGTCTGATAACGGAGGCTTTTCACATCCACCCAGACAAGGCAATGACAACACCCAGAACTACCCGTTGCGGGGTGGTAAGGGGTCCCTGTATGAAGGGGGCGTCAGAGAACCGATGATTGTACGCTGGAATGGCGTTACACAACCAGGTACCGTGAATACACAGTATATGATCATGGAAGATTTTTATCCTACCATCCTGGAATGGGCCGGTGTGAAAAAGTATAAGACCGTGCAAACCCTCGACGGGCGAAGCATTGTGCCATACCTGAAACAACCGGAACTGCGGGATGACCGCCGTGCGTTGATCTGGAATTACCCCAACGACTGGACCGGTGGTAACCTAGGTACTGATAATTCCTGGTGCACCGCCATTCGCCAGGGCAAGTGGAAGCTGATTTATTTTGAGAAGTACCAGCGACTGGAACTATACGACCTGCAGGCAGATATCTATGAAGCCAATGACGTGTCTGCCCGCTACCCGGATAAAACCAGAGAGCTGGCAAAGCTGCTCACCCAACAATTGAAACAACGCGGTGGACAGTTACCTGTTTATAAAGACACGAAGAAAACAGTACCGTATCCGGATGCAGTATCATTATGAAAAAATAAAAAAGGCGCCCTATGAAGGGCGCCTTGCTATTGTGAATAGTGACAATTATTTCAGGTCTACCGGAACCAGCACGAGCGGTGTAGGTAAACAGGAAGCACCCGGAGGAGAATATGTAAAATGAATTTTTTGTACACTGCCATCTGCAGGTGGGGTAAAGATTTGCACCAGGATTGCTTCCGGCGCTTTGGTGGTCACCAGTTGATTGTTCGGTAACTGTATAATCCCTTCTTTGAATTTGCCACCACTAACCACCATGGTATTGGCCATGCCACCACACCACTGGCCATTATCACCACGAGGGTTCCAGGTCATCAGCGCCAGGGCTTTACCGTCGCTGCTTTTCCACGACAGTTCTATATTATAGAGAATGCCATAGTTGCCATCCAGGCTTTTCAGTTCCCCGGTAGTGGCTTCTTTGCCGATTACCCAGGGATCTTTTTCACCATCTGCTACCAGTATTTGTGCCAGGCCATTTTTAGTATCCAGCGTATCTTTTGCGATGATGCGGTAGTTGCAGATGCCATAGGTGCCGCGACCCGCACCTGCATATTGTTTGGTGCTTAACGTTGTTTTCACGCGGGCGGCAGCCACAGCAGCGGGTGTTTTCAGATCGGTTTGTACAATGCTGATTTCTCCGGGTTGGTCAATCACAAATTCGTAGAAGCCATGGACCAGTTCATCGTATTTCACTACAGCCTTATCCTGTTTGGGATCCAGGCAAATAGCGGCGCCGGGTTTTATTTCACGGGCAAAGGTTTCAGGGGTGGATGCAAAAAAATCTGCCAGTCCCTGTTTACCTGCGAAGAAGTAGTTAGTCGTTGGTTTTTGTGAGGAGTATTTCAACATACGGATATGCATAGGTTGGCTCCCGGTATTTTTTATTACCGCGGCTATTTTGCGCTCCATTTTTTGTGGCTCCTGTACACCGTTTACATTATAGAGGTATAGTCTTACAGATCCGGGTTGCACCGGTTCTCTCAGGGCTACGCCCTCGGGTACACGAATATATTCCGGGTCATCAGAAATGAGGAATTGCGGACCCGGCAGCACTATTTTCTGGTAGTTTAATAACGGGAGCTGCTCGCTGAGCAGGCCGGGTACCTGCAGGGCATGTCCCTGCGGGGTGTTTTTAATGACCTGGTTCAATGCGGTGGAAATACCCTGTGCCTGGGCGAAGCAGCCCGTTGCGATGGCATAACTTACTAACAGTACCCTTTTTCCGTTGGCGGATATACTCGTTTTAAACATGCGTGGTTTGTTCGATGAATAGTTAATATTATTATTAATCGAAACAAACTTAATAAAATATTTTAAAAAATAATCACCGTTGATGTAATTATTTATTAAAAGCAAGCAGGTTATGCCTGGCAATCAGGCAACCGCCAATGATACCGGCCTTTTCATGCAGTTTAGACATTCTTAACTGGGTATCATTATTTACCAGGCTTAAAGAATATTTATTGAGTGCACTACGGATCGGCAGCCGGATATAGTCGCTGGTATCGGCCAGGATGCCGCCTATGATCACCAGTTCGGGGTTGAACAGGTTGATGAGTACGGAGATGCCCCTGCCTATTTTTTCGCCCAGTTCCGCGATGAGCTCTATACACAGTGTATCTTCGTGGAGTGTAGCCTGTATGATGTCCGATACGCGCAGGTTCTCCGGCATCTTTTTATCTCTGAGTAAGGAAGAGGTATGTCCCTGCTCAATCCTTTCCTGGAACATGCGGATCAGCGCCTGTCCGGAGGCTTCTGTTTCCAGACACCCCTTCTTGCCGCAATGGCAAATGATTTCATTGGAGAAGATAGGGATATGCCCAAACTCGCCACTGAAGCCGGATTTACCACGATAAATCTTTCCATCTATCATAATACCCAAACCGATGCCATAGTCCAGGTTCAGAAATAATACATTCTTTTCATCGTGCACGGTGCCGTTGTAAAACTCCCCATAGGCCATGGCCCTGGAATCGTTTTCCACAAAGGTTTTGATGCCAATCGCATGTTCCACGATCTGGCTGAGTGGTTCTTCGTTAAAATGGAAATAGCTGTAGCTATAGCCTTTCTCGCTGTTGATACGTCCGGAGAGATTGAGACAGGCGGCGAAGATCTTTTTCTTATCTACCGATACATTATCTACAAAATGGAGGATAATGGTGATCAGGTCTTTAAATGATTCGGGGGTATTGGCCAGGGTAAAAGGGATATGCATCTCTGAGGTGACCAGTTCTTTCTTGAAGTCCAGCAGTCCCAGGTTTACATAAAAGTTCTTGATATCCACCCCGATGAAGAACCCGCATTCCGCTACCAGTCCATACATGCTGGCCCGGCGCCCTCCTTTGGAGTCGTCCTTGCCGTAGTCCTTTACGATGCCATCTGTCATCAGTTCATTAATAAGACTGGTGGTTTTGGGAACACTGATGTTCAGGGCGATGGTCAGATCAGTGATGGTACTGTTGCCCGACTGATCAAGATGGTCAATGATGGATCTCTTGAGGGATTTATTCTTATAAGCTACGCCGGCTAAGTTCTCTTCTGAAAAGATTTCAAATATGCTTTCCTGGGTTGTCATGCAATAAATGTGATATTTTCTTTAAAAGTAGTATATAATTAATAAAGTTAACCAAGTTGTCGTGAAATTCGATTTAATAATAAAAATATTTACGAAGTATTGCTTTGTAATTAAAATAATAATAAATTGTCCTCTGTAAATAAAATAATTTAAAAAGAATGCAACCAAAAGTAGCCGATCAGCAACAAGGATGGGGAGACACAACAAGCGAATTGAATAGAACATACTATGCCGGTTTGTATAAAGAAGAACTACTCGATAACATCTTGCMCTTCTGGGTCAACTTCAGCAAAGACGAAAAGCACGGCGGATTTTATACCTGCCTGAACAGAGACGGCAGTATATTCGATACCGATAAATTTATGTGGCTGCAGGGCAGGGAAGTATGGTGCTTCAGCCATATGTTCAATAAAATAGCCCCCCGCCAGGAATGGCTCGACATGGCCTTACACGGCGCCGCATTCATGGAGAAATATGGTCGCGATGAAAAAGGCAACTGGTACTTCTCCCTCAATGAACAAGGTAAACCATTAGTACAGGCCTATAATATCTTCAGCGACTGTTTCGCCGCCATGGGATTTGCCGCACTCGACAAAGCTGCTCCCAGCGATCGTTTTAAGGAAATCGCCATTACCACTTTCGAAAATATCCTCCACCGGCAGGATAACTGGAAAGGCATCTATAATAAGGCATACCCCGGCACCCGCCCCCTCAAAGGCTTCAGCTTACCGATGATACTCTGTAACCTGTCGCTCGAAATGGAACACCTGCTTGGCGCCAACCGCGTAGCTGAATTTATTCCCACCGTCCTCCACGAAGTAATGGAGGTATTCTATCAGCCGGATAAAAAACTGATCGTGGAAAATGTATATGCCAACGGTACTTTCTCCGACAGCTTCGAGGGCCGCCTCGTCAATCCCGGTCATGGTATTGAAGCCATGTGGTTTATCATGGACCTCGCCAAAAGAGTGAATAATCCCACTCTGCTGCGCAAAGCCTGTGATATTATGCTCAATACCCTGGAATACGGATGGGACAAGGAATTCGGCGGCATCCTTTATTTTAAGGATATCCTTGGTCATCCTCCGCAACAATTGGAATGGGACCAGAAATTATGGTGGGTGCACGTAGAAGCACTCATCGCTTTAGCCAAAGGCTATGCCTATACCGGCGACCAACGCTGCGCCGCCTGGTTTAAAAAAGTACACGACTATACCTGGAAACATTTCCGCGATCCGGAACATGGAGAATGGTTCGGATATCTGAACCGGCAAGGCGAAATTTTACTGCCTCTCAAAGGCGGT
Organism: Chitinophaga sp. 10T418; assembly: GCF_056394125.1. NCBI lineage: Bacteria > Pseudomonadati > Bacteroidota > Chitinophagia > Chitinophagales > Chitinophagaceae > Chitinophaga > Chitinophaga sp. 10T418. The sequence continues at coordinate 66,171 of NZ_JBFTHG010000011.1, forward strand.
AAATGGAAAGGCTGCTTCCACGTACCCCGCGCCCTGTACCAGGTATATACCACTTTTAGCTTTTAGCTATTAGCGGTTAGCTTTTAGATTTTAACGAATGGATTTTAGCGGATAGGTTTTAGATACGCTAAAAGAAAACCGCTAAAATCCATTCGTTAAAATCTAAAAGCTAACCGCTAAAAGCTAATAGCTTATTTTTTATCCTTCCTGTAAATTGAAAGTTATGAGTAAACGCAAACCAAATCTAAATGTGCTGATGTGGCGCACCTCTCTGCTGATGATCGCCCTGATCATGCAGCAGCTGTTGGCGGTAGCGCAACAGCAAACTGTAAAAGGTACCATCAGGGATGAAAAAGGGAATGCACTTCCAGGTGCTACCATCCTGGTAAAAGGTACCAAAAATGGAATGGTGTCTAATGCAGACGGTAGCTTTAGTCTGCCTGCAACCGGCAACACACCACTCACGCTGCAGGTATCCATGACCGGCTTTTCTGCCATCACCATCACCGTTACGCCTGGTCAGCCCTTCAATGCAATCCTGAAAGAAAATGCAAAAGAGCTGAATGAGGTAATGGTAGTAGGTTATGGCACACAAAAGAAAGCTTCCCTCACCGGCAGCGTGGCGCAGATATCTTCAGCGGAATTGAAAAAAGTACCGGCTATGAATCTCACCAATGCGCTGGCAGGTCGTCTCCCGGGATTGGTCGCTACCCAAACTTCCGGCCGCCCCGGTTTTGATGACGCCACCCTGCTCATCCGCGGACAAAGTACTTACAACAACAATGCACCCATGGTGATTGTAGATGGGGTGCAACGTTCTTTCGGTAATCTCGATCCGGCAGAAGTGGAAACCATCACCCTCCTGAAAGATGCGGCAGCAGCAGCTACCTACGGGGTGCAGGGAGCCAACGGCGTGATTCTCGTCACCACCAAAAGAGGTGCTGCCGGTAAACCCATAGTATCCTACGACGGCGAATTTACCCGCACCGCTTTCACCCGCTTTCCTAAATTCCTGAACGGTCCTGATTATATGTACTGGTTCAAAAAGGGAGAGCAGATGGATAATGATTATCTCACTGCTACTGGTGGTGATCCTATTCCTTACACCTACTCTGATGCACAAATCGCCGCACTGCGTAATGGCACCAACAAAAATCCTTACCTCGGTAACACCGACTGGACCGGCATGCTCACCGGCAGAAAAACAATGTCACAACATCACAGCGTTAGCCTGAAAGGTGGTACCGAAAAGGTCCGCTATTTTTCCAACGTCAGCTATCTTAACCAGGAAGGCGTAGTAAAAGGATCTGATTATAAAAGGTTCAACGTAAGAACAAACGTAGATGCCACCATCAGTAAAACATTTTCTGTGGCCTTTGATCTTGGCGCTCGCCAGGAAACACGCAACAGCACCGGTATCCCGGCAGATGATGGCGAATACATGAACCCCTTCTACCAGGCAGTAAGAGCACTGCCAAATATTCCCGCCACCATCGATGGCACGCCAACGGCTACACGCTCCAACTCCGGTATCGTAAATCCGATGGCAGTGATCGATCAATCCGGTTGGCAACGCTACGTTACCAGCACCTTCCAGGGCGCCATGACTTTCACGATGCATGTACCTTATGTAAAAGGACTGGACCTGAAACTGATGACCGCCTACGATAAATCTTTCCAGGAATTCAAAAGCTGGACAGCGCCCTATACCCTTATGGTAAGGGAACAAAGCAGCGGTGGCTTCTACTGGAATTCTTCCCTGCCGCCCGGTATCAATGTAAATACCGTGCGCCAATCGCAGGGAAATAACGCACGACAGACTTTCCAGCCAAGCATTAACTATAGCACCGAAATCGGTAATCATAGTATTAAAGCACTGGCTTTATATGAATATTCGCAGACGGACAACAACAGCTTTTCTGCCGGTGGCAGCAACCTGGCATTAACAGAACTGAAAGAAATTGATTTCCGTGACCAGGACAATAAATACATTGTACAACCTACCGGAAACAGCGGCACCAGTGCGCGTTCCGGGCTGGTAACGCGACTCAACTACGCCTACAAAAACCGCTACCTGCTGGAACTGGTATCCCGCTACGATGGTTCTGTATACTTTCCTACCTATAATCGCTGGGGCTTTTTCCCCGCTGTTTCCGCAGGATGGGTGATGAGCGAAGAACATTTTTTTGCAGGTTTGAAAGAGAAAGTAGATTTCCTGAAACTGAGAGGATCTTACGGTAAAACCGGTAACGACAGAGGGTTTGGTAACTATCAGTACCTGCAGACTTTTTCACTGTCAGACAAGCCCGTGGTGGTGATCGGAGATAAATCGGTATCCGGTATTTATTCCGGCAGTATCCCCAACGTAAACCTCAAATGGGAAAACGCTTACACCACCAACGTAGGTGCGGATGTAAGTCTGTTTAACGGTGCATGGTCCGTGACCGCTGATTACTTCTACAAAATCACTAAGGATATTCTTGATGTACAGGGCAATTTATTTCCTCCCTCTATGGGTGGCTACTACTACCAGGTAGTTAACCGCGGAATGGCCAATGTACGTGGACTCGACCTGCAGATTACACATCGTCATAAAGTAAACAGCAAACTGGATTACGGCATTACCGGTAATTTCAACTGGTCCCGTAATAAGATCCTGGTAAAAAATGATCCCGATGGCTGGCCGGCATGGCAAAGAACACCGGGCAGAAGTATCGGTGAAAAGAAAGGCTTTATCTCAGAAGGCTTGTTCCAGAACTGGGACGAAGTGAACAACTGGGCTACTTCTCCCAGTGGTGGCGCTGCTCCCGGCTTTATCAAGTATAAAGACGTCAATGGAGATGGTAAGATCACCACAGACGATATCACCTACATGGGTCGTAGTAACACGCCACAAATCATGTATGGCCTGAACCTGGAGCTGCGTTATGGCATCTTTGATTTTTCTGCACTGATACAGGGTGCTTCTCTTGTGGATGTATCCCTGGGTGGAGAGTATGAAGGTTCTTCCGGTACTTATGGTGTAAATGATAATACACCTTTTACCCGTCCGTTTTATGGCGCCGGCAACAGTCCTTATTACCTGGTGGAACAAGCCTGGACACCAGACAATCCCAATGCGAGCTATCCCCGTTTAACGGCCGACAGAGCAGGTTTCCCGAATCACAATGGTTGGGCCAATTCGCAGTGGGTAAAGAACGGCGCCTATGTACGGTTGAAATCCGCACAGATAGGCGTGACCGTACCCATGTCTGTGTTGAAGCAGCTGAACATTGAAAAATGCCGCTTCTACCTGGCAGGATTCAACCTCATTACACTGGATCACCTGAAGTACATGGATCCGGAATTACCGAATGTCAACAACGGGTTTTATCCACAGCAGCAGATGATGTCTTTCGGCGCTAACCTTACTTTCTAAACGGAAAAGAAATTACTTATGACAACATTTTGTTCAAATATAAGAAAGGCTTTGCTGCTGTTGTTGATAATGGCAACGGGGATGCAGGCCTGTAAGCTGGATGGTATACCCGGCGACCGCTATACCGATGCCGCAATCTGGAAAAATGCCAGTAGCGTAGACCTCTACATGTACGGCATGTACGATCAGTTCAAAACATTTTCTTTCGGTCAGTTTCCTATCGGCTACAGCAATGCGACTGATGCACTTACAGATCTCGAAAAATATACCTCCAATACTACCGGCAACGGAACAGTGAACAAGTTGGCTTATAATCCGGGGCAGGTGAATGCCACCGCTCCGGGTATTTCCTTCTGGGATGCGGCTTACACTAACATTCGCCGTATCAACGAATTCCTGAACGGGATGCAGTTGTATGCGAAAATTACAGCAGAACAAAAAGTACAGTACGAAGCAGAAGCACGCTATATCCGCGCCTACTCTTATTTCTGGCTGGCCCGCATCAATGGCAGCGTGATCATCCTGGATAAACTGCCTGCCGATAAAAGCATGGCCCGCAGCAGCGAAGACGAGGTATGGAATTTTATTGCCAGTGACCTCCGCTTTGCCGCAGAGCATCTGCCTAAAGAACGACCAGCCGCACAAAAAGGACGGGCCACCCAGGGCGCTGCTTATGGATTGCTGGCACGGGCATGGCTATACGCTGCTTCTGTAGCGGAGTACGACAACAAACAATTCAACAAAGATGCACTCACCGGCGTACCTGCTTCCAAAAAAACGGAATACTACCAGCATGCAGCAGATGCGGCAGCAGCCGTGATTACATCTGGTATCTACGACCTGGAGGCAGATTACGGTAAATTGTTTACCAACGCCAACAGCAAGGAAGCCATATTTGCGCTTTACTATCAACGCCCCGGCGTTACCCATCAGTTGGACTACTTTTTTTGTCCGCCTGCAGATGTAGACGGTGGCGGTGTTACCGGCGTACCTACCGCAGAACTGGTGAATGAATATGAAATGGCAGATGGCCGGAAATTTTCCTGGTCTGAAGCAGATATGGCCGCCAATCCCTACACCAACCGTGAGCCACGCTTCTACGCTACCATCTTATACAATGGCGCTCCCTGGAAAGGCAGAACCATCAACACTACACCGGATGATGAAAAAGAAGGCTACATCGATTTTAAAGTCGCCACCGATCCACGTAAAACAGTGACCGGTTATTACGTGCGCAAAATGCTTGATGAAACTAATAAGGACATCCTCGTGCAGGGCAGTAACCAGCCATGGATAGAAATGCGATATGCAGAAATATTGCTCATTCATGCAGAAGCACTCACAAAACTGAACCGCATTCCCGAAGCGAAAATATCGCTGGATAAAGTACGTGGCAGGGTACATTTGCCAGGTACAGCGGCTGCTACGCCGGAAGCCATGATGACCGCCATTGAGCACGAACGCAAAGTGGAACTGGCCTTTGAAGGACACCGTTACTGGGACCTGCGCCGCTGGCGTAAAGCGCATATCGTGTTAAACAATGTGCGTTTCCATGGTCATAAAGTAACCGCGAATGCCAACGGTTTTGATTATACAGAAGTAGACTGCGATAAGGAAAACCGTTATTTTCCTACTGCCTTCTATTACATGCCTATCACGCAGGACGAGATCATCAAGAATCCTGCTATGAAACAAATTCAGGGTTGGTAACAACTATGCATCACCATAAATGAGCTTATACATGCGCAATATATTTATCATACTGGGGTTAGGCATTGCCTTTGCCGGTTGCCGGCAGCCAGAGCCTATCTTCCCAAAGGAAGATAATAATCTGCAGGATATCTGGGTAGGATTACCCGGTGTAAAAGACGCCCGCTTTGATCCTGTTTACAGTGCCGCCAAAGACACGGCTTATATTGATGTTCCTTATTTTTATCCGGTAGAATCGGATAACGAAACCGATATTACCAAATTGGTACTCCGCGCCAATATTCCTCTGGATGCGGTGATCACACCGGCTTTAGGTACACCCATAGATTTGTCCAAACCGGTAAAGCTGGAAATTAAAGGCGGTACCGGCGTTAAAAGATCGGTAGTAGTGGTAGCCAGAAAAGTAGGCGATGTAAGTGTGAAAGGCGCTACCATTAACTATTTACTGGATGGGGCAGCAACAACAATGGACGCCGTGGTAAAAGATAACGATGTTATTTTTTACATTATCCCTGGCACCGATGTGAGCAAAGTAAAAGTAACGGTAGCTGTAAATAGTCATTCTACTACTTCTGTTGCTGCCGGCACTACGCTGGACCTATCCACAGATAAGCCTTTCACGGTAAAGAGTATAGACGGGCTGGTGAAACAATACACGCTGAAAGTAATGGCGCCGGTGAAGAAACCGTATGGCATAGGCATCACGCGTAAGTTATTTATTAAGCTGGGCGCTGCTTCCGGTGGCGGCGGTATCAGTACCAACTACACCGAAACCAGTATGGCGGTAAGTGGGGATCTCCTGGTGATTGTCAGCAATACCAATCCATCCAAGCTACGCCTGTTCAATCGCACTACCGGCAACTACGTACGGGATATGCCGTTACCTGCGGGCAATTATTATTCTTTCCAGATGCAGAACGATAGTACCGGTGCTTTGCTGGGCGCTACTTTCGCGGCAAGTGGTGACAAGTTCCAGTTATACCGCTGGCAAAGTGCCACCGATGCAGCACCGGAAAAAATCCTGGAATGGACCAACACCATTGCATGGGGTGGTTTGGGCAGACGGGTACGCATATACGGAGATCTCAATAAAGACGCCGTGATTTATGCTACTGCATCACTCACCAATGATGTATATAAATGGCGCATCCGCGATGGTAAAATAGTGAATGCGGCCAACGCCCCGGATGTAAATGCCGCGCCGATCATTTCTACCTATGCTTCCGGCTCCGGCAGCTTTGGCTACCTGGCCGATGCCGTACCTACGGCGGTATCATTCAGTGGTACTTACTTCCTTAACTACGGCAGTGAAATAGCCATGGTCAATGGTGGTACCAATGTGCGTACAGCTGCTTTCAATGACGATGCTGCGGGTAACATCTTCCATGCTCCTTCCCTGTATTTCCGGTTCAACGGCGCTAACTATTTCGCTATCCTGAAATACACTTCCTGGAGTTTGAATGGTGGTAACATCGCGTTATTCGATGTGACGGATCCTGCAGCGGTCAGCATGTCGCCCAACAATCCGGCCTATGGCGCCTTTAATGTTTTCAACTCTGAAGTGATCAACGGAGCGGCAGATAATGGCAACGGTACAGGTGATCTGTGTGTGACCTTTTCTGCGGACCGCAGCAGTGCCTACATCTACATGGTGCTGACCAACGTGGGCATTGTGGGATATGAACTGACTACTTATTAATGATCCTTGCACGGGTAACCGGTGATCATTGCCGGTTGCCCGCGTTTTAAAATAATTCGTCATGATAAAATCAAGAATACTGTCTGCATTATGCCTGCTGATACTAGCTGCAGGATGCAAAAAAAATAATGATGCCCCGCCGGTAGATCCGGGTGATGGTGTTGATACTATTGCTATCCCCACCGGTAAAAAAGAAGCGATTGTGTGGATAGACCTGAATGCAAATGTATTCGGCACCTATGGTCGTTTTAATGATACGGCAGCTATCCGCAAAACCCTCGACACCTTACAGCAAATCGGCATCACTGCTTTGGTGGTAGATGTAAAAGAGTCCTCCGGCCATACCGTCTTCCAAAGTGCCTATACCAGCAAGGTAACCAGCCATAATGGCAAATCACTGCCGCCGAATGTGGACTACCTCGACTTTATGGTGAAAACTGCAAAGGAAAGAAAGCTGAAGGTATATGCCTCTGTGATGACGTTTGTGGAAGGTGACTATGATAATAAAACAGGTGCGGTATATGAAGACGCTACCTTTAAAAATAAGTACCAGTCTATCGTATGCGATGTAAGTGGCAAACGCGTACCTATCACTGAAACAGGCAGAAATGGATTCGTAAATCCTGCTTACCCGGAAGTACAGGATCGTATTATCAATATCCTGAAAGAGATTGTTACTAAATATGCAGTGGATGGCGTGATCCTCGACTATGGCCGCTATGCGAACATCGATGCGGATTTTTCAGACTACAGTAAAACACAGTTTGTACAATACCTGAAGGATGTGTTCAATGATCAGAATGCCAATTTCCTCAACTTCCCGGCAGATATTGTAAGCTCCTGGAAAACAGAAAGTGGTCAAACGATGCCAGCGGTGACCGGTAAGTACTACAAGCGCTGGCTGGCTTATCGCATGAGCGTGATCTACAACTTTGTGAAAAAAGCACATGCTGCAGTGAAGGGTGCCCGTGCAGATGCCTTGTTCGGTTCTTATGTAGGTGGCTGGTATGGCGATTACTACCCGGTAGGTGTAAACTGGGCCAGTCAGCAATACGATCCGTTTAATGATCAAAAGATCCGCATGGACTGGGCGTATCCGCAAACAAAAGATTATGGCTATGCAGAAGAGCTGGGGCTGCTGATGACGGGAAACTATTTTTCACAGTTGTTGCTGGCAGATGATCCGGCTACGGCTAATTTAACGTACAACTGGTGGAGCCTGGAAGGATCACTGAGAGGTGGTCGATATGTTACCCAGGGCAAGGTGCCGCTGGTAGGCAGCATTGATGCGGGTAACACCAACTGGAAAAGTAAGTCAGATATCCGGAGAGCCATTAAAATGATTTTGTCTCAAACATCCGGTGTGATGATTTTTGACCTGGTGCACCTGTATGCACCGCAGTATAACAAATTACAGCAACCATTGTGGGATGAAGTAAAAGCAGGGTTACAGCCGTAAGCATATGAAACAGCGTAATCAAAGTCTGGATGCATTGAGGGGACTGGCCATTTTTGCCATGGTATTAGCCGGTAGTATCGCCTTTGGCATACTGCCGGCATGGATGTATCATGCGCAGGAGCCACCGCCCACACATGCCTTTATGCCTGCATTGCCGGGTATCAGTTGGGTAGACCTCGTGTTCCCTTTCTTTTTATTCAGTATGGGTGCGGCGATTCCCTTCTCCCTGAAAAGGAAAATAAAGGATGGCACCGGCTTCCCGGACATTTTAGAAATGACGGTGAAACGATATATCCTCCTGGTATTTTTTGCGCTGTTTACGCGGCAGATGACGGTGGCGGGTTTGAGCCGGCAACCAGGCTTGCTGGAATATATATTGCCGTTGCTGGCTTTCGCATTACTGTTTGTACTGTTTTATGCGCCGGCATCGAAAACGCTGTGGTGGCAGGTGTTGAAAGGAATCGCGCTCGGGATTACTGTTGTGCTGCTATATACTTTGCCGTTTGAAAGCGGCAGCGGGTTTTCATTATACAATAGTGACATCATTATACTGATCCTGGCCAATGTATCCCTTGCAGGCACTTTGTGGTGGTATTTTACAAAAAATAACCCGTTACTGCGTATCGCTTTACTTCCTCTGCTGATGGGGATTTACCTGAGTGGTACGCAACCGGGTAACTGGTGTCATACGTTGTTGTCATGGTCGCCATGGCCCTGGATGTATCAGCCTGGTTTTTTAAAGTATTTGTTTATCCTGCTGCCGGGTACGCTGGCGGGCGATTGGATGTTGCAATACGGCGGTATCGGGGAAACGCCGGGGAAGCAGGATATAAAATACCTGCGACTGGCTGCCTGGTGCGCAGCGGCGGTGTTGGTGTGTAATGTTTGTTTGTTATTTAGCAGACATACCACCATTAATATTTTTGCTACCATCATTGGTTTGTGCGGCTGTTACGCGGCATTAAAAAAAACAACTGCGCAACAATTTCCCGGGTTGCCTCTTTTTTTAAAAGCAGGTGCTTATCTTGTTGTCCTTGGCCTATGCTTTGAGTCATTTGAAGGAGGCATTAAGAAAGATCCGGCCACGTTTAGCTATTACTTTGTTACTACCGGTCTTGCATTCCTGGTACTAATCATTTTTTATTCATTACAGTACAGTAAGGCAGGAAATGTCATCATTCATGGCCTGTCGCTGACCGGCCGTAATCCCATGGTGGCGTACGTAGCGGGCAACCTCTTGTTATTGCCATTGCTGCATCTGACGGGTGGGCTGTCTCTTTTTGAAAGTATGGGACAATCGGTCTGGCTGGGTGTAGTAAGGGGCTTTTTATTTACCGGAATAGTAGCTGCTATTGCCGCGTGGTGTAGCCACCGGCAGTGGTATTGGAAAACATAAATTATATGAAGAAGATATCAACCATCTTACCTATGCTGCTAATATGTGCGATGTCGCAGCTGTTGGCACAGGATTCCAGCTATCATAATTATTTGTATGACAGCCGGACGGCCTATTTCAAGCAGTTACCGGTGGCGAAGAAGCCTGTGATTTTTTTTGGAGACAGTATTACGCAGTGGGGCGACTGGTCAGAGTTCCTGGGCAAAGCCAACATCCTGAACAGGGGCATTGCGGGCGACAATACCAATGGCCTGCTGGCCAGGGTAGATGAGGTGATCCGGCATCGGCCGGCCCGCTTATTTATACTGGTCGGCACCAACGATATCAATAAGCAGATGCCCGCAGCAGCGATTGTACAAACGTATCGCCGCATTATTGCTGCTGTACAAACACAGTCACCGGCTACCCGCATTTATGTGCAGAGTGTATTCCCGATCAACAATCAGCTGATAGGCCGGCAGTATTATACCGGTACCAATGAGCAGATAAAAACACTGAATGCCGGTATCCGTGAAATGGCAGCAGGCATGCACATTCATTTTGTGAATGTATACGATGCCCTGCTGGATGGCAGTGGACAGCTGGATGCCCGTTATACTTATGATGGTTTACATCTGTCTGGTGAAGGATACCTGAAATGGGTAAATGTGCTGCAGCAACAACGATTAATTTAATTCATTTATTAATAGTACATCATGAATCTGGCGACAATAGACATTGTGATCATCTTTCTTTATCTGGCCATTATTGTGGGACTCGGATTCTGGATATCGAAGAAAGCTTCCAAAAATATCCAGTCGTATTTCCTGGGAGATAATAATATCAAATGGTACTGGCTGGGATTCAGCAATAGTAGTGGCATGTTTGATGTAAGCGGCACAGCTTTTTATGTGGCGCTCTTATTTGTATATGGCTTCAAAGCCGCGTGGCTGCCCTGGTTGTGGCCTATCTGGAACCAGATTTTTGTGATGGTATTCCTGGCGGTGTGGATCCGGCGAAGCAACGCTATGACAGGGGCCGACTGGATCATCAAACGTTTTGGCGATGACCGCGGCGGCAGGCTGGCACATATTATTGTGGTGCTGTTTGCTATTGTGAGCGTGATCGGATTTATCGGGTATGTATTTGTAGGCATCGGCAAATTCAGCGGCAGCATTTTGCCCTGGGACCTCACTAATCCGCTGCTCACAAGTCAGCAAACCTATGCGGTTATAATTGTGGCATTAACCACTTTATATACCGTAAAAGGTGGCATGTACAGCGTGGTAGCCACAGAGGTACTGCAATATGGTATCCTGCTGGTGAGCTGTGTGCTGGTGGTAACTTACGCCGTGCACGATGTGAACTATACAGCGCTGCATAAAAGAGTGCCGGAAGGCTGGAGTAATTTCTGGCCCACCTGGAAACTGGATGTCAACTGGACCACCACTTTCCCGCAGGCCAATCAGAAAGTAGCAGAAGATGGTTTTACCTGGTTTGGTGCATTGGTGATGATGATGATTGCCAAAGGCATATTTTCGAGTCTCGCTGGTCCTGTGCCAGGGTTTGACATGCAACGTATCCTCAGTGCCAAAAAGCCAAAGGAGGCTGCCATGCTTACCGGCTTTACCAACCTGGTATTATACATTCCGCTGTTCATGATGGTGAGTGCATTAACCCTGATAGGCATCAACTATTTAATGCCAGTATTACAGGGACAGGCAAAACCTGATTTTGAAATTATTCTCAGCCGGGTAGTGGGTGGTTATTTGCCCGCAGGGGTGAGAGGCGTGGTGCTGGCTGGATTACTGGCTTCGTTCATGAGCACTTTTTCGGCCTTTGTAAATGCGGCGCCGGCTTACCTGGTGAACGATTTCTATAAAAAATATTTCAGACCCAACGAAGCACCGGGGCATTATGTGAAGTGGAGTTATATTACTTCCATAGCGGTGATCCTTACCGGCTGTATTTTTGGATTGTTTGCCAACTCACTCAGTTCGCTCACGTTGTGGATTTCTTCTGCCCTTTACGGCGGTTACGCAGCGGCCAACGTATTGAAGTGGATCTGGTGGCGGTTCAACGGCTACGGCTATTTCTCCGGTATGTTGGTAGGACTTATCTCCGCCACGTTTGTGCCTAAACTGATGGACTTGTTGGCAACGGCTTATTTCCCGCAATATGCCGATCTTTTCGGCAGCGGTATTGGTACCTTGATTTCGTTCTTTATCATCCTGGTATTTTCTATGACCGGTAGTGTACTGGGTTGCCTGCTGACACCGGCTGCCAACCAGCAGGTGCTTACCGGCTTTTATGTAAACACCCGTCCATGGGGTTGGTGGAAGCCGGTAGCGCGCTGGGCAAAAATGGCCGATCCTTCGTTTATACCGAATCAACAATTTAAATGGGATCTCTTAAATATACTGGTAGGCATTTGCTGGCAGATGAGCATGGTGATTATGCCCATTTGTTTTGTATTTGGCTATTTTGAAAAAGGATTCCTGGCAATGGGTGTATGGCTGGCCTGTATGGTCATCCTTAAATTTACCTGGTACGATCGCCTGGATATTACTGCCGGTGAAAATGTACCTTACAAAACACCCGTTCCGTTGATCCCGGAAAAAGTATAGCAGGATGAAAAAATATGCATTGGCCGCAGGCATGTTGCTATGGCCTGTTTCCGTGGCCGCTCAGTACGACAGTACCTATGGCAGCTCCTATTACCGGCAAAAGGTGACCCAGTTTATGGGGATTCCGGATACCGATGCCGGTGAAGTAATTTTTCTGGGAGATAGTATTACGGACATCGCAGAATGGTCCGAGCTGTTGAAAAATCCTAAGATTAAAAACCGGGGTATCAGCGGCGATAAAACTGCCGGTATCTTAAACCGGTTATCCGAAGTAACGGACAGGAAACCTGCCCGCATATTTCTGATGATCGGGATCAATGATATCGCAGAGGGAGTGCCGGACAGTGTTATTCTGGCGAACTATACGCAGATCATTCGCCGTATTCGGCTGGCATCTCCCGCAACAAAACTATATGTGCAGAGCATATTGCCTACGAATGATGCGTTTACAGAATTTGCCCGCCACCAGCATCAGGAAGCTCATATACAGTCGGTAAATCAGCAGCTGGAAATACTGTCGGCACAACGGGGATGCACCTACGTAAATTTGTACAATGAAATGTGCGATAATGTTGGTAAATTAAGCAGCGCTTATACCAACGATGGTTTGCATTTAACCGGTGCCGGCTACCAGGTATGGAAGGGGATATTGCAGCGTAAAAAGTTATTATAATGAAAATTACAGGAACGTTTATAGATGAAATCAGCCATGATATCCCGCATCAGAACTGGGGCCGGGAAGAATGGCGCAGGGACTTTGAACACATGAAGGCCATCGGGATAGATACGGTGATCCTGATCCGCAGCGGTTACCGCAAGTTTATTACTTATCCTTCCAGGTACCTCATCCAGGAATTTGGTTGTTATGAGCCACCGGTAGACCTGGTGAAAATGTACCTGGAGCTGGCCGATGAACTGGATATGCAGTTTTATTTCGGGCTGTACGACAGCGGCAAATACTGGGATACCGGCGATATGCAATATGAAACAGACAGCAACCGTTTTGTGATAGAAGAAGTATGGAAAACCTATGGCCATCATAAAAGTTTTAAAGGCTGGTACCTGTCTATGGAAATCAGCCGTAAAACAAAAGGAGCGGCCACCGCTTTCCGCACACTGGGCCTACAATGTAAGGCAGTGAGCAACGGACTGCCTACCCTCATCTCTCCCTGGATAGATGGTAAAAAAGCGGTGATGGCAGCTGCTGGTCAGCTAACCAAAGCAGATTCGGTATCCTTGGAGGAACATGAAAAGGAGTGGAGTGAAATATTTGATGGCATCCGTGGCGCCGTAGATGCGGTAGCTTTCCAGGATGGGCATATCGATTACAATGAACTGGAAGACTTTTTCCGGGTCAACAAAATGATGGCCGATCGTTATGGCCTGCAATGCTGGACCAATGCCGAAAGTTTTGACAGGGATATGCCGATTAAATTTCTGCCGATTAAATTTGAGAAACTTCGCCTGAAGCTGGAAGCAGCACGCCGTGCCGGTTACGATAAAGCCATCACGTTTGAGTTCTCACATTTCATGAGTCCGCAGTCGGCTTACCTGCAGGCCGGACATTTATACAATCGCTATAAAGAGTATATGCATACGTTCTGAGGGGAACGGACGGATATAAACCGGGGTGTATCGATTCATTCGGTACACCCTTTTTATGATGCCCGGATGAACCGGTTTTTCACTGTTTGAGGCTTCACCGATTCTGCAAATTTTGGTTTAACTTACTGTCTACCCATTAATTCCGATAATTCATGCCTACATCTGCATCCGAAAATAAGCTCGCCGTTTTCTTTAAGAAATTAGGCCCCGGATTAATCACAGGTGCCAGCGATGATGACCCTTCCGGCATAGCTACTTATTCGCAGGCAGGGGCACAGTTTGGATTAACCACGCTGTGGACATCCCTGTTGACTTTCCCATTAATGGCCGGTGTGCAGGGCATGTGTGCCCGCATAGGATTGGTGACCTGCCAGGGATTAACAGTGACGTTAAAAAAATACTATCCCCGGCCGGTATTATATATCATGTTGTTGTTCAGCTTTCCGGCCATTACGCTTAATCTGGGCGCCGATATTCAGGGCATGGGGGCGGTATGTCATATGATCTTTCCGGCTATACCGGTATCCGTTTTTTGTGTAGCCGTTACGGCTATCATGATGTATGTAATCATCCGGTACTCCTATCAGAAGATTGCCAGGATATTGAAGTGGCTTTGTATGTCGCTGCTGTTGTATATCATTGTGCCTTTTATGATAAAGCAGGATTGGGGGGCCGTGGCGAGGAATACCTTCATTCCCACTATCGGGTATAATAAAGATTTTTTCTCCATTATCGTGGCTATTTTAGGCACCACTATTTCGCCTTATCTTTTTTTCTGGCAAACGACTATGGAGGCAGAAGATATGGCACATAGCACCAAAGGTATTGTGGTGGATAAAGCAGTATTAAGTGATATGAAGACAGATGTGAACACCGGTATGTTGTTTTCCAATATCGTGATGTTTTTTATTATCCTCACTACCGGTAGTGTATTGTTTCCTGCCGGGGTAACACAAATAGATACAGTAGATCAGGCCGCGAAGGCGCTGCAGCCACTGGCAGGGAAACTGACTTATCTCATTTTTGCCACGGGGGTACTGGGCACGGGCTTACTGGCCATACCAGTGCTGGCAGGTTCGCAATCGTATATGCTGGCAGAAACATTGGGCTGGCAGGCCGGACTGGACAAGAAATTTTCACAGGCGAAGCCATTCTATATTTCCATCATCGTTTCGCTGATTGTGGGGTTGTCGCTCGATTTTCTGGATGTGAGTCCTATTAAGGCATTGCTGTACACGGCCATAGCTTATGGTTTAACGGCTCCGGTCATGATTGCCATGATCATGCACATCGGCAACAATAAAAAGATCATGAGGGAATTCACAAACTCTAAGTTTTCGAATTTGTTGGGTGCGCTGACGCTTATTTTAATGACGGCAGCAGCAGTGGCGATGATCTGGTTTTTATTTTGATGTTACGGTGTGGGTAGTATGTTTTTAAAGACGGTACCGTCTTTAATGACGAGTAGCAGATTTTTTTCCGGATCTCCCAACAGTTCAATATTTTGTAAGGGGTCTCCATCTACGAGCAACATGTCTGCATAAGCGCCTTCTTCCAGCACACCCAGTTTGCCGGGATATGGATTCCTGGCGCCGGAAAGGGCCAGCAGTTGTGCATTATCATAGGTGATCATCTTCAGGATTTCAAAATTGCTAAACCAGGATTTCAGCTTGATAATATTGGCGTTCTGGTTTTTAGTACCGGCAGGATTAAAGAGGAGATCTGTTCCCCAGGCCAGTTTTACCTTATATTTTTTCGCCCATTGGTATACATTGGCAGTGCCTTCCCCGACTTTCTTGCTGTCGGCTGCCTGTTGAGGATCGCTATAAGTATTTGTTTGTCCGTCGAATGGTTGCATGCTCAGCCAGATACCTTTGTCAGCCAGCATTTTTACACATTCTTCATCCATGAGGTGTCCATGATCAATACATTTTACACCGGCAGCTACCGCCCGTTTTACGCCTTCCGTAGTATATACATGTACGGTTACATAGGTGCCGAAATCACCGGCCGCCTGCACTGCAGCTTTCATTTCTTCCACAGAATATTGCGTAGCCTCCAGTGGATCATAAGATGACGCCACACCGCCACCTGCTGCCAGCTTTATCTGCGTAGCCCCGTGTTTTAGTTGTTCGCGGGTAGCCACCAATACTTCCTGGTAGCCATCTGCAATGATGCCCACTCCCAATGCTTCCGGGCGGGCAACAGTATTGGATGACATCCGCGGAGGGTCACTGATGAGGTTAAAGTCACCATGACCAGAAGTCTGAGAAATCATAGCCCCACTCGGATAAATCCTGGGGCCAGGTTGTATGCCCATATCAATGGCTCTTTTAATCCCGAATACAGGACCGGCCAGATCCCGGACGGACGTGAATCCCCTCAGCAACGTACGCTCTGATTCTTTGGCGGCGCGGATAAAAAGGAAGCTCTGTTCCCCCATCATCATATCCATCATGGTATTGGCACACATAAACGCATGCCAGTGCGCATCTATCATACCCGGCATGAGAAACTTATGTCGCCCGTCAATGATCGTTACGAACATGCTTTTATTGGTAGGAATAGGCTCCCGGGAGATTTTAGTGATTAAACGATCCGTGACCAGCACATTCACATTTTCCGTTTTGTTTTCCTTGCCGTTGAATAACTGTACATTGTTGATCAGGAGCTGCTTTTGAGCCACCATGGACAGCGGGCTTAGTAATAGCAGGAGAAATACCTTTTTCATGACGGACATTTCTTTTATATAAACTCCCAACGTTGTATTTTGTTCTTTTGAGCAAAAAAAAATGTGAACAGCCGGTCTTTCCCCGGAAAATGTATCTTACGGAAACATGCCGGGAAATAATCCACGTAAAATTTCTTCACAGCAATAAAAGATAATGATTCACCGATCAATGGCCATGCTGACAGGTTGCTGTTGTCAATGGCTACCGTTGCACAACAACGTATTCCCGTAGGCGTTATGCCCAATACTTTTCCGATGTTACCGCCCGCGTACAGGCCTGAGCGTGAGAGATAGTATCCCCGACTGTTGGGAAAGTACAGCTATTGTACTGCACTTTTTTTCACTACCCTGAATCCCTGGTTGCTGAATGACGCCCGCTTATTCACCCGGCCAATATCGGCAGAATTGAAAAAAGAACAGGCTGCCTTACTGCACCACCAGGAGCCGCCACGGGCATGTGCTACGGTAGGACTTTCATTGGGGAGTACCTTACCGGAACAGAATTCAAATACATTACCATACATATCATACAGTCCCCACGCATTTGGCTGAAAGCTGCCGGTGGGTGAGGTATACATATAACCGTCTGAACTGTCGGCCTGCAAATGGTCTTGTCCATGCCAGATATTGGCGTAGCGGCCGATCTGGGCATTGGTGGCGCCGAAAAAATAATCGGTGGCAGTGCCTGCGCGGGAAGCTATTTCCCATTCCTCCAGGGTAGGCAGTCTTACCCCGGCCCATTCGCAATAGGCCAGGGCATCTTTATAACTGATGGTGGTGACCGGGTGATCCATTTTATTTTCAATACCACCAATACTAATGCCATTGGGGAAACGCCAGAAAGCGGTGCTGTCGTTATGCCACTCAAATTCCCGCAGCCCCGGAACAAACACGAGGGCATCATGCCGTTGCTCTGCATCTGTTATATAGCCGGTAGCCGCCACAAATGCGGCAAATTGCCGGTTGGTGGTTTCGCAGGCGGCGATATAAAAAGAGTCAGTGTTCAGCTGCCGCCGCGGATTCAGCGTATGTTGTTTTTTGCCGATCCAATAGTGCCCTTTGGGCACCAGCACATAGCCGCATTTGTCCTGCGCCAGCCCAGCATGAACGCTGATCAGCAGCAGGAGTACACTACTAACCTTTTTTAGGAAGTGCATTATAAAAATTGTTGGCCCGCTGTATGATCAGCTCTTCATTGGCGGTGTTGAAATTGAGAAAAGCATGATAGCTGCTGTCTCCGTCTGCATATAATTTTTTATAGGAAGCAGAAGTCAGGAAAGGTGTGTACTCATTGTTTTTCATCAGGATCATTAACAGGGTAAGAATGTCTTTGTCTTTATGATCCCTGTTATAAGTGTTGATCAGCAAAGGAATCATTTCCCTGCCATTGATTTCAATAATAGCTTTTTTATAATTCACGCCTACACGGTTGCTTCTGCCAATAGATTCGATCATCAACGCCATCACGGAGTCGCGGTTGGCATGGAGAAAATTCAGTTGACGCTCACTCCAGCTATATTCACCGAATGCATCCGGGAGCTGCGCAAAGATTTTTTTCTCAGCATCCATCACGGGTGGCATGGCATCGCAGTTCTGGCTATACGATTCCGCGTTAATCATATGATAGGTAAACTTCTCCCGTAGGGATAATGTCAGGTAGTCTTTCTGCTTGAGCACCATGTTTTCATCGTTGCCCTCTATTTTTTTTATCATCATTAATACCTTCTCCAGCCCATATGGCGGCCTGGTTATTTTTTCACGGTATTCCTGGTAGGCAACGGTTTCTTTACTGGGTTCCTGGTACACCTCTGCTTCCTGTGCAAAGCTGCTATTACAGGCGGCTATTAAAACAAGGATGGCTACAATTCTTTTCATGATATCGGAAAGTTTGCGGGAAGATAAAACAGTGGGGAGGAATTGCCAAACAATTCCATTGAGCCCCCAAGGGAGGATCTCATATCTGAATAATATTTCTTATATTCAGGAGCAATTGACGTTAAGCGAACGTTAATCACAGGATATTAAGAAAAATAAAAACATTATCGGATTATACACTATTATCTTTCAACATACTATTGAAAAACATATCCAACGGGCTCTCCGGGGAATAAACCGTTTAAGCATACCATTCATGCTGCTCACTAATAATAGTGATAGTCATTGTTCACCAAACACGCAGGTATTTATGATCATTCAGGCAATCAAACCGATGAAGGCCGTGTGGAGAGGTTTCGGATTGATCTGCTTTCTATGTTATGCAGGTTTACTGCATGCCCGGGATATATCGGTGGACAGTATGCGTTATGTGGATAAGTTGAATCATCAGGCAATTTTAGCGCAACAAAAAAAGCTGGATACTACATTTTTCTACGCCAGGCAGGCCAGGGAAATTGCTACCCGGCTGGATTATACAAAAGGGAAGGCAGATGCATGGCAGACGCTCGGTAACTATTATGGGGAGAATAATAACCACTATTTGTCTATTCGTTATTACATGGATGCTTTGCAGGCCTATGAAAAATTGAACGATAGCATCGGAATAGGCCAGATATATGTTTGTATCAGTGCATATTATCAGCAGTCAGGTCAGCACCCATCTGCAGTGGATTACGCCGGCAGAGCGATGGCGATAGGACATCGCTTCGGGAATGACAGTGTGTATGCGCTGGCATTAATGCATTATGCCAGCGTAAACAGGAACGATCCACAAAAGGCGGATTCCGTTCGCTGGGCAGTAACAACCGCCCGTAATATCTTCACCCGGCACGCTGATCAGCCAGCCCTTCTTCAGCTGGACTTACTGGACATAAAAGATTTGCTCCGGAAGAAGGATACCGCTGCCGCTGAAACCAATTTGTCGTCATTGATTGCCTTTGCTTCAGGGAATGGTTACAACTATACCGGCATGAATGCCTGCCACCTGATGGCTACTGCCAGGGCCGCCAGCCACCAGGCCGATTCCATTCAATATCTCTCACAGATGGTTACCTTATCTGAAAGAGGAGGTTATCAGGTCAGCATGCTGCCTTATGTTATCCAGTTATTTGATTGGTACACAAAAGCCGGTAAACCTGATAGCGCTGCACACTACAGTGGCATACTGCTGGACATCCTGGAGAAAAGAACCGCCATTAAATCTGATGGTGAAATGGATTATCTCTCCTTTTATACCCAGCAACATGATATACATTCCTTACAACTGAAACGTGCTATCCAGGAGAAATTGTTATATAAACAGCAACTGGAAACCAGGGGACGACTGTACCTGGCAGGATTTCTTTCCATATTACTGGTGCTGGCTACACTCACAGGCTGGTACTTTTTCCGGGCATATAAAAAGATGAAAAGAAATGCCGGTTTCCTCGCTGCAAAGAACCAGGAAATGCAGGCGAAAAATAAGCTACTGCAGGAACATGACGATTTCAAAAATAAGCTGGTGTCTGTGGTGGCACATGATTTCAGAGCCCCGCTGAGCAACATCATTAATATCGCCGTTTTTCTGAAAGAAGAAGTGTTAACCACAGAAGAAGCCACCGGGTGGATGATAGAGGTGGAACGTACTGCCGGATATACCCTGCAGATCTTTGATAATATACTGGCCTGGATCAGCTCTCAGTCCTCCGGGTTTGTGTATACGCCGGAAGCCTGTAAACCGGCAGACATGATCCCCGAAGTAATTCAATATATGGAAAGTCTTATCCGTGGTAAACAGTTGCAGATTGACATCAGCATTCCTGATACCGCAGCTGTTTGGGCAAACCGGGAGATGTTACAGTTCGTGCATCGTAACTTCATTCATAATGCTGTCAGGTTTTCTCCGGTGAAAGGAATACTACGTATCAGCAGCAACACAGACATGGACCATATGACCTTATCGGTGGCAGACCAGGGGCCTGGTATACCGGAAGATATTTTGCCATACCTGTTTGAATATAGTAACCAGAGACACACAGGTGAGCAGCAGGGTGCAGGACTGGCGTTGATCATTTGCCGTGACTTTATTTATAAGATGAATGGAGAAATAAAAGCCGGCAATCTCTCCGAAGGAGGAGCCTTGCTTTCTTATACGTTGCTCCTGGTAAAACCTCCTCAATTGCAATAAAGAATGATACCACAAGGCTTAAAATATCTGTTATATAGCATAGCTGCTTTTGCCAGCTGGCAAACAACGCTTGCCCAAACGGATAACTTTAGGAGGTTGCATGAAAAACTGCACCGGGCAAAAGACAGCAGTGAGTATGTACAAACATTGAATAATCTGGCCTTTTACCACCACCGGAACAACCTGGATAGCTGTTTCTGGTATGTCACCCAGGCGCTGGAAATATCCCTGCGCCGGCATGATGAAAAAGGACAATCTTTTGCGTATACAAACTTTGCCTTGTTTTATACAAGAAAGCGAAATACGAAACTGGCCATCATTTATAATTACAAGGCATTACAGGTAGATGAAGCACTGCGTGATTCCGGAAGCATCGGCACCGATTTCAGTAACCTCGCACTCGCTTACAGGGCTGAAGGGAACCTTGGTAAAGCGCAGGAATACGAACAGCAGTCATTACTACTGTGCAAACGGTTTCTTAAACCGGATGAGTATGCCGTGAACCTGATTAATTACCTTGAATACTACTGGGGAAATCCGGCGAAAAGCGATTCTGTTAAATGGGCGTTGAAAGAGTTACGCAGCATTGCTGCTAAAAATCCATATGGTATGGAATGGTACGAGGCCAGGTTGTTTGAAACCATGACCACGATAAAAAATAGACCTTTCGCACAAACGGAAAAACGGATCAATGAACTCGCAGAGGAAGCATATAAAAAAGGATTGCCGGATGAATCCCTTACTGCGTATGATCATTTAAAAGGTGATGTTATGCAACAAGGATATAAAGTAGATTCGATTGCATATGCGGAAAAAATTTTCCTGCTGGCAAAAGAAATAGGCGATAATGAAGCCATCATGGACGAGGTACCCAATTTATACGCTCATTATTTACCCCAGAAGGACTGGAGAAGAATGGCACTTTATGGGGCATCGATCCGACAGTTGGCCACATTCGAACAATCGGAAGCAGGTAAACTTCCTGTGGTAGACTATATCAGTTATTTCCTGAAAGAACAGCAAATGCAGGAACTGCAAATTACCAACCAGCTGCAGCAACAAGCCATTATACAAAGTGATTTGCAGAGAACCAGCCATCGGTGGTTGCTGATATTTTTATTATCCCTGCTGATACTATTACTTATTTTTACAGCTATTTACTGTTTATCCTATTATGCTTCCCGTCAGTATGCCGTAGCCCTGGCGACATTGAATGCCGGTATCACGGAAAAGAATACACGATTACAGGCAGGGGATGATTTTAAGAACCGGTTGTTATCATTGATAGCACAGGACTTTCGGACCCCCATAAAAGATATCATCGAAACTGCGGCGTTATGGCAACGCGGTACACATGATCGTAAGGCGCTGTTGGACAGTATTGTGCGGGTAGAGCAGGATTCCCGCGTCACCCTGGATAATTTTGACGGCATCCTGCGGTGGATAAAATCGCAGTTTTCTGACTTCGTGTTTCATCCTGTGGCCTGTGACATCACAGAGATGCTTCCGAAAGTAACAGATAGCATGCAGGCCGATGTGGATAATAAAGGACTCAGCATCGACATACACGTTCCATTAGCAACGGCAGTAGCTGCCGATCCTGATATGCTGCAGTTTGTACATCGTACCCTGCTGCGACAAATCATAGCCCTTACCGGTCATGGAGGTACCATCCGGATCAAAGCAGAACAACAGGATGGAGAAACAATTGTTTGGATGGAAGGCCACCCCGTTACTGTTACCCCGGCACTGCTGTGTTTATTGGATCTGCCACAACCGGAAGATAAACTGATGCTGGTGACGGGTGGAGATTTTATGACTAAAATGAACGGTAGCCTGCAGGTAAAGGCAGTAGCTCCGGATACGTTTGCGTTTGTTTATACCCTGCCATCTCAGGACACATAATTTTTTAACATAACGTTTTGAACCAGGCCGATATCGTGTTGTTATCATGATACCACTTAACCCTTCGTGCTGCATTGTTTATTTGTTAACATTTAAATTTTGCCATCATGAAAAAGGTAATCATGTTAATTGCTTTCTCTATCGCAGCGTGTTCCCTTTACGCGCAAACCAGCGGCCCCGCAGTCAGTCATAAAGAAATGCGTAAGGAGCGTCATGCACAAAAAGTTACGTTAAAAGCATTGAAAGGAAAGGATATCAGTTCGTTCTCCCAGCAGCAGTTTGCCGTGGACTTCGGTAATGTAACGGACGTTAGCTGGACAAGAGAAGCGTATTTCGATAAAGCTACTTTTGTTAATGCAAAAGGGGTGGAAATGTCTGCCTACTATGATAACGATGCACAGCTGGTGGGGACTACTTCACATGCGTCGTTCAATGATTTGCCGGCGGCCGGACAAAAAGAAATCAGGAAACATTTTTCGAATTATGAACAGGCACCAGTTATTTTCTTTGACGATAACGAAGACAATGAAACAGATATGATCCTTTATGGGATGCAGTTTGATGATGCGGATAATTATTTCATAGAGTTGATTGATAAAAAAGGAAGACCAGCCGCATACAAGGTAGATATGAGTGGAAATGTGGCGTTTTTTGCAGATATGCGTCAGCTTAAATAGTGAATGTACAGGGGCCGGTAAGAATAGCCAGTAACGGCCCCTGTAAACGCTTTATTTTTCCCCACGCTGGTGATTCTTGATCTTTTCCCATGCCTCTCTTGTGATGGCCACCAGTCGCCAGGTGATACAGGTTTTGCCATCGCCACTCCATTCCTCTTTTTAAATATTATAAGCTCACCGCTAATAGCTTCATGGCTTTTTTGTGTTCCAGTTCCCGTTGATGTCTGAAAATGCTTTTGGTTACAAAATGCCCCAATGCCAGGCCTACCCATACATCACTGCTCCAGTGCCGGTTTTCATATAGCCTGGTGGCGCCGGTGAGTCCTGCAATGCCGTAGGCGACCCAGGGTACCCAGGGATGATCTTTTCCATATAGTTCCGCCATGGCAGTAGCTACTGTCATTACCGTAAGACTATGCCCGGAAGGGAAAGAAGTATGTTGTTTATCATTGGTGAAGGGCGGCTCAAAGCCGAAGGGGGAATCGTAGTAAGTAGGACGGCCTCTTCTTATAACGCTTTTGATAGTAGCATAGATGACGGTGGAGATGATCAGCGATTTGGCTGCCATCAGGCTCCCATGTTCCAGGTTACGATCGTGGGTGATCACACCGGCTACATACATGCCGGCTACCAGGTAGGGGGAGTACGCGTTGCCGAAAGGTTCTATCTGATCGGTAACGCTGGTCACGAAATTGGATTGGTGGTGTACAAAAAACTGTTTTACACCATAATCACCTGCGAGCAGGATACCGGCAACACCGCCAACAACGCCCAGCCGGATATAATCCCGTTTCTCCCAGTGCGCAGGCCTGGCTACGGTATACTTCAGGTCCTGCCAGATACTGCCCAGGTAAGCTCCGTTGATACGGTACCGTATGAGCGTATCAGCAGATCGGATGGTGGTAACGGCGCTGTCCGGAGTAACGGTAGCACTACTGTCAGATTGGGCACATGTGCGGCCAGCCAGGAAGATTAGTAGAAGAATAGTAAGCCCTGATCTCATCGATATAAATGCGTTTACAGTAGCAACGAATGTAGCATTTTATTAAAAAAGAAGGATAAACGGGGTATCTTTAGTAACTACAATCAACTTTTTATGAAAATCAGTTTTCTTTCCTTATGCTTCCTTTTTGCGGCTGCTATGGTGTCTGCACAACGGGTGAAGCCAGACGTTATTCCCGCTGCCAATGGCCAGCTGACCATTCAGCCCATTGAGCATGCCAGTTTCGTGTTACAGGCTGGTAAAACAACTATCTACGTGGATCCGACCGGTGGTGCGGACAAGTATACCGGGCTGACAGCGCCGGATATTATCCTGGTTACCGATATACATGGCGACCACTTTGACGCAGCTTCTATTGCAACGGTGAAAACAGCGAAAACGATCATCATTGTACCGCAGGTGGTGGCAGATAAAATGTCCGCTGCGGATAAAGCTCAGGTGATTGTGCTGAAAAACGGTGATAAAAAATCATTGTCCGGTATTGGTGTAGCCGCTATTCCAATGTATAACATCCCGGAAAGTGCTACTGCCATGCATACCAAAGGCAGAGGTAATGGATATGTACTGAACTACGGCAAAAAGAATATCTATATCTCCGGCGATACCCAGGGCATTCCGGAAATGCGTAGCCTGAAAAATATCGATATTGCTTTTGTATGTATGAATCTGCCTTATACGATGGACGTTCCGGAAGCTGCCGATGCAGTACTGGCTTTCGCACCTAAAATAGTATATCCTTATCACTACCGTGGTAAAGATGGTTTTAGTGATGTGAATAAATTCAAAAGCCTGGTAGATGCAGGTAATAAAGGAATTGACGTGAGATTGAGAGATTGGTACGTTAAGTAAGCAAAAAGCTGAAGGCAGTAAGCAAAAAAGCTATTGAAGCGAATGATTACGGTATAGAATAATTCGCTTCAAGGGGAACATCCGTTTCCGCTCAGGTGGGTTTTTAGGGAATGATGATGCCCTGATTACCGAGTTAAGTACCATGATTCGTCTAGTACAGGAATAACGTTCGTGCTGGTGTAAAAATCGTTAAATTTAAGTTTTACACCAGCACTAACTCAGCAGCTATGACAGCAAATAAAATCATTTGCCCCGGTTGTCATCTGCATCTTGCAGATGAACAACTGGCCCCTTCCGACCGCTATAATGCATCCGGTGAATGCCTGGACCTCTTCAATCAGCTTTCTGCCCGTACGTTTGCCCTTGAACATCCGGACTTCCACCACCAGCTGTCAGTAGATGCGTATAGTGCCCAGCACGCCGGCGGCGTGGCCAAAGGTATGACCACCGCTTACGCCCTGATAGGGCTATATCTGGCACTGGAACTGCAATATACCGGCCGCCAGGTGCAACATGTACACAGCATCATCCCCAAACAACACTGGGAACCGATATCGCCTCCGGGACAGGCCGCCGCCATTACCGTGCAGGAAGTACTACGGGCAAACACCAACGAAGACCTCTACGCCGCTATCCGTAAATGGGCCAAATCCGTTTGGAATAGCTGGGCCCTGCAGCATGAATGGGTAAAAGAAAAAGCAGCCCCCTATATTTAAAAAACAGGAATGAGATATTTGTATAGTTTTGCGCTTCAATATGCAACTATCCTTTTCATTCGAACTGTTAGGTGTGGTGATGGGGATCATCGCTGTCGCCGTCATTTGTGTTAAAGCCGGCAAACTCACCATACCGGCAGCAGGCATGGCTGCCCTGGTCGGTCTGTTGACAGCCCTGGGCGCGGGCTATGGCGGCCTCGCATTGCTGGGCACCTTTTTTATCCTCGGTGTAAAAGCCACTTCTCATAAAAAACAACTGAAAGCTGTTGCTGAGGATCCTCATCCCCGGCAACGTACCGCCGCGCAGGTATTTGCCAACGGTGGCGTGGCGGCTATCATGGGCCTGCTGGCCCTGCTGTACCCGGCATATGCTACGGTCTTTATACTTATGCTGGCGGCCAGTCTGGCTTCGGCTACCGCAGATACACTGTCGTCCGAACTGGGCATGGTGTACGGTCGTAACTTTTATAATATCCTCAGTTTTAAAAAGGAACCCAAAGGACTGGATGGCGTTATCAGTTTGGAAGGCACGCTGCTGGGCGCCGCAGGTGCCTTGTTGATTGCGTTGATATACGGTGCTTTCTTCGGAATGGATAGCCGTATATTGGTAGTGTTAATAGCAGGTGTGGTGGGTAACCTGGTAGATTCTTTGCTGGGTGCTACGTTGGAGCGTCAGCGTTATATAGGAAATGATGCGGTGAATTTTTTGAATACGCTGCTGGCGGCGTTGGTAGGGTGGGGGATGTATCAGGTATGTGGATAAGTATACTGGAGAGGTAACATTTTATTAATTTAAAAATAATCCATTGAACGTGGACCACTGTGATCACGATCCTATTCCACAGGAAAAAATTCAGCGTAACATGGAACAATACGGCTGCTACATTATACAGGTGAAACCAGATGGTTTCCTGCCGGGATTCGCTTATACCATCGGCCTTTATCAAAAATTTAATCATCCCGAAATTATATGTTTTGGCTTATCATTAGACCTGTTGGGGAGTGTTTTAAATGATGCCTGCGAGCTGATAAAAAATGGGCAATCATTACAGGTAGGGGTCCATTACGATGATTTTATAGCAGATTTTTCTATACAGTTTCTGACTGTTGACAAATCATTTTACCCAAACTATTGGGGTATAGCAAATAGCGTGTTTTCGTGATTTTTCATATCAATATCTTTTTTTGAGCTCTTCTATAGCCAATTTTTTTCCTGGTTTCGCCTGACCAGATGACATCAATACAGGCTAATACTTTGTATAACGACTAATCTTGTTGGTTGCGCCATAACAGACGCCGCCAGCGGGAAACCGTCCAACTTTTAAAACATTTTTTTGAATGAAAAGAACCTGTATTTTTTTAGGATTGCTGGCATTGTCCACTAACCTTTTCAGCCAGTCGGCGCCAAAGCCTTATGGTGTGTTGCCTACCGCTGCCCAACTGAAATGGCATGAAATGGAAATGTATTGCCTGATCCATTTCGGCGCTAATACCTACCTGGACCACGAATGGGGTTATGGTGATGAAGATCCCAACCTGGTGAATCCTGTACAGTTTGATGCCAGGCAAATTGTGGGCGCCGCCAAAGCCGGTGGATTCAAAGGTATTGTTGTAGTAGCCAAACACCATGACGGGTTATGCCTGTGGCCTACCAAAACCACTACCCATAATATCTCCCAAAGCAAATGGAAAAATGGTAAAGGAGATATCATCAGAGAATACCAGTTGGCCTGTGCGCAACTTGGCTTGAAACTGGGTCTTTACTGCTCTCCCTGGGATAGAAATAACGCTGCATACGGCAAGCCGGAATACCTGGATATTTACCGCAGACAACTGAAGGAACTATATAGCAACTATGGTCCCTTGTTCACCTCCTGGCATGATGGTGCTAATGGCGGCAGCGGATATTACGGCGGCGCCAATGAAACCCGCAATATTGACCGCAGCACCTATTACGACTGGGATTCTACCTGGAACATTACCCGCACCATGCAACCCGATGCCGTTATTTTCGGTGATGTGGGCCCCGGTTCCCGTTGGGTAGGTAATGAAGACGGACATGCCGGCACCACCTGCTGGGCTACCTATACGCCCGAAGCGCCTGAGGAAGGAAAGCGACCCGCTAACGGCTTTGTGAAATCAGAATTGGGTACAACAGGTACCCGCAATGGCAAATACTGGATCCCGGCAGAATGTGATGTGGCCATCAGGCCAGGATGGTTTTATCATGAATCGCAAAATGCACAGGTCTTCACTTCTTCCCAGTTGCTGGACCTCTACTATGAAAGTGTTGGCCACGGCGCTTCACTGGATCTGGGCTTGTCGCCCGACCAGAGAGGCTTGCTGAATGATATCGATGTGGCTTCCTTAAAAGGTTTTGGTGAACTGCTCCGCAAAACTTTTGCTGTAAACTTCGCAAAAGGTGCTACGCTGAAAGCAAGTAACATCCGGGGCAATAATGCCGCGAAATTCGGTCCGCAGCTGTTACTGGATGCCGATCGTTATTCTTACTGGGCTACAGACGATGCCGTGACTACGGCCGACTTAACACTGGACCTGCACGGCAACAAAACATTTAATGTGATCCGTCTCCGGGAAAATATTAAACTGGGTCAGCGTATTGATTCTGTAGGTATCGATATTATGGATAACGGCGCATGGAAAGCCATTGCATCCGCTACCAGCATTGGAGCTAACCGGTTAATACGCCTGGATAAAAATGTGACGGCTGCTAAAGTACGAGTACGTGTATACGCTCCAGTTAGTATTGCACTGAGTGATGTGGGATTGTATAAAGAACCTGTTCACATCAAAGCGCCAATCATTAAAAGAGAAAAGTCAGGTATGGTAAGCATCGTTGGTGTACAGTCTGCCGATCCTGTTTACTACACCGTGGATGGTAGCAATCCAACATTGCAATCTCCGGTATACAAACAACCTTTTCTCTTCGCTGATGGCGGTACGATCAAAGCCAGAAGTGGCAGCAAAGTTTTAATGGGAGACATTAAAACTGCGATCTACGGTATTGGCAAAAAAGGATGGAAAGTGATAGAGGCGCCGGCGGACAGCCAGGCCGACAATGTAGTGGATGAAGATGAAAGCACAAACTGGAATACATTAACGCCGGAACTCTCCGGAAAAATTCCGGTAGATGTAGCCATAGATATGGGCGAAGCACATCTTATTAAAGCCTTTACCTATTTACCGCGGCAGGATAGAAAGGATGAAGGCCTGATTGGCAAATATGCTTTTTATGTGAGCCAGAATGGCCGCGACTGGGAAAAGGCAAGGGCAGGCGATTTTCATAATATAGAGGCCAACCCGGTACAACAACTGGTGATCCTCGATCATCCGCTGAAAGCAAGATATTTTAAGTTTTCTGCATTGCATATTAATAATGGCAATGGAGTAATGGTGGCAGAACTGGGAATTATTACACGATAAAGTATACAGAAAGAATTACGAATTACGGATTTGCAGGTAGATGTTCTAACACGGGTTGTCCGCTGTTTATCTCCCCACAAATCCGTAATTCGTAATTTTTTTATACCTGTTTCAGGTAGATAGGATTCCTGATGTAGCCACTGGTTTATTTTGAAAGCCCCCCCTCAGTTGATACGTTACTGTTAATTGAAAGAATTACTAAACTTTCTGCTCTTTTTATTGTTGATTATCCCTGAATGGTACTGTTGCGGAAGATAGATGTATGTAGATGGTGACAGTACGCACTGATTCCGATTGATATATAATAATTTTTCGTAGCGCAAAATCTATGGTAACAACGTGTAGTCTGACACGTATGGAACCCCCTTTTGTCTTGATTGTCAAAGAATGCTGGTTGATATCCCCGGATAGTGTTTAACTCATGAGTGTTGGTTTTGCCTGACTATATCCTCCAAATACGGATCCTTATGATCAATAAGTCTACCATGTCTCTATGTACTCCAAAACATCGGTTGCAGATAGCTCGCTTTATGCAAAAGAACAGATGTCAGATAATGTTAGTGTGGAGTATTTTGGTTTTTTCGTTGTTTGCTA
This sequence comes from Chitinophaga sp. 10T418, assembly GCF_056394125.1. NCBI lineage: Bacteria > Pseudomonadati > Bacteroidota > Chitinophagia > Chitinophagales > Chitinophagaceae > Chitinophaga > Chitinophaga sp. 10T418. The sequence goes on from NZ_JBFTHG010000011.1 coordinate 96,085, forward strand.
TTCCCGCAAGTGCGCAACAGTGTACCGGTTCATTGGGTGATCCGGTGTTCAGGGAAACCTTTGGTCAGGCGCCGTCAGCGGCCAAACCCACGCTGGGAGGGCCATTGCCTTCAGGCCTTACTACTTACACTTATTATAGTCCTGGTACCGGAAACCGCCCCACGGGCCCTTATCCCGGACAATATACCATCAGTAATACCACCCGGGGATACAACAATATTTATTTCGTAGATCGCCCGGATCATACCTCCACAGATGGTACGGGTTATTGTATGGTAGTAGATGCGGAAGCCCGCCCAGGTCAGTTTTACCAGAGAACCATCACCGGTTTATGCGCGGGTACTACTTTCGAGTTTTCTGCCTGGATCATGAACATTAACCCCCAGAACGGCGTATCCCAGCCCAGTTTGCGGTTTGATATCCTGGATGCCAATAATCCAAACGGAGCGGCCATCGCTTCTGTGTCTACCGGAACGGTTCCTTATCAGAGTCCGGGTACCTGGGTAAGACAGGCAGGTGTGTTTCAGATGCCGGCTACCACCAGCGCAGTGATATTAAGGATCTTCAGTAATACACCTAATAGTAATGGTAATGACCTGGCGCTGGACGATATCGCTTTTGCTGCCTGCGGTCCTCCTATCACCTTTACACAAGCCACTGGTGCGGTTTGTGCCGGAGGTAATTCCAGCCTGGATGTAAGTTTACCTGCCGGCAGTTATTCCAATTATTTTTTCCAGTTACAGAAAAGACCACTGGGTACAACTGACTGGGCCAATGAAGGCGGCGTTTTAAATAATGGCAGCAGCAATCAGCATACCTTCCCTGTGACCAACGTGCAGGCCGGATTTGAATACCGGGTAGTGGCAGCTGGTGGCAGTGCAGAAATTAATAATCTCAACTGCCGGGTGGTATCCAACCCTATAGAATTAAAAGTAATAGATTATACCGTGGCCATTACCGGCCAGCAACCTATTTGTAATAATACCGCTACGCAACTCACAGCAGTAGTTACCCCCAAAGCAGGAACAGGTACCCCCAGTACCGGGTTTACCTATACATGGGAAACCAGTGCGGACGGCAGTACCGGCTGGACAGTAGTGGCTGGTCAGACTACGGCCACATTAAATACGGGCGCCCTCACGGCATCCCGTTATTATCGTGTAACCGCCACCGTAAGTGGATGTCAGGGGGATGGTGTGTCCAGGGCATTCCTGGTAACAGTAAACCCAGCCATCACCGCTACGCTGGGAACAGTAGCTAATGTGTGCGTGGGAGCCATGGTGTTTTCCCTGCCGTATACTATTACTTCCGGCAGTCCGGATAAATACAGTGTGAGCAGCAGCGATATGCCCGGTTTTGCAGCCATCACCAATGGAACGCTGTCTGGAACACCGCTGAGCATCCCCATCCCGGGAAATGTTGCTGCGGGCACTTACCACTTTACGATTACGTTCACCAATAGTGCGGTGAACTGTACCTCCGTTACCTATCCTTTTACATTAACAATAGATGCCGCTTCCACCGTGGCAGTGGCAGGTCCCAACCAGGAATTGTGTGCTGTTACTACCACCACCATGGCAGGTAACGTGGCCACCAGCGGTATTGGTACCTGGTCGCAGGTAAACGGACCCGAAGCCGCTGTTTTCGCAGATATCCATAACCCCGTTACTGCCGTAAGCAGCCTGGTGCCCGGCACCTATGTGTTCAGGTGGAGAATCGGCAACGGTACCTGTTTGCCTACCAGTAGTACTGTAGAGGTGATCATTCACGCATCGCCTACTGTTGCTAATGCAGGCGCCGACAAAATACAGTACAATTCAGGAGTATTTACCATGACCGCAAATACCCCGGTGGTGGGTACCGGTGTATGGACAGTAGTCAGCGGCACCTCCACTATTGCCAACCCCGCAGATCCGCATACGATCGTGACGATTGCGGAAAATAGTACCGCTACGCTGGCCTGGACGATCACCAACGGAAATTGCCCGCCAAGTACGGACCAGGTAGTCATTACCTATACCCATCAGGCAGACATTCAGATCAATAAAATTGTATCGAACTTCGGTCCTTACCTGGCAGGTCAGGACCTGATATATCATATAGAAGTGTTGAATGCAGGACCAAGTGATGCCGCCAGTGTAACGGTAAAAGATGTTATCCCGGCTGATTTTGTGGTAACGAATATTGCGTATACCACTACGGGTACTGCGCAAATATTAACGAACACTTCTACCAATACGCAGATTAATCTTACTGCCAGTATTCCTGCCAATAATTCGGTGGTCATTACCATTGAAGGAAATATTAAATCTTCTTTTGAAGGAGATCTTACCAATACTGCCAATGCCACATCTCCTGATATCGCGGATCCGGGTGGCATCAACAGCACTGTAACGATACCGGTTATACGTCGTCCTTATTTCTCCGCCGTAAAAAGAGCGCCTGCTATGGCTATTGCCGGTGAGGTGATCCATTTTAATATCGCGGTGGAAAATACAGGGCTGGGTGATGCCGTGGGCGCCACTATTACAGACGCTATTTCTCCTAAGCTCACCAATGTGAGCTGGACGGCCAGATCTACCGGTGGGGTAGTGATCACTGCCGGCGCTACTGGTACTGGCAGTCCGATTCAAGTGGTGGCCAATATGCCAGGTGGAGATACTGGTAAAGTATATATCGATGTAACCGGCACCGTGGATGCAGCTGCCACCGGCACCATTCCGAATGTGGCGGTAGTAACCGCGTCAGAAGGTACCGTAGATCCGATAGCCTCCAACGAAACCAGTACGCTGATTACCAGTTCCCCCGGATTGCTGGTGGATAAGGCCAGGACCAGCCCTGTTATTGCGATTGCAGGAGAGAAGATTGATTATGTACTCACCTTATTTAATAATGGTCCCAGTAATGCTGTTGGTACTGTTTTGACAGATACCGTACCTGCCGCCGTGCAGAATGTTACCTGGACCAGCACCGCCAATGGTTCCGCTGTCATCACTGCAGGAACTTCCGGTTCCGGCAACATTATCCGCTTGACCGGAAACGTGCCGGTAGGTGCTACAAATCGTATTGTCGTTCACGTTACAGGTACCATCAACCCTGACTTTGCGGGCACTATCCTCAACCGGGTAACCGCTACACCAGCAGAACCAGGCATACCACCGATAACGGATGTGGATGTGGCCACTGTGCAGAAACAGATAAAGTTTGATATTACGAAGAATGGCCCTGCTACCGGTATTGCCGGTGAACAGATCAGCTATACCGTAGATGTGAAAAACGAAGGCCCTTCCAATTCTACCAACACAGAAATCAGGGATGCGGTACCCTCCGCATTATATAATGTGAGCTGGAATGCCACCGTATTAAGCGGAACGGCCGTGATCAAATCGGGCGCCATCGGTAATGTCAATAAGGTAGAAGTAACAGCAGACGTGAATGCCGGATCCGTGATCAGAATCATCATTACCGGCACCATCTTACCAGCTACAAATAATCCGATCAGGAACATCGCGCAGGTAATACCTATTGAGCAGAATATACCACCGGTTACTTCCAATGAAGTAGTCACTACAGTAGATCAGCAATCTACATTGTCTATCACCAAAAGTGGTCCTGATACCGCCAGTGCAGGTACCAGTATTACCTATATTATCAAAGCGGTTAATAATGGACCCAGCAATGCCTATAATGCAGTGATCACCGATGTGGTGCCTGCTTCTGTGCAGGGAGTTATCTGGACAGTGGTCGCTAATGGCAATGCAAGTGTGAGCGGTACCCAGGGAGGTACGGGAAATAATATTTCATTCACCGGCGACATCGGTGCCGGCGGCAACAACAATATTACCATCACGGTGAAAGGCACTATCGATCCCGCCTTCTCCGGACAAATAAATAATAAGGCGGTGGTAACACCGGCTCCCGGAACAGGTACGGCCGATTCTGCCGTGAAAATTACCACCGTGAACCGGCTGCCTAAACTGGCCATTACCAAAACAGCCGTGGATCTGGTGTTGGCGGGAGACAGTCTCACCTACACCATCCAGGTAACCAATCTGAGTACTGCTAATGCGCAAAATCTCGTCATCACCGATGTGGTGCCTGCCGCATTAACCGGGGTGCAGTGGAGTGCTACTGCAGCCGGTACTGCATCTATCAGCAGCGCCAGCTCCGGAACAGGTAACAATATCAGCCTCACCGGATCGATTCCTGCCGGTAGTGGTAATATGCTGACCATCATCGTGAAAGGCAAAACAGATCCATCATTGGACGGAGTCATTACCAATACCGCCACAGCTACGCCTTCGGAAAACGTACCGCCGGTGAGTGCTACCAAAACGGTAAGGGTAAGAAGATTGCCATCACTGACGATCAGCAAATCCGGACCTGCCACCTTGAATGCAGGCGATGAAATCGTGTATAATATTGTGGTGAATAACGTAGGTGTATCAGATGCGAAAAATCTGACCATCGACGATCAGATTCCGGCAGAAATACAACAGGTCACCTGGAGCACTGTTACCATTGGCAACGCCACTATTATCAGAGCAGGTACCGGCACAGGCAACGACCTGGACATGGACGTGAATATTGATGGTGGTGGAAATAATGGCATCATCATTACCGTAAAAGGTATTGTGGATCCATCTTTCAGTGGCACCTTCCGGAATGGAGCCGTATTCCAGCCTTCAGAGGCAGGCGCTACGCCGGGTGCTTCCAACGAGGTGGTGACGACTGTAAGAAAGCAACCAAATGTAAAGATTACCAAGGCCGGACCAGCAACCGCCAATGCGGGGAATAACATTACTTATACCATGCAGGTAACCAACCTGGGGCCGTCCAACGCATTGAATACCCTCATCACAGATCAGTTGCCGGCATTACTGCGCAATACTACGTGGACGGCTACTGCTACAGGTGGTGCTACCATCAGCAATGGTGCCACCGGTACCGGCAATACATTATCCATTGGCGCAAATATTCCTGCTAAAACAGGTGTCATTAATATTACCGTTACCGCTACTATTCCTTCTTCCACACCAGCAGGAAGTATACAAAACTTTGCGGTGGCTGCTCCATCGGAACCTGGTATTGCACCGGTAAATTCTGATACAGTCGTAACCGTTATTAAACAAAAATCCGGATTACTTATCAGCAAAATAGGGCCTTCCACTGCGGATGCCGGAGCGGCGATTGTTTACGGGGTGAAGGTTATCAATATAGGCCCCAGCGATGCTTTTGGCGCTGTTATCACAGATACCATTCCTGCCACCATACTCAACCCGACATGGACTGCTACTGCAGCCGGCGGCGCGGTGATCACCGCTGGTGCCACAGGGGCAGGTAACCTGTTGAGACTTACTGCCAATATTCCGGTGGGAGAAGCGAACTATATTAATATTATTATTACCGGCGCTATCAAAGACGATTTCATTGGACAGATCGTGAATGTGGCTACTGCTGCGGCCGCAGAACCAGGAGTACCTCCGGTAACTTCACAGGCAACAACTACTGTGGGCAGAAAGGCATCATTAGAGGTGCGTAAATCCGGACCCACTACTACCTATGCAGGCAACCCGATTCAGTATAATGTGGAAGTGACTAATAACGGGCCTTCCAGCGCTGCGAATGTGACGATTAAAGATGTAATACCGCCAGGTATTATTAATGCTACCTGGACTGCCATCCCAGTGAACGGTGCGGTGATCACCAGTGGCAATACTGGTACCGGCAACATTCAATTAGTGGCTAATTTACCAGCTACGCCGGTGGGAGCGATCCGCATTACAGTAAATGGTCAGGTAGATCCGGCGTTTACCGGTGCTACCATTACCAATACAGCTATCGCGCTGAATGATCCATCCACAAAGCCGGCAGGAGATACCGCTACCGTGCTGACCACAGTTTCCCGTAGGGCTAACCTGAGTATTGTCAAGAGTGGTCCGGCTAATCAGGCTGCCGGTCAGCAAATGCAGTACGTACTCCGTATCCGGAATCAGGGACCATCCAACGCTATTGGGTTACAGGTGACTGACCTGTTACCGGTGCAGTTGCTTACACCTGCCTGGACGACCAGCAGCACCGGCAACGTGCAAAATATTACACCGGCATCTGGTACGGGCAATGTAAGTCTCACGGCAGATATTCCTGCTGATACCAGCACCCTGCTGATAACGGTAACGGGCATACTAAGTCCGGCGGTAGCTAACGGTACCACCATTACCAATACCGCCACCGTAGCCTTCCCTCCGGGTAGCACAATAGTAGATCCTAACCTGGCGGATAATACCAGCAGCGTATCCACTATTGTAGACAATGATCCGGTAGTAAGAATTGCCAAGAGCGGACCAGCTATTACGCATGTAGGCGATTCCATCGTATATCGCGTGGAAGTGACCAACGGTGGTGCCGGCAACATTACCAATGCACAGATCGATGATATCGTGCCTGCTGCGGTAACTGTTGCTTCCTGGACCGCCACAGCCACCGGTGCGGCTACCGTTACCGGCGCAGTATCCGGCAACACCAATAACGTGCATACTACCGCCGATATTCCGGTGGGCAATAACAGTATTGTGATCGTGATCCGAGGCATAGTGAATAACACTTCAGGCACCACCATAACCAACACCGCCTCCGTGACTGCTGGCAGTCATAAAGAAAGTTCTGTGACTACCTCGGTGGACCGCTCTACAGATGTGAGCATTGTGAAGACGGGCCCTCAGCAGGTATTAGCAGGTGAACCGATTACTTATACTCTTCATATCTACAACGCAGGCCCGCAACGGGCAGATAACATGCTGATCACAGATGTGCTGCCAACAGCTATTACCAGCGTTACCTGGACTGCCATTGCCACCGGCGATGCTTCCATACTGGATAGCGCGAGAATAGACAGCAGCGGCAATATTAATCTGCCAGCCAAACTCGGTCCGGGTGCCGCTAATTTTATTACGATCACCATTAATGGTATCGTAAGTGGTACCACTACTGCCGGCAGTATTACCAACACGGCCAACGTAGCCGTTACCGGAGTAACAGATTATGATCCATCCAATAACACCAGCAGCGTTACCACCACTGTAGGTGTAGCTACCGGTGTGCAGGTACATAAGAACGGACCAAAACAGGCCATCGGCGGAAACGCTATTACGTATAATATCATCGTCACCAACAGCGGACCTTCCGATGCAATTGGTCTTAATATCACCGACCTCGTACCGGTGCAGGTAACCGGCACCAGCTGGCAGGCAGCTGTGAGCGGAGGCGCCGCTATTACCGGACCATTCTCCGGTACCGGCAATAACATCAGCACCACCGCTAACATCCCCGGAGGCACCGGTAATAATGTCACCATCACGGTAACGGGTACACTGGATAATGATTTTGCAGGCAGCATCCTCAATACCGTAGATGTAACCGGCACCGGCATCCCTGCTGTGAGCGACTCTGTCAGAACATTGGTGACCCGGCAAACCGGTATCAGCATCCATAAGGATGGTCCGGCTACGATTACCGCCGGCGATAAAGTAACATATGTGATCACACTGGCAAATACAGGCCCGGGATATGCCCGCAATATGGCAGTAACCGATACTATCGATGCCCGCATTCTGCAACCAACATGGATTACTCAAACCACTAACGGTGCTGCTGTGAATAGTGGGGCCACAGGAAGTGGCCGGTTTGTAGCTGTCAACGCCGATATACCACCTACCGGTAATGCGGTGGTGACCATCACGGTAACGGGTACACTGTCACCGGATGCCAGCGGCACGCTCACAAATACAGCAACCGTTACACCGCCGGATCCGATCGATCCGCCGATAGTAACACCACCAGTGATTACGCCAGTGGAAAAACATCCGATGCTGGCAATCACCAAGAGCGGCCCTACAACCTTGCATGCGGGTGAAACCATTCACTACCTGTTGCAGGTAAGCAACAATGGTATCAGTAATGCAACCAACACACAGATCACCGATGCGGTACCTGCATTTATCAGCCAGGTACAATGGAACGTACAAAGCATCACCGGCGTAGCCACTGTTATATCAGGCAATACCGGCACCGGCAATAATGTACTGGTGACCGCCAATATGAACGCAGCATCTTCTTTACTGATAGCAGTACAGGGAAAAGTAGATTCGTCTTTTGCCGGCACTATTATCAACAGGGGCATTGTCACACCAGCTGAAGCAGGCAATACACCTGATACCAGCGAAGTACAAACCATCGTCTCCCTGCAGCCAACGCTGAAGATCACGAAGAGCGGTCCGACTGCGTTACAGTCCGGCGAAAATATCAGCTACACCATCGTTGCTACCAATGACGGACCCAGTATCGCCGTCAATGCAGATATACATGATGCGGTTCCAACTGCTGTCACACAGGTGGCATGGACCGCCACGGCGGCAGGTAAAGCCGTTATTAATGGTGCCGCCAATGGTAGCGGTAATCTCATCGATCTCCTGGCTACTATTCCGCCGGGAACAGGTAACAGCATCACCGTAAACGTTACGGGAACCGTGGATCCTGCTTTCAGAGATACCCTGAAAAATATCGCGATCATCACACCGAAAGAACCCGGTGTATTGCCCGATTCTTCCGACCTGATACAAACGGTAGTAACGGCAAGTCCGGTACTGATCATCGAAAAAACCGGTCCTGCTAATGTAGTTGCTGGTCAGAATATCAGCTACACCATTACAGTAGGAAACAACGGGAAGAGTAATGCGGTGAACCTGGCCGTTACGGATACCGTACCAACTAACATTACCGGCGTACAATGGCAGGCAGTGACCAATGGCATGGCAGTGATCAATGGTGCGACTTCCGGCACCGGCAATAATATTTTGCTGAACGGAAACATCGCTGCAGGTAATGCTAATACTATTGTGATTACTGTTACCGGCAGGGTGCTGCCGGCAGCCACCGGTACCCTGGTGAATGTGGCCACGGTGACTCCTTCAGAAGCAGGAGCAGCATCCGATCAATCTATGGTAAGCACAGTGATCAATGTGATCTCCCGCCTTACTATCAATAAAACTGGTCCTGCTGTGATGGTCAGAGGAGAAGATGCTACTTATGTGATCAACGTTACTAACCCTGGTCCAAGCAAGGCCACCAACGTAGATATCACCGATATCATTCCATCAGTGCTGACCAATGTTACCTGGACAGCTACACCGGTACGCACCACCGTGATTACGGCTGGTGCCACCGGCAGCGGTAACAACGTGAAAATCACTGCCGACATACCCGCTATTGATACCAGTGGTATTACCATTGTGGTAAAAGGTACCGTGGCGCAAAGTGCACCGGCAGGCAACGTGACCAACGTAGCGCATGCGATCCTGAATAACGAAGGTGGAAAAGATATTCCATCACCACCGGTAGTGAGCACAATAGCCAGCGCCGCAGATCTGAGAATAGATAAAACCGGTCCTTCGGAGGTATATGAAGGTAGTACGGTAACCTATCTGTTGACCGTTAATAACGATGGTCCTTCCGATGCGAACGGTGCTACTGTCAACGATGTATTGCCGACAGGATTAACACAGACAGCGATCAGCGTACAACAAAGTACCGGTGGCGCTGCTAACATACAAACCAGTATTACCGGTAATACGGCCAATGCGGTATTGGGTACTTTCCCTACGGGCGCACAGGTAGTATTGCAGATCACCGGCATCGCGGCAGCACCAGGTACACTAAGTAATGTAGCCGTAGTAAATACGCCTGCCGGCATACCGGATACAGATAGCAGCAATAACACCAGCAGCACCGTAGTCACCAACGTGCTGGCTAAATCTGATCTGAAAGTAGTGAAGAGCATTTCACCGGCTACTGGTCCATATAAAGTAGGACAACAAATCACGTATACCATCACCGCCACTAATGCAGGTACTGCTGCGGTGAATCCGGTGGTCACCACCGATCAGTTGCCGGCAGCGAGCCTGGTGAGTGATCCGGTATACGCCGCACCGCCAAAAGGTACCATCAACTATGATGCAACGCAACGCATCCTGCAATGGAATATTGGTTTACTCAACGGTGGAGAAACCGTTAGCTGGAGTTACCAGGTGACCATTAAAGGAGCCGGTAATATTCAAAACACGGCTATCATTACCGGACCACCGGATGTAAGTAATCCGGATACATCCATCATTATTATTCCGGCAGTGAAAAACACTGATCTGAAGATTACCAAAACAGGTCCTGCCACGATATATGAAGGCGGTAAAGTAACCTATGTACTGACCATGGATAATGATGGTCCTTTAGATGCAGACGGTGCTACAGTGAAGGATGTATTACCTCCCGGATTAACACAAACAGCGATCAGCGTACAACAAGCTACCGGTGGCGCTGCCAACATACAAACCAGCATTACAGGCAATACTGCGAATGCGGTATTAGGTACTTTCCCAACGGGTGCACAGGTAATATTGCAAATCACTGGTACCGCCGCGTCACCAGGCACATTAAGTAATGTAGCTGTAGTGAATACACCGGCGGGATTACCGGATGCTGACAGCAGCAATAATACCAGCAGTACCGTAGTCACCAATGTGCTGGCTAAATCTGATCTGAAAGTAGTGAAGACGATATCACCAGCCACTGGTCCGTATAAGATAGGACAACAGATTACTTATACGATTACCGCTACCAACACTGGTACGGCTGCAGTGAATCCGGTGGTCACCACCGATAAACTGCCTGCAGCGAGCCTGGTGAGTGATCCGGTATACGCCGCACCACCGAAAGGTAGTATCAACTTTGATGCAACGCAACGTATACTCGAATGGAATATCGGAGCGCTCAACGGCGGCGAAACCGTTAGCTGGAGTTACCAGGTGACCATTAAAGCTGCCGGTAATATTCAGAACAGCGTTGTCATTACCGGTCCGCCGGATGTAACTAATCCGGATACTTCTATTGTTATTATTCCGGTAGTTAAAAATACAGATCTGAAGATTGGTAAGACTGGTCCTGCCACCATATTTGAAGGTGGAAAAGTTACGTATGTACTCACCGTGGATAATGTCGGACCTTTAGACGCAAACGGAGCTACCGTGAATGATGTATTGCCGGCCGGATTAACGCAAACAGCGATCAGCGTACAACAAAGTACCGGTGGCGCTGCCAATATTCAAACCAGTATTACCGGTAATACTGCCAGTGCCGTATTAGGAACCTTCCCAACAGGTGCACAGGTAGTATTACAGATCACCGGCACCGCTGCCGCACCAGGTACCTTAAGTAATGTGGCTGTAGTGAATACACCTGCAGGATTACCGGATGCAGACAGCAGTAATAATACCAGCAGTACCGTAGTCACCACAGTACAGGCGAAGTCGGCGCTGAAAGTAGTGAAAACGGTATCACCTGCAACCGGCCCGTATAGCGTAGGAAAGCAAATTACGTATACGATTACTGCCACCAACTCCGGCACCGCCACCGTAAATCCGGTGATCACCACCGATCAGCTGCCAGCAGCGAGCCTGGTGAGTGATCCGGTATACAATGCGCCACCAAAAGGTAGCGTCATCTTCAACAACACGCAACGTATACTCGAATGGAATATCGGTGCACTCAACGGTGGCGAAACCGTTAGCTGGAGCTACCAGGTGACCATCAAGGCAGCCGGTAAAGTACAAAACACCGTTATCATTACCGGTCCGCCGGATGTAAGTACGCCGGATACATCTACCGTAATTATAAATACTGACAGGTATGCTAACCTGAAAGTGCTGAAAAAACAAAATACACCTGAACCATTGAGTGTGAATCAGGTGCTGCAGTTTGTTGTTACAGCTATCAACAACGGACCAGATCCGGCTACCGGAGTGGTAGTGAAAGACTTGTTGCAAAGTATGATTGGTCGGCCATTAACGATTACCACCAGCAAGGGCCTGGCCACCTTTGATCCGATTACGAAGACCATCACCTGGGAGTTGCCGGACATGGCTTCCGGTAGCCAGGAAACACTCACGTTTACGGCTAAACTGATCAGCGGCGGCAACATGACTAACACCGCCACGATTGCAGGTAACGAAACAGATGTGGACCTTTCAGATAACACGGCTACCATTACACAACCGGTGAATGGCGATGATATCTTCATCCCGAATATAGTGACACCGAATGAAGATGGTAAGAACGACAAGTTTGTAATACCGGGATTAGATCGTTATCCGGGATCAACACTCCTTATTTACAATCGTTGGGGTAACCAGGTATACCAGAATAAGAACTATGATAACAAGTGGAATGGTAACGGACTGAATGAAGGTACCTACTACTATATATTGAAATTGCGTACAGCGCAGGGAGAGAGAGATTACAAGGGCTGGATTGAATTGCTGCGATAATCATCACTTACTGACATCTTAAAGGAATTTAGTATGAGCATAAGCGCGACATCAAAGTTATTGCTACTGTTAACGTTATCCGGACTACTACTAAAACCGGCGCTGACAAAGGCACAGCAAAACTTACAGTTTAGTCAATATGTTTTTAATATGTTGAGTGTAAACCCTGCTTACGCAGGTTATAAGGAAGATCTGTTTGCAAACGCCATATACCGTAAGCAATGGGTGAACTTTCCGGGAGGGCCGCAAACCGGCGGCGTATCTATAGATGGCGCCCTTAATGCCTCCCGGGATAACCGCGTGGGATTAGGGATGCAGGTGATGTATGATAAACTGGGGCCACAGGATGCGACCTCTATTTATGGTATGTATTCCTACCGGATTCCATTGAATGAAGATGGGGATAAAAGATTATGTTTGGGAGTAGGCGCCGGCGTTACCCAGTATTCGATTGATGGTACGGCCTTATTATACAATGATGATAATGACCCTACCATCCCATTGGGCAGGGCGTCTACCTGGATTCCGGATGCGCGCTTCGGGATCTACTATTTTACCTCTAAGTTTTATGTGGGTGCTTCGGTGATGGATCTTTTCTCGTTGTATACTGATGCATCCAGGTATTACTGGAAAGGCTATCAGTATAAAACGATCCGTAAAACACAGCATTTGTATGTGAATGCAGGGATGATGTTTGATTTATCAGATGCTGTAAAGTTCAAGCCTTCTATTCTCATTAAAGAAGATTTTAAAGGACCTACCAATGTAGACCTGAACGCTTTGTTCCTGCTGGCCGACCGGCTATGGGTGGGTGGTTCCTACAGAACCGGTGTGAAATTATGGAGTAAGCCGGCACTGGAAAGTGACCTGGAACAATTGGATGCCGCCAGCATACTGGTACAGTTCAATATAAATAATCAATTCAGAATAGGATATGCTTATGATCTTACCATCAGCAAAATGGCCTCTTTCCAGAGTGGGTCACATGAAATATCCATCGGATTTTTATTCCCGGGTAAAAAAGCCAGGGTAACCAGTCCACGGTATTTTTAATTATTGCAAGGGTATCCTTTTAAATACATACTATGAAAAAATATGTTGGAATAATTTTACTCCTGGTATCAGTACAACTCTCATCGGCACAGGAACAATTGTCGTTGGATAAACAGGCTGCCATCTATTACGCCAAATACGACTACGCAAAAGCGGCTTCACTATATGAGCGGATAGCGGCAAAGCAGAAAGAAAAAACATCGACCGTGGTGCTGGAAAGACTCGCTGATTCCTACCGGCAAATGAATAGGTATGCTGCATCGGCCGACTGGTATACCAAACTGCTGGCCCGCTCCGATGCCTCCACTGATGCACGCCTGTACTATGGCGATATGTTGAAAAGCTTAGGGAAATATCCGGAAGCCAAAGCAGCATATACACAGTATGCGCAAACCGGTCCGCAACAGGAAAAAGTGAAGAACCGTATCGCCGGCTGTGATGCCGCTCCCGGGTGGATACAATCGCCTACCCCTGTTTTTATCCGGAACGTAGAAAGACTGAATACTTCCAGATCCGACTGGGGCGCTACTTATTATCCCGGTGGTGTGGTGTTTACATCGGATACTTTATACCGTAATCAACTGGAGAATGGGAGCCACTTTAACCGGAATAAATACGGCCGTACCAACAGGGATTATTATGGTTTGTATGTAGGAGATACCGCGAACTACGGTAATGTGTATATCAAAGATTTTTCGCCTTCGTTTAACTGGTCCCGTTACCATGTAGGACCTGCTACTTTCGATAAAGACTATCACACCGCATATGTGACCATGACGTATCCTGACCGCCGTATTCCTGGCGTAAAGGAAAAACGTGTGAAGTACGGATATCGCCGGCTGGAATTGTTTGCGGCAGAAAAAGATAAAAATGGAAAATGGGGAAAGCCCGTACCATTTCCCTACAACAAACCGGATCAGTATTCTCTTGGACATGCAGCCCTGAGCAACGATGGCAGTATACTGTATTTTGCGGCCGATATGCCGGGTGGCGTAGGCGCAACGGATATCTGGTATAGTGAAAAGCAGGGAGACGGAAAATGGGGCACACCCGTAAATTGTGGCCCGGCCATTAACAGTCCTGAAGAAGAAGAATTCCCCACCATTGCCCCTGATGGCAGTTTGTATTTTTGCAGCAAAGGCTGGACAGGTATGGGCGGCTTTGATATTTTTCATGCCACCGGTAGTAAAACACAATGGAGCACACCAGAAAATCTCCGCTATCCTACCAATTCATCTGCTGATGATTTTTATTTTGTAGCTGGCAATAACGGCAATACTTACCTTTCTTCAAATCGTCCGGGCGGTAAAGGAAGCGATGATATTTACAGTATTACTTCTCCCGAAACATACACGCTGACAAAAGTACCTGTAGCCCTTGTAATTCCATTGATAGGTACGGTTTGTCCGCCGCTGGATGGGGCCTGTATTTATATTTACAACAAACAACGCGGTATCGGCTGGTGCTTCATAGGTTCACCCGGACGTGAGATTAACCTCACCCTGGAAAAAGACACCGACTATGAAATCCGTATTACTTATCCGAATCATCGCCATGAAGTGATGGAGTTTAATACCCGCGGTATGACGGATGGACAAGAGCTGAAGAAAGATATTTGTCCGGGAAAATAAACCTCTTAATTTATTCATATTCACGAAGAAGCCGTTCCATTAACCATTGGAGCGGCTTCGTTTTTACTAATGGTCAATCGCTACAAACCAATCGCTATAATCTAATCTCCACAATCTAATCTCCACAATCTAATCTCCACAATCTAATCTCCACAATCTAATCGCTATAATCTAACTGCTAACAGCTAAAAGCTAACAGCTATTTGGTGTATATTTGGATTCACTTACCAGATTAAAATACATCTATGCAACACGAATTGGATTTGTTAACAGCGCACTTGCGCACGCAGCGTCCCGGATTGTTTGCGAAACTGAAAAATCCACTGACCATTGCCGACATCAGGGCACTGGAAGAAAAATATAAGGTGGTGATCCCGGAACCCGTGCAACAGTTATACCTGTGGAGAAACGGGCAGGATCAAAATTTCACCGAAGCATTTGTAAACAACTCCATGTTTATACCATTGGAAGAAGCGCTGGATACCGCTGCGGATAACACTTCCATGATAGGCTATGATTTTGAAATTGAGAACTGGTGGCATAAGGACTGGTTTCCCTTGTTTCATAATGGTGGTGGTGATTATATTTGTTATGATGCCGCAGGGTTGTTTACGGATCAACCCGGACAGCTGATTGAGTTCTGGCATGCAGACAATGATCGTGATGTGATTGCACCTGATCTGTTATCGCTGATTACTGCGTTGAATAAATTTTATGCCGCTGGTCCTGGTCAGGAAGAGGAGTATTTCCAGGTGGATCCTCCTGCGGACTATCCTAAAACATTCACGGTAGGCTAACGACTAATATTTTTTCTGAAGATGAAATTACTCACTGACAGCATCGGCAAACACGTACCACTCACGGCTGATGATATCCTGCGCATCCCAACGTATTTCGAATCGGTGAAAACGAGCCGCCATCAATACTTACTGCGGGAAGGTGAAATATGCCGGCACGAATTTTTTGTGCTCAAAGGTTGCTGCCGGCAATATGAAATAGATACTGCCGGAAAGGAGAACGTATTGCAATTCAGTGTGGAAGGCTGGTGGATGACGGATCTGGATAGCTTGCTCCATGAGAAACCATCCCTGTTTAATATCGATGTGCTGGAAAGCGGGGAAATCCTGCAGATCAATAAGCAGCAGTTGTATCAGTTGTTTCAGGACATTCCTGCCGTAGCGCAGTATTATCATATTATTTCCCAGCGCTCTTCTGCGGCGTTGCAGCGCAGGATCTTATTTTTACAAAAGCCTGCTTTGGAAAGGTACCAGGAGTTCGTCAGCCGCTATCCTTTCCTGGAAACAAGGCTGCCCCAGCACCAGGTAGCTGCTTATCTGGGGATTACAAAGGAATCGCTGAGCCGTTTACGCCATAAGATGGCGAAGGGGGAGTAGCTTTTTATTACCATATGTCATTTTCTGTGGACCGGCAAGTCCTCAACTTTGCCTTAAATAAACAGACAATGACAACACATCCGATTTTAGCTTCTTTTGAACTGGCCAATCAATTTGTGAAAAACAGGGCGGTAGTAGCCCCGATGAGCCGTGCCAGCGCCACCTTACAAGGAGTCCCCACTGTAGCGATGCATGCCTATTATGAAAAATTTGCTGCGGGTAGTTTTGGTATCATTATTACTGAAGGTCTTTATACAGATACGGTTGCCAGCCAGGCTTATCCACATCAGCCGGGCATAGTAACACCTGCACAAATAGCAGGGTGGCGGGAGCTGGCAACGAAAGTAAAAGCACATGGAAGCTTATTCATCGCCCAACTGATGCATGCCGGTGCATTATCCCAGCATTTAACGCACACACAGGCGCCTTCGGTAGTGACACCGCTTGGCACAAAACTCCGTTCTTATGGCGGGGGAGAAGGACCGTTTCCAATTCCGGCTGCTATGACGGCAACGGATATACGCATTGCGGTGGAAGGTTATGCCAGTGCCGCTAAAAATGCGGTGGCTGCCGGATTTCATGGCGTTGAAGTGCATGCGGCCAACGGTTATTTGCCGGATCAGTTTTTAACTGCTTATACCAACCTTCGGGAAGATGAATATGGCGGCACTATTCCGAACCGCTTTCGCATCATCGCAGAAATCCTGGCGGCCATCCGGAAAGTGGTGCCGGCTGATTTTATGGTAGGCTTACGCTTGTCGGAAGGCAAGGTGAATGACGATCATTACCGCTGGCCGGATGGCGCCGTTACTGCTGCCGCTATTCTGGAAGAAGTGATTAAAGTGGCCCCTGACTATGTACATATTTCGGGCGAGGGCAGCACCTGGGAGAAGCTGGGGGTATATGACAACAATGAATCACTCACGGGAATGGCTAAACGAATGGTGCAGCGCCCTGTTATCGCCAATGGCGGATTAGAAGATCTGGCTGTAGCTGGGAGAGCGTTGCAGGAAGGGCACACTGATTTTATTTCACTTGGCAAGGCGGCATTGGCTAACCCCGACTTCCCGGTACGGGTGGCAGCCGGACTGCCGGTATTACCTTTCGAACGTGCCATGGCAGCACCTTTTCCTCCGCTGGAGGTCTAAGGTTACTGCTGGTATGTTGACAGAAATGTATCGTAAAATAAATTGGTGTAAAAGGAAAGAAGTATATGCTTCTTTCCTTTTATTCTCCGTTATATAACATCTCCATTTCCAGGAGTTTGCTGCCGCCGGCAAAATCGGCTGCGGCATCCGGACATAAAACGGAACCTAATGAGTTCATCATTCTTTGGGCAACGAGATCTATATCTTCAGTAGTGGTTGATAAGAAAGGAGCCTGGCTTTTTAGCCGGGAAATTAATCCGTTTTTTTGCTGTACAGAAATGTCTACAATCTTGTTGATTCTTTCTACAGCAGCTTTGTATAACTCGTCATAATAAAAAAGCATATTCATATAAAACTATATTTTGTACGGTTCAAATGTATGCTTATACCTATAATCCTGGCTATAGGAAAATATTATGACCTATAATTAATAATTATAAATGATTTTGGCCATTTTGATGAATCTTTTGTTCAGGTCGCTGGTTTCTCCTTTGCGCTGAATGAAGTAAAAACTGCGCTCTATTCGCAGTCCTTCGAAGTTGAGAATGGTCAATTCTCCATGCTGTAGCTCCTTTACAATAGAACGGGTAGATAAAAATCCTACGCAACCGGACTCCAGCAGGAAATTTTTCAATGCTTCCGTACCACCCAGCCGTACTTTTATTTTCAGGTCATTCAACCGGATTTTACTTTTCTGTAACCCGGTTTTGATCGCTTCCAGTGTACCGCTGCCTCGTTCCCGGATAGCCACCGGCATAGACAGGATGTCTTTCACTGCATAGTTCTTTTTCTTTGCCAGCGGGTTATTACGACTGCATACCGCTACGATCTGGTCTTTCAGAAAAGGCTGATAGGTAATGTTACTGAGTTGTCCCTTTTCTTCTGTTACGCCAATGTTAATTTCTTTGTCGAGCAATGCCTGCAATACAATCTCACTGTTCCTGTTTAATAAAGAAATGTCCACCAGCGGGTATTCCCGGTGAAAGGCCGACATCACTTTAGGGAGAATATATAAAGCGGCGGTAGTGCTGGCACCCAGGTTCAGCATGCCAGTGGCTTGCTGCTGGTCGTGGATCACAGATATGTCAAACTCCGTTTCCTGTTGTATATGCCTGACCGTTAGCAACCGGCTATACAGCAATTGTCCGGCTTCTGTCAGCTCTATCTGCAATCCCTTTCTTTCAAATAGCTTGGTCTTATACTGTTCTTCCAGTCCTTTGATATGAGTACTCACCGCAGGCTGCGAAATAAACAGCGCCTGGCTGGCTTTGGAAAAGCTTTTCTGGTGAGCTACTTCCATAAAAATCAGGTGACGGTTGGAGAGCATATTAAAGTATTGATAAGGAAAGATATTCAATTTCCCGCTTCCGGATAAATTGTATAAGGTCCTCGTAACCGGTTATTTTGTTATTCATGATTTCCACTTTCCGGATCCAGTTCTGCTGATCGTCATATTGGAACACATATCGGAACGTGGTACCGTGAACGCCACCCGTTCCATCGACATGATCATGCGTATACATGGTCAGGTGATGATGCTCATTGTATTCATTAATTTTGGTGGTGTGTGGTTTATCTGCCGCCAGTGCATCTTCGGAGTCATAGGTAAACTCTGAAAGCACCTGCTGCTGTTTATTGTATTTTCTTTTAGTGATGTCATACAATTGACCGAAGGAGTGGTAATACACCAGCTCCACGAGGCTGCCATCTGTATCAGTGACCTTTTTTGTTTCCCATTGCTCATTATAAGGATCTTCTTCTATTTTCACAGCAACGTCATTTTCGAATTGGGTCGTTACATTACCAGCTTCATCATATACGGTTTTATAAATATCCTCACCATAGTACCCGAATGTTTCTTTGTATTGGCTGTTGCCATAAAAGGTGTTTTTATAAACAATGGTGCCATCGTTTTGCATTAATGTTTCTTCGAGCAACACGCCTTTGTCATCAAAATCATACACGATGTTTTTAACAGGTTCATGCTGTTCATTATACACCTCCCATTTCCGCAAGTTGCCTTGTGCGTCATAATGAGATAGTTCATAGCCATAATCAGTGCCGGCGGAATCGGTGGTGCTGTATTTCATTTGCCGGATGCTGCCGGTTAATTCATCATCTGTGATGGTTTTTCTCATGGGCCGTTCAGGATATTTAGATCAATTTATGATAATCAATTGAAAATAATCCTGAAATACCAGTTATCCCATGAATGCAACTAAACAGCAGATGATAGTTCAGGATATCATCTGCTGTTTATAACTGGTTATTATCTCTCTATCACTACTTCTGTTAATTTATCCAGTTGTGCTACGATCCCCCAGCCGTAAAAATCATTCGCTACCGCTACCAGTATTTCGTTATTGCCTTTTACGAGCGGGAGGTTAAAGGAACTGTTTTCTACAGTACAACGACCATCCGGTTGCTTCATCAGCGGGGCGCCGTATAGGTTTTTATCTACATACACATATTTGCCGTTTAAAAATACCCATACCTCATCACTGAACCCCAGGTTTAATTTCAGATTTTGTTCTGTGGTAGATTGAATGGTTGTTTTCAGCCATACCAGCCGGCGGGCGCGTTTTTCGGTGCCGCCGAATTTACGGGTCAGGTTAATCAGCCCCCTTCTTTCTGCGTGAATAGTTTCCCAGGGTGTTTCCTTGTCCGGAAAAAACGCCAGGCTGAAATCAATTTTTTCCGGCATCCTGATTACCGGGCTTACCTGCCATTTGCGGAGGTAGCGGGCATCGTTGCTGGTGATGTCTACCCCTTCCTGAGGAGAAAGGCCATCCGTTTGATCCGGTTTCACTACCAGGTTGGCAATGATCATCTGTCCATCAAAGGAGAGTGCCCCATGCCAGGTGTTGCCTTCCAGTTGTGGGACTTCCAGTGCAGGATGTAGGGTATCGTTTACGTATACACGCAGTTGTTTGCCGGATACCACCAACTTTACATGATTCCATTTGTCTTTTTCAAACCAGGCGATGTTCTGATAGTGATACAGCATGTCCCATAGATTAATGCCGCCGATGAAAGGGGCATATTGTATGGCATACTCACTGCCCGAACCAGCAGTACGGAAATAGAAACATTCATTTTCGTCCCGGCTGGCACGCCGGAAATGAATGGAGGCAAAGCGCGGATCTACCGGCTCCATATCATATTCAATAGTCCCATCTTTAAAATCCAGGTTTTTTAACACGGCGGAATCAGCGCTGTTTAATATCTTCATGGCCGGTACGGATTTGTAGGTGAGAAATTCTACCGTGCCTGGCTTGAAATCCCAGTTTGCTGCCTGCATAGGCACGGAGATCTCCGTTTTCTTTTGTTGTGCATTTGTGCATACCGGCAGCAGCAGGAATAATAGACCAATGGCTGTTTTTGTCATGACGTTTTTTATTTTGAATGGATATCCGGCAAAGATGAATGATCACTATTTTAAAGGCTATTCAAGGAGCCGTCAAGTTTGTGCAAGTTTGTGCAAGTTGACAATACATTAACAGGTAATGAATAACAGTTTTGAAATAAATTACATAAGAAAGTGCCTGGCGCTGGTGGAGACCCGGTTAAACTGGGGAGCAAGCAGCGAATGGACGAGTTATGATTTCGAAAAATTAAGTGGGGCCATCGCCGACGCCACCGGGGTAACGTTGAGCATTACCACCTTGAAACGCCTTTGGGGAAAACTGAAATACACAAATATTCCTACTGTCACCACGTTGAATACACTGGCAAAATTTGCCGGGTATAGTGATTGGCGGGACTTTAAAAAGCAGGTGCCCCTGGAGCATGGGGAAACAACGGCATCCCGGCAGGATATGACTGCGCAAACGGCAGCAACGGTACCAATACCTCAGTGGCACGCAGGATCAACGACAACTTTATCTCCCGAAGGGGTGGCTGACCACACCAAACCTTCCAGGAACTGGGCTTACTGGTTATTGGGGCTATTGCCACTGGCAGCAGTCATCTATCTGTTATTGATCTCAAATGGTAAACCCGGATCTCCCGTTAACCCTGCAGCGTATTCATTTAGCAGTAATAAAATCAGGATGACCGGCGTCCCCAACTCCGTCATCTTTAATTATGAGGCCACTGCCGCTACCGACTCAGTATTCATTGCGCAGTCGTGGGATATCAGGAGAAAGGTCGCAGTGCCCCGGCAGGAAAAAACGTATTCCGCTATTTATTATGCCCCCGGTTATTTCAGGGCTAAGTTGATGGTAGGTAAACAAATTGTAAAAGAGCATGACCTGCTCATAGACTCCAATGGCTGGCTGGCCATGATAGAAAACGAAGAGGCGGTACCGTTATATTTCAAAAACGAAGAGGTGGAAAAGAATGGGGAGGTTACTGTGGATGAAAGGCTGTTGTCTCAATACCATATTGCATTACAGCCGGTACCACCACCATTGCGTTTTTTTAACGTACAGGATCTGGGTGGTATCAAAAGCGATCAGTTTATTTTTGAAACTACATTGAAAAGTGATTTTCACCAGGGTACTGCTGCCTGTCAGCGGGTAGAAATACTGATCCTTTGTAAGAATGATGTGATCATTATTCCTTTATGTGCCAGAGGTTGTGTAGGCGACCTTGCCTTGTATGCCGCAGGCGCCGGTGCGCAGAGCAAAGATGCTGATCTTTCTAAATTCGGGTGTGATCTCGATCAGTGGGTGACACTGAAGGTGGAGGCAAAAGATAAACATATGCAGTTTATCGTGAACGGGCAAACCGCATATGCACTTACTTTCCCGCATGCGGCTACAGATATAGTAGGACTTCAATACCGGTTTAACGGCACGGGGGCGATAAAAGATACCCGCTTTATAAAGGGGGATAAGGTTATTCGCCTATAGTCCCTTTTCGTATAGTCCTGCCAGTAAGCTGGCTGTTTTACTGCTTCCACTCCATGGATTCAATTCTTTTATTTTCTATTTCTTTGCCGCTCATACGTCCAGACCAGTAGTTGACTTTGTCTGCTGGCATTTGCGGAGATGCCTTTGGTGCCGTAATGGTGATTCCCATCAGTTCTTTGCGGGAAGTAACCGAATCCTGACCAGGTGCATGGAAGGAAAGGGAAAACAGGACAAAGATTTGTGCTGCAATACGTTTCATCGTTCCTCGGTAATAATGTTGACAACGTGATGCGTGGGTTACTCTTCAGTGAAACACAGCAGGGGTGAAGACCCGGTAAGAGAAGATAGTGGGGCGAAGGTGTGCCTTTATTTTAAAGGGAAGACCTCGGATCGGGAAATCATTTTACGCAGTCTGGAAACTTTCCTTTCATTCATCAAAAATAATCGGCCCTTGTAGACAGAATATTTATCTTTGCCGTAGTGAAAAAAAGAGGAGTCTACATATTATTTCTCATTTTCATACTTCATCATACTGCTTTCGACCAGCTGCTCAAATTGCCCGCACTTGTAGTGCATTACCAGGAGCACCATGCACGAAACAGCGAGCTGAGTGTGATGGGATTTTTATGTATGCACTACTGGGGACAGGATGACAACGATAATGATGATGAAAGGGACATGCAATTACCCTACAAAACAGTGGATATTCATACCCTGCATCATTCCTTTATTCCACTCGCAAAAGCGATGGCTGTAAAACAACAAACCTATCGTGAAATAACGATCCATTACCCTGCACTGAAGGACAACTATCTGCCTGAACCAGCGCTCACTTCGCCTTTCCGTCCTCCCAAAGTATAAGTTTTTTAGGGTTATTATTTGAGCGCCACCTGTCACTAACAGGTGGAAGTGCGCATTTTATTTCTATTTGAATTAACGAAAAAGGACATGCTAAATAAGATCATTAGCTTTTCTGTAAAGAACAAGCTGGTTATAGGGCTATTCGTACTGGCACTGATTGGCTGGGGAACTTTTGAGGTCACCCGGCTGCCCATTGATGCGGTACCGGACATTACAGATAACCAGGTACAGGTAATTACCGTATCTCCCTCGCTGGGAGCACCGGATGTAGAACGACTGATTACCTTTCCCATAGAACAATCCTGTAGTAATATTCCTGGTCTGAAACAGATCCGGAGTTTTTCCCGCTTTGGGCTATCGCTGGTCACCATCGTTTTTACGGACGAAACAGATGTTTACTGGGCGCGGCAACAGATCAGTGAGCGACTGCAACAGGTGCAGCAGGAAATTCCTTCCGGCGTAGGGTCCCCTGTGATGGCGCCGGTTACCACCGGGCTGGGAGAAATTTATCAATACGTGGTACGCCCTCTGCCCGGTTATGAAGGCAAATACGGCCCCATGGAACTACGCACCCTGCAGGACTGGGTAGTACGCCGGCAGCTGCTGGGAACCCCGGGCGTGGCCGATGTGAGCAGCTTTGGGGGGCAGCTCAAACAGTATGAAATTGCGGTGAAGCCGGGGCAACTCAAAGCCAACAATATTTCTATTGCAGATGTATTTGATGCCCTGGAAAAAAATAACCAGAACACAGGTGGCGCCTATATCGAAAAAGGCCCTACTGTTTTATATATCCGCAGTGAAGGCCTCACCAAAGGTATAGATGATATCGAAAAAATAGTGGTGAAAACACTGGACAATGGTATGCCGGTGCTCATACGTGATGTAGCCACCGTACAATTGGGCGCGGCCACCCGCTATGGCGCTATGTGTTTCAACGACAAAGGAGAAGTAGCCGGCGCAGTAGTGATGATGCTGAAAGGAGAAAACTCTTCAGCAGTGATAAAAAGAGTGAAGGAAAAAGTAGCGATTATTCAAAAATCCCTGCCGGAAGGCGTGGTCATTGAACCTTTCCTGGACCGCACAAAAATGGTGAACAACGCCATTAAAACAGTAGAAACAAACCTGGTAGAAGGTGCATTGATAGTAGTGTTTGTACTGGTGTTTTTTCTGGGTAATCTGCGTGCCGGGTTAATTGTTTCTTCCGTCATCCCGCTGTCGATGTTGTTCGCCATTATCCTGATGAACAAATTTGGCATTGGAGGTAACCTGATGAGTCTGGGAGCTATCGACTTCGGACTGATTGTAGATGGCACCGTGATTGTGGTAGAGGCCATCCTACACCGATTTACCCACTCCAAACAATTCAGAAAGCTGGGGGTAGTAGATCAGGCCACCATGGATGCGGAAGTAAATGCATCTACCGGTACTATGATTAAATCCGCCGTATTCAGCCAGATCATTATACTGATTGTATACATCCCGATTTTATCATTGCAGGGCATTGAAGGAAAAATGTTTAAGCCCATGGCCTTTACCGTGGCCTTTGCCATCCTGGGTGCTTTCCTGCTGTCTGTTACCTATGTGCCTATGATGAGTGCACTCTTCCTGAGCAAAAAGATCAGTCATAAACCTTCGCTGGCAGACCGTATGATGGAATGGCTGGAAAGGCGCTATCAGCCTGCGTTAACAAGGATGATGAAATTCCCGAAAGCCATTATCGCCGGTACATTGGTATTGTTTGCTATCTCCATAGTTATACTGGGTCGGATGGGAGGCGAGTTTATTCCTGAACTGGAAGAAGGCGATTTTGCAGTAGAAACCCGTTTGCTTACCGGAAGCAACCTGAATACCACTATCCACGCTACCCAGCAAACTGCCGCCATTTTGTTGAAGAAATTCCCTGAAGTAGAAAAAGTGGTTACCAAAATAGGTAGTGCGGAAATTCCCACTGATCCGATGCCGCTGGAAGCCAGTGATATGATGGTGATTTTGAAAGATAAAAAAGAATGGACTTCTGCACACAGCTTTGATGAGCTATCGGAAAAGATGAGCAAGGAACTGGCCGTAGTGCCAGGTGTAAGTGCAGGCTTTCAGTTTCCCGTGCAAATGCGCTTCAATGAACTCATGACCGGCGCCCGTCAGGATGTGGTGTGTAAAATATTCGGAGAAGATCTTGACTCACTGGCACTATATGCCAATAAGCTGGGAGAGATCATTAAAACAGTGGACGGCGCCATCAATCTCTATGTGGAAACCGTTACCGGTATGCCACAGGTGGTGATCAACTATAACCGCGACGCCATGGCCAAATACGGTCTGAATGTGAGTGATATTAACCGTGTGGTAAATACTGCATTCGCCGGGCAAACAGCCGGGCTGGTATACGAGGGTGAAAAACGTTTCGATATGGTGGTGCGACTGGCAGATGAATCCCGCCGGGATTTAGCCGATGTACAACACCTGTTGATACCTACCCGTCAGGGCATACAGGTGCCGCTGGACCAGGTAGCTACTGTAGAAGAAATAGAGGGCCCCAACCAGGTACAACGCGAAGATACCCGCAGAAGGATTATTGTTGGCTTCAACGTGACCGGCAGAGATGTGCAGACAATTGTAACTGAACTACAGCAGAAGGTAGCCGCACACCTGAAATTACCTCCTGCCTATTACATCGTATACGGAGGTGCGTTTGAAAACCTCACCGCTGCCAAAGAGCGATTATCACTGGTGGTGCCTATTGCCCTGCTGATGATTTTTATGTTGTTATACTTTGCTTTCAATTCCGTTAAACAAGGACTGCTGATTTATACCGCCATCCCATTGTCCGCTATTGGAGGCATCCTGGCACTGTGGATCAGAGACATGCCATTCAGCATTTCCGCCGGTGTTGGGTTCATCGCGCTGTTTGGAGTAGCAGTGCTGAATGGTATCCTGCTGGTATCAGAATTTAACCGCCTGAAAAAAGAAGGCTGGCACGATGTGAAAAGAGTGGTGATTCACGGTACCAAATCAAAATTGCGCGCAGTACTGATGACGGCACTCGTACCCTCGCTGGGCTTTATTCCTATGGCCGTAAGTAACGGTGCAGGTGCAGAAGTACAAAAACCATTGGCAACCGTAGTGATTGGAGGCTTAATTATTTCAACCATGCTTACATTATTTGTACTGCCGGTATTTTATATCCTTTTTGAAAAAGGGTTTAAATATTTTAGACCCGGTAAAGCGGTAGTGGCCGGAATAGCGTTGCTGATCTTTGCAATGCCTGCCACTACTCATGCACAACAACGATTAACTGTACAGGAAGCCGTGGACCTGGCATTGAAAAATAACCTCCATATACAGTCTGCCAAACTGGGCGAACAATTTTACCAGTCGTTGAAAAAAAGCAACCTGGACATGGATAAAACCAATGTAGGGATAGAATACGGTAAGCTGAACAGTGTGGCCAACGATAACCGGTTTACCATCTCCCAGGGAATACAATTTCCCACGGTATACAAACATCAGCGGAGTATCAATAATACGAATATTGCGTTGAGTAAAATCAATACCCGTCAGCAGGAATACGAGCTGAAAGCATCGGTGCGACAAGCATTCTATGCTTTATTGGTACTGCAGCAAAAGAAGCAGTTACTCCTGGAAGCCGATAGCATCTACCGCACATTCCTGGAGAAAGTTAATTTAAGATTTAAAGCAGGAGATGTAGATGCGCTGGAGAAATCCACCACGGAAAATCAGCGTTTACAGATCTCTAACCAGCTAAGTGTATTACAAACAGATGAAGCCATATTGCATAACCAGTTAAAGGTGTTATTGAATACTTCCGAAGTAATTATACCTGCGGAGTCTGATCCTGTTTACCGTTTCCATATGGACGAAATGCCGGATTCAGGTGCTGTTGACCGTACGCCGGCTATTGCCATGAAGCAGCAATTACTGGAACGGAGTATGCAGGAAAATAAACTGGAGAAAAGCCGCCTGCTGCCTACGCTGAACCTGGGATATAATAATACCAGCATCATCGGCTATCAGCGCATCGGAAGTGAAGAAAAGTATTTTGGTGGTGGTGATCGTTTTTCATCAGTGAGTGCAGGTGTTGGTATTCCGTTGTTTGGTAGTGCACAACGTTCGCGCATCCGCGCTTCCGGCATTTTTATACAGCAACAGCAACAGGAACTGGATGCTACCCGGCAACAACTGCAGTCGGAACTGACGAATGCGGAATATGTGTATGCTAACCGCTTGCAACTTTTCGGCACCCATACTATTTTATTAAATAATGCCTCCCTGATTATTGCTGGCGCCAATAAACGAATGGTTGCCGGTGAAATAGGTTACCTGGAATGGGTGATGCTCATCAACCAGGCCCTGGAAATACGGGGCAACTATTTTACGGTGGTTGAAGAACTGAATAATGCCGTCTTCACTATGGAAAAATTAAGTGCGCTTCATTAAAATATTAAATTCAATAGCATGAAAAAGATCACCTTCATCATATATAGCCTGGGCGTTTTTTTATTGGCCTGCAAAGAAAATAAGCCGGAGCAGAAAGCCACACCAGGCAAAGAAGTAACACCCCCCGTGAGTAATGAGGTACAACTGACCCCGGAGCAGATAAAAACAGCGGGCATAGAAATAAAGCCAGCCACCAACAGAGACATGCATACCATTATGCGGGTAAATGGCGTGGTAGATGTACCACCCCAGAATATTGTGTCCGTAAGTATGCCGTTGGGTGGCTATTTAAAAAGCATGCAGCTGTTGCCAGGTATGCAGGTGGCCAAAGGGCAGGTGCTGGCAGTGCTGGAAGATCCACAATACATACAGTTGCAACAGGATTACCTGATGGCAAAAAGTAAACTGCGCTACCTGGAAGCAGATTTTAACCGGCAGAAAGAACTGAATGAATCGAAAGCAAATAGCGATAAAGTTTTTCAGCAGGTAAGAAGTGAATTTGAAAGCCAGAAAATTATGGTAAGTGCGTTGAAACAAAAGTTGCAATTGATTAATATCAACACAGATAAATTAACGGAAGATGCTATCACCAGGAGCGTTGCCATCTATGCTCCTATCAGCGGATATGTGACCAAAGTAAATGTCAACACAGGCAAATATGTAAATCCAACAGACGTATTGTTTGAGTTGATCAACCCGGCAGATCTGC
Organism: Chitinophaga sp. 10T418; assembly: GCF_056394125.1. NCBI lineage: Bacteria > Pseudomonadati > Bacteroidota > Chitinophagia > Chitinophagales > Chitinophagaceae > Chitinophaga > Chitinophaga sp. 10T418. The sequence continues at coordinate 124,566 of NZ_JBFTHG010000011.1, forward strand.
ACCTGAGCCTGACAGTTTTTGAAAAAGATTTAGCAAGTCTGGCGCCTGGTCAGCGGGTAAAGTGTTACACCAACAGCAAAGCAGGAGAACAGTATACCGCCACCATTCATCTCATCACGAGGAATGTGGATGAAAACCGCTCTGGTGAAGTGCATTGCCACTTTGAAAAATATGACAGGCGTTTATTGCCCGGTATGTTCATGAATGCCGAAATTGAGTTGCAAAATGCCAACGTGACGGCGGTACCAGATGATGCCGTAGTGAAATGGGAGAATAAACATTATATTTTTGTATCAGCAGGAAATGATAAATTTATAATGACGCCGGTAGAAACAGGCACCAGTAACGGGGGCTTTACAGAAATAAAAAGTAATATTGGTAATAAAGAAGTGGTTACCAGGAATGCATATATGTTGTTGATGAAGATGAAGAACGGAGGAGAGGAAGGATAAGAAGAAGATAATCCGCCTGGCGTATCTGTTTGGTATGCCAGGCTATTGATACAAACATTCGTTTTTTTAATCAGCACTATGGCAAATATAGTAGTACCGGAAGCAGGTAACGTACAAAGCAAAAGTAAGATTACTACTATCTCAATTATTGCCAGCGGAGGTCTCGCGGTGGTTAAATTTATAGTCGGCATATTAACGGGCAGTCTTGGCCTGATCGCAGAAGGTATACACTCTCTGTTGGATCTTTTATCTACGTTGGTCACCTTTTTGGCCGTACGTGTCGCGGCTCTTCCTCCGGATGCCAACCATCCCTACGGACATGAGAGGGCTGAGTCATTGGGCGCATTGGCAGGGATGACATTATTAGGCGCTACCGCGCTGATTATCGGCTATCATGCGGTGGTGAAAATTTTTTGGGAGCCCGGTGCGCCGGAAGTAAGTATCTGGTCATTCGTCATTATCATCATCAGTATTGTGGTGGATTTTATGCGGGTTAGAACGTTGAAAAAAGCTGCCCGTCACTATCAAAGCCAGGCGCTCGCATCTGATGCCGAGCATTTTGGAAATGATATGCTGGGATCGGTATCAGTACTGGTAGGCTTATTATTCATCTTTTTGGCTAAATACCTGCCACTGCCCGTGTGGCTGGTGGAACGTGCCGATGCATTTGCGGCACTGGGTGTAGTGGCTATTGCGTTTAAATCGGTGTGGAGCATCGGTTCGGAAGCCATCCGTTCACTGATGGATGATGTGCCGGAAGACCTGATGCCCCGGTTACAGGAGCTGGTAGAAAAAATACCCGGCGTGGTGCCCGGTGCAGTAACCATCAGGACCCGCTTTGTGGGTAACAAACCATACGTGGAAGCGGTGGTAGGTACATTGAGAAGTCTGACTTTTGAAAAAGCGCATGAGCTCACAGAAACCATTGAACATGCCATCAAAGAAGAGCTAAACGGTACCGCAGTAGTGATTGTACATGCGGAACCTATTCATACCAACGATGAGCCATACAGTATTACTGTAAGGTCGGTAGCTGCACGGCTGGACCTCCGTATCCATAACCTGAATCTTTACCAGGTGGGTGATGAAATGAGGATAGAGCTGGACCTCGAAGTAGCAGATGACCTCACCTTACAGGAAGCACATACCAAATCGGAGTTGCTGGAAACAGCACTGATACAGGAGTTTCTATTACCGGTAAAAGTAACGGTGCATATTGAACCAAGAAACGAAATGCCAAGAGAGGCTATCCGTCAGGCGGACGCCTTTGAGAAAGTAAGACAGGCATTAGCTAATTTAGATACCTGGCCTCACGTGAAAATAGATGAGGTGTTACTAACGAATGAAGGATTAGTGGTAACACTGATCATCTTCTTACCGGGTCATACTTCACTGGCCCATACCCATACTATCATGTATGATCTGGAACGGGCATTAAAACTGGAAATAACAGATATTATCCGCGTACATATTGATCCGGAACCTATTGTGTAATGCCCCGCCGAGATGCGGCAGATAAAGCTTTTACGGTAGCGCCGGTTTATAAATCAGCGTTTTTATTTACATTTAACTGGAATATGGATACTGTAAATAAATCGGGATTGCAATTTCTGGCAGGTGGAGGAGAAATGGGCGCTTTAACCCGAACCTACCCCTGGGAAAATACCTGTCTTGGTCATCCGGAGACATGGCCACAAAGTTTACGTACCACACTTAGTATTATATTAAATTCGCGTTTCCCCATGTTCTTATGGTGGGGAACTGAACTCACCTGTTTTTATAATGACGCGTACCGGCCCAGTTTGGGAAATAATGGCAAACATCCCGGAGCGCTGGGGCAACCGGCTCAGGAGATATGGGCAGAGATATGGGAGGTGATAGAACCGCAGATTCAGCAGGTGTTGTCTGGCGGTGGTTCTACCTGGAATGAAGACCGGCTCATTCCAATTTACAGGAACGGGCAGCTGGAAGATGTTTACTGGACGTACAGTTACAGCCCGGTCTGCGATGAATACGGAGAGATCGCCGGCGTGCTGGTGATCTGTAATGAAACCACCGAAAAGGTAAATCAGCTGATCACTCTTGAAGAAACAAAAAACCAGTTACAGTTTGCCATGGATGCGGCAGGACTGGGTGCCTGGGACCTGGACCCTGTCACCAATAAATTTCGTGGTAACAGCCGCCTGAAGGAATGGTTTGGACTACCGGACCATGCAGAAATTCCGCTGGAACTGGCCATGTCGGTGATAGCGGAGGCAGACCGGCCCAACGTTACAGCTGCCATACAACATGCTTTGGATCCCGCTTCCGGCGGAGATTACGATATCACCTATCATATCATACATCCGCAGACGCAAAAGCCCAGAATCGTGCGGGCTATGGGGAAAGCTTTTTTTCATGACAACGGAGAAGTGTTTCGTTTTAATGGCACGCTACAGGATATTACCAAAGAAGTGATTGCACAGCAGGCATTGAAGGAAAGTGAAAGCAATTTCCGTACGCTGGTACTAAATGCGCCAGTGGCCATGTGCGTCTTTAAAGGCCCCACCTTCATCGTGGAAATTGCGAACAGGCACATGATGGAACTCTGGGGTAAAACGCCGGAAGAAGTACTGGGAAAATCCATATTTGACGGATTGCCGGAAATTCGTAACCAGGGACTGGAAGGGCTGCTGCAAAATGTATTTGAGAGCGGAGAACATTATATCGCTACCGAACGGGTTGTGTATTTACCGCGGGATGGCGGCTTACAACGGTTCTATCTCAACTTCGTATGGGAACCGCTGCGTGGTGCAGATGGCAGTGTCACTGGCATTATTGCTGTGGCGCATGATGTGAGTAATCTGACCGAACCACGCCTTAAAATAGAAGATGCAGAAGAACGCTCCCGCCTGGCGATGGAGGTATCTGAGCTGGGTAGCTATGATGTGAACCTGAAAACCAATACCATTATTGGTTCTCCGCGGATGAATGAAATATTTGGCGTGGTGGAAGATCCCACACACAATGATTACATTTATTCGGTGTATTGGGAAGATCTGCCCATCAGGATGGCCGCCTATGAAGCGGCTATGAAATCCGGTGAGTTGTTGTACGAAGTGAGGGTGATCCATCAGGATAAACGTATTCACTGGGTACGGGTAAAAGGCAGGGTATATTTCGAAGATGGGAAACCGGTACGCCTGCTCGGTGCTGCACTCGATATCACGGATCAGAAGCAACGTGTAGATGCCCTGGAAGAAAGTAACAAACGCTTTAAACTGCTGGCAGATGCCATGCCACAACTGGTATGGATAGCCGATACGGAGGGGAAGGTGTTTTATTACAATTCAAGATTGAAGGAATACAAACTGATCTCTGCTACGGAAAATGGCTATCAATGGGAAATGTTGCTACATCCGGACGACCAGGAAGCAACCGCCGTTGCCTGGCGTAAGGCGGTAGAAGGAGTTGCTCCGTATTCTATGGAGCATCGGGTACTGATGAAGAACGGAGACTACCGCTGGCACCTCAGCAGGGCGATTGCAGAAAGAAATATTAACGGAGACGTGGTGCAGTGGTTTGGCACCGCCACAGATATCCACGCCATGAAACAGGCACAGGAAACCATCCGGGAAAGTGAAGTCCTGTTTCGTCAGCTGACAGAAGAAGCACCTATGTTCGTGTGGATCACTAACACGGACGCCTATATGCAATATGCCAATAAGGAATTGCTGAAATATGTAGGTGCCGATATTCAACAACTGCGCTTATCAAATATCTGGAACGAAGTGACGCATCCGGACGACATCCCTACTGTGGCTGCGATTTATGAGCAACAGAAAAAGCATCCCGAACCGTTCAGTGTGGAATGCAGAATCCGCGAAGGGGCTACCGGGAAATACAATTGGTTTTTGTTCAAGGGCGTGCCCAAAATAGAAAAGCAGGTATTCCTGGGCTTTATTGGTACCGCCGTAAACATCCAGGGATTCCGCGATGCAGAAAAAACCATGATGGAGTTTTCGCAGCAGCTGGAACGACAGGTGGCAGCGCGTACACATGAGCTGGCAACGGCCAATCATCAGCTGCGTCAGACTAACCAGGAACTGGAACAATTTGCTTATATCGCCTCACATGATTTGCAGGAGCCGTTACGTAAAGTGCGCACTTTCGCAGGCATGATTTCCGATCCTGATCAACATTCAAAAAGATTGATCGATAAGATAGAAGTGTCTGCGGCACGCATGGCGCGGCTGATTCACGATGTGCTGAATTTCTCCAAACTCTCCGCTTCCAGGGAACTTTTCGAAGCGGTAGACCTGGAAAAAGTATTTGATAATATCCGCACTGATTTTGAATTGCTGATAGAAGAAAAAGCTGCTATGATTACCCATGATCCACTGCCGGTCATAGAAGGGATTTCAGTGCAGCTGAATCAGTTGTTTTCCAACCTGGTGAGTAACTCACTGAAGTTTAGCAGGGCAGGAGTGCCGCCGCATATTACTGTCAACGCCACGCAGGCAAACGAAACGGAAATTTCCGCATACCCCGAACTGGTGGCCGGGAAACGATACTGCCTGATTACTTTTAAAGACAACGGTATCGGATTCAGACAGGAGCATGCGGAAAAAATCTTTAAAATATTTCAGCGTCTGCATAGCAAGGATGATTACTCGGGTACCGGTATTGGTCTGGCACTGTGTAAGAAAATTGTGATGAATCATCATGGCAGTATTGATGCCATTGCGGTGCTGGATGAAGGCGCGGCCTTTAAAGTAATACTTCCCTATGAGCAAACGGTGGAGTAGCTATTTCTCCGCTTGCGCTTTAGTACGTGCGGCCAGGATATCCAGGTAGTGTGGGTTAAACATCACACCCAGTATATTGCCAAATGGATCCACTACAGAGGCGGTTACAAAATCATGGCCGCGTTCAGTAATACCTTCCAGTTCGGTGGCGCCCATAGACAACAGTTTAGCCAGGGTACCAGCTACATCTTCCACATGCCAGTATACAATGGCACCGCCAGGACCACCGAGGGTAGCTCCTTTAGGCGCATAGCTGCTGTCAATCAGGCCCAGCTCATGTTCATAATCACCGATACGGAATTCTGCATATCCGGGCACTTCAAAATAAGGAGCGATGCCCAGCAATTCGCTGTACCACTTTTTTGCTGCTTCGTGATCAGCAGCGAAAAGACTAATTGTTGCAATGCCGTGTAAAGTGTGTGGATGTGCCATGTTGCTGTTTTGTTTTAAGGTTAATATTTATTTGTTGATACAAAAGTATTCCGACCTCGTGACAACCCTATGTCAGGGGTGTGAAACTTTTTTTTGAGAAAGGGCAAAATACTCCATCAGGGTTAATTTATGCGGCTCGAAGTGCTCCGCGTGGGTATGTACCTGCAACATCCTGTCTAAACGGAAATTCCGGTAATCTTTTCGCAAACGACACCAGGCTACCAGCAACCAGTTGCCCTGGGTACTTAGTAACGCGAAGGGCTCTACCATTCTTTTCGTTACCTGTTGCGTGTCTCCGGAAAGATATTCTATGGTGATGAGATTAAAATTGGTGAGGGCTAACTGTAATATAGATAAGTTATTGCTGGTTCTGATGTCATCAGAATTCTGGCTGAACAACACCCGGTTGGACAGTAGGTCTGCTTTGTCTTTGGTGCTGTGTCGCAATACAGATCTTATCTTGTTGATAGCATTCCTGTATTCTTTTACCAGGGAGGCGTCTTTATTAGTCAGTACCAGTTGTTCGGCGGTGATCAGTGCGTTGGCTTCGCTTTCGGAAAACATCACTGGTGGCAGGTGGTAGCCTTCCATGATCGTGTATCCTTTTCCTTCTTCCGTTAAAACAGGCACGCCTGATTTCTCCAGTGCTTTGATATCTCTGTAAATGGTACGTACGCTGACACCAAACTTTGCAGCCAGTTCTGTGGACGTAATCAGCCGCTTGGTTTGCAGCTGGGTCAGGATGGCCGTTAAACGGGAAAGTCGTTTGGTATCATTATCAATATCGTTCATGATGCTACAGCATATTATAGGTGGCCGCTGCATAAATTTAAACAAAAAAGATACGGGTTGGCACCGTGGTGTCATTGTTTATTGCTGACCCGTTTAGAGCTGAGCCAGATGCCCGCCAGTACCAGCACACCACCAGCTATTTGCCAGCCGGTAAATGTGTCCTTCAAAAATATCATGGCAATCACCGCGCCGATCACCGGATTTAAATTCAGGAAGTTGCCTACCTGCGCAGCAGGTAAACTTTCCAGTGCCCGGTTATACAGGAAGTAAGCCAGCGCAGAGGCAAATATCGCCAGATACGCCATGCCCGCCCAGGCCCTGCCGGATATCTCCGGCATGCCATGGTAATATATATCCACCGCAGCCACCGGCAATAGTAAAGCAGTGCCGATGAACGTACTCACGGAGGTGGCCAATAAAGTATCTGTCTCCTTAATACTCCTGGATAAAAGCGTATATCCGCTCCAGCAACAAACTGCCAGCAACATCAGTGCACTGCCCAGCAACGCATGGGGAGCGCCTTTCGGCGCGCCCACAAAGCCCACCAGTATTACCCCGGTTACACAGAGTATAATACCGGCAATACTTTTCGGTGCGAGATGCTCTTTTAAAATAATGGCAGCCGGTATGGCAATGGCTACCGGGATCAAACCCTCTACCAGCGCCCCCATAGAAGCAGGAATATATACCATGGCAGAATTAAAGAAACCGTAGTAGATGGTAATGCCCGCCAGCCCCATTAAGACCAGCTTTTTATAAGGCAGCCGCTGTTTTACTTTTCTCCGCTGACGAAGATAAAATGGTAATAACACCGCACAGGCCATCAGGTGACGTAGCGTTGCAAATACAAAAGGACGTACCTCCATCACCACCGTTTTGGTGATGGAAAAAGAACTGCCCCATATGAGCATCACCACAACAATACTGATTAAACCCTTTGTGCGATCTGTTAGAACGATTTTTCCCATAGCATTATTCGTGTGTACAAGATACCCGTTTTTCCGAACTTCTTACCCTTACGCCAATAGCAGGCTTTGGCCGAATTCCTTACAGTTAGACCATCCTGCATTATCCTTTTTGTACAGACCGGTACTGTTCCGGTGACAGGTGCATGATTTTTTTGAACAGTTTTGAAAAGTGAAAAGGATCCTCGTACCCGCATTGCTGTGCGATAGCATAAATTTTCAGATTGGTTAATTCCAGCAATTGACAACTCTGCTGAATTTTTAGCTGAATAAAATATGCCATCGGAGAATACCCCGTAGCGGTTTTGAAAATATTGGAAAACCGGGAAGGAGAATATTTAAACTGTACAGCCAGTTCCTCCAGGGATAACTGTTGTGTAATGTGATTTCTCATGAAAAGAATCACGTCATCCACCATGTTATTGGTGGTTTTTTTATTATCCTGTACCCTGTAAATAAGCTCTCCCAGCAGGTGTTGAAATACCATATTCGCATAAGAGAGCAAGTGTTGACTATATCCATTTTCCAGTGCGCCGTAAATCTTGGTGAATAAGTCTTCTATACCCGGCAGGTCTTTCAGGTACATGGGCTTATAACATTTTTTAACAGCATTTTGCGCATTGAAAGCAAGACTGTTTTTACCGGTAAATCTTATCCAGTATATACTCCACGGTTCGTCCACATCAGCGGCATATTGATGTCGTTGTCCTGGTGGCAACAGAAAAAACTGACCGGGTTGTACCTGATAATGACCATCTTGTGTTTCATAACTTCCTTTTCCTTTGGCGCAGATAATGATGATACTTTCCGGGCAACCTTTAGGGCGTAATGTATAATGTGATTGTGCCGTTGGGTAAAATCCAAGGTCAGTAATATAAAGCTGATTGAGTAGTTGATTGTTGGAAATTCTTGACCGGCGCACTTCTGCGGGTACCCGTATGAGCTTTCTGCCCAGTCCCTGCCAGTAATTAACGGTATTCATGATGTTTAACAATATAGTAAGATAATACATGAAAGTAACTATCTTTTGCATGGTAGCCACTGAAGGAGAAGCCTATTTTTACAAAAAAATATAATGCTTGTTGTGGACAACTATGCACAAAGACTGGAACAATGTTATACCGGAGCTGTTTATGACGTACTGCGTAACATGGGATGGCCGGATCAGCTACTCCCCGGTGGCATCCGTCCTATGAACCTGCAGCACCGCATTGCCGGACGTGTTTTTACCATCGCGGGCAGAGCAGATCCGGACCTTGATCACCACACTTCCCTGTTAAAATGGTGCGAAATGTTATCGCAATCTCCGGCAGGACATGTACTGGTGTGTCAGCCGAATGACAGTACCATGGCTCATATGGGGGAATTGTCCGCCGAAACACTGTTGCGAAAGGGAGTACGGGGATATATTGTAGATGGTGGGTGTCGGGACAGCGCTTTTATTGAAAGTATTGGGTTCCCGGTATATTGCCGTTATTTTACACCCAGAGACGTGGCAGCCGCCTGGTGCACCACAGAATTGGGAGGACCCATTATGATGGGCAATGTGACGGTGCAAACCGGTGATTATATACTGGCAGACAGAGATGGCATTATTCTTATTCCTCAGCAAATAGTAATGCCCGTTATCATGGAAACAGAAACGATGATGCAAACGGAGAACCTGGTAAGAAAAGCCATCCTCTCCGGAACAGATCCTGTAGATGCATATTTGCAATTTAGAAAATTTTGAGTGATGCAAAAACTGATTAAAATTCATCCGGCAGATAATGTAATGATTGTGACAGCCAGTATCTGTGCGGGCGAAGTCGTATCATTTAATGGCGAGGAAATTTTTTTTAGCCAGCACATTGCGATCGGACATAAAATAGCAGCACGGGCTATTGCAGCCATGGAAAAAATCATTAAGTATGGTGTGCCGATAGGTACCGCTACCGCAGCGATAGCAAAGGGAGAACATGTACATCTTCATAACCTGAAAAGTGATTACCTCCCTACTTATACTTTATAACAAACAGTGTACACAATCATTCATATTAAAAAAATACAGCTATGCAATGGCAGGGGTATTTGAGAGAAGATGGCAGAAAGGGAATACGCAATCATATCCTGGTAGTGTACCTGGTAGAATGTGCACACCATGTGGCACGGGAAATTACCCTGCGGCTGAAAGAAAAGCCAGTGCAGCTCATCGGCTTTGCAGGCTGTTATCCGAATGCCTATGCCGATCGTATCATGAACGCCCTGTGTACACATCCCAATGTAGGAGGCGTTTTGCTGGTGTCACTGGGATGCGAAAGTTTTAATCGTACTAAGCTGGAAGAAAATATAGCCGCATCCGGCAGACCTGTTTCCCTGATGATTATCCAGGAAGAAGGTGGTACAAGACGGACCATCGAAAACGGTGTGGCGTGGGTCAATACCGCCCTGGAATTGATCGCGCAGGTTCCCCGCACACCTATGTCTGTGCAGGAGCTGATGGTAGGTACCGTATGTGGTGGTAGCGATGCCACCAGTGGTATTACCGCTAACCCCGCAGTAGGCAGGGCATTCGACCTGTTACTGGCGCAGCAGGGAACAGCCATATTTGAGGAAACAGGAGAGATGCTAGGACTTGAAGATATCATGAGCAGCCGGGCTGCTACACCAGCATTAGCAAAGGAATTACGGGTAGCCGTGGAAAAGGCAGCACGCTATTATTCGTTAATGGGCCATGGCAGCTTTGCTCCTGGTAATGCAGATGGAGGATTGACGACCATTGAGGAAAAATCGATGGGGGCCTATTGTAAAAGCGGTGATGCACTAATCAGTGGCTTGATTAAACCCGGTGACAGACCTTCGAAGCCCGGCCTGTACCTGATGGATGTGGTGCCTGACGGTGAACCGAAATTTGGTTTTCCCAATATCAACGATACCGTAGAAATAGTGGAGATGATTGCCTCCGGATGCCATATGATCCTGTTTACAACAGGACGGGGATCTGTAGTAGGATCTGCGATTGCTCCTGTCATAAAAATATGCGCCAATCCTGAAACCTATCAACGGATGACTGAAGACATGGATATTAACGCCGGCGCTATTCTGTTAGGCGAAGCCTCCATAGATACGGTGGGCGCTGAAATATTTGATCGTATCAGGCAGGTAGCTGCCGGTACACCTACCTGTTCCGAATGGTTAGGTCACCAGGAATTTATGCTAACCTACAAAACCTTTACGCCACTGGGACCTGCATGTTTGCCAGTATAAAGCAGAAACAGACGTTTACCAATAAAATAAAAGCAGATGTTGAGAAATTTCTTTCAGCGTATTTTATGCGCATTCCTATTACTGACGATGCTAAACAGCAACGCACAGCAACGTCCGGCCAAACCGGCTAACCTTCACTTTGGCATGTTTATCTGCTGGTCACTCAGTACTTTTTCCGATGAGGAATGGACACGCGGAATTGACAATGTGGCATTTTTTCATCCTACCAGTGCGGATACGGACCAATGGTGCCAGGTAGCCAGGGATGCCGGGATGGACTATATCTTATTTCTTACCAAACACCATGACGGATTTTGTTTGTGGGATACTAAAACGACGGACTGGAAGGTAACAAAAAGTCCGCTGAAACAAGATGTGCTGGCTGCTTTGAAGCAATCCTGTAAAAAGTATAACCTTAAACTGGCCCTTTATTTTTCTGAAGCTGACTGGACCTGGATTCCAAAGGATATCAAACCAACTGATTTTGTATCCCCGGAGAAATACTGGGATATGGGCAAAAATAGTGAAATGAAAAAAGCACAGTTAAAGGAACTATGCACAGAATATGGCCCCATTGCTTATTTCTGGTTAGACCATGCACAGTCGGACGGGGGATTGAGTCACGAGGCCACTGCTGCATGGATAAAGAAGTTCCAGCCCAATTGCCTGGTAGGATTTAATAATGGGGAAGTAGCCGGAGATATCAGGTTAGGCGAAATGGGAAAGCCTGGACCATTAGATAATCCTGCAGGTGGAGGACCTAATAACAAAGTGGTGCATAAAGGATTTAAAAAAGCAGAATTTACTTACCCTATTTTTGGAAAAGCACAGCGATGGTTTTATACTAACCCGGACAATGATAGTATTTGTCTCACCGCAGATAAGATCTATGAAGATTATAAAGGGGCATTGCAATATGGCAACTATTTCGCGCTGGATGTAGGACCCGACAGAAATGGAAGATTACGGGCAATTGATGTAACCACATTAAGAAAAGTAGGCGCGATGATCAGAAATAAATAGTTTAGTAGATGTTAACTTGTTTTTTAGCATCATAATCATGAAAAGATGAACATTGTTTTATTTAAATAACCTGCATCTATAATATGAGGTGATGTGTACGGCAGCATAGCTATTCCGGGTGTCTTTTGCCCTCTGCTGTTATCTTCTCCTGAATTTTTTTAAAAAGTTTAGTATAAATAAACAAAATCTGAATTTTTTATTTTAATATTACTCAGCAGAAGTACAGTGAACAATGAATTTATCTGTCGACATTCATATACGTTTTGAAAAATTATTTATGAGTCAGCAGCAGTAGTGTTTTATAAAAAAAACGCTGCTGCTGCTGACGCTTTGCCTGTAATATATACTAATCTTCCAACCGTAAAAGTATTAAGATGAAAGCTGAAAAGGCAGATGTAGTGGTAATAGGCGGCGGCATATTTGGTTGCGCCATCGCTTATTATTACACCCGTAATAATCCCGGGAAAAAAATCATAGTGCTGGAACGTAACGAATTGTGTAATGCCGCTACCAGTCGTGCTGCTGCCTTAATGACAAGGATCCGCCCCCGGAAAGCATTTATACCACTGTCCCTGGAAACGTACGATGCAGTAGCCGCTATGGAAAAGCAGCTACAGGAAAGTATGGATGTAAAAACGGTGGGTGTGCTGCATGTTGCGGCGGAAGAGAGCAGTGTAAATGACCTGGCTGCCTTGATGGCTGTTGCAACTGAATTTAATGAGCCTGCCATGTATATTTCGCAGGAAGACGCGCGGAAGCGGGCGCCATGGGTGAACACTGCCGAGGCGGCAAAGATTGGGTATATCCCCGGAGAAGCTTATTGCGATCCTTACCTGTTGGGTACTTTTTATGCCCGCTGTGCAAAAATACAGGGCGCCATATTCAGGCAGGGCATAACGGTAGATACGTTGTTGATGGAAGGAAAGGTAGCTGCAGGTGTGCGCACCAATGAAGGCATCATCACGGCAGATATGGTGGTGGTGGCTGCAGGTGCCTGGGCGCCGGTGTTTGCTGCGCAGGCAGGCATAGGTTTGCCAATGGCGCCGGTGAGAAGTCAGTACTGGATTACAGAAAAGAAACCGATTTTTCCGCCAGGATCACCCATTGTGTTGCTGCCCGATGCACAGGCGTATGCACGGCCGGAAGGAGAGTCCCTGTTGTTTGGTATCAGGGAGAAGAAATCATTTAGTGTTTCACCGGAAGAAATACCTGCCGACATTCACGGTTTCCCTTTCAGCCCGGACAAAGGAATGCACGACCTGATGGAAGTGATAGAAAGACTGGCCAGGTTTTTCCCCGGCATTTATGAAACAGGACTCCAACATTATGTAGCAGGGTTTTCCGGGTATACGCCGGATAATAACCTGAGCATGGGGAAACCAGAAAATGTGGATAATCTATTACTGGCCACCGGATGCGTAGGCGCCGGCATCGCCGTTTCCGGCGGCGTAGGACGGGCATTTGCTGAAATGGCTGCAGGGCATCCCAATCCATATGATTTCAGCAGCTTTGATATAAACCGTTTTGGTGCCGTAGATCCTTTTAGTCCGGAGTGGCTGGAAAGATGCGCTATGGCAAGATCGCTGAAGAAAAGCGGTTGAGATAAAGACAGATCCTGATAGATATATTTATTTAAATACTGAACAATGAAAATGAAATCATTACTATCCCTGTTAGCGCTGCTGATCGGGATCACAACTGTGGCCCAGCAAAAGACCCGTACTAAAAACATCATTTATATTTCGGTAGATGGTTACCGCTGGAAAGAACTTTTCAGAGGCGCCGAGCAGGCACTGCTTACCAATAAAAAATATAATTCCGCGAGCGCTGCAGATAATCTCAAACGTTACTGGGTAGAAGACGTCAAAGAAAGAAGAAGAATGCTGATGCCTTTTGTATGGAACTATATGGAGCAGCATGGCCAGTTATACGGCAACCGGGATCTTGGCAACAATGTGAACGTACGTAACAAAGCATGGATTTCTTACCCGGGCCGGTCTGAAAGCATTACCGGGTACGCAGATCCGGCGATTACCACCAATGACCATCCTGATAATCCCAATGAAAATGTGTTGGAGTTTATTAACAAACAAAAAGGATTCAATGGCAAGGTAGTCACTTTCGCTTCCTGGGATGCAGTGGGCAGGATTGTGAATAGAAACAGGAATGGTATGCTGGTGAATATTCCCTTTGATAATCTGCAGGGAAGTAACCTGTCTGAGGCCGAGCAACTGGCCACTGAAACACAACACTATGCCCCTAAAATATGGGGAGACGGAGAGCGCCTGGATGCCAATACCTACGCGTTAGCACAAGCATATATTTTAGCACATCACCCCAGAGTAGTATACCTGGATCTGGCAGATACGGATGAATATGGACACGAAGGAAAGTACGACGCTTACCTGGAAGCTATTCACAACATTGATGCGATGATCGGACATCTCTGGGAGCGGTTACAACAGGATGGCTTCTACAAAAATAATACGACTTTCATTATCGTACCGGATCATGGCCGTGGAGACGACCATCAATGGACCAGCCATGGCTCCTCTATTCCACATGCAAATGATACCTGGTTGCTGGTGATGGGACCGGATACACCAGTACTCGGCGAAGTAAAAGCAGCACAACAAATTTACCAGGATCAGTTTGCGAAAACATTGGCGGACTTGCTGGGCTTTAATTTTACCAGTCAGCAACACCCGGTAGGAGAAGTAATACCAGGTGTCATCGGGCGTTAAAAGCATATTGTATGAAAAATAGAAAAGTGTGGTTATTACTGATAATGGCCGCGATATGTAGGAATACTGTTGTAGCACAGTCGCCGGTATATGCCCTGGATTTTGACAAGAACAATTTTAAAGAAGTGATCACACCGGCAGCAGAAGCGGTATATACCGTTGATATGCAGCAGCCGCAGTTTTCAGCCGGATTAAGTGGATATGCGCTGGATCTTTCTGCGAATGCCATTTTAAGACGACCTGTAAAATTGGATAAAGCAGCACTGCCTTCCTTTAATGAAAAAAGTTCCTTCTCTGTTCAGATCTGGGTAAAAACATTGCCCGGTGCATTAATGGGGACTCCACTCATGGGAAATAAAAAGTCGGGCGACTTTAATACCGCCGGCTGGCAGATCTATTCACAGGAAAACGGTGCCTGGGCATTCATCTTACAGGATGGTAAAAACCGCTATGATTATAAACCTACTGCCCAACGACAAAAAATTAATGATGGGAAGTGGCACCAGATTGCCTTTACCGTAAACCGCACAAAGCGGGAGGTATGGATGTACCTGGATGGCGAAAATGTGGCGATTTATAATACGCCGGGTGCCGGCAGTTTTGAAAGTGAACAGGCCACTGTTGTAGGTGGATCAGATGAAAAATGGGAATATGGTTCCAACGCCCAGTGGGATGCTTTTAATGGATTTATTGATGACGTAAAAATATGGAATCAGGTCATCACGCCGGAAGCGGTACACCAGTTGTATGTAAATTATTTCCCGGAACCCGCTGGCAATAAACCATTGGAGCCCAAACAACTAAAAGTGTTATCCTGGAATATATGGCATGGCGGCCATCGATACGGGCAGTATGTAGGACTGCAGCGGCTCATAGAAACGATCAAATCTACCAATGCAGATATGGTAGGGTTAATAGAAACATATGGATCAGGAGAAGTGATTGCAGATTCGCTGGGATATTATTTCTATCTCATCAGTTCCAATCTCTCTATCATGAGCAGGTTTCCGATTACTACTACTATTATTGCAGACAAGCCATCCAACTTTGGTGGTGTAAAGTTGAAAATAAGCCCGGATAGGGAACTCTTATTTTTTGATACCTGGCTGCACTACCTCCCTGATTATGGAGATAGTGTGGTAAACAAGCATAAGGCTGCTGCGGCTTTAATCGAAGATGAATCAGCTACCAGGCAGGCAGAGATGACCAGCATTCTTGCGCTGATTCAACCGCTGCTTAAAAATACTGCACAGGTGCCTGTTGTCATGTCCGGCGATTTTAATATCGGATCGCACCTGGACTGGACGCCGGCTACCAGCGCTATTCATTATAACCTCGCGGTTGAATGGCCGGAAAGTAAAGCCATGATGAATGCGGGATTCACAGACAGCTACCGGCAACTCCACATTGATCCGCTGCTTGATCCGGGATTAACCTGGTCACCAAGGGCCGCCACTTCTTCCACGAAGTACGGCATGAGAGACCGGATTGATTTTATTTACTATAAAGGAGGCAGCCTGCAACCAATCATATCCCGTGTTATCGATTATCATCCGGTTATGTTCCCATCAGATCATGCGGCCGTGATGACAGTTTTTGACTATACGAAAGATGAAAAATAACCAGGCTTAAAATTAAATAATGATGGACAGAAAAGAATTTCTGGCAAAAGCCAGTCTCGCAAGCGGCACTTTTGTATTTGCGCGTTTCCCGGAAGTATCAGCCAACAAGGCAAAGATCCGGTTTGGGGTGATTGCTGACCTGCATCATGATATTATGCATGATGCTCCCCAGCGTTTATCTGCTTTTATTGAAGAGATGAATACCAAAGCACCTGATTTCATTATTCAGATGGGAGACCTTTGTGTTCCTAAAAAAGAAAATGCCCCGCTGATGGATATCTGGAACCGCTTTAAAGGTCCCCGTTATCACGTAATAGGTAATCACGACACCGATGGCGGATTCACCCGTGAACAGGTCGTGGAATTCTGGAAAGCACCCGCGAAATATTATTCTTTTGATGCCAACGGTTTCCATTTTATTGTACTGGATGGTAACGAGCATAACGAAAGTAAGTCCCGTCCTCCCGGCTATGCACGATTTATTTCCCCGGTGCAGTTAGCATGGCTGAAAAAAGACCTGGATAATACCAGTCTGCCAACAATCGTATGTTGCCACCAGGGATTGGACAATGATGCCGGCGGACTTGAAAACGGCACGCTATTGCGTTATACGCTGGAAACAGCTAACAAAAAGGCCGGCAAACAAAAAGTAATCCTTGTGTTGAGCGGACATCATCACCAGGATTATTACAATTGTATCAATGATATTCACTACGTACAGATTAACAGTGCTTCCTATCAATGGTTAGGTGATGATCACCAGGAAATGCGTTACTCCGCAGAGGTAGATAAAGCGCATCCCAACATAAAATATACGGTGCCTTATAAAGATCCTATCTGGGCCATGATTGAAATATACACCAAAGGAACAATTACCATTCAGGGCAGGAAAACAGTTTTTGTAGGATCGTCTCCCGAAAAGCTGGGGGTAAATATGGATGAATACATTTATCCCATCGTTCCTTTTATTTCTGACCGGAAATTAGGAAAATCATAATTTCAGTACTTAATTTTTGACCATTGAAATACATCGCACGCTTACTGACGTTTAGTACATTATTCTTTTTGCACACTTCTTTTAAACCTGCGAAGCCAGCACGTTTTACCGTGATCACCTATAATGTGTGGAACGGATTTGAAAGTGAAACACCGCGGAGAAATAGTTTTGTTGCCTGGGCTAAACAGCAGCAGGCAGATGTGATCGCCTTCCAGGAGTTGAATAATTTTACTCAGACTTCCTTTGCGGAACTGGCTAAAAGCTGGGGACATCCCTACGCGGTGATTGTGAAGGAGAGTGGATACCCGGTGGGTATTTCTTCCCGCTATCCTATTACCAATGTATATAAACAAATAGAAGGCATGCATCATGGATGTCTGTATGCGGAGATAAAAGGGATCAGTTTTTTTGTGGTGCATTTTTCTCCTTTCAGCAGTGCTAAAAGACTGGAAGAAGCCAAGGGGATTTTACAGACTTTGCAGACTAAAAATAAGTTATCCGAAAAGGTGATTGTGCTCGGCGATTTCAATGCTTTTTCTCCTGTTGATAGTTTATTCTACACCACTTCCGGTGTGCGCGACAGCATGTACGCTGCAGAAACCAAAAACAGTGTGTTGCGGAATTTAAATGTACAGCATGAAATAGACTATGCCGTGGTTCGTTCGTTTCTGCATCATGGTTTTTATGATAGCTTTTCTTTATTGCATCAGCCTTTTGATGCGAGCTATCCTACTAAAGTCTTTCCGGGAACTACTGTCAGTGATCAGATTAAAATTGACCAGGTATTATTATCGGCTAAAATGAAAGCCAGTTTTAAGAGTGCACGCATCATTAAAGATGCGGTAACAGATACCTTGTCCGATCACTATCCGATCATGGAAACTTTTAAAGCCCAATAAGTGAATAGACACGGGTGGTGCTCCCGCCACCCGTGTCCGTTTATGAACACGCCCCTGTCATAACCGGACATTTTTCCTGGAAAATAAAATTCTAACTCCAACATTATCAGCGCTCTTGTGATTGGCATATTTTTGATCTTTAGCAGCTAACCTCACCTTGCTGTTATGTTCAGAAACTATATCAAAATCGCCTGGAGAAATTTGCTCCGGAACCGCGTATATGCCATTATTAATATTGCAGGTCTTGCACTGGGGATTAGTGCCTGTCTGGTGATATTTCTCAGCGTACACTTTGAGTTAGGCTATGATAACTTTCATCCGGGTAAAGAAAATATCTATCGGGTGGTAGCAGAGCTGGGATCTATGGAAAAAGGGTTTCATAAAATGGCTTCAGTGCCGGATCCTGCTCCTGACGCATTAGCCGGTCAGTTTTCCGGTGTTGAGTCGCTGGCAGGCATACATCCTATCCGGGTTAAAGCGGCTGTTAAAGGTGAGAATGGAGAAATCAAAAAGTTTGAAGCACCTCAGCGTGGCGAAGGAAAGCCCGATGTAGTGATTACTTATCCAGAATACTTCCGGATATTTCCATATACCTGGCTGGCCGGCAAACCAGCCACGGCATTCCGGGAGCCATCTACCGTAGTATTGACTGCCGGTAAAGCTGCTAAATACTTTGGCGAGTTGTCCCCCGATCAGTATATCGGGAGAACGGTGAACTATAATGATTCTATACCGCTCACGGTGAGTGGTATTGTGGCGGATTTGCCGCAGAACAGTGACCTGATATTTTCAGATTTCATTTCTTACGCTACTGCTAAAAATACGCCGTTAAAAAATATGTTCGGTTTCGACCAATGGGGCATGTTTGGCGGTACACAGCTATTTGTGAAATTGAATGCGGGTACTGACACTGCGCAGGTAAACAAGCAGCTGGCGACCTTTGGGAAGGAACATATACAAACCGGGCCCGGAGGAAGTAAGTTGCTCCGCTTACAACCCTTATCCGATATTCATTTTAATACTGATTATAAAGATGATTTTACCAGGCAGGTGCATTTGCCTACCTTGTATGGTTTGATGGGCATAGCGGCCTTTATATTGATCATAGCAGCCATCAATTTTATTAATCTTGCTACCGCGCAATCTGTGGCAAGATCCAAAGAAGTAGGTATCCGGAAAGTGCTGGGGAGTAATCGTCGTAGCCTGGTATTCTATTTCCTGACAGAAACATTTATCCTGACGGCCATCGCGGTGATTTTCTCGTTGTTTGCCGTGAAACCCTTGCTGACATTATTCAGTGCTTTCATGCCCAACGGGGTTGCGCTGCATTTGTTCAGCTGGCCCACCATCGTATTCTTATTGCTGATTACCCTGGTTACCACCTTGCTATCTGGTTTGTATCCTGCAAAGGTGTTGTCATCTTTCCATCCAGCATTAAGCCTGAAAGGTGCCGCCGGACAGAAAGGCAACCAAAAGGGATCGCTGCGCGTAGGTCTGGTGGTATTTCAGTTTACCGTTTCCCTGGTATTTATTATCGGGTCACTGGTGATGAATAACCAGATGCGCTATATGTTAAACAAAGATCTGGGCTTTAAGAAAGACGAGATTATTACCATCCCTACAAACGATAGTTATCCCAAGACACAGCCCGGTGTGCTGGCGGAAAAAATAAGTGCGCTGCCGCAGGTGACTATGGTTAGCTTAAGTGAGGGAACACCTGTAGCTCAGGGGCATTGGGGTACCAATCTTAAATCGATGAGTAAAGACAATGCAGAGGTGGATTGTCAGTTGGAACTGGCAGACGATAAATTTGTACCGCTTTACCAGTTGAAATTGCTGGCGGGCAGAAATTTGTATACTTCGGATACTATCCGGGAAGTACTCATCAATGAAACCTGTGCCAGGGCATTGGGATTTCAGCGTCCGGAAGATGCCATCGGTAAATTGGTGAAATCCGGCATCAGTGATAAACCCTATGATAAGATTATACCAATTGTAGGCGTATTAGCGGATTTTCACGTGCTGTCGTTGCATGATCCGATCAAACCTACCTTCCTTGTTTCGTCCACGCAGATCTGCCGATCTTTAAATATAAAATTGTCCCTGGCAGGTACCACGCCGGATCAGCTGAAACAAACATTGTCTGGTATTGAAAAAGCATTTGCCAGCGTATATCCCAACGAGAAATTTGACTATCGTTTCTTCGATGATACGATCAGCAAATTTTATGAAAAAGAAAGGCAGATGGAAGGGCTGATGAATACTGCTATGGCCATTGCCATTATTATTTCCTGTCTGGGTTTATTCGGACTGGCTGCATTTACTGCCCGTCAGCGTACCAAAGAAATCGGCATCCGGAAAGTAATGGGCGCCAGCGTAAGCAATATAGCCGCTTTACTGAGCAAAGATTTTCTCCGGTATGTTTTCATCGCTGCCGTGCTGGCATCCCCTATTGCCTGGTATTGCATGCATAAATGGTTGCAGGGATTTGCTTACAGCGCCCCCATTTCCTGGTGGATATTTGTGCTGGCAGGGATGATGGCGATGTTGATTGCATTGGTGACAGTAAGTTTTCAATCTATAAAGGCCGCGCTGGTGAACCCGGTAGAGAGCCTGAAGGCGGAGTAAATTAACTGAATTATAAAACGGAGAAAGCCTTTCAATATACCGGGATATGTTGAAAGGCTTTCTCTCTTACATGATCAGGTAAGACCTGTGAAAACAGGAAGAGATTTGTTTATATCTTTATATCATGGGAAAAGAAATAGAAAGAAAATATCTGCTGGATCATGAAAAATGGCAGCAGGTAGAGAAGCCGGCCGGAGAGCTTTACCGGCAGGGATATCTGCTCACTGATCCTCAAAAAACCATTCGTGTAAGGGTTACACCTACCAAGGGTTTTATCACCATAAAAGGTATTACCGTAGGCGCCACAAGATCAGAGTATGAGTATGAAATCCCATTGTCCGAAGCCGGTGAATTATTAGATAATTTCGCCGCCGCAGTATTATCGAAGATCAGGTATAAGATAACATACAAGGATAAAATATGGGAAGTGGATGAATTCCTGGAAGATAATGCCGGATTGATAGTAGCGGAAATTGAATTGGAAAGTGAAGAAGAGGCATTTGAAATACCTGAATGGGTAGGGGAGGAAGTGACTGGAGAGAAGAAATATTATAATGCCAATTTAACGATTACACCGTATAAAGATTGGCCGCAATAGTTTGATAGCGGGTAGTCCACAGCGAAGTGTGGGCTACCCATTAATCTTATTGTGCCTTCTTTCTTTTTACCAGCAAAAAACACAAGTACAAAAATACTACCCACACCGGGATCAGCGCCACTGGCACTATCATGCCTGTAATCCACATCAGTACGAGTATCCCCACCAGGAATACCAGACATATGTAATTTGACACCGGGTATAAAAAAGAAGGAAATTTCGTTTTTATCTGTGCCGCCTTTTTACTGTTTTTGAATTTAAAATGCACGACTGTTATCATCAGCCAGTTGATAATCAAACACGATACCACCAGCGACATCAATATCTCCAGCGCTTTCTCCGGTATCAGTTTATTTACCACAATACAAATTGCCGCAAACAATCCGGATACCAGAATCGCTTTTACCGGCACATGGTTTTTGTTCAGCTTTGATAAGAATGCCGGCGCATTTCCCTGGTCGGCCAAACCATACAGCATCCTGCTGTTACTATATACACAACTGTTGTAAACAGAAAGCGCAGCTGTCAGCACAATCAGGTTCAATACATTCGCAATCAGGCTGGTGAAATAAATTGTTTTGCCCAAAAGTGTGAACTGAAATCCCTTTAAGCTTTCAAAAACCATTACAAAAGGACTGGTTGCAGTGGTAATACTTCTCCAGGGAGATAACGCAAATAGTATGATGAGGGCCCCTACATAAAAAATCAGGATCCGGTATATTACCTGGTTGGTGGCTTTCGGTATGGTTTTCTCCGGCTGGTCTGCCTCTGCGGCCGTAATCCCAATGAGCTCCAGTCCTCCGAAAGAAAACATGATCATGGCAATGGCCGCAAATAAACCCTGGAAGCCGCCTTTCCCATCGCTGTTCAGCAAGCCTTTGGGGAAAAATCCGCCATCGTTCCAGAGGTTTTGTATACTGGCTTGTGTGCCGGCACTGCCGCTGACCAGCAAATAAGTACCAAAAACAATCATCGCAATAATGGCAACGACTTTTACTATAGAAAACCAGAATTCTGCTTCTCCATACACTTTAACAGAACTGAGATTGAGTGCATTAATAGCAATGAAGAAGAACAGACTGGAACACCACAAAGGAATCTCCGGCCACCAGAAATGAACATACATGCCAATCGCTGTCAGCTCAGACATGGCCACCAGGATATACAATACCCAGTAATTCCACCCGGAGGCAAAGCCGGCGAAGGTGCCCCAGTATTTATAGGCAAAATGACTAAAACTGCCGGATACCGGCTCTTCTACCACCATTTCGCCCAGCTGCCGCATAATAAAAAAAGCGATGACGCCTGCAAATGCATAGCCTAAAATAACAGATGGACCGGCCAATACTGCCGCCGGACCTATTCCCAGGAATAAGCCGGTGCCTATGGCCCCGCCAAGGGCTATCAGCTGGATATGCCTGTTTTGTAAGCCTCTCTTCAGCTTTTGTTCTTCCGTTTTTTCGATAGTTGCTTTCAATGTTTAATGCGCTGGATAAGCTTGCAATTTGAGTTAATTTCAGCAAAAATATAAACATATATTTGTTTGGGTTATCTGACAGTCCCATAAAATCCGCATATGTAGCCCGGCTTCAATAGCCTGGAGTTGCGGTTGCACCTAAATATTCGTATATTTTCAGCCATATAACCCAACGCTGTTGAAAAACCCGATGCAAACCATTMTTACTGTATTCAGCCAGATTATATTTTCTGTGATTACCCGCCTGCTGCTGGGCGTGTGGCTGCTTTTTACCGATCCTGTGTCAGTTACATTCCGCTACCTGCTCATCGTTATATTTTGTATCCCTTTATTGAGGTATGTACTGCATAAAGCCACCGGTACTACTATGGAAAATGCCTTATCTGGTAGTTTCCCGAAAGGAAATACGGCGCGGGTAATACTCTGCGGAGCGATGTTTATCGTGTACATTTTTACAGTACCCCACATATTTTCTGTGTATACTTCCTCCTTCCCGGCCTTTTTACTGGCCCTTGTACTACCGGTTGCGCTGGCGTTCCTGCTGATCAGTGAAATCATCAAAGGAGGCAATACCATCAATAATGAGCAGTCGTTAATGCTCACGATGGCCTTTTATATACTTCCCTTCCTGGCGGGTATTAACTTTGCATTTGATTTTTCCCGTCCTGAGACGAAGCAATATTATGTGACGGGCAGAGAAGAATATACGGCAGGTGGTACCTCTGCTCCGGATGAAGGGCCGTCCACTTTTTATTATTTGTACCTGCTACCCATGGATAGTGTGAAGGGACCTCTTCACTGGATAGAAGTGAGCGACTCGCAGAATAAAAACATACTGCTGTTCAATGGAAGCGGAGCGGCTACCATCGACTGTATTCGTTATATAGTAGTGAACACGCAAAGAAGATTAAATAGTGTACGGTCGGTCACACCAGGTGTGCCCAATAGTGTAGCCGCTTCTTATCACTGGCAGGTATTCCGCACCAACGGCAAGGTGGTCAGGACTGGAATTAAGTATGGGTTATATCAACGTTATGTACCCGGCAACTACCTGAATATCGATGAATATCGCGGTCTGCTGGGGTTTCCGTGGCGCAATTACCGTTGAATGCTGCAGGAATGCCTGAGGGGGCAGCTATTGGTTACGTGAAAGAAGGAATAGACATGATGTGTCATTAATGTATAAAATGAAAGGGCTTACCGGAAGGTAGGCCCTTTGTGTTGTTGAGGGATGCAGGAAAAAACCTAATATTGTGATCAGTTTTTTATCCCTGGTATTATTTCAATCAATATTTTTACTTTCATGTCAGATACCTATTCCCGGCCGTCAAAAGCCACTTCACTAATGAGCATCCACCTTAGGGCATTCTACACTATATTACTGATATGCGCCGTTGGAGTATTCGTAGTAAACCAACTAATCTTGTTTTTTCTACAACCTTATATACAAGATGTCTATCTGAAAGTAACAAGTACTGGTTATAAAGGAAGCATAGAGATGTCTGATATTTCCTATCTGATGATCACCTTACAGTTAAGATACTATATTGCCTTAACTGTAGCTGCTTTTTTAGTGCTATTATTTTTACTAATAAAAGGGAAATATTATAAAGAATGTTTTCTTTCATATCTAGCGTTAATTGTTATGCTTTTACTCTTAATTAAATCCGGCCTGTTGGAGGTATTGTAGAACGACATTTCATTACTCCCAATCAATCTTATATCTATACACCCAGTCAATCCCTTTAATCCCAAACAGCTTAAGAAAAATACTCATCATCGTATTCCGTATCCTCGCCTGGAACGGACTCACTTCCTGCTTGCCAACACCGCGTTTCCTTCCTTCTGCCACAATTTTTTCAACACGGCCTTTGCGATCGCCTTCAAATTGAGTAAATACTTTAACATAATCGTCCTTTCCATCCCGGAGTAGTTTAGCGAGGTACATGGCGTCTTCCAACGCCATGGATGCACCTTGCCCCGCGTTGGGACTAACGGCATGCGCAGCATCGCCGATGAGTAATACGCGGCCTTTGTGCCAGGTAGGCAGGGATTGTATATCGCTGATGTTTTGTCTTAATGGACGCTCAGTATGCGTAATCAATGCGGCGGCAGGGCCATGGAAATCTTTGTAGATGGCGAGCATTTCCTGTTGCAGTTTATCCATGGAAGTATCTCTCAGTGCGGCCTCACTCATGGGTTGGTTCGCATGCAGATTAGACCACCACATGGCATGGCCCTGATCTACTGCACAATAACCGAAAAAGCCTTTGGCGCCGAAGGTATAGTTCAGACTGCTCAGGTCCTGTTGTGTGAGTTCAGGCACCTTTTCCAGTTTTACGAAACCACCTACACCCACTACGCCCACAAAGGACGGTTCCGGGCCCTGTGGCAAAATATGCCTGCGTGTTATAGAACGAATGCCATCTGCACCAATCAGGATATCCCCGCTATCGCTGTCACCGTCTTCGAAGTTAGCCTTTACGCCGATGCTATATTCATTGATGGAGAGTAGACGCTTATTGTATTTTATCTCAATACCTGATTTGTTGATTTCATTGGTCAACACCTCATATAAAGTAGCGCGTGACATGCTCACGCCAGGCTGACCATATTTGTTGATATCTCCATAAGGAATGCGTGCCAGCACTTTCCCGTTTTCACTTCTGAAGCAATGCTCCAGTGTGATAGCTCCACGGGCAGCCAGTTCGTCTGCCAGGCCCAGTGCCGCCAGTACATTCATGCCGTTAGGGGCAATGTTTAATCCACTACCAGCCTCCCCTTTGTAAGCGTATGCTTCGTAGATGGTGCAGGTAATGCCTGCCTTTTTCAGAAATAATGCCAGCGCAAGGCCGGCTACACCGCCACCAATAATAAGTACATGCAGCGATTTGGTATTGTTGATCATAGCAAGGAGTTTATGATGCAAAGCTATCAGTACCCATGTGCTACAACAACAGGAGGAAGGTGAGTAGAGGGGGATTTGTCGGTGAATGAAATGATTTTAGCGGCGAATTTATTGCTGCAGACTTTTCAGGTAAGCCGGATAGTCTGTCCTCATGAGTACTTCATCGGTAGTCCGTTTTGCGAGGATCATATGCAGCATATCGGATGATGATGTTTCCATCGCATCCAGCCTTCTTTTTAATTCTTCCAGCGGTAAGTCCCTGCAATAAATAGAGGAGCCAGGCTGCTGCTTCCATGATTGCGCAATATCACCCACGTCAAAAGGATCAAAACCCAATGCATCTACCAGGGCAAATACTACTTCCTTTGCGGTAGTACTATCACCTGAAACCGCTAAGGCGATGCGGTGCTTGTCACCTTTGGGTTTGGCCAGATCTGTCAGGCTTTCCACCACAATGGAGTTAAATACTTTTACCACCGGAATGCCTAATAGCTCCTGCACCCATAAGCTATCTATACCATGCTGCTCAAGTGCAGGTATAGCACCATCGCGGAGACTTGGGTAGTAATTCCCTGTGTCAATGACCACTACATCATCTGCAAGCTGTTTAAACAGGTTGGGAGGCAGATCCGCTACAGCTTTTTGCGGAATGGTCACAATGATTACCTGCTTGTTTTTAGTTGCTTCTTCTACTGTGACGGCTTCTGCTCCAAGCTCCTCCGCCAGCTGTTTTAAGGATGCCGGCCCCCGGGAGTTAGCGATCGAAACGGTATGTCCCAGTTTCACCAGTTTTGATGCCAGACAGCTGCCTATAGCGCCTGCGCCGATAATGCCTATGTTCATAACTTTGTTTTTTTCATTTCCTTTTTTCGGAAGTCGGTTTGATATGTAACTTTAAGGTTACTCAAATATATAAGTAACTTTTGAGTTACGCAAATGTTTTTCGGTATCTGTCAGACGTAGGGGTAAAGACAGGATAGGGTGTCTTATCCTATACATCAAAGCACAATGCCATCTATGAGTAACGGGAGCAAGAAAATCAACATCGTTAAGGCTATTGATTTTGAACGTCAATATATGTCGGCAGTACCGCCTGCGTTTAAATCATCCCGAATCCCTATTCAAATTTATGATATACAGGAAACGGCTCGTTTTATTCAAATACCGACGCCTCTTCACCGACCAGACTATAACTTTATTGTTCACCTGACTAACGGGCATGCAAAGCAGCAGGTAGATGCAGCAATAAAGTCTATCAGTAAGCACGACATCCTGTTGGTAAAGCAGGGGAACATGACGGCTCTAAAAGAGGTAAGTGAAGATGCCGCAGGCCATATTATCATATTTGAAGATAGTATCCTCCACCATCTTTTATCGAAGGAGAAATCCATCCACCTTTTTTCGGCAGATGCTGTAATCAGATTATCAGCCGCCACCAGTCAATGGCTGACACCACTCTTCGGACTACTGTCAAATGAAATGTATAGCGAAAAGCCAGACCTCGACATTAGTTACTCCTTGTTTCAGGCGGCGTTAATAAAAATTATTGCTGCAAATAAAACGCATCATCAAACCATCAACCGGAGCAGTGAAGTAGCATTTACTTTTAAGGAATTAGTGTATAAATATCATATTGAACATAAATCCGTTTCCTTTTATGTAGATAAACTGTCGGTGTCTGTCAATTACTTAAATCGCTGTATCCAGCAAACAATGGGTACTGCGCCTAAAGAATGGATCAATAAAGTCAGTATCTCCCAGAGCCAGCTGTTGTTGCAAGACTTTACCAGGTGTATTTCCTCCGTAGCATTTGAATTGAACTACGATGATCCCAGCTATTTTGGCCGTCTTTTTAAAAAAGTAACCAGGTTAACACCTTCTGAATACAGAGCTTCACTCATGCAAAATTCGTCCGGGGAAAAGTAGATTCTGTTCTAGAAAGAAGGCCTGCTTTCATGCCACCTTTGTGATATCAAATACAATTCAAAAGGAAAACATGAAACAGCTAACACGTCTTTTTATATTGAGCATCTTATTTTCAAACAATGCTTATTCGCAGTTGATGAAGGACGTTGCAGGTATTGCAGTGACCACGCATGCCGAAACAAAATTTAACGACCTGCCCACAGAAAGTGGCTTCAGGACGAATAAGTTTAAATACA
The DNA here is from genome assembly GCF_056394125.1 of Chitinophaga sp. 10T418. NCBI lineage: Bacteria > Pseudomonadati > Bacteroidota > Chitinophagia > Chitinophagales > Chitinophagaceae > Chitinophaga > Chitinophaga sp. 10T418. The sequence continues at coordinate 152,298 of NZ_JBFTHG010000011.1, forward strand.
ATACCTATGACGCCTGGCTGCCGATACCACCCCTGCATTTTGGTAAGACATTGATCCTCTCTAATATTAATTACCGCCTAATGGATTTTACTGTTGATAAAGAAGCTTCGCAAAATATTTATCAGCTGGATAAAATTCATGAAATCAAAGCGGTGGTCATTGTCAAACACCCTATCGCTGCAAGATGGTCGCTTTTAGGCATCATCATCCCAACGGTGGCAACTGATTTCAAAAGTGGCCTTTCATCGCAGGACTTAATCCTGGACGGGATTTACGGAGTATCCAAAAAGTTTGGAAAACACCAGAATCTGGAAATCGGTCTTGGCATACATGCCATGTATTCCTTTCAGCAATTCTTAATTACACCAGGTGTATCCATAGACTATAAAAGCAATAACGGCAAATGGGTAGGCCAGTTTTATTGGCCGAGATTAAATGTGGTGTATAATGTTTCAAAAAACACACAGGTGGGTATCGCCGGTTCCATAGACTGGACCAAATACAATTTAAAGGACTATACTGACTACCAGGGCAAGCAAATTGATTACGCACAGTTTTCATCCATCCATGCCGGCCTGCAATTTAACCAACGTATATATAAGAATTTCTGGGTACAGCTACAGGGTGGCGTAGGACTGTTTAATAGCTACAAACTATTTAACGCTAACCACGATACCATCCGGAATTTTTCCATCGATAATATGGCTTACGGAAAAGCGATGATCACCTACAGAATTAAATAGACCATGGAGAATATTGATCACATACTAATTTTTAAAACCAACATAAGGCATGCATCAGATAAAAGGAAGCTACAGCCAATACTGGATGCCAACAAGTGCATTGAGCGTTGGAACGTAGACCTGGATGATGTAGACTGTGTGCTGAGGATTGTTTCGTATAAGCTGAAATGCCATCAAATTATCGAGCTGATAATGTATCACGGCTATGAATGTTGCGAATTGGAGTAGGGAATGGATACTTTTTGTAAATTAGTTTTTTGATAATAAAGTTAAATGAAAACTCCTAAAGAGATAAAATAAGAAAATCATATATTGAGTAAAGTACTATTACTATTTCCTATAAATAACCATTATGACATTGAATGATGCGATCATACAAAGCCTTGATGAAATCAAAGTACCTGCCAAATACTTACAGATCTATAATCATATAGTTGCTGCAAAGTATTATGATTTTAAAGATGCCAAAACACCTCCTCAAACAGTATCTGCGTTACTAGGTAATTTTATCCGGAATCGTGACTCAAGGGTAAAGAGAATACCGCTAAAAGGAGGTTCTTTTAGTTATTTTCTAACTAAACATGAATCAGAAATTAGCATAGATGCCCTGGAGGCAATAGAAAATGCTGAAGATGATAAAGGTGGTAAACATAAGATGATCGCCGAAGACCAGGCAACTTATTATAGACGCTTTGAGGAGAGAAGCCTGCACAAGCTGCTAAGTAGCTATCTTAATGGGATTGGTATAAAGTCAAAAACTATTTTTCACGAGCAATCAAATTCAAAAGACAGCCACCAGAAATGGATCCACCCTGATATGGTTGGCATTCGTTTTTTGAATTTGCATACAAAGACCAGCCAGGCTTTTTTTAAGGCCATTAATCGTTTAGGAACTTTTGAGTTAACAGCCTACGAGTTGAAAAAAGAGATAAAATCGGACTATGAGCTGAAGAAATGTTTTTTTCAGGCCGTATCTAATTCAAGCTGGGCCAACTTTGGATACCTGGTTGCATTTCAGATTAACGATATTCTCCTGGATGAAATTAAAAGACTGAACCAGTCTTTTGGAATCGGCATTATTCTTTTAAAAGCTAACCCCTTTGAAAGTGAAGTACTGTTTCCCGCAAGATATAAAGACCTGGACTTTATTACCATTGATAAGCTTTGCCGGATTAATCCGGATTTTGAGCGATTTATAGAGCAAACAGAGAAGTTACTTACTGCGAGTGAACGGTACGTTGAGGCACTAGAAAAAGAATTGGTAAGCTTTTGCGATGGCTTTTTTACAAGTGAAACGGATACTGAAAAGTATTGTAAAGAGCAGAATATACCTATTGAAAAGATAATGGAAGATAATCTTAGTGAAAAGGATAATTAGGTCTTTTTTACGTTGTTCGTTATACCTGTTTTCCCTTTACAAGTAGACCAGTTTATTGGCTCTTGTATTTTCATTTGGAGAATTTTCTTTATTTTGTAGATTAACTTTTCCCAAATTGAACCTGAACCCTGAACAATTAGCCCGAGAACGGATTGATTCTGAACTGGTTAGAAGTGGATGGATCATTCAAAATAAATCACGCATCAATCTGAGTGAAGGCATAGGCATTGCCGTTCGTGAATATCAAACTGATGTTGGTCCTGCGGACTATGTACTTTTCGTGAACAAGAAGCCGGTTGGTATCATTGAAGCCAAACGGGCCGAAGAAGGCGTGCACATGTCAATACATGAAGATCAGAGTGAGGGCTACGCCAAAGCGAAATTAAAGTACTGTCAAAACGATCCTCTTCCCTTTGTATACGAAAGCACCGGCGAGGTAACCAAGTTTACCGACCACCGTGACCTAAAGCCACGCTCAAGATCTGTGTTTAGTTTTCATCGACCGGAAACTTTTGCAGAATGGCTCAGGATGGATAAATCCTTAAGAACCCGCTTGCACGATCTACCTGTACTATTGACCGATGGGTTGCGGGATTGTCAGATCACAGCTATCAATAACCTGGAAAAATCTTTCAAAGACGCCCGTCCCAAAGCCCTGATACAAATGGCTACCGGCTCAGGGAAGACGTTCACCGCGATCACCTTCGTTTACCGCTTGTTGAAGTATGCGAAGGCTAAACGTATCTTGTTCCTTGTTGATACAAAAAACCTTGGTGAACAGGCAGAGCAGGAATTTATGTCCTATGTACCCAATGATGATAACCGGAAGTTTACGGAGCTATATGGGTTAACCAGGTTGAGAAGTAGCTTTATCCCTTCGGATAACCAGGTGTATATTAGTACCATTCAACGGATGTACTCCATTCTGAAAGGTACAGAACTGGATGAAAATGCGGAAGAACAGAATCCCAATGAAAGGTTTCAGCCCAAAGAGCCATTACCAGTTGTTTACAGTGAGAAAATACCCCCCGAATTTTTTGACTTCATTGTTATTGACGAGTGCCATCGCAGTATTTATAATCTTTGGAAACAGGTACTTGATTACTTTGATGTGTTCCAGGTAGGGTTAACAGCCACGCCGGATAACAGGACATTCGGCTACTTCAAACAAAACCTGGTGAGCGATTATGGGTATGAAAGGGCGGTAATAGATGGTGTGTTGGTACCTTATAATGTATTTACCATACAGACAAAAATCACGAAACAAGGCAGCAAGATCGAGATAGGTGAAAGTGTAGATAAACGGGAACGATTAACCCGGAAGAAATTCTGGGAAGCAGTGGATGAAGATATTGAATATAGTGGCAAGCAATTGGATCGGGATATTGTGAACCCCAGCACTATCCGAACTATTGTCCGTGCAATGAAAGAGCGCCTGCCTACCATATTTCCAGACAGATACGATAAAGAGAGTAAATTTGAAGTGCCGAAGACGTTGATCTTCGCTAAGTCAGACTCTCACGCAGAAGATATCATTGAAATTGTGCGGGAAGAATTTGCAGAAGGGAATAAATTCTGTAAGAAAATAACTTATCGCAGCGAGGAGGATCCGAAAGATGTGCTTGCTCAGTTCCGCAATGGCTACGATCCACGTATTGCGGTTACTGTAGATATGATTGCCACCGGTACTGATATCCGTCCGTTGGAAGTATTGGTATTTATGAGGGATGTTAAAAGCCGGAGTTATTACGAGCAAATGAAAGGCCGTGGTACGCGCACCTGTTCTTTGGAGCAATTGAAAGCCACAGGCACTCCCTCTGCCAGATATACCAAAGATCATTTTGTGATCATTGATGCCATTGGTGTGGAGCTCTCACAGAAAACGGATAGCCGCCCCCTGGAAAAGAACCCAGGTGTGAGTTTGAAAGACGTGTTGCAAAATATTGCGATGGGTAACACCAGTGAGGATATGCTGACAACGCTTGCTAACCGCCTGCTCAGGTTGGAAAAGCAGATTAATGATAAAGAAAAAGCTACCTTCGCGGCCCAGGCAAATGGCCAGACGATTAACCAGGTGGTAAGGAAGTTGCTGAATGCTTATGATCCGGATATGATCTACGGTATTGAGGAACGTACAAACGAAAAGCTGTTGGGTGCCGCTCCTGCAAAGATTGATGCCGCCATTGAAGAAGCCAAACAGCAGGCTATTGAAGAAGCGGTGGCCATCTTTAATAATCCTGATCTTCGGAATTATATTGTGGATGTTCGTAAAAAATATGATCAGGTGATCGATCATATTAACCAGGATGAGGTCACGCAAATAGGTTGGGTAAAAGACCAGGATAAGGCGGCAGAATTAACGATTAGTAATTTTACCTCCTGGATAGAGGCACATAAGGAGGAGATTACAGCTTTGGAAATTTTTTATGATCAGCCTTATCGCCGCAGGGAACTGACCTATCAGATGATTAAAGATCTTAGCGAGAAACTGACCACCGAGCAGCCCTTATTAGCTCCCCTCCACGTATGGCGCGCGTTCGAACAATTAAAGCAAACCAACGGAGAGCCTAAAAATGAGTTAATGGCGCTGGTGAGTCTGATCCGCAAAGTAAGTGGTATTGATACTTCCCTTATCGGATACGATAAAGTGGTAGATAAAAACTTCCAGACCTGGGTGTTTCAGAAACAGGCGGGTACCACTACCAAGTTTACTGAAGAACAAATGAAGTGGTTACGTATGATAAAGGATTATGTGGCGGCCAGCTTTCACCTGGATAAAGAGGATTTTGAACTGGATCCATTTAATAGGAATGGTGGACTGGGCAAGATGTGGCAGTTGTTTGGGGAAAAGACGGATGAGATTATTGGGGAGTTGAATGAGGTGTTGGCGGCGTAGCGAAATTTTGATGCAATAGATAGACTTTTGTGTAATGCACTATTGATTAAATAGTATTTATGAAATTGAGAATGTATAAGGGTGAAAATACTGGAGAATTCCCCGAAGGTTGGATATCGGTTAAAGTTGGAGAATATGTAACTTCTGTGAAAGGAAAGAAACCTAAATCTCTTTCCAGTGAAAAGACGAGTCAGAACTCAATACCATACGTAAACATAAAGGCATTTGAGAAAAATATTATTGAGGAATATACAGATGGTATGGGGTGTATTTTGTGCGATGATAAAGATTTTCTTATGGTTTGGGATGGCTCTCGATCCGGTTATGTCGGGAAGGGAGTTAAAGGTGCAGTAGGTAGTACATTGGTAAAATTGAGTTTTAAAGATATAGAGAATAATTATGCATTCTATTTTCTTCAATCAAAATTTCTTGATTTAAATACAAGAGCAAAAGGTGTTGGTATTCCACATGTTGATCCGAATATTCTTTGGAACTATGATTTGTTACTTCCTCCTAAACCCATTCAACAAGCCATTGTCTCCAAAATTGAAGAACTCTTCAGTGAGTTGGATAAAGGTGTTGAAAGCCTACGTATCGCTCAGCAACAATTAAAAGTTTATCGACAAAGTGTTTTGAAATGGGCATTTAAGGGACAGTTGACAAAAAAGAAAGGTAATTGGATAAACGTAAGGCTAGGAGATATCGCAAATGCAATAGATCCCCAACCAAGTCATAGAACTCCTCCAGTATCTCTGGATGGGATTCCTTTTGTAAGTATCAAGGATTTTGATTCAGCGTTGGATAAAATTGATTTTACTAATGCAAGGAGAGTTTCAAAGAATGTGTTATTAGAACACTTGGAGAGATATACTTTAGAAGCGGGTGATTTTGTTATTGGGAAAATTGGAACAATAGGTAACCCTGTCAGGATCGTTTTGCCACAAGATTATACTTTGTCAGCTAATATTGTTTTGATACAACCAAGGCAAGTTAATGCTACATATTTATATTATTTCTTTCAATCAAGCTTGATTCAAAAGGCCTTTACCTCGGGAATGAAAGCAACTTCCCAGCCTGCATTCGGAATTCAGAAAATGCGAGAACTAAGAATTGATGTGCCGAGCCCAGATCATCAACATCTTATTGTCCAGGCGATCGAATCCCGCCTCAGTGTAGCCGATAAGCTTGAAGAAACCATCTCTAATAGCCTGCAACAGGCAGAGTCACTTAAACAATCCATTCTCAAAAAAGCATTCGAAGGAAAATTAGTTTAACGAGAAATTCATGGCAAAAAAATCAGCAACAATACAAGAAAATAATGTAGTAATAGAGAACAAGTCCGTCAATACTTCCAGCATAGTAAGTAAAGTATGGGCCTTCTGCAATACCCTTCGTGATGATGGCGTAGGCTATGGCGACTACCTGGAGCAACTAACCTACCTGCTATTCCTGAAAATGGCAGATGAGTACACCCAGCCTCCGCATAACAGGGTAATGCCTATCCCGGCCAAGTACAATTGGAAAACATTAACCAACAAAACCGGTGATGACCTGGAAGTTCACTATAATCATCTATTGCGTGAACTGGCAAAAGAAAAAGGTATCCTTGGGCAAATCTTTACCAAAAGCCAGAATAAAATAACTGATCCTGCAAAACTCTACAAGCTTATTGCGCTGATAAATGCAGAGCAATGGGTATTGATGGGAGTGAAGGATAAAGGAGATATTTATGAAGGCCTGCTGGAAAAGAACGCAGAAGATACAAAGAGTGGCGCGGGACAATATTTCACCCCGAGGCCGTTGATTAAAGCCATGGTAGAATGTCTTCGCCCGGAACCAATGAAAACCATCGCGGATCCGGCTTGCGGAACAGGAGGGTTTTTCCTGGCAGCTTATGACTGGATGACGGATAACTTATCATTGGATAAAGGACAGAAACAATTCCTGAAATATAATACCTTCTTCGGAAACGAAATTGTGGCAAGCACCAGGCGGTTAGCATTAATGAACCTGTTCCTGCACAACATAGGCGACATTGATAGCGAACAAATAATGATTTCTCCAAATGATTCATTGATTGCCGCATCGGAAACCCGCTATGATTATATTCTTGCTAATCCTCCTTTTGGGAAGAAAAGCAGTATGACATTTACCAATGAGGACGGCGAACAGGAAAAAGAAGATCTTACTTATAATCGTCAGGACTTCTGGGTAACTACCAGCAATAAGCAGTTGAACTTTGTACAGCATATTAAATCCATGCTGAAAACAACAGGCCTCGCTGCTGTCGTATTGCCGGATAATGTGTTGTTCGAAGGTGGTGCAGGCGAGACCATCAGGAAGAGATTATTGGAAACGACTGAGCTGCATACTATACTACGCTTGCCAACAGGTATTTTTTATGCCAATGGTGTAAAGGCCAATGTATTGTTCTTTGATGGTAAAGCCGCCAGCAGGGAAGCACACACAAAAGAAGTATGGGTGTATGATTACAGAACCAATGTCCACCATACGTTAAAAAAGAATCCGCTCAAGCTAGAGGATCTGAGGGATTTTATCACCTGCTACAATCCTCAAAACCGGCATAAGAGAAAGGAAACCTTTAGTGAATCCAATCCAGAGGGTAGGTGGCGTAAGTTTTCTTATGAAGAAATTATAGCCAGAGATAAAACCAGCCTGGATATCACATGGCTAAAAGATAAGTCCCTGGCGGACTTGGACAATTTACCAGATCCAGATGAATTAGCGGAAGATATCATTGAGAACCTGGAAGCTGGTCTGGAGAGTTTTAGAGCAATTATCGCGAGCTTAAATGCTGCAAAAAAATAATTGGAAAACAGAGAAGCATTTGTAATAATAAACGGGGTTGAATCGAAAGATTTAGCCCCGTTTCTCATTACCCAAAATGATCAGGACAAAGAACAATCTGCAAAATAACCCCTCCATCCTCCCCACAACTACTCTTGCCCAAAATTTCTCCCCAAAACCAACAAAAAAAATGATATATTCATAGCCAACCAAAATCAACTGCTGCTATGAGAAATCCAGTCCTTATTGGATGCCTGACCTTATTCTGTTTGCTCACAAGTGTATTTGCTAACGCCCAGGTTACCACTGCCACGCTGAGCGGTACTATCCAAAGCAGGGAAGGCAAGCCACTCGCCGGCGCCACCGTAAAAATCGAATTTCGGGAAGCCGGCATCACTAAAATTATTATTACCCAAAACAATGGTTCGTTCCAGGTACCCAATCTTCGCGTTGGGGGGCCTTACAAGGTGTCGGTGACTTTCGTGGGGTATGCGGAAAAGTCAGAGGATAATATTTTCCTTGAGCTGGGACAGAACCGGGCGGTAGACATACAACTGGACGTCAGCACAGGTAGTTTGTCGGGGATCACCGTTACCGGGCAGTCGAAAATTTTCGACAACCAGCGCACAGGTGCTTCTTCCAATATCAGTTCACGCCAATTACGGCAGTTGCCGACTATTTCCCGCTCCGCGGATGATTTCACGCGACTGACGCCCTCCGCTTCGTCCACCATCAACGGAACTTCCTTCGCCGGACGTAACGGGCAATACAACAACTATTCACTCGATGGTGCCGTATTCAATAATCCATTCGGATTGGATGCGCCTACACCTGGCGGACAAACGGGTGCACAGCCTATTTCCCTGGATGCCATCGACCAGATACAGGTGAACCTGGCGCCTTATGATGTTACCCAGGCGGGATTTACCGGCGCCGGTGTTAATACCGTTACCAAGTCAGGTACCAATACTTTCGGTGGTACCGTTTACGGTTTTTATCGCAACCAGGGCATGACCGGAAAAAAAGTAGATGGTAATAAAATCGCCGTTCCTGATCTGACCCAGTTGCAGGCAGGTTTTGCAGTGGGAGGCGCTATCGTCAAAAACAAACTTTTCTATTTCGCCAATTTTGAAACGGAACAAAGGGAAGATGCGGCCAGCAGTTATGTGGCGCGTACTGCCACTAACGGCGACAACAATAACACTTCCCGCGTATTGCAATCAGACCTGGAAGATGTAAGCAATATTCTGCGGACTAAGTTCGGCTATGAAACCGGTCCTTACCAGGGTTTTAATCTGAAGCAAAAGAATTACAAGTGGCTGGCAAAACTTGACTGGGTGATCAATGAAAATCACAGCCTGTCATTTACCTACAATGGCTTGCAGGCAACGAAAGAAAAGCCTGCCCATCCCAATGCCATCCGCGACCGTGGCCCCGATTACCAAACCTTGCAGTTCAGGAATTCGGGCTATGAGATTGAAAATAAGCTGCAGTCTTTCGGCGCGGAATTGAAATCCAGCTTCGGCAACCGTTATGCCAATAAGCTAAGAGCCGTGTACACTACTTTCAAGGATAAAAGAACACCCTTCTCGGAGCCTTTTCCGGTACTGAATATCACCAAGTATGGTACCATGTACATTGTGGCAGGGCATGAGCCATTTTCTATCAACAACCGGCTGAATCAGGACGCCTTCCAGGTAACGGACAACTTCAACATCATCCTTCCCAAACATACTATTACTGTGGGAGGATCTTATGAGTCTTTCAAATTCGGGAACTCGTTTAACCTGACCGGCTACGGTGCCACCCTCTTCAGTGATGCAGATATCCAGGTATTCAAAGACAGCGTGCCGGTGAGCGGCAAATATGTTTTTGGTGCATACCCGCTGGATGTTGATGTGACAGGTGCCAGAGCGGCAGGAGCGGCTGATAAATGGAACTGGTATTATATCACTGTGGCACAGCTATCTACCTACCTGCAGGATGAATGGAAAGCCACTGATAACCTTCGCGTGACCTTCGGCCTCCGGATGGATATTCCGCTGTATATGAATTCCTCCTTCCAGTCACCTGATGGAAAAAAGACTTCTCCCACCATCCCCAATAATGATGACCTGGTGCTCTTCGATGAACACGGCGAACCGGTTAAAAACGGGCAAGGCAAACAACTGGATAATACCCGGCTGCCTTCTTCCAAACCTTTATTCTCTCCGAGGATAGGTTTCAACTGGGACGTCAAGGCAGATAAAAGTTTACAGCTCAGAGGTGGTTCCGGACTCTTTACCGGTCGTTTCCCATTTGTATGGATAGGTAACCAGATCGGTAATCCTACTTCCGGATTTTATTGTGCTACTGACCGCGATTTCAAATGGCCGCAGATCTGGCGTACCAATATCGGCGCCGATATCAGGGCCGGACGGGGAACCATTTTCAGCGTTGATGTAGCCTACTCGAAAGATGTGAACGCCATGATGGTAAGAAACTACAAACTGGGTACACCTACCGGATCGCTGAACAGCGGTATCGGTGATACCCGGAGTGTTTACAAAGACACCGACAAAGGCGCTGTCAACGCATATGTTTTCACCAATACGAAAACAGGAGACCAGTTCAATACCAGCTTCACCGTGCAAAAGACATTTACAAATAACCTGTTTTTATACGGCGCCTATAATTACCTGGTATCGCGCGATGCAAGCTCCATTTCTGCAGAGATCAGTGGTGATGCATTTGACAGAAATCCCATTCTCAACAATGCCAACGAAGCAAGAAATACACCTTCCCTCTACGGAAATACCCATCGCTTCGTAGTGGCCGCCAGCAAGAAATTCAATTATGGAAAAGGCAAGTATGGAACCACCATATCCCTTTTCGGTAACTGGAGCAGTGGTAATCGCTTTGCCTATGTATATGGAGGAGATATGAACAATGACGGTACCAGCAGCAACGACCTGTTGTATGTACCTAAAAACAGCGAGATCGACAAGATGCAGTTTGCGCCCCTTACAGACGTAAATGGTGTGGTGCAGAATGCAGCAGCCCAGAAAGCAGCATACAAATCATTCATCGAACAAGACCACTACCTCCGGGGCAGGAGAGGAATGTACACAGAAAAATATGCAGGGGTAAGTCCCTGGTTCAGCCAGGTGGATATGCGGGTACTACAGGACTTCTATTTTAAAAGCGGAGAAAAAATCCGGACGGTGCAAATCAGCCTGGATGTAGTTAACCTCGGTAACCTGATCAACAGTAAATGGGGCGTACGGAAATATGCCTCCAACTCAGGATATTTTCAGCCGATTTCTGTGACAAACGTTACCAACGGAGTGCCCACTTACCAGTTCGATCCTTCTCAGAAAGAAACCTTTATTGCCAGTCCGGACTTGTTAAGCCGCTGGCAAACACAGTTGGGCTTGCGTTTCATATTCTAGCCAGCCGTACAAACAGCCATACTATCATATAGCCCGCAGGTGTATTAACCTTGCGGGCTATATTTTTTTACCGTAAAATCTTTTTAGAAGTGCCGGTTCCCATCCGTATTGAGTGGATGGATCAACGACTTGTTACAATAGGTAGCAGGGTCAAAGTCACTGACGTTCATCGACAGGAAGGAAATATCTGTGAATAGCGGCGCTAATTTTTGTATGACTACTTTGGAAAGAGCTGCTTTTTGCTCAGTGGTCCGGCCTCCCATAATGCTCGCGAAAATGTGCAGGAAACTATGCTTGCCTTCTCCTAATTTATAATGTTCATAACAGTTAATCCGCACCTTGACATCATTCTCTGCAAACAATCCGGTAGATACGGCCGCATCGTAAACAGTATCCATGATTACATCCGCCGGCTGCTGTTCTAAAATGTTTTTTGATAATTCTATTACAAAATGAGGCATATGTTTTATTTTTTAATGAAGGAGAAGAAGAGTCACTTTTTATAACAAAAAATTACAAATTGATAATGAACCTTAAACTTTAAAGATCTTATTTTTATCTGGTTATCCACCAGGTAAATTACAAACATTATGATGAATTTTAAAGGAGCTATATTTTTGTTTACAATGCTCTTGCTGAGCTTTTCAGGCTACAGTCAGGGATATAAACTGATCGCACATCGTGGTGGTGTGGTAGATAGTCTGCGTGGAGAAAACAGCATGGAGGCGCTGCAGGAGGCTATCAGGCGTGGGTATGATATGATAGAGATTGACGTACGACTGACCAGCGATGGTATCCTGGTGACCCATCATGATGCCAATCTTAAACGAACTTTTGGCATAGATAAACCCTTGTCGGCACTTACCTGGAGAGAGTTATTTGCTTTAAAGAATAAAAACGGGTATCGCATCATGCCGTTGGAGGAAGTGTTGAAACAGGCCCAGGGGCATTTGCAGATCATGATTGATCTCAAAATTCCGGGATATAATCCTGATGCTTTTGATAAGATGATATTTTTGCTTAAAAAGTATGATCTCTACGATCATGCACTGATGATCGGAACAGATGAATCCACTTCTTTTTTTACCGGGAAAATCAAGTTGAGTTGCACCCGGCAACAGTTGGAGGCAAATATGAAGCAACCAGGTTACGCTGCCACTAACTATTACTTGTTTTCAGGAGATATCTCAGCCGCTGATGCTGCATGGGCAAAAGATAATAACATTTTAGCTATAGGCGTTGTCAATGCCTGGGCGTTTGACAAGGCGGATGGTAGGAAGCTGGCTGCGGAGCAGGCCACACGCCTGAAGGACGCAGGGTTAACCTGGTTTCAGATAGATAGCATGTTTGAACCATTTTTTAGAAGCCGCTAGTAGTTTTTAGAGACGCATTTTGTATAGTTGCTGATGTGGTGCATCGGTTTTGGGATAGATACCTCATATTCGACTACAACAAGCGCAGATCCGGCTACACGTGTTTGTTTTTTGCGGCAGAACTTTGCAACATAAACAAACACGAAAATGAAAATTATAGTAACAGGTTCATTAGGACATATCAGCAAACCGCTCACTGTAGCGTTAGTACAAAAAGGACATGCAATTACGGTTATCAGCAGCAAGTCCGAAAAGCAAAAAGAAATTGAATCATTAGGAGCAACCGCCGCCATTGGTTCACTGGAAGATGTTGATTTCCTTACCACCACTTTTACAGGGGCCGATGCGGTGTATAGTATGGTTCCGCCAGTCAGTTACTTCGATCATAGTTTTGACCTGCTGTCGTATTACCGGGGACTTGGTCATAACTATGCCAGGGCTATTGAAACATCAGGTGTAAAAAGAATCGTTAATCTTAGCACCATTGGCGCCCATTTAGAGAAGAAATCAGGGATATTGATCGGTGCTCATGATGTAGAGCATCTCCTTAACGGATTATCGCTAGATGTTGCCATTACGCATATGCGCCCTACATCTTTCTACTATAATCTGTATGGCTATGTAGATATGATAAAAAACACAGGCGTTATCTCGGCGAATTATGGCGGAGACAACAAAGTGCCATGGGTTTCTCCTATCGATATTGCGGCTGCCGTAGCAGAGGAACTCGAAACACCATTTACCGGTAGAAAGGTGCGCTATGTGGCCAGTGAAGACCTTACAGGAAACGAAGTAGCCGGCATCTTAGGCGCAGCCATCGGGAAGCCGGATTTAAAATGGGTAGTGATTTCCGATGAAGAAACGAAAAACGGCCTGGAAGCGATAGGCATGCAACCACGTATTGTGGCGGGTTTGGTTGAAATGTACGGAAGTCTTCATAGCGGCTTGTTGGCAGAAGATTATGACCGCAACAAACCAGCGGTGATGGGGAAGGTAAAGATGACGGATTTTGCAAAGGAATTTGCGGTAGCCTTTAATCAAAAGTGATAAATTTGCGATATGGCCAGCACTGCACCACACCGGTTTAAGACAATCAGCGAATTTCACGACTTCAGGGATCTCCCCAAGCCGGAACATCCGCTGATCAGTGTGATCAACGTCGAATCAATCAAACAGTTGAACCACAATGAACCATTCAATCTGCTATTGGATTTTTATTGCATTGCATTGAAAAGAAATTTCAATGGAAAAATGAAATACGGACAGCAGGCATATGATTTTGATGAAGGCATTATGACCTTTGTTGCACCAGGCCAGGTTTTTAGCATTGAAATCAACAAAGTAGAAGAAGAATTGAAACATTCGGGATGGATACTATACATCCATCCCGACTTCCTCTGGAATACCCCGCTGGCAAAGAAAATAAAGGAATACGAATACTTTGATTACTCCGTGCATGAAGCCTTGTTTCTTTCCGAAAAAGAAGAAGCAACGCTGGTGGGCATCCTGCAAAATATCGAACAGGAGTACCGGGCTAACATCGACAAATTTAGCCAGGATCTTATTATTGCACAACTGGAAGTATTGCTTACTTATGCAGAACGATTTTACCATCGCCAGTTTTTGACCAGGAAAATAAGTAACCATAAAATCCTGGATAGGCTGGAAGATATACTGACAGCCTGGTTTAACAGCGATGATTTAATAAAAAAAGGATTGCCTACGGTAACCTATGTGGCCGAAACATTAAACGTATCTCCCGGTTATTTAAGCGGATTGCTTAAAACCTTAACAGGTCAGAGTACCCAGCAACATATACATGAAAAGCTGATTGAAAAAGCTAAAGAGAAGTTATCGACTACGGACTTGTCTGTAAGTGAAATCGCTTATGAGTTAGGCTTTGAACATTCACAGTCGTTCAGCAAACTATTTAAAATGAAGACCAGCCTTTCGCCTTTGGAATTCAGAAATAGTTTTAACTGATCAGCTACCGGAAATATTCCATCAAATCCCTGCGGTAAGTATTACCAATCGGTAAGATGATGCCGTTGTCCAGGTGAAGTTCCCCATAGGTAACCTTTTGAATGTGGTTCAAGGCAATGATATATGACTTATGAATACGTTTAAATCCCATCTTTTCCAGCTTCTGTTCAATTTCAGTAGTAGTAACCGGGCTTAAATAAACCTGTTCAGGGGTATGAACTTTTACATAATTGCCCCAGCTTTGTACATGTGTAATGCTGCTCATCTGCACTTTGATCACCTCACCATCAACTTTCAACATTAGAAACGGAGCCGGAAGGATTTCCGCAGATGTTTCCTGCCGCACAGGAGAAGCTGGTCTGTAGCGCTTAAATACCTTGTGGATAGCCGCCGTGAACTGTGGCAGATCAAAGGGTTTAACCAGGTAATCTACCACCTGGTATTTGTAACTCTGCAGGGCATATTCGCTGTAAGCTGTGGTAAGTACTACCAGTGGTGGATCAGACATCGCTTCCAGCATGTCCATTCCTGATACGCCGGGCATATTGATATCAAGGAACACCAGGTCAACGGGTTTTTCATGGATATATTCCATCGCCTCAATAGCATTATAGAAAGATGCACTGAGATGTAGACTGCTAAAGGATTTCAGGTAATGCCCCAATACCAGGTGTGCGCCCTCTTCATCGTCTATGACGATACAGTTTAGTGGTTTGGTCATCTCAGTAAGTATTTAATTTCAGCGTGAGGGTGGTTTGATATTCCTGTGGAGTGGAAGCAGTTTCAAAATGATATCGTCCTTTATATAGCAATTCCATTCGCTCAATGATATTCTGCAAGCCAATACCTGATGAGTAGCTTTTGAGCGATTCATCCGCAATGGAATTTACAATACGCATCTTTAAAGTAGTGTTAACCACTTCTATATTAATACGCACAAACCATTTGTTTACGATCGTAAGACTATGCTTAAAAGCGTTTTCAACTAACGTGATAAGAATCATTGGCGCAATCTGGCACTGACACATAGATTCAGGTAGGGTAGGGACTTCGAAAGATATCTCGCATCGTTTGCCAATCCGCTCTTTTTCCATGATGATGTAGTTGTCAATAAAATTGATTTCCTCACATATGCTGACGTTGGTTTTCTTTCCGTTTTCCAGCTGGTAACGCATCAGGTTAGATAACTTAAGAATCAGCTCCGGAACGCGTTGGGGTTCAGTAAGACTCACCCCATACAAATTATTGAAGGTGTTGAAAAAAAAGTGAGGATTCATCTGTGCATGAAGGAACTTAATATTCACCTCACTAAGCAACAACTGGGCATCATTTCTCTTTTTCAATTCCATAGAATACTGACGGATCAGGAAAAAAGACATGATAGTCATAGTGCTGATAATACACAACGCAAAATTGTCAACGATCGCCAGAACATTATCACCATTCTGATAGTATTCAGGGTCTATCCAGTAATAATCGGGCAAAAACAGGATGACGGCGCCCAATAGTGTGGAAAGCATACTTAACAGCGCATACCGTAGATACTTCTTTTCCAGGAACAACGGGAATATAAAAAAGCGGTGAAATTGTGCCTGGGCATAGAGGATCAGGAAGAAGACCAGCCCCTGGCTAAAGGCAAGCAAGCTATCTATCCGCATCATTTCATGCAACATGGTTAATACATACATGGATAGGAAAAATACCATTTCGATGAAGGTATTCTTATGGTACCACCTATCTTTTTCAACAACGTTCATCACTATTTCATTTAAGACCGTTAAAGAAACAACTTTTCTGTGCGGTGGGCAAGAATTAATGACGAACGATGTTCATCAGCAGATTTGCTCATTTTGAATAAATCCGATGACCAACGTATTTGGTCATTTAATCATAGCAGATGCTCATTTAAATTTTAATACGACGCCCTGCCGGCCTTTATTTGCGGATCGTTTATTCATCCAATTTATTAGCTGAGATGTCAATATTTAAAATCTTCCGGATCATATGCTTACCTATACTGCTGCTCATTATAAAGAACACCTATGGGCAGACTGATTTGAAAACAATCATCATCAGGGGGATATTGGTAGACTCGTCTACAAAAGCTCCCATAGAACTCGCCACGGTGGTGGTAACAAAAACGGATAACAGGGCCGTACAATCTGTTTTAACTGGTACGAACGGTAGTTTCTTATTGAAAGTACCCGAAAGCACCGACCTGATGTTGCACATTTCTTATATGGGGTATCATGCCTGGTCTTCAAAAATTTCTCCGGCTGCTGGTCCTGTAAATTTCGGGCTTATTGGTTTAGTGGCGAAAACAGGCGTACTCAATGAGGTAATCGTAAACGGAAAGAAGCCACTGATACAGAGCAGGGGAGATAAGCTGATTTATAATGCTGCATTGGATATCAGCAACAAATCCGGCTCCGCTGCTGATGTACTGCGTAAAGCGCCCATGATCACTATCAGCGCTGATGGTGAGGTAAAGCTGAGAGGGAATGGAAACATCAAAGTATTGTTAAATGGTGTTCCATCGGGGATACTTGCAAGGAACCTGAAGGAGGCACTAAAGATGATACCTGCCAGCTCCATTGAATCTGTGGAAGTGATCACTTCACCTTCCGCAAAATATGAAGCCGAAGGAGCCGCTGGTGTGATTAATATTACCACTAAGAAGAAAATGAAAGGCACTGGTGGAAGCATCGACTTAAGTGCCGGAAACCTGGCGCATTCTGTTAACGGTAACGGGAATATGAACAGGGGTAAATTTAGTATTAACCTTAACCTGGAGGGGAGCCTGGAAAAATCACGTACTGTTGCTGAGTTGAATAGAGCCGGATTGTCGGGTGGTGTGCCCATTGGAAGCCTGTTCCAGAGAAATGATGAAACACAAAAAGACAGGGGCGGCTTTGGAGAACTGGCAATAGAATACCGTTTGGATTCCTCGCAGAAAATGGGCGTCAGTATATCCCATTGGAAAGCTAAATGGCCTATGGCAAGTGAGGGGTATAATTCATACAGGGACAAGCAGGGCGTCAGTGAGTATAACCAGATCAGCCGTCAGGACACGAAAATCAACTTCACCGAATTTTCATTGAATTATCAGAAAAAATTTAAACATCCCGGGCAGGAACTTCAGTTGATAAGCCAGTATAGCCTATCTGGTGAGTATTCAAATTATCTGACAGATCAGTCCAGTCTTGCCGGCAAGACTTATTTTCGGGAACAAAGTCCCAATACGGGGCACAGCAGGGATTTTAGTCTCCAGGCAGATTATGCGCAGCCACTGGATCATGCTGGCAGGAACCTGCTGGAGATGGGGGGGCGCTATAGTAAAAATAGTTCCAGCAGTAGCTTCACTGTTTTTAACAACCGGCATACGCCGGGAAGTGAACAGCTGGAGGAAGACCCAGATCGCGCCAATGCGATGTCTTATTTTCAGGATATCGCCGCCGCTTATCTGAACCTCAGTATTAAAACCACGAAAAACTGGGCATTCAGATTAGGTACACGTTACGAAAATACCCGGCAGGGTGGCGATTTCAGAAGTACACAACCCTCTTTCAGAAGCGAGTTTAATAACGTTGTTTCCAGCATCATGATCAACAAAAAAATCAACGAGATCCACGACTGGAAGCTGAGCTTTACCGAACGAATCCGAAGACCGTTTATCTGGGACCTAAATCCCTACATCAATGCGAGTGATCCCCGCAACCTGAGCGCCGGTAACCCGGAGTTAAAACCTGAAGTGAACCGGATGTTTGAACTGGCACATAATTATAATGCGCCATCAGGCTTAAGTGTGAATTCAAGTATCTATTTCCAGACCAACAGCAATGCTATTGAGTCGCTGAGAACGGTGGACAGCCTGGGCGTATCACGAACGGCTCCGCAAAACATAGCTTCTAATAAGCGCTTAGGAGGCAACATCTATTCCAGCTTCCAGATAAATAGTGCTTGGACGCTGTCTGGTGATGCTGAATTTTACCACGTGTGGTATAAAAGCAAAGTACTTAATATGGGAAATGAAGCCAATCTTTATGCAGTAAGCATAAACAGTTCCTATGAGTTGCCAAAAGATTTTACCATTCAATTTTCCGGTGATTACAGTAATGGATATGTAACGCTGCAGGGCAGCACTTCAGCAAATTATACTTATCACTTTTCAGCCCTTAAAGAATGTTATAATAAGAAAGTAAGCATCGCATTAAGTATCAATAATCCTTTCCAGCATACATTTATACAGCGTAGTACTGCTATCGCACCTTCCTTCAGCAGCAATACCGCATCATGGTATTATAACCGTTCTTTCTCCGTATCCATCGGCTGGAAGTTTGGAAAAGTACGCTCCGATAATGAGGAGGAGAAGAAAGAGATGAATGCGGGTGAAAAGCCGATGCGCAGAGGGAGATCGAAATAATTAGCCGCTGAGAAACAGAAGAGGTATCGTTTGAAAACGATGCCTCTTCTGTTTGTGCCTTTTTTACCAGGCCCTCGTACGGCCTACATAAATATTTTTAGCGCTGTAATAGGTATCTCCGGCAGGACCATTACCGCCACTGGAGCCTTCCATCTGCAGGTTAATGATGATATACATGGGTTTACCAACAAAGTTCGCAACGTGCATACCTGTCCAGTTACCATCGATGTAATAGTGAATGTTCACATCGGTAGCACTTACTTTCGTAATCCAGACGCGATAGTTGTGCCAGTTGCCGGGGGAGGAAACATTCGTTAAGATGCTGGAAACATCTTGAGGGGTTCTGAAGGTATTCTGCCAGTTGGTAGCATTGCCTTTGAACTCAAGGATATCACTTTCGGGAGGCCAGCTGTTTACCGCAGTTAGCCAGAATGCTGGCCAGGAGCCACCTACCGAGGGCGCCTGGAAATCACCTTTTACTTCCCAGTTAGGAAACTGATCATTTATCAGTACCTGTGCTTTAGCATGCACCGCACCGCTGTGATAACGAATAGGAAGATAAGGATCGCTGGAGCTGTTGCCTTCATTCCAGTTGATACGGGCTGCTTTGATCGTAAGCGTGCCGCTATTCAGGTAAATGTGATTATGATCGGAAGTACTACCATACATACGTGCGGTGCCGTTATGGTCTGAGCCCCAGGGATACAGGTAATTCCAGGCGCTTTCAAATGCGGTGTAACTGTCAAAAGAACTGTTGTCCAGCACCGTTTCCCATGTCTCTGCTGCTATAGCGGCCGATTGTGTTTTTACCAATGCCTCCTTTTTGGCGGCATTGAGTTGACCTGGAGCCGCTTGTTTCTGGCAGGATAGGAGGATGGGGCTGGCCAGGGCGAATAAGATTTTCATACTAGTTTTCATAAAACGGAATTTTTAACGTGAATAATAGGATACTACGCGTAGATATCATTTGGGTTTACGCTGTGAATATCGTGTGAATCTGATTGGGAGGAGGGGGAGATATTCATTTAATTAGGGGGAGAAATTAGTAATTCCTTATGCTATTCCAGGATATATAGGGTTACTGCAACCGTGCTTCACTGTAAAAAGAGCCTTTGAATAGTCGCAGCTAGCGCCTGGTATTGAAGAAGCCCTGCTATGGCCGGTTTGGGTCACCGTCTATCTTTTTAAATCCGGAAGTCATCCCCGCATCAAGTCCACCTCAAGTCCACCTTTGCTGCAGGGCTACTATAGGTACATAGCGGGTCCTAGGCATAGGATCGGCAGCGTCACCATAATGAAGAGGTAATGTTGACTATAATGAAGGGTGTTTTTAATGCACTATATCTTAAAAGAATATTTAGAGGCAACGAAGATGAAATTCCTCCAAAACAGCCGTGATGCAAAGAATGGTTAAATAAAGTCAGATATTTAATGAATTGAATATAGTGATTCTATTACAAACAAAAAAGGCACCGATTTTCATCGATGCCTTTTCTTGTTCCCCGGAACGGAGTTGAACCGTCACTCGCATTGCTGCGAACGGGATTTTAAGTCCCGCGTGTCTACCAATTCCACCACCAGGGAGTGTAGGGAATAATCAGAGCGAAAGACCGGGCTCGAACCGGCCACCCCGACCTTGGCAAGGTCGTGCTCTACCAAATGAGCTACTTTCGCTTGAAATTAAGAACTTTACAACGTTTCAGCCTGTGGGCTTTTTTCGTTGGGATTGCAAAGATAGGAATCTTTTTGAAGTTGCAAAATTTTTTTCTCCCTGAATTAAAATATTTTACGAATCTCTTTTTTTTTAACTGTATCTAAGGATTCAGATCATAGCTGTATTTCACCATACCTAACATCTCCCGCCCTTTGCCATAGCAGGTTTCCTTTAGTGGTAATCCATCCGCCTGATACTCATATGCCCAGATCGTATACGACGACGTTTGTGCGTTGACGGTAGTCATCTTTATCAGTTTTCCCTGTGCATTATATTCAAAAATATAATCGGGCAGCATACGTTTCTTCGCCGGCTGATAACGGTATACATCTGTCAGATGACCTGCTTTGTCGTAATTATAATACGTACGTTTACCCTGACGCTTATCCAGTTCCTCTGTAACATGCCCACTGCTGTCTGTTTTAAATGCAATAACGGTAGAATCACTGCCGTTTCCTTTCTTCTGTATCATCTGCTGCAGATGGCCTGCCGCATCATAACTGTAACTCCTCGTTTCATCAAAACGGATCTTGCTCTGCAGCGCGATAGAGGTGCTGCTGATATATTGCAGTTGCCCATCACTGGCATAACGGTATAACGTGGTGGTCACACTGGCAGAAGAGCTGTCTACCGTCTTTGTAAGCTGTCCTTTGCTGGAAAAGGAGGAAGTCATCGCAGAATAACCGGTAGAACTGGACTGTGTCTGTGCCCTCATCTGGTGGTAAGTAGGACTTAAATTACGCTCGCAACGGAAGTCAGGGTCTGCTTCCAGGTTAGCATCCAGGGTTTGCACCTTCTGGGTCTTTACCTTGTTGTCTTTCAACAGCGCCATGGTAGCCACGGTCTGTTGCGTGTTGTAAATGTCCTGGAAGTAATATTGACTAAACCCCCTGCCTGCAAATGCCAGCATCCCAAGTGCCAGTAGAATCGTTTTCTTCATGAACGTAAAAATCGCTGATTTTTAATTGTGACAAAGGTAAAACGCAAAAATCATATTAAAATTTTTTAACTGAACGGTTCCGGAGAATAATTCGTAATTTCTTTTTTATCTTGTATTCTTTTTGCAACAACAACCCATCTAAACCGCTTGAAAACACAACCCTTACGTAAGGATCAACACTGTCTCAACTGTGGTACGGAAGTACCTGAGCGCTTTTGTACCCACTGCGGACAAGAAAATACGGTGCAACACGAAACCTTCAGCCACCTCGTTAAACACTTTGTGGCAGACGTTTTTCACTACGATTCCCAGTTCTTTACTACCCTTAAATACCTCTTGTTCCGGCCCGGATTCCTTTCCAGGGAGTATATGGCTGGCAAAAGGGTGCGCTATGTTAATCCGATTAAGCTGTACGTATTTGTCTCTTTTGTGTTCTTTTTCGGGGTATTTGCCCTGTATCATGGGGATGAAGGCGAGCATAAGAAGAAAGGGAGTTCCCTCGTTGAAGCGCAGGCGGGAAGCCGCAAAGACAGCCTTAAAACATTTACCGGCACAGATGCGCTCAGAAAGGCCCTGGAAGAGGATTCCTCTTCAGTAGGGAAGGATGTGATCGAAATGTCCGATAACCTGGATAATATCCATTCAGTAGATCAATTTGATTCCCTGCAACTGACCCTGCCCGATTCGCTCCGCTATCATGGTGCAAAACGGTTGGCCTACAGACGACTCATCAGTATTAAGGAAAGGTATGGTAACGATACTAAAAAGGCCATGGTAGAGATGTTCGCCCACAACATTCCTAAAATGATGTTTGTGCTGCTGCCTCTCTTCGCCCTGTTCATGAGATGGATCTACGACAAAAAGAAATGGTTGTATGCAGATCATGCCATCTTTGCCATCCACCTCCATTCATTTGCCTTTATCGTTGGGCTCCTGGGCGTTATCCTGACCCACATTTTCGATAGCGATACCTTTGTCAACATAGCCTGGTGGTCCTTTTTCGGCTACCTCGTGCTGGCGCTTCGCAATAACTATAAACAGTCCATCGGCAAGTCCCTGCTTAAAGCCGTTTTCCTGTTCATAGCCTATTTTTTCGCTATTGCACTGGTCTTCATCGGATACGTGTTACTGATGTTTATGATATTTCTTTAACTTTAATTATGCAGCCGGAATACATCATCATACACCAACAAGTGGCGCCTTATGTAGCCCACATACAATTAAATCGCCCCAAAGAACTGAATGCACTCAACCTGCAACTCATGGGGGAGTTGAGAGATGCCTTGAAAATGCTGGATGCGGATGAAGAAGTGAGGGTGATTGTACTCAGTGGCAACGAAAAAGCTTTCGCAGCAGGAGCGGATATTAAACAGATGGCCGATAAAACGGCTATAGATATGTATAATATCGACCAGTTCAGCACCTGGGATGCGATCAAAAAAACAAAGAAACCTATCATCGCCGCGGTGAGTGGATTTGCCCTCGGCGGCGGCTGTGAACTCATGATGCTGTGCGATATGATTGTGGCCAGCGAAACGGCCCGCTTCGGGCAACCGGAAATAAAGCTGGGCGTTATGCCCGGTGCCGGTGGTACCCAACGGCTTACCCGCGCAGTAGGAAAAGCCCTCGCCATGGAAATGGTGCTGACCGGCCGTTTTATTACCGCACAGGAAGCCCTGCAGGCTGGCTTGATAAACCGTATAGTGCCCGTAGAACTCTTTTTGCAGGAAGCGGTGAAGTTAGCCAGGGAAACTGCCGCAATGAGTCCTATGGCCCTTAAAATGGCAAAAGAAGCAGTTTTAAAAGCTTTTGATACCTCACTGGAAGAAGGATTACATTTTGAGCGTAAAAATTTTTATCTTCTCTTTGCATCTGAAGATCAGAAGGAAGGCATGCAGGCATTTATGGAAAAAAGAACACCCATATTCAAAGGAAAATAGCATAGATTTTTATTGAAAACCATTAAACTTTTTTATTATCTGACTTGTTAACCTTCCACTGATAAATTCATCATGCTGTAGCTGCGGGAAAGTGGTGCCCGCCAGCTTTTGTGAGCCCCGTTACTATCAAAAAATAAAAATTTAACCATGAGTGCGAAACGGATTCCTGTTGCATCACTATTATCATTCACATTCCTTGCTATTGCCTGTAATGGCCCGGCACAAGAGGTAAGGGCGGTTGTATTGGCAGATCAGACTAATTTCCCCCCAACTGATACCATGATCGCCGGCGGAGATACCATTCAAACAGACCTGGTGGCATCCTGGAATGGCTTTCTCAGCTTCGATGGTAAATACGCCTTGGAAAGTGGTCTTTTCGAAAAAGAACCATTGAAAAGCCGGTTCGAAGCCCTGGTCGGCAAAGCTAAAAAGTCCTTCTTCGAACGGTTTAAAGTCTCACCACCCATAGAAGTGGAAAACAAAATCCTCTTTAATGAGGGCTATATGCCCGGTAAATCCGGGTATGATGAAGCTGTTATCGCTATAGACCTGGATCGGGATATTATCTATGTCGGCTTTACTGTCAACAGGAGCCTCATGCTCTTCAGCGAAAAAGGAGATACCGACTACCCGGAGAAATTTCTGCAATGGATGCAGAAATTTKAACGATGAC
This sequence comes from Chitinophaga sp. 10T418, assembly GCF_056394125.1. NCBI lineage: Bacteria > Pseudomonadati > Bacteroidota > Chitinophagia > Chitinophagales > Chitinophagaceae > Chitinophaga > Chitinophaga sp. 10T418. Next base: position 176,600 of record NZ_JBFTHG010000011.1, read on the forward strand.
CTCTTTTAGATCTTACTATAAACAAAGAAGCCTATACATGTAATGTATAGGCTTCTTTGTTTATAGTAAGCTATCAGTAATTAGTTATCAAACTTATTCTTCAGCGCTGCCAGCTTAGCCTGAAAATCATTCAGTGGCGCTTCTTTCGCTGCTGGTTTATCCTTACGCACTTCCTTGCGAGGCTCGGCTTTGCGTGGACCCTGCTGTTGCTGCTGGCCACCGCCACCGCCTTTCTCATTATCTTTCATAGATAATGAAATACGCTTACGGGCTACATCTATTTCCAACACCGTTACCTGTACCTTTTGATTCAGCTTTACTGCCTCATTCGGGTTGCTGATAAATTTATTGGAGAGATGAGAAATATGCACCAGCCCATCCTGTTTAACACCTATATCCACAAAGGCGCCAAATGCTGTAATGTTCGTTACCACACCTGGTAATACCATACCTGGTTTTACATCCTCCATTTTGTGGATGCCTTCCGCATATTCAAATATAGAAATCTCATCACGGGGATCACGACTCGGTTTGGCCAGCTCTTTCAGGATATCTTCCAGTGTAAGAATCCCCACTTCCGGACTCACATAATCTTTGGCATTGATCAGCTTACGCAGCTCTTCTTTGCCAATCAGATCAGGCACTGTGCAATGTTGCTTCTCGGCCATTTCCTTAATCAGATCATAACGCTCCGGATGTACCGCAGAATTATCCAGTGGGTTATCACCATTTTCAATACGAAGGAAGCCCGCGCACTGTTCAAATGCTTTATCACCCAAACGATGCACTTTCTTCAACTGCATACGGTTGCTGAAAGCGCCGTTTTCTTTGCGGTATTTTACAATGTTTTCCGCCAGGGATGGCCCCAGACCCGAAATATAGGCCAGCAAATGTTTCGAGGCAGTATTCAGGTTTACACCTACGTTGTTTACACAGCTTACCACTACACGGTCCAGGCTCTGCTTCAGGGAAGACTGGCTCACATCATGCTGGTATTGTCCTACGCCAATTGCCTTCGGATCTATTTTCACCAGCTCCGCCAGCGGATCTATCAAACGACGTCCGATAGAGATCGCACCACGAACAGTAACATCATGATCAGGGAATTCTTCACGCGCCACTTCTGATGCGGAATAAACGGAGGCCCCGCTTTCATTCACCATAAACACATTGATCTTCCTGCCAAAGTCCAGCTTCTTCACAAACTCCTCGGTTTCACGACCTGCTGTACCATTACCTACGGCAATAGCTTCTGTTTCATATTTATCCGCCCACTTCTTCAGTAAAGCTTCTGCATCATCTCTCTTGTAATTTTTTTCCAGCGGATAAATAACATCATTGGCCAGCATATTACCCTGGTTATCCAATGCTACTATTTTACAACCGGTTCTGTATCCCGGGTCAATAGCAATCACGCCTTTAGGTCCCAGTGGTGCTGCCAGCAACAACTGACGCAGGTTTTCTGCAAATACCTCAATGGCTTCCGCATCTGCCTTTTCTTTCGCTACCGCCCTGAACTCGTTCTCCAGGGAAGGACGCAGTAAACGCTTGTAAGCATCTGCTGCTGCCTTGGTTACCTGCTCAGCCGCTTTGCCTTTGCCTGTTACAAATTGTTTATTGATCAGCGCTGTAGCATCTTCTTCTACAGGTGCTATAGAACTGAATAAAATCCCTTCATGCTCTGCACGTAATATCGCCAGCACACGGTGAGAAGGCACCTCACGCAGGTCTTCAGAGAACTCGAAATAGTCTTTATATTTATCGCCTTCTGCTTCTTTTCCTTCTACTACTTTAGAAGTAAGCTTGCCGGTATTGGTAAATAATTTACGCAACTTATCACGGCACTCCGCGTTTTCATTGATCCACTCTGCAATGATATCACGCGCACCTTTCAACGCTTCTTCTGATGTAGCTACCTGCTCATTGATAAATGTTTCCGCACTGGAAGTATCTGTATCCTGTTGTTCAAACAACAGCTTCGCCAGCGGTTCCAGACCTTTCTCAATAGCCACGGTAGCACGGGTTTTACGCTTAGGCTTGTAAGGAAGATAGATGTCTTCCAATTCCGCCAGTACCCAGGTTTGCTCTATTTTAGCAAGCAACTCAGGTGTCATTTTCTCCTGCTCCGTAATCGTTTTGATAATAAATTCGCGGCGATCATCCACCTCCTTGTAACGCTTCTGCAAGTCTTCAATACGGCCTATCTGCACCTCATCTAAACTACCCGTTACCTCTTTACGGTAACGACTGATAAAAGGTACCGTAGATCCTTCAGATAACAGAGCCATGGTATTTTCTGCCTGCTTGCCGGAAATACCTAACTCCGATGAAATAAGCGCAATGTGTTTCGGATTCATAAATCAATACATTTTTGGGATCTTTTGATTTCAAGATTTTCCGGATAATATTATCGCAATGGACCCACTGCCACAACAAAATTCCCCTATCTCAAAACCATGAAATCACTACAATTTTATAGCTCGCAAATGTAACTAAAATGGGCTTTTTACCAAGAAAAAGAATTCCCCATTTAACCGGGAGCTGTTGGGTTTTAGGTTTTAGCCATTAGCTTTTAGCTTTTGGCAAATGCAGCAAAGACCATCCGCTGCATTTGCCAAAAGCTAAAAGCTAATGGCCAAAACCTAAAAAATGATCCCTATTTTTACAAAATATGGAAAAGACAGCTACATTTGATCGCCTCCTGCAGATCATGGACGATTTAAGGGAAAAATGCCCCTGGGACCGCAAGCAAACCATCCAAACGCTTCGGCAGCTCACCATTGAGGAAACATATGAGCTGGCAGATGCTATTACTGACGGAGACTGGAAGTCCATTAAGGAAGAACTGGGCGATATTCTCCTGCATATTGTGTTTTATGCCAAAATAGGGGCAGAACAACAAAAATTCGATATCAATGATGTTATTAACGGCGTGTGTGATAAGCTGATCCACCGTCACCCGCATATTTATGGAGATGTGAAAGCGGATACAGAAGAACAGGTAAAGCAAAACTGGGAGAAACTTAAGCTGAAAGAAGGCAAAACCTCCGTACTCAGCGGCGTTCCCCTGTCACTCCCCGCCCTGGTAAAAGCCATGCGCCTCCAGGAAAAAGCCAAACAAACCGGTTTTGAATGGGACAATACCAGCCAGGTATGGGATAAGGTAAAGGAAGAAGTCAATGAACTGGAAGATGCCGTCAACAGCGGTAATAAAGACGCCATGGAAGATGAATTCGGAGATGTCATGTTCTCCCTGGTGAACTACTCCCGGTTCCTGGACATAGATGCGGAAAATGCACTGGAACGCACCAATAAAAAATTTCAGCGCCGCTTTCAGGCCATGGAAGTACTGGCACTCCAACAAGGCCGCACACTCAATGATATGAACTTAACGGAAATGGATACACTCTGGAACCAGGTGAAAGCCACAGAGCAATTATAAATTTTTCATAACCACATCGCATTGATCGATACTAAAGAAATACGGCTTTTTTTCCTGCGGCATGGCTATCTACTGATCATCGCGGCCTGGTTATTTACCTTCGCCTTTCTGTTCAGCAACTACTGGTCTTACTACTCCTCGCCGCAAGGCGTGAAACGAAGCATGGAAAAGAGTATCCAGCAACGGGAAAAGGATTTCCTGAAACTGGCGAAGGATACGGCCCTTTCGGCCTCCCTGTTTCAACGCAGTTATAGCCAGCAAACACTCGACCGGCTGACTGACCTGGAATACTACCTCTTTGCATATGATTCCAATAGCTCCGGCATCTGGCTTACTTTCTGGAATACCAGCCAGGTAAAGCCGGAAGAACTGCAAACATCCCTGGAAAATGGCTCCCGCTTCATGAAACTCAAAAACGGGTATTATGAAGTGATCACCCGCAAAGTGAAGTCTGCTCCCGGCCATAGACAATACCTGCTGGGCGTGATTCCCATACGACTGGAATATGCGATCAAAAACAACTATCTCGTTAATCACTTCTATCACAAAGAAGAACTGGGAGAGGAGTACAGTATCTTAAGGGAACAACCGCTCTTAATGCAGCCGGAACATACGGTCTTCGCAGTGAATAACGGCAACGGAGAAACGCTGTTTTATCTCGATTATAACAGCGGCATGCACGTGCATCCACCCAATAACCTGAGCGTGTTACTCCGCGTCATGGGTTGCATCTGTGTGCTGATCTTTCTCAATCTCTTTGCTACATTGCTGGCCAAAACCACCAACCCGCTATACGGCTTCCTATTCCTGTTCCTCATCGTTTTCGGACTCCGGGTACTCAGTTACGTATATCCGTTTCCGTTTGATCTGAAAGAACTTAACATTTTTGATCCCAGGATCTACGCAAAAGATGAAATCTTTTACTCCCTGGGCGACCTGCTGATTAACGTATTACTCACTTTCTGGATGATCCTGTTTTTCCGGGAACACGTAAAAACCATTAATCCGCCGGTACTCAAAAAAAGATGGGCACAGAGTGTGGTGATCATCATCGCCAGTCTGATCCTCTACATCGTAGAGCAATTCCTGGCAGACCTCATCCAGAGCCTCGTGATAGACTCCAAGATCTCCTTCGATGTCACCAATTCCTTCAGCATTACGGAGTACAGCGTCATCGGCTTTGTGGTTCTGGGCTTTATCTCGTTCAGCTTTTTATTCTTCTCCCAGATCATTAACTACCTGCTGAATGAACTCACCAACTTTCAATACCGTACCAAATACATCTGGCTGGGCGCTGTAGGAATCATCTGGTTGCTCTTCCGGGTACACAATCCGGAACTGCCGTTCTCCATTTCTATGGTCATCTGGCTGCTGGTATATATTGTGCTGCTCGACTTCCTGGCCGACCGCTTCGAAAGCAGCATGGCCACCGTACCATTCCTTTTCTGGCTATTCCTGCTCACCATTACCACCTCCGGAGCATTGGTGCATTACAATAACCACAAGGAATTACTGGCCCGCCAAAAGCTGGCTGAAGACCTTTCCAGGCAAAAGGATCCTTACCTGGAAATGTTGCTGAATGATATCGGGAAGAAGATTGAACATGATGAAGTGATTCAATATTTTTTCCAGGACAGCAGCATGAGAGAACAACGCAAAGGAAAGTTCGACAGCCTGCTCCTGCAGACCTATTTTCAGGGGTACCTCAGCCGCTTCCGTGTAAATATTTACGCCTACGATGAAAACGGCAGCTCCCTGTTTGCATCAGATACAGTCAGTTTGTCTACGCTGAACCGGCAGATGTTTGCTGAAACAGCCGCCACGCCGTCACTGGTGCCGGGAAATGACCTCTATTATTACGAACGTAGTTTTAATGATTACGGTTATATCGCCAAGAAAGAATTTCATAAAGCCAATAATGATGTCAGCGGATGGCTCGTGTATACACTGGAACCTAAGCCTATCAGTACAGAAAGACTCTATCCCGAACTGCTCGTGGAAGGAGATGTTAGTGATCCCGGCCGTGAATATGCCGGCACCTATTCTTTTGCCGTATATGATAAAGGAATACTGGTGAGTAATAACAACGACTTCCCGTTTCCCATCCGTCTGTATCCGCATGATGTACCGTTATCTGATGTGTCTGTGAAATCCATTAAAGGATATTCAGAACTACTCTATCGCGCCTCTCCGGATAAGGTAGTTGTGGTGGTAAAAGAGAACAGGATGTTTGTGGAGTTTATCACACTCTTCGCTTACATGTTCTGCTTATTCCTGCTCATCGTAGCAGTGTATAAGGCTTTCGACCTGCTTATCAAAGCAAGGATGCGCATCAGCAATTTACGTACGCTCATTAACGTGAGTATCCGCAAAAAGGTACATGGTACCATCATCTTTGTCGTCATCTTCTCTTTCCTGATCCTGGCCATTACCACGATCAAATTCTTTATCTATCGCTCCGAAGCGCAGAACAGGGAACGACTGAGCAAAACGATGAGAGAAGTGGCCAAAGATGTGGAGAAAGCTTTCGAAAACCAGCGGGACCTGGACCAGGTAGGAGATATTTACGATTCAGAGCTGTTAAAGAAGCTATCTTCTTCTCTCGCGGATATTGCAGATGAACGCGCACTGGATATTAACGTATACGATCGCGATGGCAACCTGCAACTAACCACGCAGCCCATGATGACAGACAAAGGATTAATCTCTGCCAAAATGGATCCGCAGGCGTATTACCGCTTGTTCCGGCTCGAACAGATACAGTTTATACATACAGAGTATATTGGCATCATGCCGTTCCTTTCCGGGTATATGCCGCTGCGTAATCATGATACACATGAAGTCATCGCCTATCTGAATGTTCCTTACTTCGCCACACAAACAGAATTGAACGAGCAGATCTCGAATTTCCTGGTGGCACTGATTAATTTTAACGCCTTTATTTTCCTCATTGCAGGGATGGTAGCGTTGTTGATTACCAATTCTATTACCCGTTCGTTTTCACTGGTAACGGAAAAACTGCGCCATGTAAACCTGGGACAGCGTAACGATGAAATAGAATGGGATAAAGATGATGAAATTGGTGCATTGGTAAAAGAATACAATAAGATGGTGCGTAAGCTGGAAGTGAGTGCGGTGCGCTTAGCCAAGAGTGAGCGGGAGGGGGCATGGCGTGAAATGGCCCGGCAGGTAGCCCACGAAATCAAAAATCCGCTAACGCCGATGAAGCTGAGCATACAATACCTTCAACGTGCGATCGCCGGTGATTCGCCTAATGTAAAGGAGCTGTCGCGTAATGTGGCGGGTACGCTGGTAGAACAGATAGAACACCTGTCCAATATCGCGTCTGACTTTTCAGCGTTTGCCCGCATCGGAGAGCCTAATAATGAGGAAGTATTGATCAATGAAGTATTGCATTCTCTAACATCATTGTACCAGGGGCATGAAGACTGCGAGGTAACGTATATCCAGCCAACGCAGGACTTCTATGTATTTGCAGATAAAACACAGATGAACAGGCTGTTTACCAATCTGTTGCTCAATGCCATCCAGGCAATTCCAGATGACAGGAAAGGGCAGATTGTAGTGGCATTGCGGGCTACTGCTGATCACTATGTGATTATCAGTGTGGCGGATAATGGAGAAGGTATTTCTACCGAAGTACAGTCCCGCATATTTGTGCCTAATTTCACCACCAAATCTTCCGGCACCGGCCTGGGCTTGGCCATGTGTAAGAACATTGCAGAGCAGGCGCGTGGGGAAATATGGTTTGAAACCAAGCTGAATGAAGGCACAACTTTCTATGTAAAGCTGCCCTTGGATATAAAGTAACAGCATCTCCTCCTGCTCCGTTTAAATGCTGAGCAGGAGAGACAAAACATAAAAAAACCGTTCCGGTATCCGGAACGGTTTTTTTAAATAATTTTCAGCGGTTACTACTGTGCATCTTTTGCTACAAAACTTTCTTTAATCTTCTCCAGCAGTTTGCTATCGATCATTTGTTGTGCCAGCTGTATCATGTTTTTAAATGCTGTTTCCTGGGAAATACCATGACCAATAATAACTGGTTTGGAAACGCCTAAAACGGGAGTACCGCCGTATGATTCTGAATCAAATTTCTTCATGTAATCATCCTGAATATTACGTCTTAACGCTATTTCATGGAATGATTCAGCCATCTTAAGAACGATGTTGCCGGTAAAGCCTTCACAAACGATTACATCAGCTTTTTCGGAGAGAATATCTCTACCTTCAATGTTACCAACGAAATTGATTTGTTTGCTTTCTTTTAACAGCGGATAGGTGGCTTGCGCAAGCAGATTGCCTTTACCTTCTTCTTCACCGATATTCAGTAAGCCTACCTTGGGATTGTTCACCTGGAGGATATGCTTGGAATATAGGGAACCCAGAATGGCAAATTGCGCGAGGTTTTCAGGTTTGCAGTCGGCGTTGATACCTACGTCAAGCAAGAGGCCGTACGATCCGTTTTCACGGGGTACCAGAGTAGATATAGTAGGACGTTGCACTCCTTCTATGGCTTTAATGGAATAATAGGTGCCCACCATCATGGCGCCGGTATTACCTGCGCTGATGAAAGCATCTATTTTTTCATTTTTCAATAAATGAAAACCGATAGAGATGGATGATTGTGGCTTCTCTTTCAGTGCCTTAGTAGGGTGTTCATCCATCCCGATTACCTGGGATGAATGAACAACTGAATATTTTGATTGGTCCAGCTGTACCTCTGCTAATAAAGGAGCTAACTGTTGCTCGTCCCCTATCAATACCAGATGCACATCAGATGCAACAGTGTCTAAATATAATTTTACTCCTTTTACTGCTTCTGTGGGCGCGAAGTCGCCACCCATCATATCAAGCCCGATTCTCATGTAACTCAAGTTTGTTCTTGTTAGCTCGGGTAAAAATAGTAAAATAATTATTTAGCTGCACTCTGTTTTTCCAACACTACTTTTCCTTTGTAGTACAGTTTGTTTTCCACCCAATGAGCACGGTGTCTCAGGTGCACTTCACCGGTTGCGCTGTCTGTGCTTAAAGTATCCGCTACCGCCTTATAATGCGTTCTTCTCTTTGCTGATCTTTGCTGAGAATGTCTGCGTTTAGGATTTGGCATTTTATTTAATTTTTAATTGTCCTTAAATTTATCCAATCCTTTCCAGATTGGGTTATCGTTTTCTTTTGCCTGCTGGTTCATTTGTTCCAGCATTTCAATAACTTTCGGATTACACCCGCTTTTGCCATCGGCATTGTCAGGATGTATACGTTGCATTGGAATGCTCAGATGAATGAATTCGTAAATAAAGTCCGCCACGTTTAAATGACTCTCGGTCTTTAATAAATACGATACATCCGGATCTTCTTCGCTACTAGCCAGCTCTTCCGGATTTTCTACCAGCTTAACTATCTGGTTGAAATCATCCCATAACTGCATTTCGAAGGGTTCCCCGCAGCGGTCACATGTAACCGTTGCCTTGCCGCCGATCTCAAATTTCAACAGGAAGAAATTACTCTTCTTGTCCAGGGTAAGATTCACGCTTACCACACAGTTGCTGAAATCCTTCGGCTCTTCAAAATTCTCAAAGAAACTATCTCCGATTGCATACTGAAATGAATGCACCCCTGGATTTAGTCCTACAAAGGCAATATCAAATTCGCGGAGTGGTTTCATATCAATATCCTCACTTTTAGAGGGATGCAAAGGTAATTAAATATTTGCAATTGCAAAAATTTCATAAATTTGTTCACCAACGATATCTTATTTATATATATATTTATATCATAAAATATCAGCCATATTGATGTGTGACATCCAGGCGTGAGGCGCAAAGGTACATAATTCGCGTTTATCTTATGCCTGTTTTTCACAATTCAACGATTAAATTGAAAAGCCATATTCCCCATTCCATAGATAACAATGAAGGCCTTAGGAAGAAACAGTAAGAAAGTAACTGCTACTGATAGTACCGGCATGCCATCAAATGGCGCTCCGGGCATCTTTTCCTTGCCCATAACTGCCTGGCTCAACAGCACCAACGCAGGCATACTGGTGACCGATGAAAAACACCGCTGCATTTGGGTAAATGATATTTTTGCACAATACATGGCCGCCAGCCCGGTCCACCTTTCCTATACCGAGCTAATCCGCTTTTTTAAACCAATGGTAACGGAACCGCTACCCCTGGAGAAAAAAATGAAATCCCTGCGCCGGGAGAAAAAACCCTGGTTTGGCTGGGAAGTACCCTTCCTCAACGGACAAATCTGGGAGATTACTTACCTGCCGGTATTTAACGGCAACGGATTCAGTGGCAGCATCTGGCAGGCGATCGACATCACCCGCCGCCACAACGTACAGGAGGAAATAAGACGAAATGAGGAGAAATTCCGGGTAATCCTGAATAACCTCAACGCCGCCATGTGCGAAACAGACGTAAAAGGCAATATTACCCGCGTTTACGAAAGCTTCTGCCGCCTCTCCGGATACCAGGAGGAAGAACTCATCGGCAGAAACATTACAGACGTTTTTGTGCCGGAAGGGAACCGCGCCTTCGCCCGCGCCCTCCGCAGAAAACGCCTGGAAGAAAATGTACCCCTCGTATACGATATGGAAATAAAGCTGAAAGACGGCTCCTCCCGGTGGATATTGGCCAGTTCCGCCAATATCTACGATCGTAACGGCGCCATCACTGGCGGTGCAGGCATCCATATGGATATCACCCATCAGAAGAAACTGCAGGCAGAGCTGGAAGAAGCCCGTAAACAGGCAGAAGAAGCCCGCCATGCACAGAAAGACTTCCTCGCCAGCATGAGCCACGAAATCAGAACTCCGCTCAACGCAATTATAGGCATGGCACACCTGCTGGAAGAAACCCAGCTCGATGCCCAGCAAACAGAATACGTCAACATCCTGAAACACTCCTCCGGCATACTGCTGGGTATAGTCAGTGACATTCTCGATATTTCCCGGATTGAAGCGGGAGAAATACAAACAAATCAACGCGAATTTAATCTTCGCGAACTGATCCAGTCTTTGCGGCATACCTTTGAACTGAAACTAGGACGACGCCCTGTGAAAATAACCGCCGAGCTGGAGGCCAACCTCAATACCTGGTTGATTGGCGACGATGTGCTATTGAACCAAATACTAATCAATTTGTTAGGAAATGCAGAGAAGTTCACCAACGAAGGTGAAATTGCTATCAAAGCCACACAGGAAAGTTGGCAGGATAACAAGCTCTGGATACGTTTCCGGGTATGCGATACAGGCATAGGTATCAGGAAAGATAAACTGGAGCTCATCTTCCGGAATTATAAACAGGCAGAAGGCGATATCCGCGAAAAGTATGGCGGCACAGGTCTCGGCCTGGCCATCGCTAAACAATTAGTGGAATTTCAGGGTGGTAGCATCGCCGTGGAAGAATTGCCAGGATACAACACCTGCTTTAGTTTCAATATCCCCTTCATGGATAGCCGCCGGCCGCTCACGGCCAATACCGGCAAACTAAGCAGAAAGCTCCTGCAGCGCTCATTTGAAGAGGCCAGAGTACTGGTTGTTGAAGATAACCCGATGAATCTCCGCTACATTATGAGCCTGCTGGAAAAATATAAGATTAACTACCAGCTTGCCACCAATGGACCTGATGCAACTTATTTTCTCGAATCCCGGCAATACGACCTTATCCTCATGGATATCCGTATTCCCGGCATGAACGGACTGGAACTGGCTCAAAAAATCAGGGCAGATGAAGAACAACCCAATGTGGCTACCCCGGTGATAGCCACCACCGCAGTGGCTATGGAAGGTACCGCCACCATGGCCCGGGCAGCAGGAATAACAGACATACTCACAAAACCTTATACGCCAGATCAGCTATTACAGATTTTTAATAAATATCTAAACGAAGACGAAACAGAACTAATAATGGAAGAAGTGCAGAACCTAAGTGGATTCGAGTTCAACAACGATTTGGATGTAAAGTACCTCACAGACCTCTATGAGAGTAATATTTCCTATGCCGCAGACCTGTTTGAAATTTTTATCAGAACTATCCGGGACGAAGTCACCAAACTCAGTATCATGGTGGAACACCATGAATGGGAACAAATGAAATTCCAGGTACACAAACTCAAACCTAACTTTGCCATGGTAGGCCTTACCTGGATCAGTGCCAAAATGCAGGAACTGGAAAACTATCTACGCATCAATCAGGAATTCTACAGCGAGGATATTGCCCGCCTTTTTAAGGAAATACAGGAAGATGTGAACAAATTTTATCCACTCGTGGAAGAAGAATATCACAAGATGCGTGATTTCATAGACACACCCGGTGAATAATCAGTACGACTGCAACACTTCCCGGATGCTGTTGTAGTAATTCCCTCCAAATAATATCATATGCACCATCAAAGGATATAACTGGCAGATGCCTATCCGCTGTTGCCAACCGGGTAACAATGGGTAGGCAGCCTGGTATGCGTAGTAAAATCGGGTGTCAAATCCGCCGAAAAGCCGCGTCATCGCCAGATCCATTTCCCGGTGACCGTAATATACCGCCGGATCAAAAACGCAGGCCTTTCCATTAGCACCTACCATAAAATTACCCGACCATAAATCACCATGCAACAACGCCGGCACTTCTGCCGGGAATAATTGCGGCAACTGCCGGCATAACGATTCCACCTGCTGTACCATCTGTTTGTCCACAATTTGCTGATCATAAGCCATCCTGATAAGCGGCAACAAACGGTTGAACGCATAAAATACAGGCCAGCTGCTGTAAGGTGTATTGTATTGCCTTAAAGTTCCCAGGTAATTAGGCCCCGGATAACCATAGTGAGGCTTCGTAACAAGATGCTGCTTAGCCAGGGAAACAGCGAAATCATCCCAGAAATCAGTAATCGCCTGCCCTTTAGTCAGAAATTCCTGCAACAGATAAGCACGGCCATTTACACTTCCGTAAGCCAGCGGTTTGGGCGTATTCAGCGCCCCGGCCGACTGCAATTCCAGTAAACCGGCATATTCCTGTGCAAACATATCCGGATAACGCTTCGCATCATTCAGCTTCACAAAAAAATATCCCTCGTTGGTGGCTATACGAAAAGATTCATTAATATCGCCCCCATGCACGCTTTTTGCATCATTTATATGTATTTTTACTTTCAATTGTTCGGAAAGCGCCGCACTTAACTGTTTTTGTAGAATTTCATCTATCATGTTCTGCCACATTATATGGAGACAAAAGCCCGGTTTAAAAAGATCATTGTCCGTATTGTACTAACACTTACGGCTATACTGTTGTTAAAAGGATTATTCGCCTGGAGTAACCGCTTCAGCGATTTCTACTTCCATAGGTGGTATGAGTGGAGTAGTTTGGTATTCAGACAAGTAACAGGTATAGTTCCATTTAGTATTGGCGATGTAATATATACTGCCTGGATTATTGGAGGAATATTTTATTTGTTAAAACTATGTTATAAAGTCATTCGCCTCCATTGGGAAGCTGTTGGCTTACAACTCTTAAGGGGCATACATTTTCTCTTATCAGCATACCTGGCCTTCCTGGTGTTATGGGGATACAACTATGAAAGAAACTCTCTGACCATAGATACCGGCCTTGTAACAGGCACTTACAACACACAACAACTTTACCAGCTTTCCGATACTTTACTGCAACTGGTCAACAGGGAAAAAGCCAATACCGGCGATACTATCGGGGTGATGAAGGCAGATACCGCCGGTCTCCCGATCTTTCAGAGAGCCGTGACGGCCTATGACGCCGCCGCCAAAACCTGGCCTGCCCTGCGCTACAAGGCGCCCAGCGTAAAAAAAGCAATATATGGCCACTGGCTGAACTATATCGGTGTTACCGGTTACCTGAATCCCTTTACCAATGAAGCACAGGTAAATACCACTACGCCCGCAGTTTTACAACCATTTATTACCTGCCATGAAATAGCCCATCAGCTTGGATATGCACCGGAAGAAGAAGCAAATTTTGTAGGTTACCTGGCTGCCATCAGTATTCCGGATAGCCATTTCCGTTATGCAGCCAATTTTGATATGTTCATGTATAGCCTAAGACAGCTGGGACAACGCGATACCACCCTCGCTAAAAGCATCTGGAAAAGGGTAGTACCCGGCGTGAAAGCTGATCAAAAAGCCATCATCGACTTTTATGAACCCTATACCGGTAAGGTAGATGAGTATTCGGCCATCCTCTACGACAGATACCTCAAAGCCAATAAACAGGATAAAGGTATCCGCAGCTACAGCGAAGTAACTACCTGGCTGATCGCCTATTTCAAAATAAAATAAAATAAAAACTTCTACGCTTTCATCCCCCGCTTTCATCCCCCCGCTATAATCTAACTGCTAACTGCTAACTGCTAAAAGCTAACAGCTACCTCAGTTCATCATCAGCACATTCACACTCCGCTGTAAAATATTGAATGCAATTTCTGCCATCAGGTTCTCACGATCCAGTGTGGGGTTCACTTCCGTGATTTCAAAACAACAGATCTTACGATGTTGCATGAACTTGGCAATCAGATCTTCCGCCTCACGTTCCCTTAATCCATTGCTGACAGGAGTACCGGTACCCTTGGAAATAGAGGCATCCAGGCTGTCCACGTCAAAGGAAACATAAATATATTCGCAGTCACTCAGATAACGGAACACAGACCGGGAAATATTCTCAGGGCCCTTACGGCGTACCTCACTGGTGGTAATCACCTTCATGCCATATTGTTTGATCAGGTATTCTTCCTCTTTCTCAAAATCCCGAAGGGAGATGAATACAATATCTTCCGGTAATACTTTTGGTGCTATTTTACCTATGTTTTTCAGGGAGTTCCACATTTTGGCAGTGTTCTCATCCAGGTCATGCACCTTACAATCCATATTGTCTTCCGCAATAGCAGTTGCCAGGGGCATACCGTGCATATTACCGGATGGCGTAGTATAAGGAGTATGCAGATCAGCATGGGCATCAATCCAGATCACCCCCAGCTTTGCTTTGGGATGTGCCATTTTTAAACCGGCAATAGTAGCGCCGGCAGTGCTGTGGTCGCCGGAAAGCAATACCGGGAACCAGTTGGCTTTCACCGTTTCACACACGCTTTTGCTGATACGCTCATACATATTGAAGGTGCCTTTGATCCTTTTGGCATAAGGTGACTCAATAGGTTCAAATAACAGCTTATTTTCCGTTTCAATTGCTTCGGTGGGGAAGTGTACAAAAAAGTTGCTCATGAAGTCCAGCGCCGCAATCTTAATCGCATCTACACCTAAACTGGCGCCACGGGTTCCTGCTCCTATTTCTGATTTAACTTCTATTATTTTAATATTCTTCATAAACACATCATTATAGGCAAGCTACAGGATTTTATGTGAATGCCCAAAGCAATGAAACGTATAATGGTGAAAAATTAGCATATAATACCTGAACCAAATCCAATACAGTAGCCTTATTGTAGCGATTTGTTTAATATTTCCCCAATTCTGGTTGACAACGTTGAATTTTAACGGCCCCATTTTTTTAGCTGCTGATTTATAAATAATTTGAGTGGATTATTTTAAAATTATAACCATGGATTTTCAATTGACGGAAGAGCATCTGATGATACAAAAGGCGGCACGTGATTTTGCTATCAACGAGCTGCTACCAGGTGTAATAGAAAGGGATGAACACCAGAAATTTCCTGCGGAGCAGATCAAAAAACTCGGGGAACTCGGTTTTCTGGGCATGATGGTAAGCCCTAAGTACGGAGGAGCAGGCCTGGACGCTATCTCCTATGTACTGGCAATGGAAGAAATCTCCAAGATAGATGCTTCCGCCTCTGTGGTCATGAGTGTAAACAATTCACTGGTATGCTGGGGCCTCGAAACCTTTGGTACAGAAGAACAAAAACAAAAATACCTGGTGCCGCTGGCATCCGGTCAGATTATAGGCGCTTTTATGCTCAGTGAGCCGGAAGCCGGTTCAGACGCCACTTCTCAGCGAACCACTGCAGAAGACAAGGGGGATCATTACCTGCTCAATGGTACCAAAAACTGGATAACCAACGGGAACTCAGCCAGTGTATACCTGGTAATGGCCCAAACGCATCCGGAAAAAGGCAGCAAAGGCATCAATGCCCTGATCGTGGAAAAGAGCATGCCCGGTGTTACCATCGGTGCTAAAGAAAATAAACTCGGCATCCGTGGCAGCGATACACATAGCGTTATGTTCCAGGATGTAGTGGTCCCTAAAGAGAACAGGATAGGAGAGGATGGCTTCGGATTTAAATTTGCCATGAAAACCCTCGCCGGTGGCCGTATTGGTATCGCCTCCCAGGCCTTGGGGATCGCCAGCGGTGCCTATGAACTGGCGCTGAAATACTCCAAGGAAAGAAAAGCCTTCGGTAAAGAAATATCCCAGCACCAGGCCATTCAGTTTAAACTGGCCGACATGGCCACCCGCATAGAGGCCTCCCGCCTATTATGCTTCAAAGCCGCATACGACAAAGATCAGCAAAGAGATTATACCCTCAGCAGCTCTATGGCCAAAGTATTTGCGTCCGAAACTGCCATGTGGGTATCCACAGAAGCCGTTCAGGTACACGGCGGATACGGCTATGTGAAGGAATACCACGTAGAACGCCTCATGCGCGATGCAAAGATCACCCAGATATATGAAGGTACCTCCGAGGTGCAACGTATCGTGATCAGCAGAGCCATACTTGGATAGAATTACGAATTACGGAATTACGAATTACGGGATAATGCAGGAGATAGCAAACGCTGACATCTTCTACATTATCCCGTAATTCGTAATTCCGTAATTCGTAATTATCTTTACCCAATGGCAATTAACTTAGAAGCATACCAACAGGTTCTTTCCCGGCTGAAGCCTTTCAACGCGAAACTGGTAGCAGTTTCCAAAACAAAACCAGTAGCTGATATTGAAGCTTTATATGCAGCAGGACAAAGGATCTTCGGAGAAAATTACGTTCAGGAATTAACCGAAAAACAGGCTGTTTTACCGGCAGATATAGCATGGCATTTTATTGGTCACCTGCAGTCCAATAAAGTGAAATTTATAGCGCCTTTTGTACATACCATTCATGCAGTAGATAGCGTAAAACTGCTGCAGGAAATCAGTAAACAAGCCGCTAAACATGAGCGGATCATTCATTGCCTGCTACAGGTCCATATTGCAGCAGAAGAAACAAAATTTGGGATGGACGAGCAGGAGTTACAGCAACTGCTTCAAACATATACTTCCAATCCATCCTCTTTTGCTTCCGTTCGTATTGCCGGTATGATGGGCATGGCCACCAATACTTCTGATGAAACACAGATCCATAAAGAGTTCCACCAGCTCCACCAATTATTCGGATCCGTTAAAACCACTTACTTTAACAACGAAGCGTACTTTAAAGAACTGTCCATTGGCATGAGCGCCGACTATTCCATAGCCCTGCAGGAAGGGAGTACTATGGTACGTATTGGCAGCCTGCTCTTTGGCGAAAGGAACTATTCACAAATGTAGACTTATGAAGAAATTATGGATCTATTGCCTGGCAGGTATCGGCATGGCCGCCTGCAACAATGGCAACGCCACAAAATTCCTCGCCAATGGTGTGTGGCAGGCAAAACTGCACCGCAATGACGGCGCAGAAATCATTTTCAATTTTGATGTAAAAGAAACCAACGGTAAAACAACACTGCACGTTATCAACGCCACAGATAAGCTGCTGGTAGATGATGTAAAAGTAAACGGAGATTCTGTTTTTATTAAGATGCCGTTCTTCGACTCTGAATTCAAAGCCAGATTAACAACGGATAGTGCACTTGAAGGCCAGTGGATCAGACATCTGGCAGATAAAGATGTAAGTATTCCTTTCACGGCAGTTGCCGGTAAGGCAGAACGCTTTAAGGTAAATACACCCGCCGCCGGAGACGTGACCGGCCGTTGGGTAACACAGTTCGTGTCCACAAAAGATAAAGACAAGACACCTTCTACAGCTATCGGTGAGTTTAAGCAATCCGGTAACATCGTGCACGGTACTTTCCTCACCACCACCGGTGATTACCGCTTTCTGGATGGGGTAGTGGATGGCGATACCCTCCGGCTGTCTACCTTTGATGGCTCCCACGCGTACCTGTTCACCGCAGTAGTGGGGAAAGACAGTCTTACCAATGGCCGCTTTTATGCCGGCATCGGTGATGGTCTCGAAAACTGGTCAGCTGTGAAAAATGATACCGCTGCATTACCCGATGAAAGAACCATTGCTACTATGAAACCCGGTCAGCAACAACTGGACTTCTCTTTCCCTGACCTGGACGGGCGGAAAATAAGTATCAAAGACGACCGCTTCAAAAATAAAGTAGTGATCATTACACTCATGGGTTCCTGGTGTCCTAACTGTATGGACGAAACCGGCTTCCTGACCACCTGGCACGAGAAAAATAAAAACCGTGGTGTAGAAGTAATAGGACTGGCTTATGAACGCACCACTGATTTTGAGAAATCAAAGAAAAGTCTTCAAGGCTTCCTGAAACGCTTTGATGTGCAGTATCCTGTGCTGATTACCGGTGTAACGCCTGCTGATCCGGAAAAGGGCGAAAAAACCTTGCCACAGCTTACCGGTATCAAAGGTTTCCCTACCACGATTTTCATAAATAAGAAAGGAAACGTACAGGAAGTACATACTGGTTTCTCCGGCCCCGGTACAGGAGAACATTACGAGCAGTTCCAGGCCGATTTCAATCGCCTTGTTTCAGGGATGCTGGACGCAAAATAAAGGCAGCAGGTACCCCAAAATGGGAATTTAGGGTGATTGATGTTATTCACATATTTCGGCTAAAATGGTATCAGACTACTAATATTTAATAATTATATAATATTATTGCAAAACAGGTAAATCCTCTCTGGTATTTCATTTCCGGGGAGGATTTACTTTTTAATAAAATTTATTATTTCATTTCTTTCAATAAAGTTTGAAAAATACCAGAATGTAATTATTTTACTGCTCCGTTTGACTTTTATAAATTCCATTATCTAATACGCTTATCTTATCCACCTGCCGGGGCAATATCAATTCTGATGTTGTCCTGGATAGCGTCTCCTCGATGTTTTACGTTAATGAAACTTATCTTTTGACTTCTTTTAATAGCAGGTGGTTTTCTTTCTCTCTTTCTGACAATAACATTTCTTTAAGATGCAATTGTGTTTTCAGGGTTTTACTGGCCTGATATTTGAAAATTTTGGTTGTAAGTGTGAATTAAACCATGCACCCGAATCATTTGTTAAACCATAAAAATCCAGTAATTATGTCTACAACGAAATTTTTAGCAGGCGCTATAGCCGGGTTAACTACCGGATTGGTAATCGGATTACTGACAGCACCGGATAGTGGCGATAGAACCCGCAAAAAAATCAAAAGCAAAGCCGATGACTGGCGCCATAAAATCAATGGTTTGGTAGGACAGGGAGGAGAAGATTTATCGGAACTGAAAGGAGTTTTCGAACATGAGATCAGCGGTTTACAGGATGATGTTCGCGAGCGCGTACTAAAACTGATTAACAAAAGCCAGGGTACTTATAACAGATTTAAAAGAGAAGCATTATCATAGGTAGCTGTTAGCCGTTAGCTTTTAGCTATTAGATTTAAGCGAAAAATGCAGAGAAGATGTATCAGGATTTTCCTTTTCATCTTCTCTGCATTTTTCGCTTAAATCTAATAGCTAAAAGCTAACGGCTAACAGCTAGCTAACAATTTCCCCGGTTTCCATATAGTTTTTGAAACGCCGGATATCTTTAACAATCATATTTTCAAATGCGGGATTCAGCAGCCAGGCGAGCCCTGAACCTACATACCCGGCTGGTGGCCGGTAAGTAATCATCACATCTATTTCGGTGCCTCCGTTATGTGTTTCGCGGAAAGTAACTCTTCCCGCTGTGGCGAGAGAGGAGCCTGGTAAGGAACGCCAGCCGATAATTTCTCCCGGGACCTCTTTTACAATTTCCGCATCCCACTCTAATGTACCAATGCCACCGGGACCTTTCACCACCCAATGGGAATGAAACGGATCATTTTCTTCTACAGATTGCAGATGTTTCATGAAAACAGGCAGGTTATTCAACTGACGCCAGAAATAATATACTTCTTCGCGTGGGTTATCAATACTAACGGAAGTTCTGATATTGATAGAAGCAGTATGTCTGTCGGGTTTCCTTTTACCGATAAAACCATTGATCAGGTCATTCCCGCTTATTCCCCTGTAAAGCAGATAACCCGCTCCCAGGAGCTTTAAAAGGCTCGACACGGGGCTTTTATCTACTTTGCTGATGGCATTGCCCACCAGCCACGCACCCGTAAAAATGGATACTATTCTTCCTTCTGGCGTTACATTGATGATGTTGGAACTTTCATATAATGGTCCTGCTTTAGGTTGTTCTGTGTTACGACCGTTTTGTTGTTGTGTTAAGGAATTCATATATACAGTTTGGGGAACTACCAGCGAAAACCCTGCACTTTTATGTAAAAGCAATTAAATAATTGATATTTAGTTAGATAAGTATATGCTTTATCCATACATTCCTGTGGCACATCCGATACGGTGCGTAATTTCTTACACACTTTCGGTCACAAAAATAACCCGGTACCCGGAGAATCAGATGCCAACTGTTATTCAGCTTGCATTTCTCTGTACTATCCTTTATCTTAACCGGTCAAATAAAAGAACATATGAAAAAAGTATTGACCGCGTTATTAGTAATGGCCGCTCTCCACAGCTCCGCCCAAAAAGAAGTGGCCCCCAACAAATGGCTGAAACTCTTTAACGGCAAAGATCTCACCGGATGGGACGTAAAAATAACCGGACATGACCTCAACGATAACTTTGGTAATACCTTTCGGGTAGACAGCGGCATGATGAAAGTAAGCTATGATCATTATGACGAGTTCAAAGAACAATATGGTCACATCTTCTATAAAAAGAATTTCTCTGCTTACCTGATTGTAGTGGAATATAAATTCACCGGCGAACAGGTGAAAGGCGGGCCAGGTTGGGCGTACCGCAACAGTGGTATCATGCTCCACGGACAAACTGCCGCCAGCATGACCAAAGATCAGAACTTCCCGATTTCACTGGAAGACCAGTTACTCGGTGGTAATGGAAAAGATGACCGCTCTACTTCCAACCTCTGTACACCCGGTACCAACGTGGTAATGAATGGTAAACTGATTACAGATCATTGTATCAGCTCTACTTCCAAAACCTATCATGGTGATGTATGGGTACATGCAGAAGCCCTGGTATTGCGGGATTCTGTGATTAAACATATTGTGGATCAGGATACCGTTTTTGTATACAATAAGCCGCAGGTAGGCGGTGGCGCAGTGTCACACGCTAACCCCGCTCTGTTGCAGGAAGGTCGGTTGTTAACAGAAGGATCTATCTCCCTGCAAAGCGAAAGCCATCCGGTAGCTTTTAGAAAGGTGGAACTGTTTGACCTGTCTCCCTACATCAATGATCCAGTTAAGCTGAATAAAATCCTTTATCTGCTGCAGCATCGTGCGGATGCGAAAAAGGGGAAATAATACTGCCATGATGTCGATGGGGCCTTGGTGGTCTTGGAGGTCTGGGTGGCAAACAACTGGCCGCCAGCAATAACGCACAGATAGCCAGGACTGGCAAGGTTCTTCTTTTCATAATCAACTTTGTTTATGCTTCATGAAATGGGGCGTTTCCGCAAACAGTTTTCCTGATTTATGGAAATAAGGCAAATCCGATACCATTTTTGGCTGCTTTAGGCTACCTTTGGCCCCTCGAAAAAAACAGCATGGAAAATTGTACCCTCTATACGCACGAGATAGACATGGAGAAAGTGCTGACCCGCATGCGGGCGCACTTCGGAGAAAAGGCAGTAAAGGTAACAGGACCGGATCATCACTGGGAGCAGTTAACCATCACATCTGGAAAAAAATTGCTGCGTAAAGGCAATACCCTTACCATCAGCTACCGCCAACGGGCCATACCAGGCTATCAGCTGGTACGGAACGATGACCCGGTGACCATCAACCTGCTCGGTATGCACGCTTTTGTGCAACAACTGCCGGCAGATAACCCTGCACTGCAGGAACTGTTACTGGCCAAAGTAGCGACTCTCAACACCGAAGTAATCATCCTGGCAGAACCCTCCTTTAACGGCGACCTCAGAGCTGCCATCATGGAACTGGCGCAAGAACTGGATGGTATCTTCTTCTGTGAAAATAACTTCATCTTCAAAACAGATGTACAGGGCTTCTGGGATAAAACCGGTGCACTGTTACTCGATGTAAACGGACATTCAACTGCCACTAATCTGACGGTTAATATCCAGTCTGTTTATTTCGATAGCCAGGAAACACCCTCTAACGCAGCTACCGGCAGAAAACAACGCAACATACAGTTGCTGCAGGACATGAATGTAAAGACGTCCGCCAGCCTGCCGGTTATCACTGATGAAAACCAGGTAACACTCCGTTCAACAGCCGAAGTAGCACAACGCGTAGCCATACTCGCCGCCGTTAATACCGTAGCTTTCGGCTATCTCGAAGGTCCCGCTGTAATCAACTATCTGCAGCAACATCAGCTCTGGGATAATACCACGGACGCAGAAAAAGCGTTCCTTGAAAATCCAACAGACGCCCTCAAAACAAGTGAAACCTGGAAGTGTGAAGATATCTGGGTACTGTTGTGGGCATTGAAAAAAGTGCCTTCACTGGGAGAAATGGATGCACTCTGCAACCTGGACATGGTACCAGAAGACGCTTTCCCATTCAAAGGATTAACTTCCGATCCCGCAGTATTTTTAGCTGCTGCGACTGAATTACGTACGGCTACCGAAATACTGGATGCCAACGATCTGTACTACCGCGCACACTGGAGCTGTGTAGATGCCCGCCTGAAAGGAGAAAAAGAACCATTGCCTCCGGGAATCGTATACGAAAGACATTACGCATTGAACTGGCTCATCAACTACAGAAATCAGCTGTGGGATGATGTAACCTGCGATACTTGAGCTTTTAGCCGTTAGCTTTTAGCTATTAGCAAAATGCAGCGAAGAACATAATATATGTTTGTCTTCGCTGCATTTTTCGCTTAAATCTAATAGCTAATAGCTAACGGCTAAAAGCTATTTCAGCATCAATTGCGATATATATTTCACCGGCGCACTGCCATAGCTCAGGAATTTTTCATTGAATGCTTTCAGACGATAGTCTTTGCCCTGCTGCTTTTTATAAGCTTCGCGCAGATTTATAATTTCTTTATAGCCTGTAAAATAACTGGTTAGCTGCACGCTGCTCACACTCACCCTCTTCCATTTTCCTTCTGCTTCAGCTGCCTGCTGAAATGCTTCTCTGGTCAATAAATGGATGGCATCTTCCTTACTCATGTCTTTTACATGTACACTATAATCCAGGATAGTATTGCATACGGCGCGTAGATTCCATTTGTACCACATCAGCCACATCTCAGGAGCATCATTGCCATAGCCGTTTTCCAGCATCATTTGCTCAGTATATACAGCCCATCCTTCAATCATGGCGCCATTGCTGAGCAGCGATTTAATCATGCTCGGTGATTGATTGGCGTATACCAGTTGTGTATAATGTCCGGGGATGGCTTCGTGGATATCCAGTATCTGCAGTATATACTGATTGTATTCACGCAGATAACTTTCTGCTTTATCCTTTGGCCATCCTTCCAAACCACCAACATTATAATAGGTGTTGCCGCCCTTGTCGTAGGGGCCGGGTGCACTGATAGAAGCGCCTGCGACACCAGCCATGTAGGCCGGTTCTTTGCGTACTACCAAAGGTTTGGTAGGATCAATATACAGCAGGTCTTTTTCTTTGATAAAAGCAATGAGTGCAGGTAATTGTTTTTCAATGGCAGATTGGAATTCTTCCGGTTTAACATGTTGCACCGAAAGGGTATCTATCATACGACCCACCAGTTCCAGCGAATCCACCGGCATAGGGGCATTCCTAAAGTATTTAGGCCACAGCTGCCGGCTGATTTTTGCCATCTCGCCGTGAACAAAGTTCTTGCGGGCAATAGCAGAATCGTAGATCTGTGCGGCTGAATAGGAAGATTGTATATCGAAGGCAAACTTCTGATCATATAAGGTTTTGCCTAAGCGGAAACTGCGCGGATGGGCAGGTTGCAGCGCTTTTAACCAATCGGCATATTCCCGGATTGCTTTTGCCGCCAGCTTTGCATTGGTCATCATCACAGCCTGTTCTGCTGCCGGAATAGCTGTTTTCTTCAGGGAATCGGCAAAGTCTTTTTCAAAAACAGATAAGCCACCATTGTTCTGATCTATTGCCAGTAACCGCAGTTCCGGAACAGGATCTTTGATTTGTTTTTTAGCAGCTTCATAATAAGCCGGCACCTGTTGTAACCTGCTGGCAAAGCTGCGTAGCCTGGATTCCAGTGGCGCATAATTTTCATTTAATATAAATGCAAAAGTGTTGCTCACATTAAAGGAAGAGGGATCCCACTCATGGCCCTTTTGTTCATTAATAGCCCATTGTACCGACTGTAAGTAGTTTTGTATCAGCTGGTAATCAATTTTGTTGGCATCATTCAATGCGGTGAGGTCAAATGCTTTCAGCGAATCCATCTGTTGTTTTGCGAAGGCCAGTTTTGCCTGTGCGGCCGCACTATCCGGCACAATCAGTATGGAATCGTAGTTGTGATAACCTACACTGGTAGCCCAGTCCGGATCTGCTTTCCATAGTGCCTCAATGAATTGTGTTTCATAATGACTAAATGCATTGTTCAGTGTACTGTCGGTACCACTGGTTTTACTACCGCTGCCGCTGTTGTTACAGGCAGCCATAGCTGCTAAGGCGGTGGCATAGAGGAAAAATTTTCTCATGGCTATAGATGGTTGTTGTTGTTTCAAAAGCCCTCGTAATATACTATTAAATTATTTTCTTTATTTTGCAACTCATTAATTAAAAACAGCAAACACTTTGCGCCATGTAATGTCACAGGCATATTAACATCATTCCTTTCGCCGTTCCTTCCTGGAACCGGCCTGTGATTTTATTGTTTAATTTAAACTCCGATAACATGGCAATTTCTCAGAAATATGGCCGTACCTGGCATTATCCGTTTTCGCCCGGGACCAGCAGCGATGACCGTATTCAATATGAATACTGGCAACAGCTGCAACGGATTCCTGTGTTGATTCATACGGAAAAACTGGACGGTGAAAATAATTGTCTTTCCCGCCATGGTGTATTTGCGCGCTCACATGCAGCGCCCACAACATCCGCGTGGACAGCAAGCATCCGCCGTTACTGGCAAAGTATAAAGAATGACCTCGGCGACCTGGAAATCTTCCTGGAAAATCTGTACGCGGTACATTCTATTGAATATAGAAACCTGGATCATCATTTCTATGTATTTGGTATCCGGGAAGGTAACCGCTGGCTCAGTTGGGAGGAAACACATTTTTATGCCGCCATGCTGGACCTGCCGGTAGTACCGGAAATTAAGTGTATAACGCCTCCGGCTACACGCAGTGAATTTGAACAGGATACTTTATCGCTCGTCTGCGGCAGAGGGACTTTTGAACCACATGATGTGCATACCGGTTTCCCGGCCACCATCGAGGGAATTGTTTCCCGTAATGCCGCAGGTTATGCGGTCAGTGATTTTGCAGACAATGTGTTTAAGTATGTCCGCAAAGGACATGTAAAAACAGACCAGCACTGGACCCGTCACTGGCGCCGTGCAAGGCTAAATAATGAAGGAGGTAACTATGTGGCAGCTCAGTGAAAATAAATCGTGGGAGTGGCTGGAACAAATCTTTGAATGGGTACGTGTGATGAAGGAAGTACCGCAGGATGTACGCTACCATGCAGAGGGCAATGTAGCCATACATACGCAGATGGTACTGGAGGCCCTGGTGCAGCTGCCTGAATATGCGGCATTGTCATCCGCTGACCAGGAACTGTTGTGGGCGGCAGCGCTGCTGCATGATGTGGAAAAGTATAGCACTACGGTAACGGAGCCGGACGGGCGTATCACTTCTGCGGGCCATGCCCGCAAAGGAGAGGGGCGTGCCCGGCAAATCCTTTACCGGGAGGTGCCTGCACCTTTTGCCATACGGGAGCAGATCGCCAAACTTGTCAGATATCACGGCCTTCCTTTGTGGGTATTCGAAAAACCGGATCCGCAGAGAGCTGTGATCATCGCCAGTCTGGAGGTGAATACACAACTCCTGGCCATGCTGGCCCGCGCCGATGCGTTGGGTCGGATCTGTGCCGATCAGGCCGATCTGTTATACCGGGTGGATTGCTTTGAAGAGCTATGCCGGGAGCATCATTGCTGGGGACAGCCCCGTGCTTTTGCCACGCCGCAGGCGCGGATGTACTACTTGCAGAAGATGGATCGCACAGCGGATTATGTGCCTTTTGAACAGCCGCAAACGCCCGTGGTCATGATGAGCGGCCTGCCGGGAGCTGGCAAGGATACCTATGTGCAGCGACATTATCAGCAGTGGCCGGTTATCTCTCTGGATAATATCCGTAAGGAAATGAAAATAAGTCCGACAGATAAAAGCGGCAATGGGGTGGTGATTCAGGCAGCCAAGGAACAGGCCCGTGTGTATTTGCGTAACCGGCAACCCTTTGTATGGAACGCCACCAATATTACCCGTCAGATGAGAGAACAGCTGATCAGTCTTTTTACGACCTATGATGCAGCGGTAACGATTGTGTATGTGGAAGTACCGGCGGAGAAACTGTTGCAACAGAACCGGCAGCGGGAAGAGATCGTGCCACAGGCAGCAATGGAGCGCCTGATCAGTAAACTGGAAGTCCCCACGCTCGCGGAAGCCCACTTTGTTGAGCTGAAGGCATAAGGCGGAAACCTATAGAAGCAAATGAAACAGTCATTAAAAAAATAGCTTTTAGCATTTTAGTAAATGTTGCAAATGATGTACATAACATCAACTTCGCTGCATTTGCTAAAAGCTAAAAGCTAATGGCTAAAAGCTACTTAAAATTCATTTCGCCACATCATGCTCTCCACGGGCTTAATCGTGCGACCATTATATTTGGCATTACCTTTTTTATTGTAAAGAATTTCTACTTCGCCTTCTACCACAAAGTAGATCAGCTGGCCAATAGGCATGCCTGCGTATATGCGTACAGGTTGGGCACAGGAAATTTCCAGTGTCCAGGTATTGCAGAAACCAACATCCCCTTTACCGGCAGTAGCATGAATATCTATTCCTAAACGGCCCGTGCTGGACTTGCCTTCCAGGAAAGGAACATGTGCATGTGTTTCGGTATATTCTTCCGTTACGCCCAGGTACAGGGTACCGGGTTGTAAAACAAATCCTTCTTCCGGTATTTCAAAATGTTCAATTTCATTGTGTTTGCGAGCATCCAGTACACGGTCTTTGTAGGTGGCCAGGTATTTACCCAGGTGCACGTCGTAAGAATTAGTACCCAGGAATTTCCGGTCATAGGGAGCAATGACGATAGTGCCTTTTTCAATTTCCTCCAGTATCCGTTTGTCTGACAGAATCATGCTTAGGTTCGTTTAGTTTTAGTGAGCTGTATTTTGAATAAAGCAAAAAGCTGAAAGCAAAAAGCTTTCCGCTGGTTTCATGAGTAGTTTTGCTTTCAGCTTTATGCTTTCAGCTCCTACAAATGCTGTTTTTTATGCTTTTTTGCTTTAATTTGGCAAGATATGCCATTAATACGAACGATACAAATAGAACCGGAAACGAGACTGGGTGTATGGAAGATAACAGAGGACGAAGCTTTTTTCCGGGAGAAGGTAAACATCAGCCCGTCGATTCATCATCCGCATAAGCGCCTGCAGCACTTTGCGGGCAGATACCTGCTAGTGACACTTTTTCCGGACTTTCCGATCCATAAGATTACCGTGAACAATAGCCGGAAACCCTTGCTGGCATGTGGTAGCTACCATTTTTCTATCTCGCATTGCGGGGATTATGCGGCGGCTATTGTAAGCACCAAAGCAGCGGTAGGCATAGATATTGAAGAGGTGAGAGAAAAAATAGAACTGGTATCGCATAAGTTCCTGTCACCGGCCGAAAGATCGTTTATAGATCCGGCACATGAACTGTCACATAAAACAATCTGCTGGAGCGCCAAAGAAGCCATGTTCAAGTGGTATGGACTGGGAAGCGTTGATTTTAAAGAGAATATGCGGTTACATCCCTTTGTTTATCAGCAGGCAGGTTTCATAACCGCCGATTTTAACAAACAGGATACAAATACGCGGTTATATTTGCAATATATTATGGAAAATGACCTATGCCTGGCATGGACTCATCCTGCGTGAGGAAAGAATTTTTTAAGCACTGTTGCGTTATTTATGAAAATATATTTACTCGGTTTTATGGGTGCCGGAAAATCCTATTGGGGTAAACAACTGGCAGATCATCTGAACCTTCCCTACTATGATCTCGATGAAGTGATTGTAGAAGCAGAAGAAATGGCGATTGCAGATATTTTTTCATCCAAAGGAGAAGATTATTTCCGGGACAGGGAAAGTAAACTGCTCCGTGAATTATCTGAACAGGAAAACTTCCTGATCTCCTGTGGCGGCGGTACACCCTGTTTTCAGGAGAATATGGATTTCATGAATGAACATGGTACGACCATCTGGATCAATCCTTCGCTGGAAGCTATGGTGGAAAGACTGCAACGTAAAAAATTCAAGCGTCCGCTGATCGCAGACCTGGAAGACGATGACCTGATCGGATTTGTGGAAAAGAAAATGGCGGAACGCCTGCCTTTTTACCAGCAATCCAGGCATATAATTTCATCGGATAATATTTCATTGGATACCTTTACGCAAAATTTATAGCATGCATAAAAGTTTTTTGGTTTGGGCGGCGATATTTGGTGCATTAGCAGTCATCTTAGGTGCATTTGGTGCGCATAAGCTGAAAGAACTGGTGCCGGCAGATACCGTATCTACTTTTCAGACAGGCGTTACTTATCAGTTCTATCACGTATTTGCTTTAATTGCTACTGGTATTCTTTTTGCCCAGATCCCCGGTGCTCACCTGGAGTGGGCAGGCAGGTGTTTTATTATCGGTATCATTTTATTTTCCGGTTCCCTTTACGCCATGACCATGCTCAAAATGACGGGCAACGTGGGTTTAAGAGGAATTGGTATTGTTACACCTATTGGTGGTGTATTCTTCATAGCAGGCTGGGTGAGCCTTCTGCTGGGTGTTTTAAAATTAAAAGCATAAAGAGGAACTCGTATATGTATAAAGGTTTTTGGGTGTTGCTGCTGGGCGTGCTGGTGGGTTCAATGGCGATGGCACAGGATAATTCCGGTATTGCCGGCAAATGGTACGGTACCCTGAAACGTTACTATGGCGATAAATATCGCATGGTGGTGCAGCTGGAAAAAGATGGAGCCGGCGGATATAAGGGGCGTATCGAATTACCCGATCTGGCGGATGCCGAAACGTTTGAACTGGAAACGGTCGTTTACCGGAAAGACACCCTGCTCCTGCGCATAGATGAAGTCAGATTTGCATATACCGGGGTATGGGATCCTGCCACGCAACAGTTCAAAGGAATTTCCACCTTTGGCGGTGATGAGAATCCGGTAGATCTGGGTCGTAAGGAAATCACCAAGGCAGAACTGTATAAAAGGCCACAGGAACCAAAACCTCCTTACCCTTATTACACAGAAGAAGTCAGGTTTAATAATATAAAAGACAGCGTTTCCCTTGCAGGTACCTTTACCCGTCCTGCCGCCAACGGCAGATACCCGGTAGTGGTGATGATCAGCGGATCCGGCCCCCAGAACAGGGATGAGGAAATAGCAGGTCATAAGCTGTTCCTGGTGCTGGCAGATTATTTTGCCCGGAACGGCATTGCTTCGCTGCGGTTCGATGACCGGGGCGTAGGCAAGTCTACCGGTGATTACTATGCAGCTACTGTCAATGATTTTGCACATGATGTGAGTACCAGTATGGCCTACCTGAAAAAGAGAAGAGATGTGGATCCGCTAACCGTTGGTTTGCTGGGACACAGTGAGGGTGGAATCGTAGCACAGATCGTAGCGGCAAACAATCCAGGAGTGGCTTTTGTAATATCCATGGCAGGCGTGGGATTAACCGGCCGCCAACTGATAGATCAGCAAATGGCGATCAAACAAAGTATGGCAGGTAAATCCGACAGCTTTATCCTGGCAGACCGGCAACGTATGAAGCCTTATTGGGACCTGCTGGCGAGCGATAGCAGTATGGCTGTCATCAGACCCAAAGCGGAAAAAATCATCAGAGAATTATACCGTAGCTCTGATGAATCCGTGAAAAAAGAAATGACGGCAGAAGATATGGTGAACAATGCCAGTCTGAGCCCGGAAGCAATTTCAATTTTGAAATACAATCCATTAACGTACCTTAAACAGATCAAATGTCCGTTTATGGCGATTAACGGAACACAAGATATACAGGTGGATGCTACCACAAATCTGAATGCTATTGAACGTGCATTAACCGAAAATGGAAATTTGCTGGTGACAATCCGTAAGTTTGATGGATTGAACCATTTGTTCCAACGTTGTAAAACATGTACAGCAAACGAATACGGAGAGCTGGAACAAACCATTGATCCCCTGGTACCCGAATTTATAGCACACTGGATTTTACAGTTGCCATAGTTCACCAGGAAGTCCCAAATCTGAAGTTATATAGCTGTCATCTGTTGGTTTTTGGCACTCCATGCTGAAAACTAAAAGCTGGCAGCTAACAGCTAAAAGCTAATTATGTCCAGGAATAAACTGAAAACCGAAAAACCGGAAAGCAAGAAACCGAAAGGCCCCACACCAAACCCTGAAGTGTTGACGAAAGACAAGGAGCCTGAGGTGAAAGTAAAAGAGCTGGTGAAAGATGAACGTACCCATAAAGTAATGGGCGTGTTCTTTCTTTTGCTGTCTGTTTATTGTTTTATTGCTTTCACCTCCTATCTTTTTACCTGGGAAGATGACCAGGATAAAATATTCCATTATTCTACCCGGGAGCTTTTCTTCGGCGATGTAAAAGTAGATAATCTACTGGGCCGCCTGGGCGCTTATGTGTCACACAACTTCTTTTTTTATGGTGTGGGCATTGCTGCTTACCTGTTCTGTTACTTCTTTTTTATTGTCGGTATTAACTTCATCGTAGGGCGCCGCGTTTTCCGCGTATGGCGTAACGTAAAATATATTTTGTTCGGTCTGCTCTTTATCAGCATGTCCATGGCATTTGTAGCCGGTGGAGGAGATTTCCCCTGGGGAGGTGCTTTGGGTGATGCCCTGAATAAATGGACGTCTGGTTTTGTTGGTAAAACGGGTACCGCACTCTTATTACTGGTAGTGGGTTTCTCCTGGCTCATCTGGAAATTTAATTTTGATTTCAAATGGCCGGAAAAGAAAATCAAACTTCCGAAACCAGTTCCGGCCACTGTTCCTGTGCCACCGGTAGCCAACGCGGCTGCGGCGGCTGCACCCGCCCCGGTTAAAGAAGATCCACGTAAAAACGGATTGAAAGGAGAGGGTGGTGTAATGGTGATTCCTCCACATGAAGAAGTAGCCGAAGAAGACGAAGAAGATCTGCCACCCATGCACCTGGTAGAAAGAGAAGACATCACCGTGATACCTTCTCATGCTGCCTACATGCCACCAGCAACGCCCGTTGTTACGCCCGGATTGCCGGAAGAATCTGACGCGGAATTGTCTGAGGAAGAAGAGGAAGAAGACCCCGGACCATTATTGTATATAGAAGAAATACCCGAACAAACACCTCCACCAACTAGAAAGAAAAACGAGCCGCAGGAAGTGGCATTTGAAATTAAGCCTACTTTCCGGGATGAAGAAGAAGAAGTCGAGGAAATCCAGCCATCCAGACCCGTGGAGCCGGTAGATCCGTACGATCCTTCACTGGACCTGAGAGACTATAAGTTTCCAACACTGGACCTGCTGGAAAACCATAACGCCGATAAAGTAATTGTACAAGACACGGCTGAACTGGAAAAGAATAAAAACCAGATCATTGATACCCTGAAGAATTATGACATCTCCATACAGAAAATAAGTGCTACCGTAGGACCAACAGTGACACTGTACGAAATTGTGCCGGCTGCCGGCGTTCGTATCTCCCGTATTAAAAACCTGGAAGATGACATCGCCCTGAGTCTGTCGGCGCTTGGTATCCGTATCATTGCCCCAATCCCGGGTAGAGGTACCATTGGTATTGAGGTCCCTAACGTAAAGAAAACCATCGTATCACTTAAGAATATACTGGCCTCGGAAAAATTCCAGACCAGCACCATGGATTTGCCGATTGCTATTGGTAAAAAGATCGACAATGAAAACTTCATTGCAGATCTGGCTAAAATGCCCCACCTGCTCATGGCGGGAGCTACTGGTCAGGGTAAATCTGTGGGTATCAATACGTTGCTGGTGTCGCTGTTGTATAAAAAGCATCCTTCCCAGCTGAAGTTTGTACTGGTAGACCCCAAAAAAGTGGAACTATCGCTCTACAAGCTCATTGAGAAGCACTTCCTGGCTAAATTACCCGGAGAAGATGATGCGATTATTACCGATACCAAGAAAGTAATCCACACCCTCAATGCCTTGTGTATTGAAATGGATCTGCGCTATGACCTGCTCAAGGAAGCAGGCACCCGTAATATCCGCGAGTACAATGGTAAGTTTACCCAACGCCGCCTGAATCCGTTGAAAGGACACCGTTACCTGCCTTTCATTGTATTGGTGGTAGATGAGTTCGCGGATCTGATCATGACTGCTGGTAAGGAAGTGGAAATGCCGATTGCCCGTTTGGCGCAGCTGGCCCGTGCAGTGGGTATTCACCTCATCATTGCCACGCAACGCCCTTCTGTAAACATTATCACGGGTACCATCAAAGCTAACTTCCCGGCCCGCGTGGCCTTTAAGGTATCTTCCAAAATAGATTCCCGTACCATCCTGGATATTGGTGGTGCGGAACAGCTCATCGGTCAGGGGGATATGCTGGTTTCCTTTAACGGGGAGCTGGTACGTCTGCAATGCGCCTTTGTAGATACGCCGGAAGTGGAAAATGTGGCCGAATTCATCGGAAATCAGAAAGGCTATCCGGACGCATTCCTGTTGCCTGAGTATGTAGATGACAAGGATCCGGATGGTAAAGAACTCAGTATTGCTGACCGGGATCCGCTGTTTGAAGAGGCTGCCCAGGTGATCGTTACCACCCAGCAAGGGTCAACTTCTTTGCTGCAACGCCGTATGAAACTGGGGTATAACCGGGCAGGAAGACTTATGGATCAGCTGGAAGCAGCCAATATAGTAGGCCCCAACATGGGGAGCAAGGCAAGGGAGGTATTGGTGAGATCGGAAAGCGAATTACAGGAAATCCTTAATAATTTGTTATAATATGTTAAGGTCTTTCGAAATTATTACCCTTTTTCAGGAAATATACTGAATTTCGCACCCTGTAAAAGACCAACACAGCTATACCGGCATGGCATTTGTCTCTGCAGGTTAGCACAAACTAAAAAAAACTACGATGAAGAAATTTGTATTAACAGGAATGTTGTTGAGTGGTATCATTTTCAGCGGCATGGCACAATCTAAGGGCGGATCCGACCCCAAGGCTAAAACCGTTCTGGATGGTGTTAGTAATAAATTCAAATCATTAAAAACAGTAGTAGCTAATTTTATATTGAAAGTAGAAGGTGCCAACAACAGTGTAACAGATTCCAAAAAAGGAACAGTCTACCTGAAAGGCGCTAAATATAAAGTAACGCTGCCCGGACAGGAAATAATCAGTGATAACAAAACATCCTGGACATATGCCAAGGATGTAAACGAGGTAACTGTGAATAACGTGGATCAAAGCAGTGGCGCTATGACACCTGCCAAACTGTTTACCAATTTCTACGACAAAGATTATTTGTACAAACTGGAACCTGAAACGACTGAAAAAGGTAAAGTGTTGCAGAACATTGAGCTGACACCTACTGATAAATCCAAGAACGTTTTTAAAGTGATTGTTTCTGTAGATAAGAAAAACCAGAGTATCGCGAAAATGAAAGTTTTCGAGAAAAACGGTAATCACTACACGTACGAAATCACCAATTTTACACCAAATACCAACCTGAGCGATGCTACCTTTACTTTTGATGCCAAGAACTATCCTGGCGTGGAAGTGGTGGACCTTCGGTAGCTTTTAGCCATTAGCTTTTAGCTATTAGCAAAATGCAGCGGAGATGGGACAACACCTGATCTTCGCTGCATTTTGCTAATAGCTAAAAGCTAATGGCTAAAAGCTGTTTGCGCTTTCTGCTTATTTATTTACCTTTGGCGAGTTCAATTTAAAATTAAACAATATGGCATACGACGTAATCGTAATTGGTAGTGGGCCCGGCGGATATGTGGCTGCTATCCGTGCTTCTCAGCTGGGATTTAAAACTGCAATCGTGGAAAGAGAGAGCCTGGGTGGTATCTGTTTAAACTGGGGCTGTATTCCAACCAAAGCTTTATTAAAAACTGCACAGGTTTTTGAATATACGCAGCATTCAAAAGACTACGGTATTACTGTAAGTGATGCACAGGTAGACTTTGAGGCGGTGATCAAGCGTAGTCGCGGTGTTGCTGATAAAATGAGCAGGGGCGTTCAGTTCCTGATGAAGAAAAATAAGATTGATGTATTAATGGGCAATGGAAAGGTAAAATCCAAAGGCCAGGTAGAAGTTACTGATAAAGACGGTAAAGCTGCTGTACACGAAGCAAAACACATCATTCTGGCTACAGGTGCCCGTGCGCGTGAACTGCCTAACCTGAAAATTGATGGTAAGAATGTAATTGGTTACCGCGAAGCAATGGTATTGCCTAAGCAACCTAAATCCATGATTGTAGTGGGTTCTGGTGCGATCGGTGTTGAATTTGCTTATTTCTACGCAACCCTGGGTACTAAAGTAACCATCGTTGAGTTCCTCCCACGCATTGTTCCGGTAGAAGACGAAGATATCTCCAAAGAACTGGAAAAAATATACAAAAAGAAAGGCATCGAAATCATGACCAACGCTTCGGTAGAAGCAGTGGAAGCCGCTGGTGACGGTGTGAAGGCTAAGGTGAAAACACAAACCGGCGAAATCACCCTGGAAGCAGACGTGGTACTGAGCGCGGTGGGTATTGCAGCTAATATCGAAAATATCGGTCTGGAAGGAATGGGTATTAAAACCGATAAAGGCCGCGTACTGGTAGATAAATACTACCAAACCAATGTTCCGGGCGTTTACGCTATTGGCGACATGGTTCCTGGTCAGGCACTGGCACACGTCGCTTCCAAAGAAGCGATCGTTTGCGTGGAAGCCATCGCATACAACGAAAAGAAATATGCGCATAAACCAGCTACTATTGACTATATGAACATTCCAGGTTGTACTTATTGCGCACCTGAAATTGCTTCTGTTGGTTATACTGAAAAGGCAGCGAAAGAAGCCGGTTACGAAGTTAAAGTGGGTAAATTCCCATTCTCTGCTTCCGGTAAAGCTTCTGCAGCCGGTGCTACTGAAGGTTTCGTAAAAGTGATCTTTGACGCTAAATACGGCGAATGGTTAGGTACCCACATGATCGGTGCCAACGTTACGGAGATCATTGCAGAAACAGTAGTAGCGCGTAAACTGGAAACTACTTACCAGGAAGTGCTGGATTCTATCCACCCGCATCCAACTATGAGCGAATCTGTAAAAGACGCCATAGAAGTAGCTTACGGCGAAGCCATTCACCTGTAATCACATATCATTGTAAATACAGCAAACAGCCGTTCTGATCTGATCAGAACGGCTGTTTTGTTGTTAATTGGTACGTAACTGTGTCAGTTCGTTACAATCAGCTTTTCCGTAGCCGCTTTATTTCCATCGCTGGCCCTAAGGTAATAGATGCCAGGAGCCGTACTCCAGTCTTTCACCTTTAAAGTGGTCGTTCTCGCTTTCTGCATCTCTTTCATATGTACCGGCAATCCCTGGCTGTTATAAATGATCAGCTGCACATTGCTCGTGTTCCGGAATCCCTGCAGGGTAACGGTAAACTGGTTAACAGCCGGGTTAGGATACACCCGTATGGCGGATACCACAGCTGCGTTGCCGGTAGTTTTCAGCAGCAGGCTGCTATCTGTTATGGCGGCAGACGTAATGGTGCCACTGCAGGTAGGAGTGGTACTCCAGGCCATCTGTGCATCGGTGAACTGGGTCCAGGCGGTGTTTACATCTGTGTTAGAGGCATCGCCTGCACTTTTGCCATCACAGTCTGCCCGGCCATTGTTCGGGTGTGGTATCTGCAGATAGGTGCCATTGGTGGCACAGCTGCCTATTTCGGCATCGCCACCTACTACCACGGCATTGCCAAAGGTAACGCCCCATTCAAGCGCATCGCCCTTTATATTGGCACTGCCGGAAACCGTACAATCGGTGAGCACGGCGTTATCTGTTACCACTGCGCTGCCGGTGTAACTGCCGCCATATACGCTGGCATTACCGCTAATGGTCACCGTATTGCCCACCGTGGCATTTTCCACCCAGGCATTGCCCGTAATCTGTGACGTGCCGGTGATAACGGAATTGCCCAGTACAATAGCTTTGGGGCCTACATAGGCAGTAGAAGCAACAGTAGCACTGTTGGCTACCCAGCCGCCGCCATTCGTATGGGTATGACCGTTAGTTTTGTACGCGGAGCGGAAAGTACTCTGATAACCTTCAGGTACGGCATTGGCTATACGTAGTTCATAGGGATAGCGTTTTATCTTAGGCCAGCCCGGTTCCCATACATAACTGGTGTGGGTGGTGGGAGCACCCATCACTACCAGGTACAACTGAGTTTCATTGCTGTTCATAGTGAAGCTGATTTCACTTTCATTCGCAGTAGCGGTAGTACCATAGCGGGATATATTACCATTCGACAGTGTGGTCACAAAGCCGTAACGCCAGCCGGCAGTGCTGTTAACTTCTGTATGACCTTTAAATTTTACGGTTACATTCCTGGCACTGCAGGTGGTATATAACGGAATAATATTGTAGCCATAATCCTGTGGTGCGCTGGCATTATCTATTTTATATCTTCCGGTACTGGCATTCACCTGTTGCAGCATAGTATATAGCCGCCAGATATAATGTGGTTCCTGTACTTTTAAGCGATCGCGTTCTGCTTTGTAAATAGCCCCAAATCCGTTTACGGTATAGTCGCAGGCTACTTCCCTTTTAACATAGTCGTACATAAAAGTATTGAGCTGTGCCTGGGTCCAGCTTTTAAGACGTCTGTAGGTCATCAGCGGATGTTCTCCTGCGGTAGAACTGGTGCGGATCGACTCTTTCCACAACCTGTTTACCATTGTAATGCCATCCACCTGTTGCATATACCACAGCATTTTAAAAGCATCGTAATGGTGTCGGGTGGAGCTAAAATGGAACATGCTGGTAGCCATCCACCGGGGAAGGTCATCATTGGCAAAACGGGGATACATTTGTGTACGCATGAAGTTAGCATGTGTTTCCCAGAAGAAGCCCGCAGGATCATAATTGTTAAAGCCACAGTTGGCATTTTCCTGGATGGCAATCATGCCCTGTAGGCTATGCGTGAGTTCATGGCTGGTAACGCCGCCGTCCCTGGTAGCATTGGGATGTACCCACATGGCCCCGATGGTATTACCATAGGTGCCGCCAAAGGCCCATCCGCTGGGCCCTCCCGTTCCCCAGGTATCATTCATCACGATAATGAGTTTGTATTTGCCCAGGTTTTTGGTGGCAGCATCTGAGCAGAAACCGATTTCTGTTATATATTTTGTATAGATTTTTTCCAGCGTATCACATATAGCCTGTGGATTAAATGCCAGGTTAGGATCGCTGTAAGTGGCCGGATTGGTGCCTACTACCGACCCCCAGAATACCACAAAGTTGGCCGATTGATAACTGCGACTGTATGACCAGGTAGATAAATAGGGATCCGTACTGAACTCGGGTGGTATGTATACCGTTTTTTGCGCCGATACGAGTACGGTCATTAGCAGAAAGACGAAAAGAGATAAAGCTTTTTTCATAAATAATTGATTTGTGTTGGTTGAAAATGTATGGTTCAGAGAAATCAGGCACACGTGGGAACCAGCCATGGCAAGGCGCCGTAGCTATCTGCATTAGTGGAAAGGGATGCACGGGGACTATCAGCACAGGTGAGTAAACCGGTMAGGCATACTGAATGACCAGCGTAAATAAATTAATAACAGGGCTGTCGGTTCTTTTGGCTATCGGATTTTCATACATCGTATTATAAATACGGTGGAAAGTGTCAGACTTTAATAAGAAATATTTAATTGTCTTATTGACACTTAAAGTTAATGGTTCAGCAGGATTATTTCCGCTATGATCTTAACCGGTTATTGATGAATTTTACCCTGTAGCCGGGAAGGGAACTACTTCTGCTTTACAAACTGTTTCGCATAGATGCGTTTTCCATCTACATAAATACTGCAGTTAAAAACGCCGTTGGGCAGCTGCTGCACAGGAATGACTTCCTGGTTATTTTCCAGGTCACGCTGCATCATTATCCGCCCGCTCATATCTGTAATCACCATTTTCCGGCTGCGCATTTGTACATCTAAGATGTATAGCTGGGTACTTACAGGGTTGGGGAATAAGAGGATGCTGTTATTGAGGAATATACTTACGGTAGCAATATCGGAATAGATAACACGACCATCTGTAGTTTGCAGTCGTACGCGATAATGAACGAATCCTTCTGTCGGTTGGTTGTCTAAGAAATTAAAATTCATGGTCTCCCCAATTGTCAGCGAATCCAGGCCGATCCAGCCTTTGGGGGAATACCGTTCCCAGTACAGGTTTGTAAGGTGCCAGGTACTGCCGAGTGTAAGAGAAAGCAATACTTTATTATCAGTTGTTTTATCTGCCAGCAGGTTTTGTACATAACAGCCCACGCCCTGCTGTGAGTAATCAGCGGTATAGCTGCGCATGCCCGTCCAGCCGGCCTTAGCAATGGGACTGACGGCAAAATACAGGGAAGACGCCATTGATTTTGGAATGAAAGTAAAAGTATCACGGGGGTGGCTATACGGGATTAAAGTGGTGCTGCCCATAGTATATAGTTGATAACCGGCTGCATCGGGTTGCGCATTCCAGTAAAGCATTACGGTATCCGTACAGTTAAAACCGGTATGAATGGTCAGTTGCGGCGAGACATAACAAGGCGCACTTATAAAGGAGGTATCCGTTAACGTTAGTTTCAGCAACACCTGTTGGAAAATATCAGGCGTCAACCAGTTATATACACCCTGCGCTACCGGAACGTTTTGTGCTATTGGCAGCCAGGTGCGGCCGCTGTCAGTGCTATACGAAATATCGCCGTTACCACTATACGTAGTTTGCCATTGCAGGGGTGTATTTTGTGCCGCAGGCAGGATGTTTTCCGGTGCAGGATTTTGCCATTGAAAACGTTGCATCGGTGTAAATTCATAGGCAAGGTAAAATGATTGTGTCGCAGTGGATAACTGTGTGCCTTTTACACTGAGATGCAGTTTGCCCGCAATGGGGCGGTCAATGCTGATCTGTTCTGTATTATTGATGCTGTCCCTGCCTCGTTTAGCAGGGGCCTTCAGTGAATCTGCCGCCGGGTAGGCGTTGAGCACCCATGGGAGCCAGGTGTTGTTATCTGCCGTGGTAGCTGTCAGGTCCAGGTCGTTTACAAGCGCTTTAACGGCATTTACAGGCGCCGCGGGATCATTCCAGCACAGCGTAACTTTTACCTGCTGCATGCCTGCCGGTATGTTGATATCGAAGTTGGTTACTTTACCATTGCCTGCTTCCCCTGAGAGGATACGGTTTTCCTGTAATGTTTTCAGGGCGCCCAATGCCTGCAGGTAGCCATAGCCATGCTCATAGGAGGGAAGTATGCCAGCCGGACGAGTGGCGCTATTGAGGATGACGGCTTTAATCAGCGCAGAAGATACCGGGCTGCTATGTTGTTGGCGCCATGCATCCTGCAGCAGGGCGGCTACCCCGGAGGTAAGTGCAGCCGCACCGGAAGTACCGTCTTCTCCATAGGCCGCAATTTCCGGTTTGATACGGCCATCATAGGCTGGCCCCCTGGAACTCAGGGCAATTACCTGTGAAACACCATCTGTGCCACCTACTGAAATGATATTTTTAGCCTGTTTAAAATTACCGGATAGATTGGCGTAATTAGCAATGCCCTGGTAGCGTCCGGAAGAGGAAGTGTTGTTCCCTATATTGCCGGATGAATATACATGTACAATTGTATCGGCTTCCCGGATATGCTGATCATAGGCAACAGCTTCTGCTCCGTAATAATTTTCTATGCCGGTGCCGTAGGAATGATTTTGAATCGTGATACCGGATTGTGTGTAATAATTATTATCGTCCGGAAATAAACTGCTGTTGTAATCAGCCGAACTCAGTTTTACTTCCGATGCTACACCTTGTCCGTTCATACCGCTGTTAGCTGCACCGCCAATCAGTGTAGCCATAATCAGTGCATGCGAACTACTTGATGCAGAAGTATAGGTAGAGGGGAGATACCGGCCCTGTAAATCAATGTCTGTGGTATCAAAACGATCTTCTTTAACGGAAACGGCTACACGTTTTCCACGTACAAGTGGAAACTGTTGTTGTGCAATACGGATGCTATTGATAGTAAGATTGCTGGTATTAATGATGATTTCCGGTTTAGGATGCCTTACCATATCAGCAAATAGGATAGCAGGCTGACTGATAAATTCCTGCCAGTGTTGTTTTTGAACCCGTACTACGGCTACAGAAAATCTGTCGGAATACATACGTATACTGGCATGCGCCAGTTGTTCGTCCCGCTTGAAAGATACCTGGAGCGTTATACTGTCCGTGTTATTGGCCTTTTCCAGTTGTTGCAGTAAAGCAACACTCGCTTTGTAATTAGCATTGGCTTGATAAGCGTATACAATACTACTGTCTTTGGGTAGCTGTTGTATTATATAGTGGTAGCGGGTAATAGGCTGTATCAGTCCACATTGCCGCAGCACGGATGACGCGGGTACCTTTTTAAATTTTACAAGGAAAGGAGAGATGGGGTGTGCATC
This sequence comes from Chitinophaga sp. 10T418, assembly GCF_056394125.1. Lineage (NCBI taxonomy): Bacteria > Pseudomonadati > Bacteroidota > Chitinophagia > Chitinophagales > Chitinophagaceae > Chitinophaga > Chitinophaga sp. 10T418. The sequence continues at coordinate 217,229 of NZ_JBFTHG010000011.1, forward strand.
CGAAAATGTATCCGCCGCATACCGTTGACGAATGCTATCGGTTGAAATTTTTTGCTGTGCAGCAGTGCTATAACAGTAGCATAGCACCAAAGTTAGCAGGGTCCATATTTTCAGGGTATTTGACTTCATGCAGGATGATGACAACAGTTCAAGGATTTTGGTTTTGTGTTGCTGCTTAAAGCTACTGTATTTACTTTTTCGACACAATTTTATAAGGATAAAAACAAAATATTTTTTTTAAGTAAAACGAAAGTTGTAATATTGAAAGGGGAAATCCTGAGCGTAAATTTCAACAAAATCTGAACAAATMTAAACAACGAGCTGGAAAACCATTTTACTAGTAAGTTAAACAGTTGAGCAAGTCTTTGTAGCCGGAAAGAGCCGGTATTACTGAATCATCGCCAAGCCATTAGAAATAAAATGCCGTGTAATACAGGCATTTAGCTATTGTATGCATCCAAAAACGAGAGCACACCTAAACCGTGGTTTTTTGGAAAGATAAACAAAGCTGGAGCAGTTGCATTTGAGGCAATAAGCCGATAGTGTTACAAGTGTATTTTATGCACTTGTAAATCTCTTTTCGTGCTTTATTCCGCCACAGATCACTGCACACATTTGGTATTGTTAACAGTTGCTTGTTTGCAGGAACAAGCGATCGGGATATCTTTTTTTTAAACCAAAACCAAAATTTGAATCTATGAAAAAACAAACAATTCCTGTTCTCTGCTGTGTGGCAGCAACTTTCCTGTTTGCGTCCTGTTCAAAAAACGGTGCACAAAAAGAAGAAGTGAAGCCAGACCCTGTATCAGCAGAGGTGTTAGCCCAGATTAAAGACAACGGCTTCAGTACCGACAACGTGGTGAAAACAGAAGATGGTTACCTGGTAGAAGGCGACATCCTGCTGACCGCAGCACAACTGAAAGAAAAAGTAGTGAGCCCTGTTCTCAGGATCGCAAAAACAGAACAGTACCGCACCAATTATCTGGTAACCGCTTTGCCTCGCGTGATTACCATCAAAGTATCTAATCTGGGTACTGCATTTATTGCGGGAACGGATACGGCTATTGCCCGGTATAACAGACTGGGTTTACGTTTTACTTTCCAACGTATTACAACAGGTACCCCCAACATTACTATCAAGGGATTCAACCAGGGACCAAGTGGTGGCTACATCACACTGGGCTCTTCCGGCTTCCCTACCAGCGGTGGTAATCCTTATGGCACCATTAAAATGAACACCAATCAGTATGCCTATGGATCCAATCCTAACGTACTGTACGTGGGTTCTGTGATTCAGCATGAAATTGGTCACTGTATTGGTATGCGTCATACCGATTACATGGATCGTTCCTACAGCTGCGGTGGTAGTGCTGTAAACGAAGGTGATGGAGGAGTAGGAGCCATATGGATTCCAGGTACACCTACCGGACCAGATGCTAACTCCTGGATGCTGGCCTGCTCTAATGGCGGCAACCGTACATTCAACGCAAATGATATCATTGCACTGAACTATCTGTATCACTAATCGTTGCATGAGCTAATCTGTTAAAGTATTTCCGGCTCCTGAAATTTTTTGATGCTGGAGCAGCATTATTACGGGATCTCTCTCCCGGAATTAATACTGTTATCAAAAGATTTCAGGCCGGAAATACTGTTTTTACACTCCCTCTTATTTATTCTCCGGTACATCCCGCCTGTTCATCTATAATTTTTGTCTTTCCACCGCATAATCGAAATCTTTAGGACAGATCAAAAATTGATGCGATGGAAAACACCCGTAAGAAATTCCTCAAACAACTGTTCATCAGTGCCACTGCAGTGCCTGTGCTGATAGAAGCCTGTAAAAAAAGTAACACAACAGATCCCGCAAAAAATGATGGTGGTTGTACCGTGTCTCCGGAAGAAACAGACGGCCCTTATCCCCTGTACACCAGCCGTGGATCATCTATACAACGCGTGGATATCACCGATGGTAAGGATGGCATACCACTGTCTATCGTTCTCGATGTGCTGAACACAAACAATAACTGTAAACCATTAGCAAATGCAAGAGTAGATATCTGGCATTGTGATAAGGATGGCTATTACTCGGGTTATAGCAACAGGGGCTACCTGGGCAACCAGGATAATACAGCACTGGTGTTTTGCAGGGGACTACAGTACACTGATGCTGCTGGGCAAGTGAAGTTTACGTCTGTCTATCCCGGCTGGTATGAAGGCAGGGTCACACACATTCATGCACAGATATATGTGGATAATAAACTGAAATGCACTACACAAATCGCCTTCCCGGATGATATCAATACTGCGGTGTATAAAACAACTCTATATGCAGCACACGGGCAAAATACCAGCATTGCTAAAAACAGCGCGGACATGGTTTTTAGCGATTCTTTATCCAGCGAACTGGCCACTGTAACAGCCAACAGCAGCGGAGGATATGATCTCGTTCACTCTATTTATATAGCAGGATGATATGGGCAAAATAATGATCAGACTGGTCATCCGCCAGTTGATTGATGCTACAGGTACTACCCCTTTTGCAAAGCAGGTATTCCACGATTCCTATGAAGAATTCCTGCTGCAGTCACAGGTATATAACCAGGCCGCACAACACCGGACTTTTGCGGAAATAGTGGCACAGCAACCCAAAGCAAATTCCCTGCACTATAAAACAGGGTTTGCTGTGGGCCTGTATATTCAGTCATTGAACAAACTGGTGCCTGATACCTGGGATACTCTGGGGAATATCCAGTTGTCTTTCGACCGCCACCAGTTTAAAATAATAGCGTCTGATACGCAGGACCGGCAGGCGCATAAAGTAGCGATCCTGTATTATACGGCACCACTGCTGCTCCACAGTATAATAGGAGATTACCTGCTGTTGGGATTTCATGATACCACAGATACGTTTACACTAAAGTTAAGTGAGCATATTTCGATTTGTAATTATGAGGAGAATACTTAAACCAGCTATTTACTGTTGTTTCCAGTCACGGATAAAGTCACTGTAACTGTCACTGACCGGTAGTTCCGCTGCGGAAGAGAGTTTCACTTTCCTGTTAACAACGGCACGTACTTTATCTACTGCCACAATATAACTGCGGTGGATTCTCCGGAACCTGCCTGCCGGCAGCTTTTCCATCATCTTTTTCAAGGTCATCAGGGTGAGTACCGGCGCCCGTTGGGTAAGATGTATCCGGATATAGTCCTCCATACTCTCTATGTATACAATTTCATGTAACGGTATTTTCACCATGTGGTAGGAAGAATGCACCAACAGGCTTTCCATAGCCGGGGACTGCAGCTGTTGCAGAAGATAGGTTTGCGCTTTTTGCACGGCTTTTTCAAAGCGTTGAAACGGAATAGGTTTCAGCAAATAATCGATGGCATCCAGCTCAAAACCTTCGTAAGCATATTGCCGGTAAGCGGTGGTGAAAATGATCATAGGGTTGCAGGTAAGGCCCCTGGCCAGATCCAGCCCGTTTACATCCGGCATGTGGATATCGAGAAAGATAAGATCTACCGGTACCTGGCGCAGATATTCGGACGCTGATATGGCATCTTCAAAAGTATGCAGCAACTTCAGCCAGGGAAATTCCTGTGCGTAGGTCTTTATCACCTGCAGGGCGGGTGGTTCATCATCTATCACTATAAATTTTATCTCCATCAGTTACACCTGTAATTGTAATGTAATCGCATAAGCGCCATTGTCTTCACTGATCTGCAATTCATATTTGTCAGGATATAAATGATCCAGTCTTTGCCGGGTGTTGGAAATACCAATACCGGTGCGGCTTGTATCCGGTGTAATTCTGAACAGTTTATTGCTGCAGAAGAAGTGAATGTGATTTTCAGAGGTATTCAGCTGTATATTAATTTCAGAGGGCTCATGGTTACTCACCCCGTATTTGAAAGCATTTTCCAGGAAAGGGAGTAGTACCAGTGGTGCAATACATTTGATACCCGGGCTACCAGTCACAGAAAAGTTGACCTTTGTTTTGGTGGTGAGCCGGAGTTTCTGAAGATCTATATAATCACGTAAGCAATCAATTTCACTTTCCAGCAATACATAGTCGTGCCGGGTATCTTCCGTCACATAGCGGAGCATGTTGGATAACTTCATAATGCTCATGGCCGTATTTTCATTACGGGTCATGGCAAGAGAATAAATATTATTAAGGGTGTTAAACAGGAAGTGTGGATTGATCTGGGCTTTTAGGAAGGATAGTTCTGCCTGAGTTTTGCGGGTTTCTGCGTATAGGGCTCTTTTCTCGGTTTGCCGCCAGCGGCGGGTAGTTTCGGTGGCAATACTGAGTGAAATGGTGAGCAGGAAAAGAAAGTCGCTGACCATATCTACTCTCACCGGCGGTTTACCAGGTGGTTGCATGCCAGCTTCTCTATGATCGGGTGGCATGGGCGGGTGCCAGCGCATTTCATGAGGAGGACGTGGCAACCGGGTAAACAGATGATCGAAGGGCCGCATATAATTGACCATGATCAGCAGCAGGAAAACAGCCAGAAAGTATAACAGATATTGTTTCCGGAAGTACAGCCGGGGAAACAGGAAAGTGGTATGGAAGTAGAATAATGCAATATAGGTTACCAGGAACACCAGGTAATCTGTTGAAAATAAAATGGAGAGTGCCTTATGGTCGCCCGTTTGCCCGCTGATAAACAGCAGGGGTAAACTCAGGCATATCAGCCACCCTGTAATGTGTGCTATTACTACCGAGGATTTTAACCGGAACATTTTCGACAGATAGATATAGGGATGAAATTCTGGTAATCTGTCCAGATAATCTACGGGATCTCTGTAAATACCTGCTTTATGTCGATGAATGATAGGAAACACCGGGTTATCTTTTCCTCCCTCCCCGAATTATAGTAAATTGCCTGTTTTATAAAAAGAATATCAGATATGTTGCAACGAATCGCGAAACCTGTGCTGTTATTAGTACTCCTCGTACTTGCGCGGCAAGCTTATGCTACAGAAGGAATGTGGCTGCCACAGCTGCTATCCGGTCTCAATGAGAAAGAGATGAAAGGAATGGGCATGAAAATCAATGCCTCGGATATTTATAGCATCAATAAAGGTAGCCTCAAAGATGCCATTGTCAGCTTTGGTGGCTTTTGTACGGCAGAAGTGATCTCTGAACAGGGATTACTGCTCACCAATCACCATTGTGGCTACGATGCTATTCAAAAGCATTCCTCCCTGCAGAATAACTTCCTTGAAAATGGTTTCTGGGCAAAAACTGCCGTGGAAGAACTACCTAATCCCGGCCTCTTTGCCACCTTTATTGTACGTATCGATGATGTTACCAAAGCCGCCCTGCAGGATGTAAAACCCGGCATGAGTGAAAGAGAACGGCAATCTGCGATAGACAAGCGTTTAAACGAAATTAAACAGGCTGCCCGCAAAGAAAGCTGGCAGGATGCGATGATAAAACCATTTTATGAAGGCAATCAGTATTTTCTGTTTGTAACAGAAACTTACCGCGATGTGAGACTGGTAGGAGCACCGCCTTCTTCTATCGGTAAGTTTGGGTCAGATACAGATAATTGGGTATGGCCGCGTCATACAGGCGATTTCTCGATGTTTCGTATCTATGCGGGCAAAGATGGCCGACCAGCTCCTTACTCGGCTGATAATGTGCCTTTAAAGCCTAAATATGCATTGACCATTTCCCTGAAAGGGGTAAAGCAAAACGACTTTACCATGGTGATGGGCTTCCCGGGTCGTACCACGGAATACCTGCCTTCTGAAGCAGTAAAACAAACAGTGGAAGTGGTAGATGCTGCCAAAGTAGAGATGCGGGATGCTGCCCTCAAAATTATGGATAGCTACATGCGCAAAGATCAACAGATCAAAATTCAATATGCTGCCAAGTATGCCGGTACAGCCAACTACTGGAAAAAATGGATGGGGGAAATGCAGGGCGTGAAACAAACCAATGGCATCGGTAAAAAACTGCAGTATGAAGCCGGTTATCGTCAGCTGATGGAGGCCAATCCGCTATGGAAACAAAAATACAGCGGCGTACTGGATTCCCTGAATGCTTATTACCTGCAGATACAACCCTACGCACAAACCCGTGACTACTATAGTGAACTGGTGAAAAATGTGGAACTGTTTACGGTAGGGGATCGCCTGATCACTTTCCTGAATGATGTACATGAAAAAGGGGAGGGGCAATACGAAACCATGCGCGAACAATTCCTGGCAACGATGCAGCCGTTTTACCAGAACTACAATGCAAAAGTAGATCATGATATTTGTGCCAGTCTCACGAACCTCTACGCCAAAGGTGTACCGTCACAATATGCCGGCAGCGAATTTGCACAGATCTGGCAGGAGAATAATAAAGACGGCCGCGCAATGGCGGATAAGCTGTATGCTTTATCCGGTTTAACATCTCTCGAAAAACTGAAAACATTTGTGCAGCAACCCTACAATACGGTAGTGGCGCAAATGTGGAAAGATCCTGCAACCCGCCTGGTAATGGCCATGCGCAAAGGATTTGTGGATAATGTAAGCAAGCCTCTGGCCGATATTCAATCCAATATCAATAACCTGCAACGCACCTATATGCAGGCGCAGATGGATGTGATGGGCAGCAAAAAAAGCTTTTATCCGGATGCCAACAGCACCCTCCGCATAACATATGGTAAGGTAGATGGCTATAATCCACGTGACGCTATTCACTACGATTTTTATACCTACCTCGATGGTGTGATGGAGAAATATGTTCCCGGTGATTATGAATTTGATGTGCCGGCCCGACTGATTGAACTCTACAAGAAAAAAGACTATGGCCGTTATGGCGTAAATGGTAAAATGCMGGTTTGCTTTATTGCTTCCAATCATACTACCGGCGGTAACTCAGGCAGCCCTGCACTGGATGCTTACGGACATCTGATCGGTCTCAATTTTGACCGTACCTGGGAAGGTACTATGAGCGATATTAACTACGATCCTACTATCTGCCGTAATATCATGGTAGACATCCGTTATGTGTTGTTTATTATCGATAAATATGCCGGATGTACCAGGTTGGTAGAGGAGATGAAGTTGATATAAGCTTTTAGCCATTAGCTTTTAGCTTTTAGTAAAAATGCAGCGAAGACGATCATCTGTTGATCCTCGCTGCATTTTTACTAAAAGCTAAAAGCTAATGGCTAAAAGCTAAATCTTGCATTCGTACACAATGGAGCTGCACTGGTCTACTATTTTTAATCCTTTTCTGTAAGAACGGAAACCATGGAAAAATCCCTGGAACAGGCGGCTTTTACCAGTTTTGTATTTTTCGCTGAGTAAGCTTACATAGAAGCCATCAAACACCATCGGGTGTTTTTTTACCAGCTTTATCTGGTGTTGTGTTAATAATTTCTCCATAGATCCTGGTGAAAAATGATACAGATGTCTGGGGACATCATAGGCCGCCCAGTATTCTTTGTAGTAACCAGCATCGGAAGAGGTGTAGTTGGGAACTGCAATGAGCAGGGAGCCACCGGGTTTCAGCAATGTGCGGATATGATCCAGGTAGCGGTGCAGTTCATGTACATGTTCCAGTACGTGCCACATGGTAATCGCATCAAATTGCTGCGCAGGTAAAGTATATAACTCCTCAATAGGGAGCGCCGTAATATTGTAAATTTCTTTGGCGTTCCGGCGGGCATTTTCATCTGGCTCCAAACCGGTTACTGTCCACCCGCCTACCTGCATATAATGCAGAAAGGCGCCGGTGCCACTACCTATGTCCAGCAAAGTACCCTGTTTGATACCAGCGGCATTGCGCACCCAGTTTTGCTTGGAGCGCAGCGTAATCTTTCTGACGCTGTGGTATAAACGGTTAATGAGTCCCTGTTTCGTTTCAGAATGAGAAATATATTCCTGCGACTGGTAATAGCGGCCTATGTGCGCGCTATCAGGTACGTTTTGTGTAAACCGGCCACCACAGCCTCCGCAATGGAAGATATTGAATGTTTCTTTTGATACAGTATAGTCTTTGGCAGTAAGCGCTTCATGTATTTGTGATGAACCACAAAGCGGGCAGTTGTTGTGATAGATTAAACTCATTTGATTGTTGAATACGCTTATATAATTATTTATACTCTCCCCATACTTCTCTCAGTACATCTGCTATTTCGCCTAGTGTGGCCAAATGTTCCACTGCTTCCACAACCAGCGGCATCAGGTTTTCACTGGTGCCGGCAGCGTTTTTGATCCGTGTCAGGGCACTTTGTACTGCTGCATTGTCGCGGCGTGCCCGTAATGACTGCAGACGTTCTGATTGCATTATACGGATGCTGTCATCGATGCGGAAAACTTCCGGCGCTACCTGGTCGGTGGCTGTAAATTTATTGACACCGATGATAATTTTTTCATTATTCTCAATTTCCTGTTGGTATCTGTATGCGCTGCGGGCAATTTCATCCTGCACAAAGCCTTGTTCAATGGCACTGACAGCGCCCCCCATGGCATCAATTTTATTAATCAGCTCCCAGGCCTTGCTTTCTACTTCATTAGTCAGCGCTTCTACATAAAAAGAGCCGGCCAGTGGATCTACCGTATCAGCTACACCACTTTCGTAGCCAACTATCTGCTGTGTGCGGAGAGCAATACGGGCAGCGGCTTCTGTAGGTAACGACAACGCCTCATCGTAGCCGTTGGTATGCAGCGACTGGGTTCCTCCCATGGTAGCTGCCAGTGTCTGGATGGCTACCCGCACAATATTATTCTGCGGCTGTTGTGCAGTCAGTGTGCTGCCGCCTGTTTGTGTATGGAAACGCAACATCTGTGCTTTGGGATCTGTAGCACCCAGTGATTGGGTGATATGCGCCCACATGCGCCTGGCTGCACGGAATTTAGCTACTTCTTCAAAAAGATGATTATGTGCATTGAAAAAGAAGGATAACCTCTTTGCAAAAACGTTGATGTCGAGTCCTACTTCCAGGGCTGCTTTCAGATAGGCTTTACCGTTAGCCAGCGTAAAGGCCAGTTCCTGCACGGCGTTAGCGCCTGCTTCCCGGATATGATAACCGGAAATGGAGATGGTATTCCATTTCGGGACTTCTTTGCTGCAATAGGCAAAAATATCCGTGATCAACCGCATAGAGGGTTTGGGCGGATAAATGAAAGTGCCTCTGGCTGCATATTCCTTCAGGATATCATTTTGTATGGTGCCGGAAATTTTTTTCAGATCCGCTCCCTGCCTTTTGGCCAGCGCAATATAAAAGGCCAGCAGTATAAACCCGGTGGCGTTGATGGTCATGGAGGTAGATATCTGTTCGAGAGAAATATCTTTAAACAATATTTCCATATCCTCCAGCGAATCTATAGCTACCCCCACTTTACCTACTTCTCCCTCAGACATGGGATGATCAGAATCATAGCCTATCTGAGTAGGCAGATCAAATGCCACACTCAGTCCCATTACACCCTGACTTAACAGGTAATGATAACGTTTATTCGATTCCTCCGCAGTACTGAATCCGGCATATTGGCGCATGGTCCACAGCTTATCGCGGTACATGGTAGCGTGTATGCCCCGGGTATAAGGAAAGCTGCCGGGTTGTTCTTCCATAGCCACCGGCTGGGTATACAGCGGTGCTATAACGATGCCCGAATCGGTTTGAATGGTCTTTTCCATAGTATCTAAAACTAGCGTTGCAATGTTACATAATTATTATGGTACTTCGCCGCTGAGAAAAATATTGATAATTTGTGTGAAAGTTGGCTGGCTATTATGATCATTTACTGTTTATTAGGCATTACCCTCGCGTTGGCGCTGTATAGTTTATACCTGGTATGGAAAGCTGGCAGCAGGCCATTGTCAGCAACTTACACTTATTTGTTGCTGGGCCTTTCAATGGCATTGTTTCTGTATTTGTATGGTACCTGGGTATACCTGTCCATTTATACCGGTTACGTTTTCGGCGGTTTATTACTGGCCTGTTGCGCAGCTTACGTGCTGCGTAAGCATGATCATGCTGCCAAACCTACACCCCGCTGGAAGAAGCGGAGCAACGTTGTACTGTCTGCTGTATTCATCTTACTTAGTGTGCTTTACTTTACCGGCACTACCGGTAAACCGGATACCGTAAAATTATCGCTGCCATTTAAATCAGGTAAATACTATGTGTTACAGGGAGGTAAAGGATTGCCCACCAATGTATTTCACTTTAGTTTACGTGGTGCTGTATACGCGATGGATATTGTGAAACTGAACAGCACAGGTGGCCGCGCCAATAAAATATTTTCCCGTCGTCTGGAAGATTATACCATCTTCGGCGATACCGTATATGCACCCTGTGATGGCCTCGTTATAAGGGCTTACAGTAATAATCCCGACAATATTCCGCCGGCGATGGACCGTGGCCCAAAGAATACCAACCAGGTATTACTGGAAACGCCCGGCTATTACGTGTTTATGGGCCATCTTAAAATGGGCAGTGTTACCGTGAAGGAAGGTCAGTATGTAAAACAGGGCGATCCACTGGGCTGTGTAGGTAATTCGGGCTTTAGTACCGAACCCCATCTGCATATCCAGGTACATGCCAAAACAGCCGGCATTCCCTGGTACCAGGGAAAACCACTTTATATACTGTTTAACGGAAAAGGTTATTTGCTGGATGAAGTGATCCGGACAAAATGATTATCGCATCAGTCGTTTTGCTTCTGCATTGATGATCTGGGAGGTAAGCTCAGCAGGAGATTCACCGGCTTGTAAAAAGACTTCCAGTATCTGCTTGTTCAGCTCCATGGCTGGTGCATCCGGTGCTAATTGTACCGCCACCTGGTTGATGACGGAAATGGTTTGTTCCTTTAATGTTTTTACCGCTTCCCAGGTCATGGCAGATACATAGATCTGCTGCGTTACATTATGTTCGTATTCTGCTTTGATATTTTGCACCATTGCTATCTGCATGTCCACCGCCAGTAAGCCCGGCTGATAGATACGCCCGATCAGGCTTTGCGGCGTAATCCGGTCTACATACAATGCCATCCGCTCATACGCCTGCAACTGCAAAGGCAGTACTGCTGCGTTTGTCGTGGGCTGTTTCTCTTCTGCAGCCGCATCTTCCGGCTTGTTTTTTTTGAAAAGATCTTTTATGGTCGGATATACGATAACTACTGCGCCTACTGCAAGGGCCACATACAGGAAATTAGTCAGATTCACATCCATCTTTATACTTTATACGCACAAATATATAATAATATTATATATAATTACGAATTAAGAATTACGAATTACGGTGTGGTGGATATATCCGAAGATCATGCAATACGCCGTAATTCGTAATTCTTAATTCCCGGTTCTTATGCCAGTTTCCCCAGCCAGGTTCTCATTCTTTCCACCCCTTTTTCCAGCTTATCCATGCTGGTGGCATAAGACAAGCGGATACAGTTAGGCTGTTGGAACGCACCACCAGTAACGGTAGACACGTTGGCTTTATGAAGAAGATACATACAGAGGTCATCTGCATCCTTGATATATGAATCTTCAAATGATTTATTCAGAAATGCGCTTACATCAGGAAACATATAGAAGGCGCCTTCCGGATCATTCACCTTTAAGCCGGGAATGGTTTTCAGGGCTTCATGTATATAAGCACGGCGTTTTTTGAATTCGGCTACCATTTCCACAGCAGTAGTCAGCTCGCCGGTAAGGGCGGTAATAGCCGCCCGCTGCGTGATGGAGCAGGTAGCGGAAGTAAACTGGCTCTGGATTTTATCACATGCTTTGGCTATATCCAGCGGTGCCGCCATATAGCCCAAACGCCAGCCTGTCATGGCAAAGCCTTTGCTCAATCCATTGATAATGATCGTGCGGTTGATCAGATCACCAAACTGCGCGATACTTTCGTGGTTACCAACGTAATTGATATACTCATATATTTCATCAGAGATGATAAAGATCTCCGGATGTTTGGCAAATACCGCTGCCAGTCCTGCCAGCTCTTCTTTTGAATATACTGATCCGGTAGGGTTGCAGGGAGAGGAAAACATGAACAGCCTGCTTTTAGGCGTGATAGCCGCTTCCAGCTGTTCCGGCGTAATTTTATAATTGTTTTCAATGCTGCAGGGAACAAATACGACTACTCCCTGGCAAAGACTCACCTGTTCTGAATAGGTAACCCAGTAAGGAGTTGGTATGATGACTTCATCGCCCGGGTTTACAATGCTGAGCACTGCATTGGCCAGGCACTGCTTGGCGCCGGTGGATACAACAATCTGTTCCGGCGTATAGTCAAGACCGTTATCTCTTTTAAGTTTGTGTACTACAGCCTGTCTTACGTCTGCATAGCCAGCCACGGGTGTATAGTGTGTAAACCCTTCGTCAATCGCCTTTTTGGCGGCTTCCCGGATATGTGCCGGGGTGTCAAAATCCGGTTCTCCGATACTAAGGTCTACGATGTCTATACCCTGGGCTTTCAACTCACGGCCGAGTTTAGCCATTTTAATTGTTTGAGGCTCGGAAATCCGTGACAGCCTTTCTGCTAGTTGATTCATATCTTAACATTGTACCGGAACAAACCTACAGAAAAAAAGTAGATAATACATGGAAAGATGATACCCGGCTGCTATCGCAATGCAGAAGGGGCCGCAATCACGGCCCCTTCTGCATTTGTATGGATTATAATTTATTATTTATTAATAGTAGCTGGGGATAGCATCCGTCATCAGTTTATCTGTACCAGTGCTGCCTGGAGTACCTGCAAAGTAGAGGGTATATACGAGACCGGTACTAAAAGCACTGATAGTTAGTTTGTTATTGGTTGCCAATGTTTCATTAGTACCTGCTTTCTTAATGGTAACGGTGTTATTCACACTGAAGTTGCTGAACTGCTTAAATGTAGTAGAAGACGCCAATTCACCTATAGACATATACGCACGGTTACTGTCTACTTTCTCACTACCGATATAAAAATCTACTTTTTGGCCAGGATCAGCGGCTGGAGCCGGAGACAGGTTAAAGCAACGGATGTTGATTTTCGTTTGACTTGCAGAGGCCAGGTCGTTCAGTACTGTGATAGACTTTACTGGGTTGTTAAATATAACATGTGTATAGTAAAGGTTAGAATCCAAAGTGGCACTGCTGGTGGCAATTACACTATCCCCAGTCAGTTTCTTCAGTTCAAAGGTATGCGAACCGCCCAAAGCGTTATATGGGGCTATGAAGTTGAAGCCAATACTAGCACCGTCTTTGCTTATTTTCTGGCCATTGTCGTAAAAACTGGCAGGAACGGTGTTGTTAGATACGTTAATAACGAGGACTTTGGCCGTTTGCCGCTGAGGCGTAACATTGTTATCATTTTTCAAGCAGGATGTCAGTCCGGCAACTACGGTCAACAGGGCTGCTGCGGCCCATACGCGATTTTTCTTGGTTAGCATTTTGCTCTCAGTTTTTTAATTTGTGTTATTGATCAGTTGTTTTTTTGTCGTTTGGTCTGAAGCGGGAAAGGTCTGGCAATATGTTTTTATGACGTGCCACTTCCGCTGTATAAATCACTTGTCCCAATGCCCTGAGAAAGGGCTTACCTGTTTCTTCAAAAGCCTGTTGGTCGTCTCCCAGTATCCCGCTTGTATTTACAAAGATGCTCGCCGATAATAAGAACTCGGTATTGTTGGCGAAATCTACAATATAAGCGGTATCGGTCAGAAATCCGTATGCCCATCCTGGTTTATTAAATATCCTGATATGTGGTGGTATCCGGCTATCTCTCTCTCCTCCGAAAAGCAAAAATCTTGTATATGCCTGGTAATATTGTTCCGGATCATATATTGGATCGGTTGATTCCTCCGGATATTGTGACATACTCTGATACAAAAAATGATAATCTTCTTCTGTTAAACGGAAACGCTGTTGATTTGTTACAGCCTCCGGAAAAATTATGCTGCGTAATATGTTGTGTAAGTGAATGAGTGGGAGTTTGTTGCGATGGGAGAAGTTCATGGGCTGGCGTTCCAGCTTATCCAGGTGGTTGTAATGCGCCTTTCCGGCGAAGTCCTCCCGTAGTGGAAAGGTAAGCCCGCTAAGCTGTGCCGGTTGCTGGTAATGGACCACATTCCCCGTTTGAAATACCACGCCGTTGGTGTGTTTATTGGCGGCTTCATAGAGGGGAAGCCCTACCCGGTGCCGGATCTGGGCCTGATCATACCCCATTTCCCATAACCGCCGGTTAAAATGTTCCTGTCCTATTAGTTCATATAGCCGGTTAAAGGCGTCATTGTCGCTGACAAGAAATATTTTTTTGATGTAATGAGCCACCGACGGTAATCCGGAAGCTGCGGAATGATCACGGCGAACCCCGGTATTAATATCCGGTAGCGGATCCGTAAATAAAGGCGTGTTCCGGTGAAGGCCCGGCAGCCCCAGATCATTCAGCTTTTCCAGTGCCAGGGCTACTGCCGGCAATTTCACCGTGGAAGCCGGGTAGAAGTAGGTATCCGGAGGAACACCATAGAAATAGTCCGTGAAATGCGGCAATTGCTGCTCATCCCGGTCTATCCGGGTGAAAATTACCTGTAAACGGTAGGAGGCAGGGTCGCTGAAAACGGCGCCTAACTGGCTTTTTTGACTTTTCAGCAAAGCATCCAGAAAATTATCTGTTGCCGGATAATGTTGGGTTTGCATATATTTGTCGTTGTTATTGATTGTAAAGCAAAGGAATAATATTAAAAAGACCAGAATCCAGGATCAGCAGATTTATAAAAAAGTATGCCAACTTACCTGCAAATGCAGGCGCATACTCATTTTGCACGTCTTTTAACAAGGGCTTTAATATATCGATTTAAATTCTATCTTTGCAACTCTTAAAAATTTTTTTTATAAACCCGAAACAAACAGTATGCAACTTAAAGGACTGGTAAGATTTTTTGCCATCGCACTGATCCTTATCTCTTTGTACCAATTGTCCTTCACGTTTTTGGTGCGGAACTATGAGAAGAAGATAGAGCAGCAGGCCAAGAACGATGTGGCCAAAGAATACCCTACACCTGAAAAGAAATATCCCGCTGACAACCAGAAAGAACTGCGGGGCTTCTACTCAGATACGTTGGCTGGGGTTATTAAGCAAAGGAGACAAGAGATCGTGGACAGTACCAGCAGCAAGCAAATTGCAGGTTTCCCATGGTATGTTACCTACACCAAGGCCAAAGAGAAAGAACTGAATCTCGGTCTGGACCTGGTAGGAGGTATGAACGTTGTACTGGAAGTAAACGTGGAAGATGTGATCCGCGCTTTATCCGGTCAATCCAAGGACGCTGCATTTAACAGAGCGCTGGTTAGGGCAAATGAGCTGAAAAAGACAAACCAGTCAGATTTTGTTACTTTGTTCGGTCAAGCATACGCCGAAGTAGCTCCTCAAGGAAAACTGGCGACTATCTTTGCGAACGCTTATCAAAAAGATATCACCTTCAATTCTTCCAATCAGCAGGTGCTGGACATGATCCGCAAGGAATCACGTGTTGCCATTAAAAATACCTATATCGTACTGCAAAAACGTATTGATAAATTTGGTGTGGCACAACCTAACATCAGCCTGGATGAAAACAAAGGCCTGATCTCTGTGGAACTCGCAGGTGTTGATAACGCTGCCCGTGTACACAAATATCTGCAGGCTACTGCTAACCTCGAATTCAGAGAAGTGTACAAGAACAGTCCGGAATTTTTCCAGAATGTATTGCTTCCTGTAAATGAGGCCATCAAAAATTCACTGAATACCACCAGCACTCCTGCTGTTGCCGCTGCAGATACTGCAAACGCAGCAACTACTCCTGCTGCCGGCGATACCAGTAAAGATGCCAGTCTGACACAATACCTGTCAAAGAAAGACACCAGCAAAAATGCCAGCAAGGAACTGCAAATTAAAGAACAGCAGAAACAAAATCCGCTGTTCATGGTATTTATCCCTAACGCAGATCCTCAGTCCGGTACCATTTTCCCTGGTCCGTCTATCGGAAGAGTGTTTCCTAAAGATACTGCTACTTTCAACCGTTACCTTCGCCTGCCAGCTGTTCAGGCTGTTCTGCCTAAAGATGGCGTGATTGCATTCGGTCCTGAAAATAAAGAAGATAAACACGGCCCAATGGCTGTTTACCTCCTGAAAGTGAATCCTGCTAACCCTGCTCCCCGCGTTGGTGGTGAAAGGATCGTAGATGCACGTCAGGATATGGACCAGAACAACCAACCGGAAATCAGCATGACCATGGACAACGTAGGTGCCCATGAATGGAAAAAACTGACCGGCGAACTGGCTCCAACCAATCCAAAAGATCCTGCTACCTTAAACTATGTTGCGGTAGTACTGGATAATATCGTTTACTCTGCACCTTCTATACAGGGCGAAATTGCCGGTGGCCGTTCTTCTATCAGTGGTAGCTTTACCATCGAAGAAGCAAATGACCTCGCCAATATCCTGAAATCCGGTAAAATGCCGGCTCCTGCCCAGATCGTACAGGAACAGATCGTAGGACCAACCCTCGGCGCTGAATCTATCGCTGCTGGTGCCAAGTCTTTCATGATCTCCTTCGGAATCATTTTCGTACTCATGCTGGTGTATTACAACTCAGCCGGCTGGGTAGCTAACATTGCACTGGTACTCAACCTGCTGTTTACCTTCGGTATCCTGGCATCTATGGGGGCTACGTTAACAATGGCCGGTATTGCCGGTATGGTACTGACAATCGGTATGGCGGTAGATACCAACGTAATCATCTTCGAAAGAATCAAGGATGAACTTACCCACGGTAAGTCCTACCATGATGCAGTAGCAGACGGTTACAAACGTTCTTATGCTCCGGTGCTGGATGGTCACGTTACCTCCCTCCTCACTGCATTCATCCTGTTTTACTTCGGTTTAGGGCCTGTACTGGGCTTTGCTACCACTCAGATCATAGGTTTGTTCCTGTCTCTGTTCTGTGGTATCCTGGTTTCCCGTATGGTAACTGACTTCT
Source organism: Chitinophaga sp. 10T418 (assembly GCF_056394125.1). Classification (NCBI taxonomy): domain Bacteria; kingdom Pseudomonadati; phylum Bacteroidota; class Chitinophagia; order Chitinophagales; family Chitinophagaceae; genus Chitinophaga; species Chitinophaga sp. 10T418. The sequence continues at coordinate 234,195 of NZ_JBFTHG010000011.1, forward strand.
GGATGAAGAGAAAAAGACATTTCGAATACTTTACCCCTATTTCACGTAAAGTATTTAAACACGCTGCCTTCGACTTCGTAGGTAAACGTAAATATGCTTATATCATCTCTGCATTTGTAATGGTGGCAGGTGTATCTTCTTTCTTCCATGGTTTCGACCACGGTATCGATTTCTCTGGTGGACGTAGCTATACTGTTCGCTTTGAACATCCGATGAACAGAGAGCAAGTGGCTGATGTACTGAAGAAAGAATTCGCATCAGAAGTCTTCGTTAAAACAATCGGAAGTACTAACCAGCTGAACATCACCACTGCATACAAAATTGAACAACAGAGCCTGGCAGTAGATAAAGAAGTAGCTGATAAATTATATGGTGGCCTGAAGCAGTTCTATGACGGTTCTGTAACACCTGAAGTATTTGCCAGCCGCTATATTGTTGGATCACAAACGGTATCACCTACCATTTCCGATGACTTACGCGCTGGTGCCGTAAAAGCTACCGTGCTGTCGCTCGTAGTGATTTTCCTGTATATCCTGTTGCGTTTCAGCAAATGGCAGTACTCTATCGGTACTATATTCTCCCTGCTGCATGACGTACTGGTAACACTGGCAGTATTCTCCTGGTGCAGATCTTTTGTACCGTTCACACTCGAAATTGACCAGCACTTTATTGCTGCGATCCTGACAGTGATCGGGTTCTCCATGAACGATACCGTGATCGTATTTGACCGTATCCGTGAATACTTCAGAACAGGTAAACATGGTCGCGACAGAAATACCGTTATCAACAAAGCGATTAACGATACCCTGAGCCGTACTATTATGACCTCCCTCACGGTGTTCCTGACCATCCTGATATTATTTATCTTTGGTGGTGAAGTAACCCGCGGTTTCGCCTTTGCGATGCTGATAGGTGTGATCACTGGTACTTACTCTTCTATCTTCGTGGCTGCTCCGGTACTGGTTGACTTTGACAAAAAGAACGAACTGGGAAATGAAAGTGAATCAGTAGAAGTAACTGCTCAGAAAGCAGCTCCTGCTACTAAATAAGTGAGATAACTGAAATAATGTTTGATAAATAAAAACCTCCTGGCTTGCCAGGAGGTTTTTTTATGTGTAAGCATTTAAGAGCTGGTTATTATAGTGCATTAAGAACACCCGTCATTATAGTCAGCATTGCCTTTTCATTATGTAGGCTCCGTCTATGCTATACTTAGCGCCCGCTAAGTACCTGTAGCGGCACAGCCGTTGAGGTGGACTTGATGCGGGGATGAGGTGGACTTGATATGGACTTGAGGTGGACTTGATGTGGACTTGAGGTGGACTTGATGCGCGGATGACTTCCGGATGTACAACCGAATCAGACGATGAATGGAGGTCAGAACCGGCCATAGCAGGGCTGTTGTAGCAGACTCTAGCTGCGGAAAGAGATTTATTGTTAAAAGAAGCAGGTATAAAGGGTTTATTCATCAAGGGTTTCTGAATACAAAACCCGTTGCGGCAGTATCCTGTTGATAATCTATTTCCATGCCCATGAGGTACATGCCATGTGCTTTTTTCATGATCACTGGTATACCGGCAATATCAAATATGTCATCATCTTCCATCATAGCATCAAATCCTAACATATAAGCTACACCGGAGCAGCCCCCGCCTTTCACACCCACCCGCAGGTAAGGTGCCTCTGTAGCACCCTGTAATAATTTTTTCACCTGATCTACAGCACTGGCTGTCAGTTGAATGGGGGAGTTATTCGCCTTGTCCATTATCCATATTTTTATCAAAGTTAGGCAAAACAACAGGGGGCACCCGCACTGGTATCCCCGAGGTAACCTTAATGCGCAGCAGCCAGCGCCAGTAGTTCCTGGTGTAATGTCAGTACCTGCGGAATGACCATATGCTGCTCATCGTTGTGTATGATATAATCGCTTAAGCGCATTTTGATGGTTTCATCAATTTGTTTGTAAATGCGTGCCAGCACTTCATTGCGGGTAACATTGTCCCGTTTCATGACGCGATGTATCCGCAGTGGCTGGGGGGCAAAAACGGCGATTACTTTATCGAGGTGGTGGAAGGATTCTGTCTCAAAAAGGAGAGCAGCTTCCTTTAAAACATAAGGGGTATGCTGTTGCTGGGCCCATTGGTCGGAATCCCGGATGGTAGCCGGATGTACCAGTGAGTTGAGGATGGCCAGCTTGTCTTTGTCGTTGAATACAATATTGCCGAGGTATTTTCGGTTGAGGACGCCATTAGCATCATATACTTCGGCGCCAAAGTGTTGCTTTACCTGCTCCACCAGCTCCGGATCACGTACCAGTATATCTTTTGCTCTTTCGTCCGCATAATATACGGGCACGCCTAATAATTCAAATATTTTGCTAACGGTGCTTTTGCCAGAGCCTATGCCTCCGGTGATTCCTATCTTTAACATAATCCCAATTTAAAAAAAAATACGAATTACCCCATATGAATTACGGAGTTGCGGGCATATCTGTCCACAACTCCGTAATATAAAAAGGTAATCCGTAATCTTTATTTGGTTTCAGCTGCTTTCTGTTGCGCTGAAGTATATTCCATGCTGATAGCAGAACGCTCAATGGTAAAGCTGGTACCAGGACTAACTTCCATTAATACAGTATTGTTATCGTTCATTTTTTTCACTTTACCGTGAATACCTGCGATGGTAACAATTTTATCGCCTTCTTTCAGGTTGTCGATAAATTGTTTCTGCAGTTTTGCTTTCTTAGTCTGAGGGCGAATCATAAAAAGCCACATAACGACAATCATACCACCAAAAAACAGGAAAGAAACCCAGGAGTTACCGCCGCCTGAGGCACCGCCTTGAGGCGCCATTAATAAAATGTTCAGGATGTTCATCTATAATTGATTTAATAGTTTATTCGGGTCTATTTGGTAATAATATTACACTGGATTTTAGGTCCTACCACATAACCGTCTTTATTGTTGATTTTGACAGAAATCTCTTTTTCTGTATAACCGGATTTACCATGACTATCGAAAATAACTTTCATATAGCCGGATTGTCCGGGTTTGATCGGTTCTTTCGGCCATTCCGGTACTGTGCAACCACAGCTGGAGATAGCATCTTCGATCAGCAGAGGGCTGGTGCCAGTATTGGTGAATTTAAAGGAGTACTCTACCTTTTCACCAGCTGCAATTTCTCCGAAATTATGCACCTTTTCTTCAAAAGTCAGTGCAGAGGATTGCCCATCTTCTTTTACCTGTCCGCTGCCGGCAGCCCCTGCGGCAGTGGTATTAGTTTTTGCACTATTGTTACAAGCCGCTATCAGCAGGCTTCCACAGGCGAATAAACAGAACAGCTTTTTCATGGTATTGCTATTTTTTAGGTAAAAATAACTTTTCCCACTTACTTTTTGGGACGGTCCTGTTTTTGAACCAATTGTTCTTTTTCCAGGTCTTTCAGGATATTATCCAGAATACCGTTGATAAACTGTCCGCTCTGTGGTGTGCTATATGCTTTTGCCAGATCGATATATTCGTTGATCGTTACTTTGGTAGGAATGGTAGGGAAGTAAAGGAACTCACATACACCCATCTCCATCAGTAACATATCTACCGCTGCTATACGCTCAGAATCCCAGTTTTGTAACTTGGGCTTGATCAGTTCCAGGCAGTAATCTTTCTTGTCAATTACTGTCAGCAACAGTTCTTTTGCATAGTCCAGCTTTTCTTTGCTGATCAGCTGCAGGAAGTTGAAGAGATGTGGCTTGTTGAAGTAATTGTTGATCAGAATGCTCATCATTTCTTCATCATCGCCCCAGTGGAGGAAGGTATCTTCCATATGCTGTATAAACAGCTCACTTTTACCCAGTACTTCTTTATAGATAAATTCGAGTATTTCCTTTTCACCGGCTTTGGTACGGGTGCCGTCTGCTATATAAGCTTTGTAGGTATCCGTAACGGCCATCTGGTTATAAAGCTTTCTGAGCAGATCATCATCTGTTTGCAGCTTCATCTTCCATTGTTCCAGGTTTACCTGGAACCCCTTGTCATTGGTTATCTGGAAAATAAATTCATTACCTGCAATCTTGGTATTTACCTGCAGATCCTCGGCTGAGGGTAAGTGTTTGGAGGCACGGGCCTGCGCATCAATTTCTGCGTATTGCGCCACCTGTACCACTGAATTAAGTAAGTAGGTAAAGATCTGACAGGTTTGGTCCAGCTTTTCGTTCAAAAGTCTGGTGGCCGTGCCTGGCTTAATACTGCTTTCATCCATCGTTTCCAGGGCGTAAAGTGTTTGCATTACTTTTACCCGGATGTTTCTTCTACTGATCATCGTATAAAAAAGAACTGGTATAAGGGCGCAAAACTAGAGAAAAAAATTCATATTTAAGGATATTTGGCAGGGATAGCCCCTGGAGCGGATTTGTGTTACCCGGGATTTTAGGGATACTGCTGATTTTTTCCTGGTAAGACAGCTTCATTTCCTGTCATTTCTGTCATTTTTTCGGGTTGCCTGTCATGATTTGTCAGTATGGAATCCAGTCAATACCTTCGTGAACTGCAAATTTGACCCGAAAACCGCCTTGGCACAATTCTCGTGGACGGGAAGGAACAAAATATAAACATCTTTTTTAAATAAAATCTACTATGGCTAAACAATTAAGTATTAAACCTTTAGCTGACAGGGTAATTGTGAAACCTGCAGCAGCAGAAGAGAAAACAGCTGGTGGTATCATTATCCCGGATACTGCAAAAGAAAAACCAGTGAGAGGCACCGTAGTGGCTGCTGGTCCTGGTAAAAAAGATGAACCAATCACTGTGAAAGTAGGTGATACTGTTCTGTATGGTAAATACTCTGGTCAGGAACTCCCTATTGAAGGCGAAGATTACTTAATCATGCGTGAATCTGATATCCTGGCTATCGTTTAAGATAGCAGCACGGATATGTTTTAATTCCTAAATAGAAAAATCTACAAAGTATTATGGCAAAACAAATTTTCTTCAATATAGACGCCCGCAACAAAATGAAGAAAGGCGTTGACACTCTGGCTGATGCCGTTAAAGTAACCCTGGGCCCTAAAGGTCGTAACGTAGTTATCGAAAAGAAATTCGGTGCTCCTGGTGTAACTAAAGATGGTGTTACCGTTGCAAAAGAAATTGAACTCGAAGACGCTATCGAGAATATGGGTGCGCAAATGGTGAAAGAAGTAGCTTCCAAAACTGCTGACCTGGCAGGTGATGGTACTACCACTGCAACCGTTCTGGCACAGGCTATCATCGGCGACGGTTTGAAAAACGTAGCTGCCGGTGCTAACCCAATGGATCTGAAACGTGGTATCGACAAAGCAGTTAAAGCGGTAGTTGAAAACCTGAGAAAACAGTCTGAAAGTGTTGGAAACGACAACCAGAAAATTGAACAGGTAGCATCTATCTCCGCTAATAACGATAACGAAATTGGTAAACTGATTGCCCAGGCAATGCAGAAAGTAACCAAAGATGGCGTTATCACTGTAGAAGAAGCTAAAGGTACTGACACTACTGTTGAAGTAGTAGAAGGTATGCAGTTTGACCGCGGTTACCTGTCTCCTTACTTCATTACCAACAGCGAAAAAATGCAGGCTGAATTGGCTAACCCTTATATCCTGATCTACGATAAAAAGATCAGCACTATGAAGGATATCCTGCACATCCTGGAAAAAGTAGCTCAACAAGGCGCTCCACTGGTGATCATCTCCGAAGATCTGGAAGGTGAAGCACTGGCTACCCTGGTTGTAAACAAACTGCGTGGTACCCTGAAAGTTGCTGCTGTTAAAGCTCCTGGCTTTGGCGACAGAAGAAAGGATATGCTGCAGGATCTGGCTACCCTCACCGGTGGTATCGTGATCAGCGAAGAACAAGGTTACAAACTGGAAAATGCAGACCTGACTTACCTTGGTAAAGCAGAATCTATCACTATCGATAAAGATAACACTACCATCGTAGGTGGTAAAGGTGAAAAAGATGCGATCACTGGCCGTATCGGACAGATCAAAGCGCAGATCGAAGTAACTACTTCTGACTACGACCGCGAAAAATTACAGGAACGTCTCGCTAAATTAAGCGGTGGTGTGGCTGTGCTTTACGTTGGTGCTGCTACTGAAGTAGAAATGAAAGAAAAGAAAGATCGCGTAGACGATGCTTTACACGCTACCCGCGCTKCCGTTGAAGAAGGTATCGTTCCTGGTGGTGGTGTGGCTTACATCCGCGCTATCGAAGCATTGGCTGCACTGAAAGGCGAAAACAATGACGAACAAACCGGTATCTCTATCGTTAAACGTGCTATTGAAGAACCATTACGTCAGATCACTGCTAACGCAGGTATCGAAGGTTCAATCGTAGTACAGAAAGTGAAAGAAGGTAAAGGTGATTTCGGTTTCAACGCCCGTACAGAAGTTTTCGAAAACTTACTGGCTGCCGGTGTAATCGATCCAACTAAAGTAACCCGTATTGCACTGGAAAATGCTGCATCAATCGCTTCTATGCTGTTGACTACAGAATGTGTAATCGCTGATAAACCAGAACCTAAGTCTTCTGCTCCTGCAATGGGCGGCGGTGGCCACGGTATGGGTATGGATTACTAATCTATATTATTACTATAAAAGGAACTCCTGCAGGCTTAGGCTGGCAGGAGTTTTTTATGCCAGTAACGGAATAATTGTAACTTTCGCGGCGGATATCCGTTAAACAACCAGGATCGTAAACAGAAGCGGATGAATACAGCTGTTAAACTATTAAGTGCCTGCCTTATTATATTACTGGCGGCATGTACTAAAAACGAGGGGCCCCTGGAAATGAGTACGGGAGATGTGCAGATGGAAAATGTAATCCTCAGCTATCTCAGCGCCCATAACGAAACTGCCATCAAAGATGCCTCAGGTCTTTATTATAAGATCCTGCAGCCAGGTGACAGCATTCACTTTGTGAAAGCGACCTCTGTTCCCACCGTCATTTATTCTACCCAACTGCTCTCCGGAGAAATAGTAGGTACTTCATTTGGTCCCACTGACTTTGATCAGCGGGAACTGAAAAATCATATCCCAGGCTGGCAGATAGGACTACAGAAAATTTCCAAGGGAGGGAAAATCAGGTTATATATTCCACCAGCCCTGGCCTACGGCCCTGTCGGTATACCTGGTGTMATTCCACCCAATGCCGTCCTGATTTCTGACCTGGAATTAATAAATTTCAGGTAAAAAATCCTTACTATTATCTACCGTATTGTCAACTTTTAATTTCATAATAAAACCGAAACTGTAATTGTATGAAGAAAGTTTTTCTGTTGGGAGGATTATTTCTATTAGTGCTCGCTGCCTGTTCAAAAAAAGATGATACACCCCCTTATGATGTGAGAGCGCAGTATAGCATTGACTCCGCTAAGATTGTTGCGTATGCGGCAGCTAATAATATCACTGACTTAAAACATGATTCACTGGGTATTTTTTACCAGATCATCAAGAGAGGTACAACAACAGATACCGCCAACGCTGCGGCTTATGTAAACGTAGCCTATGTTGGTACTTTCCTGGATAAAACGGTGTTCGATAGCAGCTATAATGCCAGTTTTGATCTGAACCGAGTGATTACCGGCTGGACAATAGGTATTCCCAAAATAGGAAGAGGTGGAGAAATTAATTTGTTGCTGCCTTCCTTTTTCGCTTACGGGCCTCAGGGGCGAAGCCAGATTCCGGGCAACACCGTATTGGTCTTTAATGTAAAACTGAAAGATTTTCAGAATAAATAATTGTTGACAAGATAAAGGAAAAGCGGTGCCGGCTCAGCCAGCACCGCTTTTTTATGTTATTGTTTTATTCGCCTGCTTTCCATTAATTTTACAGATAAACTATAAAATAGTGGCACACGAATGTATTTCAGTATTTGATATTTTTAAGATAGGCGTTGGTCCCTCCAGTTCCCATACCCTGGGCCCCTGGCGGGCGGCACTCCGCTTCCTGGCAGAATTGGAACAGGATGGCAGATTACCGGCTGTCAGCAAAGTACAGGTGTTATTATATGGTTCCCTCGCTAAAACAGGCCATGGACACGGTACTGATATTGCAGTACAGTTGGGATTGTGTGGAGATGATCCTGTAACCTTTGATGTAAACCAGATCACCCCTAAAATGGACGATATCCGCCGCAGCCGTAAAATGTTGCTGGCAGGTAAATATGAAATAGACTTTGATCCCGTTGAAGATATTGACTTCCTTTTTGAAGAATCTTTGCCTTTTCATCCGAATGCCCTCACATTCCTGGTATCGTTCCTGGATGGAGAACAGATCGCTTCTACCTGGTATTCTATCGGTGGTGGCTTTGTAGTGCAGGAAGGACAGAAGGGTAGTGGTGCACAGCAGGTAGATCTGCCTTTTCCTATTGATACCGCCCGCCAGCTCCTGCAATGGTGTATCAAAACAGGATACAGCATTTCTGAACTGGTAATGGAGAATGAACAGGCCTGGCGCCCGGAAGAAGAAACCAGGAAAGGAATACTCAATACCTGGCGTGTGATGCAGGAATGCACTTTCCGTGGATGCCATACCAGCGGCGAATTGCCCGGCGGACTGAGAGTAGGTCGTCGTGCTGCAGCTCTTAATAAGAAATTACTGAAAGGACGTACCTATACAGATTATGCCTCCTGGATTACTGCTATCAGAGCAGGCGGCGAGCATTTCAGTTATACACTTGACTGGGTAAGCTGCTTTGCGCTGGCAGTAAATGAAGAAAATGCTTCCTTCGGCCGCGTAGTTACTGCGCCCACCAACGGCGCCGCTGGCGTAATACCCGCAGTATTGCAGTATTTCATTGCCTTCTGCGATGGTTTCCATGATGATAAAATACAACAGTTCATCCTCACCGCATCCGAAATAGGCAGCATCTTTAAAAAACGCTCCACTATCTCCGCCGCTATGGGCGGTTGTCAGGCCGAAATCGGCGTGTCTTCTGCGATGGCTGCTGCAGCCCTCACAGAATGTATGGGCGGTTCTCAGCGCCAGGTGTTGATGGCAGCAGAAATAGCGATGGAACATCACCTTGGTCTTACCTGCGACCCAATCGGCGGACTGGTACAGATTCCCTGCATCGAAAGAAATACGATGGGCGCCATTAAAGCTATCACGGCTTCTCAACTGGCCCTGCAAAGTAATCCGGAACTGGCAAAAGTTTCGCTGGATGCTGTGGTGAAAACCATGTGGGAAACAGCCCAGGACATGAATTCCAAATACAAAGAAACTTCTGATGGAGGCCTGGCGGTAAATATTCCGATCAGCTTACCGGAATGCTAACGAAAAGGAATTACGAATTACGAACTACGGATAAAAAGGAAGATATCAGCGATTTGATGTGATAATATAAGGAAAGAAACATATTTTCGTTTATACGGTATCATCATCCGCTTATCCGTAATTCGTAATTTGAAATTCGTAATTCTCTTATGCGTATCCTTGCCACTATTTCTCTATTTGCCCTTTCTCTTTCTTTATCAGCACAGCAATTCGGGGGCAACCCACCCTCGCTGAAATGGCAGCAAATAAATACGGATACCGTACGGGTAATTTTTCCCAAAGGCATGGCACCACAGGGAGAACGAGTAGCCAACATCGTACATTATCTGAATCGCTATACCCGCACCTCTATTGGTCCGCTGGAAAGAAAAGTCAATATGGTATTGCAGAACCAAACGATGCAATCCAACGGCTATGTGCAGCTGGGCCCCTTTCGCTCGGAATTTTATCTGACACCTTCCCCTTCCTCACTGGACCTGGGCTCACTTAACTGGATTGAGCAACTGTCTGTACATGAATACAGACACGTGTTACAGAACATGAACTTCCGGCAGGGCTTATCTAAAGTATTTTCAATTCTCGGTGGTCAGCTGGGACAAGCTGCCATCACTAATATTGCTGTACCCAACTGGTTTTGGGAAGGAGATGCCGTGGTGATGGAAACCGCATTGACGCCGCAGGGCAGGGGCAGACTACCAGGTTTCTTCGATGGTTTCCGCGGACTTTCACTGGCAGGTAAAGAATACGCCTATATGAAAATCCGGAATGGCTCTTATGTAGATTATGTGCCTGATCATTATCCACTGGGATATCTGATGGCCAGCTACGGCCGTAGCCATTATGGGCAAACATTCTGGAAAGATGTTACCACCGATGCAGTACGTTTCCGTGGTCTCTTTTATCCCATGTCACATTGCCTGAAAAAGAGAACAGGTAAAAATATAACTGGTTTTTATCACGCCATGCTGGCCGAATACCAGCCATTATGGAATAACTATGCTGCCCGCCCGGACACTACTCCGGCGGTAGCCATACTGCCGGTAGCTAAACCTGTTACTAACTATAAATATGTATACAGCGCCGGTAATAATGAATGGATTGTACTAAAGAATGCCTGGAACAAAGTGCCGGGTATCTATCAGCTGAATGCCGCCGGCGAAGAACATTTACTGGTAAGACCCGGTATTGTATACGATGATTTTTTCAGCTATCGCAATGGCCGCATAGTATGGGCAGCCGCCCGCTTTGATGCGCGCTGGGGTTGGAAAGATTTTTCAGTGATCCGTATTTGGGATAACGCTACCGGACATACGAAAACAATATCTCCCAGAGGCAAATTCTTCTCCCCGGATATTAGTGCAAACGGTCAGCAGGTTATTGCAGTAGCTACCACTCCTGCTATGCAGTACCACCTGCAATTGATCAACGCGCAAACAGGTACCATTGAAAAAGAACTGCCTAACCCGGAAAACTGGTACTATACCTATCCGCGTTTTGCAGCCAATGATCAGGCGGTGATCAGTGCAGTACGTAATACAAAAGGAGAAATGGCGCTGGTACAGCAGTCGCTCACTACCGGCGAAAGCACGGTGCTGACACCTTTCAGCTTCACCGTCATCGGCACACCTGCCGTAAGTGGGGATACTGTTTATTTCACCAGTGGCTATAAAGATGTAAACAACGTATATGCTATTACGTTAGCAGATAAAAAAACATACGAAGTAACCGACAGAGGCAACAGTGCATTACACATGGCCATAGATGCGCAGAAAGACAGTCTTATTTTCAGTGAGTTCACTATAAAAGGGTATAAGCTGTATCATGCTGCACTGAACACATCCTCCTGGAAAGAAGTGCCCGTGAGTGGCGATGGTCGCAGCGCCTGGCTGCAGCCACACTTTAAAGAAGGGGGGGATATCCTGGATGTTGTGCCCCATGATTCTTTACCGGTAAAGAAATACCGGCAGTTAACACATCCATTTAATATCCATAGCTGGGTACCTTCTTTTAATGATCCGGATTACGGTATTTCCCTGATAGGAGAAAACATATTGAGTACTACTTCTACCAGTATCGGCTATACGTACAACCGGAATGAAGGCTACTCCGATATAGCAGCCGGTTTCACTTTCGGTGGCTGGTTTCCGGTATTGTCTGTAGGAGCCGATTACGCCATCAACCGTAATGGACTGGATCAGAACCGGCAACGGGTATACTGGAATGAAGCGACCGCTCATGTGGGCATTAGCATTCCTCTCAATTTCTCCGGAGGCCTCTATAGCCGCAGTCTTTCTGTGGGTAGTAACTATAATGTCCGTCATCGTTACCTCGACAGTAAGTACAAAGGGAACGATTTACAATTCCTCAGTAATACGCTCATCTTCAGCAATCAGCGGATGAAGGGTACACAAAATATATTCACGCATTTCGGGCAGTACCTGGCTGTGCAGTACAATACTTCTGTAAATGGTTTGTATGCCGAGCAGCTGTATGCACGACTGGACCAGTATCTGCCAGGTTTATGGCAAAATCATAGCCTGGTATTGCAGGCGGCTTTTCAGCAGCGTGATAAATCTTTTAATTATTCATTCTCAGATAACTTCGTATATGCGAGAGGGTATAATACACCATTCTATACCCGTATCTATAAGCTGGGCGCCAATTATCACCTGCCATTGGCATATCCAGACTGGGGCTTTGCGCAGATACTTTATTTTAACAGGGTCAGGGCCAACCTGTTCTATGATTACAGTATGGCCAATTATGCGCTACAAAATATTAATACCCGTTACACGTCTGCTGGTACAGAATTATTCTTCGATACCCGCATAGGCAATGCGCTGCCATTCACATTTGGCGTGCGTTTCAGCCACCTGTTTGATCAGGATCCGGTGGATAATGCGCAGAACAGGGTAGACTTTATTGTCCCGATTCAGCAGCTGTTTAATTACTAAATTATTTTACGTTGATCTTAAGAGAAGGTGCTTTGTAGAATTTATCTTCTGCATATTTGATGATGATCTCATCGAAATATAATACATCGCCGGTTTGCAGGGATTCTTTCAAACCTTTGCTCCACACAGGGGAGAGGGCCGCTGCTTTGAAGTTGTCACCGGTAAAATCTTTATAAAGTGCTGGTTGGCCGGTGGTGTCGTTCAGATAAGGTTCATGCCTTTCATACGTAAAGGCAAATGATAGCACGGGGTATTTGATGTTTTTTTCGTCACGTACTATTAGTGCAGAGTCCAGTAGTTTTATTACTTCATTTTTTGGCAGTGTATCACTCAGGTAAATGCCCCAGCTGCTACGCAGTTTCATTGGTCTTTTATTGGTAACAACAGCAGGTTTTGCAGCCGTCTTTTTAGGAGACTGTGCAAATGCTGAAGAAAGTGCAGCGGCAAACAGGAAACTAAGTAACAGGTGTTTTTGCATGGTAGTACGGGGATATAAAAAAATCGCCCGGTATAGTAACGACCGGGCGATCATAAAAATTATAAGGTCTTTAAACTTTCCTCTATTACCGCAATCTTTGCTTCTGCATCTGCTTTTTTCTGACGCTCTGCATCTACCGCTTCTGGTTTTGCTTTCTGTACAAAACCTTCGTTGGAGAGCTTCTTTTGAACAGATACGAGGAATCCTTTCAGGTATTCCAGGTCTTTCAGCAATGTAGCTTTTTGCGCAGTGGTATCCAGTACAGTTTCAGTACCCAGGTAGAATTTATCTTTCTGGATCACTACTGTGATACAACCTGTAACAGGTGCCTGCACATAATGAACAGCAGATGCATTCACTTGTTTAATCAGCGTGCTTTCAATTCGTTTGAATGCATTTTCATGTTTGGTTTCTATATGCAGTACAATCGGTTCTTTAGGTTTGATCTGGTTTTTAACACGTGCATCACGGATACTGCTGATTACTTCCTTCGCCAGTGAACCTTCCAGCAGTGTAGCGTGTACAGGTGCTTCCGGAGTGGTAAACTGTTTAATCATCAGGGAGTCATCTCCGGCACGCACGGTCAGTTGCTGATAAATTTCTTCCGTAATAAATGGCATATACGGATGTAACAACTGCATGAGTTGTTCAAAGAAATATACAGTTTTACGGTATACAGACGCAGGAATTGGTTGTTCGAAACCAGGCTTGGCCCATTCAAGGTACCAGCTGCAGAAGTCATCCCATACCAGGCTGTAGATAGCTTTCAGCCCTTCGCTGAGGCGGAAATCTTTGTGCAATGCGGCTACTTCTGCCTGTACTTCATTCAGTCTGCTTTCAAACCATTTCACGGCAAAGTGGTCTGCGGCTGCATTGGTAGCACTGTCATCTTCCTGACGTTGTTCCCACATCTTTATCAGCTTCAGGGCATTCCATATTTTATTACAGAAGTTACGTCCCTGTTCGCAGCTGGAATCATCGTAGAGCAAGTCGTTGCCGGCAGGTGAGGAAATCATGATCCCAAAACGTACTGCATCTGCGCCAAAGGCGTGGATGAGTTCCAGCAGATCCGGAGAGTTCCCCAGCTGTTTACTCATTTTGCGTCCAAGTTTGTCGCGTACCATTCCAGTGAAGTATACATCGCTGAAAGGCTTCACTTCTTTGAATTCCAGGCCGGCCATAATCATACGGGCTACCCAGAAAAAGATAATATCCTGTCCTGTTACCAGTACGGAAGTAGGGTAGTAGTAGTTGATGTCTTCGTTATCTGGCTGAGAGATACCATTGAATACTTCCATTGGCCACAACCAGGAGCTGAACCAGGTATCGAGGCAATCCTCATCCTGTGTCAGTTCAGCGGCGGAGATGGTGATGTTGCGTGCAGCAAACTGTTGTACTGCTTCGGCAGCAGTGGAAGCTACTTCAAAAGTACCATCCGGTGCGTACCAGGCTGGTATTTGTTGTCCCCACCAGAGTTGGCGGGAAATGCACCAGTCTTTTACATTTTCCATCCAGTATTTGTAGGTCGCCAGGAAACGGTCGCCGGGATGTATTTTCACATCTCCGTTTACAACAGCATCCAGGGCCGGTTTGGCCATTTCCGCCATTTTCACAAACCACTGGGTGGAAATGCGGGGTTCTACTACGGTGTCGGGGTTACGTTGACTGTAACCCAGACGGGTAGTATATTCCTGCTCTTTTTCCAGTAAGCCTTCTTCAGCGAGTGCAGCTACTACTTTTTTACGGGCAACAAAGCGGTCTTCACCCACAAATACGATAGCGGCAGCACTGAGTGTACCGTCATCATTCAGGGTGTCTACTATTTCCAGGTTATGTTTCAGGCCGAGGTTATAGTCATTGATATCGTGTGCAGGCGTTACTTTCAGCGCGCCGGTACCAAATTCTTTATCTACATAAGTATCAAAGATTACGGGAACGCGGCGGTTCACCAGCGGTACAGTAGCGAAATGGCCTTTCAGGTGCGTATATCTTTCATCTTCAGGGTTTACGCAAATGGCGGTGTCACCCATGATGGTTTCGGGGCGCTGGGTGGCGATGGTGATGAATTCACCGGTTGGTGTACCGGCAGCATCCGTAATCGCGTATTTAACATGGTACAGCTTACCCTGCAGGTCTTTGTATTCTACCTCTTCATCACTCAAAGCTGTTTTGGCTTTGGGATCCCAGTTAATCATGCGGGCGCCGCGATAGATCACACCTTTTTTGTAGAGGTCAATAAAAACGGTGATGACTGCTTTGTAGTAGTGATCATCCATGGTAAAGGTAACCCTGTCCCAGTCGCAGCTGCAGCCGAGTTTCTTTATCTGGTGGTAGATGATATCACCATATTTATCTTTCCATTCAAAGGCATATTTGAGGAACTCTTCGCGGGTAAGTTGAGATTTTTCAATCCCTTTTTCCTGTTTGAGCATATTAACCACTTTGGCTTCAGTAGCAATGGAAGCGTGGTCGGAACCTGGAACCCAGCAGGCGTTAAACCCACTCATACGGGCACGGCGCACCAGGATGTCCTGGACGGTTTCATTGAGGGTATGGCCAAGATGTAAGACCCCGGTCACATTGGGAGGGGGAATAACTACAGTAAAGGGGGGACGGCCATCCGGCTTAGAGCGGAAATAACCTTTGTCCATCCATTGTTGGTACCATTTTTCTTCAACCGTTGCAGGCAGGTAATTTTTCGATAGTTCCATGCTATTCATAATATAAGGTTGCAAAAATAACGGAGATTAGGGAGAGATGGAAATTTAAAGGGCAATAATAGTAATCATACCGTTACAGCATGCGATTATCCCGGGAAATGTACCAGATAATAAGTATTTATGGCCAGCTGCGATTTTATACTACCTGGTAGCAGTATGCCGTATTATTTTGGAGGATTCATTCTATACCCCAATTACAATATCATGAAAAGAATTCTCCCCGAAAAGCAGTGGCAGCCCCGGTTGTTGCTGGCTATTCTACTTGTTGCCAACCTATTAATTATTTCAGCATGTGCTAAAAAAGGTGATCCCGGACCAGCCGGAGCGAATGGCGCCCAGGGGCCTGCAGGTCCGGTGGGGCCGAAGGGGCCTGGTGCTATCACCGGAACGTTTACGCTGGCCAACGCCGACTATACGCTTGATTACTGGACAATAAGCACCGGAGCCGGAAGCGCAATGGGAATAACTGCCAGAGTGGTAGTGAAAAGTTTACCTGGAATAACAGCGGATGTTTTTAATACAGGAACTGTGCTGGTATATTTAAAAACACCGGTTAACCTGAATACCACGGCCACTGTATGGACACCTTTGCCTTACGATATACGTGGTTTTAATGTGGGTTATTATACCGCCATTAAGTTTAACTATGAATCAGGGAAGCTAAGGATTTATTATATGTATGTGCAAACGGATAGTGCGCCGGCGCAAGCTGTTCCCAGTATCAGTACAGCGGTGATTCCTTCCTATGATTACAAATATGTGATCATTCCTGGAACTGCCGCAGCGAGGGCTGGCAGCGGTGTTGATCTGAGTGATTATCAAGCAGTCGCCCAATATTACAACCTGAAGGATTAGGGTGAAAAATATACGATCAGGTGTGGAGCAGCCTGATCGTATATTTGGGATATCAGTATTTATGCCATTGAAGCAATCACTTCGCAGGTAGTATTAATCATCTCCGGAGTTACGTCCAGGTGCGTTACTATTCTTACCTGTGTGGGAGAGATGGCCATCACAAGGATGCCTTCTCTTTTCAGATAGTCAGCAAAGTGTTGTGGCGTCCAGTCGTTCTTTACTTCAAAGATGATGATATTGGTTTCTACCGGCAGCATATGACCTACGAAAGATTTTTCCAGCAAAGCCTGTGCAAGTTGCTTGGCATGCTGATGATCTTCTGCCAGTCGTGCTATATTGTTTTCCATGGCGTAAATGCCGGTGGCTGCCATAAAGCCAGCCTGGCGGAGGCCACCGCCCAGTTTCTTGCGGATACGTCTGGCAGATTTGATAAAGGCTTCACTGCCAATTAATACAGAACCCATGGGACAGCCCATTCCTTTATTAAGGCAAACGGAGATGCTGTCAAATAGTTGGCCGTAGGTGGTTGGATCCTGGCCGGTGGCTACCAGTGCGTTGAAGAGACGGGCGCCGTCCAGGTGCAGTGCGAGTCCGTGTTCTTTACAAACGTCGCCGATTTTTACCATTTCTTCCCAATCGTAGCAGCATCCGCCACCACGGTTGGAAGTATTTTCAATACATACGAGACTGGTACGTGCTTTATGTACATCATCCGGATTGATGGCTGCTTCTACCTGTGCAGCACGGATCATGCCCCGGTCGCCGATAAGGGCATGTACCTGTGCACCAGAGTTGAATGCAATGCCACCACCTTCATAAATATATACATGAGCAAGATTACTGCAAACCACTTCGTCACCTGGCAACGTATGTACTTTAATGGCAATCTGGTTACTCATTGTGCCGGAAGGGCAGTACAAGGCTGCCTCTTTGCCAAAATAAGCTGCCATCATGGCTTCCAATTTATTGATGCTGGGATCTTCACCGAAAACGTCATCACCGGTTTCAGCCTGTAGCATGGCCTGTAACATGCCAGGACCGGGACGTGTAAAAGTGTCGCTTCTAAAGTCAATCATTTTATTGAAAATTTTGCAACGGCTTAACAATTAAATTAGTTAAGATGTTAATTTAAATATGATTCTTTATCAATTGTTAAAATTTGTATAAACCATCGCAATACAGCGACTAAAGCACTATAAAATTCCGTTATAAAACTGTACTTTGTTATATGGCTGGCAAATATAAGAAGGATTTGGTAGAGTGATTGGTTAGCACGATCTTTGCAGACTTATTTTGAATCAAAAGGATAAAGCGCGGGAAACTTTGTAAGTTAATAATTTTAAAAATTCGAACAAAAAATTTCTTTCGCTGTTATTTTATTTATAAACCAATACAATTTTTCATATGAGGCAACTTAAAATTGCCACCCAGATCACCAATCGTGATTCGCAGGCGGTAGAAAAGTACCTGCAGGAAATCTCGAAGATCCCTTTGTTAACACCCGAGGAGGAGACCGTTTTGGCGCAACGCATTAAAATGGGCGATCAAAAGGCTCTTGAAAGATTGACTACAGGAAACTTACGTTTCGTTGTTTCTGTTGCAAAGCAGTATCAGCACCAGGGGCTCAGCCTCAGTGACCTTATTAACGAGGGTAATCTTGGCTTGATCAAGGCGGCACAACGTTTCGATGAAACAAAAGGTTTCAAATTCATTTCTTATGCAGTTTGGTGGATTCGCCAATCCATACTGCAGGCGTTAGCGGAACAAGGTCGTCTTGTTCGTCTTCCGCAAAACAAAATTGGCACCTATAATAAAGCTAACAAAGCTTACATGGCATTTGAGCAGGAAAACGAGCGTGAGCCTTCTACCGAGGAACTCGCAGAAATCCTGGAGATGTCTGAATCAGAAATAAACAATATTTTCCAGAGCAACACCCGTCACATGTCATTGGATGCACCCGTGCACGAGGCAGAAGACGTAGCAATGGGCGATTTGCTGGAAGGTGGAGATATTACTGATGATGACGTTATGAGAGATTCACTCCGCGAGGAAATACGTAGGGTCCTGAAATCCCTGAGTCCACGCGAAGCTGAAATTGTGAATGCTTATTTTGGTCTGGATGGTGAAAACGGCGCAACAATCGAACAAATCGGTCAGAAATATGATCTGACTAAAGAAAGAATCAGGCAGATTAAAGAACGTGCTATCAAAAGGCTCCAGAAAGCCCGCTATAGTGGCGCATTGAAATCTTACCTGGGATAATCCTTTTACTCCGTTGACTATTTTGATATTTAAATAGGTAAATAACAAAATAACCAATTGAATAAATCTACTAATCCTCTTTATTCTATAAGAACACCGGCCTTGTAAATACATGGCCGGTGTTTTTATTTAGCTCACACCCCTTATTTTTGCATACTATGCGCAATACGCTCTTCCTTATACTGGTCACACTGATCTTTTCCGCCTGCGAAAAAGATATCTCTGTAAACCTGCCAGGGAACGAGCCGCAACTGGTGGTAGAAGGCCGGTTCGAGAATGGTAATTATCCCATCGTGATACTTACACACAGCCTGAACTATTTTGCCGCAATAGATCAGGCCACTTTACAGAACTCCTTTGTACATAACGCAGTGGTAACAGTTGCTGATGGTACTAAAACCATGAAGCTGGTCGAACAATCGATAGACACCGGAGGAATGAAGCTCTTTGCATATATACCGGATGTCAGACAGCCAGCCAATAACTTTACCGGAAAAGTGGCAGGTACTTACACCCTGAACATTAATGCTGACAATAAGGCATATAAGTCTGTGACAACCATCCCTACACCCGGACTGAAACTGGACTCGATCTGGTGGTCGCTGGTGAAGCTGGATAATGATAGTTCAATGGCGCGCTTATGGGTGCGGGTAACAGATTCGCCCACATTTGGTAATTATGGCCGCTACTTTACCAGCCGTAATAACGAGCCGTTTTTACCCGGACTGACCTCCGTAGTAGATGATCAGCTGGTGAACGGCACAACATTTGAAATTCCTGTGGACGCAGGTGTTAATAAGAATGAAAGGCTGGATCTGGCAACATATGCATTCTTCAACCTCGGAGATACAGTAACCATGAAGTTTTGTAATATTGACAAAGCAACCTGGGATTTCTGGAGAACAGTCGATTTTGCATATAACAGTAATGGCAATCCATTCTCATCACCTACAAAAATACTAGGGAATGTACCCGGTGCATTAGGCTACTGGGGAGGTTACACCGTAACCTATAAAACGATTATTATTAGCAAGTAATTATACAGCAAAAAAGTATGGAAAACAAGCAACAAGAGCATGTGCATTTACTGATCATCGGTTCCGGACCTGCCGGTTACACCGCTGCTATTTACGCCGCAAGAGCCAACCTTAAACCAGTATTATACCAAGGTATTCAACCCGGCGGACAATTAACCATCACCACAGAAGTTGAAAACTATCCTGGTTACCCGGAAGGTATTCAGGGTCCTGAAATGATGGTGGACTTTGAGAAACAGGCTACCCGCATGGGCGCTGATATCCGTTATGGTATGGCTACATCCGTGGATTTCAGCAAACAACCTTATAAAGTTATTATTGATGAAGAGAAGGAAATCACTGCGGATGCGATCATCATCGCTACAGGTGCTTCCGCCAAATGGCTGGGCCTTCCTTCAGAACAACGCCTGAACGGTAGCGGTGTTTCTGCCTGCGCCGTTTGCGATGGATTCTTTTTCCGTGGTAAGGAAGTTGCGATTGTAGGCGCCGGTGATACCGCCGCTGAAGAAGCACTCTACCTTTCTAAAATGTGCAGTACCGTGCATATGCTGGTACGCCGCCATGAAATGCGCGCTTCCAAAGTAATGCAGGACCGCGTACTGAAAACATCCAATATCATCGTTTACTGGAACTCAGAAACCGATGAAGTATTAGGAGATAAAAAAGTAGAAGGCATCAGGATCCTGAACAATAAAACACAGGAAAAGAAAGATGTACCGGTAAGCGCATTTTTCGTAGCCATCGGACATCAGCCTAATTCCAGCATCTTCAAAGATTACCTGGAACTGGATGAACAGGATTATATTGTAACTGTACCCGGCTCCAGCCGCACCACGGTAGAAGGTGTATTTGCCTGCGGTGACGTACAGGACAAAATTTACCGCCAGGCGGTAACTGCTGCCGGTAGCGGATGTATGGCTGCCCTGGACGCAGAAAGATACTTATCAGCAAAAGAACACCACCAATAATAGAACAATTACGATTTACGAATTACGAATTTGCGGGAAAACAACTTTAAGTAGGTCCCCACAAATTTGTAATTCGTAATTTCGTAATTCGTAATTTCTCTTTTATGCTCACTATTGCCCTCGAACAGGCTACTTTCTATGCCTATCACGGCTTATACCCGGAAGAAACGATTATTGGTAACCACTTCATACTGGATGTAGCCGTTCGTATACCCGGTACCGTGCCGGTGGACGATTTGTCTGAAACCGTGAATTATCAGGGCATTTATGAAGTCGCTAAAACAGTCATGGCAATACCCCGGCCCTTACTGGAAGAAGTGGTATACGAATTATCCGATGCGCTGAAGCAACGATATCCGGATATCCAACACAGCATTGTTAGTCTCCGTAAAATGAACCCGCCTATGGGCG
Source organism: Chitinophaga sp. 10T418 (assembly GCF_056394125.1). NCBI lineage: Bacteria > Pseudomonadati > Bacteroidota > Chitinophagia > Chitinophagales > Chitinophagaceae > Chitinophaga > Chitinophaga sp. 10T418. The sequence continues at coordinate 255,181 of NZ_JBFTHG010000011.1, forward strand.
CGACTATCCGCAACTCACTTGTTTCCCTGGAGAAAGATTACTGAGTCCCTGTTTTTTGGAATAGGAATGATTATCTCATTTGTAATTTTCGTAAATTTATAGCTACTAGTTAATCAACAAATTTTCACGCTGTAAAACCTGTCCTATGTTGAAACGGATCATGGCAGTTTGCTTTTTGTTATCTGCAGCCTTGTTTGTAAAGGCGCAGAGTGTCAGTGAAATGGTGGAAGAAGCCAGGCAGCTGGAAAAACAAATGAAAGAGAACGAAGCATTTGAGAAAGATAAAGACATCCTGAAAATACAACCTGCAGAATTAGATGCCCTGAATCAGGCCAGCCAATTATGCGCACGCATAGGTAACCGGCAAAAGACCAAAGATGAAAAGATCAACTACTTCAATCAGGCTAAAAGCTATGCACAGCAAGCCCTGAAAGTAAATCCAAACAGCCCGGATGCTAATCTGTCTATGGCCATCGCCATGGGCCGTATGGCACTGATCTCGGGTGCAAAAGATAAAGTCGCTGCGTCTAAAGATGTAAAGAAATATGCGGAACTGGCCATTAAATTCAATCCTTCCCTTGCACAGGCTTATCACGTGTTAGGTAAATGGAATTTTGAAGTGGCCAATCTGAATGCTTTTGAAAGAGGTGCCGCTAAAATGCTCTTCGGTGGCTTACCCGATGGTTCTCTCCAAAACGCTATCAACAATTATGAGAAATGCCGGCAACTGGATCCGGCTTTCCTGCTCAACTACTATGAACTGGCCCGCGCCTACAAAGAAAATGATCAGCAGGAAAAAGCAATTGAAATACTCAAAAAAGCATTGACACTCCGTAATATCGTTTATGATGATGCCAGTATTAAAGCCGATTGCAAGAAAATGCTGGATGATCTACAGTAGAAATAGCTTTTAGCCATTAGCTTTTAGCTTTTAGATAATGTTATGTTGATCAACCGCTGTATTTACTAAAAGCTAAAAGCTAATGGCTAAAAGCTAATGGCTAAAAGCTGTTGGTACTATATCTCCTTTCCTTTCCATTTGCCGCTACGGAGATACCAGTAACTCATCCCGAAAATGATGGTCCAGTAAATGAAATCTGCTCCCCAGGCCCATTGCAGCTCGCTGCGCATTCTTTCAATAACAATATCACAATAGAGCAGGTAGCCTATCACTGCTGCGATTTCTGTTATCAGGTTCATACGGGTATTGCCAGTACCTATCACACCACTCATCACCACCGCCGCCACTGCCATCAAAATAGTACTCAGCGTAATGATACGTATAGAAGGAATGGAGGCCGTAATCAGGTCGGCATTGTTGGTATAAATATGGAGTAAAGTGTAGGGAAACAGGTTAACGAGTATACACACTGTAGCAGCACAGCCCAGACTAATGACCACAATTTTCCGGATAACAGTAAACACCAGCTCCGGCCGCCCCTGACCAATAATATTACTCACCATCGTATTACAGGCGGCTGCCAGCGCCCAGGTAAATATGCCGAAGAACCCGAAAATACTACGGAGCATATTGGATACAGCCAGTGGCCTTTCCCCCAGATGTTCTATAAAAATGAAGAAAACAAACCAACTGCCAATACTGAAAAGAAACTGCACAATCAATGGAGCCGATACATTCAGGATGTTCTTAACAATGCTCCAGTTCAACCGGAGATAGCTGAACAAGCTGTATTCCAGGTGGTAACGACGGATAAACAAAATACTGAAAGCCACGCTGCATCCTGTCACTTCCGCAATCACTGAAGCGGTAGCTGCGCCATTCAGCCCCATTGCCACGAAGCCCAGCTTACCAAAAATGAGGGTGTAATCAAAGAATATGTTCACCATCTCCTGGAAAAGGGATGTAACAGCCAATACTTTAGAATGTCCGCTGCCAATATAAAACGCATTGGCCATGTTCAGCAGCATCAGAAAAGGGAGCCCCCAGATACGGATACGTATGAACGAAACTGCCGCTTCATATATATGGTGGTCATGCAAACTTTTGGAAAAGAACCAGGGCGCAGCCAGCAGGGTTAGTAAAATAGCTAATAGAGAGAAGAAAACACCTACCTGTATCCCATTGGAAAAAAGTTGTCCGATGCCTGCATACTGGCCTTGGCCCGCTCTGCGGGCAATCAACACCTGCATGCCGTTATTAAGACCATAGGCAATCATGTACATAACCAGGTAGTAGATCCCGGCAATGCCATTGGCTGCCAGTTCAAACTCCCCCAGGCGGCCGAGGAATGCAGTATTGGTGATGTGATTGATCTGCGGGATAATGAGTGCCAGGCATATAGGTCCGGCTATTTTGATAATCTGCCGCGTGGTAACTTCCAGTTGCATGAATCTTTTGCTGATTGAGGGTGTAAAAACAAAGATATAGCTATATGTTGATCATCTGCCCCATATAAAACAACAAAACGCCCTCACCAATTAACTAAAAAGATTATTATTGTAATTCATTTGAAAGGTAAAATATGCCCGTGGCTTATAACATCCATCCTGCATTTACAGTAGACGATGAAACCCTGCTGGAAACTGACCTCACTGCCTGTTATTTATTAGTACTGGTAGGAAGCGGAACATTTAGTTATGTAGTGTATGATCCGGTTGCTAAGAAATTTCTGGCATTGAAGTCCTATCATTTTACTCCCCGGAAGATGGCCCTGGCCGATCTGGAAATGATAGAGAACGTATTTGATACAGACAAACTGCTGTTTACCGCCTTTAAATCAATACTGCTGGCCTTTAATACCGGTAACGGCGTATTGGTGCCTCATCTGTATTATATGCCATCCATGAAAAAGGATTACCTGCACCTGGCTATGCCCGAAAAGGTACAGGAAGCTATCCTGTCGGATTTGATGCCGGGATTGCCCATGGTAAATATTTACAGCGTGGATAAGGATTTGCTGGGATTTTTGCGGAAAGAGTTTTCAACAGACGTGGTGATACATGCCAATTCAGCCCTGTTGCAATCCTATCCGTTGGACCTGGATTTTAATGCAGCAACTGGGGTGGCCTTTGTAGAAGTGGAACAACACACCTTCACGGTGACTGTATATGCCGGTGGTAAACTCCTGATACAACAGGAGTCCGACTACCAGACAGGACTGGATGTGGTATATAATGTGGTGAATATCCTTCGTCAGCTGGGGCTGAATGAACAGGTGGTAAAGGTAAAGCTGGGAGGAGCTGTAGTCACAGATGCGGGCGTATACCAGGAAATGTACAAATTCATTCCACACCTGGAATGGATGCAACGATTACCGGGTTTCAGCTACATTACTAAAATGCAGGAAATACCGGGTTATTATTTTCATAATTTATATGCGTTAGCGTTATGCGTATAATCGGAGGAGCTAGTGGAGGACGAAAAATACAACCACCTGCAAAAATGCCGCATACCCGCCCTACTACAGATTTAGCAAAGGGTGGGTTGTTTAATATCATTGAGAACAACCTTGATATTCCATCTTTAAAAACACTTGATATTTTTGGAGGTACGGGAAGCATCAGCTACGAGCTGGCTTCCAGAGGCGCAACCGATATAACAGTAGTAGAAAAAGATCCCGCAATGGCTGCGTTTATCAGTAAAACGGCCCTGAGTTTAGGGATTTCTACCCTGAAAACGGTAAAAATGGACGTTTTTAAGTACCTGCAGCAATGCACGGAAAAATTTGACCTGATCTTTGCTGACCCTCCTTATATGATGGAAACACTGGACCAGCTGCCATTACTGGTATTTGAGAAAGAACTCCTTCATCCGGAAGGCTGGTTGATAGTAGAGCACACACAACACAAGAAGTTCCAGGACTATTCTTATTATCGCTCTGAAAGAAATTATGGTGCTACGGTTTTCTCTATTTTTATTAACCGGGAAGCATTAAAACGCTGACAAATAATTTATAAGTCATGAGGATTTGTTTATTCCCAGGTACATTCGATCCCATTACCCTGGGGCATACGGATGTAATTAACCGTGGGCTTGATTTGTTTGATCGCCTGGTGATTGGCATTGGCGTAAACAGTAGCAAAACGCCTATGTTTGCACTGGAAGAGCGGATGGCCTGGATCCGGGAAATTTATAAAGATGATCCCCGGGTAGAAGTAGCTTCTTACTCCGGACTCACGATTGACTTTTGTAAGAAACTGGATGCCCGCTTCATTCTGAGGGGTATTCGTTATGTAAGTGATTTTGAATACGAAAAGGCAATTGCCGACGTAAACCGCACCGTGGCGCCGGAAATTGAAACTATTTTTTTAACGACTGTGCCGCAGTATTCAAGCATCGCTTCTACCCTGGTAAGAGATCTTTACCGTTATGGGGGAGATGTATCACCTTTTCTTCCTAAAGCGGTAATGGAAGGTATTAAGCGCGTTAAGCAATAATTTTTTAAAGTAATTGATATGAAAACGATCTGGCATAACACCAAAATTTCACTGGACCAGCTGAATGAAATGGGGGAAACAACGATGGCTACCTGCCTGGGGATGGAGTTCACTGAAATAGGGCCGGATTATCTTAAAATGATGATGCCGGTAGATCACAGAACAGTACAGCCATATGGTTTACTGCATGGTGGGGCTTCTGCAGCACTGGCGGAAACTGTAGGCAGTATGGCATCGGGGCTAATTATTGATCCGGAAAAACAGATTTGTGTTGGAATGGAAATTAATGCCAATCATGTAAGAGGTGTGAGAAGTGGCTATGTACATGCCTGCGCCAGGCCTTTGCATATTGGAGCCAACAGTCATGTTTGGGATATCCGTATTACAGATGATCAGCATAAGCTGGTTTGTGTAAGCCGGCTTACAGTAGCGATTCTGGCCAAACGATAAGGTTGGCAGCGCTGATGGCTTCATAACAGGTAATGAGCGGCTGGTTATTTTATACAGTATTATTACAGCAAATAACCAGCTGACAACTCCCTACAGGTTAGAAGCCCTGAATACTTCCCTGATATTTTCGTAGGAAAACTTCAGATACTTGTCTACATTTTCCGGTTTAACCCATTCCAGATCCTGTATATCTTCTTCTATTTGTGGTACAGTTAATTCGGTACCTGTAAACAGCATACGGTACCAATGGGTATGTTTCAATACCTTTTTATTTTTCATCGGGTAATAATGATACGTTTCTATAATTTTATTTTCCAGTGAAATGGTATGTAAGCCTGTCTCTTCAGCTACCTCACGCAGTGCGCAGGTTTCCAGGTCTTCTCCCGGATCCTGTTTGCCCTTTGGCAGGTCCCATTTACCTCTGCGGAACATCATCAGTACTTCTCCGGCAGGGTTGGTAATTAAGCCACCGGCAGCTACGAGTGTGGTGAAGTGAAGGGATACTTTTTTAAAGAGTTGTTTTACATCTGGTGCAATAAAAACCGCTGCTTCCTTTTTCCCGTCTTCCAGCTTCTGTAATACGCTTTCCATTTTGATAGGATCAGGGTTATCGTACACTTTCGCTTTTGCAAATTGAGCCGGAATGTTGGTTGTATCTGCACTCAATAAGAGTGGCCGCTCGTTGAGATAGATAGTAATAGTTGCTTGCATGCCGCAAATGTAACGAGGATCAGAATAAGTAGATAAAAAAGAGCGTGGAAATTTGAATTGGTAATATGGAAGTAAAATATTCCGGGTGGGAAAACTCCTTTCTGGTAGCTATTTTGCTGTTTTACCAGTTTACTCAATTACTAGTTTACTAGTAAAATAGTAGAAATAAACTACTTTTGGCGATTGTATGAGTAAAGTTAGCGAAAAACAAGTTGCAGAAAAATTACTGCAGGTGCAGGCTGTAAAATTAAGTCCTGCACAGCCCTTTACATGGGCTTCCGGCTGGAAATCGCCGATATATTGCGATAACAGGAAAATTTTATCTTTTCCTTACGTGCGCGACTATATTAAATCTGAGTTGTGCAACCTGGTATTCGAAACTTTTCCGGATGCAGCAGTGATTGCAGGAGTAGCTACAGCAGGTATTCCGCATGGTGCACTGGTAGCTGATCAATTGAAACTGCCTTTTATTTATGTGAGATCCAAGCCTAAAGAACATGGCATGGGTAACCAGATTGAAGGCGTTTTGCAACCAGGTCAGTCAGTAGTCGTAATAGAAGATCTTATTTCTACGGGCAAGAGCAGTCTGGAAGCCGTACAGGCCATTCGTGCAGCAGGTGGTGAAGTAATAGGGATGGTGTCTATCTTTAACTACGGTTTCGATGTGGCGGTGAAAGCTTTTGAAGCAGCGGGTGTTCCTTTCCATTCTCTCAGTAACTATAGCGCTATGATTGCGCTGGCAGAAGAAAAAGGGATTGTTTCTGCAGACGAAATTTCCACTTTACAAGCCTGGAGAAGTGCACCTGATCAGTGGGGGAGGTAGTTCATATTTGTATATCACATTTTTTGTATATTCGGGTATTAATATTACAACTATGCGCATCCTAAAATTAGTAATGTTGTTCCTGGTAGCCAGTGTAGGTATGGCTATGGCCCAGCAGAAACAGAAGTCGATTGAAACCGCTAAGATCAGCACGCCAACGGTGCAGTGTGAATCCTGCAAGAATCGTATTGAAAGATATATGTCACACGAAGAAGGTGTACAGTCTGTGAAAGTTGATTTCAAAAAACATATCACTACTGTTAAATACTGGACAGACCGTACCAATATTGAGAATATCAAGACAGGTATCGCCAATGCAGGATATGACGCAGATAATATTACTGCCAATCCTGAGTCTTACGCGAAACTCCCTACCTGCTGTAAGAAGCCGGAAGATGGCGGCGGCATGGCAAAAGAGAAGAAGAACTAATATAATGATAGCCTTTAGCGGTTGGTTCTCCGGTAAACACGGAAGAATAGCAGCTAAAGGCTATTTTTAACATTTAAAGTTACCACCATTCCCATCCTGTTCAACCCGCTGAAACATCATCTCACTGCGCTTCAGCAAACGCTTTCTCTTTTAGATCCATCTGACATCAATTTTCACCTGCTGGCCCTCGGCGGCTCGCAAATGGATATGTATGCCGGTGATCTTCCTACAACAGCTATTTTCAGTGAAGTAAGAAGCCAATTAGCGTTGGCTGGTGTACACAACCGTGCTGATTATGAAGCGTTCCTGGCGCAAACAAATGATTATGCGACATTGACATTATCCGATACTTCGAGGTGGATATTACGATTGGCAGCAGATAAGGACAATTATATACATCTGCATCCGGGACGGTACAGCCCGCATACTTTTCGCGTAAAAGCGGCTGCACTTAAAACTGCCCTTGCCTGGCGGATGGCAAAGCAACATGATTTATTGACAGGAAATTTGCTGGAAGACCTCAATTATTTACGCAACGGATTAAGGTTGTCTCCGCTTAGAAATATCGCGGAAAGCAGTCACATTTTGGAAATAATGTCCTTGTTGAGTGATTAAGGGATCAGAAGAAATTTAAGGCTTGTCTGGTTTCGCACTTAATAGGAAAGGGCAGAAAAATGCCCGCTTTACCTACTTTACAATTGCCGGTTGCTTTTATGGTCACTTCTTTATTGGCAAAAGCGCTCAATGCATTTTTAAACACGTTCGCCATATTTACTTCCAGTTTTACCGGGAAGTAAAAAGTATCTCTGGCTGGAATAGAAATGGTGGTATCCTGCATGGAATGGCCGACTTCGGTATCATCAAAAAACAGGTCAAAATTTGCGTCCTTTAATTGCAGGCGAAAATTATTAGGATTGTAATATGCCAGGGTCATCCGTACAATACTTTTGCTCATACCGATCTCATCCAAATCGATACCAGCTACTCTCACAAACTGAATATCTTTTGTTTTTTCGCAAGAGCTTGCTACTCCCCAAATCATAAAAACTGCCACTAACAATCGGAAAACTTTCATCGGCTGACCAGGTATTTTAATTTATGTCAAACCTACTGCAAAGGTTTTAGTTATCAAAAAAGAGAACCTGAATTGGGAAACTTTTAACGGAGGGATTTTTATATCGGGGAGGTAAGGTTAAAGAATGAAGCATAAAACACATATAAATAAAATAGTTCTTTAAAAAAATAGATTATCTTCACATTTCCTCCTCTGTTCGCTAAAAATGAACAAAAAAGCGACTAATTTCTTTAGTATTTTTGCATTTCGGTAACTTTTAACGAAAGTAGTGGTGTGCTAATTATTTTAGCATATGATTAATAATCCTATGAATTGTTAATCATTTACTTAAAGTTAATTGTTAAGTATTTATGTATAAGTGATTGTCAGGTGAGGAGAACCATTTTCCTACACATGGCAGTAAAATTTTGACATTATGACAGAGAATGCAGGAGAAAAGGTATTACTGATTGAATCTCAGTATTTTCCACCAATTGATGCATATAAAACTTTAGTAAAACACGATATATTACAGATAGAGAAATATGAGCACTATCAAAAGCTCAGTTACAGGAACCGTTGTTATGTTGCTGGTCCAAATGGCCGTATGATTTTAAGTGTGCCTTTGGCGAGAGGAAAAAATCAACGGACTGTTATGAAAGATGTCCGGATCAGCAATGAGGAGAAATGGCAGGGGCAGCATTGGAAAACGCTCGTGTCTGCTTATCGGCGTTCTCCCTGGTTCGAATATTATGAAGCGGACCTGCAGGAACTGTTTGAAAAGCCCTTCGAATTTTTGCTTGACTGGAACCTAGCCTGCTTCGAATGGGTGAATAGCAAGCTCGGCATTAAAATGCCGGTGATCTTTACAGAGAGCTATCAGAAAGAAGTCAGTGGTGTAACGGATGCCCGGGAAAGTATTTTACCGGGAGCCGCAGCACGGGAGGCAGAGCCCGAATACACGCAGGTATTCCAGGAGCGTACCGGCTTCATTCCCGGCCTTAGTATCCTCGACTTGCTTTTTTGCGAAGGAAAACAGGCAATGGAAGTATTGAAACAGCGATAAATAAAATATTGAATAATATTATTTAACTGCCTGGTTTGTAATTGTTTGTATATTTGCCCGGGTAATTGTGCTTTTTTAATGAATACCTCCCGAAAAAAATTGAGGTGGCAATCAACAAAATATTTAGATTTGCAACCTATTTTGCTGGGGTTCGAACTGACGTAGGTGTGTAAACCAGGAGTTTCCCAGTGAGGGAAAAAAGGATTGTTATCCTGTTATTTTTTTCTATTACTAATTCCTAAAATTCATTTGCAGTACTAAATGAACAACACCTACACAGACCTCGTTAAACAGACCTTTGAATTTCCCCAGGAGGGCTTTGAAGTAAAAGACAACTACCTGGAGTTTAATGGTTTGGACATTAAGGCTTTGATTGACAAGTACGGAACGCCCTTTAAGTTGACCTACCTGCCTAAAATCGGGATGCAAATCAACAAGGCCAAGAAAATGTTCCATGATGCTATCAAGAAGAACAGGTACGAAGGAGAGTATTTCTATTGTTATTGTACTAAAAGCTCGCATTTTTCCTTTATTATGGAAGAAACGCTGAAGCATGGTGTGCATATAGAAACTTCCTTTGCTTATGATATTGACATCGTCAATAAGTTATATGAGCGAAAGAAGATAAATAAAGAAACCTACGTAATCTGTAATGGTTTTAAGACCAAGTCTTATACAAGGTCTATTGCACGACTGATCAATAGTGGTTTTAAGAATGTAATACCAGTACTTGATAACAAAGAGGAACTGGAAGACTATAAACGGAACATCAGAAGCAAGGATAAGGTGAAGCTGGGACTGCGTGTAGCAGCAGAAGAGGAGCCAAGCTTTGATTTCTATACTTCCCGTCTTGGTATACCTCCCCGTGATATCCTGGAGTACTACGTAGATAAAATTAAAGGGAATGAGAAGTTTGAGCTGAAAATGCTTCACTTCTTTATGAACAAGGGTATAAAGGATGACATTTACTACTGGAGCCAGTTTAACCGCGTAATAAACCTTTATTGCCAGCTGAAAAAGATCTGTCCAGAACTGGATAGCATTAACGTAGGTGGTGGTTTCCCGATTAAACACTCTTTAGGTTTTGATTACGACTATAATTATATCGTAAACGAAATTGTTGCTAACATCAAAAGCATGTGTAAAAAGAATAAGGTACCTGTACCTAACATTTACACAGAGTTTGGTTCCTTTACTGTAGGGGAAAGTGGGGCTGTAATTTACAGTGTGATTGGTGAAAAAATGCAGAATGACAGGGAGTCCTGGTATATGATAGATAGCTCTTTCATTACTACTTTACCTGATACATGGGGCATTGGTGAAAAGTTCCTGATGTTGCCTATTAATAAATGGGACCAGGAATACCAGGAAGTACATCTCGGTGGACTTACCTGTGATGGATACGATTTTTATACATCTGAAGAACATATTAATGCTGTGTTTCTGCCTAAGCAACAGGCATCCGGTGAGCCGCTGTATATAGGATTTTTCCATACAGGTGCGTATCAGGATCAGCTCAGCGGGTACGGTGGTATTAAACACTGCCTCATACCTTCGCCTAAGCATGTGATTGTAGGATACGACAAAAACGGTCAGCTGAAAGATTGGTTGTATGCGAAAGAGCAGACTTCCCAGAGCATGTTAAAGATTTTGGGTTATTAAAAAAATGGGTTAGTAATCCTACTGAAAGCCCCCCGATTATTCGGGGGGCTTATTTTTTTTCATTTTTTTTCTCTCAGTATGATAAAAAAAGGCTTTCATTTTACTGAAAGCCCTATCATGGCATAGGTTAGATGATATTCATCGGGCATAAGGAAAATAGGAGATGAATATTGAGGTTGTAAAGATATACTTATCCGCAGCCATCGATAAGCCCCGAAAGTTGTAATTTTTTCTAATCTTATTTTAATAGAAATACTTGTATTAGCAACAATATATTATCATTATGTCCGAAAATGATGCAAATGGTAATATTTACTTCTCCATATAATATAAATAGTATTAATATGGTGGCTTTGTTGTATAACACAGATGTGTAGGTCTATCCTTCCTTAGAATCATTCAGATAGTCAATAGCAGTACCACATTGCTTCTCTATTTCCGTAAAACATACTTCCAGCAATTCCAGTTCCCCCTTTAAAAAAGCAGATTTACCGGAGCGGGAAAATCCTTTTACCAGGAGAAATTGTTTGGTGAGGTGTTGATTAATCAGCGATAAGTGTTGTTGCTGTTTCTCCGCAGTTCTCTTTTGCTCCATCGATATAATGTTGCGGTAATATTGTCCGAGTGCCCTTATCAGGAACAACAGGTACATGCCAACGATCAAAGGATTGGCGAGGTATTGGAAGGCAGAAGAATACCCCGGACTTACATACACACCTATGTTGTTCAGTTTCACATAGGCAATGGCTACCAGGTACCCGCAGAGGATCAGACTCCAGATAAGCGCAGTCCTCAGATTAACGGTGATATAACAGAGTAATATGCTCATGACCCATATCAGCGTGTATTTGGGACTAAGGTCCTGATTATTGAAGAAAGATGAAATGATGGGAATACATAAGGTGGTGAAAGAAGTTAACAGGCCTACTTTTCGGGCGCTGACCCTTTTTCTCAGCATCAAAAGGCAAACCATCAGGATGGTGATCATCAGTGGGATGAGCAACATGTTCACTATGTTCTGGCTGAGCATATTGATGAAAAGAAAACTCATCAGCAGAACGATATAGAAGAAAGCGTAGTCAAAAATGAGTTTGATCTTTGCCTGTTCGTATGTGTTTTCCGTATGAAGGATCACATTCCCAATCACTGCTTTCTCTGTGTTGAGGTAAATATTTTTTATAGATAACCAGCCTTGCCGGAAGAGCTTTGCCATTGTTGCGTGCTTAGGAAAGCAAATTATTGTATAATAAACTATGGTAGATTCAACGTTCGTGGGAATTTTACCAGCTTTTAGCCATTAGCTTTTAGCTTTTAGGGAAATGCAGCGGAGATTGCATTAGTTGTATTTTATAAAAAAATAGCGAAGACCACCATATGATGTATGATGATCTTCGCTGGATTTCCCTAAAAGCTAATGGCTAATAGCTTTTAGGGAAATGCAGCGGAGATTGCATTAGTTGTATTTTATAAAAAAACAGCGAAGACCACCATATGATGTATGATGATCTTCGCTGCATTTCCCTAAAAGCTAAAAGCTAATGGCTAAAAGCTATTTTATTCCACTACTATTTCTTTCGGGGCATCCTGTTTGTTTTCCTTTTTACCAAGGGTTACTTTCAGGACACCGTTATCATATTTTGCATTGATCTTGCCGGCATCTACCAATTCACTGATGGTAAATGAGCGTTTGAAGGATTTGAAGCTAAACTCACGACGTACTTGTTTGTCGCTTTCGTTTTTAGTTTCAGCTTTCTTTTCTGCACTGATAGTGATCGCTTTTTCATCGGCGCTGATCTTAAAATCTTCTTTGGAGAAACCTGGTGCTACTACATCCAGCAAGAAGGCTTCTGGTGTTTCAACGATGTTTACCGGAGGATGTGTGGTAAAATAATCGTTGGTCAGAAAATCATCTTTCACGTATTTGTTTAATCCGCCGTTGAGAATGTCTTCAACAATTCCACCAAATGATTTAGGAAGGGGGCTGTGGTTAAATTTAATGTGTGTCATAGTTTCTATAAATTTTTTAGTGTGAAATCAATTTTTGTTTGATATCCGGTACAGATCAAATGGGATACCATGCCGTAAAAACTGCTATTTTGTTAGTAAAAAGGTTACAGATTGCGACATTATGTCATTTGTATTGTAGTTATTATGTCAAAAAGTCTAATTGCTCATCCATTTTTTTACTTTCTGGGTTCATATAATTAACTTTGTAAAAAATATAAACAGAAAAAACTATAACATATGTATCCAGCGGAATTAGTAATGCCAAGAAAGGCGGAGTTAACAGATAATGGTTTCCAGGAGTTGCTGACGGCAGATAGCGTTGACGAAACACTGAAGCAGGACGGAACTACCCTGGTAGTAATCAATTCAGTATGTGGTTGTTCTGCAGGTACTGCTCGTCCGGGCGTACTGATGGCAGTAGCACACAGCGAAAAGAAACCAGACAGGCTGACGACCAGCTTTGCAGGTTTTGATGAAGAAGCAGTAAGACAAATCCGTACTCATCTGATGCCTTACCCACCTTCTTCTCCAGCGATTGCGTTATTTAAAAATGGTGAATTGGTGCATTTTATCGAGCGTCACATGATTGAAGGTCGTTCTGCGCAAATGATTGCTGCAAACCTGGCCGACGCTTTTGAACAATATTGCTAAATATTCACATTTCTAAAATCCAATTTAGAAATTCGAAATTGCATCGTACTTTGGTGGTTTGATTTTCCTTTTGATTAAATTCGGCTTTGTTCATAGGAAAGTTCAGATCACCAATTTTTTTACGGCTATGTATCCTAATTTATATTACGCGTTCAGAGATCTGCTTGGCTTAGAGATTCCGGTTTTTAAAATTTTACAGACGTTTGGTTTTTTTGTGGCCATGGCCTTCCTGGCCGGCGCCTACATCCTGACGCGTGAACTGAAACGCTATGAACAACAGGGATTGCTGAAAGGTATTCCCGAGAAAGTAGTCGTAGGACTTCCTGCTACCCAGGGGGAAATTATAGGTAATGCGGTGGTAGGATTTATCATCGGATATAAGATACTGGGTATATTTTTTCAATGGGACACCGCTTCCCCTGACCTGCAATCATTTGTATTTTCCAGTCAGGGCAGCCTGATCGCCGGTATTCTGGTAGCTGCTGCTATGGCGGGTTATAAATATTATTCAAAGAAGAAACAGGCATTGGCCAAACCAGTTGAACAAACAGTGATGGTAATGCCCCATCACCGTGTACCCGACATTATCGTAATGGCGGCTATCGCTGGTTTACTCGGCGCCAAAATTTTCCATAATCTGGAAAACTGGAACGACTTTGTACAAGATCCGATTGGCGCCCTATTATCTTTCAGCGGACTTACCTTTTACGGAGGCCTGATTGTAGCAGCCATTGTGATTATCAGCTATGCCCGCAAAAAGCAATTTAATATCCGTGCACTGATAGATAGCGCGGCTCCTGCATTGATGCTGGCTTACGCCATCGGCAGAATGGGTTGTCATTTTTCAGGAGATGGCGACTGGGGAATCTATAACAGTGCCTATACAATCGACACTAATACCGGGCATACCGTGAAAATGGCGCCTGCCAACTTTCCGGATGCAGTACAGAAAAATGTCGGATTCTTTCAGCAACAAGCAGGGTTCGTTGAGCAACAACATGTCAACGTTGAAAAGATACCACATGCTGCCTTCGAAAAACCAGCTGCACTGGGCTTTATGCCCGACTGGCTTTTCGCTTACGGTTATCCGCATAACGTTATTAAAGAAGGTGTGCAGATAGCTGGTTGTGATGGTCCCTATTGCAAAGTATTACCAATTGCCGTATATCCTACACCGTTATATGAGATCATTGTATGCCTGGCACTATTTTTTGTGCTCTGGGGTATTCGTAAAAAGATAAAAATACCAGGAGTAATATTTGGTATATACCTTATATTAAATGGTGTAGAACGATTTTTTATAGAGAAGATAAGGGTAGATACCCGTTATGACATCTTCGGCTTTCATCCTACCCAGGCGGAAATTATATCTACACTCCTGGTGATTGGTGGTATTATATTGATTGTCATTTACCGTAAAAATAATACTGCCACAAATAAGCTTTCCTGATATTATTATATGCAACGTCACCCTTCTTTAGTTCCTTTGTCGCATGAGCACAAGCGCCTTTTATTTGTATGCCGCTACCTGAAAAAAGATGCCGCCCCGTATGAAGGCTTTCCACTGGAAACACAGGCCAGATTTGAATATATAGTAAAGGTATTCCAGGAACTGATGGTACCACATATCCAGAAAGAAGAATACCTCTTCGAGAAATGCGCCGGCAAAAATGCCACTATTGACGCTATGATACGGGAATTACAGGAAGAGCACCTGGTTATTTCCCGGATGTACAGTACCCTCACCGATAGTACGGACCTGGATACTTCTATGGACATACTGGCAAACGCCCTGGAAACACATATCCGTAAAGAGGAAAGGGAGTTTTTTGAACTCCTGCAGCAGGAATTACCGGCGCTCCTGGCCGGTCTGCAACTGGAAAGCCAATAAATGTATTTAACGTGCTATTGTACAGATTCAATTTTAAAACTAATTTTTCAGCAGAGTTATAGTAGCACTATCTATTTGTATTTTTAATCTGACTATTAATCGTAACCTTTTACTGGTTTATCCTTGTTTGTTGAGCTGATAAATAACCTGTGGCTATTTAATTAGAGTTATGCGTACGTTTTATTGCAGCTTCATCGCGTTTTTTTGTTTGACTATCAGCCTCAAATCCCTCGGATTATCCAGGGAAGATAGTCTGAGCAGGTATGATAAGCTGGATTCGTCTGACATTATAGTGGCATCCTTTTCTTACAAGGTGGGTGAACAGGAACTGGGACAAGGAGCAACTTTACAGGTGCCGGAAGGATTCCGGTTGCTGGATGCTGCCCAAAGCCGGTTGCTCGTAGAGTCTTTATGGGGTAATCCTGAAAATCCTAATACACTGGGCGTATTGTTACCAGAAAGGGCAGGCCCTATGGATAAGGATTTCCGTGGTTTTGTGATTTCTTTTGAGCCTTCCGGATACCTGGATGAACAGGAAGCCGGGAAGATCAACTATAGTAAACTGCTCCATGATATGAAAGAGGAGCTGAAAAATGAAAATGTATTACGCAGTCGCAAAGGGGCTGGAGTGATTACCAGCATGGACTGGGCATTCCCTCCTTATTTTGATAAAAACAATCTCACCCTGCACTGGGCCAGGATATTACATTTTGATGGAATCACTCCTCCTGTACTTAATTATGAAGTACGACTCCTGGGTAGAAGAGGTTCCCTCTGTTTTACCGCTATTGGTAAAGCTGGCGACATCGGGAGAATCAGGAAACAATTACAGCAGATCGCCTCCTCGGCGCATTTTACCAATGGAAATGGTTATGCCGATTTTAATCCCCGTACAGACCCATCTGCCCGCTGGACACCTGAAGAAGTGTTTATCAGTAGCAGGGTATTGTCTGTGGATAACCTTTTATTAGGCTTACGCAGTACCTTATCGATGTTGCTGGTATTCCTATGCATGGTCTTATTTATATATGCGATGCAGTTCTACCACCATCGCCGCAAGTCTACCTATCGTAAAATGATAGATTTTGATGAGCGACTGAATTAAACAGCCCTTTTCTTTATCATCTTCTTACTTTCTTATCCCCTTATAATACCGGCCATCCTGTATTAACACCGCTATTTTATATAGTACAGGATCTCGTGCAACTTTATCTCTCCTCAGTCGTCTTTTTAATCGTTCCATAGTTTTTTACCATTCGTCCCTTTCTATAGACCGCTTGTGTAATGCTATGTACTGTGTAATACATAATACCTACTTTTACATCGTAGTAGTTAATCTACTGTAGTAAGTCTAACTACTGTAGTATATAAGCTAAGGATCTAAAAAAGTATGTATTTAAAAGACCAAACAACATCTAACACTCTAAATCGCCCTTATATGAAAACAAGTTTTAAAGCTATAACATTAACAATGAGTATGTTAGCTACAGCTTTAACCTCCATGGCTCAAAATACCTCCGGTGTAGCAGGACAAGTTAACCAGGCAGGTAATAAACCAGTAGAGTTTGCTACTGTAACCTTATTAAAAGCAAAAGATTCTTCCCTGGTGAAAGGGGCGATCGCAGATATCAATGGTAAGTATGAATTTGAACAGGTAAAACAAGGTCAATACCTGATAGCGGCTGTGTCCGTTGGTATGTCCAAAGCATATAGCAAAGTATTTGATGTTGCCGGCAGCGCTGTTCGGGTACCCGCCCTGTCGCTGGAAGTTGCTTCCAAAGCATTGAAAGGAATTGATGTAACCGCACGCAGGCCATTTGTAGAGCAGAAAGCAGATAAAATGGTGGTAAACGTGGAAAGCAGCATCACCGCTTCCGGTGGCTCTGCAATGGAAGTGCTGGAAAAATCGCCGACTATTAATGTAGATAAGGATGGTAATATTTCCATGAAAGGTAAAGGCGGCGTGGTTATTATGATAGATGGCAAACCGACCAACATGACACCGGAAGATGTGGCCGAATTGCTGAAAAGTATGCCAGCTACGAATATTGATCAGATCGAATTGATTGCCAATCCTTCCGCCAAATATGATGCAGCCGGTAATGCAGGGATCATTAATCTGAAATTAAAAAAGAACACCAGCTACGGTACTAATGGCAATGTTACCCTGGGTGCCGCTATCGGTAAATGGCCCCGCATGAACGGTGGACTAAACCTGAATCACCGCAACGAAAAGTTTAACATATTCGGTTCTTATAACTATAGTCACCGTGAGCAACAGCAGGATCTGGGCCTTTATCGCTCTATTCAGGATAATAAAGGATTCAGCGTTTACGACCAGATAAACAACATGAAGCAAACATCTGATTATCATGGTGGTAAAATCGGAGTGGATTATTTCATCAGCAAGGGACATACCATTGGCGTAATGGTGGATCTGGCAGACAGAACCCGTGAATTTCCTTCTTATTCCGCCACCAAAATAGGTAATGGTAAAACCGTAGATTCTATTTTATATACCAACACCAACTACGATGCTAAATGGAGAAGAGGCGCTTACAACGTGAACTATCGTGGTATCCTGGATAGCACTGGTAAAGAACTGAACGTGGATCTGGACTATGCAAGGAACACTGACAAACAGTTTAATGGTATCTATGCAATTTCCCGTGATGTAGAGGGAAAAAGAATACTGGGTGCGGATACTTCCCGTAATAACCAGCCTTCCAGCATAGAAATAAAAACTGCCAAGATTGATTACGTACACCCCCTGAAAAACCAGGCCAAGCTGGAAGCAGGTGTGAAAGTGAGTTTTGTGACTACAGATAACGATGCACGTTTTGATTCATTAAAAAGCGGAAACTGGATACTGGATGAAAACCGCTCCAATCATTTTATATATAAGGAGAATGTGAATGCTGCCTATATCAACTTCAACAAACAGTATAAGAAATTGAATGTGCAGTTAGGTTTGCGGGGAGAACAAACACATATTACCGGTAACTCCACCTCCATGCAGGGCAAGGAAAATAAGGTGGTGAAAAATGACTCCTCTTATTTTAACCTGTTCCCAAGTGCAGCGCTGACATACACCCTGAACAAAAGCAATACCCTTGGATTCAGCTATAGCCGTCGTATTGAGCGTCCAAGCTACGAGGATCTTAATCCATTTGAATTCTACCTGGACAGGTATACCAAGGAAGCAGGTAATCCAAATCTGAAACCACAATACTCCAACAACTTTGAAATCACACATACTTTCAAGGAATTCCTGATCACCTCTATAGGCTATTCACGTACAAAAGATATGATGACCAGGATCCTGGAAGCGGACGTGGATAAGTCAACAGGAGATACTTCCATTCTCCGGTATAAATACATGAATGTGGCCAATGCGGATAATTTTAACCTGAATATCTCTTTGCCAATGCCTATTACCAAATGGTGGATGAGTTTTACCACGGTATCTGTTTCCTACGGAAAATATGAAACGGTAGTAAATAATAATCCGGTAAAACTCTCTTCCGGTGGGTTCTTTGGTCGCACACAACAAACATTTACCATTAATAAAGATATGGCAGCTGAAGTCACTTACTTCTATGTTTCGCCGCAGGTAACCAATGAAGGATTATTTAGAATGAAATCTATGTCTTCACTGGATCTGGGTGTATCAAAGAAAGTATTGAAAGGTAAAGGCTCCCTGAAACTGAATGTAGCCGATGTTTTCAAAACCAATTACTTCCGGGGATCTTTTGAAAATGCCGGTAAATACACTTCTGTATCCAGTGGCCGGGATAGCCGGCAGGTGAGACTGACCTTTAACTATCGTTTTGGAAACACAAACGTAAAGGCCGCCCGTACCCGTCAGACAGGATTGGAAGCAGAACAAAATCGTGTAAAACAGGGTGGTAACTAACAGCCCCCTGTCCTAAAGATGGTTTTTTAGGTATATAAAGGATGGAAAAACGTAGCCTCTCATTGGGCTGCGTTTTCCTTTCAAACTTCCGGACCTGGGATATGTTGGTTTCGTCACAGAAAAGAGGTCTTTGGTGTAATTTGATAGCAACGGACAGGGCATTAGTATAATTTTGGAAAATATTTTATACCAGATATAATTTTCATCCATCTCTATAAATAATTAATAATTAAATAGATAAGAGAGTCATAGCTGTTTTGGAGACGGGCTAAAGTCACAATAAGCCGGAAAATCCTTTCAACGACATGCAACCTTTTTTACAATTACTGTCTTTATAATGAAAGCATCAGCCACTAACTTGAATCAAACGCAAATAGCAGAGAATGTAGTAGACCGCTGCAAAAAGGGGGATGTTCGCGCATTCCGTGAATTGTACGACGCGTACGCTGCTGCTATGTATAATATCTGTCTGCGGATGACAAATAATGTGAGCGATGCGGAAGACACCTTGCAAGAGGCTTTCATCCAGGTGCACAAGCACATTCATAAACTGGAACGTGATAACAGCGTTAGTGCCTGGATTAAGCGGATCGTGGTAAATCATTGCCTGAATACACTTCGTAAAAAGAAAGTGTATTTTGAAGATGTAGACGAAGTGGAAGTGATGACAGAAGAGGGAGTAGACGAAGCCCAGTTTACCTGGACCGTTGCTGCTGTAAAATCTGCCATCCATGGTTTACCGCAGGGATATCGTACCGTATTGAATCTCTATCTTTTTGAAGAGTATTCACACCGGGAAATAGCAGAAATGCTGGGTATCACCGAGTCTACCGTGAAAACGCAGTATATGCGTGCCAAAGAGAAAGTAAGGCAAATTGTAAAACAGCAAAATGTAACTCGTTAATGCCAGACAATTTTGAAAGTTTTATCCAACAGCACCGTGAAGAATTTGAGGTGCCCGGACCTTCACCAAGGGTTTGGGATGCAATGGAGAAAGAACTGAATAATCAACGCAAAGGTAGGGTAGTACAGCTTTTACAGAAAAACTGGTTTAAAGCAGCTGTCATATTAGTATTACTGGTAAATGCCGGTGCCTTGTTTTATTTTGCCAAACATAAACAGCATCAGCAGCAGGAACTGGCAGTAATAGCGCCTGAGATGCAGGAAGCAAAAGCATACTATACCTCACGTATAAACGAAAAGCTGCAGCTGATCAATGCCTATCCGGTGAATGAACTGGGACTGGACAGTGCCGCCCGTAAGGAACTTGAACTTCGCAACGATACTTATAAAGCGCTGGAAAAAGAATTAAAGAACAATCCCGGCAATGAAAGAATCCGCGCTGCACTTGTACGCTACTACCAGCTGAAGCTGGATTTACTTGACAAAATATTGGAAGAGTTGCAGCACAAACGTGTAACTCCCGCTCACACAAAAAAGCAATATGAAGCTGAGATTTAAATGCTTGTTATTCCTGTTGCTTCCGTTACTGGCACAGGCTCACAATGGAGGAACGGCTTACAAGAAAACAATCGTTAAAGATTTTACAGTAAGCGACAATGCTACTTTAAGCATTGCGAATAAATATGGTAAGATTATTTTTCATGCCTGGAACAAGAATGAAATTAAAGCTACCATTACCATTACCGGCTTCGGCAAAACAGATGAGCAGGCCCGGTCTATCGCAGAACTGGTAGATATTGACACTGATAAAAGCAGTAGCACGGCAATATCTATGCGTACCGCTTACAGCCCTAGCAAAGGAGGTTCCAGCTGGTTTTCCTGGGGTGGTAAAATGGATTCCAAAGATTATGTGAATATTGACTACGATATATATATTCCGCAAAGTCTGCAAAAACTGGTAGTAGAGAATCAGTTCGGAGATGTGATAGCAGACAAGTTCACCTTCCCTGCCATGCTGGATATGAACTATTGTACGTTTGATATCCGGGAAGCCGAAGACCTCACCTTTAGAATCAATTACTGTGATAAAGGCAAAATCGGGAAAGCCGGTAAAGTGAATGTGAAAGGCAATTATTCTACAATACGTGCCGATAAGCTGGATGCACTCGAAACCAGCTCTAACTACAGCGAATATACGGTGGGCAAACTGGGAAGTCTGAAGATAGCCGCTAACTATGATGATTATAAAGTAGAATCGGCAGATTGGGTAGAGGGCCGTTGTACCTACTCTGATGTAAGGGTAGCCGAACTGCAGCAGGGGATGAACATGAGAATGACGTATGGAGATGTGAAGGTGCTGAAAGTGGGGAGTGGCTTTAAACAGGCTGATTTCCAGCTGACCTATTCTGACTTAAAAATGGCTTTTTCCCGCAGGCAACCACTGAGTATTCACGCAAACCTGGTCAATGGGGACCTGGATACAGGCGGACTGGAGCTGAAGAATACCGTATCTAACAAGAGAGGCTCCACGCTGAATTTTTCAGCACAGGCAGGGGGTGGGAGTGAGTCATCTCCTTATATAAAAATACAGGGAACAAACTCCGATGTTAATCTTGATATTTTTTAAAATATAGCATCATTCTAAAATCTTAAAAATACAGTTACACTATGAAACGATTAGCCACGTATTTGATGATCGCGCTGCCATTGCTGTTGGCCGCCGGTGTATTTGCTTCCTTTAAACATATTACAGAGGAAAGGATCAGGGGTAATGGAAATGTGAAACAGGAATCGAGGGATGCATCTGCCTTTACAGATATCGGTACTTCCGGTGTATATAAAGTAATCATCACACAGGGAAACACACATAGTATTAAAATAGAAGCAGAAGAAAACCTGCTGCCTTATATTATTACAGATATTTCCGGTGGTGAGCTGAGTATCCATTCTAAAAAGGGATATAATATTCAACCTACCAAAGAGATTAAGGTATATGTAACCTTGCAGAAGGTTGATAAGTTGTCTGCCAGTGGTGCGGGTGGGTTTACCAGTACTGGTGTTTTAAGCAGCGATCAGATTCGGCTGCAATTCAGCGGCGCTGCAGATGCCAATCTGGATATCAAAGTGCAATCGCTGAAAGTAGGATTATCCGGCGCCAGTAATGTAAAACTGAAAGGGAGTTCGGAAAGTGCCGAATATGGTATTTCTGGTTCAGCAGACATCGAGGCACTGGATTTCTCTGTCAATGATGTAAAAATCGGCATTTCCGGTACCGGTAAAGCAAAGGTGTTTGCCCAGAAGAAACTGGATGTAAGCATTTCCGGTATGGGTAACGTAAAATATAAAGGTGATCCGGGCGTAACAAAGGCCATATCAGGCATGGGCCGGATCAGTAAGATTTAATAACAAGTTAGATTTAGAGTATATATGCGGCAGGTAGTTCTCTACCTGCTTTTTCTTTTTTATATTTGCTGTTCGAATATAAAATTTTTAGTTATGCCGTCCTTTGATATTGTTAGCAAAGTAGATTTACAGACACTGGATAATGCGATTAACACGGTGAAGAAAGAAATTACCAACAGGTTTGATTTCAAGGGTTCACATGTGGAAATAGAGCTGAATAAGAAAGAACTGGTGCTTAATATAGAAGTAGATAGTGACATGAAGCTGGGGCAGGTGCTGGACGTATTGGTGAGTCGCACAATGCGTCAGGGGCTGGATGCTTCTATTTACGATCTCAGCAAGGAGCCTTATCAGAGTGGGAAGGTATTTAAAAAGGAGATACCTGTGCGTAACGGGATCAAACAGGAAGATGCCAAGAAGATAGTGAAAATGATTAAAGATGCCGGGTTGAAGGTACAGGCGGCCATTATGGACGATATTGTACGGGTAACCGGCAAAAAAATTGATGACTTACAGGAAGTTATACAGAAAGCGAAGGAATCCAATCTGGGCATACCTTTGCAGTATATAAACATGAAATCCTGATTTTTTTACGAATAATCTTTGGGTGTTAAAGAAAATTAGTTAACTTTGCACCCTGTATTTACAATAATTTTGATATGAAACAGGGAATCCATCCAGAAAGTTACAGATTTGTGATATTTAAAGATATGTCAAACGGTGAGAGCTTTTTAAGCCGCTCTACTGCTCCTTCCAAAGAAACTGCAAAGTGGGAAGACGGCAATGAGTATCCGTTGATCAAGTTGGAAATTTCCAATACTTCTCACCCTTTTTATACTGGTAAGAACGTATTGGTGGATACTGCAGGACGTATTGACAAATTCAACAAGCGCTACGCTAAGAAAGCATAGTTTCTAAGTAAAATATTTTTTTAGGGAAATCCCATCGGCTTATCGATGGGATTTTCTATTTTAGCCCCTTATGGAGCGTAATTATATTCTTTTTGACACGCCCGTACGTGAACTGTTATACCCTTTTACACATACAAGACCCATCGCCGCCTGCAGAGTAGGAATACTCACGATACAGGAGAAATGGGAACTCTGGCTGGGTACGGGAGTTAGTCATTTTACTGTACCGCACTTACAGGATAAATATCCTTTGCTGCACAAAGACAGCCAGACTGTAAACATATTATTGAGTGGACATATATTGCCGGATGCCGGGTTGGTAGCAGCCATTGCGGCGCTGCAACCGGATCAGGAGCTGTATAAAGATCACCAGTTACTGGCCAAAGCGGTGTTGGGACCAGGGGGGCCTACGTTATTGGCAGGCGACCGGAAAAATTATCCGGGAGAAGTACTGGGAATTTATAAGCCTTGGGATATCTTTGCGCTCAACGACAAAGCAATCAGGGCAGATTATAAGCTACTGACAGCAGGCCGGACATCGGCTATCTTATCACACACCAATCAACAAATCAATCATACGGATATTTTCCTGGAGCCAGGCGCTAAAGTAGAGTGCAGTGTACTCAATGCCAGCACAGGGCCTATTTATATCGGGAAGAATGCGGAAGTGATGGAAGGTTGTCTTATCCGCGGACCTTTTGCACTGGGAGAAGGGGCGGTGTTGAAAATGGGTACAAAAATATACGGGGCTACTACCCTGGGACCCTTTTCGACCGGTGGTGGTGAAATCAAAAACAGTGTGCTGTTTGGCTATTCCAACAAGGGGCATGATGGTTACCTGGGAGATGCTGTAATAGGAGAGTGGTGCAACCTGGGGGCTAATACTTCCTGTTCCAATCTGAAAAACAATGTATCCACTGTAAAAGTATGGATGGAGGCGCATGGAGAGGCGGTATCAGCAGGCATGAAATGTGGGGTGCTGATGGGGGATTACAGCCGTTGCGGCATTAATACGATGTTGAATACCGGGACGGTGATAGGTGTGTCCAGCAACGTATTTGGAGGGCATTTCCCGCCTAAATTTGTGCCTTCTTTCAGTTGGGGCGGCAACGATACTTACCGTTTGGAAGAAGCCCTGAAAGATGCCGGTAACTGGATGGTTTTAAAAGGACAAGCCTTATCAGAAAAGGATAGTGAGGTATTGAAAGCGGTATATGAATTAGTAAAACAGAAAGACCTTAAAACTTAATATCACAGTATTTATGAGAAAGAAAATTGTTGCAGGTAACTGGAAAATGAATCTTACGCTGGCACAGGGCGAGCAGCTGATCAATGACATTCTGCAGGCAGGACTGACATTGAAAGAAGGACAGGAAGTAGTAGTGGCTACCCCTTTTCCTTATTTGCTGAAAGCAAAGGCATTACTGAAAAACTATCCTGGTTTTTACGTAGCTGCACAGAATTGCGCGAGTGAAAAGTCAGGCGCTTATACAGGTGAAGTATCTGCTGAAATGCTGCAATCAATAGGAGTGGATTATGTGATTCTGGGTCACTCTGAAAGAAGAGAATATTTCCAGGAAAGTAATGCAGTGCTGGCAAAGAAGATCGACCAGGTACTGGCCAATGGACTGAAACCGATTTTCTGCTGTGGTGAACCCCTGGAAATAAGACAGGCGGAAACACAGAATGACTATGTAGCGAAGCAGCTGGAAGAGAGCCTGTTTCATCTGACAGAAGAACAACTGAAGCAGGTGGTGATTGCTTACGAACCTATCTGGGCTATTGGTACGGGTCTTACGGCCAGTTCTGCCCAGGCACAGGACATGCACGCATTCATTCGTTCGCAGATTGCTAATAAATTTGGCCGTGAAGCCGCTTTACATACTTCTATTTTATACGGAGGCAGTGCGAAGCCAGGCAATGCAGCAGAGCTGTTTTCCTGCCCTGACGTAGACGGGGGCCTTATTGGTGGCGCTTCTTTGGTGGCCGCTGATTTTGTGGCGATTATAGAAAAGCTGTCATAAATAAATAATTGAGAAATACGCAGTTAGTAAAGCTGCGTATTTTTTTAGTAAAAAATGCTAAAAAAATTAGTAATTCTGAAAAAAGGTTGTATATTCGTATTGTCATTCTAACAGGGAGAATTAAAATATCAGGTTATGAATACGAATTATGAAATTTCGGAAGAGTTATTTGATTATTTATTGGTAGTGAATCCGGATGCTTTGGTATCTAAAGACGTGACCCGTATCCGGCAGTTTGTAGCTGCGGAGTTAAACGATACAGGAATGTCGGGAGCACCAGTTCATGTGGCATTGTTCAGATCAGCCTTCCCGGAGCGTTTTCAGGAAGATTTTGTTACCATGCTGGAAGAGGTAGCGCGTAAACAGGCAGGTTTTGCCATTTACACGTCTAAAATGGATGCGTTCAGACATGCAGATGGACACAACAGTGTTTTCATCAATGTAGCTAACCCCAAGCCTCTGATTGAGTTGCACCGTAGTATTTTGCAGGCTTTTGAATTGAAGCCGCAGACTTTCAAGCCACATATTATGCTGGCAAGAGGATTACATGATGCAGAAGTCAATATGGTCATGCCATTACTGGCGCAGCAAATATTTGTACGCAGCTTTAATTGTCATTGTTTTAGTTTGCTGAAAAGGCCTGCTGCCGGTGGTAAATACGAACGCGTAAAAGATTTTGTATTTGGAGATATTGAACACATGGTTGGTTCGTTGTTTAATTATGCTGCATAAGCAACCATAAAATTGTCTGATTCAGGGATTGCCGGGTGGTAGATTCGCAGAATTGATGGACTTGGGACGGATAAATAATTTGTTATCCCTTCCCTATATCAATGTTCATCAGTGTTTGTTTCTCTCAAGTTAACCATCCTTTCATACCGTTGCGTTGCAGTCCTTAGCTGCTATCCTAGGATGGTAGCCAGCTGCAGCCGTTATTGATCCGTTAGTACCCCAATTTCATGTAATGCTGCGTATCCATTATCCGGTAAACCCTGGTTCAGATTAATGTTTGTATGAATGAATACTTTCCTCATCTTTATTCCATTCATTCCCTTTTGTAATAAGTTTTTAGTTGTTTGTATCTTAGCGGAAATTTAGAATGTTTTTTGAGAGTGTCCTTCTCCATTTGTGTATAATATGCAGTCAGGAATTGGGCAATTACCGCGTTAATCGAATAAAATTTATGACAACTAAGACAATTGTACACAAGGAAATTATTGTGAAAGGCCGTGTGCAGGGAGTAGGATTCAGGGCTAATGCAAAACGTGTAGCCGATTCAATGAATGTACAGGGACAAGTAAAAAATCTGCTGGATGGAAACGTCTGGATCCTGGCAGAAGCAGAAGAACAGGCAATGGAAGATTTTATTGACTGGTGCAAATCAGGGCCTGCTATGGCAGCAGTAAAAGAGCTGGAAATTACAACTGGCGACGTACAACATATTAAAGGCTTTACTATCCTTTATTCATAAATCCCTGGTCCGGTTTACAGCGGGTGTTCAGATACCTATGTCAATCAATCGCAGAGAAAAAGTTAACCGTGACCTGTTGACAACAGGCGCAAAGAAATTTAACGGGGCAATGCAACTGAATACGACCGTATAAATTTCTTTGCGCTTTCGTCATGTGATATAGTAGGTGCTTGCTATGAAATGCTGCACTATCATCGGGTGATATAATAAGTGTTTGCTGTAAAATACAACGCTTTCGTCATGTGTAACAAGCGTTTGCTGTAAAACATCAATTGAAAGCTGTTGCGACCCAGGCAGCGGATACTGCATGAGTGATAATACTGCAAAGTATATTCTGTAATAAGTATTAATTAATACTGTACTTCTTCTGTAAAGACTTGTCCAGTGCAGCTTTAGGTACTACTATTGTAATTGTATTCACGGCAAAATAAGCCTCTGAAACATTTACATAACCACCAAATGGACTGGAATTAGCACCCCATGAATTTTTTACCAGGAAGAAGGTTTTACCCTTGGGAGTTTTCTCAATCCCCGTAATATGCATCAGGTGATCATCCTGCGTAATCAGTTCTTCGTATAGCTGTTGGCGTGAGTCCTGTGTATAGGAAGGTTCCGCCATATCGGGATCGATGCTATCTTTCTTCGGCGAAGCACCTGGTTCAGGTAGTAACGCGAAGCCTTTGCTGGAAGCGAATCCTCTGTTGCTCACATCTGCGTCCCACAACACTGTATAACCTTTTTGCAATGCAGTTTCGGTAATACCGGTGAGTTCTTTTAACGGTACATTGTAATAGGCGCCGTTTGAGAAGTTATCCGGTACTTCTATGATGAAAGATTTGTAGAAAGGGTGATGCGTAAAGGAAGTGAGAAATACGTAATCATCCGCATTGAACTTCACTACTTCTTTCGCAAAGGTTTGTGGTGTATAGGTTTTGCCATTGTACTCAAACGAAGCAGGGGGCTGTCCCATGTAATTGTCCAGTATACCGGTAAATTGTGTCACCCAGTTATCAGGCACCGGTGAAACCTTAATGATACTATCCAGGTATTTCTTCATGGCAACCACCATCTCTCCGTGGTTGTGGGTAGTGGCGTTGCCTTTCAGCCCACTGTACACGCTTTCAGGTTCTATGCCGTAGGCAGCAATAGATTGAATTACATCATGTGCCAGACCGCCTTCGTCAAAACGTGCGAAGCCCTGCCGCCGTACATAGTTTTTTGCTTTTTCTATATAAACATTACGGGCGGTAAACATTTCAGAGAGATCCAGCTCTGGCATACCTTTGCGCAAACATTCCGATTCTACCATAGAAGTAGATGAAAATGACCAACAGGTGCCGGTCATTCCCTGATTTTTTACTGGGGTAGTTGCGTTGATTTTCCCATTTACCAGGTTGTTGATCACTACGCTTTTTTCCTGTGCATTCGCCATGATGGCGGTAAACATGGCAAGTGTAATACAAAATGCTTTCATATACTATATCGTTAAATAATTAACCTAAAGATAAGTGAACCGCTATAATAAAAAATACCATTACCGTATGAACGGTAATGGTACGGATGCAATCTGCAATAGAATGGCAGTAATTAGTTTTCTATATCGGTATTATAAGTGTTTGAAGATCCTTTTATATTTACACGCTTTGCTTTCAGGTATTTGCTGTATTTATCAGCTACTTTATCGGATTGCTTTACACCATTGATAAATAAGCCTTTATCATTTTTTTCCACACTGTAATCCTTCTTTGTATCCAGCAGGTTGTCGGCCTCCATTCTGCGTAGCATTTCCCGGTAGCTGTCAGCGACTACTCGTTGTTCATCTGCTATTTTCCGGGCTTTGTCTGCAACATCTCTATGTTCAGCGGCTGTCTTCCTGGCTTTGTCTGCAACATCCCTTTGTTCAGCGGCTACTTTCCTGGCTTGTTCAGCGGCTTCTTTTTTGAGATCTTCTCTTGACCGACCATTTTCTTCTCTTGTTTTGCCGGCTTCCCGTCTTGTTCTGGCGGCATCTGCCAGGGCTTCTGCTCTTTGTCTGCGTACTTCCTCCAATTGATTAGACGTGTATTCCTGTGCATTGCCAGCCATTTTGCGGGCTTCGTCCAGTTCTTTCCGCACCTGTTCACTTACATTCAGGCTGGTATAAGCCTGGGCCAGATTTTTACTGATGGAAGCGAAGTCAATATTTTTCAGTGCAGCTGCTGCTTCAGCCTGGGCTTTATTGATCTGGTTCCAGTCAATATTTTTAAGGGCGGCCACGCTTTCAGCCTGTGCTTTGCGGGTTTCAGCAGATAGACTTTGCCAGTCGATGTTTTTAGTAGCTGCCTGGATTTCCGCCTGTACTTTCTTCATATCCACTTCTTTCAACTGCTTCATAGCCTGTTGAACGCTGCGTTGTGCTTCCCTGATTTGTTTACGGATCTCTTCTTTATTAACCTGCACATCATTGGTACTATACACGTCCGTGTGTACATTGGTGTTTGTATTGACATTTACTTTTGAAGATACCACAACAGGTGTGCTGTCTCCGATTTTATGGAAACTATAATTATAACTGTAGGTCTGTGGTGCTATCGGCGTGAAGTCGGCAGACAATGCTCCGTCTAAAGGAGCTATCGGTGCCAATGGCTTCATCGGAGCTGGACCAGGGGCTGCCGCAGGAGCTGCTGCCGGCATAATATCCGGTTTTGCAGGTGTGCGTGGTACCGGAATAGCGGGATCTGCAGTATCGATGATCACGTTATCCAACTGTTGTTTGAAACGATCGGTTCCGGCGCTGGATGGCTCCACAACATAATCTATAGCAGTAGTAACATTTTTGCGTGGTACGGAATCGATATATTGTTTTTCTGCTATTTTCTTTTGTTCAGTTTCATTGCTCTTCCCTTTGGCAGGGTTTAACCAGGCGATGGATACCAGGCCGGTGGCAATGATTAATACTGCTAAAAATTTCTGACTATAATTAAGGTGTTTAGTTTTCATTTCCATGATGCGTTTAATGCGGTGAAACAGATGTTGTTTACTATCTGCAGCAGCCATGGTAAGCCGGTTGGCGGTCAACCGGTATTGTTCCAGCGCTACCAGTGCATGCGCATATTGCAGCGGTTGTACGGTATTCGCTATTACCAGGTCATCGCAGCAGTGTTCTCTTTCTATACGGATGGTTTTGGAAATCAGCCATACAAAGGGATTAAAGAAAAGAATTGTTTCAACAATTGATTGGAAGATATTCAACAGATAATCATTGCGTTTGATATGCGCCAGTTCGTGTAGTAACACGGCTTCCAGCTGTTCTTCAGTAAGATTGTTGACCATCGCCACCGGCAACAGGATGAGTGGTTTTAAAAAGCCCAGCATAACGGGTACCTGTACATGTCTGGAGATCAACAGTTTCACCTTGCGGGGAATTTGAAGTTGAGCCGCCAGTTTATCCAGGTGTTTATCCCATGCGGCGCCCATAGGCTCTATCCTGGTAGTGCGAATCTGGTGAAGCTGAAACAGATCGGAGAACAGTTTAATGGTCATACCTGTCATGCCCACTATGTAAAGCGTTACCAGCAAAGGAAAACACAACTCCAGATTGGGAAACAGCCATATCAACGGATCCTGGCTGGGATATACCGCCTGCATGGGTACAGGACCCTGCAGTGGAATATTGCCGCGAATCTGAATAATGGTTTCTCTTGCTTCCTGCAGCCGCTGTACATGCATATACAACGTAGCGAGAAACCAGGTAAAAATGCCGGAGAGTGATAAGAGCGATAAGTTATATCTGATTCTCGCACCAGCCAGCGGCCAAAGTTTTAATACTATCCGCAAACAGGCATAGATAAAGAATGCCTGCCACATGGAATGAAGGATCGTCCATCCCAGGGCGCGTACAAAGTCGCCCGTAATAGGTAATAAGTTCATGGTACCAGATTTACCTGTTGTTCTTTTGTTGTTTTTCTATTGCTGACAAATACTCACGGATCTTTTCCAATTCCTCGTCTGATGACTGATGATGGCCAAGGGCCTGCATGACCAGCTGAGAAGCTGAACCACCAAAAACCGTGTCTATCATTTTATTGAGTAACTGTTCCTGTGTTTTTTGCTGTGAAACGGCGGCGGTATACACATGGGTTTTGCTGCTGGTATCGCGTTGCAACAGCGCTTTCTCATGCATAATCTGCATTAGCTTAAGTGTAGTGGTATAACCGGCATCTTTCGTTTGAGATAAGATATCATGTACCTCACGAACGGTGCTGGGGCCTTTTTCCCAGAGTACACCCAAAATTTCCAATTCACTTTCTGTAGGCCGGATCTGTTTCAAAACAATGTGTATTAATGATGATTATTGTTGTACGAATATCTTCGTAAACGAATGTACGATAGTTTTCGTAATTGCCAAATAATTTGAAGGATTATTTCTTTCAGATGCGATTTTGCTCCTGCCGCAGCTGCCTGGTCGTTTTCCTGCTACCATCCGCACTCCAGCCTGGTGCATCAAAAATGTAATGCCATGCTTCCCGAAGGGAATGGGAATGCCGCACGTCCTGCCATATATCTACCCATTCGTGGGTGGCTATACGGAAGGGATTATAGCTATGTATATTTTTAGTAAGACCATATACCGGCCGTTGTTTTTCCGGTGTGAAAGTTCCGAACAGGCGATCCCATATGATCAGTATACCCGCGTGGTTGCGATCCAGGTAATCCAGGTCAGAACCATGATGTACCCGGTGATGGGAAGGCGTATTGAAAACGTATTCTATGGGCGCCGGCAATTTGTTGATGACTTCTGTATGGATCCAGAACTGGTAAATCAGGCTGATAGCCTGCATACTCATCACCATTACCGGATGAAATCCCAGCAATGGCATCCAGAGCCAGAACGTAAATGTGCCGGTTAAGTTTCCTGTCCAGTTTTGCCGCAGGGCAGTGGCCAGGTTATATTTTTCAGAGGAATGATGGATGACATGAGAAGCCCAGAAAAACCGGATGGTATGACTGCTGCGATGAAACCAGTAGTAACTGAAATCATCTGCAAAAAAACATAAAACCCATGCCCACCAGGTAAAGCCTAATGTAAACAACCGGAACTGGTAAAGGAAAAGATAAATCCCGAAAATGACGGCTTTGGTAAAAATACCGATGAATACATTGCCCAGCCCCATCGCAATGCTGCTGAGGGCATCTTTGGGCTCATACATATTCTTCTTATCGATAGTGGTGAAGATGATCTCCAGCAATAAGAGCAGCACAAATCCGGGAATGGCATATGTAATCAGGTCGGGAGGCATATCGTTGTAACTTTCTGCTACTGAAGTTAACGATTTTTTGGAGCCATTGGATGGAATCGGCTTAATAAAAAAATGCAGCGGAAATTTCCGCTGCATTTTCACTAAAACTATACCTAAAACTTACTTACCAAAGCTTTGTTCCGCCCTGCTGACCGCAGAAGTGCCGAACCAACCTAATATCCTTATTTGTCCTTTCGGGGTGGTGTTCTTTACATTACTCTTCACGTTTTCCAGCACTTTGGCAAATAACCCACCGGCATTTACCTGGGCATCTACCTGGGTCAGGAAATCATGAGCAGGATAGGTTACTGACATCAATTTTACAATCACCTTTTCTCCTTTCAGGAAAGGCTTACTGTAGTTGGTTATTCCTTCTTCTATCGGTAAAATAAACGGATCTCCATCAGAAACACCGGCATCATAAGAACCATCTATTGAGAAGTTATCTTCTAAACGTTTAATGGTATCATTGCGATAAGAGCGGATCCAGTAATAATCTACGGTATCCTTGAGATCCCGGGCATAAAACCTGGCATAGTAGCCTTCTTTATTACTGATCGATTCTTCTTTTGTTTTGAATTCATAAGAGATAGAATCAATACGGGGTACTCTTTTGATACTGTCTAATGCTTCGAAGGTTTCTCCTTTGTATAAAATCCGCAGTTTGTACGCATGTCCTATCACACCAATGGGCTTTGCTGTTGCATCGTAACTATACATTTTGTCTTTAAACAAAAACGGATAGGTAGCACCGGTGGTCAGGTCATATAACGTGATCTGGGCATCATCAATGATGGGAGCCGGGTTGTTATCCGTATATGGTACAGACATGGTGAACTTTATTTTCTGCAATCCGGGCTCGTTGGTAATCCATGCATCCAGTACAGGAAAAGAGGTGCCTTTCGCAATGTTCAGGTCTATCTTGTCTTCGCAGGCGGTTAAACCCGCAATGGCAGCAAATAATATGAGAAAGAATGATTTTTTCATCTGATCTTGAATTTTGGACAATTAGAACTTAAAGTTGTACGTGATACCCGGGATAATAGAACCTATGATAGACAGGCGGGTTGCTTCACGTTGGGTTGGATCATCTTCATTTTGTTTAAAGTAGATGGTGTAGGCATTTCTGCGACCATATACGTTGTACAATGAAAATACCCATTCTCCCTTCCAGCGCTTGAGTTGTTTGCCTTTCAGGGTCATAGACAGATCCAGGCGGTGATAAGCTGGTAAACGATAGTTATTACGCTTTTCAGTACTGTTATAAGGGATGTCCCAATCCTGGAACTCCAGTCTGTTATCCGCGAAAGTACCTGGTGTGCCTGATGCAAATACCCAGTTGGCAGACAGAGAGGTACGTTTCGTGAAGGTATGTGTTAATACAAGGTTCAGGTTGTGGGTGCGATCGTAGCGGTTCAGGAACCACTCATTCATACTAATACCTGGTGTTTTTCTTTCTGTACGTGACAGGGTGTAACTTACCCAGCCGGTAGTTTTGCCGATATCTTTTTTAACATACAATTCCAATCCGTAAGCGCGTCCCTGTGAAGGCAATAAATCTGCTTCGATCAAGGGGTTCAGCTGCAGGTTGGCATTATCTATATAATCCACCTGGTTATCGGTTGTTTTATAAAATACTTCGGCAGATAATTCATAAGCATCGTTAGGAGCATTATAAAAATAACCTGCTGTATACTGATCCGACACCATTGGCTTGATGTTGTTGGTGCTGGGTGTCCAGATATCCAGTGGGGTAGGAGAAGCAGTATTAGACAACTGGTGCATGAACTGGGTAGTTCTGCTGTAAGCTATTTTCACCGCATGTTCGTCTGTAAAAGCATAACGGGCGCTGATTCTTGGTTCAAAGTAGTAATATCCCTTAATCAGATCATTGTCACTATAGTCTTTCGTTCCGGTCAGCCTTTTGCGGATACCAGGGGTGGTGTCAGCATAGAAGTAAGCGGTGCTTTTGCCAAGAAACTGGTAAGCAGAAAGGCGGCCGCCGTACTGAATACCGAATTTTTTAGAGGGCTTGTACTCATGATCAATATACACCGCAGACTCGAGTGCATGTTGATCATTCAGTTCTTTTACATGTTTGACATCACCATTCGTGCTGGTACCAGTTCCGGGTTTGAAGGTATAGTAGATACCCTGTACACCAAAGTGGAGGCTGTTGGAAGAGTTGATATAATAGGTGAAAGATGGTTTTAAGCCGTAGTTAATGATATTGGAAGTCCAGTCGTAGGCCTGGGATTCT
The DNA here is from genome assembly GCF_056394125.1 of Chitinophaga sp. 10T418. NCBI lineage: Bacteria > Pseudomonadati > Bacteroidota > Chitinophagia > Chitinophagales > Chitinophagaceae > Chitinophaga > Chitinophaga sp. 10T418. Next base: position 289,491 of record NZ_JBFTHG010000011.1, read on the forward strand.
TCATTGGCCTTTCTCTTGGAGTCGTTGCTGAAGGCGAGACTGTAATCATACTTACTATAATAAGTAGTCAGGTTCAGGAACAGGCGGTTGGTAAAAACGTGGTTCCAGCGAACGGTGGCAGTACTATTACCCCAGTTCATGTTCACGTCTTTTCCGAATCCGAATACATCCCTTCCGAAGTAGCCACTTACGAAGAGGGAGTTGTTTTTATTGAATTTGTAATTGGCCTTGGCAGTGATGTCGTAGAAATTGAGTTTGGTATCTTTCATATCTCCCTTTACAAAAGGCTTCATCAGCAGATCTATATAGGATCTTCTCGCAGCCACAATGAAAGAGGCTTTATCTTTTACCAGTGGTCCTTCTACAGACAGGCGACTGAAAATATTACCGATACCACCGTTTACGGCGAAGTTTTGGTTGTTACCATCTTTCATACGTATATCCAGTACAGAAGAGGTACGGCCACCATATTCAGCGGGGAATCCACCTTTAATCAGGTTCAGGCTTTTTACGGCGTCCGGATTGAACACAGAAAAGAAGCCGAGCATGTGGGTGGAGTTGTATACGGGAGCTTCATCCAGGAGGATGAGGTTTTCATCGCTGTTACCACCGCGTACATTAAAGCCGGAAGCACCTTCACCTACGGTGTTTACTCCGGGGAGGGTCTGAATAGCACGCAGTACGTCTACTTCACCCATGAAGGTGGGCATTTTTTTCATCTGGGCAATATCCAGTTTATTGATACTGGTATTGAGGGTATTTACGGTCCTTTCCTGTTTCTGACCGTTTACCGTTACAACATTCAGTTGGCTGCTGGTAGCTTCCAGGCTGACGTCTACAGTTGCATTCTTTTTTAGGTTGACAGTTGTTTTATAAGTTCCGTAGCCCATATAAGAAAACTGCAGTTCGTGTTCGCCTGCCGGAAGCGTGAGGGAGTAAAATCCGTATTGGTTGCTCACGGTACCAACGGAGGTGCCGCTTTTTCCAATAGAGATACCCACCAGGCTTTCTCCGTTTTGTTTGTCTTTTACATAGCCGCTTACGGTATATCGTTGCTGCTGTGCGGTTGTTGTTTGTCCTGCTAGGAGGAGAAGGAGCAGAGACAGCAACATGGTTGCCTTAGTTTTCATAAAAATTAAGTCCTTTTTATTATAATTTCCATTGCTTTTTCGAGCATGTGCATATAAGACGTGGCAAAAATATTATACCCCTACGCGAATAAATTATTTTTTTTATAAATAGAATAAAGCTACCTAATGGAAGAAATAACAGGGCTAAACCGTTGTTATTTCTTCCATTAGGTAGCTTTATATGTTGTGCAGTATATTTATTTAGTCCAGAATATCACAGTTGAACCCCAGCCGGGTCACAAATTCTATGATTGTTTGTTCAGCTAACGATTGAGGGCTGACAACACGCAATACTTTGTCACAGTCTTCCAGATCTACACTACAGGCGTTCACGGTAAATTGTGCGGAAATTGCGTTTATGACATTGTTTCTATCCTTAACAGTTGTAATATTGGTACGGAATATTCCCATCATGGCGTAATTAATTTAGTATTCGGAATATTTTTATGCAAATTTGCTGCTGTTATCCCATATAACTGTTACACGAAACGGATTAACACTTATACGAAACGGATTTTTTTATGGGCATAGTTATTACAAATGATGCCAACCATGTACTGCTGACGGAGGACACGCCTTTTGACTATCAGAAAATCCGGTCCCGGGCTATTATTGAGGAAACCCAGGAAATGAAACATGATTTCGGGGAGGCCAGTTTCCGGGAATATTGTTTTGATGGTATCAGTATCGCCTGTTGTAAGGCCGATGTGTATGAAAATATTCATATCCACACAGACTTTCAGGAACCCAGGGTATTCATGATGTTTATGGAGCAGGGAGATGTTAGTACTTCCCTGGAAGGGGTGAGCGACCATTTTAAGTTCAGCACCCTGGAACATAACCTCCTGTTCAATCCTTACGAATCAGAGACCGCAGGAGTAAAGAAGCAGCGGGACATCCAGTTTTTTGGATTGAATTTTATGCCTGGTCGTTTCCTTGAACTGGCGGAAAACAATGGTAAGGTGCTGGGCGATCTGGCTGATAATGTGGCAGGAAACCGCACTGCGGCGTTGGCAACAAAGTTCAACCCCCGTATTACGCCCCGTATGCGGATGGTGATCGAAGAAGTACGTCAGTGTAAGTTTCAGGGAGGCCTTAAAAAGCTTTTCCTGCAGTCAAAAGCCATAGAGCTGCTGGCCTTGCAATGTGATCAGATGGAAACAGACCATCTTTCTGCTGCCCCTGCAAAACATAAGATCTCCGCCAGTGATGTGGAGAAATTATATTTTGCCCGTGACCTGTTGCTGCAGCATGTACAACAGCCGTTGAGTCTGGAGCAGTTGTCAAGGAAAGCAGGATTGAATGAGTTTAAGCTGAAGTCCGGTTTTAAGGCTGTTTTTGATAATACGGTATTTGGTTTCCTGAATGATCACCGGCTGGAGCTGGCGCGGGAGATGATTTTGAGTGGACATCAAAGTATGGCGATGATTGCGGAAGAGGCGGGGTATTCATCTCCACAACACTTCAGTACGGCATTCCGTAAGAAATTTGGTACGAGTCCGGGAAAAATGAGAAATTAAAAAAGTACAGGACTAGCGTTGTTGCTAATCCTGTACGTACAATAAGTTATATTAATAAGCCAGCGTGAAACGTTGCTTAATATGTTTAGGCTGTTCCAGTTCATCAATTAACGCGATGGCATAATCTGCAGTGGAGATCTTACTTTCACCTTTATCATTAAATACTACCTGATCTTTACCCAAACGGAATTTGCCGGTACGTTCGCCGGGTTGGATCATCATAGCCGGGCTTAATACGGTCCAGTCCAGATCATTGGTTGCTTTAATCACGTGAAAAGCGTCACGGGTAGCGGAAGCACCTTCTTTCCATTCTGCCGGAAATTCTGGTGTATCCAGTAGTTGTACGCCAGGAGCGATTTCCAGGCTACCAGCACCACTTACAGCAATCAGTCTTTTAATACCTGCTTTTTTTGTTCCATTAATAATGGCGTGTATGGCTTTGAGGTAGGTAACTTTATCGTGAGCACTATAAGAGCTGATCACTGCTTCATTGCCCGCTACCAGCGCCGCCACTTCTGCTTCATTGGTCACATCCCCTTTTTTTATGGTCAGATGGGGGTTTTGAACAGTTATCTTTTCCGGGTTACGAACAATAGCGGTTACCTCATGACCTCTGTTGAGTGCTTCGTTTAAAATGGCTGATCCTATAAATCCTGATGCTCCGATGATAGCTACTTTCATTTTTTTAGTTTTTATGGTAATTAATAATAATACAGCGTGCCCGTGCTGATTGTTTTAATTGTTACAATATTTATTACAGTTTTGAAGTAAAAAAATACAGATAATTAATCTGTAATAATTTTAATTACAGTACAAATGTAGGAAAGTTATTTTAAACACCAAAAGGAATTATAATTTTTTATTGCAGAAGGGGAGAAAGAAGATGGTTATTATGGGAAGACAGCTGTCCGCCAGGGCTAAACCTGTGCTCAGCTTCTATTAACGATGCCTTAAAACAAAAAATCCCGTCAGGGAACAAACCTGACGGGATTTTTGATTTTATAAAAAAGCTATTACTTTTTTTCAAGGAGGTAGGCGGTTGCCTTGCTGCTAACTGTTTTGGCTGCAGGCTGTACGATTTCTGTTTTAGCAGTAGGCGGCACCGGTGGTTGTTTGGTATGGAACATCTCCGCCAGGGTAGGCGCAATCACCAATGATACGATAGACATCAGCTTGATGAGGATGTTCATAGAAGGACCGGAAGTATCTTTAAACGGATCACCAACGGTATCACCAGTTACAGATGCTTTATGTGGCTCAGACTTTTTATAGTAGGTTTCGCCATTAATTTCCACGCCTTTTTCGAATGATTTTTTTGCGTTATCCCAGGCGCCACCAGCGTTATTCTGGAAGATCCCCATTAATACACCAGTTACAGTAGCTCCTGCCAGGAATCCGCCCAGTACTTCCGGACCGGCTATAAAGCCTACCAGTAAAGGGGAGATCAGGGCAATAGCGCCAGGCAGCATCATTTCACGGATAGATGCCTGGGTGGAGATGGCCACACATTTGTCGTATTCTGGTTTGCCGGTACCTTCCATAATGCCTGGTATTTCGCGGAACTGACGGCGAACTTCTTCTACCATGGCCATGGCAGCACGACCTACCGCCGCAATGGCGAGAGAGGAAAATATGAATGGAATCATACCGCCTACAAATAAACCGGCGAGTACATTTGCTTTATAAATATCGATGCCCTGAATACCCGCTACACCAACAAAGGCCGCAAAGAGTGCCAGTGCAGTTAAAGCAGCAGAAGCAATGGCAAAACCTTTACCGGTAGCGGCAGTAGTGTTACCCACGGCGTCGAGGATATCGGTTTTTTCTCTTACTTCTTTGGGCAGTTCGCTCATTTCGGCAATACCACCGGCATTATCGGCAATAGGGCCAAAGGCGTCAATCGCCAGCTGCATAGCAGTAGTGGCCATCATACCGGCAGCAGCAATAGCTACTCCGTATAATCCTGCCAGGTGGAATGAACCTGCAATACCCCCTGCCAGTACCAGTATAGGTAAGGTAGTGGACTCCATCCCTACAGATAAACCACCAATGATATTGGTAGCAGCACCGGTGGCTGACTGACGGATAATGGATTTCACCGGGCGTTTGCCCATAGCGGTGTAATATTCTGTAATAATACTGATCAGGGTACCTACGGCCAGGCCCACCATGATCGCACCAAATACCTGTCCGCGGGTAAATTCATGGCCACGTAAAACCATGGTATTATCCGGCAGTATCCAGTTTACCAGGAAGAAAGAAACAACAGCGGTTAAAATAATGGAACCCCAGTTTCCCATGTTCAGAGCTCTTTGTACCACCGCAGTGCTTAAACCTGCGGTATCGCTGATCCTTACAAATAAAGTTCCGATCATGGAAAAGATGATACCTGCACCTGCAATGATCATCGGCAGCAGGATTGGCGCAATGCCTCCGAAAGTATCGTGTGATACAGTTTCAGAGCCCAGTACCATGGTGGCTAATACAGTAGCTACATAGGAACCGAACAAATCGGCGCCCATACCGGCAACGTCACCCACATTGTCTCCTACGTTATCCGCAATGGTGGCAGGGTTACGGGGATCATCTTCCGGAATACCGGCTTCTACTTTACCTACCAGGTCAGCACCCACATCGGCGGCTTTGGTATAAATACCACCACCCACACGGGCAAATAAGGCAATACTTTCAGCACCCAATGAAAAACCAGTGAGTACCTCAATGGTCTTAATCATCTCCGCTGTATTGGCTTCCGCTCCGAAATATGATTTCAATATAATGAACAACGATCCGAGTCCGAGTACCGCGAGACCGGCAACACCCATCCCCATAACAGAACCGCCGGTGAAAGATACCTGCAATGCTTTCGCGAGACTGGTACGTGCGGCATGTGCAGTGCGTACATTGGCTTTGGTGGCGATTTTCATGCCTATAAAACCTGCGGTTGCTGAAAATACAGCACCTATCACAAAGGCCAATGCAATAGACCAATGGGAATTTTCATGTGTTGCCCCCATATAACCTAGTAGCAAGGCGGCAATAATAACAAAGTAAATAAGGACTTTATACTCAGCTTTAAGAAATGCCATAGCGCCTTCAGCAATGTGCTGAGCTATCTCTTTCATCTTGTCGTTGCCAGCATCCTGTTTTGTAACCCAGGAACTCTTGACGGCCGTATATAACAAAGCCAATAATCCAAAACACGGTACGAGGTAAACTATATTCATGTAAGCGAAATTTATAAATACGTGGTTGACAAAAAAGTTTAATAATGAATAAAAATAGGATTCCAAAAAAAATATTCAAATGAATATAAAACATAAATTATTAATTGTGTACGTAATAAATAAAATTATTGCACACATGCCCCATGAGTAAGTGTTTCGGGCAAAAAAAAATAACATGCACTGTCAGATACCTTCCTGGAATGCTTTACCCAGCCAACTGATGATATCGGCCGCTGTCATTGCTTCCTGCGAAAGATGGGCAGCGGCCAGATCTCCTGCATAGCCATGTAGCCATACACCCAGCAGCGCCGCCGCTTTGGGGGAATAATCCTGGGCCAGCAGGCCGGTTAATATACCCGTTAGTACATCTCCGCTGCCGCCGGTAGCCATACCGGGATTGCCGGTGTTATTAAAATATACAGCGCCATCAGGACAGGCAATGGCGGTATACCGGCCTTTCAATATAATATAAATCTGCAGACTTACGGCCTGCTTTGATAATAATTCCAGTCGCGCAGTATCGTTTGCACTGGTGCCGAAAAGTCGTTCAAATTCTTTTGGATGCGGTGTGAGTATAGAACCTGCGGGTACCTTATATAACAGGTATGGATATACGGAAAGTAAATTGAGGGCATCTGCATCAATAACCATAGGGCGCTGCCAGCTATCCAGCAACAACTCCAGCGATTTAGCGGTACCTGGTTGTGTATCCAGGCCCGGGCCGATACCGATTGTTTTATAGGAAGCGGTGTTAATATCCGGATGAAAGTTCGTGTTGTAGTGGGTATCTTCATCTGTAATACACATGGCGCAAGGCTCACTGATCTGCATAATATTGTAGCCACATTGCGGAATATGACAGGAGAGTAGCCCCACACCCGCGCGTAAACAGGCTTTGGCACTTAATACAGCAGCACCCATTTTACCATGACTACCGGCAATCAGCAACGCATGACCATAGGTGCCCTTATGGGCAAACGGGTCACGGGGACGGTAAATTGTCCGCATGATTTCTTTATCAGACAGGTGATACCGTGCAGGCGTTTGTGTTATATAATCCGGATGAAGGCCAATGGGTAAAATATGTACCTCGCCTGCATAAGGGGCATTTTCAGGTAGCAGGAAAGCCAGTTTGTAAAATTCAAAACTAAGGGTATGATGTGCCCGAACCACGGCGGCATGTCGGTTGCTGTCGTCTGCTATCAAACCGGAAGGCATATCTATTGCTACAATGGTATGCTTTTGTCGCTGGTCATTGAGGTGATGTACCACGCCGGCTACCCATCCTTCTATTGGCCGGCTCATACCTGTACCAAAAATGGCATCTATAATTACAGCATCGGCAGGTAAAACAGGAAAGTCAGATACATCTCCAATTTCATAGATCACCGAGGGATAATGTTCCTGCAAGGCCTGTAGCTTGAGTTGCTGGTCTGCACTGGCTCTGCTGCTATGTTGCAATATGCCGGCACTAACCTTGTAGCCATGATCGAGCAGTAAACGGGCGATGACCAATCCATCTCCTCCGTTATTTCCTTTTCCGCAAAAAATATAAATGGGGTGTCGGGAGGAATAATGATCTTCCAGCCATGCAGCACATTTGCCTGCAGCTCTTTCCATCAGGTTGGGGCTGCTGATGGGTTCGTGAGCGATCGTGAAAGCATCTGCCTCCCTGATTTGTGCTGCTGTGAAGATTTTCATGTCCGATAGTTGAACATTAAAAATACTTCAAAATAAGGAACATAAAAAAACGGACCATGCTTGCCTCATGATCCGTTTGTAAATGAAGTGGTCGCCCGGCTTAAAAAGTATACCTGGCAGACACACCGCCAATCTCCTCACCCATATAGTTGGTGGGTCCAACAAACTGTACGTAAGGTTTCAGATCGGCACTGATATTTAAAGGAAATTTCTTGAAAGTATATTCAACACCAATGATACCGTCCAGACCTGGAGATACGTAAGTGCCATTTTTATAGTGGTGGTCTTCATAACGACTCCAGTCATAATCCCGGCGGTCGTAGAAGCCCAGATGTGCACCACCACCAACATACATGTTCAGTTCAGGTAAACCTATATTCCAGTTGTATTCATATAATCCGGTAATAGTAAGGTTATTTCTGTGAGAGTGATTGGTGGTTACCAGTCCTTCAATAGCATGAGGGCCCTGGATAAAATGCTTGATGGTGAAGCCTACTATCCATGGGTTTAAACGTACGCCCAGCGCAGTGCTGTAGTTGGACGGATCGCTGTTCTTGTAACTCTTTTTCTTCTGCGCGTTGGCCTGAATTGCGAGCATAGCGATCAGACTGAAAAGTAACACGACTTTTTTCATAGATGTGTTGTTTGAATTGAAACTTAAAAATACACGTTAAGAAACGTTGGCTTTTTCTCTAAAGTATATATGCACGACGAAATTTAAATCACGGTTGCCTTGCAATAACAATGCCAACCGGCTTTAGTAAGCGAAGAAAAATAAATCCTGCAACACCAGCCAGCAGGGAGGCGGCTATTACAGAAATGATAGCAATGATCTGTAATTCCCGCTCTTGATAAGCTAGTGAAGAAATAAATATAGACATGGTAAATCCTATCCCGGCAATAAGTCCAACGCCTATCAGCTGTAGCCAGCCCGCTTTTGAAGGAAGTGCGGCCAGTTTTAATTTTACTGCGAGAAAAGAAAGTGTAAAAATTCCCAATGGTTTGCCAAGTACCAGTCCGGCTATGATGCCATAACTGATATTATTGTGCAGTGCGCCGGCAATATCTGAAGGCAACTGTATGGCAGTATTGGCCAATGCAAAAACGGGCATGATGACAAAATTTACCGGGTCGTGTAAACTATGCACCAGGTGGGCAATCCGGTCCTGTGGAATGCAGAATGCCAGCAGCACACCTGCAATAGTGGCATGTACACCGGAATTAAAAAGGCAGTACCATAATACCAGCCCGGGGATATAATAGAATATGAGTCGTTGTACTTTAAAATAATTCAGTAACAAGGGTATTAATAATACAGCGCCGCCAATCAGCAGGTATTTTACATCCAGATGCGGGGTATAAAATACTGCAATGGTTAATATTGCCCCCAGATCATCGATGATGGCCAGGGCCATCAGGAATATTTTTAGACCTACCGGTACTCTTTTGCCCAGTAAGGATAAAATGCCCAGGGAGAAAGCAATGTCAGTGGCCATGGGGATGCCCCAGCCATGTGCATATGGGGTGTTTTTATTAAAGAGGGCGAAGATGAGTGCGGGAAACAGCATGCCACCAACGGCTGCCAGCACGGGTAAGATAGATTTTCTGACAGAGGAAAGTTCTCCTACAGTCAGTTCCCGTTTTATTTCCATACCTACCAGGAAAAAGAACAGTACCATCATGCCATCGTTTATCCATAACAGGTAGGAGTTGGGAAGGTGCAAAGCCCGGTATTGATAATGATGTCCGCCAGCCGGATCGAACAGGGTATTCCAGAATCCCACATAATCCGTTTGAACAGCTGAATTGGCCAGTATCATAGACACAAGTGTGCATACGATGAGTACAATACCTACCGCACGGCTATCTTTCAGGAATTGGTGGATAGGAGAAATCAGTGTTTTCCGGATAATGTTAATAGAGTTCTGAATCACAGTTGTCGGTTTTGGTGAGAAGATGGGATGGGATTAAATGAAGTTGGAATTTGTTCGGGTAAAATATACTATCCGTATTTCAAATAGTCTTTATTTACCGGATCAAATTCCAACTGCTGGGAATCCCAAAAATTATTGCATTAACTCGTACTTACTTTTCGGTTGTCGTTTGATGTCCCATTTGAAATTTTCCAGTTGTAGCTGGTCTTTAGGACGTTGTGTAAACGGATAAACCACGCCTTCCGGATCTTTGATCAGCACTACTTTATCTACTTCTCCTTTTTTGAAAAAGATATTGATGATGGCGCATTGTGCTTTGTTGACGCTCATATAGGCGCCCCCCTGATCTTTGATATAATTAATTGTTTCCGCATTTCCTTCCACGTGCATCCAGTCGAGGGTTTCACCTGCCACGTAGCCGGTGATGAGGTTACCTTTGATCTGGTTAAACATGCCTGGTCCTGCTTCATTGATAATAAAGCCATTATTTTTCAGCAGCATTTTATCAGCGGTCTGGTTCTTGGTAAACATCAGAATGGTGTCGCCACTGAGTTGTGTGGTATTGTTGGACCAGATCACCGGGTTGCGGTAGAAGCGGAAGATGGAATCTTTGGAAGAATAGAATACGCTGTCTGCCACTGCCTGCAGGGAATCCGAAAACACCCTTACGTGGTGATAAGCCAGTATATAACGTTGTTCTGCGGTGTCTTTAGGTGCTTGCAGCGCCATGCTGTCTGCATGATGTTTGATACCCGGCAGGGAATCCTGGATCACTACAGTGGGGATGGCAGCTATTTTCACATTTTTCACCAGGGAGGTATCGAGTTTTTGCCTGGTTTTAGCCAGGGCGCTGTCGGCCATGAACATCATAACGTTGCCGGCTATACTATCCTGTTGTTTCCGGGCAATGGAGTCGCCTTTGGTGATGGGGGAAATAGTGGCAGTGAATCTCTCCGGCGGTCGTATGGTTTTGAGTGCCCGCAGGTTTTTGGTGGGAGAATCCGGAACGCGCTTCAGTCCTGCTACAGATGGAATAGATAAGCTGTCGTCCGGACGGATCACACCTGAAAACAGGGTATCGGCGGCCATATACAGGGTATCCTTATTTTTTTCCATGATCAGCAGTGGTTTCTGCGTGGCGAGGATGGTTTTCTCACGTTGATTAACCACACCTTTGTTGGCCAGCAGTGACATTTTGCGGGCGGTATCCTTGTATACCATATTGCCGGTGGCATAAGCCATACCGGTTAATTTGTCCATTTCAATATTGTCGGCGGTGATGGTACCGGTGCTGTCTTCAATGGTAGGCCGGTTACCAAAATTGCCGTAGCCTTTTTCTGTATCATAATAACCACTGGTAGCATACATGGTGCTTTTATCGTTATTGTTGATAGTGGTTGGGGCTATGATGGTGGCTATTTTAGTATCGGTATTATATAGCAGTTCACTGGTGCTTAGGGTGTATTCCGGATCTACGAGTAATACATTCCGCATGAAATGCATTTCTTTTGTTTCTGTATAATAGTAGCCTTCATCGCTGGTGAGTACACTTTTGCCATTTACCAGTCTTCCGCTTTTCACATAGGAACCAATTTTAGCGTTCATATCATACTGCAGTTCGGGGCCGGTGATGGTTACCTTACCATCTGTAAGCCGGGCATTGTCTCTTAGCAGGGCGATGCGGGTGTTGGCATCATAGTTAAGGTAATTACCGTAGATGTGTACACTATCAGCCTGGTTAATATGAATATTGCCATAGGCGTCGATAATATTGGTTTTGTTGTTCTTCACGGCGCTGTCACAGTTAAACAGGGTGGTGCCCTGTTTAAAGATGGTGTGACCAAGGAAGCGGGTTACGTCAACAGAATCACGTTGGTTCATGATAAGTGAGTCCGCATGAATAATTTCAATAACAGACCCTGTTTTCGGAGCTGGTTTATCCGGAAACTGGGCGCTGGCCGTAAATGCCAGCAGGCATATTACGGCCAGAAAAATCCCTGATTTTATGTATCGATGCATTGATTCTTATTATTGTGCCGCTGCTGTATCAGAAGGTAACGGCTTCGTTTTATCTTTTTTGCCAAACAGGGAGAAGTGTACGTAGCGTTTTGGATTGACGCGGAGGTCTTCCAGCAGCTTATTCAGATTTCCCAATGAATACTGAAGATTGTTATACACTTTTTTGTCGTTCAGCAGCATGCCGGCAGTGCCATCTGTAGTATTCAGTTTGGCAATGGTGGCATTCAGGTTAGTGGCTGTTTGCTGTAATTGCGCCAGTGTTTTGTCGATGTTACCTTTTGCCAGTGCATCTGTTGCTTTCTGTGCATTGTCGAGGATACCGGTAATTTTTGCGTTATTATCTTTCAGGTTACCGGTTACTGCAGCCAGGTTGTTGAATGTTTTCTGGATATTACCTGTGTTTGGATCCAGCATACCATTCAGGGATGCAGAGGTGTGCGTGAAGTTACGCATGGTAGTATTGAGGCTGCGGATAGCATCCTGCAGGTTACCTTTTGCGGTAGTATCCAGGATGGCGTTCACAGACATTAATACAGAGTCAATATTGGTGAGGGTACCTTCCAGTTTTTTTACCAGAGGGCTAAGCTGTGCTTTCAGTGCATCAGTCATGGAGCCATCTACAGCTGCGTAGATGGTATCACCGCTTTTCAGATATTCGCTGGCGTTACCCAGTTCCATCTGTACTGTTTTGGTGCCTAACAGGTCGCTGCTGATGCGGGCTACAGAGTTGCGGGGAATGTCAATCTTTTTGGTAATGGTGATGGATACCAGGATCCTGGAGGCATCTTTATCCATAACTTCCAGGTTAGATACACTACCTACCACCAAACCATTTACCTGTACAGCGTTGGCGGGTTGTAAACCGTTTACCTGCTTACAAACAGCATAAATGGTTTTATTATGTGAAAAAAGGCTCTTTCCCTTCAGTAAATTAAAGCCCAGCACAAGTAAGGTTATACCCAGCACCGTTAATATACCAACTTTGGTTTCATTAGATAATTTGAGCATGAGATTCGTATACGTTCACGCAAAAATAATCAAAAAGCATGCACGGGAAGTGCTCGTGTAAAAATGTTAGTAATAAAAAAGAGGAAAGGGGGAAACTATAGAGGGGGATGGGGGGAGTGGGGCAGTCTAGCAGGAGGTAACAAAAGCGTCTTTGAATCCCAGTTTACGGGCCTTACGCAGGGCACCGGAGGCTTGTTGATCTGTTTTGAAACGCCCCCACATATATTTGTTTAGTTTTTTTTTATTCATCACGACCTGTTGGCGGTTGATATCACCATGGAGCTTCCTGAAAATGGAAGCTCCTGGTTTATAAAATTTATCTGTAATTAGCAGTTGTACGCAATAGCGGTCTTCCTGTTGCGGTGTTCCTGGCTTGCCATTGGAGGTTTTACCAGGTTTCAGGAAAGCGTGTGTATTGTTGTTTTTAGAGGAGGTGCTGGTGGTAGCTGGCTGTGAATTGCGGTTGTTGGTGAACCTGTCGAGTTCATCACGGTAACGCTTAATCGCTTTATAGATACAGTTGGCCAGTTCCTGTTGTCCATTGCTGGAGTTGAGGTAATCTTCTTCTTCAGGGTTGCTGATGAATCCGAGTTCCACCAGTACACTTGGCATTGCAGTGGCAGATAGTACCCAGATACCTTTTTCATTTCGTTGTCTTGCTCCGCGGCTGATACGTCCTACCCGGGTAAATTCGTCCTCAATAAGGGTAGAGAGGCGAAGGCTTTGATCGAAATAGGAGTTTCTCAGGGTATTCAGCAGGATGAATGTTTCCGGGTCATCACCCAGCAGTTGTTTGCTTTCTTCTGAGTTGTCATCCAGTACGATAACGGAATTTTGTTTAAGGGATTCCATTTTGGCGTTGTTCTTACTGGTAGCCCATATATATGTTTCCGTGCCTTTGGCGTTGCTGGGGTAGTAGGCATATACCGGTTGTTTAACGGCTATTTTCTTTCTTCCTTTTTTACGGTATACGGTTTTATAGTCTACTACTTTACGGATCTTACCAGTTGAGTTACAGTGGATAGACACGAACAGTTCTCCTTTGTTGTCATTGGCAATCTGGGCTTTTACGCGGGGATCGTCAAACCGGTCACTTTTTCGTGTATACACTACCTTTACATCAGGCATGTTTTCTTCCAGGATCTTTCCCAGTTTCAGTGCTACTTCGAGGGTTACTTGTTTTTCGGTAGAGTAGCTGCCTTTGGCGCCGGGATCTGTACCGCCGTGGCCGGCATCAATAACAATCGTTCTTATAGGCTTATCCTGTTTAGTAGGAACAGGATCATTTTTGGCCTGAATAAAAAAGGTACAGGTGAATAGTGTTCCCAGTCCTAAAATCCAAAATCGGTTCCAGCGCATGATTCTCATTTTAATGGGTGCTGTTTATCACAAAAAATAAAAAAATAAGTTTATCTGTTAAATTAATCATTGTCATGCTCCATGCGACTTTAAACCACCTTTCTATACATCGTCTATCAAACATTACAAGTTACCATTTGTAATAAATTGTATAAAATCTTGTAGGTTTGTGGCCGCCGTAACACATGAACGCTAGCTACAAAAATAATTATAAAAAGTTTTTTCGACATACATACCTGGTTTTTGCCGGTATGTTCATTGCCATTCCCTTTATTATAGATGCAGTTGCAGGGTCCAGGCCACACGCTGTATCGTTTTTTAACAAAAGTTTGGCAGATACAGCCCCTTTGACCAGGAAAGATACTGGCAAAATCAAACGACCTGCTGTGATTCCTCCTGCTGCGACAGACACGAATGTACTGTCAAAAGGGACGGATACCAGCGGAACAGTGACTGTCGATACCCTCTTTGTTCCAAAGATATCAAAAGACACGCTGGATGCGCCAGTTAATTATAAAGCGAAGGATTCTATTATCCTGATGGTGCCTGACAAACGCTTCTATTTATACGGTACGGCCAACACAAAGTACAAAACCATTGATCTTTCGGCCGAAAAAATGAATTTCGACCAGGAAACCGGTATCCTGGAAGCGACCAACGCGAAAGATACCGCTGGTAAATTGTTTGGTGGCCCGGTGATGAATGACGGCGGCCAAAGCTTCGAATCGGATACCCTCCGCTATAACTTTACATCCCAGAAGGCAAAGATCTATAATACCCGGTCCCAGTACGGAGAAGGCTACATTCATAGTGCACAAACCAAAAAAGCGGCGGATAATACCATTTTCGGCTTTAAAAATGGCTATACTACCTGTAACCTGGATACTCCCCATTTCAGCTTCCGGGCCCGCAAAATAAAGGTTATACCTGATAAACTGGTTATTTCCGGTCCGGCTAACCTGGAAATTGAAGGAATTCCTACTCCCTTGTTTATACCTTTCGCCATTTTCCCTATCACCCAGGGTCAACGGTCGGGTATTCTGCCTCCGCAGTATGTGGTGAACCAGCAGAAAGGGATCGGACTTGAAAATGGTGGGTACTATATAGGTTTGGGCGACAATTTTGACCTGACGATGCGGGGAGACGTATATTCCTATGGTAGCTGGAGCCTCACGGGAAGCCCTACTTACCGCAAGCGGTATAAATATAACGGAGGCCTCAACCTGAGTTTTGCCAATACCCGCTTCGGTGATCCGGCGGTAAAATCTGAATTCAGCACCTCCAAAGATTTCCGGATCACCTGGAATCACAGTATGGACAGTAAGGCCCGTCCGGGTGTGAACTTCGGGGCTGCCGTAAACTTTGGTACCTCGTCCTATAATAAATACAACGTGTATGATTATAATACCCGTGTAAATAATAACATCGGATCTTCCATCACCTTTTCAAAAACCTGGATAGGAAAGCCTTATAACCTGACATTGGGATTAAACCATTCTCAGAACTTAAGTACCCGCGATGTGTCGATATCCTTCCCGGATGGAACTTTCACGGTAAATACCATCTATCCTTTCCAACGGAAAGAAATGATAGGTAGTCCCAAATGGTTTGAAAAAATAGGGATTTCTTATAATACCGTTCTGCGTAACCAGGCTAACTTCAAAGATTCCCTGTTTGGTAAACAGGCCATGTTTGATGCGATGCAAACGGGCATGCAGCATAATATTCCGATCTCCTTCTCCATCCCGGTATTTAAAACCTTTACTTTATCTCCGGGTATTAACTATACAGAATACTGGTATACCAAGAAATTTAACCGTACCTGGAATCCCAGTAAGCCCAACCCGGGAACAGGGACCAATGGCGCTATTGACACTGCCTACCAGGCTGGTTTCTTTACGGCACGTGATGTTAGTGCCAGTATGTCTTTGTCTACCGCCTTATACGGTATGTATGCGTTCAGCAAGCACTCCAAGATTAAAGCCATCCGTCACGTGATGCGTCCTACTTTGAGCGCCAGCTACCGGCCGGATCTGAATCCGAACCTCTACAGGGAATTACAATATAACAATGCGGGTGACAAGTCCATGGTGTCTGTATATGATGGTGCTATTATCGGTGTACCTTCTCCTGGTTCGTTTGGAGGGTTGAACTTCGGTTTGGACAATAACCTGGAAATGAAAGTGTTCTCGAAAAAGGATACTACGGGGAACCATGAACGAAAAATAAAATTGCTGGATGGTTTTGGTATCAACGGTAGTTATAACCTGGTGGCAGATTCCTTCAAACTTTCCACTTTCAGTTTATACGCACGTACCAATTTGTTTGATAAATTAAATATCTCCGCCAGTGGTAACCTGGATCCTTATCAGACAGATGCCCGTGGCCGTCGCCTTGATAAATATGTCTGGCAGCAGGGGAAGATCAGCCTGGGCCGTTTAACCAACGCAAGTATCTCCATGAGTACTTCATTCCAGTCGAAGGATAAAAAGAGCAAGGCAAAAGAACAGACAATAGATTCTATACAGAATGCACAGAGCACGGATGCTGCCTTTGCTGCGCAACAGCGGCAGTTGGCAATGGTACGTAACAACCCGGGTGAATATGTGGATTTTGATATTCCATGGCGTGTGGATCTCTCGTACAGCTTATCTTATACCAATACTATTATACCGGATTCCGGTGGTGTTGTAAAGCGTATCACACAATATGTCAGCTTCAACGGTGATTTTAGTCTTACGCCGAAATGGAAGATTGGGTTAAACAGTGGTTTTGATTTTACCAATATGCAGATTGCCTATACGAATATGTATATCTCGCGGGATATGCACTGTTGGCAGATGTCTATTAACCTGATACCGTTTGGTACTTTCCGGCAGTTCAGCATTACTATTAATCCGAAAGCAGGTATCCTGCGTGATCTGCGAATAAACCGATCGAGACAGTTTTACGATTTATAACGGTGATGGATATATGATTTTAATAGTATCCTGATGTAAAAAAATATTTTATTATAAAAAGAAAAGCCCGTTTGATATTTTTATCAAACGGGCTTTTCTTTTTATAACCGGGTATTAATTTTTTGTATTGTGCGCTAAGTAGTATGTCCACATCTGGTTAAATACTTTTTCTTTCAGTGCCGGTACATCATCCCTGGTAAGGCCTGCTGTAGGCACAGGCGGCAGAAAATGATAGTCGATATGATGAGGCCATGCAAAGAATTTTCTTCCTACCGGTAATATCTTTTTAGTATGAAATAACAGGGAAGGAATCAGCGGTAATTGTGTATCAATGGCCAACGCGAAAGCGCCATCGTAGAAGGCTTTTAAGGGCTCTTCTGTGCGGTTGCGGGTGCCTTCGGGATAAAGCAGGATATGTAAGCCCTGTTTCAGTGCCTCTTTCATATCTGTTACACTTTGCTTTCTGCTGGCTTCACTACTGCGGTCAACCATAATACCACCTATTTTATACAGCACACCAAAGAGCGGAATTTTACCCAATGAAGCTTTTGCGAGTGTTTTATTGGCGCCTGGTATTTTGGCGGTGGTAACTGGTACATCTATTAATGAGTTGTGATTGCATACTACCACATAGGTTTGTCCTGGTGCAAAATATCCGGTTCCTTTTCTTCTGACAGGGCAGCCAATCAGCGGCATATATACAATCATCCATATCCTGCCGATAGCGAGGAAGCCTTTAGACTTTGTAGGATCCGGCCAGAAGGAGATAATCCAGATAGGAATAAATACGATCAGCATGGTGCCTGCAAATAACAACAACATCCAGGCTGCGAATATTCTACCAAGGATATTTTTCAACATAGCTTTTACTTTTATAGTCTCCAGTCTACCGGTGCAATCCCAGCTTTACCGAGTATTTCGTTGGTTCTTGAAAAATGCCTGCATCCGAAAAATCCTTTATCTGCACTGAATGGTGAAGGATGCGCTGCCTGCAAAATATGATGTTTTGTTGCGTCTATCAAATATTGTTTATCCTGTGCAAACCTTCCCCAGAGCAAAAATACTACGTCTGTGCGTCGTTCAGAAATAGTTCTGATAACAGCATCTGTAAAGTCGCCCCAGCCTATTTTACTATGTGAGGCAGGTTCTCCGGCTCTTACTGTTAAAAACGCATTTAATAATAATACGCCATGTTCTGCCCATTTAGTAAGATTGCCACTGGTAGGAATTTCCAGTCCAAGGTCCGTTTTCATTTCCTTGTAAATGTTCACCAGTGAAGGAGGTGGCTTTATACCATCAGGCACAGAAAAACTGAGTCCATGCGCCTGTCCGGCACCGTGATACGGGTCCTGACCCAGAATGACCACTTTTACCTTGTCCAGCGGCGTTTTGTCAAATGCATTAAAGATCAGGTTACCAGCGGGATAAATCACTTTATTCAACGCTTTTTCATGTTTAAGGAACATGACGATCTGATCGAAATAGGCCTTATGAAATTCATCTTTTAGCGCTTCCTTCCAGCTTGATTCTATTTGTACATCCATGGTATTCACAACTATATTTAAAGAAAAATAAATTAAATTTGATTTATTGAGAGAAATTTACATAAATTTGCACTCCCAAAACGCGAGATAAATATAACAATTTATTTCACATTACAAGGGAAAAGGAATACATAAGTCTTGGTAGCTCAGCTGGATAGAGCAACTGCCTTCTAAGCAGTAGGCCATTGGTTCGAATCCAATCCAGGACACAGTTTGGGACAAATCGGTTTAATCATCGGTTTGTCCTTTTTTATTTCCTCCAACATCTGTCAGCCTGACGGCTTCGGTTACGCTATTAATTCAAAAATTGGCCTCGTCAAAAACGAAATTTTCCGAGGAAAATGACCCAATTATTAATCGATTTTTTTTCATTACCGGCTTTTATTTTTTTGTAGTCAATACCATCAGTTACATCATGTAATCATAGTTGAGGTGTCTCTCCCGGAAGGTATAAAATGGGTGACCATAAAGCGGATGCTGAAGAGATTTATGCTAACTTTAAAAAATGCTGCATCAAGAATTTGACCCTCCTGAAGAGCTGAGAGATACCATCAAGTGCTTTTGGTACAACAGGGAAGACTTCGGAGAACAATCAACGAGTTTTGAGGTATTGCCAGACGGCTACGCTGAAATTATCTTTCATTTTGGAAGCGGCTGTAGTACTTCTTACAATGGAAGCCTGCAGCCATTGCCATCACCGTTTATGATGGGGCTACTCAACCAGCCGGTTCGTTTTTACACTAAGAATCGCTTCGAAATTATTGCTGTCAGGTGCTTTCCCTGGACCGTGTTCGATTTGCTCGGACTACCATCCGGTAAAGACGGCGTGCGCATCTTTGAGCATCCTATTGCACGGCTTCAGTCTGCCTTGAATCAGTGCATGCAGGCTGGCAGGATAGATGAAGCAGTGGATCAGGTAAAACAGTATTTCCTGGATGCACGGTCGCATGTTGCTGCCAACAGTATGCTATTCAAAGCGGGTGTCGCTATGAGAGAGGCAAACGGCACTATGCCGGTAAGCCAGGTAGCGGCGGCGGCTCATGCAACGGTTCGCACATTGGAGCGGAACTTTAAACAATCTTCCGGATATACAGTTAAAGATGTGTCTGGTCTGATACGCTTTGAGCAGGTAAGAAATCACCTATGGCTTTATCCGGATGCCAATATCGCCGGCCTGGCTCATGAGCTGGGCTATACAGATCAGGCGCATCTGAGCAGGGAATTCAAGCGCTATAGCGGCACTACGCCTGCAGCATTTGCACGAAAAGCCAGGAAAGGGAAAAAGGCGGTAAGCAATGATTTTGTCGCGTTTGTACAAGATTGAGACAGGAGCATTCCGGAATTTTGTGTCTCAATCATTCGATATGACAATAACACTTAACAGCAACAAATCCGAACAACATCATCCTATTTACGATGTAATTATATCCGGCGGAGGCCCTGTGGGCCTGTTCCTCGCCTCTGAGCTTGCCCTGGCCAAATGTTCAGTGCTCATACTGGAAAAAATGGAAGATCCTCATTCGCAACTGAAACAACTTCCTTTCGGGATGCGGGGACTTTCGGCGCCGACTATCGAAACGCTTTATCGTCGTGGACTGCTAAAAGAGCTTGTGCTTCATAAAGTCCTTAAAAATCCTCACCAGAAAGCCCAACAAGGCCCCCGTCGTCAGTTAGGGCACTTTGCCGGCATTCCATTCCATGCGGGCGATGTAGATACCTCACAGTGGAGGTATCGCCTGCCAGGCGCTACAGACACCAGTTTGTTATCTTCAATGGAGGAGATGGAAACGATGTTGGTCCGTCGCGCTGAAGCCCTGGGTGTAGTCATCAGGCGCGGGCTTGCCATTACTGATTTTCATCAAACGGAGGACGAGGTAACTGTTTATTCAGGCGCCCAATCTTTTAAAGGTAAATGGCTCGTAGGTTGCGATGGAAGCCGTAGTGCTGTTCGCAAGCTGGGTGGTTTTGAATTCGCTGGTACTGAGCCGGAATTCACCGGCTACTCTGCCCTGGCGGATATTGCCGACCCGGAAAAGCTCAACCCGGGCCGAAACGTGACACCAACAGGCATGTATCTCCAATCCCAGCCAGGTTACCTGGTGATACAAGAGTTTGATGGTGGTGCAGCGCATCATTCAAAAAAGCCAATTACGCTTGAACACGTGCAGGAGGTGCTACGCCGCGTATCGAACACTGATGTTACCATCAGCGCCCTCCATATCGTAACTACCTGGACTGACCGGGCACGGCAGGCCACCGCCTATCGCAACGGACGTGTACTTTTAGCCGGTGATGCCGCGCATATTCACGCGCCATTGGGCGGCCAGGGACTTAACCTTGGATTAGGTGATGCCATGAATCTTGGCTGGAAGCTGGCTGCAACCATCCATGACACAGCACCGGAGGGCTTATTGGACAGCTATTATACAGAACGGTATCCGGTTGGTGCACAGGTGCTGGATTGGTCGCGTGCCCAGGTAGCCATCATGATGCCACGTCCGGAAGCCCGCGCACTGCATGCCATCATCAGCGATCTTATGAATACACGCGATGGCGCTACCTATTTTGCAGGAAGGGTATGGGGGATTTTCACCCACTATAATCTCGGTGGTGACCACCCCCTGCTGGGTTACAGCGTTCCCAACTTTGAGTTCGAAGACGGCACAACCATTGGCGAATTAATGCACGATGGCAGGGGAATACTGCTTGATTTTGATAGAAATGATTCACTTAAAACTTTGGCGGGTGAATACGGTGACCAAATCAAATATATTTCAGGCAGTGTAAAAGACCGGTTAGGTGTAAGCGCCTTATTGATACGCCCTGATGGGATGATCGCCTGGGCTTCTGACAATGCTCCGGATGGCAGCGAATTCCAGGAGGCCATCGATCGTTGGTTTGCCTGTAATTCAGTGATCAAACAGTCATAGGACATTTAAAACTATTTGTCCGGTACGATTAAAGACCCGCATCAGTGCGGGTCTTTTCTTTTTTTGTCAAGGAGGTTATTTACTAAGCGGATATGGTGATGAGTAACCCTAATATTTTCTGATTATATTTAAAGTAAAATAATAACCATGGCAGACTTTATAAAATCATGCGCCCCGCAGTCACATATTTTCATCAACCTGGAATTTGTAACCGACATAGAAATTGCAGCAGATAAAAAATCCATTCAGTTTCATTATTCCAAAGACAAAAGCGTGGAATGGAAATATGAAGATGAAAAGCAACTGGAAGATGATTTGAACTTAATCAAACACCGCAGCTCCGATAAGTATAGAACCCGGCAGAGTGGCTTCAGAATGGCGAATGATTGAGGGGCATCATCGCTTACTGTACTAACATAAATTGAGTACATGAAATTTTATCCGAAGTTATTGGCAGGGATGCTACTGTTAACCGGCGTTTTGCCCGCAGTAAAGGCACAGACAACTTTTAAATTTGCTGAGGTATCTGATACACACGTAGGCAGTGA
The DNA here is from genome assembly GCF_056394125.1 of Chitinophaga sp. 10T418. NCBI lineage: Bacteria > Pseudomonadati > Bacteroidota > Chitinophagia > Chitinophagales > Chitinophagaceae > Chitinophaga > Chitinophaga sp. 10T418. Next base: position 311,371 of record NZ_JBFTHG010000011.1, read on the forward strand.
TCATGCATTGGAAGACCTGCAACGTACAGTGAACGACATTAACAGTCAACCCGATCTGGCTTTTGTGATTATATCAGGTGATATCACCGAATTTGGTGCAGATGCAGAACTACGACAGGCGAAAGCTGTGCTGGATGAATTGCATAAACCCTGGTATATCATTCCCGGTAATCACGATACCAAATGGTCTGAAAGTGGGGGGAATACTTTCCGTAAAGTATTTGGCAACGAAACGTTTTCGTTTAGCTATGGAGGTTATCATTTTATTGGTACCAACAGTGGCCCTAATATGCGGATGGGACCGGGGCAGGTGCCACGTGAAAATATCGTGTGGCTGGATGATATTCTGAAAAGGAAAGATAAAACCACGCCCATCATCTACATTAATCATTATCCACAGAATGAAGACCTCAATAACTGGTATGAAGCCATAGATAGGCTGAAACAATACAATATCCAGCTGATACTTTGCGGTCATGGACATGCTAACCGTGTATTTGATTTCGAGGAGATACCTGGTGTGATGTGCCGTTCTAATCTCCGTGCGAAAGACAGTATTGGGGGTTATAATATCGTCACCATTGCCAACGGCAAAGCCGCTTTTGAAGAAAGAACTCCCGTAGCTGCCAGGAACAGGGCATGGGCAGAAGTATCTTTGTCCAGCCACGCAGCAGGAACGGGTAAGGGGGCATTTTTCCGGCCGTCTTTTGCGATGAATGATTCCTTTCCAAATGTAAAAACGGCCTGGGTTTACCAGGACAACAGTGATATCGGCGGGGGCATGACACTCTACAGAGATCTTATTATTTCTACCAATACCGCTGGTGAAATTTATGCATTGCAGCAAAAGAGTGGCAGGAAGAAATGGACTTTTTCTACCAAAGGAAAAATATATGCGACTCCGGTAGTCGCCGGTAATAAAGTGGTAGTAGGGTCTTCCGATCATTTTATTTATTGCCTGAATGCTTCCAATGGTAAATTGCTATGGCAGTTTGAGACGGGTAAACCATTGGTAGCCAGTACCCGGATTGTGGATGGTATTACTTACACCGGCTCATCAGACGGGCATTTCAGGGCTATTGATTTGAATACAGGTAAACTGATATGGGAATATGCAGAAGTGAATGGGTTTGTGGAAGATAAGCCGCTTTTTTACCAGGGTAATATTTACTTTGGCAGCTGGGGCAATGACTTCTATGCCCTGGATGGGCATACCGGTGCATTAAAATGGAAATGGAATAATGGTGCTTCTAACCGGATGTTTTCTCCGGCAGCCTGCTGGCCGGTAGGAGCAGATAATAAAGTGTTTATAGTGGCGCCTGATAGGTTTATGACAGCATTTAATGCTGCTACCGGTGAAGTGATATGGCGCAAATCCAGACCTGATGTACGAATGCGGGAATCGTTGGGGCTCTCCGCCGATAGTAGTGAAGTGTTCATTAAAACGATGGAGGGGCGTCTGTACGGCGTTTCTACCAGGACAGATAGTTTGCAGTTGTTGTGGCAGTCGCCTGTGKAAATGGACTACGAGCTGGATCCGGCCGCACCGGTAGAGCGGGACCAGGTGATTTATGTACCTACTCACTCAGGTGTGGTGTATGCGATAAATGCCAAAGACCATTCCCTGTTATGGAAATTCAAATTATCTAACTGCCTGGTAAATGCGGTATTGCCGGCAGGAGATAAGCAGGTGCTGGTGAGCACCATGGATGGGAAACTGGCGCTACTCCGGTATTAAACCGCTTATCAAAGAACAAAAAAATAGAAAGGATCAGCGTAAGAACTGATCCTTTTTCTATGTTTAATTTCAGTGATATCATTTTTTCGCCCGCTTTATCTGGCGGTGTCCTTCAGCCATGGTCTGCGACCTGCTTCCAGAATGGGCAAATTCGCTTCTGTAGGTACATAGATAACTGCCTGGGGATTTTTCTCGATGTTGTCAATCCACAACCAATGCAGATAAGCTTCATTGTTGCGCAGTGATTCACCTATGATCTGATTGGAACGGGCTACACCATGGGCGCGGATGGTGTCTGCAGCTGCCAGCATGGCCGCACTTTCCATTTTGGCGCGGGCTTCCGCTACCGCCACTTCTTTGGATGCCTGCGCATGTGCCAGCAATGCTTCTCCTTCCATACGCTGGGAGTATACTTTGTATTTAGGGCATCCCCATAATCCAAGTATTACTAATCCGATGAAAACTAAAAGTACAAAGCTGGATAACGAGATAACAGATTTTGTATTCATATAGGTAAATGTCCTGAACCGCAGGACGGGGTTTGGTTTCAGAACCAAATATAATTATATTCCACTTAGTGAATAATCGCCGGAAATTCTTCCGGCATAATAAAAAGCAGGATTTTCTGCATTTATATACTTCTTACCCATGTTCACCGTTTATTAAAATTATATTTGTAGCGTTTTTCATTATTGCTATTATGATCGCATCCATATTAACCAGGCTTGAATCTTCCCGCAAGGAATTACTGGATTTAGGTCTCAGGAATCCATTGTTGAATTACAAGTTGCCCGTAGGCAAAGGTTTACATATTGTAGAGGAACAATCCGCCGCCATTTATGATATACTGGTGAGGGAAAATAAAACTATGTCCTTCCTCGGACGGCCTGAAAAAAAGCAGGACGAAGAAGTAGTGGAATACAATGAACCGGTGTCTAAAGAAGCGTATAGTGATACCCGTTTGCAGACGAATGAAAACCAGGTGAATCTGCATGCTAAATTGCTGAATACATATTATGCTGCGCGCATGAGCATGGAAGAGCAAGGGGTGAATATCCTCTATATTTCCCTCGGCATGCTGCAATGGTATGAAGAAGCAGGTAGTGAGGAAGCCCGGTTGGCGCCATTAATCATGGTGCCGGTGTCGCTGGACAGGTCTAGTGCGAGGGAACGTTTCCGTTTGAAATATTCTCTGGAAGAAGTAGGCGCCAACATTTCCCTGCAGGCAAAAATGAAGGCAGATTTTAATATTCACATACCGGACCTGCCGGATACAGAAGATTTTGATGTTAATGCTTACCTGGCGGCAGTAGCCGAAGCAGTAGATGTGATGCCCAAATGGAAAGTAGCGCCCGATGCCATTGAGCTGGGCTTTTTCTCTTTTGGTAAGTTTATGATTTACAATGACCTGGACGCCTCCAAATGGCAACAGGATGATGATATACTCACACACCCGATTATTCAAAGTCTTTTTGGTGGCGGCTTTTCAGATGATACCCCGCAAATACCGGAAGATGCCTTTATTGATCATGATACCAAAGCTCATGAACTGTTCCAGGTAGTAGATGCCGACAGTTCCCAGATCATGGCCATGCTGGCTGTGCAGGAGGGACGTAACCTGGTGATACAGGGTCCCCCCGGCACCGGGAAATCTCAAACAATTACCAACATTATCGCTGATGCCATTGGGCGGGGTAAGAAAGTGCTGTTTGTGGCGGAGAAAATGGCAGCGTTGGAAGTGGTGAAACGCAGACTGGATAACATTCAACTGGGAGAAGCCTGCCTGGAATTACATAGCCATAAAGCCAATAAAAAAGAACTACATCAGGAGTTGCGGCGGGTGCTGGAACTGGGCCGCCCTTCTATCCAGAAATTACAGGAAGAAGTATTACTGTTAGATGGTTATAAAAAAGAATTGAATGACTATTGCCTGTCTGTGAATGGTGCCATTGAAAAAAGCGGATTGACGGTTCACCAGGTAATAGGCTACCTGTTACGGTTAAACGAAGAAACTGCCGGTATCACATTACCGGCTATATCCTTGACGCAAATTGGAGACTGGGACGCTGTGGCGATGAATAAGGCTACCGCTATGGCATTACGCATACAGGCCTGTCTCCAGGAAATTGGAGTACCTGCCGCATTAACGTTCCGTGGTAGTGAACTGACGGTGCTGTTGCCGCACGAGCAGGTGGCTTTATCCAATTTACTCACAGCTGCATCGGCTGCGCTAGCAGCACTCCTGCAGGCGACCACTGCGATCGCTCAAAAAATAGGGATTCCATCTCCGGAAGATGTTCCAGCTACTACAGCGCTGATAAACATATGTGAGCTGCTGTCACAACAGCCGGATCTGCACGAGATTGATATCACCAATAATGCCTGGCTGTTGCATCAGCAGGATATTGCAGAGTGGCTGACAGCAGGTGTGGCGGCTACAGCGGTACAACAGCAATACCAGGATATTTTTATTCCGGAAGCCTGGGACCAAAATATGATGGAGATCCGGCAGGATCTGCTGGCGCATGGTGGTAAGTGGTATAAATTCCTGATTGGCGCCTATAAAAGGAGCAATCGCCAACTCGCCGCATTGTGTAAACATCCGCTTCCTGGCGATAATGAAGAAAAGCTACAGTATGTAGATGCCATCATGGAATTCCGGAGACAGGATGCCTTGCTGAAAGAACATGCTGCACTGGGTAAAACGCTGTTCGGCAGTCGTTGGCAGAAATCGCAGACCGATTGGGAAGCATTGCAGACTGCTACGGCATATCTCACGGATATGCATAAACGTATTGCAGCAGGTAGTTGCCCGACTGCAGTAGCCACTTACCTGCAAGGTAACCGGGATGCGGCCGAGGCATTGGCAGACAAAGAGCAATTGTTACGCTTATTGCAGGAGCAGCAGCAACGCAGCGGAGCTGTCTTACAAAAACTGGAAATGAACAGCGGCCATTACCCGGTACTGTTTACCGAACAACAAACTACGCTGCAAACATGGACAGATAAATTACCGGAAATACATCACCTTATTTCCTGGAACAATATAACGGATACGGCTATACAGGAAAACCTGGAATGCCTGATTACACCGGTGAAGGACTGGAATGGTGCGCATCTGCTGCTAAAAACTGCCCTGCTGAAAACCTGGTATGAATACCTGGTAGAAACAGCGGTGAAGTCGCAGCCTGCCCTGCGTAAATTTGAACGCGGTGGTCATGAGGAAATGGTACAGCAGTTCCGCAAATTAGATGTGCTGAACCTGCAATATAACCGTGCCCGTGCGGCTTTGCAGCACTGGGAACAAATGCCACGTGTAGATGCCGGCGGACAGGTAAATATGCTCCGCACAGAATTTAATAAGAAAGCGCGTCATATGCCTATCCGCAAACTCATGCAGGAAGCGGGTTTGGCCATACAGGCCATTAAGCCGGTATTTATGATGAGCCCTTTGTCTATCGCTAATTTTTTACCTCCGGCAACACTGGAATTTGATCTCGTCATTTTTGATGAGGCCAGCCAGGTGAAGCCTGTAGAAGCTTTGGGCGCTATACTGCGCGGCAAACAATTAGTAGTAGTAGGCGATAACAAACAATTACCACCTACCAGTTTCTTTGATTCACTGACCAAAGAGGTAGATGATGAAGAAAATGTAACTGCAGATATGCAGAGCATTCTCGGATTATGCGATGCACAAGGCGCTCCGCAACGTATGCTGCGCTGGCATTACAGGAGCAGACATGAATCACTGATCACCTTATCCAATCATGAATTTTACGAAAATAAGTTAGTCATATTCCCCAGCCCCGGCTCTAAAGAACAGAAAGGACTGGTTTTTCATCATCTGAAAGATACGGCCTATGATCGCGGTAAAACACGCACCAATCCTAAGGAAGCGGAGATAGTAGCGGATGCGGTGATGGAACATGCCCGCAAAAATCCGGGGCTGAGTTTAGGTGTGGTGGCGTTTAGCACTTCACAAAGACAAGCCATCAGTGATGCGCTGGAATTACGCCGCAGGAAATCGCCGGAGCTGGAATCCTTTTTCAGCGGGCATCAGGACGAACCTTTCTTTGTAAAGAACCTTGAAAATGTGCAGGGAGATGAGCGGGATGTGATTTTTATTTCTATCGGTTACGGACGTACGGAGGAAGGATATGTAGCCATGTCTTTCGGACCGCTGAATAATGAAGGGGGGGAAAGAAGGCTCAATGTACTGATTACGCGGGCGAAAACGCGTTGTGAAGTGTTTACCAATATCACCGCAGATGATATTGATGTAAGCAAAACCAAGAGCTATGGTATTCAGTCGTTGAAGAACTTCCTCTATTTCGCACAGCATGGTAAGCTGTATATGACGGCGGAAACGGGTTTGCCGGCGGATAGTCCCTTTGAGGAAAACGTAGCTGCCAAGCTGGAAGCGTTAGGATATATTGTACGTAAACAGGTAGGATCAAAAGGGTTTTTTATTGATCTCGCTATTGTAGATGCGGAAAATCCGGGTCGTTATTTACTGGGCATTGAATGTGACGGTGCTGCTTATCATTCTGCCCGTTCTGCCCGTGACCGTGATCGTTTGCGGCAGCAGGTGCTGGAAGCAATCGGCTGGAAGATATACCGGGTGTGGAGTACGGACTGGTTCCGGAATCCGGAGCGGGAATTGAACCGGCTGGTAGCGGCTATTGAAAAAGTGAAGGCCGCCGTGGCGATTGATGATCAGGTGGCCGCAGATGTGATCAGGGAAACGGCGCCGGCCCTGACGCGGGAAGCCGTGGCAACAACAGAAGCCACCATACCGGTATATGAAACGGCGGTGCTGCCAGAGGAAATCAGGGCGCAGGAATTCCATCTTTCTCCCATTGGCCAGCTATGTAACTGGATAGAGCAGGTAGTGGTAGTGGAAAGCCCCGTGCATTTTGACGAAGTAGCCAGGCGTATGGTAGAAGCGGCCGGCATTACAAGGGTAGGTCCCCGTATCCGGGAGATATTACGTCATGCGGTCCGGCATTCTGATGCCAGTAAAAGAATAAAAATAAAGGGGCAGTTCCTTTGGGATACTGCGCTTAGTACACCTGTGGTGCGTAACCGTAGCCATTTGCCGGCTGCCGCCCGTAAGATCAATTACATTGCGGCGGAAGAAATCGGCGTAGCGCTGGAGAAGGTAGTAAAAGATGCCGTTGCTATCCAGCGGGAAGATGCCGTGCCTTTTATCGCTAAAATGTTTGGCTATAGCCGGGTGACAGAAGAAATGAAAGAAGAAATCCTGAAAGCTATTGATATGAGTGTGGAAAATAAAGGGGTGCAACTGGAAGGAGAGCTGCTGAAACCATAATATCGTACAGGGGCTGTATCAAAACCGAACACGTACTAATAAATTTATATTTATTTAATCCTGGTATTGAAAGGTTGGCAGGCATGGCATGTTTTTTCTTTCCATGTGTTCGGGAAGAAAGATTTGTGGGGTTGGATTCATCATTAAATTTATCAGGATGTTTCGTAATCATCTCCTTATTGCCTGGCGCAACCTGCTTCGTTATAAATATTATTCACTGATCAATATAGCTGGTCTGGCTATTGGTTTAGCTGCGTGCTGGTTGTTGCTGTTGTATGTACATCGGGAAACCAGTTACGATAATTTTTATCCGAATGCCGATCGCATATACCGGGCTGTTAACCGTGCTACCTGGTCTGGCGGGAACCTCAACCTGGCTACCACTTCCGCACCTTTTGCCGCCGTATTAAAGAAGGATTATCCGGAAATAGAACAAACCACGAGGGTAGATCCGGAAGGGGGGGCTGCATTAAAGTATGGCGAAAAGAAACTGGAGGTAGGGGATATGCTTTTTGTGGACAGCACTTTTTTCGACGTATTTGATTTTCCTTTCGTGGCTGGTGATGCTATCAGTGCTTTATCCCAGCCTAATTCATTGGTGTTAACACGCAGTCTGGCGGAAAAGCTATTGGGCAATGCATCTGATGCGATTGGAAAAACGGTGTTAACAGAAGACAGTACTGTTTATGCCGTCACTGCAGTGATGGAGGATGTTCCTGGTAATTCACATTTTTCATTCAGTGCATTACGGTTATTACCACCTCACTATAATGAAAATGGCTGGCAGGATTTTAACGTATACACGTACCTGTTATTACAGCAAGGCGCAGACGTGAAAAAGCTGGAAGCCAAGCTACCAACGTTTTTTGAGCGGTATCTGAAGGCACGCATGGGTAATGCCACTTATAAAATGGAGTTACAACCGGTAGAGGACATTCACTTGTATTCCCATCTTGATTATGAAATGTCTTCCAATGGAAATATTCTTTACATCTATATTTTTCTTTGTATTGGATTACTTACGCTGTTGATTGCCTGCATCAATTATATGAACCTCGCCACCGCCCGGGCCAGTGGTCGTATTAAAGAGGTAGGGGTGCGTAAGAGTATGGGTTCCGGCAGAGAAGATATTGCACGGATGTTCCTGGTAGAATCTATGCTGCTCACCTTCTTCTCCGCGATGGTGGCTACCGGACTGGTAGCTTTGTTACTGCCCTGGTTCAATACTTTTACCAATTCTCATATAATACTCTGGCAGTTTGGCGTCGCTAAAACATTGGGTGTGATGGCGATGTTGTCTGTATTAACCGGTTTGCTGGCGGGTATTTATCCGGCGGTATTTATGTCAGGTTTCAGGATCATCAATTCTTTAAAAGGTAAGCTGGGAGGCAGTAGCCATGCTGGTTTCCGTAAAGGGCTGGTGACATTCCAGTTTGTTATTGCGATTGTATTAACCGCCAGTACTATGGTGGCGTATGATCAGCTGCAATATGTGATGCAGAAAAATCTGGGCTTTAATAAAGATCAGGTATTGTCTTTTCATGTGCCTGATCAGCAGATGCGTAACAGGCTGCCGGCGTTGAAAGAGCAGTTACTCCGTAATCCTATGGTACAGCAGGTTTCGGCGGCAAGCAACCCGATTGGCGGAAATAATATTGGCGGACATGGTTACTTTTTCGAAGGTAATAATGGTATGCAGACATCTACCTATATGGCCCAGAATTATATGGTAGATGCAGATTATCTGAAAACAATGGGCATTACATTGCAGAGCGGGCGTAATTTTTCAGACACGGGTGAATCTGATCAGCTTCATGCAGTACTGGTAAATGAAACGCTGGTGAAGGCGCAGCATTGGGATCAGCCTTTGGGAAAGCGGGTGCAGTTATTGAAGGATGCTTCCGGTGCACGTGAAGAGCGTGTAGTGGTGGGCATTATGAAAGACTTTCATATTTACTCCCTGCAGCATAAAATAGCGCCACTGGTGCTACAGATGCCTGCCAGGGCGGGGGACCAGGATAACGTGTATGTAAAAGTCAGTAAAACCAGTGTTCCTGCTACCGTTGCATATATAGAAAAGGTGTTTCATACTTTTGACCCTGCGCATAATTTCAGTTATAGTTTTATTGATCAGAATTTTGCGAAGCAATATGCCGGAGAGCAGAAACAGGAAGTTATTTTTATGTTGTTTGCCATGCTGGCATTATTTATTGCCTGCCTGGGACTCTTTGGGCTGGCGGCTTTCACGGCAGTACAACGCACCAAGGAAATTGGGGTACGTAAAACGTTGGGCGCTTCTGCCGGCAGCATCGTTAGTATGTTATCGAAAGATTTTCTTCAGTTGTTGTTAATAGCGGCTGTCCTGGCTTTCCCGATTACCTGGTGGATCATGGATCGTTGGCTTAGTCATTTTGCCTATCATGTAGGTATCAGTATATGGGTATTTGTGCTGACCGGAGGCGCTATTGTAGTGATTGCGCTGGCAACCGTAAGTTTTCATGCGTTAAAAGCTGCCATGGCTAATCCTGTAAAGAGTTTGCGGGCGGAGTAAGAGTGATATAAAACTAATGATATAAAGCAAAAAGCTATTGTGGCGGATGATTACCCGCTACAATAGCTTTTTGCTTTATGCCTTTAGCCTTACGCTGTTTTAAAACAGCGCATACTAATACTGCCGTTCTGTATTTCTTCGTAAGTAAATTGTATTTCTTCATTTTTATTTACCAGGCCGAGAGTATAGATCATAGGAAGATAATGATCATTGGTAGGGATAGACAATTGTGCTTCCCTGCCCAGGGTGTGGTAATTTACGAGGTCGTTGAACGCGCCCTGTTCCAGCTTTTGTTTTACGGTTGCATCAAAAGAAACTGCCCAGTCAAATGGCCTGGCATTTTCGGAAAATGAGATCTGCCGGAGATTGTGTACAATGTTGCCGCTACCCATGATCAATACGCCTTTGTTGCGTAAGGCTTTCAGTTCCGCGGCCAGTTTGAAATGATATTCCGGTGGCTGGTGATAGTCGATACTTAACTGATATACCGGGATATCCGCCATGGGATACATATGTTTCAATACCGTCCAGGAGCCATGGTCCAGGCCCCACTGGTCATCTTCCGTTACATTGGTGGATGTGATCAGTTGTTTTGTTTCCCTGGCCAGTTCCGGTGCGCCCGGAGCGGGGTATTGTACAGCGTACAATGCTTCCGGGAAGCCACCAAAATCGTGGATGGTTTCCGGGTGCGGGGCTACCAGTACATGTGTGCCTTTGGTCAGCCAATGTGCGGAAATGACGAGGATGGCGCTGGGTTTCTGGGGCAAATCCTGTCCCATTTTCCCCAGGCTACGGGTAAAAGCGTTGTCGCTGATGCCATTCATAGGATTACCATGACCTATGAACATGACGGGCATCTGGCTGGTACTTTTAAATTCGCTGGTAATATTCCTGAGATCGTTGAGTTGCATGCTATTCCTCCTGGCAGCAATGCCTTTGATGATAAAATTATTGGAACTGACCTAAGAAGTCGGCCAGGCTCATTTTTTCTAATTTGTGCAGCAGGGCGCCTTCAATTTCTATATAGAGGTGATCGAGGTGTTGTTTGATTTGTTTGCCCACCAGGCAGTCCGGGTTGGGGCTGTTTTTACTGTTTCCCAGTAGTGAAGCTTGTTGTACGGCATGGAATACTTCTGAGAGCTGAATTTTATCCGCTGGTTTGGCCAGGGTAGCTCCGCCGTTTTTCCCCTCTTTACTTTCTATGAGTCCGTGGTTGCGCAGGTTACTGATTTCCTTGCGTACCAGTACGGGATTGATGTTAATGCTGCCGGCAATAAAGTCAGACGACAACAGTTCCCCGTTCGCACTGGCGAGCAGTGTAAGTATATGCATTGAAATGGGAAATCTGCCGTTATTCATTCTGTAATTGTCTTTATTACAGTACAAAAGTACGATAATCAGCGCAAATGGAAAAATTTCTCAGCGGCTGGTGTAGAAGTAAACAATACTGGCAATAATAAGTACCAGCACAATCAGTGCGATGACGCAGCCGTTTCTGTTAGGTTTTTTTACTGCGCTGCTAAGGCCGCGGGCGTTCAGCAGGGCCTCTACGGCCTCTTTGGCTTCCTGGAGCCCTATTTTATTACCAGGCAGCTTATTCATTTCTCCCAGGTAGTATTTTATCCCCATTATTTTGCCGGCATTCATACAAAGCTGCAGCACTTTTTCCTCGATGTTACGTTTGGCAGTCTTATTTCTCTGGATAGAACTGTGGTCCGTGTCGGAACCGGAAATTACCCGCTGGCATTGTTGGCAGACCATCATTACATGGAATGGGTCTTTTTCTGGAATAGTACGTATGACATCAGGACTCCCACACCAGGGACAGGTTAGTTCAGTGCTCATTAATGGTGGAACTTTTTATTTTACTATTGTATAAGTTAATAAAAGTTTTTTAGCTTTTATCTTTTGGCTGCTGGCAAAATGTAACAGAGGGTGTAATATAGGCTTTTTACGAGTAGGCAGTAGCCGTTAGTAATACATTTAAGCCTTTTTAGCGGCTTTTATGGCAGTATGGCGGTAAAAGGTAATAAAAATGCCGCGGGAAGCATATGGTATGCTCCCCGCGGCAGTCAGGTATTTCTTTAGGTTTACAGTCCTTTTTTCAGGTGTCCTGCAAATGCCTTTCTGAATTTTTCCAGTTTGGGTTTGATCACAAAGGTACAGTAAGGCTGAGAACCATTTTGATTATAGTAGTTCTGGTGGTAGTCTTCCGCTTCGTAGAAAGTGCCCATGGCGGCTATTTCCGTCACAATAGGTTTGTCGTACGCACCGGAATCCTGCAGTTTTTTCTTGTATAACTCCGCTTTTTCTTTCTGCTCATCACTATTATAAAAGATCACGCTGCGGTACTGGGTACCGACGTCATTGCCCTGCCTGTTCAGCTGGGTAGGATCGTGACTGAGCCAGAACGCCTGCAGCAGCTCTTCATAGCTGATTTTGGCAGGGTCGTAGGTAACCCTGATCACTTCTGCATGACCGGTAGTACCCGTGCATACCTGTTCGTAGGTTGGATTAGGTACTGTTCCACCGGCAAAGCCGGATTCCACTTTGATAACCCCTTCCAGTTCCTGAAATTGTGCTTCTGTACACCAGAAGCAGCCGCCTCCAAAGGTAGCGGTGGCCGTTTTTTGATTTTTGCTTACCTCCATATCACCGGGTACTTTGTCTTTGTTTTGGGCACAGGCAAAAAGCGCCAGTGCGATCAGACAAATGAAGATTGAATATTTTCTCATAAAAATAAAATTTTAAAGATGCAGCTTTTCTTTATATGACTCAAAATCAGCACTGTAGAGGGATTGCAGTCTATCTGAGCATCTTTATATTGCCTGCAGCCATTATAATTTACGTAATATATGATGCAGGAGTACGACAAGTTAAGTAACTTTAACATTCTTTTGGAGTTTCCAGGAACCCGTGGGGCTTCATGGATGCCATATAAACATACGTCAGCAGCAGCAGCAGGAATAGATATAATAAGCCGGCATTAACCGGATACGTTTGATAGCATAATGACAAATACGATGAACAAGAATTAAGATTTCCCGGATAACGCTTTCCCCGCCACCATGATGGCAGCGCATTTACGCGCCCTGATCGTAAACCTTTTACGCAGACACAAACAACGGACGATTGTTTGTGCCTTCTTACTTTAAATAAATAACACTTGAAATATTTTCCTGAATCTGCGTTAATGCAGTTGGAATTCGACAAAGTACAGGCATTGCTGCAAGAGCATTGTAAAACAGAACTAGGCAAGGAAATGGCCTCAGAACTGCGCCTGCACACGCATATAGATTACGTTAAATCTGCCCTCCAACAGGCACATGAATATAAGCAACTTACCCTGTTGCAAGAGAATTTCCCGAACGATTTCATCCTGAACCTGAAGAGGGAATTGCGGCTGCTGTCTATCGAAGGCGCCGTACTTACCGGGGAACAGGCCATGCTGCTGCGTAAGCTGGCAGAAAGCATGCACAGCATTGTTCGCTTTTTCGATCACGACCGCCGTATCCAGTACGGAGGGCTTTTTGAGGTGATCAAAGACACCCATTACGAAAAGAAGATCACCGCCACCATTGATGAGGTGCTGGATGAACTGGGACAGGTAAGGGATAATGCTTCCCAGGAACTGGCCAAAATCCGGATGTCGTTGTTTCGCAAACGCACGGAACTGCGCCGGGTATTTGACCGTATTCTCCAGAAGCTGCAGAAACTCAATTACCTGGCGGACCAGGAGGAAGCTTTCCTGAACGGACGTAGGGTAGTGGCCATCTATGCGGAAAATAAGCGGATGGTAAAAGGACTCATTCACGGGGAATCAGATACCCGTAAAACGTCCTTCCTGGAGCCGGAAGAAACCATAGAACTCAATAACGATATACAATCGCTCGAAAGAGAAGAAGGCCGGGAGGTATATCGTATCCTCAAAGCCATGACATCGGCGCTGAGTGGCTATTCCGGGTTACTGAACAGCTATCACGAAATACTGGGCACCTTCGATTTTATCAGGGGTAAAGCCAAGCTGGCACTGGACATGGATGCCAATTACCCCATGTTACTGCCGCATGCCCAGCTAAACCTGATACAGGCGTACCACCCGTTGCTGTTGCTCTATAACCGGAAAAACAAGAAGCCGACAATACCTGTCAATATTAACCTGGATAAGGATGCGCATATCCTTGTGATCAGCGGACCGAATGCCGGCGGTAAAACCGTTACCCTGAAAACCATCGGACTGATACAGCTGATGTTGCAATCGGGATTACTGGTGCCGGTGCATCCATCCTCCCAGATGGGCATCTTCAAACAACTGATGATCCATATCGGAGACACGCAGTCGCTGGAGTTTGAGCTGAGTACCTATAGTTCTCATCTGAAGAACATGAAGTATTTCATGGAAAACGCCAATGGTAAAACGCTGTTCTTTATAGATGAACTGGGTAGTGGATCCGATCCTAACCTGGGTGGTGCTTTTGCCGAAGTGATTATGGAGGAACTGGCCAAGAAACATGCTTATGGCGTAGTGACCACACACTATCTTAACCTGAAAGTGATGGCCAATAAGGTAAAGGGTATCATTAACGGTGCGATGGGCTTTGATGAGGAAACGTTGCTGCCCATGTATAAACTCATGGTTGGTAAGCCGGGAAGCTCGTATACATTCTCCATTGCGGAGCGTATCGGGCTGCATCCTTCGCTGATTGCCCGGGCCAAGAGCCTGGTAGATGAAGGTCATTTCCAGCTGGATAAATTGCTGAATAAGGCCGAACAGGATCTGCAGAAAGTAGAAAATAAGGAAAAAGACCTGCAGAAATTACTGAAGGAAAATGAGCGTTTGAAGAAGGAGTATGAGATACTGGCAGATAAAGAACGCAAACAGCAGCAGTATACCCTGTTAAAATTACAGAACCAGATAAAGGAAGATGACCTGCAGTATCTGAAAGATATGGAGCGCAAGCTGAAGCAGATTGTGATAGAGTGGAAACGTGCAGATGACAAAGAGAAAGTGATGAAGCAGGCCGAAATACTCCTGTTCCGCCGCCGTGAAAAACAGCATACCGAGCAGCTCAATAAAAAGGTGCAGGACAAATTCCTGGAAATAAAAGGACAGGTAGAAGTAGGTATGCAGGTGAAAATTGTGACTAACCGACAGGTAGGCAAAGTGCTGGAGATCCGTGATAAGCGCGCTATCGTGAAGATTGGAAATATTCCTATCAACGTGAAGCTGAGTGATCTGGTGCTGGTACAGGAAAAGCCGGCTGAAAAGGTAGATGAGGGGAAATGATATATTTAATATCTATACCCGTATAGATGGACAAACAAATCAGAATCATCTATCTTTATCTATTCAAAATAAAAGTGGATTACCGATAAAGTATTAAACCAATGGAAGTATTAGAACGTGTTGTAACACGAATTTCGGATGTACCGGTTTATAACTGTGATTATGCGGATGGTGCTAACTTTTTCATGGGAGAGTGGAATGGTTCCGAAGTTTGTGTAGGAGATATGAATGTGCCTCACCGGCATAACGGATATAGTATAGATATATTAATCAAGGGCCGCATCCGGCAGTCTATTGATTTTAAGCATTATGATATGGAAGCGCCGGCCCTGATGTTGATGGAGCCTAACCAGGTGCATCAGCATGAGATGAGTGAGGATGCCGAGCTGATAAATATTTACTTCACTAACGACTTCCTGGTACCGGAAATGCAGGGAGTCGTTAGTTGTTGGCGTTGTGTATTCAGTTCGGGGATGGTACCGTTGAATCATGAGCAAATGGAAGAGGTGCTGGCTTATGCAGATCTGATCCGGAAGGAATATAACAGCAGTAAGTTGCGTAAGGAAGCGATTATCCGTAATCTGTTGAATGCTTTTGTGATTGCCTGTGGACGTATCTCTGAACCAACCGGTAACTGGATGAATGCAGAGAGTTCACAATATAATATGGCCAGACAGTTTAAGATACTGGTAGATCAGCATTTTCATGAGAAAGCCCAGGTATCTGACTATGCAGAGATGTTGTACGTTTCACCGGGGCATTTAAATGACACGGTGAAGGCATTGCTGGGAAGAAATGCAAAATTCATCATTGATGAAAAGCGCATTATGGAAGCAAAACGGCTACTGTATTGGGGTGAGCACTCAATAAAGCAGATTGCAGCACAGTTGAATTTTGAGGATGATGCCTATTTCAATCGCTTTTTTAAGAAGCATTCCGGATTCACTCCGGCTTCTTTTCAAAAGAGTATCCGTGAAAAGTACAATTAAACCCGTAATAATTTAAACGCCCGTTAACATTAAATATCTATTTTTGCAGAGTGTTTAAAATAATGATGTCGCCCGTGCATCATTCAAAATTTGAAAACCGATGAGAATTTTTTAGCGGCCAACCGCAAACCTTCATTTTCTTTTTTACAGTAGTAACATATTGCTGTACTCAAACGTATAATGTGCTGTAACATTATATGTCCTTGAGTATTGCGGGACTATCTACCTGTATAACCACAACCCGATTGCTGTCATTGATATTGATTGCTGCGAAGCAAGGCTGCTTTTTATTGGCCTGAGTCGCGCCGGGGGATTTTATTTTTAGTCGTTAAAAAAAATGTAGTATGAAACCATTGAAATCAACATTTACAAATTTGCCGGCAGGCTTACTTTATAGTTTTTTTGTTCTTTCGGTATTGTCTGCCTGTAGTGCATCGCAGGCAAAAAATGAGGCACCGCCACCAGCATCTTTACCGGTAATTAAAGCAGTTACATTACCTGCTACAACATTTCAGGATTTCCCTGCTTCGGTAGAAGGAACCCGTGATGTGGAAATAAGACCACAGGTAGACGGTTATCTGACGAATATTTCAGTAGATGAAGGTGCTTACGTTAGAAAAGGTCAAACGCTTTTCACGATCGACAGAAGACCATATGTAGAGCAACTCAACAATGCCACTGCAAATTTACAGGCTGCAACAGCGGCATTAGCGAATGCACAAATCAACGTTGATAAATTGAAACCGCTACTTAGTAATAATGTGGTATCGGATGTTCAATTAAAATCGGCCGAAGCAAGTTACAATTCAGCGAAAGCTAATGTTGCCCAGGCACAGGCCCAGGTAGAAACCGCCCGTATCAATCTTGGGTTCACAAATATCAGCGCACCCAGCGATGGTTATGTAGGTAGTATTCCCTTTAAAACGGGAAGCCTTATTAGCAGGGGAATGGCGGGCGCATTGACTATTATTTCCGAAGTAAAGGATATGCGTGTTTATTTTTCTTTGAGTGAAACCGATTTCCTCAAATTCAAGGAGAAATATCCAGGTAATAGTGTTGCTGAAAAAGTAAAAGGAATGCCAGCGGTAGAATTAATCCTGGCAGATGGAAGTGTTTATCCTGAAAAAGGAAAAGTTGAAATAGTGGAAGGGCAGTTTGACAAAACTATTGGTGCAATTAGTTTACGTGCCAGCTTTCCTAATGCACAGGGAGTACTTAGAAGTGGTAGTACCGGTAAAGTCAGGGTACCTACTTTACATGCTTCTGCATTGGTAATTCCTCAGGAAGCCACGTTTGAATTGCAGGACAAAGTGTTGGTTTATACAGTGGCCGATAGTAATAAAATCGTTACAAAACCACTCACCATTTCTGGCAAAACGTCTAATTATTATTTTGTTACTGATGGCGTAAAGGAGGGGGATAAGATTGTATTATCTTCTCAATCTACCCTGATGATGGGCGGTTTAAGAGATGGCGTTGTTATTCAGCCACAGATGGTATCTATAGATAGTTTGTTGAAAGTAAAGCCGCTGCTTTAAAATAATTGAGCGTGAAAGCACGCTGGTGTTAAGAACGTTTACACAAAACATTATTCAAATTGCGACGCAGGCAGTGTTGTTACACACATGCACTGTTTGTGTTCGTGCGGACATACCGCAACCCATAATTGTTATTTATGTTAAAACGATTTATTGAAAGGCCGGTGTTATCTACGGTTATTTCTATCATATTGGTTATACTGGGAGGGTTGTCTTTATTCACCCTGCCTACGGCTTTATTTCCTGAGATTGCGCCGCCATCTGTACAGGTTATTGCCAATTACCCTGGCGCCAACGGGGAGGTGATAGCCCGTACAGTTGCTACCCCGATTGAAGAATCGGTAAACGGTGTGGAGAACATGACGTACATGACCTCCAATTCCAACAACGATGGTAGCTACATCTTGACAGTTTATTTCAAACAAGGAACAGATCCTGATATTGCGGCGGTAAACGTACAAAACCGCGTATCTAAAGCTAATAGCCAGCTACCTCCCGAAGTATTACAAGCTGGGCTTTCTACACAGAAAGTACAGAGCAGCTTCCTGATGTTTGTGGCGTTATATAGCGAGGATAGCGTTAAGTATAACGAACTGTTCTTAAATAACTATGCAAGAATTAATATCATCCCTCAGTTACAACGTATACCAGGGGTGGCACAGGTACAGCCATTTGGTTCAAAAGATTATTCGATGCGTATCTGGTTGAAACCCGACAGGCTTGTTGCTAATAATCTTTCTACAGCAGAAGTGATGAATGCGATCAGAGATCAGAACGTAGAAGCTGCACCAGGGCGTTTGGGACAAAGTAGTAAAGAATCTTTCGAGTATATTATTAAATACAAGGGAAAGTTAAATAAGCCTGAAGAGTATGAGAATATGGTGATTAAGGCAAACAACGATGGTTCTGTTCTTCGTCTTAAAGATTTAGCCAGGGTTGAACTTGGTGGCTATACTTATACTGCCTCGAATTTGCTTGATGGCAAACCGGCTACTGGTTTTGGTATTGTGCAGACACCGGGCTCCAATGCCAATGAAATTCTTACCGAACTGGAACGACAGATTAGAGAATTTGATAAGGCGTTACCCGGTGGTATGAAGTTTAAGATAATGTACAACTCGAAGGAATTTTTGGATGCATCTATCGACCAGGTAAAAGAAACACTGATCATTGCATTCATTCTTGTGGCCATCGTGGTTTTCATTTTCCTGCAAGATGTGCGTTCTACATTGATCCCGGTCATTGCAGTTCCTGTTTCGATTATAGGTACCTTCTTCTTCTTACAATTATTCGGCTTTAGTATTAACCTGCTTACATTGTTCGCATTGGTACTGGCTATTGGTATTGTGGTGGATGATGCCATTGTGGTTGTAGAGGCCGTACACTCAACGATGGAACGTGAGCATTTACCGGCAAGAGAGGCAACAGTTAAAACGATGAATGAGATATCCGGTGCGATTGTTTCGATCACATTGGTAATGGCAGCAGTGTTTGTACCGGTGAGCTTTGTACAAGGTCCTGCAGGTGTATTCTATAAACAATTCGCCTTTACACTGGCCATTGCTATCGTTATTTCTGCGGTGAATGCATTAACGTTAAGTCCGGCGTTGTGTGCTTTATTCTTAAAGAACCAGCATATAGGCGAAGGTGGAAAGAAAAAAGGTTTTGGAGCCCGCTTCTTCGATGCGTTTAATACCGCTTTTAATGCAATGACGGCAAGATATATACGGAGCATCAAATTCCTGATGAAGAACAGATGGGTGGCCATTACCGGATTATTGCTTGTGGTGGTTGCAACAGTTTGGCTGATCAAAACAACACCTACCGGGTTTATTCCGGATGAGGATCAAGGGTTCGTAGTTGGTATAACCCAAACACCTCCTGGTAGTTCACTTAGCAGAACGGAGAATGCAACGAGCCAGATTAGTAAAATTGTGATGAAAGATGAGGGTGTGAGTGACGTATGGGCTGCAAATGGGATGAACTTCGTAACAAATGCGAACGCTTCCCCTAATGCTGCGGTATTTGTAAGGTTAAAAGATCGTAAGGAGAGAGGTGTTGTAAAAGACCCGAATGCTATTGCAGGCGGTTTGTTAGGCAAGTCAATGCAAGTACATGATGCCTTAACTTTTTTTGTTGGTTTTCCAACAATACAGGGTTTCGGTAATGTGAGCGGAGTAGAAATGATGTTGCAGGACAGAACAAACGGATCACTGGAGAAATTAGCAGGAACGGCATGGGGTTTTATTGGTGCATTAAGTCAGCGGCCAGAAGTGGCAAGTGCGTTCACTACTTTTAATACGGGGAATCCACAATACACAATTGATATAGATGATATAAAAGTGAAACAATTGGGTGTATCTGTTGGTGATTTGTTGAGTACGCTGCAAACATATTATGGTAGTAGTTTCGTTTCAGACTTTAACCGTTTCGGGAAATATAGCCGCGTAATGGCGCAGGCTGATATTTCATACCGGATGGATAAAAGTTCGTTGGATGCTATTTATGTAAAGAACAACCTGGGTACGATGGTACCGGTAAGTACAGTGGCCAAATTCACACGTGTATATGGCCCGGAAACAGTTACAAGAAACAACCTGTATAGTGCTGTTACCATTAATGCTACCCCCAAACCAGGTTATAGTACCGGTGATGTAATTAAAGCCATTGGAGAAGTATCGAAAAAGGCATTGCCACAAGGATATGCCTATGAGTTTACGGGTATTACGAGGGAAGAGATAAGAGCAGGGAACCAAACTGCGTTCGTGTTTTTATTGAGTGTATTGTTCGTATTCTTCCTGCTGGCTGCACAGTATGAAAGCTATATCCTGCCACTGGCAGTAATCCTTACTGTGCCTACGGGTATATTAGGTGTATATAGTTTCATTGGTTTTAGCGGCATAGAGGGCAATATCTACGTACAAATAGGTATGATCATGCTGATAGGATTATTGGCTAAAAATGCGATCCTGATTGTGGAGTTTGCCCTACAACGGCGAAGGGCGGGCTATAAGCTTGTTGAGGCGGCTTTGGAAGCAGCACAGCTTCGTCTTCGTCCAATATTGATGACTTCCTTTGCCTTTATTGTTGGTATGATGCCATTAATCTTTACACAAGGTGCATCTGCCAAAGGCAATCATTCGATCGGCTGGAGTACTGTAGGCGGCATGTTTACCGGGGTGGTCCTGGGGGTATTCATCATACCTGTGTTGTTTGTAATTTTCCAGTTCCTGCAAGAGAAAATCAGCCGTAAGCCGATAGTGGAAGCAGAACATGAGGCAAAGCTGGTACACTAAAATATTAGCATTATCTATTATCAGAATCAGAAAAAAGACAAATGAAAACAAGTTATAGCTCATTTTTAATTCTGTTGTCCTTAGTTGTAGGGTTAGCAGCATGCCGGGTTGGCCGCAATTACGAGCGGCCCCCGGTGGCGCTTCCCCAGCAGTTTGGAAACGTTGCTCCATCAGATAGCAGCATAGCAGAAATAGAATGGAAGAAGTTTTTTACAGATGCCACCTTACAGCAGTTGATAGATAAAGCCATTACCGGCAACTATGACCTGCAACTGGCCGTGAAAAAAGTGGAATCAGCACAAGCCTACCTCAAGCAGGCGAAAGTTGCCTGGTTGCCGGCTTTTAACGCCACCGCATCCGCAAGTACCAACTTTCCTTCCAAAAATAGTTTCAATGGTTTGAACCTTTCCGTGAATAACCTGGGAGATCATATCGAAGACTTTAACCTTGGAGTAGGGATGTCATGGGAAATCGATATCTGGGGCAAAATACGCCGTCAGAAAGAAGCCGCACTGGCTAATTACCTGCAGTCGTATGAAGGAGAGCATGCCGTACAAACAGGACTGGTAGCAGCAGTAGCCAACAGCTATTTCAACCTGCTGATGCTGGACAACCAGTTAAGTATTGCCCGTAAAAACCTGCAACTCAGTGATACCATTGTAAAAATGATCCGTTTACAGAAAGCTGCAGGTGAAGTAACCGAGCTGGGTGTACAACAGGCTATTTCACAGCAACAGACAGCAGAACTGCTGATACCACAGCTGGAACAGGGTATCGCTATCCAGGAAAACGCGTTGCGTATTTTAACAGGTGAACTACCGTCAACGATTACACGTAGTAGTCAACTGAGTAATTTCCAGGTAGCGGATTCATTGCCAACAGGTATTCCTGCAACGATGATCAGCCGTCGCCCGGATGTACGTGCCAGCGAAATGGGACTGGTAGCAGCTAATGCACTGGTAGGCGCTGCACAGGGTAACATGTATCCTACATTGACCATCACCGGCAGCGGTGGTGTGAATGCCTTCAAAGCCAGCACCTGGTTTAACCTGCCTGCCTCTTTGTTTGGTACCGTAGCGGGTGGCTTAACCCAACCTATTTTCCAGCGCCGTGCGTTAAAAACACAGTTGGAAGTAGCGAAAATACAGCGTGAACAGGCCGTGATCCAATTCAAGCAATCTGCCTTGAATGCAGTAGGAGAGGTGAGCGATGCCCTGGTAAAGCTGGACAAAGTGAAAGTACAACAGGAAATTGCCCAACGGCAGGTAAATACATCACAGCTGGCAGTACAACAAGCCCAAATGTTGTTCCGCAGCGGTATGGCCAACTACCTGGAAGTCATTACTGCACAGGGACGTTCCCTGCAGGCAGAACTGGCGCAGGCAGACATCGACCGTCAGCGTTTAAGCGCAATGGTAGATTTGTACCGTTCCCTTGGTGGTGGCTGGAAATAAGCCATAACGATCATAACGATATTATCCCCCCGGGGATAGCTGGAAATAGTTACAATACTGCCTTTATGGTAGCTGGAATAAGTTACAACACTACCTTTTAACAGGTAGACGGAAATAGTAGGAATAATTAATGACGAATTACGGAGCAAAGCGAAAGACTGACAGACGAATTTTTGAATCAATAAAAGAACAATAAACAGCGCTTTCGGTCCGTAGTTCGTCATTTGAAATTTATCGGCCCCGCCCTGGTGGCTGATTTAAAAATTTTTTGCAAAAAATTTTTTTATTTTCAATTCCTTTTATACTTTTGCGTCCCACACGGAGAGTTGGCAGAGCGGTCGATTGCGGCAGTCTTGAAAACTGTTGACTGTAACAGGTCCCGGGGTTCGAATCCCTGACTCTCCGCTTAAGGAGACGATCAATATTGATCGTCTCCTTTTTTTATGCGGTCAATAAATTGATTTTCAAAATTTTGTTTGATCGCGGATCAGCATTATTTAAATTTATTTGCTAAATCTAGATAGTGTTGTCTGCCATATTCATTGTTTGATTTTTCAGATTTTTTCTTGAAATAATGGACTACCTCTTCTTTATTTTCCTCAGGTATCTCATTACCATGCAAATCCATAATGGCCTCGAAAGAGCTTTCTGCTACTTTTTTAGGAGACATTTCCTTCACATTCATAAAATACTGCCATTTTTTGCTGTAATTTTTAAAATGCTCCAGTCTTGGAAAAAATATCGCCACATAAGGCCCTACATTTTTTTTGTAAGCATTTTCGACCATAAACTCATACATATCCTGTGATTCCGGCAAGTTGTATCTTTGAATCATATTTCCTATTGCAGAAATAAGAAGGAGCACCATTTTGGCATTATCAGCATTGCTTTTATAAATATGTAAAAGTATTTCAGAAAACTTTACATCATTAAAAAGGTCGTTATAATAAATCGATACTTCTAGTCTTGGGGTCTTTTCAAATTCCTTTACACTTTGAAAAAGATCCTCGATACTGAGTTTTCTCCACTGAGATATTTGTTTTTTTAACACTTCAATGTTATCAATATTCTTTTGTATCTTATGAGGTATGTTACTCATTTATATAATTTTTCTTTATTTACATTCAACTTTAATTTACCGTTATTTTCAACGGGTGAGTGATACCCCCAATAAATATAAATCTTTAAAATAATAGAATTAAGTAGAAGGATTTATAAAAGCTAAAATMTAAAAAAATCACAAATTACGGGTTGTTAGTTATTGGCCTGATTTTTAAACCTTTTTAGAAAAGTTAAAAGCGGTATCAGGTGTTCGACTGAGATCCCTGACTCTCCGCTAAGAGCGAAACAGAATTCAATATTGGATTTTGTTTCGCTTTTTCATTTTTAAGAGGGTGTGTCTGGTGGTTTCGATTTGGAAGGGGGCTATAAATTCGTCAATCAGTTGCGAATTGACCAAAAAGCAATAGGTGTAAGGGGTTCGAACCCCACTCAAAGGTAGCAGCAGTTCCAGTTTTTTCAGAAGAAGTCAATTACCTTAGGATACTTGACGGTTTCAAAAACGGAGTTATATTTGTAACCATGGTTTTCGAAAACGACTTGAAGGAGTTTCTCAGCCTTACTGAACTTGATAGTGAGAATCAGGATAGTGTTTTTCATGCTCAGAAAATGGACAAGACTTTTATCTGGAATACAGCAGACAGTTTAGCAATAACAATTGATAAGGTTCCCTATCAACTTTCAAGAAATGAGATTATCTTTTTAACCGAATTTCACAAAATCGATGATGTAAGACTCTGTAGTGCCCGCATGATTCGGTTCAATAAATCTTTTTTTTGCATGATTGATCAAGATAGTCAGGTGGGGAGCAAAGGCTTGTTGTTTTATAGTGCAACACACGTCCCAAGTTTGGTTTTAAATGCAAGTGAAGCCGAGGATTTTGAGATCTCATGGAAAATTTTCTCTAAAGAAATGCTTAAGGAAAATCTCCTGAAGAAAGAAATGTTAGAAACTATGCTTAAGAGAATGCTAATTCTCTCTGTCAGGATTATAAGTAAATCGACCTATTTACAAAACCTGGAGAAAAAACAACTAGATATCGTCAGGGAATTTAATTATCTGGTCGACTCCTACTTCCTCAAACATCATGACGTTGCTTTTTATGCGTCAAAATTAAACAAGTCACCAAAAATGTAGTGCACCCAAAAGTTTGGACAAAAAATGATTACTAATTTAAGCGGCTTTAGTTCGGTATTGTACTGGACTAAAGCCGTTTAGTTTTAATTTGATTCTGTCGTTATTGTAATAATAGATATATTTAATAATATCTCTTTTTAAACATGGTTAGATTTGAAGTTGGACGATCTGAGAGACTATAACTTACAATCTCACTGTTGTATAGATCCATTATGGGCGACAGATAGAGTTTTTTGCCTCCCACAGAAAATTCAGTCACATCAGTAACCCATTTCTTATAAGGCTTTGCCGCATAAAAATTACGCTGAAGAAAATTAGGTGCGACCTTTCCTTGTTCCCCTTTGTAAGACTTATACTTCTTTATTTTAACCAAAGATTTCAACCCACATTCATTCATGATTCGTAGTATCGTCTTATGATTAATAATCTGCCCCTGTTGCCTTATAGCAAGTGTAATACGCCTATAGCCATATCTGCCTTTATGTTGATGATAAATCAATTTAATTTTTGCTCTTAACGTTGCCCATTTATCCACTTGTTTCAACTGCTTGAGATAGTAATAAAATGTGCTTCTTGCCATCTTTGATATTTTCAGGAGTAGTTCCTGAGAGTGACTGTGCCTTAATTCCTTGATGGCTTCTGCTGTATGCCTCCTTGTACTCGGGCTTCTTCTTCCTGGATTAAGGCCTCTAACTTTTTTAAAAGAGCATTTTCGGCACGTAGCCACTCCACCTCTGCCTTCAGGGCAGCAAGTTCCTGTGCTTCAGTTGTTGTTAAGTTCGTATCTATTCTTTGTTTCTTTCTGCCCATAGATAACTTTTTCCTTCCTCTACTCTCATGCATCAAAGCTGAGATTCCCTTATCCTCATAGATCTTTAACCAGCTGTAAACAGTACTGATATTAGGGATGCCGAAGAGGATCGATGTTTTCATCAAAGATAACCTGTTATTCAACATATGTTGCACAACATCTACTTTAAAATCTCCTGAATAGGTCCCAATATGTAAGTTCAAGCCCGCTTTTCCATGTTGTTTGTAGTGACCAATCCATTGTCGAACATTGGATGGAGAGCAACCAAGACGGCTAGCTGCTGAACGTATAGATTCATTCCCCTTTTCTACGGCGATGATTGCAGCTAACTTTTGCTTTAAGCTGTATTTTATCCTTTTATTCATAAAAAATGCCCCCAAGAAGTGTCTAACTTTTGGGGGGCACTACA
>NZ_JBFTHG010000012.1:0-275686 GCF_056394125.1 Chitinophaga sp. 10T418
CCATGGGAGATTATTTTGATTACTATAAATATAACATAATCCGGGGAACCGGTTTGCGGGGTAAAATGAAGATTATCTAAAGCGAGTGTATGGCGTATTGTATAATATTCAAAGCTAGTGTAGTGGGGATTTGAGAATGACAAATGCGAGGGTATGGGCCTTTAGAGAATATTAAAAAAAGGATATTCCACAGGGTTTTAACGGGATCAAAAAAAATATCCGGGAATKCCAGGAGAAAAAGGCATTCCCGGATAGCTGATATTATTGTAACCGTTATATTGTTTGGTTTTCCGGTAGTTTATATGATGGTATACAATAAAAAAAAATATCGCATCATTAAACTTAATGCTTCAATACCCAAAGGCCCGTGCTACCTGGTTTTCTTTCATCTGTGGCTTTCTTTAACAGGGTATCGCCAACGGATATGTTGCCAAATATCTCAATGCCTGCATCCACAGTCATGCCTTGCCGGATGTCTACCCATTCTGCTTTACCTTGATGAACGCGGATCACAAACTTCTTTTCCTGGGTGGTGGCAACAGCAGCAAAAGGGACTATGAATGATGACGTACCGCGTTCCAGGGCTATCTTTACATAAGCGAAGGAGCCTGCTTTGAGTAAGTGATCACTATTATCTACCTGAAATTCCCATAACTCCGTGCGGGTGCCAGGGTCAATAGTTTCTGATTTACGGGTAAGCACTGCTTTGAAACGCTGTGTGGGATAAGCATCTACCCGGAAATCGATATTCTTTGAGATGCTGGCAGCAGCCGTATAGATTTCAGGAACGGCTGCACGAAGGCGCAGGGTCCGGTTATTCTGCACCGTGAGTAACATGGCATTGGAACCTACCAGCGATCCGGGGTCAGCTTTACGGGCAGTGATTACACCGTCGAAAGGTGCGGTGATATACAGGTATCCGGATACTTCTTTGTATGCCTGCGATTGTTTACTGGCAGCTACATAGGTAGCACTATCCGCCAGCATTAAATTGCGACTACGCTCCAGGTCTACAGGGGCTACAATACCCGGCGTTTTGGCCTGGGATGCCCGAAATAACCGGTCATAATTATCTCTGCTGGATGCCCATTTAGCCTTGGCAGACTGCAAAGCGGCTTCTGATTCTGCAAACCGGCTGTTAACTTCCGGTGCTTCTATAATGGCAAGTGTTTGTCCTTTTTTTACACGGTCGCCCAGATCTACTTTCATGGCACGTACAAAGCCCTGTACTTTTGCAAACAACTCTGCATTTTCATATGGAATCAGTTCCGCTGGTAACTCGATCGTTTTTTTAACGGTATCCTGTTTCAAAATAAATACCGGCACAGTATCCTGGACGGCATTTGCGCTTTCTTTTCCTGGTTGTTTCTGTACGTTACCACAAGCTGCTAATATTACAATGGCACTAATGAACGCGATGGATCGCATATAATTGAGTTTATTTTTATTATTGTTTATCATAGTGAGTACTGTTTGAATCATCCGGATCTAAAGAAACATATTTAAATGCCCTTCTGCCGATGATCAGTTGATATACATGAGGTAGAAAAAACAACACACCGATAGCGGAGAATAGCAATCCACCAATTACTGCGATGCCCAATGGGGCTGTTTGATCGCCTCCTTCCGAAATACCCGAAGCCATCGGGATCATTCCTGCTATCATTGCGGCACTCGTCATTAAAATAGGACGTAAACGCGCTTCGGCTGCCCGCATATGACCGAAGGGAATACTTTCTTTCCTGTTAAATTCAGCGTTTGTAATAAAAAGCACTGCATTTGCAATAGCCACGCCTACCGCCATGATCGTACCCATATATGACTGAATATTTAAAGAGTTGCCAGTAACTAAAAGGAACAACAACGAACCGGCAACTACCGCTGGTATAATGGATAAAGTAGCCAGTGCAACCCGGAAGGATTGAAAGTAAACGGCCATTACCAGGAAGATCACGATCACTGCTATCAATAATCCAAATTGCAGACTGGTAAGCGTTTGCTCCAGTAACTGCGGCTGACCGCGCAGCAGGATTTTGGCTCCGTTCGGAAGTTTTCCCATACCGGAGACCATCTTGTTTACTTTACTGAAAACGGTTCCCAAATCCTGTTTATGGACGTTCGCCGTAATAGTAATGTAACGTTGCTGATTAAGCCGGTCATATTCTCCTGCGACAATGGTGCGCTTCCAGGTGGCTACTTCACTCAAATAATGTGTATTACCAATGCCTCCGGATATTGGAATAGCTTCCAGCTGTGCGGTACTGTTCATCCGGTACTCCGGATATTGCACCTGCACCTGGTAAGCAGTACCGGTTGTTTTGTCCAGCCAGTAATTAGGCGAGGTAAAGCGACTGGATGAAGTGGCTATCGCAATTGAACGGGCTGCCTGATCTCCTGAAATGCCCAGCTGTCCTGCTTTTACTCTATCTACATCTAACCGGATGGCCGGGTAATCCAATGGAGTAGATATCTGAAGATCACGTAAAGAAGGAATGGCAGACAATTTATTTAATAATTCCTGTGCTGTCTTTCTTCCTTCTGCCAGGTTACGGTTCACCACAGCTATTTCTATCGGATTGGTACTACCAAGATTTAGCACCTGTTCCACGATGTCACCTGGTTCAAATGATATGCTTGCTTTAGGAATTTCTTTGGCAACTGCGGCCCGTAGTTTTTCCCTGAAAACAGCGATGGGAATAATATCTTTCTTCAGTTTTATTTTAGTCACCGATTCCTGTGGTCCACTTGTCCATAAGTGAATGTAGTTTACGGGGAAGCTGGAAGGCTGTGTTCCAATAAATGCCGATGTAATCTCCGTATTTCCTTTACCGGCAATGCTGTCAGACAATGACAAAAGTCGCCGGGTGGCATCCTCTGTTCGCTCAAAGCGCGTACCAACAGGAAGGCGCAAGCGGACCTGCGTTTGTCCACTATCGGTTTGTGGGAATAGTTCTGTTCCTGTAAATGAGAAGAGGAGCAAAACAAGACCGACTGAAATAACCAGGAATAATGTTGTGACCCATCCGAAACCTGATTGAAACCGTTGCCCTGCAGCAGCATACCGTTGTTTTATTTTAGCGTAAAATCCTTTATCCTGCTGTCCGTTTTTGTTATTCAGGTGATCTTTCAGCAACCAGTTGGAGACTACCGGTACAAAAGTCTGAGATAACAGGAATGATGCAATCATAGCGAATCCTACAGCCAATGACAGTGGCATGAACATGGCTTTAGGCACACCATTCATAAACATGGCAGGTACAAAAACGGCCAGAATACTCAGGAGGATCAGTAGTTTCGGTCCGGCTATTTCCCGACAGGCATCTGTGATAGCACGGGCTTTATTCTTGCCCATTTCCTGATGCCGATGTATATTTTCAATCGTTACGGTTGCTTCATCCACCAGTATTCCCACAGATAGGGCCAATCCTCCCAGCGTCATGATATTGATTGTTTGACCGGTGAGATATAATAAGGTGGCGGAAGAGAGTAGGGCCAGTGGAATAGTCATTATAACAATCAATGCACTGCGGCGATCCCCGAGAAACAATAACACCATCAGTCCTGTAAGTATGGCTCCTAAGCCACCTTCAAATAACAGGCTTTTCAGCGAGTTGATAACGTATCCTGACTGGTCAAATTCATAAGTAACTTTAATATCTGCTGGTATTGCGTCCTGCATATCCGGCAACGATGCCTTTACTCTCTGTACAACATCCCAGGTAGAGGCATCTGCACGTTTAGTCACCGGAATATACACAGATCGTTTACCGTTAATCAGCGCATAGCTGGTGGTAACGTCTGCTCCCAATGTTACGTTGGCAATATCTTTCACATATACTGCCGGACCTGCACCTAATTGCAGTGGCGTATTCTGCAGGTCCTGCAAGGTTTCGATGACACTGTTTTGTGGAGTGATATAGGTAGTATCACCGATGCGAACATTACCGGCTGGGGAGATGGTATTAAATTTAGCAATGGTCTGCACCACCTGGTCAGGTGAAAGATTATGTCCCCGTAGCTTTTCAGGATCTACCGTAATCAGCACTGTTTTTTGGTTACCACCGAACGGAGGAGGAGCAGATACACCTGGTAATGTAGAAAACATGGGGCGTACCTTAAACAACGCTAAATCCGATATCTCACCTAATGACCGGCTTTCTGAACTGAAAACCAATTGGCCTACGGGAACACTTCCCGCATCAAAACGGGTAACGAAGGGTGGTACAGTACCGGGGGGCATAAAAGCTCTTGCACGATTTACATACCCAACAACTTCCGCCATCGCCTGGCTCATATCTGTGCCTTCGTTAAATTCTATTTTAATAATAGCAGCACCCTGAATACTTTTAGATTCTACATATTTAACGCCTGTGATGTATAGAAAGTGGTACTCGTAATAGGAAGTAACAAATCCTTCTACCTGTTCGGGAGACAGCCCGCCATAAGGCTGTGCAACATATACTACCGGCAAACCAAGGCGGGGGAATATATCCACCTTCGCATTGCGGATAGACAGGAAAGAAAAAAAGAGGATGGCAATAACTGCTACCAGTATGGTGACGGGATGCCTTAATGCCGAAATGATTAGTTTCATAAAGAGCGTATCGTTATTTCAGTTTATCCGTAAAAACATTCAGGTTACCATTTGCCGCTGCCAGTTCCAACAGGGAATGCCATACCTGCAAAAATGTATTGGCTTCGCCAGCTTCGGCTTTTAGCAGATCATATTGCCCCTGAATCAGCCTTGTAAAATCTATCAGACCACTTTCATAACTAAGTTTCAATCCATCAAAGGCGAAACGGGCAGCGTGAGCCTGTACCAGTGATTGTTGTGCAATAGATAAATTCTGCTCATAATTAAATTGTGCAGTTTCTTTTTGCTTTTGTAGGTTTAGTTTGACCTGATCTAATTGTGCCTCGTCTGATTTAAGCAGCAGCTTGTACTGCTTTTTCTGGAGATTTACCTGTGAAAATTGCAGGATGGGAAAACTTATCTGTACTCCGGCGCCATAATTTCTACGGGATAAAGACCAGCCATCTGCTTTGTTGACAGATCCATCTGCCTGCACACCGGAACCACGCGCAAAGGCATTGGCCCAAAGATCAAGTTTAGGCCGCCATGCCCGTTGTACTTCTTTAAGGGCAGCTTCGCTGACTTCTTTTTTAGTCTGATAGTACTGAAGGGAAGGGTGGGAAGCAAAGCCGGAAGAGGTGTCTGCATCAACAGGCAATTGATTAATCAGCAAAGTATCTGATAATACAATACCATCCGGCTTTTCAGGTAAATTGGTTATCCGCGTGAGTTCAGAAATTTCTGCATAGTACTGACGCTGTATTGTCATCAGATCTGTTTGTGCCTGTGCCAGCACTGACTGAAACTGGGTAGTGTCGATACCTGGTCGCAAGCCTTGTTGTGCATATACCAGGGACTGTTGTAGCCCAACTTTAGTGCGTTCGATATTGGCTTCATAACTCTGCAGGAGTTGATGGAGATACACTGCATTCAGATAGGATGTTATGGCAAGGAACTGTTGCCGGAAAAGTGCATCATTGTAATAGGTGCCCGCCAGTTTATATTGTGCTGCTGCCTTTTCAACAGCCGCCTGCCGCTGCCCAAAGGTAAGCGGGTTCCATTTCAACAAGGCAGCTACGGCAGTACCGGGAACGGGATCATACACATTTCCGGCAGAAGGAGGGCCGGTCATTGGGGAGATTAACCCTGGGTAGCTTACCCCGATGATATTATTGTAAGTGGCATATCCAGCCTGGTAACCAGCTGTTAGTTCCGGCATCAGTGAGTTTTTCGCAAGACCTACATTATACTGTGCCGCCTGGGATTGTTGCTCATATGCTTTCACCTGCGGCTGCGATTGTACCAGGGATAGTAATTCCTTAATATGGATTGTCCTTTGTTGTGCTATAGCGGGTAAAGACAGCATGATTAAGCAACCATACATCCATACCTGCTTGTGGTAAACGTTCATTTATTAGTTATTTAGAATAGTCTTATCCGATCTTTCTGGCTGTATTCAGACGTTCTGTTTTTGGAAGTTTCTGCAATATAGCCTTTAAATTTATCCAACGTTTCCAAGGCTCCGTTAGCATCAATTAATTTTTCAATATTTTATTTTCCCGGAGGCTGTAAGCCAATGCACTGTTCGCATGTAAGATTCAGGCCCCTCCAAAGAGCAGTCCGGATTTAAGAAATTGGATGCTGTGCATATCATTGAATTTATGGGTGGTTATTGAATATGCTTTAGTAAAAGCCCGATACCTGCTGCCGCTAATATGATTACCGGCTCTGGCAATTTTTTAAATCGCAATAGCACTATCACTGTGATGATAGCCAGGGCAATCGTGTAAATATCTACCAGTGATCTTTTACCCAGTACAATCACAGCGCCGGATATGGCGCCGATGGCAGCAGCGGTAACCCCATCAACAAAAGCCTTTATGCCGGGATGTTTTCCATATTTCCTGAAATAAGGTGCAGGCACCACTGTAAAAACATAAGAGGGAAAGAAGGTGCCAAAAGCGGCCACACAAGCACCGGCCAAGCCGGCCACCAGGAACCCGATAAATGCTACGGTTATTACAACCGGGCCGGGGGTAATCATAGCTACTGCCACTGCATCCATGAATTGTTGCTCATTCAACCAGGCATGTTCTTTTACTACTCCACCATAGAGAAATGGAACGATAGCTAAACCGCTACCGAAAACCAAGGCTCCTGCTTTAGTAAAGTATAAGAGGATCTGCCAGAGCGTATTACCGGATGCACCGAATGAAAAATTGAACAATAGCGGGAATGAAAAAGATGTAATAAGTTCTCCGGCTTTTTTCTTCGGGGCGGATATTTTCTTCTTTGGAGATTTCACCCACCAGTAAATAATTCCGGCGCCGAGGAAAAGCAACACGTTTTCATTTTCTTTCCATATTGTATATGCGGCTGTAATGAGATAAATGGCGCCCAGCCACTTATCTGTGCCAATTGATTTACGGGTTAGTTTATAGGCGCTCATGGCGATAATGCCAATGACAGCTGCCCCAACCCCATAAAATACGGCCTGCATCCAGGGGATACCCTGCCACTGCGTATAGATGAATCCCAGGGTCACTACTATAATAAACGATGGCAGCACAAATGCTAAACCGGCGAGTGTTGCTCCCAGTATACGATAGTGTACGTATCCAATGTATATGCCCAACTGTGCGGCCAGTGGGCCGGGGGCAAGCTGCGCTAATGCGAGCCCTTCTTTATAATCTTCTTCACTGATCCACTTCCTTTTTTCAACCAGGTCACGGTGCATGTAACCTGCAAGAGCAACCGGGCCACCGAAGCCCCAGCTGCCTAACCCAAGAAAATAGCCTACTAATTGGCGTAGGCTATAAGTCGCAGTGCTATTATTGTCCATTACTATTTATTGATGTTTTATTCCAGGTATGTTTTTCGTCCTGGCGATATTTTGCCCGGCGATATAAGCATCATACACCTTTTTCCCTACGGCTGGTGCGGTAATCCACTTCACGATAGCTCCATTTGGCTACAAAGTCCGATTACCCGTTATTAATAAATAGAATGAAAACGAAGGTTTTGTATAGTTTTTACTTTTTCGGCAAACTTTTTTTGTAGGCAGATGGACTTTTGCCGGTATGGGTCTTGAAAATCCGGGTAAAATGGCTCTGATCTGAGAAGCCAGTCAGGTAAGCAATCTCCGTCATGGAGTGAGATGTATGGGTGAGTAGCTGAATAGCTTTGTCTATCCGTAGTTTGCGGATGTAATCTCCAAAGGTGAGATCATCAAAATATTTGGAAAACTCCCTTGAAAGATAGGCGGGGTGTACCTGTAGCGTTTCCGATAGTCCTTTCAGGCTAAGGTTGAGATTAGTATCTATCTGGTCCTGGATGATCTCCTTTAGTTCCTTTGCCCAATGAGGCACTTTTTTATTATCCTTTTCATCCTGAAGGAATTTCTTGAAAATATCCAGCAGTTGATTCTCGAAGGGTTGTTGGGTATGCTTTACGTGCTGAAGATATCTGGCCCAGCTATAGAGGGAATCATACAACAGCATTCCTTTCTGCAGCAATTGATAGTCATCCGGCTCATCATGCGCCATACCTGCGGAGATTGCCCATAAACCAGCAGCCTGGGGAGCAAGATCATGTCTGTCTGTATCTGCCCCCCGAATTATAGGAGCCAGGGCATGAATAGCCGGATCATCAATATTGTGTTTCTTTATGATGTAATCAAAGGTGCATAAATCATCGTAATGGGTATACTCAACACCAGCGAGATCAAATGGAATGGCATTCAATTCAGCAGCTTTGGTCAGCACTTCATTGAAGGGGACGTATATAAACTCTGCCTCCTGGTCTACAAATCTTTTGATCAGCCAGGGACAAGCCAGCCTGTCAATTTTGGGTCGCTCGCGGGTGATCCATTTCATATACAAATTGAATTCTACTTTCTTTAATTGTGCCGACACTGTCTACACAATTAAAGGCTAAATATTTTATCGTTGAGTATTTCCCCGTACAGGAGCGTACATCGGGGCATAAAAGGGAGAATAGCCACTGTAGCCGCCTCTGCTTACGCCAATGCTACCGGAAATGGAGAATGTTTTATCATTGCTGATATACATTACGCCTATTTTAGCATCTGAATAGGCGGCAAAGTTGTTCGTTTGCATAAAGCTATTGCCCTTGTTAACCGCAGGTTGATAAGGCAGGCTGTTGTAACGGAAAACGGAAGGTGTTATTGATACGCCTCCGAAGGCGTACAGGTTGTTGGTCAGTTGACGGTTAATCTGCAATGCCAAAGGTACTGACAGGAAGGAGCTGCTTCCTCCTTTAAATGCTACAAAGCCAGTGGAAACGCCTGCATATTTTGTAACAAACCATTTTTGATGGATGTTATTGGTATCGCCTACCTGGTGAGGGTGTTTGAAAGCAGACTCCATGCCATTCATAGCCCCGAAAGAGGAGTCTATCTGTGCATTTACAGTCATGCCCGACATTAAAATAGCAGCAAAAAAAATGGTCCGTAACATACAAATAAAGGTAAGTATCCTTTTTTATTTAAATGCTAACAAAATCACAATTATTGAATCTGGAAATTTAGACAGCGATTGTTACGCGTAAGGTGAAAACCTCATTATGAGCGCTGCCTCTATAGCAAAGTCACTGCAGTAGCCCCTCTTATTTTTGCTTTGAACATTACATGACACCAGAAAACCTTATACAGCTATTAAACCCTTTCTTCATTTTAAAACAACCCTATTTATGAAACGAATCAACTTCGTGCTATTATTTGCATTTCCCGTCACTTTATTAATGTCTTCCTGCAGGAAGGAAGCTGCGCCAGCTACTGCCGGAAAAGAAAAATCACCAGTACTGCCCGCCGCCGCAGCTGGTAATTCCATTGCTTCCTCGCTGGCCAGCTTGCCGGTGGGCCGCCTTAGTGGTCCTTACAGGATCGTCAACGAACAAAGCGGTAAAGTACTGGAGGTCGAATTGTCAGAGATCAATAACAATGGCGGAAAGGTGCAGCAATGGGAGTACCTGAATAAAGACAATCAAAAATGGATACTCACTGCCTTGGGCAATGACGCTTACATCATTACAAACGTCTGGAGCGGGAAGGTGCTGGAGGCGCAGGCGTCAACTGCTTACCAGAATGGTGGCCGGGTACAGCAATGGTCATGGTTGCAGTATGGCAATCAACAGTGGAAAATTTCCGGTAAAGCCTTCATCAATGTAGGTAGTGGCAAAGTTTTAGACCTTTCCTCTACTACTGTGTATGTTAATGGCGGGATTATCCAGGTATGGGACTGGGTAGATGGTGCCAATCAACACTGGACTTTACAGAATCCATGATCTGATGTAGATTCTTTATTTTTCGTTGTAGATAAGTTTTTTCTGTTGCTATTGTGGGAGGGGAAAAGCGTGGAATACATTTACAGCCATTCAGGCAGTATAATAAGAAACGTGTTCTCCTCCTTCTTCCAATGAACCACAAAATTAATAGCCCCTGATCCTTCCTCCATGCCTGGTTTTGGATGATGCCCCCAAACTGATCAATCAGAAAAGGTATACTTCTTTTGTAGTCATCTCAAAAAAAATAACACCAGGTACCCGAAATTTTCTATTTTAGAATATTGTTTTTATTTATTGTAGCCTGACCATATCATGCCAAAGTAATCATGTTTTTTATTTATTAAGTAACCATATCTCTTTTTTGAAACCTTTAAATTAAACATTGTTATGAAAGCCATGTCCGTAGGTGCGATTGCACTCTGCCTGCTATTCTTTGCCTGCTCAAAGAACGACAAGCCTCTTGAAAATCCTTCCACATCTGATCCGAAAGGAAAAGTAGCGGTTACATTCAGCGCAACAGGTTTTACACAGGAAACCGTAGATTTACCCAATAGCAGTGCGAAGCTGGCTGCTACCGATTCTATGGGAAGTTATGTCCGGTATTTCTGGTACCTGGCCTATGATAACCGCGGCAAAGAAGTAAGCAGGCAATTTCAGAAGTCTTCCATTGGAAGTGCCTTTGGAACCGTTAAAGATTCCCTTCAGCCAGGAGGGCCTTATACGATTGTGATGTTTGCTTCCCCCTTTAATATGCCGTTCAATGGCTCTGATACTTTGGGAAATGCCGGTTATCCGGATCGGAAGCCAAAGCCATTTCCGCTTGATTCAGCCTACCTGAGTTTTAGGGTGGTAAATTGGTATTGGCAAAAAGAAGCATTTTATAAGAAATTCACGATCAATATCAATACTGATACCATTGTGGCTGCAAGGGCACTGGACAGGATTGTTGGTAAAGTAGAAGTAAATATTTTAGATGCGAATGCCAACCAGGGTATTGAAGTGCGTCTGGATAAAGAATGTGGGTATTATTTTTTTAACACAGGTCTAACAGATGCTGTTTATACAGACCCGGCTATCCCCGACATCGACAGGCCCCAGATCATTAAACCTTTTGTGAGGGTGAGCGCCACAAAGTTCGAACGCTTTATCCTGAATAGAACGACACCCATGGTGGCCACTATTACGGCATGGGATGGAAGCGGTCATATAATGGCGGAGCGGAAAGTAAGATTCACTAATGAATGGAATAAGAAGGTGATCATTACCGGTAAGCTTTTCGGACCCGAGATTGATCCTCATTTTGGATTCAAGGTATCGCTGAATACTGATTGGAACGCGGATAGTACACAAATCGGGTTTTAGTAACCACGACGCGTATAATAATGAAACGGGATATAATTTAGCGATAAGTTATATCCCGTTTTTATTATAAACAACCTCAAAGACAGTCCTTATATTTCTTGTAATCAATAACTTAAAATTATTTCACAAAAACCCGATCATTTTGCGCGGCTCAATCGTCAATAAGAGAAAGCCAGACAAAATGGACAATTTAAAAGACAAAGTAGCCGTGGTATTTGCGGCATCGGGAGAAATAGCAGGAGCAGTTGCCCGCTCATTCGCCCAACATGGCGCAAAGGTGTATGTCACCGCACCCAACCTGGATGCAGTAAAAGCTTTGGCCAAAGAGATCGGGGCTAATGGGGGGCAAGCGGAAGCTGGCCAGGTGGACGCATTGAACGAGACGGAGATCGACAACTATTTACAAAAGGTTGTTGCGGACAACGGAAAACTGGATATGGTGTTCAATGGTATCGGGAGCTACTATAAGGATGCAGGTAGTGGCAGCCCCACGACAATGGTCACTTTCGGGCAATTTCTGAATCCTCTACAAAGAATTTGCGGGTCGCAGTTCCTTACTTCCAGAGCAGCTGCAAAGTATATGATCCAATCAGGGTCCGAGGGCACCATCTTACTGTTTACGGCTTCCATGTCGAGAACGAAGACCTCCAATATGGCAGGATTTGCCTCCGCCTGTGCGGCCATTGAAGGGCTGACGAGGGTAATGGCAGCCGAGTTTGGCCAGCATGGAATCAAATCGATCTGCATTTGCTCCGGCGCCTTGCTGGAAACAAAGAAGATTTCAGGAATGATCAGTGATTTTGCTAAACTATCAGGCATTTCCGAGGAAAAAATGGCTTTGCGATACACAAAATTTGATATCCTGAAGTCAGGGCCAACATTGAAACAACTAGGCGAGACGGCGGCCTTCCTGGTTTCTGAAAATGGAATGGCTTTCAATAGTCATATTGTCGATTTTGATTGCGGGAAACTTAATTTATTATAATATATTTAGTGGGTTGGAGGCTTCCTCTAAAGCCTGCAACCCGCTTTGTTATGAAGCACTAAATTGATTAAATGGAAAAAGAAGAAATACTTAAAAAAGCGTTGGCCGGTGATATCAACTCATTCCAAACGCTGTTTGCCGAATTTCAAAACCAGCTGAAATCATATCTCTATCGCTTATTAACCGATCGGAATGACGCGGATGACCTGACGCATGATACCTTCATCAGGGCATTCGACAAGATATCCACCTTCAACGGGGATTCCTCCCTCAAAACCTGGGTATTTAAAATAGGGACCAACCTGGCCTATGATCATTTAAGAAGATTAAAGAGATGGCCGGCAGATGCGCAGGATCAGGGCGCAAGTTTAGCCATCGGTACTAAGGAGATCCAGCAGTCGTTCAGGATTGTTCACCAGACTTTCAATGCCGGGGCTTATGAAATGAAAGAACATATCGATTTTTGTTTCACCTGCATCTCGAAAACCTTACCCATAGAAAACCAGGTAGCACTGATTTTAAAAGACATTTACGATTTCCAGGTCAAAGAAATTTGTCTCATTCTGGATAAGACAGAAGGAGTTGTAAAACATCTCCTGAACTTTTCCAGGGATACTATGACTAACATTTTTGATAACAGGTGTGCCCTGGTAAACAAAAATGGTGTCTGCGACCAATGCAGTCAGCTAAATGGAATATTTAATCCCAAGCAAGATCAGCAAGAGCAGCGGATGAAACTTGAATTGGTAAAAGAGTCGAAAAAATTTAACAGATCGGAGCTTTTTACCCTGAGAACAATATTAGTAAAAGCTATTGACCCGCTGCACAGTTCGGGCGCCGATTTGCAAGATATTATTATGAGATGTACGAGGACGGCTATCGGTGAAGTAAGTGATTTTTTTGACTCGTCTCCGGTTAACGCAGATTAAAATTCAATACCAGCGTTATAAGTCATCATCATTTCAGTAAGTCAATTTTAAATAAAACCACGATAAAATGAAAAAAGTAACCTTTCTTGCTGTATTCTTTTCTATTTATTTTTGTGCACAGGTAAATGCCCAGGAGCTTAAATCAAAATTTTTATTTGATTTGGAAATCACCGTCAACCCACCACAAGCGATTGGACCGGTGTTGAAAGGAACGCGACTTATTTTTCCGTTTAAAGAAGGTGCGATAAAAAGTGATAAAATTAACGGCAAAATGTTGGACTGTAGCGGAGAGTGGGGGCTTGTTGTAGATTCTACCACTTTTAAAATGGACGTTCGTGCCACTATTAAGACA
Organism: Chitinophaga sp. 10T418; assembly: GCF_056394125.1. Lineage (NCBI taxonomy): Bacteria > Pseudomonadati > Bacteroidota > Chitinophagia > Chitinophagales > Chitinophagaceae > Chitinophaga > Chitinophaga sp. 10T418. The sequence goes on from NZ_JBFTHG010000012.1 coordinate 13,506, forward strand.
GATGACGGTGCTCTTATTTACATCGCCTATACCGGGTATAACTACGCGAGTGCAGCAAATTCTGCTTTAATGCGTGTAGGGAAGGGCAATGAACTTCCGCCCTCTGAATATTATTTCAGATCAACTCCCGTGTTTGAAACCAGTTCTCCGAAATACGCCTGGCTCAATCATACTATTGCCGTTGGTGTAGGCCGTTTCCCATCACCAGGCAAATTAGTTTACCGTATATATGCCATTAAGTAAAAGGAATGAAAATTTGATATAAGTACGGCACTTATAGCCCTTATATTTTTATAAGCAACAAAACCCGCTACTATAGCGGGTTTTGTTGCTTGTGCCCTGTGTGTATATTAGATTGGCGGCTTCGTTCGCTMGGGCGGCAAACGATTACATCTTATTCACTTTTAACAAATGCTAAAATGGGATTTAATACCTGTTCCACATATTCCTGCTCCCGGGCGTTGCTTTTCTTACTGTTGGTAAAAGTATCGCTGATGGAATAATTTTTCATAAACTGCTTCTTCTGTTGACCAATGGCGTATTCCATGGTACCATGTTCCCGGGAAATATTGATAATCGTCATTTCTTCAAAGGTCATTAGCCGTTGTTTGAAAAATGGTGCGTTGATTTTGTAGATGACCTCCATATTCTTATCAAAAAGAAATTTCACATTGACATTAAACAGGTAATCATAGATCGCGTAAAAAACGAGTATAGCACCGATACCGTATGATATGTACCTGATATTGTAGTTCAGCCAACTGTCCGTAAAAGGAATTATCCCAAAAATTAAAACGGATAATATGGCGAATGCTTTTATCTTGGGCATAAAGCCATAATAGGGCTTAATGCTCAGTTCATGGGATGTTATTTTCAACTGATATTTATTCATACTTATCATCCATTTATGGCCTTCTTATACTATAGATGTTTCGCGTTATACCACCCGATCCTTCACTTTCTTTTTTGATGTGGTGGTATTCAAACTCTTTTAAAACAAATGTTTCGGGATGTGCGGCATCAAAACTGCCGGCATCCATTGAAAGCTTGCCGAAATCATTTGGAGAAGCTACCTGCCCGGTATGCGGGATCATGATAATGGTATTATTGGCCTTATCTGTTTTTACAATTTTAAACAGGGTGTATTTGCCCTCCGCGTTGGCGCTGGCATGTGCTTCAAAAATGCCCACCTGGCAAATGTCTCCTGCTTGTGGGTTCCTGATGTATTGCTCCGTATAGTCGCTTTCTATCTCATAAGATGGTTTCCCACTATTTTTTAAGATACCCAATTTATCCGCAGCGAATATTCCCGCAACGGAAACAATGCAGCCAATGAAAATGCCGATTACGCGCTTTCCTTGTTTGCTGAGTTTAACAGACGTTGTTAGTTTAGTAGTAGCTGCAGCTGTATTAAAGGCGGTGGTTATTTCAGGGCTCCAATTATTTTTGCTGATGGATTGCTTACAGGATGTGCAGGTGACGGTTGCCGATAGCTTGTTCAACCGTTGGATAACCACACCATCCTGCTCCTCCTGCAATAAAGTCATTTCAATAAATCCCTTCTGATGACAATGGGGGCAAGTCACATGCGCCAGGGGAAGGGTTTTTACCGGGAGATAATTTGTCGAAAATCCAAAAAGGTACATGCCTTGGTTTTTGTTCAGGTCAATAGGATCAGGTTAGGTTGCTTCAATTCCCATGATCTCCGTCACTTCATTGATCGCATTTTGCGCGGGTTGTTTGCTAAATAATCCCACTACTATAGGGACACGTTTCTCATTTCCATTCTGATCGAATATGAAAAAGGCGGTGCTATCCAGTGTTATAAAAAGATATTTGCTACTGAGTACATAAAAATTGTCAAAATTATCAAAGTGATAAATTACTTCGCCGCTCAGCGCATTGTTTTTATGGATAACGGTTTTTGCGTTGGGATCAATTGTTAGTTTTTTGGTTGTTTTTAATAAGTTGATCAACGCAAAAATGAGGAATAGTAGCGCCGCCCAGATGCCGATTTTCTTTTCTGCCGGAATAATAAAATACAAGGCTGCGCCTATAGCCAGGCATACTACCGAACGGACAACTGCCGTGGACATACTGGTTTTTAAATGAAATTTGTTCCCTTCCTGCGTGAAGTATTTATAATTACCCATGTTCTGATTTTTAAAGTGTTGACTATATCAATTGCAGCTGATGTAAAAAAATCTACAGGCGCTCCTGCATTTTTATCCGCTTCCATCGGGCATATGCTTTGTAAAAGAATACAGCGCCCACCAGTAGCAAAAGAGCAAGGATTCCCCATTTACCAGCATGTTTATAGAGCAGCTGCTGGAAGTCGTTCATTTCGATGATGCCGCCTGCTATTTCCCATTTTTGAATCCGGATAAATTGATAAATGCCGGCGCCTGCAAAAAACAGCCCAATGAGCAGATGGACGATCACCCTGGAATAGGGGTCTTTTTTATTGCCTTCATATATATGATCTCCGGCGAAATGTGGGTCATCTTTTTCTGTTTCAATTTTCATCTGCTTCAGTTTATTTCCTGTAAATCATTTGTACATTCCCTAAAAGTTTCTTATCGGGCGCAGTAAACCGGAGGCTTTTATAGTCCGTCCTGGAAAACGACATTTCATTTCCGGGTTTAAAATCCGCATCAGCTACAGGGGCTTCACTGGCATTGGCAGGAACGTCGATGCTTTTATCGGAGGCGATGGCCTTTACCACATCATTAGCTGCATCTATGGCCGTTATTTTAAATAATCCCTGTTGGTGGCTATCGAAAAGATATACCAATACCAAGTCTCCGGGTAGGGGACTGGCCGCATATTGTTCGGATTGCTGTACCTGCACTTCCCGGTTTGTGCCAGTTTTAGTTGTTTGCTTAGGCCCGATGCGGTGGTAAATAAATAAACCTGCAAACAGCAGGAAAATGGCGCCGAAGAACAGGATGTTCAGCCAGATCAGGATTCTCCCTACTTTTCCTGCATTAAAAGAGGACTTTACCTGTATCTGTTTCTTTTCAGCTTTGTAAAAGGCATCCAGTTCTTTGTCCCAACGCACCACTGGTACGTCCCGGTGGCAATTTTCACAAGAAACGGCAGCCGTTATTTTTTTGGTGTTGCGTACCCAACCTGCTTCCAGCTGCAGCTGATAGAAGGTCATTTTCATTTTGCCCCTGTCCTGACATAAAGGACAAGGGGCATCGGGTACTGGGATCGTTTTAAGGAAGAGATGATTTTTGTTTATTCTCGTAACTACTATCATGACATTAAAATTCCAGGGTCATTTCAGTACAGGCTCAGTTAATGAAAGCAAATTTGTCTTCGAACATTTTGCCAAATACCGGAACCGGCTTTTCAGCGCCGTTGCCGGCATTAATCATTCCGAGTATCCAGAATACTGTTAAAACATATCCCACGAGGCCCAGGAAAGACAGCGCCGGAACCACATAGGCAATAATATTCAGAATGATGCTGACAGCAATGCTGATAATCGCCAGACCTAAAGACTGCTTCAGGTGGTATTTAAGTAAATTGTCTGCCCGGTCTTTTCCGGAAAAATAGGCAATCAGCCATCCAATCAGTGTAATGTAGGAGATAATAGATAAGGTACGGTTGTTCATAAAATGTAAGGGTTTGTCGGGGCAATATTGCCTGGCACAAATATGCGCCTGCCACCCATGATTTTCCAAAACCTGCTATGCTACAAAGCGTCTACCCCTTTGGGCTAAGCGTCTACAATACGACTACATCTTAATAATATCATTGAATGTCAAATATTTATAGAGATGATAAATATTCATTTTATTATATTCTTACAGCCGCTTTTATCAATTTATAGTAATTTGCCGGCATGAAATTCCTGCTTCATTCGATATTAATATGCATTTACATTAGTTTGTCATTGGATGGTTTCGCACAAACAGAAGCTGCTGAAAATTCGCGAACTCGCAGTAAAAACGCATTAAACGGAAATGCCCAGCCAGATATATTATATCAGCAGGCCGAAACTTTTAGGGTCAATAAAAACTATAGTGCTGCGGGGTCGACAGCCAGACAAAGTATCCAGACAGCCTTACAAATTAAAAACTATACAGCGGCAGCCAAAGCGTACACACTGCTGGTAACTATTAAATACAACAGCCAGGAATTAGCCACCCTGACACAAACAAGCGACTCTGCCATGTTAATGGCGCATCGGGCGAATGATCCTGTAGCAATGGCCTATGCTTATTATGCCCGGGTGCTGGTATATAAAACCCTTGATGACCCGGAAAATATGGTAAAAAATTGCCAGTCTGGCCTCAAAGAACTGGAAAAACGGATGGACTATACCGTTGCCGGTAAATTATATTACCAGCTTTACGTGGTAAATTCAGACTGGAACAATGAAGCCAAAGTAAACTTTTATGCACGGAAAGCAACGGAAAATATCCTGCAAACGAAGGACTATAATATGTTGAGCAACTGCTATGCTGCCCTGTCGGTGGCCCATGAATATAACTATAACGCTCAAAAAGAAAAGCGGGAACTGGACAGTACCTTGTTTTATTTAAGTCAATCGGAGGCCCTTTACCGGCAATACCCCGGACAGGTGGCCGATTATACTTATGCCATTACCTGTATTAATATCGCCAATTGTTACATGAAATATTTTCCGGAAACGGACGACGGAGCCAAAGCTCAGGCTATCCATTTCGCCAATACCGCCAGAACCGTGCTGAAAGATGCAAGCAACTGCCAGGAAGTGATTGCCAGCAGCTTAGGCATATTAAGCGAATATGCCCGGAGGGAGAATAACAATGTACAGGAAGAGCGTTATCTGTTGGAGGCTTACGAGGTAATGAAAACAGAACAGCCGCCCTATTACTATACAATGATCAATGTGGTAAGAGGCTTATCTGGTTTTTACAAGCGCAAAGGCGATTATCAGAAAGCACTGGACTACCAGGAAAAAGTAACGGAATACAGTAATAAAAACTTTAGCCAGAAACAGGCGCAGAATGCACAAAAGCTGGAAATACAATACGAAACAGAGAAGAAGGATAATGAAATGCGGATCCTGAAAGAGCGGGAAAAAAGCCGGATGCTGCAAAACTATTTATACGCCTGTATCGCATTGGCTTCCCTGCTTGGCCTGATGTTTATGTTCCGTTCCTATCATTTCCGGTTACGCTACTCCATGCAACGGGAAAAGCAGCTGCAACTGGAAAAACAGGATTCCGAGTTACAGATAAAGCTGCAAAAAGAAGAACAGGCAAGGCTGAGGGCAGAGCAGCAGCTGATGGAAACCCAGCAGCAACAGCTTCAAAAGGAAGTAATGGCCAATGTATTGCACCTGGAACATAAGAATCGCATGTTGCTCGACATAAAAGATAAATTATCCGAAGGCGGTTCAGTAAACATGCAAAAGATTTTAAAAGAAGAACTGGTAATTGACAACGATTTTGAAAATGCAAAATTGCAGATCCAGCGTGTACATCCTGATTTTTTTAGCCTGATCAACGAAAAAGCACAAAGAAATCTCAGCCCACTGGACCTGAAACTATGTGCCTACCTCTATCTAAAAATGGATACGCGACAGATAGCCCAGCTGATGCATATCGAAGCCAAAAGCGTCCGGATGAGCCGTTACAGGATCAAGCAAAAGCTTGGCCTGGGAAAAGACGAAGACCTGAATATTTTCCTGCAAGGTTTGGGCAATTGAGCCTGGAAAGGCCCACATTAACTGTTCCCCAGTGATGTATTTGCTAACCAGGAACCGAAATCATTCGCCAGCCGCTTTGATTCTCCCGAATCGTGCATATAAATCCAAACCGAAAAGTTTCTTTTCAATTTTTTGTTCTATGAGTGCTATGATCATTTGTTTGATGTTCAGTTTTAACCTATAAACGTATAGTAATAGGAGGAGAAAAATCAAATTACAGTCATTCTTTTCTTTATTTTAATTAGCTTTATTGCCAACCAGTCCGGCATATATGAAACAGGAAATACTTACTCAGATTCAGCGTTTAGGCGGAAATATAGATCATGTGAAAGGCTTCTCACTGCAGGAAGACCTGGCTGCAATAACATTCCCGCATCCGTTGTACCCGGATTATTATGGTGACGAATTATATGGTGCAGACAAGTTTTATGCTGACCATCATCAGCTTTATATAGACGATAAGCAAAGCTTTTATAAAAAACTGGGAGATCACTTTTTTTCTGATCATGAAATTCCATATGGACAAGCATTCTTTAGGAATAGACTGTTCACTCCATTTAAAGAGGGGACATTTGACTTTGATGAATGGAATGATATGTTTATGGACGAAGAGGAAGTGGATTTAACCGAAATTTATAAGGTTACGGAGAGCACCACGCCCGACTTTATGCTCATTACCTATAGTTACGGTTTTCCTGATGAGTATTATGTTTGTCTGAATGATAGCAACCCCGAAAATCCAACTGTGTTTGGAACGGACCATGAAGTTTTTTTTAGTGAAATTACCAACAGCGGGACTTTAGAAGATTTTTTTAAACGCTTTTTGACAAAAGATGAATTTCTCAAAATAGTTGAAAACTATATTGAGCATCAAAAAACAGATAAGTAACAGGTTGTCAGCATTACTGCTTATAGATATATTCCAAAGCTTCATCTTTATTATTAATAAAATTTTCCGAACGGTAGGTGATGGCTTTGTCGGGCATTAATGCCCCTTTCTTGCCTTTCCAGTTCTCCCAGTACCTGGTGGAATAGTCGATCATCATTTTAGTATTAGGAAGCCTGAATCCGCGGACTTCTCCATAATGATTTATATTACCACTCGTCATTTGTCCAACCAAAATGGCGTGGGTATTTCTTTTAAGCTCAACGGCATTCATTAATGCAGAGGAGAAGGTTGACTTCCCGATAAGCACAAAGAAGTGCCCCTTTTTATTTAAATAACTATGCTCAATACTATCTATGAAAGGTCTCAAAACCCCCGAATTACCGCCATCATTAAAGCGTAAGTCAATAATTATTTTATGGGGTTGCGTGCTGGCGATTTTTGAAAACAACTCATTGCTGAACTGAGAGAATGGGTGATTATTATCTTCTGCACAACGTGCAAAATCAAAATAGAGTATCTTCCTTAAGGTGTCGTATTCATACCAATACGCTTTACCATCTTCCCTGTAAGGCAACATCGTCCGGTATTGGTTGGCCAGCGCTAATTTTAAACTATCCTTACTAAGGGAACCAAGTGTTACATTGAGCATTTCATGATTAGAATTTTGCAAAGTGAATACTGCACTTGTATCTGAATTCAGAATACCTAATCCTTTCAGGAAAGAAGGGTTGTTTAAAAATTGCTGTCTGTAAATCTCAAAATAGGATGTATTGTCGGCTTTAATTACTTCCCTGAATTTCCTGTTGATTTCATCTATAGGATGCCCGTTTATGGCCATCAGTTTAGATAAAAGACAGGTTGATTTTAGAGAATCAATACCGGTAACAAAAATGCCATCATCAAACATTTCAAATTTTATTGGCAGAAACAGATGGAATCGGGGCTCAATCCTGGTATGTTCATCGCCGATTGATACGTTTAACTTGAAAAGTGCTATCATGAAAGTTTCATAATCCAGGCTATCTGCTTTTGAAGCTATCATGGAAACTTTATGCTCAAATTCGGACTTGCTTATTTTATCATACAGGTTTTTATGCTTTACTGGCAATGTATCTCTGTAATACATCAGGTCTTCAAGCAATTCTTTTTTTGTCAGGTGCTGTGAAAAACAACAATCAGGAATTAAAAAAGAGCATACAAGTAAAAAAGGAAAGTACTTTTTCATCTGGCACTGTTTTGTTTTATTGTTAGCATCCGGGTTGGTATATACTTATCTTGAAGTGTTAACTTAACCTGAATTTCTGCCTATGCAGGTGTCCCCATCTTATCAATGCTTCTACTACAGGTAAAATAGTTTTTCCATGCTCAGTGATCCCGTATACAACAGTTACAGGTTGCGTATCGCAAACGGTTCTGGACACCAATTTATTTATTTCCAAATCCTTCAATTCACTTGAAAGCACCTTGGCAGAAATGCCACCGATGTCACGCCGCATTTGCATAAAAAACTGTTTCTCGTCTTTGCTGGCGGCAAGATATACCAGGATGATCAACTTCCATTTTCCGCCACATAGATCGAGGCTATCTTTTAAGGCGAGCAATGGGCCACGACATTGTTGGGTAGGTAATTCTTTTATCTCCGTCATTTTTTTATAGATAATAGTTACTTCCAGGTTATTAGTTACCTGCGGTTAACCTGTCGCTAAAATACATCAATTCGGTCGATTTTTGTATTACACCAAACAATCCATTAACCCATATTTAAATTTATGCAAAACAGTCAAAAATTAATTTTGGTTACAGGTGCAACCGGTCAGCAAGGTGGTGCGGTAGCCCGTCATTTGCTGGCAAAGGGGTACAGGGTCAGAGCCTTCACCCGCAATGCAGATACTTTTGCCGCACAGGTATTGCGCCTGGCTGGTGCAGAAGTGGTGGAAGGTGATCATGATAACCGGGAATCTTTAGACATAGCGATGGAAGGTATTTATGGCGTCTTCAGTGTTCAGCCTTCTGAATATTCACCCGGTTTTACACGGGTTGGTTTTGGCTATGCTGATGAAGTCGGGCAGGGCAGGAATATTGCTGATGCTGCACAAAAGGCGGGTGTCAGCCATTTTGTTTATTCATCAGCGGCAGGTGCTGAGCACCTGAAAGGTACCCGTAATTATAGTAAATGGGAAATGGAGGAGTATATCAGGGACCTCCGGTTACCGGCCACTATTTTACGCCCGGTTTGGTTCATGGAAAACTTTACCGATCCTCTTTTTGGTTTACAAACGGGTACCTTTTCAACGGCTATAAAACCCGACGTAGCAATACAACTTATCGCAGCAGATGATATTGGTGCATTTGCGGCCATTGCTTTCCAGGAACCTGATCATTTCATTGGAAAGAGCCTGGAGATTGCCGGTGACGCACTGACCCCATCACAGATTGTTAGTGCCATCAACGGCGTAAAAAATGGCCCCATCATTTCTTATACTCAGATTCCGGTTGAGATCATTCGTCAACATAGCAGCAGTGCAGCGCGCGTATATGAAGTAATCAATGAAACAGGTTATAACGCGGATATTCACACTCTAAGAACGCTGCACCCGGGATTAATGAATTTTGACAACTGGCTGCAGAAAGAAGGGAAAATAAAGCTCAATACGCTTATGCACACGAACGGATTTTAATCTGATGATGCCCCGGCCAATGCTTCCTGATATACTGGAAGGATGCATTGGTATTAACAAATTGCATAAATGAAGTGGGGTGGTATTCGCTGCTGATCTTGATCCTGACATTTTTATGTGGCGATTATTGATCCCGGTTACYACCTCACTCATTCATCCTTTAAACGKAAATACTTTCCCGATCAATGGTCTACCAATTTGGTATAGAAAAAGATTATTTTATTCAATAAAAAACTCTACATTTGAAATTGTCGGGCATGAAAAACTAACGCGCGTAATTTTAAGGTGAACATGAAACCCAGGGTATCAAAACCTTTATACCATTTTCTATGAGCATTTTCGACTAAATCTGTTATTTCCCGGATCTTATACTGTAGAAGGAAACCTTCGTCAACGAAGGGGCGTGCCATTGTTATACATATCTATCTCTCCTAAAACAAAACCAAAATCAATGAATCAGAAAAACAAAACTTCATCATCGTGTTTAATGCGTAGAATAGCCCATGCACTAAGGATCTGATAACGACTGTACTATTGTTTTTTAATATTCCCTTCAGCTACTACGTTGTGGAATAGCATTGCTATGCCTGGAAACGGCATACCGCGTTTACCTTATTTCCTAAAAGTAATCCTGATTATGAAAACAAAGCTACTCCTGTTTTTCGGGTGTTGTCTGTTATCGCTGTTTGTACGGGCGCAACAAGGCAACCCCACTGAAAGAGACTATCGTATTTTGCATGTTAATAAAAAATTCACTCCCGGAAAAGGATTCCAGGTAGATAATGTCGCCATCCGCTCCAGCGGCAAGAATGCAAAGGTCCTGTTTGCAAAGAATGACTATTTCCTGGTGCAGTTTGATCAGTTGCCCACAGAAAATCAAAAAGCAGCACTTAAAGGGCTGGGCATCACATTGCTGGACTATTTCCCTAACCTGGCCTATTATGCGCATTTCAGGAAGGAAGTTAATTCTGATCAATTATCAGGATTAGGAGTGCGAACGATATTGCCGGTAGATGAAAGCCTTAAGCTGTCGGACAACCTGTATAATGCAAAAGTTCCTGCTCATGCCAGGAGAGGGGATAATATAGAGGTGCAGGTGGTACTTTATGCCGGGGCTGATGGCAGCGCGGCAGAAAAAAGTATTCTTCGGTATGCTACCATTGTTGAGCGGACTTCCCCAACAAAGTTGAAATTGCTGGTGCCGCAGCATAAATTGAGCGCGCTGGCCAATGTAAAAGAGATCAAATTTATTGAGCCGGTTAGCGCAGAGCCCATACCGGAAAAGGAAGTAAATGAGCCACGGAAGGAAGATATATTCAGTAATGACTATGGCCGCTCCAATTACGTAAATTCAGGTTTCGGTGGCATATTGTATAATGGCGATGGCGTAAATGTGATGGTCCGGGAAAATGGGATGTATAGCGGTCCCGATCTACAGGGGCGTGTAATGGACGGAACTTATCAGCCTGGAGATCCGGGCAGCCATCCATCCGGAGTGGCCAGCTATCTGGGCAGTGCGGGAAACGTTAACCCGCGTGACCGCTCMAATGCCTGGGGTGCTAATATCCTGGCTGTTTCCGGTCAGGATACCTATACGCTGTATGATGATCCCGTAAAAAAGATCCGTGTTACAAATATGTCTTACGGCTGGTGGAATACCGATAATCATACTGTTACTGCGGGTTATAACAGTACTTCACAGGAGCACGATAATTTTGAACGTACCCGTCCTGAGGCGATGCTGGTATATTCTTCTGGTAACGTTGGCGACTATACGACCCTTGGCGGGAAATACAATGGTATGGCCGGATGGGGCAATCTCTCAGGGGAGGCCAAGAATGCAAAGAATATATTGACAGTAAGCGGTACAGACTATGAAGATAACTTCCTGGACTGGACCTGCAAAGGCCCCGCTTACGATGGCCGCATCGTTCCCCAGCTGGCTACAGAAGGCCAGGGCGGCACTTCTTTTGCTGCCCCTAAAATTTCCGGCATTTTCGCCATCCTTTCCCAGGCATATAAATCTGAAGTGCAGGCACCTGTACCCGCGGCTTTGATTAAAGCGGTGATGATGAATACTGCCGATGATGTTTATAATCCAGGTATTGATTTTAAAAGTGGTTTTGGTCGCCCCAATGTACGGCGAGCTTATCTGGCCATTAAAAACAGGCGATATGCTACTGATACCATCACGCAGGGCAGTCATAAAAGTTTTCCGGTTTCCGTACCTGCAGGTACTTCACAGGTACGCGTGCTGGTGTATTGGACCGACTATGAAGCCACACCAGGTGCAGCACAGGCATTGGTAAACGATCTTGATTTAACGGTAAGCGATCCGTCAGGCAATATTACACTGCCATGGGGACTGGATACTACTGCCAACGCCGTTAACCTTAATGCATTGCCTACCCGGAAGATTGATCATATTAATAACGAAGAACAGGTAACTATTGATAATCCATCAGCCGGTACCTATAATATATTTATAGATGGATTTAACATTCCACAGGGCCCGCAGCAATTTTTTGTCGTATATGAATTCATAAAAGACGAAGTCGTGCTGAGCTACCCGCTGGGTGGTGAATCAATGGCGCCGGGACAACAGGAATATATCCGCTGGGATGCATTTGGTACACCGGGGACTTTTAACCTGGAATACTCTGCTAACAACGGCACGAGCTGGGATACCATTGCCACCAATATTGCGGCAGCCAAAAGGCAGTTTAACTGGAAAATACCCGATCTCGCTGCCAACATACTGGTGAGGGTAAAACGGGGAACACAAACCAGCGCTTCTGCCGCAGTACATGTGATGCCCGTTCCATCCGGACTGAAAACAGACTGGGTATGTGATAATGCACTGCAGTTGTCGTGGAATAAAGTTCCAAACACCGGTGTGCACTATGAAATTTTTAAGCTGGGACAAAAGTACATGGACTCCATAGGCATCACCACAGACACCATCTTTAGCGTAAGCGCACCCAATGCTTCAAAGGAAGAGTGGTACGCTGTGCGTGCTGTTGGCGCCAACGGAGAAACAGGGCTGCGCTGTAATGCTATCCGGAAAGATATTGGCCTGTTTAAATGCAACAGCGTTATTACAGGTATTGCATTTAATGTCAGGAAAGACAGTGTATTATTAACCGGGAGCGTAAATGCATTAGGTAAAACGCTTAACAACGTGGCGTTTGAATATGGACCCACCACCGCATACGGGTCGGTCATCACTATCCCAGGCACTTTCACCGGTACCAGTTTTACCCCGCTTCAGCAACAGGTTCCTATTGCCATCCAATCCGGCGAAACCTGGCATTATCGTCTGAAAGGTAAACTGGATGGCATAGATGCATTTGGTGAAGACCATAGTTTCCAACCGGCACCGGGCAATTCTATGAAATTCAATGGTGCAGAAACCATGACGCTGGGGCCTAACAACGCCGTGAATGGGAATAAGCCAAGAACCATCGAATGCTGGGTAAAAACCAGTGTATATAACAGTGATGGTGGTGCGATTACCCTTGCAGGTGGCACCGGTACCACACTGGGAGATTTTACATTGGCCACCAATGGCGGCGATAACCTGTGGAAGTTATCATTGTGGAATGTAACGCGCTCGTATACACTGCCCAACAATAAAGGAGAATGGCATCATATGGCCATCACCTATAACCCGGCAAATACTACAGCAGAGCTGTATTACGATGGCACCCTATGGGATTCCTGGAGCACAGGCGGAGCACTTACCACCTTGCCTGGTAACATACGTCTGGGGGTTCGGGTAAACGGATCTTCTTTTTATTATAATGGCGAAATGGATGAAGTACGGATATGGAATACCGTACGGACTGCGGCACAGATCAGGGAGAATATGCATCACCCCTTAAAAGGAACGGAGACAGGATTGGTGTATTATGTAAACTTCGATAATACAGAAACAGAAAGTTATGATGTCACCGGCAAAACAGCGCTTTCTCAAACGGGGTCATTGCAGAAAGTAAAAGCACGTTATCCATTCGGAACCGGCGCTACCTTTGTGAGCACAGAAGCTGCCGGCAGTAATGTTTTTGGCAATGGCGCCGATGTAACGGCTTTCTATAATGCGCAGGATGGCAAACCAGCATCGTTTTCGAAGATTGATCTTACTTCCGCCGTTTTYAATGATTTTTCTCCTTCGGCCTTCCGTGTGGGGAAGGAGTTCTGGATAGGGCACCGTTATGCCACCACAGCCGGCGCTGTAAATATGAACCTGACGTTTACAACTGCAGCTAATATTACTACAGATGATGTTGCTCATCCCGGCAAAATACTGGTATTTACAAGATTGCCTTATACCGATGGTAAATGGCAATATAGCGGAACCGCCAATGCGGCGGATAGTGTAGCCCATACCGTTACCCTTAATAGCCAGACGAGCTACCAGCAATACCTGCTGATGAAAGATGAACAACCTTTTATGTATGCTTCAGCAGATTCGCTCATGCTGGCAGATGCAAGGGCCGGGGTAACTACCAGGCCGCAACAATTCACGTTATCGGGTGCTAACCTGCCGCCAACAGTAAGTATCACCGCCCCGGCGGGTTTTGAAATATCTGTCAACGATACCACTTACGTTAATTCATCCGCTGCGCTTTCTATTGCGACTACCGGAGGAACATTACAGCAGGCAAAAGTATTTGTTCGCTTTGCACCTGTTACGCCTGGCATATACCGGGGCAGCATACTTATCAGCGCGGGAGCTGCAACACTGGACAGCATATTATTAAAACAAGAAGCTGTTCCCGTGGAAACCACCGCCGGCAATGCGATGAGCTTTGATGGAAACGGTGATTACCTGGAGATACAAAACCTGAACTGGCAGCCTGCCGAATTTACTATTGAATGGTGGTTGAAACCAAGGTCATACAAAAATTATAACCAAAGCATCGGCAACGGCTGGGGTTCTTTCCTGGCACATGCCGACAGCGGTGGTGGCCTGAATATAGGTGTGGCTAACAATACCAATTCAAGACTCCTGGTAGCATCCGCATACACCGATCTGAATACATGGCACCATTACGCCTATACGTTTAAAAATGGTGCGGCAAAAATATACCGCGATGGAAGACTGATAGACAGCAAAGCAACTTCGGCTTATCCTCCTAACTGGACCACCTTCCGCATCGGCGCAGCTTCTGCAGATGCTATTGATGGAGAGTTGGATGAATTCAGGATGTGGACCATCGCCAAAACACAGCAACAGATCCGGGAAGGTATGCACCTCACCACCGAGGGCACTGAACCTGGGCTGAAGCTTTGTTTACAGTTCCAGGCCTCTCAAAACGGCGTGGTGGATATTTCCCCTAATGGTTATCCCGTGCGGGTAGTGAACGCGGTAAGAATTCCTTCCAACGCACCGATTGCCAAAGGAATCAGTGAAACCAAACAGATATTGGCGCCGGGTATCACCAGTTTCTCTCAAACTGGTATCAGTATGGATTTTTCTTCTGCCGGCACGCATCCAAACGGAGAAGTAGTAGTCAGTAAACTGAATGGTATTCCTGCTAATGATTTATTGCCATCCGTGCAGGATAGTACCTGGTGGGTAATCAATAATTACGGAAGTACCCCTGTTTTTACCGGACTAACAAAACTCAGCATCAGCAGTAATGCAGGCAACACAGATCCGGGTATCTATCGCTTATACCGCCGTGGCTTCAATGCCTTTGGAAACAACTGGGTATTCAATAATAAAACAACGGAAACTTCTGGCAACAACATCATATTCAACTTTAATGGGGCTGATTCACTCACCACTTTCGGACAACTGGCATTTAATAAAACCAGTGGTATTGAACAGGTGGATACGCTGCCCGGACAAGCCTATAAATTTGATGGCAGCGATGCTGGCATAACCGTTAATGGTCTTAACTGGAAGCCTGATGTATTTACCATAGAATGGTGGCTCAAGGCTAATACCGCCAGCAGCTGGAACCAGCAGATAGGTAATGGATGGGGAAGCTTCCTGGCGCATGCGAATAACGATAAGAGCATGAGCATAGGAGTAGCTAACAATACTGCCTCCCGCGTAGAGATACCAGGCGCGTTCAATGAACTGAATACCTGGCACCATTATGCCTTTACTTTCGACAATGGTGTGGTTAAAGTTTACCGGGATGGAGAACTGGCAGGTACTAAAACAGCCTCCTCTTTCCCTGCTCTCTGGTCAGGATTTATTGTAAACAATAGGGGTGGAGATGGCATAAATGGATCACTGGATGAATTCAGGATCTGGAGCACTGCCCGTACGCAATCGCAGATCCGTGAAAACATGCATCACACCATAGCCGCCGGTACTCCGGGATTAAAAGTATACCTGCAGGGACAAGGACAACAGCAGGGAGCATTTTTCACTGAGGTATCCGGGAACGCATATATCGTATCTGCCGACAGCAGCGTACAACGCGAGGTGTCTACTGCGCCTGTTGCCAAAGGTGTCAGTCAGTCACTAGTGATAGACAGTGCAGGACGGTATTATTTAAACCAGGCCGGACTGACCTTACAGTATAAACAGGAAGGTAGTTATCCAAAAGGAGAAGTGGTGGTAAGCAGGCTGAATGCTGTACCATATGCGGCTCCGGCAGGTGATAGTTATCATGGACAATATTGGATCGTCAGAAATTACGGCGACTCAACGGCAACGGCAGTCAGCACAATAACACTGTCTAATGCGGCGGATACCATGCGTAACCTGCAGCTTAACGGTCGTCCATTCAACGCATCCGGGAATTGGAGAACGATTGCAAACGGTGTCACTGCACCAGGAGAAGCAGATGTTACTTCGGGTACTGCAGCTACAGATATTCGTAATAACCAGTTGGTATTTATACAAACCGCCAATGCGGCACCCACATTTGCAGCACCTGCGAATATTACTGTTATCAGAAATGATAGTTGCCATTATAATATAGCGCCGGCTGTTACCGGTGTTCCTTCAGCTGTGCAGGATGATACGGATTCTCTTCCGGCTGTAAGTTATACCGACACCACTGCTGCAGGTTCCTGCACCTCAGCGCTGTTGATTACCCGTACCTGGGTGGTCAGAGACAATGCAGGAAGATCTGCACGTCACGCGCAATTGATCACCGTAAAAGATACCACTGCGCCGTTGATCAGCTGCAAAACTGATACATTGCGGCAGGCTAACAGTGGTGGTTGCACTTATACCGCCACCGGCACGGAGTTGGATATCACGGCTACTGATAATTGCAGTGCCATCAGTTTCAGCTACTCACTGAGCGGCGCCACTACTGGCAGCGGTGTAACCACATTGGCTGGCGTTGCATTCCATAGTGGTGTAACAAATATTAACTGGACAGCTGAAGATGCGTGCGGCAACTCAAGTACCTGCAACTTTACCCTGACAGTTAACAATGCGCAGCTGTCAGCAATCATTCCTGACGTATATGCAGTTAACCCAGGCGGAGAAGCGAACACTATCTATATCGGCTATGGTCCTTCATCGCTTAAACTTGCTACGCAGGTGACTGGCGGTAAAGCACCGTACACTTATAGATGGTCAACTGGTAGTACTGCTGCCACTGCACAGGTAAGCCCATCTGTGCCGGGTACATTTACCTATACCGTAACTATTACGGACGCAAATGGCTGTACTGCCTATGTAACCAAACAAATGAAGGTGACAGATATCCGTTGCGACCACGGTAGTGTAATGGTATGCCATCAAGCCGACGGAGGTTCATTCCAGCTATGCATTAATCCATCTGCCGTGCCGGCACACCTTGCACACGGTGATAAGCTGGGTACCTGTGTTGCTACCGGAGCTTTCAAAGCTACCGGCGAAAACACATTCCAGGTGATGGTAAGCCCTAACCCAAGCAGGCAATACTTTACACTGCAGTTGCCTACCTACGGGGAAGGTACTACGTATGTAAAGGTGTACGATCTCAATGGAAAACTGGTGGAAGAAGCCAGGGGGGCAGATAAAACAATCACCTTCGGAGAGCGGTTGATTCCTGGTACTTATATAGTAGAGATAGTACAGGGCAGGAACAGGGAAACAGTGCGAGTGATTAAACTATAGGAAAGTATGGAAGAGATAAAATGGCCGGGGAAATTTCTCCGGCCATTTTTGATGTCTGGTGGTCATTGCATATTCTTTTGTAAATGCCCGATACCCGCTGCCACTAATTTAGTCATGGACAGGTTATTCGATCCATCTTCGGACCTTCCAGGTAATCCATTTTATATACAAATTCGATTATTGTTCTTCTTTATTTATTTGCGCAAACAACCCGAAGTACTCCGTCAATACCGCTAAGAATTGTTGGGATTGTGTAAGATTTAAAACAATCGACTTCTCGAAATTATCTACGTTCTTAAAATCTTCGGTATAAATTCTCTGGCGTTCTTCCCACTTGCCTGCCACCTTTAGGTATAAATTTTTTATATAGAAATTTATTGCTTCACCTTGATGATTTTCAAGTGAATTATTGGAGGAGATTTTAAATAAAAATGCACGTAGATGAGGAATGGGTTTTAATTGTGTATCCCAGATGTGATTCTTTAAATGTGACTGGACAAATGTCAATATTTCGGACTGGTCAAAGGTTAATCCATGACTATATATGTCTTCCGGAAGATGCAGGTACTTGTGGTCAAATAACCATTTTGCCAGTAATAAATAGCTCTGTTGCACGGTATTAAACTCATTCTTTGGATTGAAACTGGAATGTGAAAATATCTCTCCTGCCTCAATGAGGGCCAGTTCAATAGCCGTTATTTCCATTTGATCCCGTACAAACCATACTTTTATTTTTGTTATATCATTAAGGGGCTTTTGGAAAAATATTTGATTGGAACTGCTGCTACTTTGATGATCAAAGTAAGCAAGGCATTCTTCGAGAGAACTTCCCGGATGGACAAAGCCTTCCCAAAAGTCCGAAGGTTTAGGGTCAGTTTTTTTTCCTTTACCTGATTTAGGAAATACGGAGATATTAGTAAGATAATTTTCGAATTTATATTGATCGTTCTTAGGGCTTACCGGGGGATAAAATTTATCATTGATGATCTTAAATTTGAAATTATATCGGATGGAATTTTGTTTGTCTTCAAAATCTTTATCTCTCTGATTGGTGGTAATTGTTTTAGGAGGGGTGCCTAGATTATGTTGTTCAAACCATTGGACAATCTTCGGATCGGTACTTTTTATTCCTATTAAGTTTACTAAATCCTGTATGATCATTGTTGTGATTTTTATAAATGCGATGTTATTATGTGTAACCGGCCGTTATTAAGACAGGCTTATTTGCATAAGCTTCAAAGTTAAAGAAATAATTAACTGTTTCTTGAATTAAGAAGTGATGCGCTACATTATGAAGCCTGTCTACGTGCAACAATTACCTGGATGATGACGTTGTACATATCGTCATTGTATTAGTACCAGGATACTGGAAAGAATAATAGCAGCAGACAACTATTTCCAGGATTTTGTCGTTTTTATCCAAACAGGAATAACCACCATTCTATAACTTTACAAAAAGCATAAGATCTATGGCAGACACTCATTCTGATAACAAGTTAAAACATGGGCAGGTACAGTATATTGAATTCCTGTCAAAAGACCTTAGCCGCGCCAAAAAATTTTATACAAAGAGTTTTGGATGGAAATTTGTCGACTACGGTCCGGACTATACGGCATTTGAAGGTGATTATGTAGATGGTGGATTCACTTTAGGGAAACCGGTAAAAGKTACTGTTTTAGTCGTCCTCTATTCAAACGATATTGAAGCGACTCAAAAAAAGATCATTGCGGMAGGAGGCACCATCGTGAAGGATATCTTTGATTTTCCGGGCGGTAAGCGATTCCATTTCACGGACCCTGATGGTTACGAGCTGGCAGTCTGGTCTTTGTAATAAACAAGGTACACCACCAGTGAATTACATAAAAGCACCCAACCCGCTATTATAGCAGGTTGGGTGCTTTCACGCAATACCGGTACTCCTTTCAGATTGTCTTGATGTGGTAAAAGAACAGGCGAGGTTCTTTGTTGCCAGGGTGATTTATATGGAAGATCTAAAAATCAACTTCTCCTAATTCTATTTCTCCAACTTTATATCCCAATTCCCTGGTTGCATTATGTTTAATCACCTTCACCCAAAGCTGCCACTCTGCATCTTCCATTAATCCCGAGAATTGCAGACCACCAGGTTCTACTGAGGCAGAGATATGCTTTTCTTCGTCATTATAACTAAACCAATAAGGTATTCCTTTTTGACCGAGATCGCCGCCCTTTCCGTACCCCAGCCAACCGTTCAGTTGGCTGTAAATCAGTGGGATTTTATCCCATATTTCGTCCTGGGCATCGTACCTGATATTTAAAATCATCTCCTGATATTGCATGACGACAAATTTAAGGATTATCGACCTTCAAACAAACCAAAGCAGTATGAACGTTTTAAGAATGCTTTGTTGTACATGAGGAGATGGAAAATTTGAGATACATTATTCAGCGCTCACAAATTAAAATGGATAAATCAGAGTTTATCCCAGTTTGTCCATTTTATTCAGTACAAATCAGTAGTGGTATGATGCTTTCATTGCCCCGTCAATCGCGCTGTCTGGCATATTTTAGTCTGTAACGCTTGTAAGCGTATTGTCCACCGCCTAACTGAGATCTGTCATTGTCCAGATAGGTAATCCAATAGTCTCCACCACTTTCAAAATGCCAGTTACTTTTTTCAAGTACAGTGTCGTTATTGCTGACCTGGTAGGTCTTGTCCTCTTTTAATTCCAGAATGCAATGGTCACAGTTAGGGTAGTCGGTCAGGTAATAAATGCCTACATGATCCAGTTGACCTTTTTCATATCTTTCCTTCAACCAGGAGTTGAACTTGAAAATTAAAAAGCAAAAGAAGGCACTGCATATTAACGTCCAGGGTTTGGCCGATCTGTTTGCCTTAAATGTCGATACCAGGAAAAAAATAGCGGCCAGTCCGAGGAAAACAAATATGAGGTATGGGATAAGGTCACTTATAGCGCTCAGCATTGTAATACCGATTTAAATGGAAAAGGAAATCCGCCATGGCCTATTTTAGGCGCTCATTGATCAGATCTACCAGTTGCTTAAATTCTTCCGGTGAATAACCAACAGACGAATAAATAACTTTCCCATTCTCATCTATCAGGAAATTTCTGGGAATATTCTGTGCAGCGAACAAGCTGAAAATCTTTCTTCCTTCATCCGGTAAAATAGGGAAATCAAATCCTTTCTTTTCTTTAAAAGGTTTTAATTTTTCCCATCCTTCTTCCCTGCCAAAAACAAAAAATGCAAAGCGCGGGTTATTCTTATGCGGCGTCCATATCTTTTTTTGTACTTCAGGGAGTTCTGCATTACATGGCGGGCACCAGGTGGCAAACAGATTCAGTAATACCAGTTTCCCTTTGTAGTCCGCGATATTCACCGTTTTGCCTTCTGTTAGTTCAAAACTGAATGAAGGGACATTGTCTCCTGTTTTGATATACGTGTCCTTATCTTGTGCATAGCTGCTATACGTGCTGAAGAAGGTAAATAAACAAACAAGGAATTGTTTCATGAAGCGTATTTTTAGAAGTTAAATTACAATATTTATAGGAATCCAATTGTCATAAGTGGGTGTCTTGAAAGCTTTATTCATGAAATATAATAGTGTAGGCTCAAATTTACCAGTAATGATGTGTCTAGTATCATGCGGACACATTTAGTGGATATTCGTAAAGCAATTGTGTTCCAGACAGGTGTTTCCAGGTATCATCTGCAGGGCCTGGAGAAGCGGATTGATAATGTGTTGGAAGGGAAAGATAAATAGCATGGATAAAAGGGTGGGGAACAGGAATGTCTCAGCCTTTTTTGTTTTTTATGAGCATCAGGTTGGAGAGTAAGTCGAAATCATGCTGATTGATTTCAAAAGAACCCGCCCGGAACGGATATCCCCAGCTTTTTTTATTTTGAATGAACTCGAGTTGATCTATAAGTGGTAAAATCGAAATATCATGATGAGGGAAGAAGTCCACATCTCTTCTGAATGCAGAAAAATCAGGCGAGAGCTGCACTTCATATATTTCTTTGTCCTTAATTTTCCCGATGGCGGTGAACTCCTGGCATTTATCCAATTCTCCAAAAGTTAGTTTGGACGAGTAATAAATAATAAAGTCGCCCGGATGCATGCGTTTTAACGGAGAAGATTTTCCGTGTCCTGCCTGTGCAATGCCTTCAGCAATCCCGTTTTTTACGTGGTCTTTGGAAGCCACAACAATCCAGTATTTAGGGTATGAGGTAGTAGTCATAAGATAAAGTAATCATTTTTTTTGATACTTTCAATTGTCGGATGTGATATATCCGGCGCTATAACATTATCCAATAAATGAAATTTGAGACTTACCAGCCATGTGATATTTTAAAGCCTTTTATCAGGTCTTTTGCTATCGCAGAAATCACCAGGGAACATACTTACACCGTGCTGCCAGATACCGGTCTGATTATTTGTTTACAATATAAAGTGCAGTCTTCCTTTCGTGCCAATCATTTGTTCCTTCCTTCCTCCGGACTTACCGGCTTGCAGGATAGTTACCGCACTTACAGCGGTGCCGCCAATATGGGGTCGGTGTTAATTCGTTTTAAAGCAGGAGGTGCTGCCGCTTTTTTTAAACAGCCCATGCATGAAATTTTTGGCGGAAGTATTTTGCTGGATGATTTTATGCGCCAGTCTGAGCTAATCCTGTTAGAAGAGCAATTATGCGAGGCGGCCACTGATATAGAAAAGATCAGCATCATTGAAGCGTTTTTGATAGCCAGACTGCAACATGATCCGTTAGATGAGCTGGTTACAGCTGCCATGAAAATTATTCATAGCAATAGTGGTAATATCAGGATAAAGGAATTGATGCAGCAGTTATATATCAGTCAAAGTGCATTGGAAAAAAGATTTCGCCAGGTGGTAGGGGCATCACCTAAAAAATTTTCAATGATCGTTCGCTTTAAACATTTCATTGAAAATTACAATCCGCAAGTTCCCTTGTCAGATCAGGGATGGGAAGCAGGATTTTATGACCAGGCTCACTTTATAAAAACATTTAAATCTTTTACAGGCGAAACGCCGGAAACTTTTTTTAGTAAAAGATGAGAAAAACGATTTTTTACAATGGCAGCTCACAGTGATTGCGGACCTTGCAGGACCCAATATGGGAATTACAAAAGCAGTATATATGAGTACATCCACCAGTATTTCAATTGAATTCAATCACCTGATTATCTTTGCAAAAGACAAGCAGCAGTCTGCCGTTTTTTTAACTACACTATTGGGCCTGCCTGCACCGCAACCGGCAGGATTCTTTCTGGCCGTGGATTTTAAGAACAATGTGACTTTTCAGTACGCTGAACCCGGTGTAGATTTTATCATGCAACACTATGCATTCCTGGTGTCGGAATCCGAATTTGATGAAATATTATCGCGTATTCAGGAAAGAAAACTCGAATATTGGGCCGATCCACGTCAGCAAAGGCCCAATGAATACAACTGTAATCATGGTGGGAGAGGACTGTATTTTCTGGATCCCTCCGGGCATGGGATGGAGATCATTACACAGCCCTATGGTAGTGGGGAGTAATAAGGATGATATGATTTCGTTTTTTGCAGGTATTGACAAGGTTTACTATCCTGGCCGTCATCATCAGCATATTTCAGAGGTGAATGAAGATCAATATGGGCCAATCCGCATATGCTTTTGAATATAGTCATCCAGCTGATTGTGATCAGCGGCTGATACTAACTTTTCCAAAGCTTTATTTTTCGTTATACCAATACCTTTTTTGTATACGTTGACCAGCGCCATCAATCCTGCTTTTGCGGGGGCTACGTTATCTTTGTAGGAGTTGTTGGCAATACAATAACTGGCATATCTTGCCATATAAATAATCGTGAGATGCGGGTTCTTTTCCATCATCTTAAAAAAGTCTTCCGATATTTCAATTTTCACCATGGGAGATCCGTTGACCCAGTCAAAAATAAAACCACCGGCTTCCCGCCTTATATCCGTTTGTTTATCAAGGTCCGTTTCTTCCAGCCAGTCAGCTACGTCTTTTACCAGCGATTCATATTTAACATAGTCTTCTTTTACGCGCAATTCTTTTTCACCGGGAAGGTCCGGCAATTGCTGTGCCTGTGCAGGATAGGCAGAGGCGGTAAATATGATAGCTACTATAGTGGCGAAGATAAATTTCATGGCAAACAGGATTACATTATTACTACTAATTTATTTATTATAGCGTAAATTAAGCCGTTTAATAATTAATAGTAGTTTCGTTTTTTTTACGGATAATCATAAGATGACCATGTCTGATAGTATTACATATTGTTATCCCGTTCCTTCTGTACTGCATACTGCCGGCGCCTCGCAGCAGCTGATGCTGGCAGGATACAGCGAAGTGGAGAAAGTGCAGGCCCGGGAGTTTTTCCAGGGCACACTGGAACAACCCTATATTACCGCCCGTTGCCTGATAACTTTATCGAACGTGGTGAAGTCGAATTTTACCTTAACACCGGCGCAGGCGTCTATGATGAAAGACCCGATTGTAACGGCAGGCGCAGATAAATTACGCTTCGAAGGATTTTCGCATTGCGCGGGCGTATACGCCCGGGTGGATGTATTGCCGGGCGGTCATCAGGGTATATTCCCGGCTAACGGTACGGTAAACGTAGATTTTAATCAGCCTATGATCAATGCCCTGGGTAGTGTTGGCAGAAATGCACACTTGCAGTTATCGGTAGGTGCACAGGAAATTAACCTGCAAAGCCGGCCGGAGGAAAGGATTACAGAACGTAAAGTGCCCCTGCCCATCAAGTGGATCAAGGGGCTAACTACTGTGCAGTTATTCCTGGCAGCGGCAGAATGTACCCATCAGTTTAATAAAATGCAGTTGCGACAATTGTTTCAGAGCATACCTTCCCGCAATGTAAAAGCTGATTATTACCTGGTAAAACAGGGTAATAAACCGGTGTTTACGCCAGCGAAATCAGCGAATGCCATTTGCATAGGAGGTATTCACCGGCTTAAGCTGCTGGAACCTTTGCTGCCATTGGCTGATGAATTAAGAGTGTTTGCCCACCCGGATATGCAGAGTACTACCTGGCAATTGTATTTTGGCAGCGTACGATTCAGCTTCACCTTATCACGTGAAGCCTGGAGAGGCTTTTCCGGCGAGGGCGCTGCCCTGGAATCTTTGATAGCCGATGTGCCGGATCACCTGGTGGTGGCCATCGACAAATACGGCTATGTGAACCAGGAATTTAACGCCACCTTGCTGGCGGTAAAAGAACATATCCCTTTTGAACAGGTGGATCAGCTTACCGGCCGCCTCGCGGCAATGGGCCTGCTGGGCTATGACCTGGATGAAAACAGCTATTTCTATCGCCGCCTGCCTTTTAAACTGAGCAGGATACTGAGCCTGAACCCCCGTATGAAAGATGCCGAACAACTGTTGGCAGATGACAAAGTACTCATCGTTGCCGATGCAGCGGGCAAGGTAGAAGCGCGTGTAGCCGGTACCGGTATCACGCATACGGTTATACTTGAAAAAGACAATGCCCGCTGTACCTGCACCTGGTACGCAAAACATCAGGGCCAACGCGGATCCTGTAAACATATCCTGGCAGTAAAAAAGAAAGTATACCAGGACTTTTGATTTCTTAACCCATATACAATTGCTGACAATGACGCATCCGGAAGAGCTGCAACAAATGCTGGAAAAGGAATATGAACAGGAAATGATTCCGTTCCTGCAAAGACTGACACCTGCTGAAAGAAAAGCATTGATACCCACCATAAAACAACAATTCAACTACTATAACGAAATAGTGGAAATCAGGCAAAACGTTTACAGCACAAGGATGTCTGTACCGCAGGGAAATATGCTGGCCATGGCGGCTTTCGTGTGTTATGACCGGGCTGCTGTGCAAAAGACTAACTTTCTGTCGCCTCTGTTCAGACATAAACTGCTGGAGAAAATTTCCCCCTGGTACATCGCTCCGTGGTTTGATTCAATGATGGCGGAACTGGCAGAGAAAGATGCTTTACCAGGTGACCTTCCTTATGAGACCATCATGGAGCTGGCGGTACAAAAGCTGCTGACACCTACCATTCCGATGGTCGTGAGCCGGCTTCCATATTCGATTTTTGTCAGCGGAAAGAGAAACCGTTATGATACGGCTATCCTCTTTAAACACAAAGAAACACTGTCTGAACATATCTGGTATCTATTCGAATACCCTTCCAATATTCATTTCAGCGATCGCTGGAATGCTGTGGCGGAGGAGGCGTACCCAAACGAAGAACCCAACTGGAGAGGGGTGATAAAAAGATTGACCGGAGATGGCACCCTCGACCGGATGCGGGTAATGGAAGAGAGCCTGAAGGCTGCTAACAGGAACTTTAATAAATTGCTGACAGGGTGGTTCATGGATCTGCTGGTAAGTCTTGAGCCGGTAAAAGCTGAGTTGCTGCAACTGCAACCGCTGTTGCTGTTAGCGCTTGACTCGCCACAAAGTAAAGCGGTCAGC
Source organism: Chitinophaga sp. 10T418 (assembly GCF_056394125.1). Taxonomy (NCBI): domain Bacteria; kingdom Pseudomonadati; phylum Bacteroidota; class Chitinophagia; order Chitinophagales; family Chitinophagaceae; genus Chitinophaga; species Chitinophaga sp. 10T418. The sequence continues at coordinate 39,370 of NZ_JBFTHG010000012.1, forward strand.
ACTGCCCTGAATTTCCTTAAAACATTATCCACAGAAGAAACCTTTAGCTATACCGAATTACTCGATCATCTGCCGCAGATCATTGCCACCGATAAAAAATCAATTCTTTCCACTACAATTCAAATACTGGAAAAAATCTGTAAAAAATATCCGGCAGTACAATCGCAGGTATGTTATGAATTATGCCAGGCCTTTATTTCGAAAGATGAAGAAGTGCAAACGAAAGTGGCTAAGCTGTTACTCCAGTTTGGCGATACCAACGATAGCGCACTGAAAGAACAACTGACATTGTTTAGAGACAGTATGCTGGTCGGCACTAAAAAAACACTGCAGTCGTTTTTTGACGGAAACAGTGTAGCCGTTACCGTGCCGGAAGATACAGCAGCGCCACGGTTGCCGCTGATAGGCGCTCACAATCTCATCCCGGAAATCACGGACCCTAATGAGCTCGTATTCCTGGCCAGCCAGGCCTTTGAGAATAACGAGACGTATCATATTGATCAACTGCCGGCGCTGCTCGTAGCGATGCAGGATAGTATCACTACAGACATCCTGTTGCAAATGGATCCCGCTTTTCAACGGGCCGCGACCATTTTTAAACAGCTGCCATCAGGTGCAGGTCTCCTGGATCAGGCACTCGCCCTGTTCTTCCTAAACTACGGCAAGTGTATGGCGGATGCCCGCCCGGAATATGCCGAACAGCTCAATATTATTAAACATGCAAAACATTGGTGGCGCAATCGCCTGGAGATCCCGGTACTATCCAGCTGGAAGGCTTCAAGGGATGAACAGGCGGTTTATATCCCTTACAAAAAGTTGCTGATAACGGCATTGCGGAAGATAACGGATAAGGATACACTGCCTTTATTATATACTCCTACGCATAGTCCTGCCTGGCTGGACCCGGTAGTGCTGGTACAACGTTTACAACTATACGAAGCTGCCCGGGTGGCGCCAGACGAATTCGATCTTCAGGTAGCGATTGCCCGTTGCGCATTAGAAGATACAGATGCGGCCCAAGCGCTGGTGGCCACAATGCCGCAAGGAGAGTATCAGCGTTTACTGTCATTCCTGTTGAATACCTCCGAGCTACCCCAGGCACCGTTTACCACCCCATCTGCCTGGATGCAGGCGGGTAACACCAAAGCCCCACTGATAGCATATGAAGCATTCCATGATTTTTCGTATAACCGTTTGCCGGTAGCCTTCAGGAATGGTAACTTCCCATGGAAAGTACATCGCCGGCCATATGAAGCCTATGGTGAATATAACCTGGAAAAGAAAGGATACGACCGCTATTGGTCAGAAGAAACGGTGATGGAAATAACTTTCGAAGAAGCAGGAGACCGGCTGTTAAAAGGCCCTGCGCCCTTGCTGCAGGAATATTTGAATGGCGTTGGAAAATATTTGTTTATTGCTATTGCCGATATTAAAAGGCTGCTGTTCCTGACGCCCAACAATCCTTCCGTACTGCTGGCCAGGGTCATGAATACCTGTCAGACTTACTCGAGCTACTACGAAGTACCGGAAACCTCTATGGTAACAGGTGCGCTGCAGGCCATTCAGGAACTGGATATAGTGCCGGATGACATCATCTACCTGTTTATTGCCTGCAGTATGCTGCATGCCGACAAAACCGTCAGGGCCTATGCGGCCGCGTATTGGAGCAGCCGGGTATCCGACCGGATCAACAGTGAACGCCTTGGCCGGATGATCAGCCACCTGGAAAGCATACAGTGGGCCCCTTTAAAGCGTTTCTGTGACCTGGTGCATGCCAGTATGGTAGCTATCAGTCGTCCCCATAATGAGGCCCTGGAAACGATGCTGACAGCCTCCCTGGAGCATTTTGAACCTACACCGGTAAAGGACCTGAAAAAACTGCTGGAGATTTATACGGAGGTACTGGCACTCAACGACAGCCGGATCAGGAGTCCGCACCTGGCGCGACTACTCCCGGAGTGGCAAACAAACAGTACCCTGAAGAAAGTCGCCGTCAGGTTACAGCAACTGTTGACCGTTTCCCAATAATCATCTCCTATATACAAATGCCCGGGCAGTAAATTTTATTTACCACCCGGGCATCTGCTTTAAAAGAAGAAAATACCCGTTTAACGCAATTCAGTATTAGCCTTGAACAATTCACTATTAGATTTGATCATACATTTTTAATTACTTTTGGTTGAATAACTAACAAGAGCCACTTGTTGATTAACGAACACGATTTCCACTATGAAAAGGGACTGCTGTCACGTATGTCCGCCCACGACCAGTCTGCCTTCCAGGCGCTGTACGAACGCTACCATCATGCTTTGTACCGGCAAGTCTTCCAATTACTGCGTTCCGATACAGAAACAAAAGATATTTTACAGGATGTTTTTATTACGCTTTGGGAAAAACGGGTAGAACTTGATGGAGATCGTTCCGTTGGCGGCTGGCTGTTTACAGTAACATTCAACCGTACTATGAATCACCTGAAGCAAAAACTCCGGGAGAAAAACCGGGCATTGGTAGCAGCGGAAATTCATGGCTCGCCGATCGACCGTAAAGAGGTGGAAGCCCAGTGGATGGTGCTGGAGAAAGCCGTGGCGCAGCTGTCGCCCCAGAAAAAGAAAGTGTTCCAGCTCTGTAAAATGGAAGGCCGCACCTATGAGGAAACCTCCCGGCTGATGGGTATTTCCCGTTATACTGTAAAAGAATACCTGGGAGAGGTGATGAGCGCTATCCGGAACTATGTACGCCAACATCCTCCATACGACGCATCTATTATTATATGGCTGGTGCTGGAAAATTTTTCCAGATATTTTTTTTAATACCCCCCCTTTTTCTCCTCCCCGTTGTATATATCATTAACAACCAGCAATCACACTTTTGAAAAGCGATGTACAAAAGCTAAAAGAATTACTGGCATCTGATCAACGGTCTGATGAAGAAGAGCAATGGTTGCTGAACTACCTGGAAACGACCGATACAGCGGAATTACGGGAACTGGTAGCAGCACAATACGAGAAAGACCTTTCAACAGGTGTCAGCATTACAGATACTACTTCCCGTCAGCTATGGGATCAGATACGCATGCGGTTAGACGAGAACCCTCGTGCGCAGGTGGTCCGCATGAAAAATCGTGGCAGGGTACTTAAGTGGGCTGCGGCAATTATGTTATTAGTGGCGGGAAGTTTTTATTTATGGTATCCGCGTACACGTAACTACGTGGCTGCGGTGGCAATAACACCAGGCAGCAGCAAAGCGATGCTTACGCTGGCAGATGGAAAAATAGTAAAGCTGAACGACACGGGCACACAGGTAATCCGGCAGGGTACTACTAATATCCGCCAGGATAATGGACAACTGCAATACGCAACCACAGGCAATGAGGGGGCCGCTGGTTATAATCTGCTGACAACCCCACGTGGAGGAGCGTTTCGTGTAACGCTGCCAGACGGTAGTAACGTGTGGTTAAACGCCGCCTCTTCTTTAAAATATCCTACCAGCTTTAATGGAAAAAGAATGGTAGAACTAAAAGGGCAGGCATACTTTGAAGTAGCAAAAAATGCCCGTCAGCCTTTCGTGGTAAAAGTGAACGATATGGAAGTACAGGTGCTGGGAACCAGTTTTGATATCATGGCATATCCGGACGAAGCAGCCGTGAACACCACCTTATTAACCGGTGCAGTGATCGTAAAACATCAGCACACTGAAAAAAAATTACAACCTGGCCAGCAGACCGTACTAAATACCACTTCCGGCGCCATGACCGTACAACCAGCGGACATAGAAAAAGCAATGGGCTGGAAGAATGGATTATTTGATCTGGAAGATACCGACCTGCCTACATTATTGCGTCAGCTCTCCCGCTGGTATGATATTAATATCATTGACCAGTCAGGAGGCCATGCCACCCAACGTTTTGGGGGGAGAGTAGGGAGAGATATGAGTTTAACCGATGTACTAAAAATATTGGAACAATATGACGTTCATTGCAGGATAGAAGGAAGAACGCTGACGGTATTGTCAGAAAAGTAGCGCATCACTGCATTTATAACATTGAAAACAGCATTGTAACATGAACCCGGCCCGCCGGAAAGTGAACACTATGCCCGTACTGTAAGAAAACCAAATCAGCACCAATTCCGGATTAAAACCACCGGAAATATATGATGACGAATAAATAAACAAACAATTACTTTTTTATCACCCAATTCCACTAACGTATGAATCTTTATGTTAAAAACAATCCTCCGGAGTTCCCGGAGTCAGACTCCCTTACGCGGTATCATTGGTGTAAAATCCCTGACAGCATATTTCGTGGTATGAAACTGACAATATTTCTCCTGCTGATAGTATCACTGCAGGTTTCAGCCCAGGGCACCGCCCAAACAATTACACTCACCGCCAAAAATGAGTCCCTTAAATCTGTATTAAAGAAGATTGCAAAACAGGCAGGCGTATACGTTGTATACGAAGAAAGTGATGTGCAGAATATTGCCCCTGTTAACATCGAAGTAAAAGCCGTTAGTTTGAAAGATGCCCTGGATATCTGCTTCAGAAATCAACCGCTGATATATGATATCATGAATAAAACAGTGGTGGTAAAAAAGAAAAAAGAAAGCATTGCACTGGCACGTGAACGGGAGCCCAGGGAACAGAGAGAACCCCGGGAGGTCCGCTCCATCAGGGTGCTGGGACGGGTACTGGAAGCAAAGGATCCGCCTGCACCATTGCTGGGTGCCAATATCACCATCAAAGGTGTGGCGAAGTCAGTGGCCACCGACAAAGACGGCGTTTTCCAGATCTATGTACCCAGGGAAAGTGTACTGGTGATATCGATGGTGGGATATAAAAAGCAGGAATACCTGGTGCGGGAAGAACAGGCTAACCTGATTATCTCCCTGCAGGAAGATTTAAAAATATTGGACCAGGTAGTGGTAACCGGTTTCGGTAGCCAGAAAGTAAAAAATATAGCCAGCTCCGTTAGTACGGTGAACATGGGCAATGTAAAGAATAAACCGGTGGTGCAACTGTCGCAGGCCTTGCAGGGCGGTGCTACCGGTATACAGGTATCACAAACCACCGGTCTTGTTGGTAGCGACCAGGCCAACATACGCATCAGGGGAGTGGGCACCTTACTCAATGCAGCCCCTTTGGTGATGGTGGATGGTGTGCCATTCGATATGAATAATTTAGATCCCAATACCATCGAAAGCATCACCGTATTAAAAGATGCAGCATCGGCTTCTATGTATGGTGCAAGAGGTGGTAACGGGGTGATCATCATCACTACCAAAAGGGGAGTAGCGGGTGTTCCCAACATGGAGTATAATGGTTTTTATGGTATTCAGCGGCCGCAGTATATGCCTGATTTTGTGGATGCCGCCACGTGGATGCGGTTAAACAATGAGGCGATGCTTAACTCCGGTGGTAACCCCATCTACTCGGATGCCGACATCAACGCTACAAAGGATGGCAGCGACCCGGTTAAATATCCCAATACCAACTGGCCGGATTTAGTGCTGCGGAAATCTATTCCTATTCAGCAACATTCCCTGCAGGTGTCCGGTGGTAATACCGCTGCACGGTTTGCACTCTCCCTCAACCAAACCAACCAAAAAGGACATGTACGTAATTCAGATTACAGCAGAACCACACTTCGCGCCAACACAACAGTCGATCTGCTGAAAAATCTGTTCATCTACATGGACATTTTTGCTTCCCGCACCAGCCAGAACCAGCCATATGCGAGTAACCGTCTCACTACAGATATTTACCGGAGAATGTACACCGTTCCACCAAACATTAATTCCAGGTATCCTGATAAAGCAGAAAATCCGGATTATACCTATTACGGGATCTACGGCGAAAGCTGGAACCCGGTAGCCATGCTGGAAAAAGGCGGATCACTGAATAAAACGAGGGATGAAGCATTGATTAACATCCGTCCACAATGGAATATTTTACCCGGCTTGAGTTTAAAAGGACAAGCCAGCTACCGCGTAGCTTCCGGTCTTGATAAAGCCGACCAGGAATCCTATATCTTCTTCGACTATTTCACCAACCGCACTGCAGGCGTAAATTATCCTACCGTAAAAACAGCTACGCTGACGGCCAGGGAAAATTATATCTATTTCGGTGGCAACTTCGATTATACCCATGCTTTCGGTAAGCATGATGTAAATGCCATTGCAGGATACACGCAGGAACTGAGGACCTACGAATCCTGGAAAGATGTGGCGCTGAGATCCCTGTTCGCCAAAGCTTTCTATACCTATGATAATCGTTATTTGCTGGAAGCTGGTATCAGAAGAGATGGTTCATCCCTCTTCGCCACCGGTAAAAAATGGGGCATCTTTCCTTCTGTAGCTGTTGGCTGGAACATAGATCAGGAAGCCTTTTTCAAATCCAAGGCTATCAACAGCTGGAAGGTGAGAGGCTCCTATGGCGTGCTGGGAAACAATGCAATTGATCCATATCTCTATCAAACTACCATTGATGGTGGTAATGGTACAGAAACAGTGATCGGTAATCCAAATGTTACCTGGGAAAAAGTGAATGAGCTGAATATAGGTACAGATATCAGTCTGAGAAACGGATTGAGTATGACGGCTGAATGGTACAACAAAATCACCACCGATATGATCATCACGCCGCAGCCTAACTATACATCCGGTATAGGGATCGGCAGCGGCAATAGTGGTGCACCTGTTAACGTGGGCAGTGCAAGGAACAGGGGGGCGGAAGTAAAACTCACTTACGTGAAAGCCGTTTCAAAAGATTTTGCTTTCAATGTAAGCGTAGGCTATTCCAAAAATAAAAGTGAAGTGCTGAAGCTGGTAGGCAATGACCAGCCTATCATTAGCGGTAATACTATTTTGTATGTAGGCGGCGCGCTGAAAGAGTATTATGGTTATGCTACCCAGGGCTTGTTACAGGAGAAAGACATGGCAGATGCAAAAGTGATGAAGATCAGTGGCCAGGGAGCAGGAGATATTCATTTTCTGAACAGCAATGGCGATAGTTTGATCAATAACCTGGATAGGGTACCGCTGGGAAGTACAGAGCCTACAGATGTATTTTTTGGTAACCTCGGTTTCCGTTACAAAGGTTTTGATTTTGAAACACTGTTTTCCGGCGAGTCCGGCGCACCACTATTCTACACCGGGTTAATGGCTATTCCTCTGAACATTGGTGGCGAAAGCGGCACCCCGCAAAAGTCGCAACTGAATTACTGGACGCCGGACAATCCCAATGCAGAACGTCCACGGTTAACGCCAACACCAGGAACGAACGGCAATTTCTCCGATTTCTTTAAGATGAACGGCAGATTTTTGAGAGTGCGGTATATACAGTTAGGTTATGCCTTACCTGCAAACGTTTGCGCGAGGATAAGAGCAAAGAGCCTGCGGTTTTATGTGAATGCACAGAACGTATTCACTTTTTCAAATGTAAAACTGATAGACCCGGAAAGTGGGGGCGATCAAACAACGGTGCCACTTCTGAAAACCTATACACTGGGTTTAAATCTTAGATTTTAAAACACCCGAAAATGAAAAAAGTAGCTATAAATATCGTCAGCGCATTTTTAATTACAACAGTTCTGTTCAGCTGTAATAAATCGTTCCTGGAAAGGGATAGTCCTACTGCCACTACAGACGCTAAGTGGTGGCGGCTGGAGTCGGATCTGTATAATTACCTGGAGGTGATTTACAACAACCAGGTTTCTCCCGGCGCATTGATCACGTCTTCTTCTTACCAGGCAAATTGTCGTATGCATATGTCGGGTACCACAGATGAATCTGTATTCCGTGCAAACTTCGGCAGCTGGAATTCTTTTCCATTGGGAGCCGTCACCGCAACAGATGGTTACCTGGCAGACCTGTATCGTCAGAACTATAAAGATATCAGGAATGCTTCCCGCATCCTGGAAAACTATTCGAAGATTTACATGGAGAACCCGGTGGTAAAAGAACAACGTGCCGCTGAAGCCAGGGCGCTGAGAGCCAGGGCTCACCTGACACTCTTCCAGTTGTTTGGACCGATACCCATTGTAGATACCAGCATTTCTCCTGCAGACCCACAAGCCATCCCGCGTAATTCGCAGGAAGAAGTGGTGACTTTTATTTCTACAGAACTGKACAAGGCAGCGGAAATTTTACCGGCTACTTATCCCACCAGTGATGCATACAGGATAACGAAAGGCGCCTGCTATGCCATGCAGGTGCAGCTTTACCTGACTATCAAAAATTATGAACAGGTTATTACCTACGCACGTAAACTGATTGACCTCAAAGTATATGACCTGCATTATGCCAGTGCCCCTGGTGTAAATAGTTATGGGCAGTTGTTCAGCTATGATGCATTGGAAAACAAGGAAAGAATCCTGTTCAGAAGAACCGGAAACTCCGGCGCCTTCTTCCGGCTGGCGCCTAAGAGCTTATCCGGGCAGGCGGCCAACGGGCCAACAGCGGCTATGGTGAACTCCTATGAAACACTGCAGGGCAAAACCTTACAGGAACTGGGCGATGATAGTTTGCAGTTGTACTGGAAAAACCCACTCTATAAAAATAACCGCGATCCCCGCCTGGCAGCGAGTGTATTATTCCCGGGGCAAACATTCGTAAACAGGCTGTTGGATCCTTTCACCGCCGGATCTGTTGACCAGATAGGTGCGGCGCAGTCAACACAAACAGGTTTCTGGGTAAAAAAGTATCTCGATGCAAGAGATGTTTCCCGGAATAACAGTGGTACCCTCAACTTTATGGTGATCCGCTATGCAGAAATGCTGCTGAGTTATGTGGAGGCCCTGGTAGAATCCGGACAATGGCAGCATGCCGATGTACTCATCTACCTGAATAAAATAAGAAACAGGGCAGGGATGCCAAATGTAGATGTCAACGTTTATAATACCCAGGAAAAAATACGCACCCTTTATCGCAGGGAAAGAAAAGTGGAACTGGCTTTTGAAGGTACCCGGTTATTTGATATCAGGAGATGGAAGATAGGAGAAGAGGTGCTGACCGGTCCGGCACAAGGTGCGATTAATCCTACAACAGGTAAGCCGGTGATCGTGGAAACACGGGTGTTCAATGCGGCAAGAGATTACCTGTGGCCTATTCCATTAACGGAGATTAATGGCAATACGGCTATGAAACAGAATCCTAACTGGTAAGATAATACGGCTGTTAATTTAGAATAAGGAAAGCCCTTTCATTCTTGAAAGGGCTGTTATTATTTTAATCATGTGTGGCTACGGCCGTTTTTTCTGCAGACGGCCCCTTTTCTTTTTCTTCTTCTTCCACCAGCCATTTGGTGACCTTATATTTTGGCAGTAATTGTTGCAGCTTTTTCGTCAGCCATTTGGAAACGATCTCGAAAACAATAAAACCAATCACAATGGTGATGATCCATTCCATGTTGCTGTAGGTATGCTTGTCTACTACCGTTTTACGTGCTGTAAGCCCCCATAAATTGCGGATGCTGCGGGTGGTGAAGTAATGCGATACCAGGCGGGTGGACATCATGCCTATGACGAATCCTAAAAAGTTGCCCACATAGTTATTGTATACGTATTCCAGGAATTTTCTGATCAGTTTAATTTTCATGTACAGGGATCTTTATATGCTAAGCTAATATCTAATTCGGGAAAATAACAGTGATCATTAAAAATTAACAGCCTCACGTACAGAAAAAAATATTTCCGTGTTACTGTCCAATTTGGCATTACTCAATACTTATTGTAGTGTAAACAGTCATTATTCGTCATAAAACAATATAACATTATGAATACCCTTGTTTCTTCCGCAGCGGCTTCCCGCACCCGTATCATTGCCTTCTGGTTAACCACCGGCATCATCGCACTGGAAACCGGCGTAGGGGCCATATGGGATCTCCAGAAAATAACATTTGTCCGCACGGTGATGGTGCAATTGGGTTATCCTGAATACATCCTCAACATTATGGGCATATGGAAGGTATTAGGCGTACTGGCATTGTTGGCGCCTGGTTTCCCTCGTTTGAAAGAATGGGTATATGCAGGGTTGTTTTTCATTTATACGGGTGCCTTTGCCTCGCACCTGGCAGTAGGCCAGTTTCCGGAGGCAGTAGGGCCTGTAATTTTCGCCGGCATCACATTGGCGTCCTGGGCGCTTCGTCCGGCAGAACGCCGCGATTTTGGGCCTTTATTGAAGGATTTCAAGACCTCCTGGCGTACTACTACAGCCTATTGGATAACAACCGCACTGGTGGTGTTTCAACTGGGATCCGGTGGCGTGGGCGATATCCTGCGGCCAGCCTACCTGGTGGAGGGTATGACGAACCTGGGCTACCCGGTTTACTTCTGTGTAATATTAGGCATCTGGAAAGTGCTGGGAGCCGTGGCCGTTATTATTCCCCGCTATCCCCGCTTAAAGGAATGGGCTTATGCAGGCGCCTTCTTTGATCTTACAGGTGCGGTTGCTTCTCATTTATGGTCCGGAGAGCCAGCTACCAGGGTAATATTTCCGATCCTTTTCACAGGGTTCGCATTGGTTTCCTGGGCACTGCGTCCGGTATCCCGCAGGGATCTGTCATATTAAGGAAGGAGGTTGCCGGCAGCAATAAAATAATTTTTTAGATGTTGGAATATAGAAGGCGATCAGGCTATGATTGTCTTCTATATTTTTTTATCCTTGTGATTTTTGTAAAGAAGAATAATGAATCGTTTGTAACCGCCCATTTCCAAATACATCAAATACCACTGTCTGCGAATGCTGCCCCTGCAAAGTGAGCGTCACTTTGTTGGCGCCTTTCTTTAAAGGGATGCGGGTGTAATAGATAGAGTGGGGGAGACTTTGCCAGTTCCTGGTATCTGCTTTTTCTGTTAGTATATTCAATAAATTAAGTGCTTCTCCCAGTGATTCATTTTCTTTTTTTACCTGTTGTTCTGCTAATTTTTTGATGGTCAGCCGTGTGAGTGCCAGGCCCATTTCTTTTAAAAATCTTTCCTGCAACGTGCGGAAGGCGAGCTGGTTGATGTCTTCCACTTTTTCCAGGGGCGTAATAAGACTGCTGTCTCTCTGTATGCTGGCATTGGTGAAATACAGCGGCTGCTCCACATATTTGGGAAAGGCAATCCGGAATGCATCAAAATGTCTGCGGAGTTGCTGGCAGGAATCGCGGGAAAGCAACTGGAAGTCGAAGGGAATAAAGATGGTGTTATCCGGGTCTGTAAATACAAAATTTCCCGGCCCCCGTTCGGTAAGGGTAAAGAAGAAATTGGCTTCCGCTTTAACAGGCGCCAGCCCGTTTTCCCAGAACACGAGTACTTCTCCGCCATCACTGCTATTTACAGGTATATAACGGCGTCCGAATTGTTGTTCGTAATAGGCCAGTTCCTGGTGAAAACCCAACTGCCATGCAGTGCGCAACAGATCATCCTGTAGTTGTACCGGTAAGGTAATACCATAATAAGTTTTGTCGGGTTTGCCGAGAAACAGGTCCGCCGCGTTGCGATAGGAGATAAAGGCATTATTGATATCACCACCGCTTTCATATACCACTCCTTGTATGATCATGGAGAATGCATCGTTGGCGTATTTGTTGGCGTTATTATTTTTGCGGTCATTGAGCGCATAGCCGCTGAGTGAAATACGTCTTGCTTCTACGGTGGCATCTTCCATCATGTTTAGCTGCAGGTAGTTGATGGACTTGTAATAATGGATCAGGAGTTTTTCAAAATCTTCTCCACGATATACCTGCATGGCAGGATTGGTAACGAGGCCCAGTGCCTGGTCCCAGAACTTATTCCTGCTGCCGTTGTCCAGCAAGGAATCGGCGGCGTTAAAATAGCTGTTGCTTTCCTGGTAATGTCCCTGCAGAAAAGTGGTCTTCCCTTTTTCGAGGTAAAACAATAGTTTGTTGCGGCCATATTGCAGAAACCTGTTGTCGTCCAGTTGCCGGGAAGCTTCCTCGAATCGTCCTGTTGAAATAGCGCCATAGTAGTGACCGATGGCATCATTGTAAGTACGGCAGGAGAAAAGGAAAGTCATTACCAATAACAGCGGCAGTAGCCACTTCCATTGATCTGATATCTTGTTCATTAATAATGATGATGTAGGTAAAAAGGCGCCGGCCGTATGCAGGACCGGCGCACAGTGGAACTGGTTGTAGGTATTAGTTCTTTACGTATTTCGCGATCTTCTTATTGCCAATCCACACGACCTCATTGCTTTGCAGATCTGTTAGTTCCAGATCTACCTGGTAGTACAATACCATTTGTTTCTTATGGGAGTCTACAATCGAGTTGATGGATCCCTGCAGAATATAGTCGGCTCCTACTTCCAGTCCCCATTTTTTCATGGTAGATGTGGACGCATTCTTTTGCTGATCCGCCCGTTCACCTCTCAGTTCCTCTCTTTTAGCGCCACCTTGTACCAGCCGTATTTTTTGGGTGGTAACAAAAGAGCGTTCCATATCTTTTACAAAAGTTTCGGCATCAATATGTTCATGGCTTTTGTTGGCTACCATACCTACTATCACTACGGGTTTCTTGCCCTGGTGCTGCTGCTGGAAATCAGACAACCAGTTTTCTCCCAGTACGCGGGTAATCATTTCTTCTGCTGCCAGGCGGGAGTCGGTATTGTTCCAGCGGCCACTGATATCTATCTGTTCTTTTTCATCTACCCGTGTTACTTTTCGCGGGGCACATCCCTGCAGTAAAATACCAGCCAAAAGAATCCCTGTAAATGCAGCTGCATTAATTTTAAACATCACGTAAGTTTTTATGAATTATGTTATCTGAAAAGAATATAGGCGCCTAAAGCGATGGCGGTAACGGCGGCCACATCATTCCATCTGAAGCCGGAGTTATAGGAATGATAGGAAGGATAACCGTAACTAAATGGCGTGCTATAACTATAGCCGCGTGCATAGTCGTTGTAGGAGTAGTCGCTCCAATAGCCGGTATTACGGGCCATCCGCCGATCCTGCCGCCACTGTCTGCGTTGGTCCTTACGCTCGCGCTTCGCCTCAAAATATTGGTAAGCTTTATAGGTTTGTTGCACGGTAGTGCCTTCATTCACAGTCAGTGAGTCCTCTTTCAACAGGTAATGCTGCAGACTTTCCTGGTAGCGGGGATTCTGATCGGGGAGCAGGGTCTGCGCGGATGCACCCATCGTAAGGGTCAGACATAGCATTGTAGCCAGACCCGGTAGCAGTAAGCGTTTGATTAAATCGTTATGCGTCATCATACAATAATTAAAAAGCTCCTTTGAAAGCTGCTTTGTTATATGACGCATGCAATTTACAGATCCCCTATCCGATGGCAGAATTTTTTTGATCTTATTTATGGAACGATTTAATCATTTCATCCAGGTCCTTATCCGGGGTGCTATGCATGATCTTTTCCTGCTGCCTTACTTCTTTTTTAAAGGCGCTGAGCACCGCTTTCAGGGCGTTTTCGCCGTATAGCGATTGTATCATTTCATCAATGCTGCTGTTCTTTTTGGCTATCCGGAGCTGCTCCTGTTTTTGAGTCGTATTTGTTAATATTTTTATAATGCTCTTTTTATCTTCTTCTTTAATATCATGATATAAAAGATAAGAGACTTTGTAGAGATAATAACCTATCTGTACGAGCAAGGCTTTGCCCTTATCGGTAAGACTCACCAGCCTCGCACGCCTGTCTGCCGGATCATCCTTTTCAACAATAAGCCCCTTTTTTTTCATACGGTTCAATATGTCAATGCCGGTAGACTGTTCCATATTACTCAGGCTGATGGCATCCGTTTTTTTCGCTTCTTTTTTAATACTGATCACATTCAATAAATAAAACCATTCCAGTTCTATGTCCGGCATCTCTTTGATCGCCATCCGGGCATAGGCTGTATGCAACCCGCCGGTTTTGCCAATCAGTGAAGCTAATACGGAGTCTGCCTGCTGGGTGGGGATGGCATCGGCTGAACTTCCGGCAGGATGTTTTTGGAGATATTTCTCACAGAAATCCGCTACTGTAGGCGATGTGGTCTTCGATGCGTAACTATCCCATTCGGTGATCAAGGCTACTAATGGCTTCATATTATAAAACGGTTTCGTTCTAATTATTAATCGGATTCGTTGTTTATTTAACGGGAATATCCTTTCTTTGCAAATATAAACAACGAATCCGTTCAATAAATCATGGGTATATGAATCATATCATACTGGAGCAATTATTCAGAGATAGCTGTGTGCAGGATCTCACAACGGGATTAACGGCAATAAAACAACTGGAACATCTCATTGAAAAGCATACCACCAGGCGGCTGGACGAAGAAGCGTACAAGCAGGTGTTTGCGCAGCGGGAAGAGCTGTTGCCTCTTCAACTGGAGAGCAACGATCTTACACGCATCACGTATTTCCTCTTTTATTTATTGATGAATTATCCGGACAGGTCGGCCGCTGCTGCCAGATGCCTGGTAAAATGCTACGATAAGTCCCTCATGGAAGGGATCTGTCAGGCCCTGGAAGTATACTGGCAGAAATGTGATGAAACCACCTGTTACCTCACAGACGCTATCACACATAGTTGCGCTTTTGAAGAATTCAGTCCACATGTACTCACCCTGTTTAAACAACTGAAACAGGAAGGGTTGCCGGAAACAAAAAAGGTGATGTCTGCCAAGTTCGCCTACTATAAAAAATTTTACGGGTTTATTGAATAACATATGAAGCCAGCAATTGCAGTATTAACACTGGGCGTGACCGACCTGCAAAGAGCGGTGCATTTTTATCGTGATGGTTTAGGCTGGCCTACCAACGGTATCACCGGCGGCGAATTCCCATATGCCGCCGTTGCATACTTTGAATTACAGCAGGGTTTGAAGCTGGCGCTATGGCCAAAGAAAAGTATTTCGTTTGATACTAAAATACCTGTCAGCACTCCATCTGCTACAGAATTGGTGCTGGTACATTATGTAGCCCACCAGGAAGAAATAGGCGTGATACTGGAGAAGGTAAGCGCCGCAGGCGGTACTATTATCAAGCCGGTAACCGACAACTTCTGGAAAGGCTGTGCTGCCTATTTTCAGGATCCGGACGGACATCTCTGGGAGGTGGCCTGGAATCCGGAAACGTCATCATAACATCTCAGAGGTTATTGTCTTGAATGACAGCTGGATATTGCGCCTATACCCAATGAGAGGACCGAGTTTTCCCGTAAAGGGAATGACAGACATTTGTTTTGCCATGGGAGATGATTTTGATTACTATAAAATATAACATAATTCGGGGAACGTGTTTGCGGGCTGGATGGAAGATAGCTAAGGGCGTGTAATGGGTATTTCCATGACGCAAAATCACGCTATAAATTTCAGTCGCAGGAGCTATTTTTGAGGTATAAATGTTAACCCTATGAACAGAATCGACAGATTAATGGGCTTACTCAGCGTATTGCAGTCCAGGAAGTATGTATCCGCCGAAAAACTGGCCGAAAAATTTGATATCAGCCTGCGTACCGTATACAGGGATATTAAAGCACTCAATGAAATCGGTGTCCCCGTCAACTTTGAAGTAAACCGCGGTTATTTTATTGCACAGGGATATTTTCTTCCCCCGTTATTGTTCACCGTAGAAGAAGCCAATGCCCTCATTTTATTACAAAGCCTGGCTGGTAGATTTGCTGACAAGTCTGTTTCTAAAAACAGTGTGTCCGCGCTTAATAAAATTAAAACAGTCGTGCGCTCACATGACGGAGAAGCGGTGGAAGAAATAGCTGCGCAGACGGACATATTTGTGTCTGCAAATGGACAACCAGAAACTACCTGGCTTACGGCCATCCAGCAGGGCATTGCCAGTAAGTATTGCATTAAAATAGGGTATACTGATACTAAAGGCAACCATACTGTAAGAGATATAGAACCGGTAGGCCTGGTATTTTATACCAGTCAATGGCACCTGATCGCCTGGTGTGACCTTCGCCTGGGTTATCGTGATTTTAAAGTACCCATGATCACGTCTCTCTTTAATACTACCGTCCCATTTACAAAACAACATACCTTCAAAATAGAAGATTATATCAAGTTTTTTTAGGTGGCCCAAGCGGGGTTGCTATTGGGCCGCAGGTATACTTTGTAAACGGTATCAAAATGTATAAGATAAACATTCCCTTCCATGGCGTGAATAGCCAGGGAAGGGATATGCGCCTGTTGTTTTAATGCAGACTAATTACCCTCGCCATTTTCCAGGTATTCCCATCCCGTTGCCACAACGTAACAAATTTACTGGCGTGAGAAGGTGCACCCGGTTCCTGGTTATTATGAAATCGATGATAACCGATTTCTACTGCGCCGTAATTAGGGATAGGATATACTTCTATACTACCAGGCATCAGCTCCCGCGTAACTTTGCCACAGATATTTTTCTTAATAGAGGCAATGAGATCTTTTTTAGAAGTAGTTAAGCCTCCTCTGTCGTGATAAAACTCAATGGAGTCGGAGGTCATCGCCGCCATCTTTTCCAGGTTACAGGTATTGTAGGTATCAAAATAAAGACTATCCATCCGTACAATCACATCATACAATGGCTCTCTCGAAGGAACATAAGGTGCAGGCTCATATCTTTTGGAAGGAGGGTCAAATTGCGTTTTTACCAGGAAATCCGTTTCCTGCGTCATCTTCCAGTCGCCTGCTGTTTTTTTCCAGGTGCGTGTAAATTTGGATGCTTCTATTAATTGCTCCGGCTGATTTTTCCGTATCACATACAAGTGTTGTACGCCTGTTTGAACGGCTTCATCGGTACCCACCGCAAATGCCTGTAAGCTGCCCTTTACAATTTCCCGCCGCATCTTGTTATCCGGGTTAGCGCAAAACTTTTCAAGGTTGGTGGTGAAGCTGGAGAGACTTTGATCCACCGTTACACCATCATATCCATTGTCGTGGAAAAACACGAAATCCTTTGATAAAACAGTGCCGATCGCTTTTACATTACAGGTGTTGAATGCGATATCAAACAGCATGCTATCCTTGTAGGCAAGTTGGCGATACAACTCATCTGAGGCTTTGGCATTTTGTGCATTTGAAGTTTGTATACGGAATCCGGTAATCAATATGGCTGTATTTAATAATATAAAGCAACTTTTCATGATGGTTGATTTTTAACGGCCTGTGAATAGGGCGCTAGTGTTATGCAAAGATATATGTTTTTAATAGTAGTATGCAATGCAATATACTGAAATTTATTTTACCTGATCAAATTGGTCCCGGAAAAAAGTTGAGCTGTCACATTTGTAAAGGGTTGTATCACATTCGGGAGGTTTCATCACGGGAGAAGACCATCTTGTACTAAAATCCGCCCGTATGAAAAGACTTATTTTAATCGGACTCTTATTTCATCTCTTCCTGAGTATCCATGCCCAGCATCTCGTATCCTTCGGACAACGGGACAGCGTTTATTCAACGATATTAGATGAAAACAGGCCGTTGTGGATCTATAGTCCGCCGGTAGATACCACCTGGTTTGTACAACCATCTTATCCGGTGTTATATGTGCTGGATGGCGACTTCCATTTTGCTACACTGCAAACAATGATACAACAGTTGGGGGTGATTAATGGTAATACTGCTTTGCCGCAAATGATTATCGTTGGCATTCCCAATACCGGCCGGAATCGTACAAGGGATCTCACACCGGCAACAGATAGCTCTGATGCCAGTGCTGGTGGAGGAGAACAATTCACCGCTTTCCTGGAAAAAGAATTGGTGCCCTATATCAATAAGAAGTACCCTGTAGCGCCTTATAGCATTATTGTAGGGCACTCCCTTGGAGGCCTGCTCGTCACCAATGCGCTGCTGAAACATACCCATGTGTTCAACGCATACGTAGCCATAGAACCCAGTCTTTTCTGGCACAACAGCCAGCTGTTAGGGGAGGCGGACAGCCTGCTGTCACAACATTTTAAGGGCAAAAAATTTTTCCTTGCAGTATCACATACTATGAAAGCAGCGCTGGACACGCAACAGCTGAAAAATAACCCCGATCGCGGCGCCATCCATACCAGCGCTATCCTGCAGTTGGGGGAGAAGCTGAAAAAATATAACGGGAATGATTTAAAATGGAACCTGAAATATTATGCAGACGATGACCATATCTCCGTGCCACTCATTGCGGAGTATGATGCCCTGCGTTTTATTTTTAAAGAGAACAGATTTCCTACTTATCTCTACTTTGAAAAAGATGGCAGCACAGATTCCCTGAAACAATTGATCATTCATCATTTTCAAACATTGTCACAGGAAAGAGGCTATCCCGTGCGCCCATCAGAGCAGGCATTCAATCAATTCGCATATGGGCATTTGCATGATAAACATTTTGATAAAGCAAAAATGTTTTTTCAGCTGAACATCGACTATTTCCCGGAAAGTTTTAATACTTATGATGGGATGGGAGATTACTGGATGGAACTCCATAATCCTGCACAGGCCATTATCTACTGGAAAAAAGCATTGTCCATCCGGTACACTGCTGAGATAAAAGAAAAGATCGAAAAGGCAGGACCAAAGCCATAAATAAACTACGTGTAAATACATTTCACAAGCAGGCAAGGGACTCCCTTGCCTGTACTTTTTAGTGTTACACACAAAAAAAGTTTGCTATTCATAAAAAAAGACAATAGCTTAGTGATAGTATAGGATAGTATAGCATAGTATACTGTTGCTAAAATTCCACGATATGGCAATGCCACGATTACCGGTACTACCAGTTTTTATATCACAACCATTGTACGCACCTGCAGGTGCCATCATTCACTATTTGCTGATTTGTAGCTATGCGGAATATCTATGAACAAATACATGAACTGGAAGGTATTCCCGGTTTATCCAAACATGAACAGTTTGTGCAAGGCATCATCAATTCCATCAACGCCAAAACATTGAGCCGCGGGGACCAGTTACCATCCGTAAATCAGCTGATCAATAAATTGGGATTTGCCCGGGAAACCATTGCCAAAGGATATAAAGAACTGGTAGCGCGGGGAATTGTGCAATCCAAAAACCGGAAAGGCTTTTACGTAAGCAGCGATGACACCGGTCAACAGCTGAAAGTGGCCTTGTTACTCTACGCCTTCGATACCTTCCAGGAAGCTTTCTATAAAACATTCCGCGCCAACCTTGGTATGAACATTCACATCGATGTATTTTTTCACCATAATAATATCGAAATCCTGGAGGCCATCATCGCCAACGTCAAAGGACGGTACGGCATGTATGTAGTAGCGCCTATTCCGCATCCTAAAACATCGGGTATCCTGAGCGCGCTCCCTATGGATAAGTTCCTGATGATAGACCGCTATGAACCACTATCTGCTAACTGTTCCTGTTCCTATATTGTACAGGAGTTCGGAGAGGCTTCCTACAGTGCTTTTGCAACATTGAGCAAAACTATTGAGACCTTCGATGAAATGATCTTTTATTATCGCCCGGCAACAGATACACCTATTGAAATATTAAAGGCGTTTAAAAAGTTTATCAGCGACTATAAAATCAAGGGTGTTATTAAAACCGAATATACCCCCGGCACCATAGAAAAAGGAAAAGTATATTATACGATCAATAATACGGAACTTTGGGCCATCCTGAAAGATTGTGTCGAACAGAAACTGGTACCAGGTAAGGATGTAGGCATTCTTTCCCATAATGATGATATCGTGAAAGAAATCATTTGCAACGGGATCACCACCTATTCCACTGATTTCCGGCTCATGGCAAAGAAAGCAGCTACTTTTGTATTAAACAGGGAAAAGATCCGGGAAGTATTACCAACGGTTTTAATCAGAAGAAAATCATTATAGCAGTTAATGCACGCATCAACCATTATAAGTTTTGTCATTTTTGTGGTGATTGTAACGGTGTTGTCCTGGTACATCACCAGGAAACACCAGATGAAAACAGCGTCAGATGTATTTCTGGGTAGCCGTAGTTTAAACTGGGTGGTGATAGGAGGGGCATTGTTCATGACCAACATCAGCGCCAACCAGTTTATAGGTGAAAACGAATCGGTGTTTATGAATAACATGTCGATCATGGCATGGGGCGTTACTTCCGTTTTTGCGATGCTTTTTGTAAGCGAATTTTTCATGCCGGTGTATCTTCGTATAGGCGCCGTTACCACACCCGATTTCCTTGCGGTGCGGTATGATCAGACCACTAAAAAAATTGTATCAGTCGTGTTCCTGGTGAGCTACCTGGTAAACCTGATCCCCGCAGTACTATACGGCGGCGCCGTCGCTTTTAACGGCATCTTTCACCTGAATGAAATACTGCACATCAGCTACTGGTCCACCATCTGGCTGCTGGCCTGCCTGATTGCCGTGATAGGGTACCTGTACAACGTACTCGGAGGCCTCAAGGTGATCACCATGTCAGATACCGTGCTGGGAGCCGGCATGATTGCCGGTGGTTTACTCTTACCTTACTTCGGATTTAAATACCTGGGCCATGGAGATGTAACAGAAGGACTGCGTATTGTACTTGGTACCGACACCAGTCATTTAAATGCTATTGGTGGTAAGCACGACCAGGTGCCTTTCTCTACCATTTTCACCGGTATGCTGCTGGTAAATATTTATTACTGGGGCATGGAACAGTTCATTGTACAACAGGCACTTGGGTCGGTCAACCTGGAACAAAGCCAGAAAGGAATAGCGCTGGCTTGTTTATGTAAACTATTGTCGCCACTGATGCTGAATATTCCCGGACTAATAGCGGTGCATCTGTATTTTCATCCGGAAAGTACAGCAGAGATTTTTCCGAGACTGGCCGCCGATGTATTGCCTCCGGTGTATACGGGTCTCATTGCCGCCGTAGTTTTTGGAGCGGCGCTCAGCACCTTTAATGCGGGGTTAAGCAGTGCGGGTACACTCTTTACCATGAACCTGTACAAGCCTTATATGACGGAGAAGAAGGGTAGCGTAACAGATAAAAAACTGCTCAGCACTACCTGGATCTTCCAGGTAATTGTGATACTGATAGGTATTGGTATTGCACCTTTTATTATGTTATTTAAAGGAGGATTTTATAATTATATACAGATGTTATCCGGCTTTTTCAGTATTCCTATCTTCACGATCATGATCGTAGGAATGGCTACCAGGCGTATTCCTGCCATAGCGGCTAAAATCGGCCTCGGATTCTTTTTTGTAGCGAATATATTTTTTCAACTGATCTTGGATACCGGATTACATTACCTGCACCTGTTGGCGATACTCTTTGTAGTCACTGCCATACTGATGCTGATAATAGGTAAATTATGGCCGATGGCTGTTCCCTATGCACCTGTCAGAACATCTAACCTGATACTGCAACCATGGAAACACCGTCACTGGTACAGTGCTGTGCTGATTATACTGATGGTGTTGTTGTTCGTACTTTTTTCTCCGTTGGGATTGGCCAGATAAGAGAATAGTAAATCATAAATAACGAATTATAATGGTGTTGTCCTTTAAGTATTGCAGATATATCCTGTTTGCCATGGCCTTGCTTTGTCTTGTAACAAGTTTATCCGCACAACAATCCGGGGATGTAAAGCATATCCCTTTCGGTAAAAATAGCCGGATCAGTTATGATTTGCATTCCGGTAAATACAGCGTATGGGTGAATAGCAAAATAATGATCAAAGATGCTTTCAGCTGGTATGAAGATGCCCAACAGCCGGACACCGAAAAGATCCGCCGTAGCTTCACTATAGCGCCGTTAAAAGATCAGACCGGCACAGGTAAACAATATGTAATCACATCTTCCGGAAATGGTATAAAAAAACAGCAATTCTTTTATGTATACAACGGAGACAACGGTTTTTATACCGCACTCGTATTGCGTGGTACCGGCGCCCGTTCCCGTTCTATGAGCCCTTTGACCACCACGGCTTTGCAGTTCCCTGTAAAAGATACCATACGCGCGGTACACGTGCCTTTCGATAATGATACCTGGGTGAAATACAGCACGGAAGACCTGCCGGCCGCCAGCTTCACCAGCGCCGAAGTAACTGCCGTTTATAATACGGTCAACAATAATGGACTGGTGATAGGCTCCGTGGAGCATAATAACTGGAAAACAGGTATTGCGCTGAAAGGGACTACTGCTCAGCAAACGATGCTTTCTGTGATCGCCGGCTGGACAGACAGCATCGGGACCCGCGATAACATACCGCATGGTATGGTCAGCTCCGGGGATACCCTTTGCGCCTCTCCTAAAATCTATGTACTACCCGGCAGCGACTGGAGAACCGGCATGGAGCAATATGCGCAGGCCAACCGCAAAGCAGAGCCGCGCTACATTTTTAACTGGACCGCCGCCAAACCTTTTGGCTGGAACAGCTGGGGCAGCATGCAGACAAAATTATCACTCGCCAAAGCAAAAAAGGTGGTAGACTTTTTCGCCGATTCCTGCAAAGGATTCCGCAACGCAGATCATACCCTTTACATCGACCTGGACTCTTACTGGGATAACCTCACCACCAATGGTATGACCGGCGATTTCAGTCAACTGGCGGCTTTCAGTGCCTATTGTAAAGCCAGAGGATTTAAGCCGGGTATCTATTGGGCGCCATTTGTAGACTGGGGCAAATCTCCCCGTAAAGTAGAAGGCAGCCAATTTAACTATCAGGATACCTGGACAAAAGTAAACGGACAATACCATGAGCTGGATGGCGCCAGGGCCATGGATCCTACCCATCCGGCTACCAGGGAAAGAATCGCTTTCCTCATCAAACGGTTTAAAGACGCCGGCTTCGAAATGA
Source organism: Chitinophaga sp. 10T418 (assembly GCF_056394125.1). NCBI lineage: Bacteria > Pseudomonadati > Bacteroidota > Chitinophagia > Chitinophagales > Chitinophagaceae > Chitinophaga > Chitinophaga sp. 10T418. The sequence continues at coordinate 62,107 of NZ_JBFTHG010000012.1, forward strand.
TCAAAATAGATTTTATTGGTCATGCTGCCATTGAAGCAGATTCATTTTATGATCCCACCGTCCATACGGGCATGCAGGCGTTCAGAAAAGGAATGGAATACCTGGTAGATCAACTGGATGGGAAGATGCTGGTATATGCAGCTATTTCGCCCAATATAGCTACTGGCAGATATGTACATACCCGCCGTATTGCCTGCGATGCGTTTAAGAATATAGACGAAACGGCCTACACCATGAATGGTACCAGCTATGGTTGGTGGCAAAACTGGTTGTATGATTTTTCTGATGCTGATCACGTGGTGTTTGAAGGCGCCGCTGACGGTCCTAACAGGGCAAGATTGTTATCAGGCATCGTTACCGGCTCCCTCATTACCGGGGATGATTTTTCAGTGTACGGCCATGCTTCTGAAGCCGCTAAACAGTTCCTGCAAAACCAGGACCTGCTGGAGGTAGCCCGCCAGGGTGGCGTATTCCGTCCGGTAGATCATCACAGCCGAGATCAGTCTTCCAACATCTTTGTAAAAAATTCCGGGAGATATACTTATGTAGCAGTGATGAACTATGCACCAACATCCGCCACTTTTTCCCTGAACCTCCAACAGGCAGGCTTATCGGTAAAAGAGGCCTATACCGCGAAAGAATTATTCTCCGGAAAAATATCAACACAAAATAAAACTATGCAAATAACACTGCCGGCAGCAGATGCAGTGATTTATCGGCTCGAACGAAAATAATAGCAAAGCGGGGCTGGCCATTGATAATGGAGCAGCCCCGCCTATTTTCCGGCTGGATGATAATTCCTGTTTTTCCTTTATCTTTATAGCGATGTTTGATCCCAATAAGCCCTACTATGCCGGGTGATTGTCTTAGTACGGACCATTGATGTTTTTAATCCTTTATAAACCCTGAAGATGAAACGTCACTTTAGTAATTTATCCGTTTTAGTGATTTGTATATTCCTGTTGGCGATGGGTAGTAAAGCCCAGGCCCAGAAAGCATTTTCAAAACTACCGTCTGCTACGGACAGTACCTATGGATATACCAATACGAACCCGATAAGACTCAAAAAAGGGAATACCGAAAAGAGTATTATGCAGGAGATGAACTACCTGTCCGGGCTTACCACGAAGGATAAGCAACACCTGGTTCTGCTGCATCGCAGCGCTGTAGCCAATCCTGGTTATAAGGAGCCATTACTCAGGGATTTGTACAACAGTAAAGGAGGGGTGCTGGATAAATATGTTTTTTTAACGGCCAATACAAAGGATACCATTACGCTTTTCATCGATATTTACAGCAAAGGCACCCTGATGCTGCCGGCGGGACTGATGTATGAGTTGCCATAACAGCAGCCAGGGGCTTTAAAAAAAACGGCTGTCTCTAAAAGTAAGAGACAGCCGTTTAATTATGTGAAGTGTTACCTACTCAACAGGCGTCAGATAGGTCGCGGAAGCATATCCTTCTGCGCCGCCATCTGTACGGATCAACCACCACTGATCGCTTTGTTTGCTGATCAGGGAAACAGTTTCGCCATGTGCCGCTTTGCCTACGACAGGCTGGTCGGTACCCGGCCCCTTACGAATGTTGAGGTTGGTAGACTCAGTAGTTACCTTCAGTTTAGCACCTGCTACTGCAGTAGCTACATTAATATTCATTACCACGTCGCCGGTAAGGAAGTTGGGGTCAATCTTTCCATAGATATCCCATAACTGGTCCTTTACTGCGCCGCTCGGAGCTTCACCATCTATATGAAGTACACCATCTTGTTCATTAACCTGCAGATTGCTGGTGCCCGCAGATTTTGCGGCGTCAATCAGCTCTTTGTATTTATCCTGTAATGCCATGATTGTTGTATTTAGAGGGTCAGCGATTTACTTTACTTTCAAACCGGAAGCATCTACTTTTTTAGGCTTCAGTCCATCCAGTGCAACTTTCAGCTTTTTCCAACGATCAGCTTTAGATTCACCGGTAATAATGATCACGCCGTCTTTAACATCAGCGGTGATACCAGGAAAGTCCTTAACAATACCATCTACGGCTGTCTTCAGCGCTGCATCGGCAGGTGTAGCAGCAGCTGGTGCAGGAGGAGGTGGTGGTGGCGGCGGTGTTACAGTAATATTGTTGACAACGCTCTTTACACCCTGGCTTACTTTAGCTGCATTTTCTGCCGCATCTTTGTCTGCCTGGGTGGCTACCGCTCCGGTCAGCGTAACTACACCATCTTTAACATCAGCATTAACGCCTGGAGTTGACTGCAATGCAGCAACTACAGTAGCTTGGATGTCTGCATCTTTGGGTTTCCCTTTACAGGAAATCATAAATATTAATCCCATGGAAAGGATTACTGCTGTCAGGTGTTTCAGTTTCATAGTAATACTGAGGTTTTAATGATGAAAAAATACATCTTAAGTTAAGTATCTTTTTTCATCTGGCAATAATGCTTCAGTATGTTGTTTATTTTTTAATAAATGCCATCCCACACTTTTTGCTTTACCATCTCACCCGGTACACCTGGCAATGCAAAGGTGATTCCGGTAACGGTGTAGTATGTACGTAACGCCGTTTTTTCTCTCACGAAAAGATTTTTATATTTTTTTTCAGATCGCTTATGGAATTTTTTGCCTGCCTGCATCATGCGGCCAGAGAAGATTTTGTGCAGACAGATAAAAGTAGATATTTTATTTTACAATAATATGAATATCATTAACATACGAAGTATATATTCACGTTATGATAAAGAGTGGCCGGATTCAGGCTAGTACATATGCCTTATTGTTATACCTTATATTGATAATATAAAAACATATACCTTGAAATATTTCCTGATACTGCTGCTATCCCCTTTTTCTCTTTTAGCACAAAATAGTAAGGTAGTAAACCCGGTTTATTCGAATGCGTATCAGCGTTTGATAAATGCTGATACCAATACGGTAACCATACCAAAATCAAATCTGCATCGTACACTGCATGTAAAAAGTATTTTTACTACAGATACCCGGTTCAGGAAAGTAAGTTGCCATAACAACGAGCTGCTGCTGCGTCCGGGCTATAAGAAAGAGTTATTGATCTCTGGTAGTTACGCTGCCACTTTCGCACTTAAAACAATCAACCAGCTGCCGTCACTGCAAACAGATTTTGTACAGGGACGCTCACTGCAGGGAGCCCTGAGCTGGCAGGGTGCGGAAACAAACGAGTTATTTAGCTATGGACCATCCCGCCGCACACTAGAATATGATGGAGATCCTTATTTGTATGACAGCAACGGAAAACTGGTACCGGCAGGCAGTGGCAACGGGCATCACCCTACCGCCTATACGAATAACATATTCAGAACAGGCACCCTCTTTTCCCAATCCTTCAACCTGAAAGCAGTCCTGCTCGAGAATCAGATCAATGCACGGGAGTTTAATATTAACCTGGGGCAAACCAGTGAAAAGACGTTTATTCGCTACAACGATAATAATACAAAAAACCTGGATGCCTCCCTGGGCGCCAGAATAAAGTGGCTGCACCTCGTGGGCAAATACAGTTACTCGCAGGATCAGTTTTCAAATGCCAACAGAAACGGATTCCTGAATAAGGCTTACCAGCAATCGATCCTGACACCGGTGAGCTTTGATAACGGGCAAGGGTACACGTTGGGGAGTGGTCAGCGTAGCTATAGTAAACAGGCAGATAATACTGATTTTCTCCTCAGAGATAATGATAACAATTTCAACGCCACCCGGCAGCAGGTGAGCCTGCTCATGGAACGGAATGTATATAATCGGGTGAAATATGTGATCACACAATCGTTCGATGATAAAAGAGAAAACAGCCACGAAGGCTATAAGCCTGGTAGTGCAGACTTCCCCGATGGAAGACCACTGTACCGCAGTAAGGAAGACAAATTATACCAGTTAAAAGGAGAAGTAACCGGGACCGTTCTCTACAGGAAGCGGTTATGGTCAGGGGCTTTTACCGCCAATTATATTTTCACGGACGCGCATTCCGGCATCCATTATCAACCGGCATACGGCAACTATTTATACCAGCGCTCCGCACATGAGATAGGCGTTAACTACCGGAATATATTTAATAGCAGGAGATGGTATGCCGAATTCATGCTGGGAAATAAGAGTTATGTTTCCAACACGGTAGCGGCGAATAATTACTTCCAGCCTGCAATGGATATTACCGCAACATATCTTTCCCCAACAGGATGGTCGCTGAAATTCAGATCATCCTATGTGGAGGCAAATACGGAATTGCCGGTCAATAATTCACTTGCTTATGTGAACCTCCTGCGTTATTCCACCGCCGAAGCAGGACACTATTTTCCCACACAGGAAATAAGCAGCTTTGACCGCCTGTCCCCGGTACGTCACAGAGATTGGAGCAGCAGCATCAGCGGTGGCTATAAATCTCTGCTGAACTTTTCCGCCCGCGCATTCATAAGAAAAATAGAACAGGACTTGTTCCCCATATACGAAAATCAGGAGCTGGTATTAAAAAATATTGGCGACTACCGGACCAATGGAATAGATCTGGAGCTGCAACTACTGGATATAGATAACCGCAACTCAAACATCACCACGATGCATGTTCTGGGATTCTTTGCCTATAAAAACAAAGTCACCGATGCCTACGGCAGCGTTAACGGGATACCCCTGGCAGGTTTCAGAGATGTACATACTACGCTCGTAAAAGGGCAGCCACTGGGAGTAATCACGGGCAGCACCTGGGAAAGAGATGCCGCCGGCAACAGGGTAATAGGCCCGGACGGATTTCCGCTGGTAGCAAAAGCCCCCGCCATCATTGGTAATCCTAATCCCGATTTTGTGATGAAGTTGACGAACATGGTGCGCTGGAAAAAACTTACCCTGGAAGCAGCCCTGGAATGGAAGAATGGTGGCGAACGATGGAACGGTACACAAGCAGTACTCGATTACTACGGAAGATCACAGGCATCTGCCGAAGGCAGAACCATCACAAATTATGTTTTTCCCGGTGTACAAATGAATGGCGCCCCGAACAATACCCCCGTAGATTTTTACAACCCCAAGCTACCCATAGAAAACAACCGGTGGGTGAGATACGGTTATAGCGGCGTTGCAGCAGACTACATCGAGCGGGCCGACTGGCTACGCCTGAATGCCCTGAAACTAAGCTATCAGCAGCCTTTCAGGCATATTATTCAAAAGTTGACCCTGAGTGCCTACATCAATAATGTGATGCTGTGGACGCCATATAGCGGCGTGGATCCGGAACAGTTGTTATTCGATCAGGCAAATAGTACCGGCCTGGATTTCTTTAATCTTCCCGCTACTAAAACTTATGGCTTTAACGTAACCCTTCAATTCTGATACCCATGAAAAATATTATTACGCATATATGCATATACCTGTTGATGGCGGCTACCTGTTGGGGACAGTCATTTGATTATGCTAAGTACAAAGAGAAAATCTATATCCACACCAGCCACGTTTTTTTTCAACCCGGACAGGACGCGTTCTTTAAAGTATATGTGGTAAACGCGAAGGATCAGCAACCAGCCACATTAAGTAAGGTGGTTTTTGTAGAAGTACTGGACCCTTCCGGGAACATGCTCAAAAAATTAAATTATAAAATAACAGATGGATTTGCCGAAGGCTCTTTTACTTTTGAAGATAAAGCCCCCGGCRGTATTTATAAGCTCAAAGCTTACACTACGTGGATGCGCAATGAAAGCGACAGCACTTTTTTTGTAAAGGAACTGACGCTGCAAAAAGTAATCGCTCCCCGTATATTAATGAAACTGGATTTCCCCAAAAAGGGCTATGGTCCCGGCGATGAAGTGATCGCTGACTACTCCATCCGTAATTTATCTGATCAACCCATTGCCAATTATAAAGTAAATTATAAGGTATCGCTGGGTGGCAATGTAGTGAGTACCCAGGTGGTCACCACCAACGGCGACGGTAAAGTACAATTGAAGTTCAAATTACCGGATGACCTGAACACAACAGATGGTTTGCTGAATGTGACGATAAACTATGATGCCTATAAAGAAGCCATCTCCCGGAGTATTCCTATTGTGTTGAATAAAATAGATCTGCAATTGTTACCCGAAGGAGGCTCCCTGGTAGCAGGACTCACCAGCAACATTGCTTTCAGAGCCATCAACGAACACGGTAAACCAGTAGATGTAAAAGGAGAAGTATGGGATGATGCAGGGAATAAACAGGCCGACTTTGAAAGTTACTATGCAGGTATGGGACAGTTTCCTTTTACGCCACAGGCGGGGAAAAAGTACACGGTAAAGATCACTTCACCACTGCATATCACCAAACAGTATGCTTTTCCGGCCTTCACAGCAGAAGGTGTGGTCATGAATTTTATGAAGAGAGATGGAAAACTTTTCCTGAATCTGTCTGCTACCAGCAACCAGCGGGTTACTTTAACCGGGCAGACAAAAGGCATCACCTACGCCGCCAGTGACCTTATCCTGAAGAAAGGTACGCATACCGTTGAAATAGATCAGTCGGGATTTCCTGCTGGTATCGCCAGGTTTACCCTGACGGCCGGAAATGGATTACCAGTGGCAGAAAGACTGGTATTTCTGAATAAAGACAACACCCTGCAGGTTAAAATCACGACAGACAAATCACAGTACCTGCCACGGGAAAAAGTGGTGATGACCCTCAAAACAACAGATGCCAAAGGAACGCCACTGGCTTCCAACCTGTCGCTGGCGGTCATGGACGATAAGCTCTGGTCCTATGCGGATGACAAACAGGATCATATACTATCCTGGTTGCTCATGAGTTCCGAATTGAGTGGAAAGATTGAAGAGCCCTTGTTTTATTTTAAGAAAGAAGAACCTAAATCAGATCCGGCGCTCGACCTGGTAATGCTGACACATGGCTACCGGTATTTTAGCTATCTCCCTGAATTAAACGAAGGGAAAGCCCTGAAGTACCTGCCGGATGATGGTTACGTGATGAGTGGCACTGTCTTCAATGCACAGGATAAACCGGTAAAATCCACGGTATTCCTGATTAATATGGCGGAAAAAAGTAAAGCCATCCAAATGAATACAGCTGATGATGGACAGTTTTTCTTTGCCGGGCTGGACGAACGGGCCCATTATTACCTGATAGCGAAGTCAGTTAAAGGAAAAGAAAAAGTGAAGATCCGGGTGGAGCAGAACAGTATCGATTATAATGTTATCCGGACTAAAAAATTATTGGAAGAAGGGGTCAGCTTTAAGGAGTATGCCGGTATCCGGCCCGCGGCGCAAAAACAGGAATATGCAAATGCGGAAGAAGAAATAAAAAAGAAAGTAGATGCGTGGATAAAGAATATGGGTGATGATAAGGGACTGAATGAAGTGGTAGTTGTTGGCTACGGCGCACAACGAAAGGCGAATATGACTGGCTCGGTTACTTCGATTGTTGCCAATGAAATTAATGTTGTGCAGAACATGGATCAGGCGCTGCAGGGTAGGGTAGCAGGGGTACAGGTAGTGCCACAAGCCAATCCTGGAGCAGCCAAAGAAATCAGGATAAGAGGCAATAACTCACTGACCGGCAATAATCAACCATTGTTTATTATAGACGGGGTGGCATTTGAAGGAATGCTGCAAGACTTAAATCCCAATGACATCACCGCGATAGAGGTCTATAAAGATGCAATGGCATCAGCACTTTATGGAAGCCGTGCTGCTAATGGTGTGATCCTGATCACCACCAAAAATGCCGGAAGAGCAGCGATCAGGTTGAGATTGAATAAAGAAGACTATTACAACACCAAATACGTTCCCGGCATTGGAAATGCTTATGACGTGGCCAGGGTATTCTATGCGCCCCAATACGCCACTACGGTAACAAAAGAGCGGAGTGATTTCCGGGAAACGATTTACTGGAACCCGGTTGTGCAAACAGATAGTAGTGGCGCCGCCACGCTGGAGTTCTACAACTCCGATGCCGCCACTACTTTCCGGGCAGTTGCCGAAGGAATTGCCTGGAATGGTCAGCCCGGCAGAACAGAAGCCACCTGGTCAGCACGGAATGCATTGCAGATAGATGCGAAGATTCCTCCCTACCTGACAGTGGGCGATCGCGCGCTGATACCGCTGGTGCTTAAAAATAACAGCGCAGCCAGCGTGGAACTGGATATCACTATTGCATTGCCAGAGAAAATGAAAAAAGGAGAATATGAAGAGAGGGTTGTACTGGATGCGAACACTTCCAAACAGGTACTGATTCCACTGGAAGCCACCGCAGCCTGCCGGGGTGATATCAAATTTATGGTGAGTGGTAAAACGGGCACAGAAACATTATCTCTTCCGGTAATAGCGGCAGAGAAAGGTTTCCCGGTGTTTAAAACCTTCTCCGGTGATAAATCAGTCAGACTTCCTTTTGAGCTGGGCCAGCCGATAGCCGGCAGTATCAAAACAGACCTGAGGGTATTCGCTACATTGGAAGGGCAATTGCTCGATGGAATAGCATCTATGTTGAGAGAACCTTACGGCTGTTTTGAACAAACGTCTTCCAGCACTTACCCTAACATTTTTATCCTCAAATATCTCCGGGAATCGGGGAAATCCAATCCTGATGTGGTGGCTAAAGCCATGAACTATATTGAAACCGGGTACAAACGGTTGATCAGCTTTGAAACCACAGAGAATGGTTTCGAATGGTTTGGCCATGCACCGGCACATGAAGCGTTAACAGCCTACGGCTTACTGGAGTTTACGGATATGCAGACTTTCATCAACGTAGATAAGGATATGCTGGCCCGAACCAAAAAATTCCTGTTGAGCCGCAGAGACGGTAAAGGAGGCTTTAAACTGGCTTCCGGTGGCTATGATAAGTTTGCATCCGTACCCAACAGCGTGGCTAATCTCTATATCGTATATGCGTTAACGCAAGCCGGCATTGGTAAAGAAATACAACCGGAATATGAAGCCGGCGTACAAAAAGCATTAGCAACTAATGATGCTTACCAGCTGGGATTAATGGCGCTCGCTGCCAGCAATATGAAAAATACCACCGACTACAACCGGCTGATGCAGGCGTTAAAACAGAGCTATGAAAAAAACAACTTCACGGCAGCCACGACTGTGGTAAATTCCAGGGATGCTTCCCTGCGCGTAGAGTCGTTATCGTTATACGCACTGGCGCTGGCCAGGGAACAAACGCCTGATCTTGCCACCATAGCAGTAGTCATCTCTAAAGTGCTGTCAGATAAATCATACTACGGTTACGGCTCCACGCAGGCAACCGTGATGGCACTGAACGCCATCGTAGAATTCGTAAAGATAAAAGGACGCGCGGAAAATGCCGGTACTGTTGATTTCGAACTGAATACGCAGAAAGTGGCGCTGGGCAGCGATTTCAGCAATTTATTGAAAGCAGGTGCCAATACTTTTGCGGTGCATTACAGCAATGAAAAATCCGGTATTCCTTATCATCTGGAGGTTTCCTATTACACTATGCAACCGCCTAACAGTCCTAAGGCCGACTTACATATCAATGCTACACTGGCGGATACCCGCACTAAAATCGGGGAAACCGTCAGGATGAAAATTGATGTGAAAAATGAAAAAGGCATGCTACAACCTATGTCTATTGCCAAAATAGGCATACCTGCCGGCCTTTCTCTGCAGCCCTGGCAGCTCAAAGAACTGAAAGAGAAAAAAGAAGTCGCCTATTATGAAATCTTTGATAATTACCTGGTGCTTTACTGGATGGGATTCAGCCCGGATGAAACTAAAACTATCAACCTGGACCTGAAAGCAGATGTTCCCGGCACTTATAAAGCCAAAGCCAGCAACTGTTATCTGTATTACACGCCAGAGCATAAACATTGGAACGAAGGCACTGAAATAGAGATCCTGCCATAGTTTCATTATCCCTACACCTATTCCTTCCGCAGCGTTATCCCGAAAGGGAGCGCTGCGGAGTCATGTAATAACCCGCCGGTACCATCACCTGCTACGCATCTTCATCCGTTATTCGCTGTTGTCATCCGAAAATCATCTTTCCTTGTTGGGAATTACATTTTGCCAGTTTCCTGACTTCTCCTATCTTGGCATTTAGATAGTTGTCTAAATATATGTTTATATGAACAACGTGTTCAAAGCACTCAATGATAAAACCCGGCGGGACATCCTCGAGTTGCTCAAAACGGAAGACCTGACCGCCGGTCAGATCGCAGAGCATTTCAGCTTTTCCAAGCCCACCATCTCTCATCATCTCGACCTGTTGAAACAAGCGGAGCTATTGACCAGCGTGAAAAAAGGGCAATTCGTTTTTTATTCTCTCAACACAACGGTGATGGATGAATTACTGAAATGGATGCTCCAGTTTACCGCCGATACCTTACCACTCACAAAAAAAACAACAGCCCGGTATGAAGGAAAATAAATGGTGGAAAGAAGTACCATTGATAGTAGCCATGGCTTGCCCTTTCCTGGTATATTATTACCTGAAACCATTATTGCCGGAACTGGTACCTTCTCATTATACGATAGATGGCAGCGGGCAATGGGTGGTAAACGGACGTATGGCACCGGGAGGATTCGTGACTGCCATGTTCTTTGCCTGTTTGGTAGTCTACCTCTCATTGAGCTTTCCGTTGTTTGCAAAGAAATGGCAGGCAGGTCTCCGGCAGCAATCCGTTTTGCTAACCCCCATATTATATTCACTGAAAGCAGGACTGATCCTGTTGTTCAGCGCTATCCCGGTGTATGAAATGCTGGTGGCTGCCGGTAAATTAACCGGTGGAAGTGCTACTATGTGGAGTTATATTGGTGGCATTGCTTTACTGGTGTTGCTCAATCTGTTTATTTACAGGTTATATTCGGTGCTGTATCGTCATAGCGAAGAAAAGCCGCTGGCACGTAAATCCTATGTGATCATCTGGGTCAGCACACATGTAGTCGTGTCGATTGGTCCGCTATGTGTTTTGCTGGTAGCAGGACGAATAAGTGCCGACAAAATGATTCCGCAGTTTATCCTGGTATTCCTCGCCATTTGCGGCAACCTGCTGTATAATGTACGCCCCAATCCTTACCTGGGCATCCGTACTCCCTGGACGCTGAAAAATGAAACGGTATGGCGTAAAACGCATCGGATGGGAGGGATCATGCTATTTGTATCTGGGGTGGCTGGCTTTATCGCTACACTCATTGCCAATGAACACCAGTCGCATTATATCCTGTTGTCGGTGCTGTTCATAACTGCCTTGGTGCCTGCAGCTTATTCGTATATTATATACAAAAAATTGATTCATCAACCCTGAACATATGAAACGCTTCTTCTTTTTCGTCCTGTCGTTCTGCCTCATTCAACACGTTGCTGCACAACAGCAAAATGTGGTAGTCAAAAGCTTCTTTGAGCAAATGAGCAAAGCTAACTGGACCAACGCAATGCAATACATGGCGCCCGCCATGAAAGAAAAACTGAATGCAGACATGCTGAAAGGTGTATGGTCGCAGGTGGAACAGGCCAATGGAAAGTGGGAGGCGCTGACCTCGCAAAAAACAGTACGGGAGGGGGAACATTATATCGTTACCGCAGAGAATAATTTTGAACGCGCTACCCTGACATTCCGCGTGGCATTGGATAATGACAACCGGATAGTGGGCTTTTTCATCACCGGATCTAAGCCCAAACACATGGTGCTGAATGCTAACGAAATAACAGATACTGTCAACACTATTGACGGTGGGGTGTTATACGGCACGCTTACACAGCCGGAAGGTCAGCAGCATGGCCCGGTAGTGCTGATCATCGCCGGTTCAGGCCCTACAGATCGTAATGGAAACAGCCTGTTTCTTCCGGCGGCGGAAAGCTTTTCCTATCAGCAACTGGCCCAGGGACTGGCAGCCAACGGTATCGCTTCTTTGCGGTATGATAAACGTGGTACCGGGCAAAGCACCGCCTTCCAAAAATCACTGGCTACCCTGACAATGGATGATTATACGGCAGATGCGGAGGCCTGTATAGCCCATCTGCAGCGAAGCGGGAGGTTCTCCAGTATATCCGTTATAGGGCACAGTGAAGGCGGCATCATTGGACTCATACTCGCGCAGCATAGCCACCTGAAATGCCTGATCCCCTTATCTACCCCAGGAGAAACGACTGATAAAGTGCTGCTGGAACAACTGAAACCAAGATTGTCGGACTCGTTATATCAGCAATCTGTCAGCATTTTAAATGACCTTCGGCAGGATAAAACGCCCGCCAAAGTGCCCGCGGACTTACATATTTTGTTTAACACCGGTAACTTTAACTATTGGAAAAGTACCTTCCGTTTTGATCCCTGCGCCTTACTGCCAACCCTGACAATGCCGGTGTTGATAGTGGGTGGAGCGGCTGATGTACAGGTGTCACCCGCCCAGGTAACCATGCTGCAGGACTGCAAACCCGGTACTAACCTGGTGCTGATAGAAGGCATGACACACGCATTAAAAAACAGTAACGGTATTTCTCCGGATAAAAAGACTCCATTACCTTTGTCGCCTGAATTAATACCGGCACTGGTATCTTTTATCCGCCAATAATTATTTTTCAGGCACGTAAGGGTTTATGACCATTCAGGTGTATTAGTAGTATATATAACAGCAAAAGTGGCCATTGGAGAAAGATAAACACGATGATAAACTGGCTTTACAGGTTGAACAATACTTTCATAACCATTATGAAGGATTGCATCGTTACGCCTTTACTATCCTCAAAGACAATGATAACGCCAAAGATGCTGTGCAGGCAGTGTTCCTGAAATTATGGGAGAAGAGAGACACATTAGACGAAGAGCAATCTGTAAAATCATACCTGTATACAGCAGTATATCATTATTGCCTGAACATTAAAAGACACGACAAGGTCCGAGCCAGGTATGAATCGGAAAATGACAGCGCAGTGCATGATACAGGGAATAAACTGATCAGTAAAGAAATTAACCGACAAATCATGGATCATATTGCAGCCCTCTCACCTCAATGCCAGCTTATTTTTACCAAGAGCCGGTTTGAAGGAATGAAGTATGCAGACATTGCAGTGGAAATGGGACTGTCCATAAAAACAGTAGAAGCACAAATGGGCAAAGCATTAAAGATCTTACGTGCAAAATTATTTGATATTATGATCAGCGTTATTATATTATTTTTCATGTGAAAAATAGAAGTTAGAACTTTAAATGATGAATAATCCCGGTCACATACAAGAAGAGGATKAATTACTGGCAAAATATCTTTCCGGGGAAGCTACTCCGGAAGAAGCCATGGCTGTGGATAATTGGGTAAAAGCTTCCAGTGAAAACCATGCTTTGTTTGTGCAGGCAATGGCGGTGTGGGAGCAAACAGCTGCCGGGAGTACCTGGCAACTGCCGGATAAACTAAAACTATTAGCCGCGATCAAAAGAGACAGAAAGCCCGTCAAAACGGGTACTGTGAAAATGCTCCGCTGGAGCATCGCTGCGGCCATCCTGCTGCTGTTGGGCGCTGCAGGTGCCTACTGGTGGCTGCAGCCATCACATGTCACCGTCCCTGACTCGTTCGTAATACGGCAAGCCGATAAACAAATGGTAAGGGATACCCTGCCCGATCAATCGGTAGTGGAAATCGCCACCGGAGCAGCAATAAAATATAAAAAAGACTTTCTCGGCAATACCCGAAGTATTCACCTAACCGGAGGCGCTGTTTTCAATGTAACATCGGATCCCGTGAAGCCGTTTATAGTAAGCGTGGGAGACATACAGGTAAAAGTATTGGGCACTGTTTTTCAAGTAGCAGAAGATACTGCCCAAATAATGGTAGTCGTGAAATCAGGTGCAGTTAGTATGTATAGAGGAGACAGCGGTATTACATTAAAGGCGGGGGATACCGGCACCTACAATAACAGTAGTCACCATTTTGGTCTGACAGTGGCGGATAGCACCCACCAGCAAATTAGGTCTTTAAATTTTACCAATGCCAGTCTGAAAGAGATCGCCACTCAAATGGAAAAAGCTTACGGCATCAAAGTCATTTTTAAAAATAAGAAGCTGGAAGCCTGTACCATGAGCAGTTCTTTCGATAATAAATCTATTGAATTCATTTTTGAGGTTATATCAATCACGTTGAATGTCCAGTATAGGATCGAAAAAGATACCGTGTATATCAGTGGTATTGGATGTAATTAAATATATAGCAGCACTGTTAATCCCGATTATAGCAGTTTCTGTTTGCAGTGCACAGCAAAACCGGATTAATTTGCGGCAGAAAATAGTATTGCCAGCGAAGCAAATCCGTCTGGATTCCCTGCTCAGTATCGTCAGCCGTCAAACCGGTGCGAGATTTTCACTGAACACCAGCAAGTTTCCTCCTTCGCGTATCATTCACGTTCCCAACGGCCCCATGCCGGTAGCGCAGTTGCTCACTGCCATCAAAGAAGATACCGGTATCTTTTACACCGTCCTGGGAGGACATATCATTTTTATTGATAACCCGCCCCGCAAGCCTAACCCGCTGCCAGCTAAAAAATATTCGACCAAAAAAGAATCTGTCAGAAAGAACACCAGTGAAAAATCACTTGCGAAACAAGCCATGAAAACAGGGCCCGCATTACCGGATCTGCAGTCAATACCCACCATTTATTTTGTTGCTGATACATTGGTAACTTCAAGTGTGGTTATCCCGCCCGATTCTGGCAGGCTCGTTTCCGGAGCGGTTATCCCAGCTGACACGATCAGAAAAACAGATTCCGTCTTTGTATGGGGTGGCTCAGGTGATACCATCAGGAAACCAGATTCCTTAAAAGCTGGCTTGGCTGGTAACCTCAAACGCGATTCCATCAAAAAAGAAGACACGCTGCGTATTGCCTTTGCATCCGGTAACCGATACGACGGTATTAAAACAACAGGCTCCCGGCTAACCTATTATTCTACCCCCGCAGATGCTGCACACAATCGATTGTTACGCTTCAGCAGCTGGCAGTTGGATTCATCATTGCTCTGGGGCTGGGGTAGGGGCACAGGAGATACACTGCGCAATAAAATAATCACTATTACCGGGAAAGATTCAACGAATATAGCGAAGCAACAGTCCGCAAATGATGCAACAAATCAAATTTTAAAAGTCGCAACAGACAATAAAATGAAGAATACGGAAATAGTTACTGCATCTGCATCTCCCCGGGATATAATAATACAGCAGTCAACAACCACCGCCAAAACTTCACTGGTAAAATCGATCCTTCAAAATACATTTTCCAACCGCTATCAAAATCCCGGTGGACAAGGAGTACGAAGGAGTGGAGAAAAGGGGCCATTTTCTTTTTTACTGAATCTGGGCGTTACCGGAGATGAAAGTTATTACGTTAACCCCACTATACAGATAGGACTTCCTTTTCTTTATGGTATTGCTTCCGCCAGCACTAATTTTAATCTGGTGGGCTTTAGAGTCGGAGCTGGTATTGCTGCCCGCATATCCGAAGACTGGCGAATACACCTACAGATGACTACTGGTAAACAGCTTCACGATTTCAAATACGGGAACTTCGCGGATACCGTCGGAGAACATATATCGGGATCGGTGAACATGCGTTTAATGAAATTTTCCCTGGTGGCCGAAAGAAAGCTGGGTGAACGCTTTCGTTTGCAGGCCGGTCTTGTATTCAACAGCCAACGGCTGTTATATAGAGCAGACAGTAACACGGTTTATACGCCGCAGATGGTTTATCAGAGGATTAATATCATTCACGCGCCTTATACCATTAGTGATACTTATAACGGCTATCGCAATACCAAAACATGGATAGGTTTTCAGGTAGGGATATTTTATAACATAAATTTTAAGAGAAGAAAGTAAGGATTTTTTATTTACAGCGTGTAATAATAAGAGACCTGCAACTGTTTATTCTACACTGACAATACTGCTTTTCAGCAGTATGTATTGGTATACAAAATAATTCCTCTTCAAGCTATTCGGCGTAAATGGTACATACTGATTTTTATCAGGATGGGAGCGGGTTTCACTGTCCTGATTATTTCGCAACAACCACCCAATGATATACCTCTTAGCACACCAACACCGGTATTAGCATTTTTATAACATAAATTTTAATAACAGACTATAAGGGTTTTTTATCTATTGCGTGTAGTAGTAATGCATCGGTATAATGGAGATGTCCGTTGTACTTTTTTTTCATTTTAAGATGGTTTTACAAATGATCGCATTATTAAAAACGGCAGAAAGAACCAATAATTCGTCTTACATTAATAATTACGTATTTCAGCGGCATGTATTCGCCTATAAAGCAATTCCACTGGAAAGCCTGCAGCACAAACAAGTGCTTGAGCTGGGCTGTGGGGAAGGATATGGGATGGAAATGCTGGCGCCTCATACGGCACATTATCGCTCTGTAGATAAAAAGAAACCGATCAGTAAATTACCAGATAACGCTTCTTTTCAACAGTGCAATCTTCCGGCCCTGGCAGGTATTGCAGATAATAGTTATGATACGGTGATCTGTTTCCAGGTAATTGAACATATCAAAGAGGACAGTGCTTTACTGCATGAAATCAGACGTGTGCTGAAACCTGGTGGCCGCCTGTATTTAACCACGCCTAACCGGCTGACATCTCTCAGCAGAAATCMGTTTCATATAAGAGAATACCTGCCCAGGGAGATGTTTGCTTTAATGAATTCACATTTTCCTACTGCAAAAGTAGAAGGAGTTTATGGTAATGAAGTGGTGATGGCCTATTACGAGGAAAACAAACGCAGTGTAAATAATATTGCACGATTCKATATTTTTCGGTTGCAATACAGACTGCCTGCTTTTTTACTAAGAATCCCCTACACGTTACTCAACAATATGAATCGCTTACTGCTGCTTAAAAAAATGGAAGATGTAACTGCAGGGATCAGCTACGATGATTTTTATCAGCATAGCTTACGCGATGACTGTCTCGATTATTTTGTAACAGCTGTCAAATAGCACTTTTAACTATACCTGTTTACCTATTCCTATTAACTATACCTATCATTTCGCCATGGATATGCCGTATTGGAATAACCCCTTTCCTCCCAGAAGCCCAATTTGTTGGTAGTAAGGAATTCTATGCGGCGTATCCATTTCGCGCCTTTCCAGGCGTATAGTTCAGGGGTAATCATTCTTACCGGGCCACCGTGCTCCATCGGCAGCGGGGCGCCTTCTATGGTATGCACGAGCAGCACATCCGGCTTGAGCGCTTCTTCCAGGGAAACGTTGGTGGTATAGTCATCATATCCATAACAAAGGATATGCGTGGCGTTATCTGCCGGCTGCACCAGTGCTGCCAGATCCAGCAACCGTACACCTTTCCAGTTCATATTCAGTTTAGACCAGGAGGTCACACAATGAAAGTCGGAGGTATCTTCCGTTTGCGGGAGAGCCATGAACTCCTCCCAGGTTAATTCCACAGGGTGTGCTACTGCACCATTCAGGATCAGCCGCCAATCTGCTGTTTCCACCTCAGGCTGTATGCCCAGATCCAGCACCGGCCATTTATGTGTAATGGTTTGTCCTACCGGTATTACCGGCATACCGTGCCGGTTAGGATTTCCCGAACCCTTCGGTTTGCTGTCGGCCATGGAGGGTGTTTGCTGCATCTTCGCCTCAAAGCGGGCTTTTAGCTTCATCCTCGCTTCTACTACGCGTTTCAGTTTATCGGAGTCTTCCATAAAACGGTCTTTCCATAAAGATACGGCTTTAGCCGCAGGCACGAAATGCTTTGAATATTCCGGTTTAATTTGTACTTTGTTTAAACAATATGTTACTTTGTACGAACAAATGAATTTCCGCCCGTTCCACCTATTTAAATAACAGCGTTATGGCCTTCTTTCAGACTTTATTCCACGAACTGATTTCTTTCCTGGGCATTTCACAACTAATAGAAGTGTGTAAAACCGGTAACTATAAAGTCTTACTGACATTAAACGGTATTTTCTCCGTCATTTCTCCCCTGATTCCTTTCCTGTTACTATTGGAAATTTTCAGGGCCATCTTTTATAAACGCTTTAAGATAGAAGACTACAAAATGCCTTTCTTCATCTTTGTGGCGAACCGTTTCATCTCCCGCTTTATCTCTATTGCAATGGTGGCGTTTTGTATCGGTGTGCTGGAAAAATATGCGCTGTTCAATACTTCGCTGAAATGGTACTGGTTTATTTATGGTTATGTGATCTGGGAGTTTTCGCATTTCATCTATCATTATTTCGGGCATAAGGTGCGCCTGTTCTGGTGCTTGCACTCTACGCACCATGCCCCGCAAACCATGAACCTTTCTGTGACCTATGCGCATTTCTTTTTGGAAGCACCCTATGCAGATGTGATCCGTACCAGCATCTGTATTTTAATGGGCGTAAATCCGCCGTTGCTGTTCATCATCATGTTTATTGATGGTACCTGGGGTTCGTTTATTCATGTGGGTGAGAACCTGATTAAAGACGGGCGGCTGGGCTTTCTGAATTCCATTATTCTGACACCTTCACATCACCGGGTGCATCACGCAAAGAACCCGTTATACATGGATACCAACTTCTGTAATCTGCTCAATATCTGGGATAAGGTGTTTGGTACCTTCCAGCACGAAAAGCGGGAAATGCAGATTGAGTATGGTATTTCAAGGGAAATAAATCCCGATAGTTTCCTGGATGTATATTTTGGGGAGTTGTATTGTCTCTGGAAAGATCTCCGGAAAGCACCGGGTATAAAGAATAAGTTCCTGTACATCGTCATGCCGCCAGGATGGAGTCATACCGGTGATCATAAAACGGCTAAAGTGGTGAAACAGGCATACCTGCAGGAGGCATCCGATCAGGTCATCTGATCAAACAGGTAATACAGCGGCGACTCTTCGAGTACAATGCGGCTGGGTCCATTTTCATCTTTCTTCCACTTAATCAGGCGGATAAATCCTTCTGCTATTTCAATGCCGGTGATGTCGCCATCACTAAAACAGCAACAGCCGGTGTTGAAGTAGGAGGGATGGGCCATGGTTTTTACAAATTGTTTGCCTGTATATTCTGCTTGTCTTGCTGATAAAGCTTTTTGTAAGATGCTTACCTGTGCGGCGTCTCCTTTGCTTTGTGCTTTTTCCAGTTGCTTTGTGAGGCGGTCTATATGATCCAGCGAAGCAAATACGGGTTTATGTGTATGGCCGGAGATGAGGAAGGTATGCTGATACTGCATACTCCACTCATACATGATAATGTTGTGGCGGTCGGCCAGGTCGAAAGAGTCGGAGAGGGTATCGGTATGAACCTTAAAGAATCGCTGCACTGGTGTCCAGATAGCGGCTACAAACCATTTGCTGAAAGCATTGCCATCGCTGCGCATGTCGCCCTGGTGACCATGTGTCAGGAAAAGGCGAAATTCATTGTCCTGGTACCGGGTCTGTAAAATAATGCCTTCATATACTTTCAGCTTCTTGCCAAACAGGGGCTTCAGGAATTGCTGCCGGGGTACATTATAATGCCACTGCAGATCATGGTTGCCAAACACCCGGAAATAGCGTTTCTGTTGCAGAAAACGGGCTTCTTCGAGCAGGGAAGTACGGTTTTCTGCGATCACCTTTGCAGGCGGGCATTCCCATAGCTCTTCACAGTCGCCCAGGTTAATGAAGGTAAAGCCCTGGTCGTAATAGTAGCCGAGGGCGCTGAGGTAGTTCTGCTCTGCGGCCATGAAATCATCTGCTCCATCTTTACCTCCTTTATGCTGATCCGAGAAGATAATAAAACGGGCGCTTTCCTGGTCAAAGGGAATCACCAGGCCTTTCTGTCGGTTGCCTTGCAGAATTTCCTGTTGCAACCGCGATAAAGAGGCAAAAACCTGTTGTCTGTCTGGTTTGGAAGAGAATCTGTTGGATAGCCAGATAATAGGGCGTTGGAAGAGTTTTTTCAGCGGATTTGGCACGGCATGTTCTTTTAGGTGTTGTGGGGCATCTCATCCTTACCACGCACAAAAATGAGCGGTTATCCATAACCGCTCAGATTCTATTTATTTCAAAAAGGGCAGAMCTACTGCAGACTACTGTTGCTCTTGTTGTTGCTGCGGCGGTGGTGGTGGCGCCTGTTGCGCTTGCACCTGCACTTTAACTTCTTTCTTTACATTTACAGCACTTGGACCTTTCTGTCCACGCTCTACTTCAAAAGTAACTTTGTCTTTTTCCTTAATCAGTTCTGTTAACTGGTTAATGTGCACAAACACGCTGTCCTGCGTTTGCTGATCAATGATGAATCCGTAACCTTTGGATTCATTGAAGAACTTTACCACACCTCTGCGTATCAGCTCAACCGGTTCAGAAGGCTCATGCCTGGTGGCACCTAACTGAATGTCTTCCACATTGATTTCTTTTCTCTTTCTTGGATCGGGAGGAGTAGAGGAGATGTTGCCGTTTTCATCGATGTACGCCATCATGTCTTCCAGACTCTTTCCTTTTCCACTGTTTGCTTTGCGTTCTTCCTTTCTTTCTGCCTTGTCCTGGCGTTGTTTCGCTTTTTTCTTTTCTTTTTCTTTTTTACCAACTGTTTCCTGGGATCTAGCCATATTTTGATTATATATTTTGATATGCTGCAAAGATCGGCTTTTTTTGCGTAAGCAGCCGGAAATATAAGCGTCTGCAGGCGTTATGCACAGCCACTTTCCGCCAGGATGTACTGCAGGGGCTATTCTATCTTTTTTGCACATTCCCGAAATGGATAGCCTCACCTGCTATAAATGCGCTAAATACCATTAACTTGTTACATATAACATTAACAATATCTTTTATCAGATTTACATAGATTAGCAAATCGATTTTATAATACGCAACAACAAATCAGACCACCAAAAGTCTGTTCAAACATCTAAACGCTTATGATGAAAAGAGCTGCCCTGATTTTTCTCGCCGCTATGGCAGGGAAACAGGCAATGGCACAGGTAGATGCAGGCCTGTTCCGCTATCCTGACGTGTCCCGGTCACAAATTGCATTTTCCTATGCAAATGATATCTGGATTGTGCCAAAAACAGGTGGTACCGCCATCAAACTGATTTCTCCTCCCGGCGTGGAAACATTCCCTAAATTTTCTCCGGATGGCAGCAAACTCGCCTTCAGCGGCAACTACGACGGCAACACAGACGTATATGTATTACCGGTAGCCGGTGGTGTACCATTGCGATTGACCCAGTTCGGCGGCGCCGATCGCGTGGTAGACTGGACCCCGGATGGGAAACAGGTACTCTTCGCTTCAGGCAGAGAAAGCACCAAAGAACGCTTTAACCAGTTTTACACCATCCCGGAAACAGGTGGCAGTGCTACCAAACTACCACTGGCCTACGCAGAATTCGGATCTTACTCACCCGATGCCGGCAAAATAGCCGTCACCACCCGCTCCCAGAGCTTCCGCAACTGGAAACGCTACCGCGGCGGTATGAAAGCAGACATCCACGTATTTGACTTTGCGAAACAACTCTCTGAAAATATTTCCGCAAAAAGTGAAGCCGGTGACGAATTCCCGATGTGGTACAACAACTACATCTACTTCCTCTCTGACCGCGGCGCCGAGAAACGCATGAACCTCTGGCGCTACGATACCAACACAAAAGCATACGATCAAATCACTACGTACAAAGACTATGATGTACATTTCCCTTCCATGGGACCAGCCGATATCGTGTACGAAGCCAATGGCAAATTGTATGTGATGTCATTGGCAACACAACAATCCACCGAAGTGAAAATTACGATCACAACTGATCTGGCTGCGCTAAAACCCAGACTCGTTCGTACAGTAAAGTACATACAATCCACGGCTATCAGCCCCGATGGACAACGGGCATTGATCAGCGCCCGCGGTGATGTCTTCTCTGTACCCGCCATCAACGGATACGTAAAAGACCTTACCCGCAGCAGTGGTGTTGCAGAACGGTACCCTGCATGGTCTCCCGATGGCAAAAACATTGCCTGGTGGAGCGATAAATCGGGCGACTATGAACTGTGGATGGCACCTGCCGGCAAAGAAAACGAAGCCAGGCAAATCACCCACTATGGCCCCGGCTTCCGCTACGCCCCATACTGGTCACCGGATAGTAAACAACTGGCCTTTATCGATCAAGCCATGAAAATATGGGTACTTGATGTTACCACCGGAAAAACCACCGCAGTAGATCAGGCCCTCCACTATTCACCAAATGTATTTGAGGGCTTCCGCTTCAGCTGGACCCCCGACAGCAGATGGCTGACCTATAGCCGTGACCTGGATAACCTGCACGAAGCGGTATTTTTGTTTGATACAAAAAACAACCAACGCCATCAGGTCACCAGCGGCTTCTACGACTGCAGCAGACCAGTGTTTGATGAGGAAGGCAAGTATCTTTATATACTCACTAATCAATCTTTCAAACCTACCTACAGCAGCATCGACAATACCTTTATCTACGCTAATGCCACTATGATAGGGGTGATCGGCCTGGAGAAAGCAACGCCTTCTTTACTCGCTACCCGCAACGATGCAGTAGATGTAAAAGAAGATAAAAAAGAAACAACACCTGCTGCCAAAGAAAAAGGGAAGAAGGACAAAGAAAAGAAAGACAAAAAAGAAACACCAGCTGCAGAAAAAAAAGGAACTAACATTGACCTGGACAACATGGAAGCCAGGCTCGTGTTACTGCCGATACCCGGTAGTAACTATTCCCGCCTCGGCGCCACCAAAGGAAAGATCCTGTTTCTCAACAGCACGCCACCGGATGATGAAGAAAGCAGCGGTGAATCTACCCTGCAGTACTATGATATCGCTACCCAACAGGTGAAAACGATCATCAAAAATCCAGGCTCTTACGAGATTTCCGCCGACCGTAGCAAAATATTGGTTAACAATGGCCCCTATGGCATCATTGAACCGGCAGAGAATCAGAAAATAGATACGGCCATGCGGGTGGAAGAAATGGAAATGACCGTTGATCCGAAAGAAGAATGGAAACAATTATTCATGGATACCTGGCGCATGGAAAGAGACTTTTTCTATGATCCACATATGCACGGGGTAGACTGGAATGCGGTGAAAGAGAAATACCTGCACCTGCTGGAAGGCGCCCGCACCCGTGATGAAGTGAGTTTCGTGATCAATGAAATGCTGGGTGAAATGAATGCTTCCCATACTTATAACTTTGGCGGTGATGTGGAAGAAAGTAAAACAGAAAGTGTCGGCTACCTGGGTGTAGACTGGCAGGCCGATGGTCAATACTATAAAATCAAACGGATCATCCGTGGTGCTCCCTGGAACGCGGAAGCCCGCAATCCACTGGATGAGCCAGGCGTGAATATCAAAGAAGGTGACTATATTCTAGCAGTGAATGGTGTACCGCTTACTACCGCACAGGAGCCTTACAGCGCGTTCCAGTCGCTCGCAGGCAAGGTAGTAGAGCTGACTTACAACAGCCGCCCTTCCCTGGAAGGTGCTAAGACTGCTATCGTAAAAACAATAGGGAAAGACTACCGGCTGCGCCACCTGGCATGGATAGAGAGCAATCGCAAACGCATTGCAGATGCCACTGATAACCAGGTAGGCTATATCTACGTACCCAGCACCGGTATTGACGGACAGGATGAATTGATCCGTCAGTTCAATGCACAATGGGATAAAGCCGCGCTGATTATTGATGAGCGATTCAACAACGGCGGGCAAATCCCCGATCGCTTCATCGAAATGCTGAACCGCAAGCCACTGGCGTACTGGGCTACCCGTGATGGTAAGCCTTCACCATGGCCGGGATATGCCAACTTTGGTCCCAAAGTAATGCTTATCAATGGATGGAGCGGCTCCGGGGGAGATGCATTTCCTGACTACTTCCGTAAAGCAGCACTGGGCCCCATTATCGGAACCCGTACCTGGGGCGGATTAATTGGTATCAGTTCCACACCCGGATTAATCGATGGCGGCGTTATCACCGTGCCGTCATTCCGTATGTTTGAAAGAGATGGTACCTGGTTCCGCGAAGGACATGGCGTAGACCCTGATATCGCAGTAGATGAAAACCTGGGCGATATGGCTAAAGGAATAGATCCGCAGATAGAACGTGCTATTACTGAAATTAAAAACCTGTTGCAGACAAAGTCTTATAAGGCCCCTGCACAGCCGCCTTACGAGGTAAGATAAAAAGCCGGATCATCGTGATAGCTGGTAATCATTGCCAGCTATCACGATGATCCGCTATTTGTTGCAGTATATGGTTGCCCCAGTGAAGATCATTTTCAGCTATAATGATGGTGTTGAAATGATGCCGATCCCCCTCGATAGCTACGCCTGGGGAATCATCTATATGCACATCAATATTAAACGCCGGTGGATATTTGGAAATAAGAGTGGCCTTTTCCCGTAATGTTTTATCATGCAGGGTTTTATTGATGATCTTCTCCGGATAAATACCATAAGAAAAAAACAAACGCCTGATATAAGCCGGAGACCTGTAAGAAGTAGTATATACAAATATCCTGTGTTCCCCGGCCTTTAGCGCCTTCATCAAATCAATTGTACCTGCTCTGATTTTTTCACGACTGAAAAGCTTTTGCCATATTCCCCTTTGTTCTGTAGGAAATTGTTTCATACCAGGTATGAGGGTATCGTCCAGGTCAAAGGAGATAATCATGAGATGTTATGCTGACAGTTGTTGTAATACCTGCATCGCCTTTTCGGCATCTTTGCTGGCTACAAAGATATGATCGTGGTAATAGGCGGCGACTACGTTGCAACTAATATTTTGCTCAGATAATGCGGATGAAAATGCTGCCGTTAAACCTACTGCCTCAAGAGAGGAATGCACGGTTAACGTAATCCAGGCGGCTACAAAGGAATAGGGCAGCTGTAACTGGTCGGCCAGTTGCCGCGGAATGATGATGGCAACAGCTTCCTGTTCACGGAAAAAACAAATTATATCCGCAGGGTTGATAGCAGAGATATCTGTTACCGTACAGAAAGCATACTCTCCTGCATTCAATACAGGCGTCATTGTTTTAAGCAGGGTGCTGAGATTTGTAATACCTGTTGTCATAAGTGCTAAGATAGTAAGTAAAGAGAAATATCTGCCCCACACCAGTAAACTGATATAAGGCAGACAAGTTTTTGTGAATCTGTTAACGTCTTGGCTGGAAATTCCATTTCAGTCCGCCGCTGAAGAAATAATTGGTGCCGAGACGCGCATTGGGTTTGTCGCTGAACATTTCAGATAATTTTTTCTCGTTGAAGCTGGTTTGGTTCAACAGGATAGAACCGCCCGTTGCTACAAAATCTATGTGCTTGCTCAGGTGCCAGGTGTTCTCCAGTCCAATGCTCATCTCAGTATGACCCATCAGTCTTTTTTTGTCTGCACCTCTTTCTACATCATATGCCGCACCATTCATACGGAAGGCCAGTCCCAGGTCTGTGTATTTATTTAAACTGGTGGATACACTTATTTTTTCAGGGAAGTTGATATCGATTCTGTATTTATTCTGCGTCTGCCATTTGACCATGAATGCAGGTAATATCATAGGCGTACCAAAGCTATTGGTGAGCATAGCGCCCAAACCGTAGGAGAACCTGGGATTCACCTGTTTTATAAACAGCACGCCGCCATTGATGAAAATATCGTTCTGGTCAATTTTTTCCATATCGGTGAAAAGCCCTACGGATAATATGCCTACCATACCCCAACGCTTGTTGATGTTACGGTAATGCTGCAGTGCTAACTGCGCGCCCAGTAATTCTTCCGGGAATATTTTACTATCATAATCTTTATTGGTGAGTTTAGTGTAACTACCGCCAGCCGCGAGAGACCAGTTTCTAACCTTGCCGGTAGCGGTATCTACGCGGTTGCTCAACATAAACATCGCACCAAAATTGTAGCGAACCTGGGTAGTAGTGGATTTTGTTTTCACACTATCTTCTCCTCTGATATAGTGGGAAGGAGGCAAATAATCTATACTGAGGCCTATTCCGGGACCATTCGGTGTAGCGGCGCCTAATTGTGCCCACAGGCGTTGCGCGGGAGTGAGGGCGAATAATGCGAGTAACAAACAGGTGTAACCTTTCTTGTGATTCGATTGTTGCAGGTGTGTTGGCTTACGGCTCATAATGACGTTCTTACTTAAAGTGATTTTTTATTGCTTTAGAGTACGACAGCATGAGTACCTTCTACCCCTACGGGGAGAGGAAAAATTTTTTTAGCTTTTAGCCATTAGCTTTTAGCTTTTAGCAAAAATGCAGCGAAGGAAAACATAGCTATTATGTTCTTCGCTGCATTTTTGCTAAAAGCTAAAAGCTAATGGCTAAAAGCTATTTTTATATTTTCCGGAAGACAACAATACCATTATGTCCACCGAATCCGAATGTATTGCTCATGGCTACGGATACTTTTTTTTCTATTGCAGTAGTCAATACAATCTGCAATCCTGTAGGTATAGCCGCATCCAGTTGCTGCGTATTAATAGTAGGAGGGATGATGCCCTGTTCTATACTCTTGACGCTTGCAATGGCTTCTATAGCTCCTGCAGCGCCCAACAGGTGGCCTGTCATCGATTTGGTGGCACTGATGTGCAAATGATCCGGTGTGACCCCAAATAGCTTACCGATAGCGGCAATTTCACTCAGGTCACCTACAGGAGTAGATGTAGCATGTGCATTCAGATAGTCTACCTCTTCTTTATTCAGTCCTGCATCTTCCAGGGCGAGCTGCATGGCGCGGAAAGCGCCCAGTCCTTCGGGATGAGTGGCGGTCATATGATAAGCATCGGCTGTCATGGCTGCACCGGCGACTTCTGCGTAGATATGTGCGCCTCTGGCTTTGGCATGTTCGTATTCTTCGAGAATGAGGGCGCCGGCGCCTTCTCCCATCACAAACCCATCCCGGTCCACATCAAACGGACGCGATGCCGTGGTAGGATCTTCATTACGGACAGACATGGCTTTCATGGCGCAGAAACCACCTACGGAAGCCGGGGTAACGGGAGCTTCGGACCCACCTGTTACCATCACTTTCGCCTTACCTATACGGATATACGTTAACGCATCCATAATAGCCGTGTTGGAAGTGGCGCAGGCAGATACGGTTGTATAGTTAATACCCATCAATCCGTATTTAATGGAGATCATGCCGGAAGCCATATTGGTAATGAGTTTGGGCACAAAATAAGGACTGAAGCGAGGGTTGAAATCGCCTGTAACATACTCTGTTACCTGCTCTTCGAAGGTTTGCATACCACCCTGGCCGGAGCCCCAGATGACGCCTGTATCAAATGGGTCCATGCTGCTAAAGTCCAGTCCGGAATCCCTGATGGCCTGGTCTGCAGCCACCAGTGCATATTGTGTAAATGGATCCGTTTTGCGTACTTCGGCTTTGTCCAGTAATGCAGTGGCATCAAAGCCTTTCAGCTCATGGGCGAAGCGTGTACGGAAACGGCTGGCGTCAAAATGGGCAATAGTGGCAGCACCACTTTTCCCGTTTATAAGACTATTCCAGAAATCCGTTACGGTGTTACCGATAGGAGACACCGTCCCCATTCCTGTAATGACAACTCTTTTCATAGTATGTTATTTTTGACACAGATCTTCCAGCAACTGATCCGTAATACTGCGGAAGGCTGCCGGTCCCATTACCCTGGATAATAGCAGGGAAGACTGTAAATTGGACATGATGATAAGGGCCCGCGCCTGGGCAGGTCCTTTAAAGTGAATACATTTATTTTTCCGGCCCTGCTCCAGGCAGTTAGTCAGCCAGGATACAATGCCATCGGCCATTTCCTGCACCTTCGCCTGCATAGCGGGTGAAAATGTTTCAAAGTCCGTAGCCAGTGAGCCCATCAGGCAGATATTGCCCTGGTTATTGTGTTTACGAAATACATCCACCAGTTTGGCCAGCTGCTCATTCTCCGGCAACTGTTTCCATTTAACGGTGAAGCTGTTAAATTTTTCAATCTCCTGGTCAATCACTTCCACTCCCAGGTCCGATTTGGCCGGGAAGTGATAATGTACTGCCGCATTTTTAATATCCAATGGCGCTGCAATATCCTTATAACTAAAGGCATTGAAGCCTTTTGTCCGTACCAGCCGGTCAGCCATGGATATTATTTTATCTTTCGTTTCTGACATATATATGCCTTTTGGCGTCACAAATATACTTACTTAGTAGTAAGTAAGCAAATGAGACAAAAAAACGACTAATTGCGGTAGTGCAATTTTTCTTCTATCAGCTGTAGGATCCGCGTGAACTGTTGCCGGTTTTCAAGTAAGAGTGGAAGATAACATTCCTGCCAGGTAGTATGGAGCAATATGCTGTCGCCAAATAGTTTAGAGGGTACCAGCTCCACAGACTTTATATCGCTGTAGGCTATAAAGCGGTATTTCTTTTTGAAATAGATGTCAATGATGGGGTTGTTGTTACTTCCACGGCTCCAGCCGGACCTTCCCCATACCATATCTTTAAAGAGAAGGCCGTTTGTTCCGATTTCCAGTTGTATGATTTTTTGTCTGAAAATGAGGATACACAGAAAGAGTAAGCCTAAACCCAGCAACAGGAGACAAACGGATAGTATAAGGATAAATAGATCCGGATGACCGCCGAACAGGTCAATGATCATGTTGATGGACATCCACAGCAGCATACATCCCATGAAAAATAAGGCGCCGGCGAGTAAGTATTGTCTGAAGGGAGAAATATAAATCCGGGTGCCGTTACCAGGTAAACCAGGTACTACTGTTCCCTTGTCTGCGCGTGGTTCCGGGGTGGTTTTTGAAGCGCCCTGCTGGCTGCCCGTTTTGGTGGTGATTAAAGCAGCCAGTAGTTGTATATCTTTTCCGGAGAAATTATCCAGCCTGAGGTGTACGGACGCCCCGGTCTTCATATTCAGATCCAGCCGGTAAAATTTGTACCCGTTGATAACAGCATCTGTTAGGGTACAATGATGGATATCTCTGTAATAATAAAAAGTTTCCCTGTTTCCTGAATTCTTCGCCGCCAGGCCATCAGCATAAGTGTCTATATAACTGATGCTATCGGCTTTATAATGGGAGTCATATACATACCAACCCATTGCAGCCAGCAGGAGGGCGATAAAATAGTAAACAGGGATTTCATAGTTTAGGTTTGGGACAAGGTACCAGTATAACAGGTAGGTTAAGGCAGCAAAAATGAAGAACAGGAATATCAACTTATAATGGCGGAAGGAGAAACGCTGTTCTTTCATTTAGTTTGCTTTTGAGCTGGCCACGATATATGGCACAATGGAATCCTTGTAAAACTTCTCAGCTTCTTTGGCGGCACCGGGCAGGGTTTCGAAATAAATCTTATTGTCTGCCTTGTTTTCGAAGCCTACAAAGGTGTACGGACCATAGTCCTTAAAATTCAGATTAAATGAAAAGTGGGCATAGGTTTCATTGGTTTGTATAATATAAAAGCGGCTTTTGCTGAACTTTACTTTTACCTGGTGTATGCCCTTCGGAATGTTGATGACCCCGGTGGGAAATACGGTTTTTACTTCCAGGCTGTCAATACTGGTGATCTCTATATTATTACCGGTATAAAGTGATACACTGCTGTCGCCATGTATCAGATGTTTCAGTGAACGGATATTACTGCGTCCTTTGATTTCTGTACGTGCAAAGAAAAATACGCCCAGTAACAGGAGCAGGATATAAATAATATTCTTTAGTATTTTCATCAGTCAACGGTTAAAATCTACGGCTAAACTAATGACTTCGCCTGTTGCTGACCGTTCTTAATGCATATTCGTAGGTACCTATTGTATATTCGTCTTATCTAGTAGGATCTGCGTGATAAAAGTAATGGCCGGCTCATAGTTTCCCATGAATGACCGGCCATTGCCTTTGTATCTGTTGAATAGATTATTCTGCTTTTAAGCTCTTTACTGGGTTCATGAGCGCGGCTCTGATAGATTGGAAGCTGATCGTCAGCAGGGCTATCATCATGGCTGCCAGGCCCGCCAGTGCAAATACCCAGTAGTGAATCGTTACCCGGTAAGGGTATTTCTCCAGCCATTGGTCCATGGTATACCAGGCCACCGGGAAGGCAATGAGTGCTGCAATACCCACCAGTTTCAGGAAATCGGCAGACAGTAACCGGGTGATACCCGTAACACTGGCGCCCAATACCTTGCGGATACCAATTTCTTTTGTTCTGCGTTCAGCCGTATACGCTGCCAGGCCAAATAAGCCAAGGCAACTGATGATGATGGCCAGGGCGGCAAACAAACGGGAAAGCTGCTGCATCAATGTTTCATTTACAAACATGTCATTGAACTGATCGTCTGTAAACCGGTAAGTAAAGGGATAGGCAGGGTTGTATCGCTTCATCACTTCACCTATTTTAAGGAGGCTGGCTTCTTTGTTGGTGCCGGCATTCATTCGTACATACATGAGGGTAGCTTCTTCCGGCATGCAGTAAAATACCACCGGATCAGGGGTACCATACATATTGCCGTATACGTAATCTTTTATGACACCCACAATCCTGGAATGGACAACGCTGTCGCCATGAGGAGTCAATAAAGTTTTGCCAACAGCACTTCCTTTCCCCATTGCCTTTTCCAATGATTGGGTAATCAGTACATCCATGCCATTGGCCGCCGCTACCGGCTTGAAATCACTACCGGACACTATTTCCATACCGGAAGTACTAACAAACTCCGGACTGATGAGTCGTTGGGAGATCAAAATTTTATCCGTTTCCGGTTTGCCTTCCCAGGTAAGAGCATTTGTATTATTACCGCCGTCAATGGTAGCATGATCGGCCAGTGCCACATTTTGGACGGTACCAGTGGCCAGCAATGCATTTTTTATAGCGGGGAAATGCTGCACCATATCTCCTTTTACTTCCATGGAAATCAGGTTATCCTTATTGAATCCCAGGTTCCTGTTTTTTACATGTTGTATCTGCTGGTAAATGATCGCCGTACAAATGATTAATATGATGGACACGCTGAATTGCGCTACTACCAATCCTTTACGGATAAAAGTGGCACTGCCGGCCTTTATTTTCATGCCTTTCAATACAAAAACCGGATTGAAGGAGGAGAGATATAACGAAGGATAACTACCCGCTACCACACCGCAAACCATGGTGATCAACAATAGCGATCCGATGTGCATCGGATTGTTGAGACCCACAACGAGGTTTTTATCTACCAAAGCATTAAAACCCGGTAATACCACACATAATATTAAGAGGGCTATTCCTGCTGCCAGCAGCGACATGAATAATGCTTCGCTGATGAACTGTATGATCAGTTTACCTTTTCCGGCGCCCATTACTTTTCGGATACCCACTTCTTTTGCCCGCTTTTCACTCCGCGCGGTAGCCAGGTTCATGAAGTTAATACAGGCAATAAAAAGAATAATCCAGGCAATCAATGAAAACAGGTGCACATATTCAATCCGACCTCCGCTTTGCTGCCCGTTTTGAAACCGCGCCCGCAAACGCCAGTCGTTCATCGTAAATAAAAAAGCATGATTGATAGCCGCTGGATCATATCGCTGTATATAATTCTGCAGTTGATGATTAATCTTCCCCAGATCCGCATTAGGAGCCAGTTCCACATAGGTGCTTACGGCGTTGGAGTTCCATCTTTTTAAGTAACTATTGGCATTAACAGCTACATCAAAAGGAGCCACCCAGTCAAACCGGATACTCGAATTCTCCGGTATATCTTTTATCACACCAGATACCACATAAGGTTGTTTATTATCTACCATCACCGTTTTGCCAATCACATTTTTGGTATCACCAAAGAATTTCCGGGCAGTTTTTTCAGTAAGAACAATGGAATATAACTGCGGAAAGGCAGTGGCAGCATTACCGGATACAAATGGCAGCGTGAAAATATCAAACAGGCTGGAATCTGCGTACATACCTCCTGCATACAATGCTTTATCACCAATCGTAAACAAGGCGGTCGTCAATTCTTCTGTTGTGCGACAGGTTTGCCGGATACCGGGTATGTCTGCTTTAATGGCTGGGGCCATCGGACCGGGAGTAGACGAAAAGGTGCGGATACCATCATAATTCCAGTTCTCCATCACCTGGTAAATCTGATCTTTTTTTACATGACTATTGTCGAAAGTCACTTCATCTTCAATCCATAAATAAATAACCCCTGCACAAGCCAAACCTATTGCTAACCCAAAAATATTTAGGAAGCTGTAAGTCTTGTTTTTCCAGAGTGTTCTTAATGTGATTTTAAAGTAATTTTTAAACATCATGATATGTTCACCTTTTACAATAATGGTGAGGTTTGCATAAAAGACCAAGATAATGCCATGGTACTAATTATTGATAATTAATTATTTAGATAATGATCCCTGTCCGCTTTTAATGATACGGTGTCCGGTTTTGAACAATTAGTTTTTTTGATGATATCCCTTCTCACCATACGGCTCCAGCTCCATCATCGCCAGTTTTTCCATGGTCTTCACTTCCTGTTTCACGTCCACTGCGGGATCATTATTCTCTTTTATTACGGCTACTACCTCATACGCAAACTCTGATTCCCCCAGTTCCAGCCAGTCCCGCTGCAGTTGTTCATTAAAATGATTGCCCGTTTGTAACTGTACCCGCAGGGAGTTCCAGGCCCTGTCCAGGTCCATACTGCTGCCAATAAATACTTTGTTATTACGTGTATTGCGCAACTGATAAACCCCTTTTCGGAAAGTCATTTCTCTATATGCCTGCTTCAGTTCTTTTTTTGATGTCATGTGTTTAATTTTTTAATTGTCCGTCTATTAAATTGCCCGCCTGTTTCAGAAAAGCCGTGTAGCTTTCCGGATGCCGCCTGTTCAGGTATAAGGTGAGTAAGCCGATAATGCCATACAATAGGGCGGCTTTTTTTAACCCTGCATCCCTGGATGTCAGCATGCGCTTGTCGATACAGTAGGTCCAGTCGGCAGCGCACAGATCTTCGAGTAAGGATGTGACCAGCGCTGTGGTGGCTCCTTTGTTATCCATATCAGATAGCTTCTCCACAAAAAATAGTTCAAAGATGCCCGGGTATTGAATGAAGTATTCCATATAAGCCAGCATAATGGCTTTTAACCGTTTGTTGCCCGGTGTTATAGCCGCAGTATGACTCACCACATGCTCCCGGCACTCTTCCCGGAAATCCTTCACACAGAGGAATACCAGGTCCTTCACATCCTTGAAATAATTATACAGGGTAGCAAAAGAATAGCCGGCCCTGTCCGCAATATTGCGCACACTCACACTCTTCAGTCCCTCACTTTTCAGGATGTCTTTGGTGGCGGCAATAAAGTATCCTTTCACCCTTTGTTCCTGTATTTCCTTTTTATTCATAATTGTGCAAATATATTGAACACTGTTCAAAATGTGAAATAGTGTTAAATAAAGATACTTTTGCAACCTTGTAAGCGATTCATTGTTATGTGAATGCCTGTTTGATACGGTGCGCCAAATTGTTGGACTATGACACATAAAAAAAAGTGGAAGGTGGTACTGCTGATCCTGGTTGGCGGCTTTATTGGAATACAATTTATCCGCCCGCAGATAGATCATCCGCCGGTAACAGCAGATATGGATGTGCCACCCGCCGTAAAAGCAGTGTTACGAAAGGCTTGCTACGACTGCCATTCCAACGAAACCCACCTGGCCTGGTTCGATAAGATAACGCCCGCCAACTGGTTGGTCGCCAGCCACATCAGGGAGGGGAGGCAACTATTGAATTTTTCTCAATGGGATAGTATACCCAAAGACCAGCAAAAAGCAAAGCTCTTCGAATGCTTAAATCAGATGTCCTTTGACAGAATGCCCATTCCACAATATACCATGCTGCACCCGGAAGCAAAACTCAGCCCTGCCGATATCACCGTGCTGAAGGACTATCTATCCGGGCAGTTCGTGGCAGGGCCACCGGACAGTACCAAAACAATCGCTGCCAATAAACAATTCAATGCCTGGCTGGCGGCACCTTTAACACCATCAGTCAAGCCTGCGCCCAATGGCATCGGCTTTTTCCCGGAATATAAAAACTGGCAGGCTATCAGCACTACACAACGACTCGATAATGGCACCATGCGTGTAATTATGGGAAATGAGGTGGCCGTAAAAGCTATCCGGGAACAGCAAATCAATCCCTGGCCAGACGGCGCCACCTTCGTTAAAATAGCCTGGGATGAACAAACAGATACCCAGGGAAATATTATTCCGGGTGAGTTTAAGCAAGTGGAGTTTATGATCAAAGACAAACATAAATACGCCGACACGGATGGTTGGGGATGGGCCAGATGGAAGGGAATGCAATTGCAGCCCTATGGGAAAAATGCAATGTTCACAATGGAATGCACTGGCTGCCATAAACCCATGCGTGACAATGATTTTGTGTTTACCAAGCCCATTAACCTTTCAACGAAATAGCCATGAAGTATCGCTTATTTTTCATCGCCAGCATGGTACTGCTTAGCTGCGGTGGCAAGCATAGGACCAACGATTACAATACCGCTGCCGCCTTGCCGGATACCTTGTTGCTTCAACCGCAGGAATGGAAAGTTATTACCAGTAGTATCAATAAAACTACCCAAACCATGTCTACACTATATGGTAATGAGCTGGCAGTGAAAGCCGCCAGGAGCGGGCAGAGGGTCTATCCCGCCGGTGCATTGCTGTCGTTGGTTACCTGGAAACAACAACCGGATGATCACTGGTTTGGTGCCATTATTCCCGGCGCAGTGGAGTCTGTAGAACAGGTGTCATATACTGCAGGTAACATCTCCCCGGTATATACAAAGTATACAGGTAACAGGCTGGCGAAAAGTACGGAAAGCCCGGAAGATAGCCATAACAGGGCGAACTGGATCATACAACAGCGCGCATCTGTGATGCCGTGAAACATGCAAGCGGTATCAACTTATCCGTTTCGCCTTCTTCAACGCAATTTTAAAAACGAACATCATGTAAAGTGATCGATAGATATATATGGAAAATTGCTGAACGGTGAAATGCTGCTGCTTTTAATTACCAGCTCTCCGGCAAACGGTTTGTTCAGTTCTTTCACGGCCATCTGGGTGAGCCGTTCCTGCTGACTATACAGGACACCACCTGCTATAGTCACTAATAACACAAACACGCCTATGATGATCAATAGTAGTCTGATGATTTTTTTTCCCCTCTTCATGTAAACTGCCTTTCTATGCGATAAAAGTATGAAAAAAGCATACTGAAAATTTATCATCTCTAAAACGCCACACGTTTTTTATTATTTTTAACGATTCATATTAATTGCAGCTACATGAAAAAAATAATAGCGTTGTTACTATTGGCGGGAAGTGCGCAAATCAGCACGGCCCAGCAGAAGAAGTTGGATAAGCTATCCGGCAACCCCGTATTCCCGGGCTGGTACGCTGATCCGGAGGGCGTGGTATTTGGTAAAACATACTGGATTTATCCCACCTGGTCTGCTGCCTATGAGCAACAGGTATTCTTTGATGCTTTCTCTTCTCCTGACCTGGTTACCTGGACAAAGCATCCGCAAATCCTGGACACGGCTGCCATCAAATGGGCGAAACGTGCCATGTGGGCGCCTGCCATCGTAGAAAAGGGCCAGCGTTATTACTTATTCTTCGGAGCGAACGATATTCAAAGCAATCAGGAAACCGGTGGTATTGGTGTGGCGGTAGCAGATAATCCTGCCGGCCCCTTTAAAGATTACCTCGGCAAACCCCTCATCGATAAAATCATTAACAAAGCCCAGCCTATTGACCAATACGTTTTCCGGGACAGTGACGGGAAGTATTACCTCATCTACGGTGGCTGGGGACATTGTAATATTGCCCGGTTAAAGGATGATTTCACGGGCTTCCTGCCTTTTGAAGACGGCACCACCTTCCGGGAAATTACGCCGGAAAAATATGTGGAAGGCCCTACCATGTTCAAGAAGGACGGTAAGTACTACTTTATGTGGTCAGAAGGCGGCTGGACAGGCCCCGACTACAGCGTAGCCTACGCAATCGCTGATTCCCCCATGGGGCCCTTTAAACGGATCGGCAAAATACTGGAGCAGGATCCGGCTATCGCTACCGGCGCCGGTCACCATTCGGTGATTAGCATACCAAACGAAAATCGCTGGTATATTGTGTATCATCGCCGTCCACTCACCGAGAAGGCCGCCAATTCCCGCGAAACCTGTATCGACAGAATGTATTTTGATAAAGACGGACACATAAAACCCGTGAAAATTACGCGCGAAGGCGTCACCAAAGCCGTGATCCGTTAGACAATTTCCGGATTGCGTAAAAAAGATTCCGGATTGGATCACCGGGCCAGTCTTGCCTGCACCAATTTTGCACCACTAAAAAGCAAAACATGAGCAAGCAGACTGGCTTTGTATTTCTGATAATGGCCTTCCTCTTTACTTCAGTGCGGGTAATGGCAGAAGATGAAAATGGTGGTACTATCAGAGGTAAAGTGTTGACTACAGACGGTAAAGCCGCTACAGATGTCGTAATTCTCCTGAAAGAAACCAACGAATCGGCCATATCTGAAACAGACGGTTCTTTTACATTTGACCACGTGAAGCCGGGTAGTTATCACCTGATTGTTACCCTGATGGGATATACTCCGGTAGAAGAACAGGTGATGGTAAATGCCGGCAAAACCACTAATATCCGCCTGCAATTGGCCGTATCCAGCAAAGCACTCAAAGAAGTAGTGGTAACAGGCACCCATAATAAACTAATCAAAACATCCAGCTATGATGTGGCTAAGATGCCACTGAAAAACCTCGAGAATCCGCAGGTATATAGTACCATCACAAAAGATCTGCTGCAGCAGCAGGTAATATTTTCGGTAGATGATGCACTGAAAAATGCACCCGGATTAACGCGCATGTGGGATGCTACCGGCCGTGGTGGCGATGGTGGCGGCTATTATAACCTTCGTGGTTTCATTGTACAGAGTAAACTGCGCAATGGCCTGGCAGGAAATGTAACAGCTAAAATTGATGCCTATAACCTCGAACAGGTGGAAGTGATCAAAGGCCCTTCGGCTACCTTATTTGGTAACAGCCTCACGTCTTATGGCGGATTAATTAACCGCGTCACCAAAAAGCCTTACGATCATTTTGGCGGAGACGTGACTTATGCCATGGGGAGCTATGGCTTTAACCGCGTAAGCGCAGATGTAAACACGCCACTGGACAAGGAAAAAGATGTATTACTGAGAATCAATACCGCTTATAATTATGAAGGCAGCTGGCAGGACTATGGCTTCAATAAAAACTTTGCTTTCGCTCCCAGCTTATCTTACAGGGTCAACGATCGCTTGTCGTTTCTCTTCGACGCGGAGTTTTCTACCGGACAAAATACAGGTCTGAATGTGTTTTTCTTCCCTTATCAGCAAACCGTTGCATCGCTGGGAACTAATCGTGCCGATGAGCTGAAAATAGATTATAACCGTGCCTATGCCCGGAATGACCTGTACCAGACCTCCCGTAATACCAATATTTTCGGGCAGATGAAGTACAAAATATCTGAACAGTGGAACATGAGTACCAATATCAGCTCCACCAACAGCTTCTCAAATGGTCCTTCGCCTTACTTTTATCTCTTGTCGGATGCTGCGGCCACCGGCGTATCCGGCGCGACAGGCAGTAATTACATATCCCGCAACGACCAGTTTACCGATAACAGTAAAGATAATATCCTGGAGATACAACATAATTTCAACGGCGACTTCAAAATCGGTAGCCTGAGAAACCGGTTTGTAGGTGGACTGGATTATTTCTATCATAATTCCAATCAGTTCTTTGGTGGAGGGACTTACGATACCATTCCTTCTCATGGTGAAATTCCAACTTACGCCAACTTTAACCGACGTAACCTGGACACCTTGTATGCTAATCACGCTCTTGGATTTACGTTTCCATCCCGTGCCCTTTCCAGTACCTACAGTGCTTACGTTTCGGATCTGCTGAACCTCACGGACAACCTGATGGTAATGGCCGCTCTGCGCGTGGATTATTTTGATAATAAAGGCAGCTATAATGATGTGAAAGGAATCTACGAAGGGGGCTATAATCAGACGGCATTCTCTCCTAAACTGGGTATCGTGTACGAGCCACTGAAAGACAGGGTTTCCCTGTTTGCCAACTACCAGAACGGATTTGCCAATCAGACAGGTACTACGGCAGCAGGTAAAGCATTTAAACCGGAGCAGGCCAATCAGCTCGAAGGTGGTGTGAAACTGCAGTTATTTAATGGTCGTATCAATGGTACCTTCAGTTATTACAACATCAAAGTAAAAGATGTGCTTCGTCCGGATGCTGCCAATCCCAATTTTTCTGTACAGGATGGAACGCAGGTGAGCAAAGGGTTTGAGGCAGAAGTAATTGCTAACCCTTTCCAGGGATTTAATGTGGTGGCAGGTTTTGCTTACAACGATTCTAAATACGAAGCGGCTGCGAAAGACGTGGAAGGCATGCGGCCCGCTACCGCCGGCGCACCTTCTGTGGCGAACCTCTGGCTCAGCTATCGCATTTCTGCAGGTGTGGCCGATGGATTAGGGTTTGGATTTGGTGGTAACTATGCCAGCGATAATAAAATTCAGAATGACAGAACAGTAGGTACTTTCTTCTTACCCTCTTACACTGTGTTAAATGCCAGTATCTTTTACGATCAGCCACGTTTCAGGGTAGCATTGAAAATGGATAATATTACTGATAAACACTACTGGATCGGCTATACGACAGTGAATCCACAGAAACCAAGAAGCGTTACCGGTACGGTATCGTTTAAGTTCTAATATCATTGTAATCCGGATCAGGCAAGTGTTTAGGGGATTAAAAAGGGGGCTTAGCCCCCTTGATAGTTTATAAGTTTGGGTTACCAGGCTCAGAACTATAAACCTGGCTAACGATTAAAAAAACCTTTCCCGGGTGTGGTTGACATCTGCCTCAGGTGCCAAGTTCCAGCTGGTTCCGGATAAGCTCAAAGTATTTGTTTCTGCTTTGAACCAGCTCGGTATGCGTACCGTGTTCTATTATTTCTCCTTTTTCCAGCACAATGATCTGATCGGCATTCTTAACGGTACTCAACCGGTGCGCAACGATGACTACTGTCTTGTTTTTCATGAAACTATCAAGGTTATTAATAATGGCCTTTTCATTTCTGGCGTCAAGAGAGCTGGTGGCTTCATCTAAATAGAGGAAGTCGGGATTTTTATAAACTGCTCTTGCAATCAATATTCTTTGCTTTTGCCCACCGCTGAGATCCGCTCCGGAATTACCTATTTTAGTATTGAATTTCATTGGCAGGCTATTAATGAAATCATCAAGACAAGCAATTCTCAGCGCTTCCCAGAGGCGTTGGATATCAGGGGTCTCGTCCGATAATGCAATATTTTCCAGTATGGTACCGCTAAAAATATATCCATCCTGCATAACGATACCACAACGGTTTCTCCAGTGATCTGTATTCACGTTTCTCATATCAGTGTTATCAATTGAAATGCGCCCGTTTTGTAGCGAATAAAACCCAAGTAACAATTTAAGGAGGGTTGTTTTACCGCTCCCACTGCTACCTACAATGGCCGTAATTTGCCCTTTGGGAATGTGTAGGGAGATGTTTTTAAGCACATAAGGCTGATAACTCCCATCATATTTAAAACTCACATCCTCGAGGAATATTCCATCGTGTATCACATCCGGAGGAGGGACTTTGTCCGCATTGTTTTCGTCCTCTTTCCTATGGATTTCGTCAATGCGTTCCACCGAAATGATTGCTTC
This sequence comes from Chitinophaga sp. 10T418, assembly GCF_056394125.1. Classification (NCBI taxonomy): domain Bacteria; kingdom Pseudomonadati; phylum Bacteroidota; class Chitinophagia; order Chitinophagales; family Chitinophagaceae; genus Chitinophaga; species Chitinophaga sp. 10T418. The sequence goes on from NZ_JBFTHG010000012.1 coordinate 101,852, forward strand.
CTGTGCTATGCGCATAAAGTCAGCGAGCGACTCTATGGGTGCGGAAAGCATGCCGGTAATATAGCCTATGCCCATCATTTCGCCTATGGTAATGTTGCCGTGTATCACCCAAACGGCGCATAAGGCATTGATGATAATATTTTTAAGCTGGGTAATTGCACTTACGCCCATCGTTTGATAAAGATTAAGGCGAAGTGATTGCAATTTTAACTGGTAAAGCTCCAGTTGTATCTTTCTCCAGGTACTGACCTTATTTTGCTGGGCATTATTGATTTTCACCTCGCGCATACCAGTAATCAACTCCATTTGTGCATTTCGGTTTTCTGAAGCCAGCCGGAAATTGTAATAGTCAATATTCTTTCTTTGCGCCTGGAATAAGAATATCCAGGTGATGGAAAACGCGCTCATAAAGAAGAATACCGGGAAGACCGGCGCATTATAATGAAGTAGCCGGACAGACAGTATTGTTATCAGTACAATGGAAAACAATGTCTGAATGATGCGTTGAGTGAGGAATAATTCTATCCTCTGCTGATCATCAATTCGTTGAAGTATGTCAGCGTTCATTCTGTTGTCAAAAAAACGTACCGGCAGCCTTATAAGTTTATAGAGGAACTGTGAAACCACTTCCATACTCACCTGAGTGCTGAAACGTACACCTATCAAACCACGCAGCCAGTCAAATAAAATCTGCCCCATCAGAATCCCCCCCTGGAAAAGCAATACCGCCCATACTACATTGATGTTTTTTTGGTTGATACCTTTATCAACGAGTTGCTGCATTGTAATGGGCAACAAATAGGCCAGGGAAGTACTCAAAAGAAGAAAGACTATGAGCAGTAGCAGTTTTCCGCGGTGCGCCCGAAGATGATGCACCGTAAAGGCTATCCCTTTTTTTAAGGCTTCCCATTTTTGCACCGGCGGGCAAGGCGCAGCAAGAAATTCTTCTGTCGGTATTAATAGCAAGGCAACGCCTTTTTCATTGTTGCCTTGCCACATACGCACAAATTCACGGGCCGGCATTTTTATTCTGCCATAACCGGGATCTGAAATATAGAAATAACCTTTTTCTGATATTTTATATAACACCACAAAATGATCCTGCTTCCAGTGCAATATACATGGCAGTACTTTGTTCCTGGTCAGGCTTTCTACCGTCATCTGGTATACCGTTGCATTAAAATGCAGTGCCCGGGCTGCAGTGATCAGGTCGCCCATTGTAATTCCGGATCGCGTTACAGCACAGATGTCGCGCAGGTGGGCAAGACTACAATCTTTTCCGTAGTACTTCAGGATGATTTTCAGGCAGGTTGGGCCGCAATCTGAAAACTCCAACTGTGTGAAGTGAGGGAATCTTTTCATCATCATGCAGTAGTTTAAACGGTTGGCGCCGTAATAGCCGTGGGGCTTACGCCCAATTTTTTCTCCAGGGTATTACAGAACATTTCATAGTTGTTATGCTTTGTAATATCGTATTCATACTGTAACAATAAATCCAGAAAACAACGGATGACCAGCTTCTGTACGTTCTTGGCAGCTTGTCTGAATGAGTCAAAGCAGTCGTTCAGCATCCCGATAAATTCAACAGGGCTTCCATGATAATAAGTATGCAATAGCATCACTATATCAAAGCCATCCTTGTTAATAGCCGGTGCCGCTATTTTCTCGTAAATGGAAGCACATAACAGGCGCATAAATGTGTCCTGCTCGCTGCTGCTAAAAACACCGGGGCGCTGCAGTTCCATCAGCATCTGACGGAAGATATGCCAGAGCATTGTACGCTGATCGTCCGGTTGCAGGGCGAGCAAAGCAGTTGTTATATATTCCTTTCCTGGTTTCCGGATTCCCGTGAACGTGAAGCAGAAGAGGCTTTCTGCTTCTATACGTGCAGCTTCCAGGTCTTTTTTCCGGAACTGCACCCGCAACCTGTTCAGCCATTGTTCCTGTATAGAGGATACTATCAAAGGAAATAGCTTAGCCTGTTCTTCACAATGCTGTATGGCTGTGTCAAGTTCCTGAAGAGCTACATCCAGGTTGCCCTGTACATGTTGCCGGTAGGCCGACATCGCCCAGAAGATTAGTTCCATCCCGGCTTTTATGCGACTATCAAAATTCCGGTCAAGTGCAACAATTTTTCCAAACAGCATCTCAGATGTATGCAGCTCCCTTTTCTTCAGGTGTTGCAGGCATGTTTCATAACAATAGAAATGATAGAACATCTTCCTGATTTCATCATTACTCAGTTCTTCGCTGTAGGCTTCTTCCAGCTTATTATAAATATGATAGGTGGCACTTTTGCCGGAAGGGGCATCAATGGCTTCTATTGAACCAAACTGATACAGGAAGTTATCAATCGCATTATTCATTTCGTAGTTGTTCATATATCGTTGTATGGAGGTGAGGAATAATTGAAATAATGAAAGGGGCCATCCGTTTATTGGGTTAGCATTTTTCTCAAAAACAACCGCTCATCGATATTGAATTTAAATGATGGGCATGCAGGAGTACCAAAATTCCACTCTTTGGGGCAAGAGCCGCCGCAAACAGGAAGAAAAGTACATTTCTTGCACCAGGTGTCGTTGGTAGGGATTTCGTCGTACCAATGTCTCATAATAGCATTGCTGGTGTCTACTTTTTCGACCTGCCGAAGATTTCCTGATACGTAGGGTGTATTAAAATAGGAGGTAGTATAGGGTACATCCCAACAGGTTGAAATATTGCCATGCGCATCGAACACTTCTGCGGATTCATCAACCACCATACAGGTATAGGTACTGCGTTGAGGTATCAGGTTGCCGGGATTGAGTGCTTTGTATTCCTGCAGCTTCATAAAAACTTCTATCTCGAACTGTGCAAAGTCTTCTTTACTGATACCATGCACTTTGCTGGCTCCGTTATCCCCCCAGTCATGCACCGCTGAGATATAAAAACCAACTTTACCCAGTATACCAGCTGCATTCATCTGTTCCAGCAGTTCAAATACATTTTCTTTATTCTCTGCGTCAACATTGCAACGGATATTAATGCGCGCGCCGGATGTGGCAAAGAAATCAGACAAGGCTATGGCCACCACATTATTGAAAATGATCTCAAAAGAGGCAGTACCATTTTTCAGCATCCTGCGTTTATCGTGAAAATCGGCGGTCCCGTCAATGGTAATCTGGTAGTCCATTATTTTATATTGCGTTACCAGTTTTTCAAAGAGGTCTTGCTTCAGTGCCAGCGCGTTGGTGATAATTTCTGCTTCATATCGCAGGTTATGTACAGCGGCCAGTTGCATGAGCCTTTGCGAGTTGTATTCAATGCTGCTCAGCCCTGTGATGGGTTCTCCGCCATACCAGGTAATATACAGTATACTGATATCCTTTCCTTTGGAAATAATTTTTTCTTCAATCCTGCTGATCATAAGGTCAGCCACCGTTTCATTCATCACATGCTTGGTATGGCTTTGTCCGCAGTAATGGCAACCTAACTGGCAATTGGCGGAAGGTTGGATGGTGTAACTAAGTGTTTTACGATCCTTTACTTCTGTTTTATTATATTCAAGAATACTCTTCAATTCATCTTCTCCTTCAGGAACCAGCACTTCGTTGCGTATCAGTTTTTTCTGCAGATCTATGGAAAGTTGCTCATATTCGCCTGATTGAAGCAATGCCACATGATTGTTTGGCAACTCAATGGCAACACCTGTTCTGGTAACATATACGAGTGAGTGATCAGGCATTATATCAGCATCCTGGCTCACGTATACATACCTGGATAATTTAAATTTCATAATAAATATTTTATGTGAAAAACGGATCATTAAAGAACAATACTGCCTTACGGGGCGGTATTGCCTGGAGATGATGTAATCATTCCTGGTACAGATGACTAATAAATCTTACAGCCATTATCAGTACAGTCGCAACTACTCTTATAGGTTCCGCAGGTATTGCCGGCGCAGGTGCCATCAGATTCTACCTGATCTATACATGGGCCGGCAGCGTTACCACCCTGCAGGTGAAACGTACTTTCTTCATTGATGATCAGAAAATCATCCTGGTTCTCTTTTTGTTGTTGCAGCGCAATATTCTGCCGAAGCATCAGCGCTTTGAGTTTTGAATTTTTCATAAATTGAGTTTAAGGAAAAATAACAGGCATAGCGATTTACATCTGTATGCCATTCAGATGCACCGGGTGTTGCAATCAACCGGTTTTTATATATCCGGAATATATTTCTTTGTTACCAGGTAATAACTTTGCTATGCATTGCAGGCAGGTCCTTTACGACGATGCCTGGGGTTACTTCATATGCCTGTCTATCGTTGGGTTAACGCCGGAATGCTATTGAACTCTATTGGCTTCTTCTCCGTTACTGGTACTTTTTCTTTTTACCGCTTTTATTTTGTTGCTTCCTATCTTTTGGGTTATTGTAATTCTTATAAATCGTGTATCGCTGAATCCAGTCATATCGGATACAGAGAAATCATTTATGCTATAAAAGTGTTTTAATCGTTGCGTGTTAAATATATCTCCTGCATATAAGGAAAGCTGTGTATTCCAGGCGGGTATCTTTCGTAAAAGGCCGATTCCCACCTCTCCGAATCCTGTAATTTCGCTGTTGGCGCTCACTATCTTACTCAGGTAGCTTCCGTTAAATGAAACATCAATTTTACTGTTAAAGACATTGCTGAATTGCTGTGACAGGTTACACATATATAAGAAATTCCTGGTATTGCTTATGACCTGCGGCACATCAACGCTTTGTTTAAAGAGGGAAAAAGAATTGGTTAACGTGATTTTCCATCTGTTTTTCATCAGTGATTTATTGATGATACTTGTCAGGCCCCATTCATCAGAATTGCCATAGTTAAACCTGTCCAATAAAGTGGTGTCGGGTGGAATTACAATAGCTATTTGTTCAAAAAGGTGATTCTCCCTGGTATATCGTGCTATGAAAATATAGTCCTTATGGAGCGTATAAGTGATCTCTGCAATCATGCTGTTGGACGGCCTTAGCTCCGGATTCCCTTTTACCAGGTATTTATCACTGATGATATTTATGAAAGGGTTCAGTTGCGAGTAGGAGGGGCGCCGGATATCACTTCTCACAGCAAACGAGAGTACATTTTTGTCATTGATGGTATAATTGAGGTAGGCTGTGGGGAAGAAATTAAAGTATTGGCGGGAGCTGGTTTGTTTTGATGTTATTTGTGCTGTTTCCAATGATGTTTCTTCTATTCTTCCTCCAGCCTTTACTTCTACATGTTCATTAAATTTCCTGTATAAAGAAACATAGGCAGCTGCTATACTTTCTTTGTACCTGAACTTATTGGATCGGTTTGTATTGATGATCCATTCTCTGGATACATAATTATCTGAGAGGAGGTCGTTATTTGTTTGTGTCCGTGAAAAACGTACGCCGGTCTCCAATTTAATATTACCTGAAAGCGTCTTTGTGTAGTCCGCCTTGACAGCATAGTTACGGATATGCTGCGAAGTCGCGTTACGATATCCGCTATGAACGCTATCAGGATTGCTCTTGTTATATGACAGAAATCGTGCAAGCTGATCGTTCTGATAATTGAAGTAGTCAGCACTGATCATTAGTTCCTGTTTCCTTTTAGTATCAGTAAACTGGTAGTTAAGGTTGAAGGATAAGTAATTAGTATTTCTCCTTTCCGGGTTCTCATTATAATACTGTTCTTCCTTCTGACCACTATCAATGTAATTAATAATATTATATCCACTGTTATCATCATTAGCGTGGGCTGTTCTGTATTCTGCTACTGCACCTATAACGGATTTCGGGCTGAGGATATAATCTGCAGATGTTGAGAAGCCAACATAATTTTCGGGTTTCTTTATGGTCTGGTTATGGATTAGTTCTTTTTGTTTACCGGTATAGGTAATGTCATTGTCGCTATAATAATACCCTTTGCGGGAGCCACTATTTACCGTCAACTGCTGGCCATACTTTTTACTACGATAGTTCAGGGCTATGTTTCCGCTTTGTGAATTATAGGTGGCCTGGTTATCTGTAATGCCAACGGATCCATTCAACCCTTCTGTTTCATTTTTTTTGAGCACAATATTTATGATCCCTCCCGGGTTCCCTGCTTCATATTTACTGGGCGGCATGGTAAACACTTCAATCTGTTGAATGTTGTCGGAGGGTATACTACTCAGGTATTGTTGCAGGTCTTTCCCGCTTAAAACGCTTTTCCGGTTATTTATATATACAGAAACGCCTTGTGTCCCCAGGAGCGATAAGGTACCCGATTCCTGTGCATTCACCATGGGGGTCTGCGTTAAAACACCCCAAATATTGTTTCCCGCAACCAGGCTGGTGTTTTGAACATTAAAAACAAACCGGTCAATCTCCTTTTTAAAAACGGGCCGGCTTGATGTGACGGTTATTTCTTTTAATGTCCTGGTAGGATCCGAAAGATTTACAGTAATGAAAGTATCCCGTTGCATAGGGATTATCAGCTTGCCGGCAAGCTGATAATTTACGCTATTAATTTTCAGTTGATAACGCTGCCGGGCGAGATTATTAAAAGTAAACTTTCCGAGTTTATCAGTGACGGTATTGTACTGCCTGGCACTATCAACAGACACGAGTTGAACAGGTATATCGGACAACAGATGATGCGAACTGTCGGACATTACGCCTTGCAGTGTATGTTGCGCTAATGCTGTGGTACAACAGATAGATAAAAGAAAAAATAAACAGATAGTTCGTACAGTTGTGGTATAACAGGGTCTATTCGTCATATCATCTGTTTTCAAAGGGATATGACTATTGTATGGTATTTAATGTCAGTTTTCCTCTCCTGGTTTAGGATAAGAGTAAGGATATATTCAATCACCTTAAATCGTAGAATGGCTAACAATGAGAAATACATAAAATAGGGTTGGATAATTGGGTCAAGTTCATTCCGTGATGAAATTAATTATTTCCGTTGGAATTATTCATCAAATCTATATCAAGATAATAAATAAGTAGAATTACGTGCCATAAATAATGCGTAGACATACTTATTTATGTATTTTCTATATATAATAATAACATTATCTTTTTAGATAAGCTGGAAGACGTACAAAACGAAGAGGCGGGAACAATCACGCTGCCATTTTCGCACCATTTGGTATCTCATATGGCGTGGTGCGTATTTTTTTACGGTAGTTCACAAAGATTACGGTAGCAATGGCGCCTGCCAAACCAGCTACGAATACGGTTAACCGGGGACCAATAAAGTGAGCCAGCAATCCGGTAAGCAAGCTACCCACCGGGATAATACCCTGGAACGCCATGATATAATAACTGATAGCCCTGGCCCGCATTGATGGGATAGCATGTGTTTGAATGTAGGTATTGATAGACGCCGTTTGTGCCATCATGCCCACGCCGGAAAGCATCATGAATAACAATGCCAGTGGCAACCAGCCGGAAAAGGCCAGCAACAATACACTCAACGAAAATACCAGGCTGGCGGTTATCAGGATCTTCACCAGGTCTTTATTGGGCTTTAGTTTGGCCATGTAGATGGCGGACATAATAGATCCCAGTCCGGCGGCACTTTCAAACCAACTGAATGTTTTAGCATCTCCATTGAAAATATCTTTTGCAAATACCGGCATCAGGGTATTAAAAGGAATGACGAATAAACTGCTGGCACTTAGCATCAGCAGGAGGGAGGCCAGGTCTTTATCTCCCGAAATATAATGAAAACCTTCCTTCAGCTCCGCCCATATACTCCTGTCGGATTTAATGACGGGAGGCAATACAATTTTCATCATCCACAACGAAATCAATACGGGTATATAACTCAGAAAGTTGCTGACAAAACAGATGTCCTCACCAAAAGTACTCAGTATAATCCCTGCCAGCGCCGGACCCGCAATACGCGCAAAGTTTGCCATGGTAGAATTCAGGGCGATGGCATTGGGGAGGTCTTCTCTTTTCTCCACCATCTCTACCATCAGCGACTGACGGCAGGTGACATCGAACGCATTGATCACGCCCTGTACAAGTGAAAGAAAAATGATCCCCGGGATATTGTAGTTACGTAACAGGATCATCAACGCCAAAGCACCCGCCTGCAACATCGAAATGATCTGCGTGATCATGAGTATGCGGTAACGGTTATGACGGTCTATAAAGCTACCCGCATAGGGCGATAGCAGCAGGGAAGGAATAAGACTTACAAAGCTCACTACTCCCAGCAACACGGCCGAATTAGTGAGGCGGTATACGAGCCAGCATACCGCAGTTTTCTGCATCCAGGTACCTATAAGTGAAATTGATTGTCCGTAGAAGAAGAGCCGGAAATTCCGGGAATTTAAAGCACGAAAAACATCCATCTGATTAACATATTTGAGGCAGTAGGCCATTTATAATCTGATGCAAATTTCGGGAAGATCGATATATTTGTTAAATAGATTGTTTTAATGATATTCATTGAAAAAAACGATTGATATATGGAGCTACGCCAACTGATGTATTTTGTTAAGGCCGCCGAAACAGCCCATTTCACGGCCGCTGCAGCAGCGCTGTATATTACGCAGTCGACTTTATCGCAGCAGATCAAGCAACTGGAAAATGAGCTGGGCATGTTGTTGTTCGACCGGATTGGCAAACATGTACACCTCACGGAAGCCGGCGGCGTATTCCTGCTGCATGCCCGGCAAATATTGCTGGACGTAGAGAAAGGGCGACAAGCTATCCAGGACCTGCAAAATATGCTGAGCGGGGATTTACGTATAGGCGTTACGTATGCTTTTACTTCTTTCCTGTTGCCTGCACTGACTACCTTCCCGGTAAAGTATCCTGGTATCAAAATATATATTGAATATGGTACCACGGAGTTGCTGGAAAGTAAACTGCGGGCCTCGGAACTGGACCTGGTACTGGCTTTTCACCAGGAAGCCTTTTATAAAGATCTGGAGACAAAGGAACTGTTTCGCTCCAAGATTGTAGTTGCCGTATCGAAAAAGCACAAGCTGGCAGGAATGAAAAAAATCAACCTGCAAAGTCTGACGGGCATGGACCTGATCTTTGCCTCCCGGGGCTTCAGCGCCCGCGACTCTGTAGATGAAGTGCTGGAGCGGAATAAGATTCAACCGGCTGTTAGAATTGAAATGAATGATGTACACTCTATCTTGTCGCTGGTAGAAAAGGGACATTGGGCCACGTTACTGAACGAGCGGGCATTGCTGGGCTGGAAAAACCTGGTGGGCATTCCTCTCGAGGGCAGGGAGTTACAACGCCGTGCTTATATTATCTGGCAGAAAGAAACCTATCATAAAAAAGCGGCAGATCTGTTTATCCAGGAACTATTAAAAGGATTACCCGTAGAAGGGAAGTAGCTGCAAATATTTTCCGGCAGGCATGACCGGAACAGCAGATGTCAAATGGCACTCAGCAGCGGCATAGTGCCGCCGCCGGGTGACCACAAGTAGGGGTTATTGTGCTTTTCGCAAATCCGCGATGTTACATTTATAATATTGTTCAAATTCCTCCGTCAGTTCTTCCCAACTGTTATGTTTGGTGAAGGTGGAAATATACGTGAGGGTATGATTTGTTTCGGTGATCATTTTAAACGCGAGCGCCATGTTTTCCTGCTGTATCAGTGCATTCACCGGAATATGGTATTCCTGTTCAAAGGGTCTGTCCAGGAACTCAGGTACTACGCCGAATTTGCTGCAGAGATTTTCTACGCTGCCCGCTTCTGCTGGGTGCTGAATAATATAATGGGCAATTTCCCGGAGTTGTTGCTGGTGACTTTCCTTCAGCATAACCGGAGCTATGGGAGCGAGGTAACGCAAATAAGTACTGTAGAAGTCAATGGCACTGCGCCGGAAAAAAAGATCCGCAGCTTTGCCAATCAGCTTACAGTTCAGTATCCGGTTCATCACCTGGTAGTTCACCTCATTCAGCCGGAATGGGAGCCTGTTGGAAGGGTTTAACGCTTCTTTTACGCCTACTTTGTTAATGATGCCAAAGAGGGGAAATTCTTCTTTCAAAGCTGTCAGGTGGTGAATGTTGAGGTTTACGTGGAAGTTCATGATGAACTCTCTTTCCGTAACCACCGTACCATCGTCCGAGGCCGGGTTGAAAGCATCCCCTGCTTTTTTGCTGAGCCGCATTTTCATGGAAACGGGCGTGTTGTTGTCAGCAAAACCGGATACGGTGGCTGGTAGCAGGTATTTGGATGGAGGCACCGTTGTTAGTTCCACCCCTTCTTTCAGATGTATCAGGTGGTAATAGATACTAAGCCCGTCCATTTGCAGTTGCTGGTCTATAATAATGCCGTTATCATCAATATCTGTATAACATTTGGCATAAGGGATCAGCTGGGACTGGAGGTAGCTGGGAATGCACTCGTAGGTGGTGTAGACGCGATCATTCCTGTCAATCAGGAGGTACTTGTTTTCTGGTTGCTTCATGGTTACTTGCCTTTGTGTTGCCTATTATTTGAAATGCAGTGTGCTGTCTGCGGTAAAATAATAATCAGTTCCGGTAGTGGCTTTTATCCCTTCGAGGAGAAAACCGATAGGCGTTTTCTTGTCCAATAAGCCGGTAAAAGGTCTGCTGGCGATTTCAGGATTGTCCAGGGATGCGTGGACGCCGTACCAGCGGAAAATAACGTTACATATTTCATCCATTCGTGTGTCTGAGAAACAATAAAGTCCCTTCTGCCAGCCCAGTTCAACGGTGGCGTTAAACGGTTGTGTATCAATGGTGGCGTTTTCCTTATGGAAGATGGCCTGTTGTCCGGGTTTCATCATAACGGTCTTTTTCCCGGCTTTCATTCTCACTTTACCATCTACCAGGGATACTTTTACCACGCTGCTATCGTAGCTGTTCACATTAAAGGTAGTACCCAATACTTCTACAGTACTATTGGGAAGGTGCACCAGAAAAGGCTTACCTGCCTGTTTGGCTATTTTAAGATAGGCTTCCCCGTTAAGCGTGATTTCCCTGTTGTTGCCTTTAAAGCTAAAAGGGAAGTCCATTCGGGTGGAAGCATTGAGCGTTACTACGGAGCCATCCGGGAGGGCTACTTCATAGCTCTTACCCTGCGGCACGATCAGTGAATTCATACCTGCAGGTAATTCTTCACCGGTATTGAGAAAGAGCGTATTATCCTTGTTAATAATTTGTTTGCCGCCAACGTTGATATTGCCGGTAGATTTTGTAAGATTGATGGTAGGCTGACCGGCTATTTCCAATAGTACATCGGGAATGACCACCGCTGCCTGGGCTTGTTTACGGGGGAAGATAGCGTCCCATTTCCAGGCTGTCAGGGCTACCAGTGCCAGCACGGCCGCTGCTGCCGACCATGTCACGAGTACGCGGCGCAGGGATTTCTTCGGTTTAAAATCGATCACCTCCAGCCAGGGGGCCGGTGGTGGAGGTATGGGGATCATAGAAAGTTGTTCCCATTTCTCCCGTACTGCAGCATCTTCTTCGATTAGATCCTCCAACAATTGATCATCCGCTGCGGAAATTATTCCCGCAAGCTTTTCAGTCATTAGCCTGTATATTTCGTCTGCGCTGTTCATGTACACTATTAACCGTTTATTTAATTGGCCGGGGTATTAAAAAAGGATTTTTTTTAAAGATGCCCGTAAAGTTTTCAGCGCGGTGGCGACTTGTTTTTTCACAGTTTCTTCACTGGTGTCCATGAAAGCCGCAATTTCTTTGCGTGTTTTGTGCTCCTGGTAAGCCAGTCTGAAGGCGATTGATTGGCGCTCCGGCAGCTGGCTGATGGCGGTTTCCAGCTGTTCCTTCAGTTCGTTGTTTTCTAACCTGCTTTGTGGATATGTGTAGGTTTCAGGCAGAATGATGTCTTTTAATCTTTTGCTTCGCGTGGCATCCTTAGCTATTTTATTCAGACAGCGGTTACGGATGCTGACAAATAAGAAATTTTTCAGAGAATTGGTGGTACTTAGGTCTATCCGCGCACTCAGGTCTTTTTGCCAGAAATCAATAAAAAGATCCTGTACCAGCTCCTGGGCCTCCGTTTCGTTTTTCAGTATAGACACAGCAGTTACGTACAGCCACTGACGGTAGGCACTGTAAAAATACTGGAAAGCCGGAAGACTGCCCGTCTTCAGTTGTGCAAGCAATTCAATATCGTTGATAGATGCACTCATGCTGGGATTTAGTTGATAATGGCAAACCCGGTATCTGGTTGCTGATTTTTCAAGGGTGTTATTACGCGGTTATTTAATGGTAACTGTCAGTCAAATTCACATAAAGCACTGAAAATGACCTTCTGAAAGACAGTTTGTTTTTTCGATACACTTACATGCACATGTTTATATTCGATGCAATTGGCGGGACGGATTTTTATTTACCAGCGAAGTTTGTTAATGAATTGTTATTCCATTAACAAATGCTTCTAAAATCCCCCGCCGCTGCTTTGCCGCAAAAAATCAGTTGTCCGAAACCTGGGCATCAAGTCCACCTCTGCTACAGTGCTTTTATAGGTACATAGCGGGCACTAAGCGTCCCGGCATCAAGCCCACCTCTGCAGCAGTGCTTTTATAGGTACATAGCGGGAGCTAAGCATCCCGGCATCAAGTCCACCTCTGCAGCAGTGCTTTTATAGATACATAGCGGGTGCTATGCATGGGATCGACAGCGTCTGCATCATGAAAAGCTAACTATCACGCGCTGGATGCCCTGAGTCGCCCGGCAGAGAGCGCAGGATATATGTAACAGGAGACGTTACACAAATATGCTGAAAGCAAAAAGCCATTGTGTAGTAGCATAAAGCGTAAATTATTCGCTTATATCTCGTACACAATGGCTTTCAGCTTTCAGCCTTCAGCTATTTCTTTTTGGCACCGCGCTTTTTAGGCTTGCCATATTTCAACATCATCTTTTCTTTATGTGTCACCTTCTTGTTGGTCTTCCTGTTTTTGGCCAGCTTTTCGTGGAAAGCCGGGCCTACATCCTCCCGTTTAGGTGCTTTCACCAGTACATTACGCATATGTATCTTCGGTTTTTCATCTTCCGTCAACACATCAGAAATAGTTAAATCCTCTGGTAAAGGTTGTTCAGGAATCACGTAATTCATCAGGCTTTCTATCCGCGACAGATTTTCTGCTTCTGCGTCTTTGGTAAAGAGAATAGAAATACCTTTTTTATCCGCTCTACCGGTTCTGCCTATACGATGTATATAGCTTTCGGGTACTTCCGGCGTGTCAAAGTTAATGACATGGGTTACCTCGGCAATATCAAGTCCACGGGCAATGATATCGGTAGCAATCAGGAAACGGTATTCATTCGCCTGGAATTTGCGAACAGTATTGAAACGATGATTCTGTTCTTTATTGGAGTGAATGATACCTACTTTACCGGGAAATTCTTTCTCCAGCTGCTCATGCAGGTCATCGGCCAACTGCTTGGTTGCCGCGAAGATGAGGGTTTTGGTCATCGTCTGATCTTCCGTAATCAGCAATTCCAGCAGGTTTACTTTCGTATAGAAGTTAGGTACCTTGTACACGATCTGGTCAATGTTCTCCAGGGGAGTACCGGTAGGTGCCGCTTCAATCCGTAGTGGGTTGTAAAAATGTGTTTGAATCATTTTCTCTACATCTTCCGTGATGGTAGCGGAAAACATCAGGTTTTGCCTTTTCGGAGGCAACAGGTCCATAATGTTCCTTAACTGTGTACGGAAGCCCAGGTTCAGCATTTCATCTACTTCATCGATGATGAGGCGCTTTACAGATTTTACTTTCAGTGCACCGCTGAGGATAATATCGTACAGGCGTCCGGGTGTGGCCACCAGTATATCCAGTTTATCCTGCACGGCTTCCATCTGGGGATTCATGTTTACCCCACCATACACACCCAATACTGATACATTCATGTACGTGGTAAGTTTCTTCACCGCTTCCACCACCTGTACTACCAGTTCCCTGGTAGGCACAATAATCAGCACAGAGGGGTATTTCTCTTTCGAAAACTTAAACTGACGAAGGGTTGGTAACAGGTAAGCAAATGTTTTACCGGTACCGGTTTGCGCAATTCCGCACACATCCTGGCCGGACATGATCACAGAAAATGCACGCTGCTGTATAGTCGTAGGTCTTTTATAACCTAATTCATCTAACGCGTTTAATAAGGGAGTATTGAGGTTTAAATCACCAAAAGTCATGATACTGCTATAATATGAGCGGCAAAGATAGCTTTTTTTAGCTTTTGGCTTTTAGCCTTTAGCTTTTAGCTTGCCATATGTCGATCTCCACTACATTTGCTAAAAGCTAAAAACTAAAGGCTAAAAGCTTATTTTAGCATCAAAAAATCTATGAAAAACCTCCACATACCAGCCATTTGTGTACATGCCTATGGAGGCCCGGAGCAGTTGAAGCTGGAAGAGGTGCCGGTACCAGTGCCGGCAAAAGACCAGGTGTTGATCAAGGTGGTAGCCAGTGGGGTAAATCCCATTGACTGGAAATTAAGAGAAGGATTAATGCAGCATCCGCTGCCCTATATACCCGGTGTGGAAGCATCCGGAGTAGTTACTGCTGTTGGGGAAGGTGTATTTGGTAAGAAAATAGGAGATGAAGTGTATGGCGCTGTGGATGGTTCCTATGCTGCCTATGCTATTTCCCCGGCAGAACTGTTGTTTCGTAAACCCACACACCTCTCCTTTGAGGAGGCGGCAGCCATGGGCGGTGCTAAAACGGCCTGGGGCGCATTGTTCGATGTGGCGCGGCTGGTAAAAGGACAACGGATCCTGATCCATGCCGGCGCAGGTGGAGTAGGACATTTCGCTGTACAACTGGCCTATAACGCCGGCGCCTATGTAATCGCAACTGCCAGCGCAGAGAATATAGCTTTTGTGACTGCATTGGGTGCCGACGAAGTGATCGACTATAAAGCCGCGCCTTTTGAAACGCAGGTACACTCCGTAGATATTGTATTTGACACCGTAGGAGGAGATACCACCGAACGCTCCATGGGCGTGCTGAAACCCGGAGGACTGCTACTTTGTATTGTTCAGATGCCAGATCCGGAAAAGGTAACTGCTGCTGGTATCCGCGCCGTATGGGGTGGTACTAAAACACTGGCTGCCATGAAAGAAGTTCATAAAATGGTGGAAAGGGACCTGATCAGACCATATGTGCGCCGCGTGTTCCAGCCATTATCCCAGGCTGCTGCAGCGCAGGAGTTCAGCAAAAATGGCGGCCCTGGAAGAGGAAAAATCGTATTGAAAATTTCGGAAGAATAGAAACATAGCGCGTACCGGCGTACACGCTATTTCCCCAATATCTTTTTTCTGTGTTGGATGCCCCATTTCTGCAAGGCAACGATAACGCTGTCCAGTGTAGCGGCGTAGGGCGTCAGGGTATATTCCACTGATACTGGTTGTGTATCGTATACCGTACGCTTCACCAGCTTATGTGTTTCCAGGTCTTTCAGTTCTTTAGACAATACTTTGGACGTGATTTTAGGAATGCTGCGTTCAATATCCCGGAAACGTTTATGCCCCCTGGACACCGCAATGATAATAGGTAACTTCCACTTACCACTGATCACATCCAGTGCATCCCTGACTGGCATAATCACTTTGTGACAGTCGCTGTGGCTGTTCTCTTCTGCATCTTTACCACAATTGACTGTTAATTCTTCTGTTTTCATCTGCATATTGGTTGGTTACCTCTTGTAAAGCACTTACTTAAAGGAAACTGGTTACTTTTTGATAGCAAATATATTAACTTTGCAGCTGGATCTTAAATAAATTATAATGAAAGTAGAAATATGGTCTGATATCATGTGTCCGTTTTGCTACATAGGCAAACGGCGGTTTGAAGCAGCACTGGAACAATTTCCGGGAAAAGATGACGTCACGGTAGAGTGGAAGAGCTTTCAACTGAATCCTGCGTTGCAATCTCAGCCTGGCAAGGATGTATACGATTATGTGGCGGAAATAAAAGGGCAGTCCCGTGACTGGTCTCTGACGGCACACGAACAAATGACCAGTACCGCTAAGGACGCTGGTCTCACCTATAACTTCGATAAAGCGGTCATCGCTAATTCCTTTGACGCACACCGCCTGATTCAACTGGCGAAAAAGCACCAGCTGGGCGATGCGGCGGAAGAACGACTGTTTTACGCCTACTTCACCGAAGGTAAAGACATGAGCAATCACGAAACCCTGTTGGAACTGGGAGCAGAAATAGGATTGGACAAAGCAGAAATAGCTGCGGTATTGAAATCCGGCGACCTGGCGGCGGCTGTAAATAAGGATGTGAATGAAGCACAGCAGCTGGGCATCAGAGGTGTACCGTTTTTTGTACTGGATCGTAAGTATGGCGTATCCGGCGCACAACCGGTAGATGCATTTACGCAGGCATTGGAGCAGGCATATGGAGAATGGAAGAAAACACAATCTGTAACAGAGCTGGAAACCTTATCAGGACAAGTTTGTACACCAGATGGTGATTGTAAATAAATTTCTTTGAGGAAAAGGTTGGCTAAAAGCCAACCTTTTTTGTTACCCTTAACCAGTCAGATAAACTTCCTTTTACAAGGATCAGGAATTTGTTAATCTTATCTCTACCGTACTGGCGCTGCCGGATATCGGAACAGGCGACAATATTACGGGTACATTGGAACCCATAGACGGATAATAAAACTGCATGGGCGTTTTATAAGCCAGCACCCCATCTACATATGCACTTACATAATAGTGATACCCATAAGGCACATCACTGAAATAGAGGTTTACTGTAATCGATTCATTAGGCGGATTAAAGGCCAGTTTGTAGGGCGATGTATAATATCCCCCGAAGGCATTGACTCCTGTTGCATCATTACCACTTCCGGCAAAAGAAATAGTGTGAAACTGAATAGCGGGACTTCCGCTTCCGGATGGCGGCGTTAGTTGCCCGTTTTTAATCAGCGTACACATGTAGCTCTGGGAGCGGGCGGAGAAGGCAATGGTCATTAGGGCAACCAGTAATGTCAATGAATAAAGGATTTTCTTGGTTAAATGCATAACATGAAATTTAGGGAAGGTTTTAAAATGGGTATACTAAACAGACTGAATTAAGGTTGTAATAAAGTAGGGATATTTTTTAATAAAATATTTCTTTTTTGGTTGAATGGCAAGCATGAAAAAAGGTGAACAGATGCTATCTGCCCACCTTAAATAATCTAGTGTATAGTATGCTTATAATGATTTTAAAATTGTCATAAAGACATGCGCTTGTTCTTTGGTTTTAATAACCCGGCCCAATGAACTCACCCCTCCTGATTTCAAGGTAACTTTAACCTTACGATCCTCACACTGCTTTGCTTTGAGAAGAAGGGCGTCTACTTTTTTTTGGGTTTCTTTGTCCATTATCAAATTTCTTCACAAGAAACTCCTTTTTAATTCCTCATTCGTTAACCAAACTCAAACACACTCAAACAGATTCAATTTTTCTCTCTTACCTTTATGCAATAATTTATCCATCTTATGGCGCTTCTGAAAAGAATAAACCCTTTTTCCAGACAAAATGACGACACCGGATTTGGCGTGAATGCAAATGGTTACGGCGGTCGTTTTATCAATCGTGACGGGAGTTTTAATATACGTCGTGAAGGACGTTCGTTTATGCACCGTTTCAATATTTATCATGCATTGCTGAACGTGCCGGCCTGGCAGTTTGGCGTGGTCATCCTGCTTTTTTATTTTTCTATCAACCTGTTGTATTCCGGTATATACTGGTGGTTAGGGGCAGCACAATTCCAGGGTATTATAGGTCAAACAACCTGGGAAAGATTTAAAGAAATTTACTTCTTCAGCACAGAAACCTTTACCACAGTAGGATATGGCCGGGTAAACCCCGTAGGAGATGGCGTAAACCTGGTAGCGGCAATTGAGGCCATGACGGGTTTCCTCTCATTTGCGGTGGCTACAGGTCTTATCTATGGCCGGTTTTCGAAGCCGCGGGCGCATCTGCTGTTTAGTGATGAAGCACTCATCGCTCCTTACCAGGATAAAACAGCCCTCATGTTCCGCTTTGCTTCCTACAAAGAACATCACACGCTCACCAATGTAGAAGTGCTGGTAACACTGGGTTTGCAGGTACAGGAAAACGGTAATGCGGTGTATAAATTCTATACGCTGCCATTGGAGAGGAGGATGGTAGAAACATTATCAATGAACTGGACAGTGGTGCATCCCATTGATGAAAACAGCCCCCTGCTTGGATTTTCTGCGCAGGACCTGGAAACGGCAGATGTGGAACTATATGTAACCGTAAAAGGATTTAATGATGTATACGCTAATACCGTGATACAGCGTACCTCTTACACCTACCAGGAAATTCTGCATAACCGCAAATTTGTACCGATGTACCGGGAAAGTGAGAACGGGAAAACAACGATACTGGAGTTACATCATCTCAGCAAAACGAAGGCAGTAGAAGTAGCTGTGGAAGCGTAAATAACAACTGCTGCTATGCTGTTGAAGGCATAGCAGCAGTACCTGAAATTATGCTTTACGGGAAATGAGTAACAATCCCAGGTAGGTAAATAATCCGTTAATAATCAGTAATTCCAATCCTATCTGGAAGCTGCCGAAGAGGGCAGACTGATTAAGATCAACCACCAGGCAGAGCAGGGGAGCGGCCACACATACTATCGGTACCAGCATATCGTTTACCTGGCGTTTCGTTAAAATACCAAAGGCAAATAACCCCAGCAACGGACCATAAGTGTAGGTGGCTACTTTAAGAATCACACCTATCATACTCTGGTTATTCACCCATTCAAATATCATCACAAACAGGAGGAAAATAAATGCCATCATCAGGTGTATACGCTGACGGTATTTTTTCTTCTGTTCTTCTGTCCAGTCGGTTCTCGTTTGCATGTTCAGGATGTCAATGCAAAGAGAGGAGGTCAGCGCCGTCATAGCACCATCGGCACTGGGGAACAGCGCGGAGATCAGTGCAATGATAAAGATAACGGAGATCACGGGCGGCATATGATGCAATGCCAGTTCCGGGAATAATTTATCTCCCGTAACAGTTACCTGCTGCTGGGCGCCATATAAGTGAAGCAAACCACCCAGGAAAAGAAACAGCCCAATTACGATCACCATAATAAAGGCCAGCGATACCATATTTTTTTTCGAATCTTTTAATGTTTTTACAGAGATGTTTTTCTGCATCATCTCCTGATCCAAACCGGTCATGGTAATGGTGATGAAGGCACCCGCCACAATCTGTTTAAGGAAAAAGAGTTTGCTGTCCGGATCTGTATTGAAGATGGTGGTCAGCCCTCTTTCGTGCATGGCGGTGAAACTTTCTCCCAGGTTCAGGTGCATGGTCTGCAGCATAAATCCTACACAAATCACCAGTCCTGCCAGCATACAGGTAGTTTGTAAAGTGTCTGTGTACACAATGGTTTTAACACCACCTTCATAGGTGTACAGCAATATCATAAACAAGATGATCAGTGTGGTAACCCAGAAGGGAACACCGAAGCTGGAAAGAATAGCATCCTGTAATATTCTTACTACGAGGTACAACCTGGCGGTAGCTCCCAGGGTGCGGGAAAGAATAAAGAAGGAAGCACCTGTTTTATAAGAACGGTTGCCAAAACGACTATCCAGGTAGTTATAGATAGAGGTGAGCTTTAGCCGGTAATACAATGGTATCAATACATAGGCGATGGTGATATACCCTATGAAATATCCGAGAGTGATCTGCATGTAAGAGAAGGCATCTTTTCCTACGGCTCCCGGTACGCTTACAAACGTAACCCCGCTGAGGGAAGTTCCTATCATGCCAAAGGCAACCAGCATCCAGTTACTGTTACGGTTACCGATAAAAAAGGAGTCATTGTTGGAATTACGACCCGTGTACCATGCTACTACTAAGAGAATTACAAAGTAGGCAACGACGAATGAGAATAATAAACCTGGCGACATAAATCAAATTTGATCAAGATACTACTTTCCTGCAAAGAGGCAAAGATAATGATCTTCCTGTCTTCCGGCGGGAAGGGAATGCGTCCCTCATTTATTGACATGGATCAATTTTCAGGGAAGCGGATAAAGTCATCTTTGCGGCATCAAAAAATACGATATGTCTGTTTTAACAATGAATGCTCCGCCAGTGGCGGATTCGCCTCAACCCCATCAATGGCCGGTGAAGGCGGCAGTGATAGGAATTTCACTGATCCTGTTTATGGTAAACCTGGATACAAGTATTGTCATCGTTGGATTACCGGTATTGATGAAACAATTGCAGGCTTCTTTTGCGGCGGCACAATGGGTGGTGCTTAGTTATATGCTCCTGCTTACTGCACTGATTGCTGGTGCCGGTCGTTTGGGAGATATCTTTGGTAAAAAGAAATTATACCTGTTTGGTATCGGCTTGTTTACCCTCGCTTCCCTTGGCTGTGGCCTGGCTCCGGGTATCGGTACGCTGATCGTTTTCCGGGGCTTGCAGGGCGTTGGCGCCGCTTTTTGTTTATCACTCAGCTTTGCTATTGCGGGCGACCTGGTACCTAAAAAACAATTGGGCAAAACAATGGGATGGCTTACAATGATGGTGCCACTGGGTATTGCTTCCGGCCCTACCTGTGGCGGCATCCTGGTATCTATGCTGGGCTGGCAATCTATGTTTCTTGTAAATATTCCGCTGGGCATACTGGCATATGCGCTGGTGCGCCGCTACGTACCTGTGGTGACCAAAGCGGGAGCGCAGCAAACCGACTGGACAGGGATGCTGATCCTGGCAGGGGTACTGCTTTGCTATTGCATGGGCATGACCATGATGGAAGATCAGGGGCTGTTAAGCCGGCCGGTACTGATTTTGCTGGCGGGTTTTGCTGGTGGCAGCGTACTCTTTGTACGCTACGAAAAAAAGGTCAGCCAGCCATTTCTGAACATGCAACTGTTTCGTAATCCCTTGTTGAGCGCAAGTCTTATTGCTGCATGGCTGGTGTATACCGTGATCATGGCAACCGTGGTACTATTACCGTTTTACCTTACAAATGAAGGGCATTACACCCCATTACAAACAGGGCTGCTGATGTCATTTGGTCCACTGGTGACCGCGGTGCTAAGCGTGTTTGCAGGTAAGGCGGCCGATAAATTTCATGCCCGGAAAGTAATGCTGGCAGGGGTACTCATCATGGTGGCTGGTTGCCTGGCGATGAGCAGTCTTACGCCTGAACAGGGTATCTTTGGCTTTTTATGGCGCATCGGGCTGATTCAGGTAGGACTTACTTTCTTCCAAACGCCCAACAATACCGCGGTGATGGAGCTGGCAACATCTGAACAGCGGGGACTGATGAGTGGGTTGCTATCATTGTCGCGCACTACCGGTCATATAACGGGAACGGCTGTACTGGGAGCTGTATTTGCTTTGCTCATCCGGCAGGGAACTATTACGCACGCTATCTCCGTAGTATTCCTGGTGGCAACTATCCTGGTAGCGATCGCCGCATTATTAATATATTTGGTGCTGAGAAAGCAGGCACACCGTAATAACATGTAAGTATGTACGAACAGCTCACCACCTACATCCTCAGCAAAGTAAATGTAACAGATGCGCAACTCAGTGTCATACTCTCTCATTTCAAACCGCTGAAAACGGTCCGCAATCAGCTGTTGCTGGCGGAAGGAGAGGTGGCTAAAAATATCTTTTTTGTTGGAAGCGGTTGTGTAAGGGTTTATTTTTTAGATGAAAACGGACAGGAAGCTACCCGCTATCTCGCGTTTGAGAATAATTTTGTCAGCGGATTAATGAGTTTTATTGGTCAACAGCCTTCTCATGAATTCATCCAGGCAGTGCTGCCGGGTCAACTGCTGGCCATCTCCCGTAACGACTTTTATTACCTGCTGGATACCATACCAGGCTGGGAGAAATTTTATCGTCACTATCTTGAAAATGCTTACGTGGTAAACACCGGGAGATTGATGAGCTTTATCACCCAGAGCGCCGGAGAAAGATATCAGCAGCTACTGCATAAAAATCCGCATATCGTACAAAGGCTCCCCAATAAGTTAGTGGCCTCATACCTGAATATTTCCCAGGAAACACTCAGTCGCCTGAAATCAAAACGGCCGTAGCCTGGCTCCGGTGATACCGGATGGAGGATATTTCAATAACCGGTTTGGCTGGTGCACTTATTCCGGTTGGAGCATCCTAACGAATGTTTTGCATGCTACAACTCACCTTATAACAGATCGTCTATGGAATAAAATATCACCGGAACGGGCAAATGATGGGCATTAAAAAATATTTGACAAAGGCAAATAATAAATTTGCTTTTGTCAAGTATTTATTTACTTTTGTCTGGAAAACAATCACCTATGGCCAACGAATCATCCGTAGTCAGCGACATCCGAAGCTTTAACCGCTTTTACACCGGCATGATCGGATTGCTCAATCAACATATCCTGGAAAGTAACTTATCCCTCTCTGAGGTAAGGGTGATTTATGAAATCGGGCAGCTCAATAAATGCACTGCAGGGGAGTTAATTAATATTTTAAAGATCGATGGTGGTTACCTCAGCCGCATGCTGAAGAAGTTCGAAAAGAACGGTTGGCTGAACAGACAGCAGTCTACCGCCGACGGCCGTACGTTTTTTCTGCACCTCAGCGCTGCCGGTAAAAAACTGCTGGCAGGACTGGAAGAAAAGTCTACCGGAGAAATTCAGCACCTGATAGCTCCTCTGGCTGAAAAGCAACAGCTACAGGTATCCGGCGCCATGAAAACGATACAACAGGTGTTGTCTGCCGGGGAAGGAGCAACCGTTTCGGATATCCATATCCGTTATAACCTCCAGCCAGGGGATGTGGGCTACCTCATTTACCTGCATGGACAGCTTTATGCGAAAGAATCGGGGTACAACCTGGAGTTCGAAGCATATGTATGTAAAACATTCTACGAATTTTTACCTACCTATAATCCCGCCAAGGATCGCATCTTCCTGGCGATAGCAGATAATCAGATCGTGGGATCTGTAGCTATCCTGGGCTCTTCCAGGCACCTGGCACAGCTTCGCTGGTTCCTGATACACCCGGACTACAGGGGCAGGGGATTGGGTAAAAAATTATTGCAGGAAGCCATTGTCTTTTGCAGGGAGAAAGATTACCAGAAAGTATACCTGATGACAACCAGTATGCAGGAAACGGCGATTGCACTTTATAAAAATGCAGGCTTCCGCAAAACAGGCGAAAAATACCTGCAGCTGTGGGGCCAACAGCTGTATGAACAGCGCTATGATATGGATTTGTTTTAAGCGTATTTGTGTAACAATACAATTTGCCCCAGGTGATAGGCATCATGTTCTGCCAGTCCCTGCAGGTAATAAATAGCGATGTGTTCTGTACCGGGAAAAGTATCGAACAATTCCTTCTCCGGAAATTTACGGATCGTGGCGGCTATCTGCTCAAAAGAATGCGCCAGCCGGTGTATGGTGGCCTGCCAGTTTTCTTCTCCATGATTTTCTGGCATATAAAAATCCGGCAGATCTCCGTCCTGCTCGGGGGCTTCGTTATGCATAAAACGTTGCGCACGCTGATGCCAGAATATGATATGGTTGACAATCTCCCAGATATTATTTGATTCTCCAAACGTCTTTACTGCCTGTCGCGCATCAATGCGGGATAAATGCGGGGAAAAGGTAACATCAATCCAGGGTTGTCCATTGTAAAGGTTTTCCAGTGAAGCGGCTAAATGTTCCGTTAACGACATACGATCGGATTTTATTTTTTAAAAGATATCCTTGTCTCTTTTAAACGGGTACTTACATAACCGGTGTACGGCTGTATAAATGAGAATATAACCCCTTTAATCATAATAATCATCTAAATGTGGGTAAGACAAAGGCCGGTAGCCATGTCGTAATTCGAATTTACTGAATTCTTTCCCTTATTTTTAAAGAATATAAAAAAACCATCGTTATGGATCAGCAGCAACTGGAGAACAACAAAAATGAAGATGCTATGCGGATGGCAATCAGCACCATGAAACAACGCCTCGGAGTAATAGAACAGGGCGGCGGAAAGAAAAGTCTGGAGAAAGTACGGCAGCGCGGCAAGCTGACTGCCCGTGAACGTATTCATTATTTAATAGACAGGGATTCTGCGTTTACAGAGATAGGTGCTTTTGCAGCTTACGATATGTACGCAGAATATGGAGGATGTCCTGCAGCAGGCACTGTAGGCGGGATAGGCTACGTAAGTGGCCGGCAGTGCATGATTGTAGCGAATGATATGACGGTGAAAGCAGGTGCCTGGTTCCCGATGACCGGAAAAAAGAATCTTCGCCTGCAGGAAATTGCCATGGAAAACAGGCTTCCGGTGATCTACCTGGTAGATAGTGCTGGTGTATTTCTGCCCATGCAGGACGAAATATTTCCGGATAAAGAACATTTCGGACGCATCTTCCGCAACAATGCAAGGATGAGTGCCATGGGTATTACGCAGATTGCAGCGGTCATGGGCAGCTGTGTTGCTGGTGGAGCGTATCTGCCTATTATGAGCGATGAAGTATTGATGGTAGAAGGCAACGGTTCCATTTTTCTCGCAGGCCCCTACCTGGTAAAAGCAGCGATAGGCGAAGACGTAGATGCGGAAACGTTAGGCGGCGCCGTTACACATACAGAAATTTCAGGTATTGCCGACTACAAATTTAAAACAGATGAAGAGTGCCTCGACCAGGTGAAGTGTATTGTAAGTAAGCTGGGACATCAGCCTACCGCGGGATTTGATAGGATTGAACCGCAGATGCCGCTGAAATCAGGAGAAGACCTGGACAGCGTATTGCCGGTAGACAGCTCCCGTCCTTACGATATGCTGGAAGTAATTGAACGCCTGGTAGATGGATCTGCTTTTGATCAGTACAAACAGGATTATGGCAAAACCATCTTATGCGGGTATGCCCGTATTGATGGTTGGGCGGTGGGCATTGTGGCTAATCAACGCAAAATAGTAAAAAGCCGCAAAGGTGAAATGCAGATGGGCGGCGTTATCTATAACGACAGCGCCGATAAAGCTGCCCGCTTTATTATGAACTGCAACCAGAAAAAAATTCCACTGGTATTTCTGCAGGACGTTACCGGATTCATGGTCGGCAGCAGAAGTGAACACGCCGGAATTATTAAAGACGGCGCTAAATTAGTGAATGCAGTGGCCAACTCCGTGGTACCCAAAATAACCATCATCATCGGTAATTCATACGGTGCCGGCAATTACGCCATGTGTGGTAAGGCCTATGATCCCCGTTTCATCTATGCATGGCCTTCCGCTAAAATAGCGGTAATGGGAGGAGAGCAAGCCGCCAAAACATTACTACAGATCCAGGTGGCGTCTCTAAAAGCAAAAGGAGAGGTGATTACACCGGAAGAAGAAGCCCGCCTGCTGAAAGAAATTACAGATAAATATTACGCACAAACCACTCCTTATTATGCGGCATCCCGTCTTTGGGTAGATGATATCATCGATCCGGCAGATACCCGGGTACGCATAGCGGAAGGTATCAAAGCAGCTAACAACGCACCGGTAGAACAGGCATTTAATGTTGGTGTGTTTCAGGTGTAGAAAGAGCGGAAAGCTTAAAGCAGAAAGCAAAAAGCTATTGAGGCGGATACTTTAAGCGTTATTCGCTATTATCTTCGCTTCAATAGCTTTTTGCTTTCCGCTTTATGCCAATATAATCTATCTTAGCGCTTCTTTAAAAATGAACATGGCTGAACTGGTAGTATATACTGATGGTGCATCCCGCGGCAATCCTGGCCCGGGAGGATATGGTGTTGTGCTGATATGGGGAAATATCAGGAAAGAATTATCGCAGGGATATCGTAAAACTACTAACAACAGGATGGAACTCCTGGCGGTGATTGTAGCATTGGAAGCCCTGAAGAAAGAGGGCGTGGCAGTCACTATATTTACGGACAGCAAATACGTGGTAGACAGTATTGAAAAAGGCTGGCTATGGGGCTGGGTAAAAATTAATTTTAAAGACAAAAAGAATAAAGACCTCTGGTTACGTTTCATTCCCTTGTTTAAAAAACATAAAATAAAAATGCAGTGGGTGAAAGGGCATGCCAGCAATCCGTTCAATAACCGCTGTGATGAATTGGCTACACAGGCTGCTGACAGCGGCAATTGGCTGATTGATGAAGGATTTGAAAGTGGATTGATGTAGAATAAGCTCCTTCCTTCCGAACCAAGAGGTGGTCATAATTGTAGTATAAGCGCAAACTTAATACTTTATTATGCTCACCTGGTTTATTGACACACTGCAGAAATATCCTGAAATAGCGGTGATGCTTACCCTGCTTATTGGCTACCTGATCGGGAAAGCACACATCAAAGGCTTTACATTGGGTACGGTAACCGGTGTATTACTGGTGGGTATTGCCATTGGCAGTTTTCATATTAGTATTCCTTCCGAAACAAAATCTATCTTCTTCCTGTTCTTCCTGTTTTGTACAGGATATGGTATCGGCCCCCAGTTTTTTCAGGGTCTGAAAAAAGATGGATTACCTATTGCACTATTCTCCTTTATAGTATGTTGCAGCAGCCTACTCTTTTGCTGGGGTATTGCTTCTTTGCTGCACTTCGAAACCGGTACCACCGCTGGCTTGATGTCGGGTGCCAATACCTGCTCGGCTATTATAGGGGTTGCTTCCAATACCATCAATGAACTGGATCTGAATGATGACCAAAAAACAACCCTGGTCAACCAGATTCCAATCGCCTACGCAGTCACTTATATTTTTGGTACGGCCGGCACCAGCTGGTTTCTTTCTGTGATTGGTCCCTGGTTTATGTCTGGTAGCCGGGCAAAGTTAATTGAGGAAACCAAAGAGCTGGAAGCGAAGGTTTCGGAAGCCAGTGCAGAAGGAGAGGAGAATATCACCAATGCCTATGATCAGGTGGCGTTCCGGGCTTACCTCGTCAACGGAGAGCTGGCGGGAGAGGGCAGAACGGTGGGGGAGATTGAAGATATGCTGCATGACAAAAAAAGGCTGCTATACATTTTGCGGGTAAGACGAAATGGAAAACTGTTTGAAACCAGTAATGGATTTATCATTAAGCCCGGAGATATTGTTGCCATCGGTGGTCAACGCTCTGCGGCAATTGCTTCGGAATCCTTACTGGGTAAAGAGGTGGCAGATGCGGAATTACTGACTTTTCCCGTGCAGTCGGCTTCTGTGATTATCACCAATAAGGCGGCTAATAATAAACCGCTGAAGGAATTTACCCGGCATCCTGAATTTCATGGTATCAGTGTACGCAAAATAACCCGCTCCGGTATCGAAATGCCTTTGTCTGCACACACCATTGTACAAAAGGGAGATGTGGTAGAAATGGTAGGTATTCAGCAGGAACTGGACAAAGCCGTGGCGGTGTTAGGCTATAAGGAACGGGGCGGCGTGGAAACAGATATCGTCTATCTCGCAGCAGGTATCGTAGCAGGTACATTATTTGGCAGTCTCAGTGTACGCCTGGGTAATGTGCCAGTGGAACTAAGTACCAGCGGTGGTGCACTGATTGCTGGTCTCGTATTTGGCTGGGCACGTGGTATCCATCCCCGTTTTGGTTATATCCCTGCTGCCTCCCAATGGGTACTCACCAAACTGGGCTTACATGTATTCATTGCCATCGTTGGACTGAGTGCCAGTGAAGGTTTTTTAAAAGGATTGAAGGAAGAAGGGGTAACGCTTTTCCTGGCGGGTGTGGTACTAAGCCTGCTGCCAATGATAGTGGCACTGTTTCTCTCTAAATATGTATTCAAATTCCATCCGGCTATAGGCCTTGGCGCTTGTGCAGGCGCGCATGATGAATCTGCCCCCTTGCTGGCGGTGCAGGACGCCCTGAATAGTAAAGTGCCTGCGCTCGGATATACAGTGGCATATGCGGTAGCTAATATTACCCTCACTACTTCCGGTGTTATTATTGTTCTTTTAATGCACAAGGGAGGTTAACCGTTCATCATATTTTTTTCATAGAAATTTCAGTCTTGTCTTGTACATTAATTTTAATGTGTTATTTTTATTTCAACTTTTTTAACAATTCTTTTGTTTTTATCTCTTAAAGATGATAGCTTTGCGGCCCACTAGTCTATAGGAATTATAGGATAATAAATTTGGAACTGTTTTTAAAGAAAAAGCTTATGGAGAAATATACCCAACCATTTACTGTCTGCAACTATTGTTGCTGCATTAATTAAAACCAAAAGAAAATTTATCTGCTTAGCCCAGTCGCATGCAAGCAGGTTACAACGATCATTAACTGTCCCGGAACTCCGACTGTACCGGTATTAAATCAACAATGGAATTCAACGCTGTAAAGCCTGTTTAAATACAGGTGTAGCATTTTTATTGCCAGGAAAAACCAATCACTGCTCAATTCAACATTTTACTTATGTTACATCGACTACTCCTCTTACTGCTATTATTCAGTTCAACAGCAGTATGGGCACAAACACGGACCGTTACCGGACGTGTTTATGCTGCAAAAGACAATACACCTTTGCCAGGTGCTTCTGTGGTAGTGAAAGGTACCACCAGTGGTACCGTTAGTGATGCAGATGGAAATTTTAAACTGCAGATCACTGATCCTGCAGCCACTACTTTACAAATCCGGTTTATCGGTATGGAACAACAGGAAGTGCAGATCAGCAATACTCCGCTGAATATTGCACTTCGTTCTTCCGGAAAGGATTTGGGTGAAGTAGAAATAATAGTGGCTTATGGTACTGCTAAGAAGGGCTCTTATACAGGCTCTGTTGCACAGATCAAAGGCACCGAACTGGAAAACAGACAAGTGTCCAGCGTTACCAAAGCATTACAGGGCTTGGCAGCGGGTGTGCAAAGCACTTCCGCCAGCGGGCAGCCAGGTTCTGAGGCCACCATCCGTATTCGCGGAATTGGCTCCATTAATGCTTCTTCTGATCCGCTGTACGTGGTGGATGGGGTGCCTTACGGTGGTAGTCTTAGTGCTATCAACCCATCCGACATCGAGTCTATCAGCGTGTTAAAGGATGCGGCCTCCAGTGCATTGTACGGTTCCCGTGCGGCAAATGGTGTGATTATCATCACTACCAAAAAAGGCCGGGGCCAGGGTACTATAATAGATGCACGTGTTAGCCAGGGCTTCTCCAAGAGAGCCGTAAAGGATTATGAAAAAGTAAGCACCGATCAATACGTTCAAATGTACTGGGAAGCACTCCGTAATGCCGGTTTAACCAATGGTCAGTCTCCCGCAACAGCCGCCACACAGGYGAGCAGCAATCTTATCAGAAGAATTGGGATTAACCCTTACGGAACAGCATTTCCGCAACCGGTAGGCACAGACGGTAAGCTGGTGGCCGGCGCTAAAACATTGTGGGATGATAACTGGAGTGATGCGATGCAACGCACCGGACACCGTACACAAGCCGATCTGAACATCAGTGGCGCTACCGAAAAAAGCAGGTACTATATTTCCGGCGGTTATCTCAATGATCAGGGTGTTTACCTCGCCTCCGGTTTTAAAAGATATAATGTACGCAGCAATGTAGAATTAGACGCGAAGAAATGGCTGAAAGTTGGATTGAACGTGAGTGGTGCACATTCTGACCAACAGGCGCCTCCTTCAGAAGACAGCCGCACAGATAACTACGTGAATTACGGTCGCCTTATGGCCAGCTTTTATCCTATTTATCAGCGGGATAGGACTACAGGTGCTTATATATTGGACGCTAAAGGGAACAAAATATTTGACTATGGTAGTTACCGCCCCAGTGCAGCGAATACCAACAGTAACCTGGTAGGAACATCTGCAATAGATAAGCATAACTTCACCAGAGATGATGTGTCCGCACGTGTATTTGGAGAGGCGACTATCTGGAAAGGGCTGAAGTTTAAAACCAGCTACAACGCAGATTATACCGCCCAAAATCAACATGAATATACGAACCCGGTGTATGGTTTTGATGCAGAAGTAGGAGGTACCGTAGAAAAAGTGTCTACCCGTACTTTCAGCTGGACTTTCAATAACATCCTTACTTACGAGCAAACATTCAATGAAAAGCATCACCTGAACCTGTTGGCAGGACAGGAAACCTATAAATATACCAACACCTTCATGGATGGTACGCGTTCAGGTTTCTCCCTGCTGGGTCTTGATGAACTGTCTGATGCCTCTCTGATCAAAGATCTGCAGGGATACTCAGATACGTATAACCTTTACAGTTACCTGGGCCGTGCGGAATATGATTACCTGGGAAAATACTTTTTATCAGGGTCCGTTCGTTCTGACAGATCTTCCCGTTTTGCACCAGATCGCGCCTGGGGTACTTTCTGGTCTGTAGGCGCTTCCTGGAAAGTTACGGAAGAAGAGGCCCTGAAAAACAGCAGCTGGCTTAACCTGCTGACGCTTCGCGCCAGCTACGGTGCACAGGGAAATGATAATCTCGGTTCTTACTACAACTATCTTCCATTGCTGGAAGTAAACAGTAACCTGGGAGAAGGTGGTACTTATCGCAGAGTGCTTTACAATAAAAATCTGAAATGGGAAACCAATCTGAATCTGAATGTAGGCGTGGATTATTCTATGTTCGACAACCGGTTCGGTGGTACCCTGGAATTCTTCCAGCGCAAATCCAAAGACCTGTTATATCTAAAACCATTGCCACCTTCTCTGGGCTATGGATCGATCGCACAGAATATCGGCGCGCTGAAAAATACAGGTTATGAAGTGACCCTGCATGGTGTTCCGGTAAAGACAAAGGACTTTAGCTGGGTAGTGGATTTCAATGCGACCCATTATAAAAACAAGGTGACGGAATTACCGCAAAAAGAAATTATCAGCGGCACTAAAAAGCTGATGGTAGGAAGATCTATTTATGATTTCTKGCTCCGCGATTGGGCAGGTATAGATGAGAAGACCGGTTTACCATTATGGTACATTACCAATGCAGATGGAACCAAGGGTACAACTGGTACCTATAGCTCTGCAACACTGTATTATACAGGTTCCTCCCTGCCGGATGTATATGGTGGGTTCACCAATACCTTCAACTACAAAGGATTTTCGTTGTCGTTCATGGTTGCTTATAGTTTAGGTGGAAAGGTACTCGACCAGGATTACCTCTACATGTTAGGCACCGGAACCTCCGCAGGACGGTCTTTTGGTACAGAAATGCTGAACCACTGGACTCCGGAAAATACGAAGACAGATGTACCGAAGCTGACGACCATTCAAACCAACTGGACATCCGTTTCCAGTCGCTTTTTGTATGACGCGAGCTATGCCCGTTTGAAAACGTTGAACCTGAGCTATAATCTCCCTAAGTCATTGATGGAAAGAGCACATCTTAACAATGTACTCGTTTATGTACAGGGAGAAAATCTTTTCACCTTATATAATCATAAGGGCCTGGATCCTGAGCAATCCGTTGGAGGTACTACTTACTATCGCTATCCGGCTATCAAATCTTTATCTGCCGGTATTAACCTGAGCTTCTAAAAATCAAGACCATGAAAAAGAACTTTTTTATATTCATCATCGCTGCTCTTGTGCTGGGATCCTGCAGTAAGGATTTCCTGGAACCCAAGCCTACCAATGCTGTGCCAGACGATGAGGTGTTCAATACCGTAGATAATGTGGAAACTGTGATGAATGGTACCTGGTCATATATGTTTGAAGAGTTTTTTTCATATGCTGTTCCCGGCTACAAATCCATTCACCTGACCAGCGATGCCATGGGCAGTGATATTGCCGTAACACAATCATATGGTTTGAGGGACTCTTATGGTTTCACCGAAATGGTAGATAATACCAAAAACCGTGTAACCGCTTTCTGGACCATCCTCTATAAAGTGATTGATAACTGTAATAATATCATTGCGAAAATAGATAATGCTACCGGAGATGACGCTAAAAAACAGCGCATCAAAGGCCAGGCTTATGCACTGCGCGCCCACTGCTACCTGACCCTTGCTTCTTATTATCAGTTTAACAGAACCGGTACTGAAAAAGCAGTGCCCATTTACCTGGAGCCTACTACCGCTACCTCTGTGGGAAAGCCTAAATCAACCATCGGAGATGTTTATAAGCAGGTGATTGCTGACCTGGAGAAGGCGTTGCCATTGCTGAAGGATTATGAGCGCAATCCCAGCCAGAAATGGAAGATTGACCAGAATGTAGCAAATGGTTTACTGGCCAGAGCATATCTCTACAACCATCAGTGGACACAAGCTATTACCGCTTCGGTAGCCGCCCGCAGAGGTTATTCCCTGATGTCTGGTGACGACTATAATAAAGGATTCAGCGACCTGAATAACGTAGAATGGATCTGGGGACATGGTCAGACACCTAACCAGAGTAATGCGAGTTATAATTTCCATTTCCTGGATGTATCTACGCCGGCATCATACTACCAGAGCTTCATGTGCGATCCTTACTTCCAAAATTTCTTTGATAGTGCAGATGTACGTTTCCGTTTATTTGACTGGGATACATTACCTGATCAGGAAGGCTACCTGCGCTACAAGAAATTCCGTTTCCGTGATGCTACTGCACTCGTAGGCGACCTGGTGTTGATGCGTTCAGCAGAAATGTACCTGATAGAAGCAGAAGCCTATACCCGTAACGGTAATAACGGTAAAGGTGCCGAAGCGCTGAATGTACTGCGTGCTGCGCGTAATGCCACTACATACAAAGGCGGTGGTAATTTGCTGGATACTATCCTGGTAGAAAGAAGAAAAGAGCTGTGGGGAGAAGGGTTTGCACTGTCTGATATTATTCGTACAGGCGGCACCGTAGTGAGGAAGCCGTTTCTTTCCTATACAGGGGAAGACAGTATTATTAATGTACGTCGGGCAGACGGTACTTTTTTACAGGTAGCCGGTCAGGGACATCTTACCCTGAAGCAGCCAGATGGCAAAGCTTTTACGCCCTATAGCAATTATTACCTGTTTGCCATCCCGATTTCGGAAATACAGAATAATCCCAATCTCAATAACTAAAATCAAATGCCGGGATTGGACCACCGGCGATTACATAAAAAATGGGCGGTATCATATTTTGATACCGCCCATTTTAAATTATGTGATTCCTGTATTTTAATAAATCCAGGGCAGTATCCTGCTGGTATGTTTCATATAGTCTGTATACTCTTCACCAAATTGCTCGGTCAGCATCTTTTCTTCTATGTTCATCCGGTAAATAAAAACGGCCAACACAGGGATAAACACAATTGCCAATCCCAGCCAGTTATTGATAGATAATCCAAATCCGAGGAAAGACAGCAGGGAACCAGCGTAGGAGGGATGCCGCAATAAACTGTACAAACCGTCTTTCTTGATATGATGATCCTTGCGGATGGTTACCACCACGGTAAATAATCGTCCCAACTGTGCAATAGATATAAAGCGAAGCAGCATACCCAGTAGTATAACGGATAAGCCTATACGATTCATGAGCGGCCCCTGCATAATATAATAGTGTGTTTTAATAGACACCAGCACCGCGATATTTATGAACACAATGATTACGATCCAGATAAACGCCAGGCTGCCTCTGTCCTGCTTTTTTTTGTCGGCCTTATCGCCGCCGCGGAGAATACGATGTAGTAATATTTCAGAAAGAAACCAGACCAGGTAAATAATGGACGATAACGAGTTCATGATGTGACAGATATTAGAATAGTATATGCGTAATATATGCCATATTTTCTGATCTTCAAAAAGGTACGTAATTTGTATTCGCAATTAAAACGTGTGCTATGGAAAATCTGCAAGCAATATTACAATCTTCCACCCCTGTATTAATAGATTGTTTTGCTACCTGGTGTGGCCCCTGCCAGATGGTACCACCCATTCTGAAAGAGGTAAAAGACAAGCTGGGAGATCAGTTGAGGATTATTAAAATAGATATAGATAAGAACCAGCAGCTATCGGCACAATGGCAGATCAGTAGCGTACCTACCTTACTGCTTTTTCGTGATGGGAAATTGATCTGGCGTCAGAGCGGAGTAGTGCCGGCGCATCAGCTCCTGCCGATACTGAAACAGCAGCTGGTGTAGCTTTTAGCCATTAGCTTTTAGCTTTTAGCTTTTAGGAAATGCAGCGGAGATTAACATATTATCTTCTCCGCTGCATTTCCTAAAAGCTAAAAGCTAATGGCTAAAAGCTATCCTAAATTCTATTGTAGAAGGTCTGCAGATCCCTGGCCAATACGTCATAAATAGGCCGGGTAAATTCCATAAAGAGATCAGAAGGAGGGGGTGGTGGCATATCCTGTCCGCCCATGAGCCGTTTATCATCATCACTTAATGCCCTTTCGTCACCACGGAAGGTACCAAACTGATTCAGCCAGGTATAGCTTCCGGGAATGCGGTCTGTTCGCAGCAACTGCCCGTTATTGGTATTGGTAATGCGATAGTCCAGCAGTCCTTTCGATACAACCGTTTTTTTGGTTATATACAGGGTAGCCGTTACCGTTTTATAAACATTGCTTTCTTTCCCGGTGGTGTCTTTCGTAGTACCTACGATGATTTCTTTCGAAACATCGCGCTGGATGCGATCTATATAGGTTTGTCCCACTATGAAATCAAAAAAGCGCAATTCGATATATTCATCAGGACGGAGATTTCCATTGCGGGCCACACGCTCATCGTAAAACTGCACAAACTGGTTAATATTGCGTTGTTGCAGGTTTCTGACGAGATAATCCCGGAACTGGTCTGCGGAGAACTGGTAATAAGGAGAGCGCACCTCAATTTCGCTGACTACTACATTGATAACGCCCAGTTGGTAGGCTTCATCTCTTCTTTGTTTGGTGTCGCGGTAGTTGGGGATGAGCTTAAGGGCAGCGCTGAATTCTTCATATGCCTGGCGTGCACTRGCTTTATCACCCTTGTCCAGTAGTGACATGCCCCTGTCGTATCGTGTTTCTGCGGCGTTTTCCTGGGCTCCTGTAATGGCATCGCTATAGTCCTTTGGTTGTACCAGTTTAAGGGCAGCAGGGGATTTATGAATGCTGTTATAAAGGCTTTGCAACGCCCTGTATTCATTACGTACAGATTCCCATTTCAAGTCGTTGTTGGAGCGCAGGTAGGCATTCACCCGTTCTTCCCGCTGTAACTGGGCCTGTTTATAAGCATCTGGCAGCATCCGGGTAGCAGTAGCATCCTGGGGTTTACGCTGCAGCTTCTTTACGAAGGCATTAACAGCTTCGTCGTACCTGCCTTTATTATATAATTTTTCGCCTGATTTGCAGGAAAGGAAGAAGGTGTAAAGGAAAATGGCGGCTACGCTGAGTAGCTGCCTCCATAATAACTTTTTCAAGGGGATTAATTTTATAAGGATATGTTTGCCTGCTACAGCCCCGTTCCTGGCTATTTGTATTGTCTTCTGAGTTCCCTGTCTGCTTCTCTGGCTTTAATGGAGTCACGTTTATCATGCAGTTTCTTTCCTTTACCAACACCTATTTCAATTTTGGCAAGACTTTTATCTGTGATAAACATACGCAGAGGCACGATGGTGTAGCCGCGTTCTTTGATTTTATTTTCAATTTTTCTTAATTCCTTCTTGGTCAGCAGCAATTTGCGTTCACGTATGGGGTCGTGGTTGGAGGAGGTACCATGGGTGTACTCGGCAATATGCAAGCTTTTTACAAACAATTCTCCTTTGGAAAAATAGCAGAATGAATCATTGAAACTCACTTTATTGGCACGAATAGACTTAATTTCCGTTCCCAGCAATACCATCCCAGCAATATATTTATCTTCTATTGCGTACTCGAAATATGCCGATCTGTTCTTTAATTCTGCCATTTATGAAGCTGTAAGCCTTTAGCTTTTAGCTGTTAGCCGTCAGTATTCAGAGATGTTTATCTGAAATACAAAAGGGCTAACAGCTAAAGCTAACAGCTAGTTTTTAAATATGGTCAGCAAACTTGCCAACCTCGTCTTAAGTTCTTTTCTATCCATGATGAAATCCAGGAAACCGTGCTCCAGCAGGAACTCAGCGCTCTGGAAACCAGCAGGCAAGTCTTTTTTAATGGTTTCTTTAATGATCCTCGGACCTGCAAAACCAATCAGTGCACCCGGTTCAGCAATGTTCAGGTCGCCCAGCATTGCGTAGGAAGCGGTTACACCACCGGTAGTAGGATCGGTCATTAAAGAGATGTAAGGCTGTCTGGCATTGGCCAGCTGTGTAAGCTTGGCAGCCGTTTTAGCCATCTGCATCAATGAAAACGCACTTTCCATCATACGGGCACCCCCGGATTTGGAAATGATCATCAGCGGCATTTTGTTAACGATGCAATAGTCAATAGAACGGGCAATTTTTTCACCCACTACTGATCCCATAGATCCCCCGATGAAGTTGAAATCCATACAGGCTACTACCAGGTCGTTGCCTAATACCTTGCCGGCACCAACCGTCATGGCATCTTTTAGCCCCGATTTTTTCTGCGCATCTTTCAACCGGTCGCTGTAGGGCTTCAGATCTTTAAAGCCCAGGAAGTCCGTCGGGTATATATTTGGGAACAGTTCCTCGAACTGATTGTTATCAAATATGATCTCAAAATACTCTGCTGAGTTAATACGGTTGTGATAATTACACTTATCACAAACATAGAAATGCTCTTTCAGATCCTTTACAGTGGTGGTTTTTTTACAGTTAGGACACTTGTGCCACAAACCATCCGGTGCTTCTTTCTTTTCACTGGTGGTGGTAGAGATGCCTTGTTTAATTCGCTTAAACCAGCTTGACATATTTTACTATTAGATTAGAAAATAGTGGTGCAAGATACGAATTATCGTATAAAGCCAAAAACATATAGGGAAAAGCTTTTAGCTATTACCGTTTAGCCCTTAATAAACAGAACGGAGACAAAAGCGATAATTTAATATTATTCGCTCCTGTCTCCGCTTACTAATAGCTGGTAGCTAATGGCTGATAGCTATTTATTATGCGTTTCTGTTGATACAGTTCAGATCTCTGAATGCTTCTTCCAGACGCTTAACAAAGGTTTCTTCACCTTTGCGCAGCCATACGCGTGGATCATAGTATTTTTTATTTGGCTTGTCAGCACCTTCGGGGTTACCCAACTGGCCCTGCAGATAATCTTTCTTTGCTTCGTAGAAATCGTGGATACCTTCCCAGAATGCCCACTGCATATCTGTATCGATATTCATTTTGATAACGCCATAACCCAGCGCCTCTGTGATCTGGTGTTTAGGAGAACCGCTACCACCGTGGAATACATAGTATACTGGCTTAGCAGCAGTTTTGTATTTTTCCTGGATAAATTCCTGGCTGTTGTGCAGGATCACCGGACGCAGCTCTACGTTACCTGGCGTATACACGCCATGTACGTTACCGAAAGCAGCAGCAACAGTGAAACGTGGACCTACTTTAGATAAAGTTTCGTAAGCGTAAGCTACTTCTTCAGGCTGTGTGTACAGTTTAGAGTTATCTATACCGGAATTATCCACGCCGTCTTCTTCACCACCAGTTACGCCCAGCTCAATTTCGATGGACATACCCAGCTTGTTCATTCTCTCAAAATATTTATGAGAAATTTCGATGTTTTCAGCAATTGGTTCTTCAGACAGATCCAGCATGTGAGAGCTGTACAGTGGCTGACCGTGGAGCTTGAAGTATTGTTCGCCCGCATCCAGCAAACCATCAATCCATGGTAACCATTTTTTAGCGGCGTGGTCAGTATGTAATACTACCGGTACACCATAATATTTAGCTACTTCATGTACGTGCTTGGCGCCGGAGATACCACCTGCAATATTCGCCTGCAGCTTATCATTTGGCATGCCTTTACCGGCAAAAAATTGTGCACCACCGTTGGAAAACTGTATAATTACCGGTGAATTTACTTTAGCAGCTGTTTCCAGTACCGCATTCACGGAGTTAGTTCCCACAACATTCACGGCAGGCATAGCAAATCCGTTGTCTTTGGCATCGTTATACAGCGCATCCAGCTCTTCGCCGAATAATACGCCAGCTCTGTATTTTCCCATACTCTGATATGTATTTTATTTTTTAGGAAAGCAAATATAAGGAGTTAAATAGAAGATTTATAGCGAAAAGTAAGTGCTTATGTATTAAATCTACCAACAGAAAAATGTATTTTACCCGATCTCAACCCGCATCAGCATGAAATCATATCTAACCCTGTTAATATGGGCGCTTCTGCAAATACCCGCTGCTACCGTGTTTGGTGGGAATGCAAACGATTCGCTTACCTACTATACTTCTTTTGATGGTACCCGGATTCACTACGCCGCAAAAGGTACAGGGCAACCCGTATTATTGGTACATGGTTTTATTACAGATGGTGAGTCCTGGAAAAAAACGGCTTTATACGATTCGCTGGTATTACATGGCTTCAGGGTAGTTACACTCGACCTGCGGGGAAATGGCGCTTCAGATCATCCGCACGATAGTACCGCCTATCTGCAGGATGCGGAAGCTAAAGATATCATGGGCCTCGTCACTTACCTGGGGCTGAACAGCTACCAGGTGGTAGGCTATTCCCGGGGAGCTATTATAACAGCCCGTCTGCTGGTGCTCGATGCCCGCGTACGTTGTGCGGTAATGGGAGGGATGGGGACCGCCTTTACCGATCCGGCCTGGCCACGACGGCAGTTATTTTATGAAGCCCTTTCCGGAAAGGAAGTACCGGAGCTGGCCGCCATGGTAAAAAATGTACAAAAGGCCGGTCTGGATCAACGCGCCCTGGCACTGATGCAATTTGGCCAACCCGCCACTTCACCACAGGAGCTGGCCAAGGTGCAACAACCGGTATTAGTCATAGGAGGAGATAAAGACGGAGATAATGATACCGGTGGATCATTGGCAGCGATGATGCCGGCAGGTATGCATGGCACCGTGAAAGGAGATCATAATACCGTGGTGCGTACTGCTCCTTTTGCCGCATGGGTACTAAGTTTCCTGCAAACGCATTAACTAACGGTTAATGTATTGCCATCCACTTTAATAGTATACGCTGTTAATGCAGCAGTAGCAGGCCCGGTGTTTACCGCGCCGGTTGTGCTATACCGGCTGCCATGACCGCAAGGCGCATTGCATTCTATTAATTTAGTGCCGTTGTTGAAATTAGCTACGGTGCAGCCCTGATGAGTACAGGTACTGGAGAGCGCCGCAAAATTAGTTGCTGCATTACCGGCGCTGGTACGGATAATAATAACGCCATTGGATATTTTAAAATCGCCGACATTAGGAAGGTCGGACGTCAGGTTGAGTGACAGCCTGGGATTGCCGCCAGCAGGAGGAGTTGGAGTATCGGAGCCGCCACCTCCTTTGCTGCAAGCTGCCAATCCTGCGGTACAGGCCAATACGAGCGTTAATCCAATGTTGGAAACAAAATCTCTTCTTTCCATAGAAATACGTTTTAGTTGATCGATAAACTGTTTACGCAAATGGAAAGCGGAAGGTTGCCTCTAAAAGTTAAGGGAGGAAAAGTAAGCAGCAGATTCCAGTAAACGACTGCCATACCAGGAAAACATTTCCCCGTCTACCAGCTCAATACGCGCATGCGGCACAATGGCCTGCAATTCGGCCATATGCTTTTCTTTAAAAGGATAAGGTTCAGATGATAACAACAGCAGCTCACAGCCGCTGCCAGACAGCTGTTCAGCCGTAATGGAAGGATAACGAAGTTGTTCGCCAAATACATTATGCAAACCGCAGGCATTCAGCATTTCGTGGATAAATGTGTCGCCACCCGCTACCATCCAGGGATCGCGCCAGATGAGATAGGCGGTGGGAATCGGAACGGGACGCACCGGCAGTGAGGCAAAACCAGCTTTTATTTGTGTCACCAAAGTGGCTGCAGTGGATGAACAGTGGGTCACGGCGCCTATACCGGTGATCATGTCATAAGCATCCTGCAGTGTTTGTATATTGCTGACCCATACCGGGTAATCGGCCATCAATGGCTCCACATCTGTTGCCAGGTTTTCTTCTTTGTTGGCAATAATCAGATCCGGCGATAATGCCGCAATTCTGTCACGGTGTATATGTTTGGTGCCGCCGATCTGTGTTTTTTTCCGGAACCACGCAGACGGATGTACGCAGAATTTAGTAATGCCCACCACTTCATGATCGAGCCCCAGTGAATATAATAATTCAGTTTGGGAGGGCACCAGTGAAATGATTCGCTGTGGCGGGTGTTCGAGTGTTATCTGTCTGTTTAGCTGATCGGTAAAAATCATGTAAAGGTGATTATGTAAGTATTTTTTTATAGAGATGTTACCCGCATGGGCCACATCTCTATAAAAAAATAACAATCGGCTGCTATCTGCCTAATGCCTGGATAATATCATACTTGGTGACAATGTGGTGGTTGCCACTATCATCTTTCGTCAGCACGGCGCCATTTTCCCGGTTAATATAAACGGAGAGCTTTTCTATAGGCGTATCCTGGCTTACCAGCGGAAAGGACAACTGCATCACTTGCCTGATCAGTGCATCTTTCAGGTTGGCATCATCAATCAGTCGATTGAATAAACCGTTTTCAGAAATGGCGCCAA
The DNA here is from genome assembly GCF_056394125.1 of Chitinophaga sp. 10T418. Taxonomy (NCBI): domain Bacteria; kingdom Pseudomonadati; phylum Bacteroidota; class Chitinophagia; order Chitinophagales; family Chitinophagaceae; genus Chitinophaga; species Chitinophaga sp. 10T418. The sequence goes on from NZ_JBFTHG010000012.1 coordinate 142,386, forward strand.
TAATTTCTCCGCCCTGCTCAACCGGGATATGTTCTATGTCATATTTTTTCATGCGGGCAATGGCTTCACTCACTTTGTCATCGGCGTTAATGGTGACCAGTGGCTGGTTACGGCGGCCATTCACTACGTCTTTTACTGTTTTAACATCCAGGAATCCGCGTTCCATCATCCACTGATCATTGTATATTTTTCCTACATAACGGCTGCCATGATCATGAAAGATGACCACCACCAGGTCTGTTGGCTTCAATGTTTCTTTCAGCTGTATAAGCCCTGCTATAGCAGATCCGGCAGAGTAACCAACAAAAATGCCTTCTTCTTTGGTGATGCGGCGGGCCATCACGGCGGCATCTTTATCCGTTACTTTTTCGAACTTATCGATCACCTTCATGTCGTAGTTCTCCGGCACAAAATCTTCCCCGATACCTTCCGTGATATAAGGATATACTTCGCTCATATCCAGTTCACCGGTTTCGAAATATTTTTTCAGCAGGGAACCATAGCTGTCAATGGCCCATACTTTTATGTCCGGATTTTTTTCTTTCAGGTATTTTCCGGTGCCTGTAACGGTGCCACCAGTGCCGGTGGCCACTACAAGGTGAGTAATTTTACCTTCCGTTTGTTCCCATATTTCCGGACCGGTTTGTTCGTAGTGAGCTTCCCGGTTAGCCAGGTTATCGTATTGATTTACGTAAAAGGAATTGGGTACTTCCGTGGCCAGTCTTTTCGATACAGAATAGTAGGAGCGGGGATCTTCCGGTTCCACATTGGTAGGACATACAATTACTTCTGCACCTACCGCTTTCAGGATATCTACTTTTTCCTTGGATTGTTTATCGGTGGTGGTAAATATACATTTGTATCCGCGGATAATCGCTGCCAGCGCCAGGCCCATACCGGTGTTGCCGGAAGTACCTTCAATGAGGGTACCGCCTGGTTTCAGCAATCCTTTCTGTTCTGCTACATCCACCATTTTTATGGCCATGCGGTCTTTAATAGAGTTGCCCGGGTTAAAAAATTCTACCTTGGCGAGGACGGTACATGGGAGAGAAGCGGTTACGCGGTGCAACTTTACCATCGGGGTGTTTCCTATCGTTTCGAGTATGTTATCACAATATTTCATAAAAAATGAGGTTGTATGGTTACGAAAATAAGGAATTGCATTGATACGCGGGGAGCCGGGGGGATTGCTTTCGGTGATTGTCTTTTATCCTGATTAAACTGATTAACTGATTTGTATGATTTTTTTAAGGTCTTTTTAGAAAAGTACTTACTTCATTTTAAAAGCTCTTTCAAAAGGATAATATTATTAGAACAATCAAAATCCTCAAAATCAGTTTAATCAGGGGAAAAGACAATCGCCGGAGGCGATCCCCCTCCACACTTTCTTATTATCTTTGCCCCGATGAGTGAACGAATTTTTATCACCGGCATAGGTACCGGTGTAGGCAAAACCCTCACATCTGCCTGTATTACCGAAGCGTTAACGGCAGATTACTGGAAACCTGTACAAACAGGTTTGATGGAAGGTACAGATACGGATACGGTGCTATCATTATTATCCAACCCGGTGTCAGTTTGTCATCCGGAAGCCTGGCGTCTGCAGGCACCTGCCTCCCCGCACCTGGCAGCGCGGCTGGAAAATACGACGATAGATACAACGAAGATTCTCGCGCTGGCAGACGAATACCAGCCGATAGGGCGTCCTTTGCTGATGGAAGGTGCAGGAGGCGTGATGGTACCTGTCAATGAGTCGGTTTTTACCCTGGACCTCATCGTGGCCCTGAAGGCCCGTGTGGTGATAGTGGCCCAAAACTACCTGGGGAGTATTAACCACGCATTATTGACTGCACGCATACTGCAACATACAGGCGTTCCCGTTATTGGTTGGGTTTTTAGCGGAGATCACCATAGTAATGAAGAGGATATTGTAGGATGGAGTGGCTATCCCAAAATTGGCCGTATCCCGCTGGCAGAACATGTAGATAAGGCATTTGTACAACAACAGGCACAGTTGTTGACATCCTCGCTGCATACTTTAATGGCATGACCACGAAAAAGGATATACGAAAACATTTCCTGGAGCAACGGCTCAACCTGGACGATGATACTTCCCTGGCATTGAATGAACGCCTGCTGGCAAATTGCCGGCAGCTGGATTACAGTCGTAGCCGGATGGCACATATTTTTCTTCCCATCTCCGAAAAAAAAGAAGTAGATACCTGGCCCCTGGTAAAATGGCTGCGGGAACAGCAGCCGCAAATGGCATGGGTGCTTTCCCGGTCGGATATGAAAACGGGCGAAATGACCCACCATCTCTGGAAAACCAATACTATACTGGTAAAAAATAAGTTCGGCATTCCGGAACCGGATCAGGGCGAAGTGGTACAGCCGGCCGATATAGACCTGGTATTTGTACCTTTACTGGCGTTCGACCGGCAGGGCCAAAGGGTAGGCTATGGCAAAGGAATGTATGATCGTTTCCTGCAACAATGTGGCCCCGGAGTGCGTACCATCGGCCTTTCGCTGTTTGAACCCATTCAGAAGATCGAAGACGCCGATGCCCGGGATATACCGTTACAAACGGTAGTGACCCCGGATCATATTTATCAATTTAAATAAACAACAGTGCTCAGATACCTCAGTTTTATTTTATATCCCTTTTCCCTGCTGTATGGCCTTGTGATGTGGCTACGAAACCGTTTTTATGATAAGGGACTGCTGACAGCAGTAGAATTCGACCTGCCGGTTATTGCTGTGGGTAACCTTTCTGTAGGTGGCACCGGTAAAACGCCGCATGTAGAATACCTGATCCGTTTACTGAAAGATTATTTCAAAACGGCCACCCTCAGCCGGGGGTATAACCGCCGTACYAGCGGCTACCTGTTGGCCGATGAAAAAAGCACCGCTGCCGATATCGGGGACGAACCCATGCAGTTTCATGATAAATTTCCGGATGTAAAGGTATGTGTAGGGGAGGAAAGGATGTTAGCTATTCCACAACTGCTGGGGGATGAACCGGATACCCAGGTGGTACTGCTGGATGATGCGTTCCAGCACCGCTCCATCAAGCCGGGCATGAATATTATGATCACGGACTACAGCCGCCTGTTTACCCGCGATCATGTGGTGCCCTTCGGCCGTTTAAGGGAAGGACGTGCCGGTTATCACCGGGCCGACTGTATTATCGTATCGAAGTGTCCGCCGGCCATGAGCGCGGCTGAGAAGGTGGCCCTGGAAAAAGAAATTAAACCATTGCCACATCAGCGGCTCTTTTTCACTACCTTGCAATACGGCGCCCTGTCCGATATGATTACCCATCAACCGGTGGAAATCCCCAAATCAGCAACCGTATTGCTGGCGTGCGGTATAGCAAGGCCCGAACCATTGCTCGAAGAATTGAAACGACGTTACGAACAGGTATACCTCTTGTCTTTTCCCGATCATTACTATTATACTGAAAAGGATATTGAAAAAATCAAAAAAGAATGCAGCGAGTTACCCGGCACCGAAAAGATTGTCATTACCACCGAAAAGGATGCGGTAAGATTACATCTGCTCAAAGGAGTGCTGGCAGAACAAAACCTGCAGATTACTGTTATGCCAGTGGAGATTTCATTTCTCTTTGGCGAAGCAGCATTATTTAATAACTTTATTTTTGACTACGTAGGCCGGCATCTGCCAGTCCCAGGTCAATAATAACTTACGACTAACATGAGTAGAAAAAAGAAAAATAAAAAAGGCAGTAACAACAACTCCACCCCGAACACCAATAACAACAATAGTAGCCAGAAGAAAACCTTTAAAGGCATATTGGAAGTGACCAGGTCAGGAATGGCCTTTGTGATTGTAGACGGCCTGACAAAGGACATCATGGTGAAGCAGAAAAATCTGCATACTGCCCTTGATAAAGATGAAGTGCTGGTAGACGTGCTAAAAGCAGCGCGCAACGAAGGCCGGATGGAAGGTATCATAACGGACATCCTTAAACGAAATAAAACGGAATTTACAGGTACCCTGCAGGTAAGCAAAAGTTTTGCTTTCCTCATTCCCGAAAAGGGATTGTTTATGCCGGATATCTACATTCCAGCCAACTCCCTCGGAGGTGCTAAAAGCGGCGATAAAGCCGTGGTGAAAATAGTGGCCTGGGGAGAAAAATCACGTAAACCGGTAGGAGAGATCGTAGAAATTCTCGATGCCAGCGACACGAATGATCTGGCCATGAAAGAAATCCTAATCGAAGCAGGATTCCCGCTCAGCTTCCCCAAAGAAGTACTGGAAGAACTGAACACCATCCAGGAAAATATCTCCGGGGAAGAAGTCGCCAAACGTAAAGATATCCGCAAAATCCTGACCATGACCATCGATCCGGTGGATGCCAAAGATTTTGATGATGCTATTTCTATACGCCTGCTGAAAAACGGACAGTATGAAATCGGTGTTCATATCGCCGATGTGAGTCATTATGTATTGCCCGGCACAGAACTGGATAAGGAAGCGGATAAACGCGCTACCTCTGTGTATCTTCCGGATCGTGTACTGCCAATGCTGCCGGAGAAAATTTCCAATGAACTGTGCTCTCTGCGTCCGCATGAAGATAAGCTGACTTTCTCCGCCATGTTCCAGATGAATGAGAAAGGAGAAATCAGACAACACTGGATTGGCCGCACGATTATTCACTCTGATCACCGCTTCACCTATGAAGAGGTGCAGGAGATCATTGAAAGCAAGGACGGTCCCTTCAAAAATGAAGTGCTGCTGCTGAATAAAATAGCGCAAACCATGCGTGCACAACGTTTTGCTCATGGTGCTATTAACTTCTCTTCACAGGAAGTACGCTTTAAACTGGACGAAACCGGCAAGCCTATTGGCATTGTGGTGAAGGAAAGTAAAGAAGCACACCAACTGATTGAAGAATTTATGCTGCTGGCCAATAAAACCATTGCGGCATATGTAGGTAAATTAAGAATCAATAAACAACCGATACCTTTCCCGTATCGGGTACATGATACGCCGGACCCGGAGAAACTGAAAGTGTTTGCCCTCTTTGCCGGTAAATTCGGATATAAATTTGACCTCAGCACCCCTGAAAGCATCGCCACTTCCTTCAACAACCTGTTGTTGAATGTGAAAGGCAAGCCGGAACAACCGGTGCTGGAAACATTGGGTATCCGTACCATGGCCAAAGCTATTTATACGGTGAATAATGTGGGCCACTATGGTCTTGGTTTCGAAGACTATTGCCATTTTACTTCTCCCATCCGCCGCTACCCCGATGTACTGGTACACCGTGTACTGGCAGAATGCCTGGCCAACAGTGTAAGGCCGGATAAGCAGATGGAACAGAAATGTAAGCACAGCTCTGAAATGGAACGCAAAGCTATGGAAGCTGAAAGAGCCGGTAACAAATACAAGCAGGTAGAATATATGCAGCAGTTTATTGGTAACACCTTTGAAGGGGTTATCAGTGGTGTGGCACATTTTGGTTTCTGGGTAGAAACCATGGATACCAAGTGCGAAGGCCTGATCAGCATCCATAACCTGAATAAAAGAGAAGAATTCCAATATAACGAAGGAGAATATGCATTGGTAGGTCAGAGCACAGGTCGCAAATTTCGTATAGGCGAAAAAGTGAGTATCCGTGTAGTAGCTGCTAACCTGGCTAAGCGTCAACTGGATTACGATCTGGAAGATGAGCTGACAGGTACCGGCACCGCCAGGACTGAATTCCAGCCTAAACGTCACGATGACCGTAAAGATCACCGCAGGGATGATCGCCGTGACGACCGCAAAAAGAAGAAAGAGAAACACCGTGGAGAATATGCCGGGAATAAACCATGGCAGCAGGGAGATAACGGCAGGTCACATGTGCAACAGGCACCCAGACTTGAACCGGAGCCCGTACCAGTGGTAGACCAGGTAATAGCGGAAACGCATGTGGTACCGGTAACACCGGTTCCTCCTGCTCCCGTATTACCGGCAGCAACGCCACCAGCGAAAAAGAAATGGAGAGAAAAAGCACCGGTTACTGAAAAAGCGGCCGATGCTCCAAAAGAGGTAACAGCAGCACCGGTAGAAAAGAACGTGACACCTGAAAAAGAAAAGGTAGCCGCTAAACCAGCACCGGAAGTGAAAGCTCCGGTGAAAGCAGTTGAAAAACCAGCACCTGCAAAGGTTACAGCCGTGAAAGCGTTGGTTAGTGCAGTGCAGGCTAAAACAACTGAAAAGTCAGCACCGGCGAAGGCTCCGGCTGTTAAAACACCAGCAAAGGCAGCTGCTAAACCTGCACCAGCTAAGAAGGCAGCCGCAAAACCAGCTAAGAAAGCAGCCGCTAAACCTGCACCAGCTAAGAAGGCCGCCGCAAAACCAGCTAAGAAAGCAGCCGCTAAACCTGCACCAGCTAAGAAGGCCGCCGCAAAACCAGTTAAGAAAGCAGCCGCTAAGCCGGCACCAGCTAAGAAGGCCGCCGCAAAACCAGTTAAGAAAGCAGCCGCTAAACCGGCGCCAGCTAAGAAGGCCGCCGCAAAACCAGTTAAGAAAGTAGCTGCAAAACCGGCACCAGCTAAAAAGGCAGCTGCTAAACCAGTAAAGAAAGTAGCTGCAAAACCGGCACCAGCTAAGAAGGCCKCCGCAAAACCAGTTAAGAAGGTAGCTGCAAAACCGGCACCAGCTAAGAAGGCCGCCGCAAAACCAGTTAAAAAAGTAGCTGCAAAACCGGCACCAGCTAAAAAGGCAGCTGCTAAACCAGTAAAGAAAGTAGCTGCAAAACCAGCACCAGCTAAGAAGGCCGCCGCTAAACCGGTACCAGCTAAAAAGGCAACCGCTAAGTCAGCTCCTGCAAAGAAAGCAGTGGTGAAACCGGCAGCTAAAAACAAGTCAAAGAAAAAGTAAATAATAAAATACGAGCCACCAGTGATGCATTCATTTCAGGAGTTAACAGCGCAGTTTAGTCAACATTTTGAGAAACAACATTTTCCGGAACAGCCCAGTAAGTTATATAATGCCGCCTCCCATATCCTGGATATCGGTGGTAAAAGAATACGACCGGTATTGTGCCTGATGGGAAACGAGTTATTTGATACCCTGCATCCGGATGTCATGGAAGTGGGCAGTGCAGTAGAGCTTTTTCATAATTTTACATTATTACATGATGATATCATGGATAAAGCCCCGCTCCGCCGCGGTAAGGCAACCGTACATACGGTATATGGCGAACCGGCTGCTATCCTTGCGGGGGATGTGATGCTCATCAATGTATATGAACACCTGAATAAAGTAGATGCACACTATAAACAAAAAATCATCGCTGTTTTTAATAAAGCGGCGATTGAAGTTTGTGAAGGGCAGCAACTGGATATGGACTTCGAAGGAATGGAAGCGGAAGAAGTAAAGTATGATGACTACGTTCATATGATTGGCCTGAAAACATCTGTGTTGCTGGCTGCCAGCTTACAGCTGGGCGCTATCATCGGCGGTGCCGGTGACGGAAATCAACAGCATCTTTACTCGTTTGGTAAAAATATTGGTATTGCCTTCCAGATCCAGGACGATTACCTGGATGCATTTGGAGATCCGGAGAAATTCGGGAAACAACAGGGGGGCGATATCCTGGTGAATAAAAAGACTTTCCTGCTGCTTAAGGCGCTGGAATTGTGTAATCCAACAGAGCGTGCAGAATTAAAAATGCTCCTGGAAACGTCTCCGGCCGATAAAGTAGAACGGGTACTGTCGTTATTCCGCAGTTGTAAGGTAGATGAGTGGGCAGAAAAGGAAAAAGAACGTTTCCAACAGCTTGCTTTTCAAAGCCTGGACAGCATTGCGGTGCTGTCTAACCGCAAAACGGCGTTGATGGAATTGGCTAACTACCTCTTAAACCGTCAGCAATAAGGTTTGTATTTAAAATCGCATTATATTCGCGCTTGTCTTATTCAGGATGAAGTGATATGATATGCTGATTGCACTGATTTTTTCTGAGAGATTTAATCAGCGCAATCAGCATTCTTATTTTTAGCAGGGTAAGATGGTATATTTAGTAAATTAAAAAACAACTGTAACACGTAATTCCTTCGCCAATGTCAAATTCGCTGTTTCGAAAAAAATCGCTTGCCACAATTATAAAAGATGCCAAGGACGGATTGGCAGACGGTCATGGAACAGGAGGATTACATAAGGTACTAAAGGTGAAAGACCTTACCGCAATGGGGATTGCCGCCGTTATTGGCGCCGGTATTTTTTCCACTATCGGGGAGGCATCTTTTCATGGTGGGCCGGGGGTATCATTGCTATTTGTTATCACTGCTGTTACCTGCGGCTTCTCTGCCCTTTGCTACGCAGAATTTGCTTCCCGCGTGCCGGTATCGGGCAGCGCCTATACATACTCTTATGTTACTTTCGGAGAGCTCGCCGCCTGGGTAATCGGCTGGGCGCTTATCCTGGAATATGCCATCGGGAATATTGCCGTGGCCATTTCCTGGAGCGGGTATTTCAATAACCTGTTAGGGGGACTGGGTTTAAGCCTGCCTTCCTGGCTGGCCAGCAACTACGATAGCGCAACTCCTGCTATTATAGCTGCCGCGCCGCATATCGCCGGCATCCCAATCATTCTCAATCTTCCCGCGTTTATCATTGTGGTGTTGGTGACTTACCTGGCCTATGTAGGTATCCAGGAAAGTAAACGCAGCGCCAATTTTATGGTGGCGCTCAAAATACTGGTGATCCTGTTTGTGATTGTAGTGGGCTTTTTCTATGTAAATAAGGCGAATTGGAACCCTTTTATGCCTAATGGCTTCTCTGGTGTGCTGAAGGGGGTATCTGCCGTATTTTTCGCTTATATTGGCTTTGACGCTATCAGTACAACCGCCGAAGAATGTGAGAACCCGCAGAGAGATCTGCCCAAGGGGATGATCTATTCCCTGATCATCTGTACAGTATTATATATCCTGATTTCATTTGTACTCACGGGTATGGTTCCTTTTTACAAATTAAAGGTAGATGATCCCCTGGCTTTTGTTTTTGACCAGGTACATTTACCATGGATCAGCTACCTTATTTCCATCAGTGCGGTGGTGGCTACTACCAGCGTATTGCTGGTGTTCCAGATTGGTCAGCCACGGATATGGATGAGCATGAGCCGGGATGGGCTGTTGCCAAAGCGTTTCAGCAAAATTCACCCGCGTTTCCAGACACCTTCCTATGCTACCATCATTACCGGTATTTTAGTAGGTGTGCCGGCATTGTTCCTGAACCTGACCATTGTAACGGATCTTACCAGTATAGGTACCTTGTTTGCCTTTATCCTTGTTTGTGGCGGGGTGTTGATATTGCCAAGAGAAGAAAAGGCCACTGTAAAACGTTTTCAGCTACCCTATATCAACGGACAGATTATTGTTCCCGCCCTGGTAATAGGCCTGGTGGCGTTGTTCCATAAGGAAATCCTCATTAAGTTTTCTATAGAAGGTGGCTGGGAAGTATGGAAACACAACATTCCTTTCTACATATTTGTGGTGGTAACGGTGTTGATCACCTTTTTCTCTGCTACCCGTAAACTCTCCCTGATACCGGTGTTGGGGATGTTGAGCTGTTTTTACCTGATGACGGAAATAGCCCTGAAGAACTGGATCGTTTTTTCTATCTGGCTCGCATTAGGACTCACCATTTATTTCGCTTACAGCTATACCCACAGTAAACTGAGTAAAAAAGCATAAAGCTTAAAGTATAAAGCAAAAAGCCATCGGAGCGGATGATTTCAGCGGTTATACGCTAATTATCCGCTCCGATGGCTTTTTGGCTTTGCACCTTATGCTTTCTGCTTTACAGTATATATTTCGTAACTTCATAGTAGCTCTTTGATCCTAAAATTTATATTTTATGAACATGCTACAACAGGTTGAACACTGGGGTGACAGACATAGCCCCAATTGGCTGAGTGCCGTACGTATACTGCTGGGAATATTTCTGATGGCCGTAGGTGTTTTGTTTGTCATGAACAGAGACGCGCTGGTGGCCACGATTAGTCAGAAACCAGCCCTGGCAGCCATATCCGTAATGTTAGGGCATTATATCGTATTTGCCCATATTGTTGGTGGTTTATTCATTGCGATGGGCCTGCTCACCAGATTTTGCGCTATCGCGAATATTCCGGTATTACTGGGAGCCGTTTTCCTGGTGCATTCTCCTTCCGGTTTATTTAATGTGTACCCACCTATGGCATTAACAGTGCTGGTACTCTGTCTGCTGATTTTATTTGTTGTTGAGGGCAGTGGCCGTATCTCCGTAGACAGGTACATGCACAATCACCCGGAAAAAGTACGCAGCCGCAAGTACGCTGAGTAAGGGTTATTGTGGTGATATTCATATGCAATACACCGTCTGATAAATCTCTTCCACACATATCCCTTCAAAATTCTATTTTTGTATTTCAGAAGAATGCAATTATGAAATACCAAATAGGCGACAGCATCTTGCTGTTGAGTTCAAAAGAAGAAGGAACGGTTGTAGACGTTGTGAATGATAATATGGTGATGATAGAGGTACGCGGGACATCTTTCCCTGTATATCTCGACCAGATTGACTTCCCATATTTCCATCGTTTCACCCAGCAGAAGCTGGTGAAAGATAAGCCCAGACTAATCCCCGGGGACGAGATTAAAGTAGACAGAAGTAAGTACGAAGTATTTAAAACAGACAAAGGAATGTTCCTGTCTGTTTTGCCGGTATACCAGATGGATGGCCTGGATGAAACAGTGAAACTGATGAAGTTCCACCTGTTTAACGACACGCCACATGCCATGCGTTTTTATTTTCAGATCTGGCTGAACAACCAGCTGGATCTGGAAATAAAGAATGAGATTCAGCCGTATAATAATTTCTACCTGGCTGATCTGATATTCGAATCGCTGAATGATAACCCGCGGTTTGAATTTTCTTTTTTCCTGAAAGAGCCACAACCCAAGCTGGCCACCTCCATACAAAAGACCTGGAAAATAAAGCCCAAACAAATGTTTGTGCAGTTGGAGCAGTTGCGTATTAAAGAAGAGGCTACAATTACGTATCCTTTATTTGATAAATTTCCTGAAAAAGAGCCGGAGCCTCCTGCACCAGTGGAATCCGCTAAAAAGAAGGCGCCTGTTACTACACTGGGATCCGGAAATTTTGCCAGTCTCTTAAGTAAAATCCAATTACAACCGGAAACATCGCTGACGCCCAAAACGGAAGTGGACCTGCACATTGAAGCACTGGAGAAAAATTGGAAAGGGTTGAGCAACATTGCTATTCTGGCTATACAACTCAATGCCTTCCAGCGTTACATGGAACTGGCCATCAGTCATCACCAGCATAACCTCATTGTTATTCATGGTGTAGGCAAAGGAAAACTCCGGGATGAAATTCACCAGGTACTTAAACAAACACCGGAAGTAGCCAGTTTTGTAAACCAGTATCATGCAAAATATGGCTATGGTGCTACAGAAATAACATTTAGGTAATATTTTTCTTTACCTTCGCGCCTCAACTACAAACCGTGCTATCGTTTCACTGACTTGTTCAGTGGGAAGGAAAGTCCGGACAGCGCAGAGCAACGCACCACCTAACGGGTGGGGCCTGGTGCAAACCGGGAACAGCAAGTGCCACAGAAAATAACCGTCTGCTTCGGCAGATAAGGGTGAAAATGTGGGGTAAGAGCCCACGGTGCAGGCAGGTAACTGTTTGTGCGGGTAAACCTTGCGTGCTGAAATGCCATGTATACGGTCGCCTGAGGGCTGCTCGCCCGATGACCGAGGGTAGGCAGATACAGACAACGTGCGAACGTTGTCGCAGATAAATGATAGCAGTCTGTCCCGGCTTTGCCGGGGCAGAAACAGAATCCGGCTTACAGGTTTGTAGTTTTTTTTCTTCCCCTTTTTAGATATGCTAAAATAAGCACTAACTTCCCATTAATATTAATCTCTATTTTATGAACCAGAAAGATGAACATACCTGGGGGACCCTGGTACACCTGGGCGGCATTATAGGTATGGCCGTAATCCCTACTGTAGGTAACATTATCGGAGTACTTGTACTTTGGCTGATCAAACGTAGCGAATCCGCGTTTGTAGATGATCAGGGCAAGGAAGCCATTAATTTCCAGATCACCCTCAGCATAGCTGCGGTGGCAGTGAACCTGGTCAACAATATTTCTAATGGATTCTGGTCATTGACCAACTTCTGGCACTATACACGCGGGGAAGCTTTCTTCACCTGGGGCTGGACGGAGCTGTTAGGTGTGATATGGCTGATCAATATTATTTTCAGCATCATTGCGGCCGTGAAAGCGAATAAGGGAGAGTCTTATAAATATCCGCTGAGCCTGCGTCTTGTTAAATAAAGCAGAAAGTATACAGCTTACAGCAAAAAGCTATTGTGTAGTAGAATAAAGCGTATGTCATTCGCCTATTTCTCATACACAATAGCTTTTTGCTTTAAGCCTTCGGCCTGCTATTAATTCTTCTTAATTGGTTTCACTTTTGCTTTGCGCTGCTTTTTACCCTTCACATTTTCTCCTTTAATAGTTGCAGCCAGCTTCAACGCTTCATAACTGTTTATTACACCACCGGTTACTGACAGGTCAGAGAAATTTATTTTTTCATCCGCACTACCTGGTTTATTAACGAGGGTAGTTCCGTCCGGTAAAGGAGTGGCACTTTTTTCCAACACATATTTCAGTTGCCTGGCGCTGAGCTCAGGATAGTAGGAGAGTACCAATGCCGCTACACCTGCCACTACCGGACTGGCCATACTGGTGCCGCTGGCACTGCCGTATTTGTTGCCACCTGGAACGGTAGAGTATATTTGTACACCTGGAGCAAACAGGTCTACGCTCTTTTTGCCGTAGTTAGAGAAACTGGCTACTTTATCATTGCCGGTACCAGTGCTGCTGGCGCCTACTGTAATGAAGTTAGTAGCGGTAGTACCATCCAGGAAATCAGGGTTGGGGAAGTTCAGTACAGAATCATTGTTGCTGCCATCGTTGCCTGCGGCATGCACCAGCAGCACGCCTTTCTCTTCTGCATACTTAACAGCAGCATCTACCCATTCTTTATGGGGCGAAAAGGGTTTACCAAAGCTCATATTGATGATCTGTGCACCATTGTCCACCGCATAACGGATAGCCAGGGCTACATCTTTATCTCTTTCATCGCCATCCGGAACGGCTTTCACAGCCATGATGCGTACGTTGTCGGCTACACCGTCCATACCTACGCCATTGTTCCTGGAGGCTGCAATAATGCCTGATACGTGTGTGCCATGGAAGCCAAAGGCGCCCATTACGTCATTGTTGCCGTATTTATTATCGTTGATATCTTCGAGGTTATCGCCCACAATTTTTTCCCTGTTCGCATTCGGCATGACTTCTGTGCTTTCTGCCTTGCGTTTCAGTTCATTCATGTATTCATCGAACTCCATTTTAAACTCACTGAAAGTGGCTGGCTCATCACCGGCACTTTTGAGTAAACGGGTCATGAAATTACGTGCCAGCAATACGTCCTGGTTGGTAGTTTGAATACTATCCAGTTGTGCCACATTGAAATCTTCCTTACTGAGATAAGTCTTCAGGATCGATTCACATTTATTTACATTTTCCTGCAGTTTAGCCATGCTTTTGTATTGCATCTTAAACTGGGAATTAGGTTTTTCTACTTTCGATTGCAATTGTTGCCATGTAGCATACTCTTTGGAGTCTTTTGCAAGGGTAGAATCAGGGTTGCCATACTTGGTTTTATAGCGATAATATTCGCGGGCAGCTTCTTCTGAATCCTCTTTTAAACTGCCGCCATCTTTACCGCCAAGGAAGTTCCATCCATGGATATCATCTACATAGCCGTTATGGTCATCATCCTTGCCGTTGCCGGGAATTTCGCGGGGATTGGTCCACAGTATACCTTTCAGGTCTTCATGTGTGGTATCAATACCAGAGTCGATCACCGCCACAATCACGGGGGTGCTTTTCTTCCCTTTTAACAATTCCTTATAGGCTTTTTCTGTAGACGTGCCAAATACGCTGTCGGTATCATAACTCAGCAGATGCCAATTTTTGGGGACCTGGGTTTTACTTTGCGCGCTGGTATTTGTTGTAAAAGCAGTCATTAATGCAACACACCCTGCCAGGACTGCGACCTCTCGACTAAACAATTTCATGTTCAATAATTTTCCCGATATATAAAACAACTAAAAATATCTTGATGATAACAATAAAGGTAGAGAAAAAGCGGTATAACATTAAATATTAATGATAAGCGCGCTATATGTTGGTTGATTGGGAGATTGAAGGACAATAAGGGAGATAATTACTTGATCTCCAGCCTAATGGAATTGAACTGATCTTATCTTGATTCCGTTGCCCGCCCAGTCCGATTGCCACCTGTCACAATCTGTTTTGCGGATCATTTTACCTGTTTTAGTTTTACATCATTCCCTCAAGCATCTATACTCTCATCTACCGTTGTTCTAAGCGAGATTTTACAGATTCGTTGTCATTTATTTAAATTTACCAATCATGCTGAAGACTCTTTTCATGGCCACTTTGCTGGTCACCGGTACACAGGTATTTGCTACAGAACCTGAAGTAACCACTATCATTTTCGTGAATGCTGCTGAAATGGAATCATCTCCATCTTCAGATCCCGGCCTGAGTGCCTCTGGTACAGAACAGGCATCTCAACTCGCCACCTCGCTGGCAGGAATAGACATCAGTGCCATCTACACTACTTTTATTAACCGTGCGGTACAAACCGTTACCCCACTGGCGAAGGCCCATCAGCAACAGCTGGATTACTTCCGGTTAAATGGTGATCCGGAGCTTACTTCCAAGATAGTAAAAGACATGATAAAGAAGAATAGCGGCAAAACCATTGTTATTTGCAGTGATCCGGAAAATATTACTGCGATGATACGGCAGGTAGGGGTAAAGGGTAGAGATGTTAAAACCCTTTATGATAAAGGATCTGGACAGGTTTTGGTGGTAAAGCGCAGTGGTAATAATACGGCAGTAGCACAAAAGTTGAATATGAATATTCAAAAAAAAGTCTAATATTTATATCCGGAAGAGTATTTAATGGCTTCCCGCTATTACTTACTTTTCCCATAAGCATGGTTTCCGTTTAACGAAAAGCGGGGTTCTCTAACCTCGCTACTATTTTTAAAAACCATGCGATCGATGTATGTAGAGAGTGAGCAACCAGGGTTGCTTCAATGATTTTAACAGGACATCTTTTATCAACCGCTTTTAAAAATCTGATCGGGTGGCATACCTTTCACGAAAATTAAAAGCTCCGGGGCAAGGGCCTCGGAGCTGAAGAGACCAGAGATTACTCCGAAAATATTAGTGATAATACATGTTATAAAAATGAAAAAGGAGAACATACAATATGTTCTCCTTTTTCATTTTTATAAAAACAGACTAGATATCAAATTTAATACCCTGTGCCAGCGGGAGACTGTTAGAATAGTTGATGGTATTGGTTTGACGGCGCATGTAAGCTCTCCAGGCATCGGAGCCACTTTCGCGGCCACCACCGGTTTCTTTCTCTCCTCCAAAGGCGCCGCCTATTTCCGCACCGGAAGTACCAATGTTAACGTTGGCAATACCGCAATCGGATCCGGACTGAGACAGGAATTGTTCTGCTTCACGAAGGTTAAGCGTCATGATAGCGGATGAAAGTCCCTGTGGTACGTCATTCTGCATTGCAATCGCTTCTGTCAGCGTTTTATATTTCATGACATACAGGATGGGGGCAAAGGTTTCATGCTGTACAATTTCATATACATTTTCAACTGCTGCAATGCAGGGCTTCACATAGCAACCAGATTCATAGCCAGTGCCAGAGAGCACGCCGCCTTCTACGAGGAAGGTGCCTCCCTGTTGTTTTACCTGCTCTATTGTGTTGAGGTATGCATCTACGGCTGCTTTGTCTATGAGTGGGCCCACGTGATTATGTTGATCCAGTGGGTTGCCTATATGCAGCTGTGAGTAAGCTTTTACCAGTTTAGAGGTGAAATTGTCATACACACTTTCATGGATAATGAGACGGCGGGTAGAAGTGCAGCGTTGTCCGGCAGTACCTACGGCACCAAATACAGCACCAATCAGTGACATGTCGAGGTCCGCATCCTGGGAAATGATGATGGCATTGTTTCCGCCCAGCTCCAGTAGTGAGCGGCCCAGGCGTTGTCCCACAGCAGCACCCACAGCTTTACCCATACGGGTGGAACCGGTAGCGGAAACCAGGGGAATACGGGTATCGTGCGCCATCCATTCGCCGGCATCGCGGTTGCCCGTTACCAGGCAGCATACGCCTTCTGGTACATGATTGGCAGCAAATACGGCGGCGACTATACGTTGACAAGCCAAAGCAGTAACAGGTGTTTTTTCTGAAGGTTTCCAGATACATACGTTTCCGCAAACCCACGCCAGCATTGAATTCCATGCCCATACGGCAACAGGGAAGTTAAAGGCGGAAATAATACCTGTAATACCCAGCGGATGCCACTGTTCGTACATCCGGTGTCCGGGACGCTCAGAGTGCATGGTTAATCCATGCAGCTGGCGGGATAATCCAACCGCAAAATCACAGATGTCAATCATCTCCTGTACTTCTCCATATCCTTCCTGTAAACTTTTTCCCATTTCATAGGATACCAGTTTACCCAGCTGATCTTTGTGTTCCCGCAGGGCTACACCTATTTGTCTTACTATTTCGCCTCTTTTAGGTGCAGGCCACATGCGCCATTCTTTGAAAGCCTCCTGGGCTACTGCCACTACCAGGTCATAATCTTCCCGGGTAGCGCTTTTCACGGTAGTAATCTTTTTATTATTTACCGGTGAAAAGGAGGTAATATCTGCTCCGTGAGCAGGCACCCAGTTATTACCGGTGCTGATACCACTTTGTTCTGTAGTGATGCCGAATGCTTTTAAGATGTCTTCCATTATGGGTGTATTATTAGACTAAATTAGGAACTTTTTTTTGTTTGGGTGGCGTAAGTGCTTTCGAAGATCTTATCGGCATTGCCGGCTTCGAAACCTTCCCGTCTTTGTTCCCTGCCTATTTCGCTGACAGGTAAATGTGCAAATTGGGGGAGTACTTTTCTTTCTGCAAACTCTACGTAGGAACCTGCGATGGCCTGCTTTTCACCGTTTGCAAATTCCGCAGTGATCATACCCGCCACTGTGGCGCTTTGCAACAGGTTGCCATCCGGACTTGTCTTGATTTTTCCGCCGGCATCATTCAGGCGGAAGCCATGCTTTTCCAGGAAGGCGTTGAAATCCGCCACCGTATTATATCCCGGAGGGAGATTGTGTACACTGACGGTAAAGTGATTGAGGTAATACCGGTTATAAATCACCCAGGCAGCGTATTCGCTTTCCGCTGCCAGCAGCTGGTAATCGGCCAGGGTAGGCGTGCGCCAGAGAGAGCTGTGTAAAAAGGTATCTACCGCGTTGGCATCATCCAGGTTCAGCGTATTTACCGGATCCGTTTTTACTTCACTGGTGTAGCGGTGAATAATCTCCTGTGCGGCTTCGCTCAGGTCATTCACCCTTAATTCGCTGATAAATATACGTGGGTACTGAGGCGCAGGAGGGGCATACCACCAGGCATCCAGCTTCTTGGCAGCGAAATGGTATTTATCCATTTTCGTATAGCCATAATGAAGAAATATTTTCTCTAGGGATTGTACACCCAGCTGAGGCACCCCCATTGTTCTGAAAGCGATATGATCATTCTCGATATCATCCGCCTGCTGAATCATCCCTTCTTTGACCATGGCTGTTATCACCGCTGCCACATCCGGTACGCGTTGCTGATAACGTTCCATCAGCCCTTTTAATACATCTTTTAACATGAGATGAAGCTTTTTAGTAATTAGCCGTTAGTGTTTTTAATAAAGAGGCTACTCTTCATCAAAATTTACTAATGACAATCCTTTAACTGCTAATTATAATATACCGCAAAGCGGTTGTTGATTAAATCGTTGAATGCCACGTCTTCCTGACGAACAAAGCCATTAGCCGGCAGGAGTCCTTTTGCGTGCAGATCTATAACTGCACAGGCAGCACCTGCTGTGGTCAGTTGTATGGCGGTGAAATCCTTGCCTGCAACTGCCTGGTTGTAGATCTTACGTGAATAGGAGCGTTGTACGGAACGTCCGTTCACCATTCCTGAAACAGATACAAAAACCAGTACTACATCCTGCGCAGTGAAAGGTATGCTATCTTCCATAATCTCCTTCAAAATATCCCTTTTTTTATTAAGCTTTAGTTCGCTCAGGAGTATCTTCATCAGGTGGCAGTGGCCAGGGTAGCGCACTGTTTTGTAATCCAGGTTGTATACTTTTTTATCCAGTATTTCGGCCAGGGCGCCCAGTCCGCCGGAGGTATTAAAGGCTTCATATTCCACTCCATCCAGTGCAAAACGCTCGTAGCCTTCCATCGGCATTACCTCTTTACGGGCGCCTTCATAGATGGCATCGCAGGGGTTACAATATTCATTGATCAGCCCATCGGTGCTCCAGGTAAGGTTGTACATGAGGCTATTGGTAGGGAACTGTGGAAGTGCTCCTACGCGCAGGCGAACCGCATCCAGCGAATCAAACTGTTTGGCGATATCATAAGCGGCAATGCTAATGAAACCCGGTGCCAGACCAC
This sequence comes from Chitinophaga sp. 10T418, assembly GCF_056394125.1. Classification (NCBI taxonomy): domain Bacteria; kingdom Pseudomonadati; phylum Bacteroidota; class Chitinophagia; order Chitinophagales; family Chitinophagaceae; genus Chitinophaga; species Chitinophaga sp. 10T418. The sequence continues at coordinate 161,062 of NZ_JBFTHG010000012.1, forward strand.
ATTGTGGCATAAAGCTAACATTGGCTTTGGCGGCTATTTCCCTGATAGCATTGGTAGTGGCCACATCTTCTGTTAAATCAAAATAGTGGGTATTGGATTGGGCCGCGGCGGTGGCAATTTTTACATTCAGGAAAAAGGGGCAGGCGCTCAGTACAATGTCCTGGTCCTGAAGGCTCTGTTGTAATGCGCTGGCATCATTTACATCCAGGATGGTTTTGCGGATACCGGTATCGGTGCATTTGTCCAGTAAAACCTGGTTGCTGTCTGCCAGTGTTACTGCATAGTCGCCGGACTGTTGTAAAAGAAAGGCTGCGGTTTCGCCGATCTTGCCGGCGCCGATAATCATTACACGTTTCATAATCTGTTTGGAATTATAGTGATGAGCGGAGCGTGGTTTGCTCCGTTATGAGTGAATATATATACGGGTCCGGGATACTACGTATATCCATTAACGTTATATAGTGACCATGCGCTTTTCAGATTGGAAAAAGGATCCAATACGAAAAAAGGAATGACAACAGCCAATAACAATAATAAATGTTAGTCTTGCTGAAACACAGCACCGGAAACCGCTTTAGCGGCATTAAAGAAAAGATGTGCAGGGAAAAATACCCTTTGTGCTACCTATGGCACATGGGAGCAAGTGCTCCGTAGATAGGAGAGTAGAGAAAGCTGTATGTTTAACAGGTAGTTCATTCAACTTGCGAAAAGTGCGAGGCGAATATAGGGAAAAATTATGAATTACAAATTATGAATTACGAATTACGGATTTATGTGGAGATGGTAAACGCGAAGATCAACTACTCATAAATTCGTAATTCGTAATTCTTCATCATTCGTAATGCTCAATTAATATTGTTCATTATCGTTCGGGAAATCCTTTGTTTTTACATCATTGATGTAAGCCTGGGTAGCGCCATAGATCTGCCCGTAAAGGTCCAGGTAACGGCGGAGGAAGCGCGGTTTGAAATCTTTGTTGATGCCCAGCATATCGTGCATCACCAGCACTTGTCCATCTACATATTTACCGGCTCCGATTCCAATCATAGGAATACTTACGGTTTCCGTCACTGTTTTGGCCAGGGCAGCCGGAATTTTTTCCAGCACAATGGAAAAGCAGCCTGCTTCCTGCAGCAATTTCGCATCGTTGATGAGCTTATTGGCTTCTGCCTCTTCCGTAGCGCGTACGGCGTAGGTGCCAAATTTGTAGATCGATTGTGGTGTTAATCCAAGATGGCCCATTACAGGCACTCCGGCAGAGATAATCCGTTTTACGGATTCAATGATTTCTTCGCCGCCCTCAATTTTGATTCCATGCGCACCGGTTTCTTTCATAATGCGGATGGCAGAACTGAGTGCTTCTTTGGAGTTTCCCTGGTAAGAACCAAATGGAAGATCCACGACTATGAAACAACGTTTAATCGCCCTTACTACAGAAGCAGCGTGGTAGATCATCTGATCTAGTGTAATAGGGAGCGTGGTTTCATGACCAGCCATTACATTGGAAGCAGAATCACCGACCAGCAGTATATCAATCCCGGCATCGTCAAAAATGCGGGCCATGGAGTAATCATATGCCGTCAGCATAGATATTTTTTCTCCATCCACTTTCATCTTCTGCAGTGTATGCGTGGTGATACGCTTTATTTCTTTATTCACAGACATAAGCAGTAGCTTTTAGCATTTTGCTGTTAGCAATAACTGCAAAGGTGGCAATATAAAAAGATAAATGGAAATGTTTTTTTTAGCTTTCAGCAGTTAGCTTTTAGCTATTAGTATTCAGATGCAGACGGCTACTTTTCATGTATATGATTATTGTTTGCAGGTTAACACCTAAAAGCTACCCTCAGCTGATAACAGCAATTTCTTCGTAGAGCGCATGAATAAGCCCATCGGCCAATCCGATCTTCGGTACATAAATTTCCGGGGTATCGGCCCAGCGCATTACGTTCACATAGATCTGCAATGCAGGTACGATCACATCGGCGCGGTCTTCCCGCAGGTTATACAGGTGGATCCGCTCTTCTACGGTGAAACTGCTGAATTCCTTGTGATAGTCTTTCAGCGTATCCAGTGATAATGGCTTGCCTTCCTTGCGTTTGGAGAGTGAGAATATTTTATTGATGTTGCCACCGGAACCAATCGCGATCACGGGGCCTATGTTCTTTAGTTGTTGCTTCAGGAAGTCTTTCATCACCTGCCATTGGGCTTCTGTTACCTGTTGCTGCAACAACCGGATGGTGCCTATGTTGAAAGACTCCTTAAAGATCTGTTTGCCACCACCAAACAAGGTAAGTTCTGTACTGCCGCCACCTACGTCTATATAGAGGTAAGACTTGGTTTTATCCATGTTTTCTGCCACATGGTTTTCATAAATGAAAGACGCTTCTTCCTGCCCCGAAATGATTTTGATATCGATGCCTGTCTGCGCCTTAACTTCCTGGAGAATAACCGTAGCATTGCTGGCATCACGCATGGCGGAGGTGGCGCAGGCTTTGAGATACTTCACTTCATACACATCCAGCAACAGCTTATATGCCTTGATGGTATCGATGAGGTGATTGGCTTTTTTCTCGGAAATAACATTGTTGTTAAATACATCAAATCCCAGCCGCAGCGGTACTCTCACCAGATTCAGTTTGGTAAAGTCCATTACGCCTGTACTGTTTGGCGATGCTTCAGAAATGAGCAGCCTGGCAGCATTGGAACCTATATCAATCGCAGCTAATTTCATCTGTCAGTCGTTATATCAAGGGGCAAAAGTAAAACATTTTAAAGTTACAGGTACTGTTTTTCGTGCAGGTATTTGTAGATCTCTAATTGTGTACGTATTTTTTTATCACCATCTTTCCGGTATTCATTGAGCTGCTCATTATCGAGTATACGGGCTTTTACGTTGCCGCTCAATTGAATTTTCATAATGTCAATCAGCTCMTGGCGTATAGCCGGATCCGTTATGTGTGCAGCTGCTTCTATACGGTGGTCGAGGTTACGTATCATCCAGTCGCAGGAAGCAATGTACACTTTTTCCTGGCCTCCATGATGGAAAATGAATACACGTGCATGTTCCAGGTATTCATCCACAATGCTGACGGCGGTGATATTTTTCTTCCACTTTTTATTTTCTGTATAAGCACAGCAGATACCCCTGATCACCATCTTCACATCTACACCTGCCTTAGCCGCTTCATATAGTTTGGAAATGAGGGTAGCATCAGAAAGGGAGTTCATTTTAACGATGATACCTGCTTTCTTTTTATGCTTCGCATTCTTTATTTCCCGGTCTATCAGCCGCAGGAAAGTATCACGCATATTGAGCGGGCTCACCGGCAGTGTTTTGCATCCTTCCAGTATTTTAATATCATGCTTCGGGCTTTCCAGGTAAGCAAAAATGCGGTTCATATCGGCGATGATGGAACGGTTGGTGGTGAGCAGGCAATGATCACCATATACGCGGGCGGTTCTTTCATTAAGATTACCGGTGCTCACAAAGCCACACTGAATGGTTTTGGTGCCTATCCGTTTTTTGATCACACAAAGCTTGGCATGTATTTTCATATTCGGAATGCCAAGCAATACCTTCACACCTTCTTCTTCCAGTCTTGATTTCCAGTCGAGGTTGGCGGCTTCATCAAAGCGGGCACGGAGTTCCAGCACTACGGTTACCTGCTTGCCATTGCGTACCGCGTTCACCAGCGCATTCACTATCTTGGAATTACGGGCAAGCCTGTACGCTGTTATTTTAATGGAAGATACATTCGGATCGATAGCTGCTTCTCTTAACAGATCGATGATGGTATCAAAGGAGTGATAAGGGAAATGCAGCATTACATCCTGCTGTTGTATCACATGCATTACGCTGGGTGCATTGAGGAAGAGCGGATGTGTAAAGGTTTTACGGTGTAAATGTGGAGGGAAGATGGATTCCGGGAAGTCCATAAAGTCCTTGAAATTATGGATACGTGCTCCGGGGATCAGGTTATCTTTTCCGGACAGTCCTTGTCTGCGCATCAGGTATTCCAGCAGCAGCGGGTCAATATCCTTATCATATACAAACCGCACCGGCTTCCCTTTACGCCGGTCTTTTAGTCCTTTTTCAATCTGGTGAATAAGGCTGTCGGAGATGTCGTTATCTATATCCAGTTCCGCGTCACGGGTTACTTTGATGATGTGGGCAGAAAATTTATCATAACCAAAATAGACGAATATATTCGGTAAACAGAAGCGTACCAGGTCTTCCAGCAGAATGATATCATGCTCACCGGGTTTGGACGGAAGAATGATGAAGCGGGGAAGTACCGTAGTAGGAATTTCTATCAGTGCAAATTTTTGTCGTACGGAATTATCCTGCCGGGCCAGTACAATGGCCAGGTAAATGGATTTGTCGCGCAGAATGGGGAAGTGCTGTATGCTCTCAATCATCAATGGGATGATGTTGGTGCGTACCTGTTCGTTGAAGAAATTCAGTACAAATTTCTGTTGTTCTTTATTGAGTTGTTTTTCAGTACGGAGAAAGATATGCTGCGCCTCCATTTCAGTGGCAATGTCTTTCCATACAAGGTCAAATTCGCGTTGTTGTTCAATTACACGGCTTTGTATTTCGTCCAGTATTTTATCAGGGTTTTCTTCCAGGTGCATTTTAGAGGCTTTGCCGAAAGACATCATTCTTTTGAGCGTGGCTACTCTCACCCTGAAAAACTCATCGAGATTATTGGAGAAGATGCCTAAGAAGCGGATACGTTCATGGAGAGGGACAGTCTTGTCTGCAGCTTCCTGCAGTACTCTGGCGTTGAAAGAGAGCCAGCTGATATCCCTGGCAATCATTTTTTTCTTTTCTGCCAGTGGCTTTTTCCTGGTTGTTTTCTTTTGTACTATTACATCGGGCATTGTCATAATATCAAGGTTCTCACCATTCGGCAAACGCATACAAACATATTTACATTCAAAAAATTCACTTCATCTAAACTACGATGATACAGCTTTCGCTTTAATTGGAGTATTAAATTAAAGTTAAAGAAAAGCGGGGAGAAACGGGTGGATTTTGTATTGATCCTCATTAACTTAAAAAGAGAAGCGAAGACCGGAGTGTATAACACTTTGGCATCCGCTTATCTTTTTATCTGTTTATAATGTTAAAATCAGTTTAATCCTGCACTGGTGCCAATACGTTTTTTTTCTTGTTGTAGATGGGTAATGCAACGAGGCTGACAAAGCCCAGAATTATTACCAGGATGGTTTGTGCCACCCAGATGATCCAGCCAAAGGCGAAGCCTATAGCGGAAGGGATGCTGTAGATTTCCAGTGTTTTTTGTACCAGTGGCTGATAGGCGCCGATACCACCTGGCATAACGATCATGCCTACACTACCGATCATCAGCACGGCAAGGGCCGCACTCATACCGAGATGGGAGGTTTCCTGCAGGCAGAAAAAGCCGATATATACCTGTGACAGGTAGCAGGACCAGATGAGTATAGAGTGAATGATAAACCAGATCTTTTTCTTTTTTTCCATTTTACCGATGGAGAGAAATCCTTCTGTGATGCCTCTTATCAGGTTTTTAACGGTGATGGCTATTTTGGATCTGGCAAAGCGGCGCAGCAACCAGCCGAGGAGTACAATGAACAATGCCAGGACAACAACGCCTATGAGTAGCTGTGTGCCGTTGGCATGTGCTATTTTATCTGATACCGGTTGAAAGATGGTTTCATTCACCAGGGAGCCCAGGAGGTCCAGTTGCGTAACAATAGTGAGTACCATCAGGAGTACAAGACATACCAGGTCCACGGCTCTTTCCGCGATCATGGTACCTACCAGTTTGTCGGCTGGTACTTTCTCGTATTGTGCAATGATGCCGCAACGGGTTACTTCACCCAGGCGGGGTACGGCGAGATTCACCAGGTAGCCCACCATCACGGCGAAAAAAGTATTGAGGGTAGTAGGTTGATGTCCCAGTGGTTTCATCAGCAGTTTCCAGCGTACGGAACGGAACCAGTGACTGGCGACACCGATGGTCATGGTGGGAATCAGAAGCCAGTAGTTGGCTTTGCGTAATGCCAGATTGATTTTGCCCCACTCATCTGCTTTGATATTCCTGGTGAACAGCCATATCAGTAGCACCCCTATGCCAAAAAAGCAAATAAACTTAATGACGTTCTTAAGCGTTTTGGGCATGATCCAAAGTTATTTTAGGGCGTTAATAAAAACAGTATACGGGTTTACAGTTTATTCCCTTCTTTAGGGAAAATGGCAATAGGTGTATATTTTTTAGCTTCTTCAAAATCCATTGTGGCATAGGAAATAATGATTACTATGTCACCCGGGGCAACGAGTCGGGCAGCGGGGCCATTCATGCAGATTACTCCGGAACCACGTTTACCTTTGATAACATAGGTTTCCAGTCTTTCTCCGTTATTTACGTTCAGTACCTGTACTTTTTCGTACTCAATTAAACCAGCGGCATCCATCAGATCTTCGTCAATCGTAATGCTTCCAACGTATTGCAGGTTGGCTTCCGTAACTACCGCGCGGTGAATCTTACACTTTAAAATTTCGATTTGCATAATTTATAACTGGCTTAACGCTGTAAAAAAAGAGCGTTCGCAAAGCTAGGAAAAAAATATGGAAGATCGAACAAGGCATGCAGCAGTAATGCAGTGTTTGCTGAATGCCTTGTCCGGCAGGCTAGAGGCTTCCCTGCAGTATCATGTTGTCGATGAGTCTTACTCCATCCAGCCAGGCAGCAACGGCTACGATTACTGTGGCGTTTCCTGGTGGTTGGTCGAGCGGGTGGAGCATGTCATCGTCCAGTTGAAGGATATCCACGTATTCGGGCTCAAAACCTTGTTTTTTCAGGTCATCAAATGCTTCATGCGCACCTTCCATGAAGTGGAGGCCTTTCCCGAAATTATTTTTAATGTGAAGAAGGGCCTGGTAGATAGCCGTGGCTTTTTTTCTGGCGGTGGGAGAGAGGCGTGCATTACGGCTGCTCATGGCCAGACCGTCTTTTTCTCTTTCTGTAGGACAAACCACCAGTTTCACGGGAGAATGGGTGACTACGAGCAGCCGGCGGATGATCAGACACTGCTGCAGATCTTTTTGTCCCATAAAAAGCTGGTCAGGTTGCACAATATCAAGTAACTTGTGAACAATGCGGCCCACGCCCTGGAAATGTCCGGGACGAAATTTGCCTTCGAGTATCGTTTCCAGGTTGCCAAAGTCGTAATGCAGATTACTTTCCAGCCCTTCCGGGTACATTTCTTCTACGGATGGTAAAAAAAGTATATCTGTCGATACGTTATTTAATTTTTTAATATCCTCCTCAATGGTGATGGGATATTTTTCAAAATCTTTTGGATCATTAAACTGAGTTGGATTGACAAAAATGCTGCAAACGACCACATCATTATTTTCCCTGGCGGCCTGAATAAGTGACAGGTGCCCGTCGTGGAGAGCTCCCATAGTGGGCACAAAACCAATGCTTTTGTTGCTTTTTCTTACCAGGTCCAGGTGCTTCTTCAGGTCCGTGCTGCGCTTAAATAGATACATAAATCATTGCTTAAAAGGATGTTAAAACTGACAGATTGGCCAATATTCCGTAAAAAATCCGTAATTTTGCAAGCCAAATTAAAAATTACTGCATTAATAATCAGCGTTAAATGTCCACAAAGAAAAGAATTCTTTTTATTGCCCAAGAGATGTCGCCGTACCTGGAATTGAGTGATTACGCGGCAATGGTCAATAAAATGGCAATTAAGTCCAATGAGGCTGGCCTGGAAGTGAGAGTGATCATGCCTAGATTTGGAATTATTAATGAGAGAAGACACCGTTTGCACGAGGTAGTAAGGTTGTCGGGGATCAACATTGTGATTGACGGGGATGACTACCCGTTGATTATCAAGGTGGCTTCGCTCCCGAATGCCCGGTTGCAGGTTTACTTCCTGGATAATGAAGATTATTTTAAGCGTAAGACTGTGTTTGCCGATGAAAACGAAGAGTTTTTTGACGACAACGCAGCCAGAGCTGTCTTCTTTTGTAAAGGAGCCCTGGAAACGGTGAAGAAATTCGGATGGCCTCCTGACATCATTCATTGCAGTGGCTGGATGACCTCTCTGATCCCCATGTATCTGAAAACTGCCTACAAGAAGGAGCCGGTTTTTGCTAACTCAAAAATCATATATTCGTTGACGCCCAATACGTTCAAGGAAAAGTTAGGCACCACCTTTGTTAAGAAGGCCACGATCAGCAACCAGATCAAAGAAAAAGATATGGAGCTGTTTAAGGAAGGTACCAATACTGCATTGAACAGAGGCGCAGCTAAATACGCGGACGCTGTTGTACTTGCCGGTGATAAGCTGGAAAAGAAAGTGGTGGATGAAGTGAAAGCAGAAAAAGGTAAGATCATTTTACCTTACAAAAAAGAGAACGAAGATCTCGGTGATTACCTGCAATTGTACAACCAGTTGCTGGGAAAATAGTTATCTTAAAACATTGTTCGGGCAGTTAAAACAATACTCACTAACAACATAACGCGTGAAGATCAATTTCAGGAACCTTAGCTTCTTAGCTACCTATATTACTCTACTGTACGGAGCAACCGGTTGTAACAAATCCACTCTTTTGGGAGGTGGTCTCATTCCTCCAGGCGATTTCGTCAATGCACAGGACACTGTCCTCAATGGTATTATTGCCAACAACATACTCCGGTATGATTCTACTATTTTAAACGGCAATACTGCCTATGCCAAAATACTGGGTTCCATTACAACAGATCCTGTTTTTGGTAAAACTCACGCTTTCGTATATACGCAGGTGTCTTTGCCTCAGAGTGCCTTCACTTTTGAAGGTGCCGGACAAACCCTGGATTCGGTGGTATTGTCACTCAGTTACAATGGCTATACCGGCGACTCTGCTGCACCTCAAACCTTTAGGGTGTATCGTATGGCAGAAAACAAATTTACGATCGATTCCAACTACGCTTATAACAGGGCACTGGCATACAACCCCGGTGAATTACTGGGCCAGGTAACTGTTACACCGCTGTCACTCCGTGACTCTGTCAGTGTATATGGTACCAAGGAAACAGCCCAGCTGCGTATTAAACTGAGCACTGCTTTTGGCCAGGACCTGCTGAAGCAGAAATCAGATGGTGCATTTGCTACAGATTCAGCCTTCCGTGCTTACCTGAAAGGTTTTGCCCTGGTACCGGATACCAACCTGGGTACCAACAGGAATATGATTTATCTGAACCTGAATAACAGCAATACCAAGCTGACAGTATTTTATAAGAATTCAGAAAAAGATTCGCTGCGTGCTACCATGGCGTTTAATCAGTATGCCAGCGCACATGCCAACTACTTTACCCGCAATTACAATGGTTCACAGGCCGGCCGGTTCATTAACACCGGCAATCCAAAAGGAGATAGTATCCTGTTCCTGAATGCCAGCCCTGGTTTATATACCAAGCTGACTATACCAGGTCTGGAAAACTTCCCGGCTGTTCTTATTAACAAAGCGGAACTGGTCATTACACAAATAACTTCTGGTGTAAGTGATATGAATAATATTTTTATTGAACCAGGAAGCTTATCTTTACGGCAGTATGGAAACGGGGACTCCACCAAAATCCCTATGGATTATTATACGAGTGGCGGTGCAGCCTATTTTGGAGGCAGTCGTCAGGTGATAACCAATTTTGGAGGGATACAGATTGTGCAGTATACCTTTAACCTTGCCAATACGGTACAAAGGTTTATCAAGAAACTCGATACTAATAACGGCTTCAAACTGGAAGGCTATTCTCCGCTTTACATGGATGTAAACCGTGTGAAAGCTGGTGGTAGTAATCTATCGCAGTACAACATCAAGCTCAGAATTATTTACACTAAACCATAAAACTACTAATCCCCAGTTTTTTATGCCTTATTTATTTACATCTGAATCCGTTTCAGAAGGACACCCTGATAAAGTAGYCGATCAGATCTCTGACGCTTTGATCGATAACTTTCTGGCTTATGACGCGAAATCTAAAGTAGCATGCGAAACGCTTGTAACTACCGGCCAGGTTGTTTTGGCAGGAGAGGTGAAGTCTGAAGCCTACCTGGATGTGCAGGATATCGCAAGAGAAGTGATTCGCAAAATAGGTTATACCAAGAGTGAATATATGTTTGAAGCTAATTCATGTGGTATCCTCTCCGCTATTCATGAACAATCACCTGATATCAATCAGGGCGTTGACCGCAAATCTCCGGAAGAACAAGGTGCCGGCGATCAGGGTATGATGTTCGGTTATGCCACCCGTGAAACTGACAACTATATGCCACTGGCATTAGACCTGGCGCACAAACTGTTGCTGGAACTGGCAGTACTCCGTCGTGAAAATAATGAAATCAAGTACCTGCGTCCGGATGCTAAATCCCAGGTAACTATCGAATATTCAGATGATAATAAACCGGTAAGAATTGATACTATCGTGATTTCTACCCAGCATGATGATTTTGATGAAGATGAAAAAATGCTGGCCAAGATCAAGGAAGATATGATCAATATCCTGATCCCGCGTGTTAAAAAGCAACTGAAACCAGAACTGCAAAAACTGTTCGAAGGTTTTGATATCAATCACCACATCAACCCAACCGGTAAATTTGTAATCGGTGGTCCTCATGGTGATACCGGCTTAACCGGTCGTAAAATCATCGTAGATACCTATGGTGGTAAAGGTGCTCATGGTGGTGGTGCCTTCTCTGGTAAAGATCCTTCCAAAGTGGATCGTTCTGCAGCCTATGCTACCCGTCATATTGCCAAAAACCTGGTAGCTGCAGGTGTTTGTGATGAAATACTGGTACAGGTGTCTTATGCAATCGGCGTAGCTAAACCATGTGGTATTTATGTAAACACGAGCGGTTCTGCCAAAGTGAAACTGAATGATGGAGAAATTGCAAAGAAAATTGAAGAGATCTTTGACCTGCGTCCTTACGCTATTGAGCAAAGACTGAAACTGCGCAATCCTATCTACAGTGAAACTGCAGCTTATGGTCACATGGGCCGTGAGCCTAAAGTAGTTACCAAAGTATTCAACAAAGGCAAGAAACATGAGAAGAGTGTGGAAGTGGAATTGTTTACCTGGGAAAAATTGGATTACGTTGATAAAGTAAAAGCTGCATTCGGTTTATAATCAAAACGAGATGTCAACATTATAGCAACAGCCGTTTCAATTTTGAAACGGCTGTTGCATTTTATGTGGTGAACATCTTTTGACTTCACCTGTTTTTAATGCAACACCACCATTTTTTTAAAATGTGGAAAAGTTTTTCAGATTTTTTTAAAAAAAGTTCAAAAAAAGTTACATATTATTATTAAATATACCTTATATTTAATAATAATACGATTGATTGGCCTACGTTTCACGCCCTGTAAGTGGGTGATGGGTTCGTTTATTCTTTTTAGATGATGGTTAGGACACTGGTTTTATTTCTGTAAATGGTTATAAAATTCTCCCGGACATTTTAGTCGATAATATTTCAACAAGGGGGATCGTTATGATGCTGCTTTTATATCCAAAATTCTGGATATTCGCAGCCAGAAATTATAATCTAACCTTTTAATTGTTTCCGGAGATAATTAATCAGGTGCCATTATTCTTTTGAAATACCGAATCCATATCAGAGAAAATCAATTGCAATTACCATTGGGTAGTTGTGAACTTTTTATTGAAACCATATAATTATCTGAAAAACCATGAAGCGCAACACCACCTCACGACTGTCTATGTACACAATCGTATCACTTGCAATGGCTTTTATTTTTACGACTGAGAGCTGTAATAAAGCACAATTAGACGCAGTAAAACCGGGACCTTCAAAGCCCGATACAGTAACTGCCAAGCCTCCGGTTAATACAAAAGAAATAGTGCTTGTACCAGACAAAGACGGGCGATTGCTTTTAGATGGAAGCATCTACAAAGCCGGAGATATACTGGCGCTGAAGGGCATATTTACCGCTGTTGTTATCAACAATCTTAAGGGTTCCGCAGCAGCTCCGATTATTGTAAAAAATGCCGCCGGCACTGTTGTTAAAGTCGGTAATCCTGCCTGGAGTGGCGGATCCTGGGCAACTGCGCTTAGTTTTGTGAACTGTCATTATGTGAAAGCCGGAGGAGAGAAATCTAAATCCGATTTCATCATAAGCGGAAGCACGCAAGCCGGCAAAGAAGCTTACTTTGACTTGTCTTTAAGTCAGCATACTGATAATTTTGAGATCAGCAATATCACCATACAAAATGGTGGTACCGGTATCTGGGCTAAAACAGATCCATTAAAAGGAGATGCGACTACGTACTATCCGAATTCGTACATGGAGAATCTGTCAATACATAATGTTTCCATCAGTGGCACCAACAATGAAGCCTTTTATATCGGTCATACTGCTCTTTATTGGAACTTAACTGCCAATGCACCTTATTATGGTGCTCCGGCTGGATTTACACCCGGACAACAATATGTACAGCCCATTAAATGGCGCAATGTTAAGATTTATAATAATGAAGTGGCCAACGGTGGGGCAGATGGCATTCAAACCGCTGCTATCGACAAACTGGAAATATATAGCAACACAGTTACCAACTGGGGTGGTCAGCACAATTCCGGCCATAACGGTGGTATCCTGATAGGAGGGCGTACAACCAATACCAATGTACACGACAACTACGTACATGATGGTTGGGGTGAACTGATTCAGTTTTATGGTTCCGGTGAAAATGGAGCTACCCATATTATTCATAATAATCTCCTGAGAGATAACCAGGGTGACGGGGTAAGCTTAAGAGGAACCGATAACGCAGTTATTCAGATCACTAACAATACCATCGCAAGAGTGGGAGGAGTATCCCTTCGTATTAATGGTTATCAGGGCATGACAGCCGCTCAGATCGTGAATAGCAACGCCTTTATACAACCGCGTGTAAATGGTGGCTCTATTGTGCCGAATGCTTACATTTATACTGAAAACGGAGGTACCTACAAAGAAGGTACGGGTGCAGATATCAACACTAAATTCCCTACAGTGGATGCAGCGGGTGTTGATCCCAACAATTACTACCAGCCATTGGGCACTTCCAAGATACTGACTTCAGGATTCAGGAAAAATTAAGGTCTTATTGATCTACAGGTGAATGTTCCTGATAGGGCATATCTTATAAACGCAAAGCCGTCCTGGTTATAAGGACGGCTTTTGCATTTTCCGGACATCATTGAGTTGCCCTCAGATACTCCCACATCAGCTCATTTACTATCTGTGGTTGCTCATAGTGAGGCATATGCCCGGCGCTGTCTACTTCATGTACTTCTAAAGTTGGGTATAACGTCTTATAAGAACTTAATTTCTCTATGGGGAAGAACGGATCCTGTTTGCCATAGAGCAGTAATATCTTTCCGGGGGTTATTTGTTTTAACAGATACAGTTGGTTCTGATTGAGCATATTCATCCAGGAAGAATGTGTAAGCCGTTTATATCCACTGAAATTCATGAAGTACTTCAGTCGTTGCGAATAGGTATTAAAGAGTGGTTGGTTCACGAACTCTTTACGTTGATTTTCTACAGAGCGGGGATACCAGTAAGCAGTCATCAGCACATCAGAAATGACAGGTATGCGAAGCAGTTTGCTCGCCTGCAGATCACCGCTGGCAGCAGGTCCCAGCAATATTATACGATTGACACGGTCGGGATGCCCGGCAGCATAGTCCAGTCCTATTGGTGCCCCCATGGACATGGCCAGTATATCAAAGGATTGCTGCAGATGGAGGGTATCTAGTAACTGCACCAGTTGCCTTCTGTAAAGACTAAGATCATAAACAGTATAGGGTCTGTCTGAATACCCCCTGCCATAAAGGTCATAAGCCAATATCCTGTAGCCTTTTGACAGGAGGTAGGGAATATTGTATTGCCATACCTCCATGCCACTGCTACCACCACCATGAATCAATACCAATAGCTTTGCGCTATCAGGGCCATATAATTTATAATGCACTAAGCCCTGGTCCAGCTTAATGAAGTTGCCGGGAGCCTGTTTGCGCGTAGCATCATCCAGTTGAGCGGTTTCCTGACCGCTTTTAATGAACAGAAAACCAAGACAGGATATAAGCAGTATGCAGATAACAGCAGGTAACCACCATCTTTTTAGCCGGCTCATAACTGATTATCTTTTATACTGAAGTAACCATTCATAAATATTCATCCCGTTTTCGCGGTAGGAAGGGTCGTAATACTGTTCCCAGCAGCAATGCTTATGATCGCCGGTGGTAAGCTTTGTAAGCCCTGGTTTGTATTTATTTGTACTATCAGCAAACAGTTTGCAATTTCCGAGGAAAACCGGTTCTTCAGTACCTCCGAAATACCATACGTGGATATTGTTTTCTGCCGTAATGCGGAAGCTTTTCATATTTTCCGCATCGATGGTGGCAGGAGACATATTGACGGCTGCAGCTACTCTTTTCGCCATTTTTTTATCTGTTACAGCCATGCCAACCGACCATCCACCGGCACTATATCCTGTGATATATATGCGGGAAGAGTCAATTGGATACCGTTTCAAAACATCAGAAATCGCCGCATCAAGATGATCGGGACCGAGTGACCAGCTGGTGGCAAGTGGAGCCATGACAATAAACTCATATTTTTTTCCATCCACCTTATTTACCGCATCAATATTTTTGCTCTCGTGCATTTGCCTGGCAACACCCTGCCGGAATATTTTAGTGAGATCAGTACCGGCGATACTTCTGCCATGCAAGCAAATCAACAGCGGATATCTCTTCCCGCTTTTAACATTGTCTGGTAGTTTTAACAGTGCCGGAATATGATGCCATGGTGTTATCTGAACTTCGATCTGCTTAAAAGGTTTCAGGTCCTGTCCCGCCAGGACTGCTGTTTGCAGCATCATACCTATAAAAAGGAGTATCTTCATCATTCAATCTTATTTGTCAGGCCCCCTGAAGAGCACCTGGTTGCAAACTGCTTTTATTATAAGTGTAACAGTACTTCTTCAAGCGAAGTGCCGATAATTGCTTCCAATGCAATTTTGGACTGCCTTACTTCTCTCTCAAGATTTACTTTACGTACCATTTCTGCATTATAAATGCGATAAGCGTCATTTAATCCTTCTACAGCTGTACCCTGGTCACCACCGGAAAATTTCTGTTCAACCTGTTTGTAATGATTGTAGGAATCTTCCAGGAGTGGTAACTGCAGTTCATACAGTTGTTTGTTGGCAGAATAATCTTCGTAGGCACGCAACACGGCTGCCTTTAATGCAAGCTTTTCGCCTTCTTTCTGTTGATCAAATACTCTTCCGTTTGCTTTTGCTGCCTTTACTTCATTAGGAATGCTTATTAAATTTCCAAGTGGTACCATAATACCAAAGTTATATCTTGGGTATAAGGTGTTATTATTGGAAGTGCCGCTTCCCTTGATGGTAAACTCATTCAGGTTACCTGCTGCTGTAAGCATATTTAACCAACCCGCTTTTGCCCTGTTCTCATCGTATTTTGTGATTTCTTTTTTAATATCCAGTGCTTTGATTTGAGGATTGTTCATGGCAAGTTCCACCAGTTTTTCTTTCAACCTGCTTACTGTAGGTAAATCGGCCGGCAACCGCAAAATAATACTGGTATCTGCTTTCTGTGCCTGTGCCACAGTACCCGTAATAGCTGCCAATAAAAAGAATAATACACGTTTCATGTTGTGATATTTGGAGATGATAAATACTTTAATTTTATAGAAATTCCGTTAAGCCCGTAATAAAGTAATGCTGATTCTATTAGCCCTGAAGATTCCTGTGCATATATGCTCACCACGAGAGCAAACATTACACATATAATCACCAGTGTTAATTGCTTTTCCGTTTCAGTATTGCTTCTGAAATAATTAGCTACCGTATACTGCATGACCAAAAAAATGTTAATGCAAACCAGTATAAGCCCTATATATCCCTGTTCCAGTACGGTACGCAGGTAGCCGCTATCTGGCGGAAATCCATCCAGTTCACTGCCGGAACCCGGCTCACAACTCAAGAAGCCTCCACCTATCGGGTGTGTGTAGATGTAGGGTTGAATGCGATGCCTGTTGACATCACGTACATTCAGGGATGCATCTTCTGATCCGGAGAACGCAGTCCTTATTCTGATAACAGTAGTGTTGCTATGGAAGGGACCAAACATCACTACGAGGAAGGCAAAAACAAATATCAATGCGCCTATAACAGCATTCTTGTTGCGCAGATTCACAAATAACATAATGACCAGGCCCATAGGTACCATGACATAGGCAGTACGGGTACCTGAATACCCAAGTGCCATAAATTGCAATACCAGGGATATAAATAGCAGTACCTTCTCAAACAGTGGTATCATTTTATTTGAACTGGTCAGTAATACAATATTTATAATGCATCCACAGGCCATTATTACACCAAAAACCGCCGGATCAGACACAAATGAAAAGATGCGGATACCGGTGAGGATAAGTACCGTTTTAAATTTTTCAGGGTACCTGGCTATGAATGCCTTTTCAAAAGGCATTAAGCCAAACCATTGTTGAATACAGGCATATAGTGCTGCCAATGTTAGTATGATAATCCAGAACTTGAAGAAAATTTTAAGATCATCCATATTCCGGATCATCTTCATCACCAGGTACATGAAGATCATGTTGCGCAGGTATACCCTGGCAAAAGTTGTCCAGCCATGTCTGTCGTGTACATAGGCGGGATTGAAGAACTGAAGTAAAATAAACCCTGCGTATATGTAAAACGTAATCAATGCAGGGTCGCGGAGGAAGTCAACCTTTTTTATACTTTTATCTCCTGATTTTAGAAGACTTCCCAATAATGTAATTAATACCATGGCATCTATCAGCACACCTACACTCATTTCTGCACCAGACATTCTTTCCAGCAGCCGCACGGTGAGTGTCACCGTAAGTGCTATATAGTAGCCTGCGCGGTAGTTCAGAATGGAGATCCCCGCAACAGCGATACCAATCGCCAATCCCAGCAGCAGTACTGTATATTTTACGTCCTGAGCACTGATATACGCGATGGCCGGTACCAATATTACCCAACAGATAATAATAAACAGGCTATAAATATTTTTCTTCGCAAATTCCACTGGCATTGATTTATAAGAATACTATTTTAATAGCCATAGCAATAATTGTTAGTGCTATAAAGGTGACAATCAGCATCTGATGAAGATGTTGGTCTATTGGTTTCTTTTTTGGTTGTTTCCTCATATTAAATTTATATGGGCACTTTTTTTAGATACATGGTACTCACCGAATCTTCCCGTAAAAAGGAAGGTCCATTTCAGTAACAGACATGTTCTGTATACTATAATTGAAAGGAAAATAGATGATGGAATAAGTATCAGCAACAGCGCGATACCGTTATCTACCCCCATGTACAACAATACTGCACGCAATAATGCGAAAATGCTTACATGCAACAGGTAAACGTATAGAGAGTAATGGCCTATTACGTTTAAAAATTCCATCTTCCGGATACTGGCGAGCCAGGAAGCCAGTAGTATCACAAACAGGCAACCATTTAACGCGATGATCATAAAAAGATACAGGTTCATACCCTGGTGATGGAGATAATACCATTGAAGCAAGCCAAAAACGGGCGCCAGCAGCAACAGGTTTTTCAGTTTAGCGAATTGTTTTTGCGTTTGCTCCTGTAAAAAATAATCCGCAGCTGTATCTCCGATCGCAAAGAATATATAATGAAGTGCTATATCGTACAGTGTGCTTAACTCCCGCACATAAGGTGCAATGCCGAGCAATACCAATCCTGTCAGCAACTGCCATATTTTTTTATTACCAGTGATCCCTGAAACGACGGTGTAAAGCATCGTTACGTTGAATAGTGCAAATAGATACCAAAGTTGATCCAGTGTTCTCGGTTGCAGGAAAATATTCAGGAAGTCTTTACCTGAACGTTCTGAATTGGCAAACCTGGAAAACACGATCTGCAAACTGATTTGTATTACTGCCCACAACAAGTAGGGATATAATAAAGTATTAATCTTTAAGAACGTAAAATTTTTAACACCTCTTTTCGCAATGCTCTTGCTGAAAAATACGCCGGAGAGCAGGAAGAAAAGAGGCATGCGGAAGCTATATAACATATCGTTTATTGCCAGCACATTATGCGGCAATGAAACCCCACGCGCAATCAGACCATAAGCGATATGCCTGTATACCACCAGTATAATAGCTATACCTTTCGCATAATCTATCCACGCATAACGTGATTCATTTTTTTCGGGGCGCAAACCAAAGACGTTAATTTTTTTCTGCAAATTCATAGTATCAAGATCATAACTCAATAAAGTCTTCTCTAACATCATTTAAAACAGCTCCGAGGAATTTGTCTCCCAATGATTCCAGGAATTCAGAAGATTCACGATCAATTTGCTTCATTTTTAAACGGGAAGAGAAAATGGCGATTACACCTTCTGCATAGGCAGATAACTCGCGACTATCGGTGAAATCATTGAGGGGAGCTCCTTCCATCAAAATATAATCGTAATATTCTTTCAGCTCCTCCAGGTAATTGAGCAGGTGATTGGGAGGCAATATTTCTGAAGGCGTATAGTCTCCGCCTTTGCATCCAATAACTTCTATACCGGGGGTAGCGTATGATGTTACTATTTCTCTTACTTTTTCGATACTGAACTCTTCAGGAGATACAGAGAAATGTTCCAGCGTTGGCTTGGCATCCATCTGCACGCTTACATCATTGTTGCAGAAATTGGTGTCAATTACCAATACTTTTTTGTTGCTCAGACTCAGGCTGTGTGCAACTGCCTGCAGGAGGGTAGTTTTACCCTGTTGCGGTTCGGTACTGGTGAAAAGGAAAATCCTCTTGCCGCTGTTTTCCAGTTCAAATCTCAGCTTACGCAGTAATTCCCGGAAAACGTTCTGCCTTTTAAGCCATTGGGCTTCGTCAGACTTTTTTTGCAATATTTCCAGCAGGTTATATTTCTGCAGATTAGTGTGATTGATAGTACCAATGAGTTTGAGGTTAGAGGTGCGGTTGAAGATGGACGGTGATTTAACCGAATTATCCATAAACTCTTTGAACAATATTCCCATACAGCAAAGCATGAATACCGCAATTCCGGACATACCCATAATCACGAGGCGTTTGGATGATTCAGGGGTGAAGGCAGGCTGACCTTTCAAGGTCTGCCGGAAGTTATCCTGTGGCACATTACGGTTATCCAGTGCGGAACCCAGTTTCTCCTTCAGTTTATTATATTCATCCTGGGCCAGTACCACTTCCTGCTGCAATGATCCCACAGTTGCTTCTTTGTTGGCGTATGAGCCAACAGAGGCACGGAGATTGCGGATTTTCCCATCAAGGGTGCTGATATTGAGCTTTGATGCGCTCACCTCTGCTTCCAAAGCACCTTTACGTTGAATAAGTTCTTCTTTCGTACTTACTTTACCGTTAGGAGTGGAGGCATCGATCATGGCTTTCTGCAGCTTGCTGCGCTGTGCTTTTATTTTATCTGCCAGAACATTATCATTTGAACCTGTCCGGGTATACTCATCATTCAGATCATTGATTTGTTTTCTTAAAGCGATGATGTCACCGTTTGAATTGGTATAAGCCGGTTTCCCGCTATTCATCTGAGACAGCTGTGTATTCACATTGTCCAGAGAAGCCTGTAAATTGTTATAGTTAGCTCTTTCATCTGACACAGATTTTTCGAACTGTTTAATCAGGTCCCATTCATTGCCGCTGGCTGTTTCCACATTCAATACGCCCTGTGCTGTTTTATAGCCCCGTAGCGCCTCTATTTTCTGATCCAGTTCCTGTTTCTTCTGATTTACCAGGGCCTCAAAAGTTTCCACGTTTTCTACTGAGCGTTCAGAACGGGAACTGCGGTAGAAGCGTAAAAATTCTTTATAAAGCATATTTACGGTATAGGCCGACAGTTCAGGGTTTTCTGAGTAGCAGTTGATGTTAATGTAATCCGTTCTTGACAAACGGCCTGCAAACAACATTTTACGGATGGATTCAAAGTCGTACTTGTACAGCTTCATAAATTCCAGCACTTTCCGTTCTTCAGGAATGGAGGAAGAAAGTATTTGCAGGGAATCGCTCTTCAGCCGGCAAATGCGGAGAATATCTTCCTTGCTGGCGCTTTTATATTCCGGCTTATTCAGCTCTTTTTCAGTTAGGTGTCTGAATGGTTTATTGGTAGAAAGATCATGTATCATCAGGTCGCAGGCAAGGAGGCCTATCACCAGAGGAGAATTCATGGTCTCAATAACGTTATCGAATTTTACGTCTGCTTCAAACAGGTTTAAATTCTCGTCGCGCAGCTTAATCTGTTCATTGGTGGTAAACCCGGTGGCCATCTGTGCTGTAGAAGCATACAGTTTAGGTTTACCGATCGTAAAGGCCAATGCTCCGGCTATTGCAGCAATGGTGCTGAACAGTATCCACCACTTCTTTTTTAGTAACGCCTTTATAAAATACACGATATCCATATAGAAATTTTCCTTTAACTACGTTTTAATATGATATACAAGGTGGAAGTACACGTTATTGCATACATGCCATGTTCCCGGTATGGTAACTGGAAGATCAGAGGAGATGGTAAAAAATAAGAGAGTTTCAGGCAATTGGCCGGAAAGCTTCTTTTGGTTTTGTCGGAGGATGAGGTTACAGAAGAGATAACCGGGGCATAGTTAGTCCTGGTATATCCGGTTAGAGTCCAAAGGTAAAAGATTATATTAAAAGACACTTTATTTTTAAGCGAAACATAAAAATTACTTGGTAATCGCTCAAGTTTAAGGGGTAACGTAACAGATTATAAAAAAAGACCGTTCGGGAATATTCCCTGGAACGGTCTTTTTTTATAATCTGTTGTACTACTTATTGTTATTTTTTCATGAGTTTAACGCTCTTTGATTCACCGGTAGAAGAAGTGATTTTCAGTATATACATACCGGTTATGTTAACAAACCGCTGTGTATCGATTCTGATGAGATTTCTACCTTCAGGTACACCTTTTCTCATTTCACTGTAGAGCATCTTTCCGTTCATATCACTTATTTCTATCAGCATAGTGGCTGCTGGTTTCTGCAGTGTCACGTCAACGGCCAGATTATCTACGAAAGGATTAGGGTATACATTTGCCTGCAGGTTGGCTTTAATCGCCATGTTATTGCCTGATATGGCGGTGGTAGGGTTGTTACCCATCATCTGCTTGTTATTGGCAAGATTACCTGGCGTATTTGGCGTAACATCTATTTCCATAGCGTTCAGATAGCCTACCTGTCCACCGGTTGGTATACTTAAGGTAAACGCA
This sequence comes from Chitinophaga sp. 10T418, assembly GCF_056394125.1. NCBI lineage: Bacteria > Pseudomonadati > Bacteroidota > Chitinophagia > Chitinophagales > Chitinophagaceae > Chitinophaga > Chitinophaga sp. 10T418. The sequence goes on from NZ_JBFTHG010000012.1 coordinate 182,440, forward strand.
ATTTCACCATTGGCATCTGCAGTGAGATTGATAAAGTCAGCTGTATTGGCTGTATTATTCTGTACGTTCAGGGTTTTGCTTACACCATTAACGGTGAACTGTGTGCTGCCGTTATCTGGTTGTGGTGCCCACCATTTGCTGCTGGACATGAACTTGATAACATAAGTGGTATTGGCACTCAATCCTGTTAAATGTCCGTGCATGGCAGGAGCGCCGGTGAAGAAACCTGATAATGAACCAAAGTAAAGGTATTGGCTGAGTACTACGTCAGGATATACACCGCTGTTGTTGCCGGTAGTGGCGCCTTCAACACCTGCAGCCCACCAGGTTTCATCAAAGTTCAGTCCGATACCGGTAGCCAGTCCCTGATCATTTTTAAGATTAGCGGTAGTGCTGCCGGAAATGTTGTTCCATGGAGCCGGAGCACTTGCATTGAGCATGAAGTTCAATAACAGTTTGTAACTGCCACCGGAACCTGCCGGTGGATTCACTGTAATGTTGAACGTGGTCGTGTCTGCTGCGCCATAAGAATCTCTGGCAATTACGCTTACATTGTTATAAGCGCCTGCGTTGTTAATGGCCGGGGCCACTGCAAGAGATACACTACCGCCAGATTGTACCAGTGTTACAAAGGCAGGAAGATTCAGTGTACTGTAAGTGATCGGATTACCGTCGACATCAGTTGCCGTAACGGGGATATTCATACTAGTACCTGCATCCAGGCTTTGATTACTGATATCAGTTATAGAAGGGGCGTGATTATTAGTAGGTTGCTGCGTACCTCCTGCATCCACTTCTATAGCATTCAGGTAACCTACCTGTCCGCCGGAAGGAATGCTTAATGTAAATACAATCTCTCCACTGGCATTTGGTGTCAGGTTCGCGAAGGTAACTACATTGGTGGTGTTGTTTTGTACATACAATGTCTGGCTCACTCCATTAATGGTAAACTTAGTACTGCCGTTATCTGGCTGCGGTGCCCACCATTTACTGCTGGAGAAGAATTTCACTGTAAATGATTTGCCTGGTTCCAGACCTGTCAGGTGACCGGTCATGGTTGGGGCTCCGGTGAAGAAGCCTGGCAGTGAACCAAAGTACAGGAAGTCGTTCATTACAGCATCAGGGTATACACCACTGTTATTTCCGGTAGTAGCACCTTCACCGTTTGTTGCCCACCAGGTTTCGTCAAACTTCAGTCCTGCGGAAGTAGTTTGTCCCTTATCATTTTTCAGAGCGGTGGTAAGACTGCCGGTAATATTATTCCATGGTGCCGGTGCAGTACTGTTTTGTTTTATATTCAGGAACAGTTTGTAGCCTGAGGTATCTCCACCTGCAGGAGCATTTACGGTAAGGTTAAAAGTGGACGTATCACTGTTACCATGCGTATCAGTACCAATAATTCCTATGTTGTTAAACTGGCCTGTATTGTTGGTAGCAGGGGATGCCAGCAGGTAAACGTTACCCGGAGATTGTACCACTGTAACAAATGAAGGCAGGTTATAACCAGCATAAGTGATGGCATCATTTTCGGGATCAGTACCGCTAACAGTTACGTGCAGGGTATCACCGGCTGCCATTGTTTTATTGGCAATGGTTGCAATTACAGGTGGGTGATTTACCACAGCGGTATCACCTGCGCCACCTGCATTCAGCTCCATGGCATTCAGATAGCCTACCTGGCCGCCTGCAGGGACACTGAGCGTGAATTTAATTTCACCATTAGCATCTGCTGTCAGGTTTTCAAAAACAGCGGTGTTAGTGCTGTTGTTTTGAACGTTCAATGATTTGGTCACACCGTTGATAGTATACTGGGTACTACCATTGTCTGGTTGTGGCGCCCACCATTTACTGCTGGAGAAGAATTTAATGGAATATGTCCTGTTTGTTTCCAGTCCGGTTATATGCCCGTGCATAGCAGGAGCGCCCGTAAAGAAGCCAGGTAATGAACCAAAGTACATGTACTCACTCATCACTACATCAGGATATACACCACTGTTATTGCCCGTGTTTGCGCCTTCTGTTCCGGCAGCCCACCAGGTTTCATCAAAGGTTAAGCCTGCGCTGGTTACCTGGCCATTATCGTCTTTTAGCCCTGTGGTAGTGGTGCTGGAAATATTGTTCCATGGAGCCGGTGCATTGTTATTAAGCTTGAAGTTCAGGAACAGCTTGTAGTTCGGAGTTGGTTTATCAACTACTGTTAATACAAAGCTGCGGGTATCTATTCCGCCCTGGTTGTCCTTGGCCTGTACCTTAATGGTATAGGTGCCGGAGGCTCCGTATCCTGGTTGTACCGTGATGCGACAGGTATCATTCTGGCTCAGCAGCGTTGCAAAAGATGGTAACTGTATAGCGGTCCAGGTAAAGGTATTACCAGGGTTCAGGTCACTCAGGCTTAGTTTGATAGTCCTTGTAGCGCCTTCATCCGCACTCTGTGCAGGGATAGAATCTATTACCGGTGGATAGTTATCGTTTACCACGAGGTTAAAGAGGGTCGTATCACTACCGCCATTATTATCTTTAGCTATTACACCCACACCGTTATAGGTACCCTGTTGTGCAGCTGTTGGTGCAATATTTAAGGTCGTAATTCCTGCATTCAGCTGCAATGAAACAAATGCCGGCGCATTATACAAACTGAAAGTAACAGGATCGTTATCAGGATCCGTAGCAGCTACCGGTATGCTTTGGGTAGTACCGTAACGGATGGTCTGACTGGTGATATCAGTTATTACCGGTGCATTATTCAGTGATTTTGCTTTCACTGCCGGCGTAAAGACGGAGTAACCACCTTCTCCATATGCTCTTACTTTATAGTATGCTACGGTGTTGGCAACCAGAGAAGAGTCAGAGAAAGTTCCCTGTCCGGATACAACTGCGCCCAATGTTTTCAGCACGCTGAAATGAGTGCTGTCATTTAATGAGCGTTGTACTTCGTAAGCTGTTTCAATAGTTGAATTGTCTGTCCAGGTTAATTTCAMGATCTGCGTGGAAATAGCCAGGGTAGCCAGATTAGTAGGTACAGCCGGTGGCAGTGGTTTGGGCGCTGTTGTTGCATTGGCCACAGAAGTATAAGCAGATTCACCATAGGTACCAATTGCCCTGATTTTATAGTAATAAGCAGTGCTGGCCAGTAACGCAGTATCTGTGTAACTAACGGCATTGGCAGCCGCAGTAGCTACTATGGTATATGTTCCGCCGCTGGATGTACTTCTGTAAATTTCAAACCCTGTTTCATTATTGCTTTTATCTGTCCAGGTCAGGTTTAACTTGCTGTAGTTATTCACTGCTACTGCCAAACCTGTAGGTGCAGTTGGTGCGGTACCATTTACTATTGAAGTATCAATAAATGCGTCAGACGGTATTAATTGTCTGGTAGGTATACCTGCCGCGGTGCTGGTCCAGTATACTTCCATAGTTGCGCCGCCGCCTCCCTGGAAGTAGGTTACTGTAATAGGATAAACACCTGCACTCGCAGTTACTGTTCCTGATGCAAATTGTGCCGCATGAGCGCCATCATTATTTACAGTAGCAATAGCTAAACTGGAATACGTTTTATTGAAATATAATTTACTGCCATCGTCCGAATTAGTTTCAAACTTATAGGTACCTGTTACTGGTATACGGATATAGCCAGTCCACATAAGCGCATAATTGCTGGCGGTACCAGCTGGTACTACTGTCAGATCCGGGATGTAGGATTTACCTGTTTGCGTCGGCGTAAGTGTAGTAAAGTTCGGAAGGGTTGTCCATGTACCATTGTAGAATTTATAAGAAAGGTTTGCTTTCTTGGTTCTTATGGTAACCTGGTTACTGGGTGTAGAGGATTTTCCCGACACGTCTTTCGACTTCACATAGAAATTATACAGGGTACCATCTGCGAGTCCTGTTACGGTAGCTGTCAGCACATTGCCAACAGATGTTTTCAGCACATTGTTAGCATAGACATCATAACCTGCAATACCTGCATCATCAGTAGCGGCCGTCCATGTTAAAACAACCTGATTGTTTGTAAAGCTGGTTATTACCAATGAAGGAGGGGCAGAAGGAGCAGAACTGTCTAATGCTGTAGTACCTTTCACTTCCGCAGATAGCGGTCCTGCAGCATAGTCATTTACCGGGCGTACCCTGTAGAAATAGTTTGTATTAGGTGTCAGATTAATATCCGTAAAAGTAACAACGTTGGCGTTGTTTTTTCCTACGAGTGTATATGGTCCACCAGCTTGTGTAGCTCTGTAAATTTCAAAGTATTTTTCATTATAAGCCGGTGTTGCATTTTCTACCCATGACAGCACGATCTGTGTTTTGGTAAAGCTGTTCACTGCCAGGCTACTGATAGGATCCGGTGCATTAATGCCGGTGCTGCCAACCACTCTGAAGGTATCAGAATAGGAGCCTATGCAATTGCCAGGCGATTTTACACGTACCACATAAGCACCGATGGTGGAAGTAGTTAAGGTATTGGTGGTACCGATTACGGTAGCACTGCCTGCGCGCAGCCATTCATATGAATCCATGCCTGCGGGCACCTGCAAGGTAATGTTGGTTGTACCGTCCGGAGCCGGCAAAACATTGCTGACAAGAGCCGGGGAAGTGGTAATAACCGGTGCCGGCGTGGCTGGTCTGTAGCTGATCACCAGCGGGGCAGGAGACCATCCGGTCCAGCCATTTGGTAATTGTGCTCTTACCCTGTAACTACCGGGGGTAGTCACTACAATAGAATTTGCGGTACCGGTAGAGATAGTAGCGCCATCCTTTTGCCACTCGTATTGCTGATATCCGGGAGATATACCAATGGTAATTGTCTGGCCCGGACAGAAGGTCGCGGAACCAAATAACGGGTATGGATTAAGCCTGTTAGCCCTTAGCATAAACGGTGTAAAATCCGGTTCATTCCAGGCATCTATCCAGGTATTGTGAGCATCGTTGGGATAAGTAGTGAGTTTGAAATTACTGCCCGCCGCCTGTATCTGGTCTACTACCTGGTTGGTAGTATAAGGGGCAGGATTGCCATCCTGTCCACCCTGGAATAACCACATAGGTATAAACTTGTAGGTGTCGATGTGATTGGCGTAATCCAGTGCCATGGCACTCATTGGCAGTGATGCCGCTGTTAATTGCGGATAGCGCATGGTAAATTCCCAGGTAGCCCATCCACCACCAGACAAACCGTTTACGGTTAAACGATCCGGATCTCCTTTGGCACTGGTAACTATTGAGTCTATTACTTCTTTCAGATTATCATAATCATTAGCACCCCAGAAGCCGCCCTGGCTTTGGGGATATATCAGGTATCCATCAAATGTTCCATTATCAACACGATTCATCCATGTTTGTCCGCCCCACAATAAATGATACTCATTATCGTAAATGGTTCCTTTTTCACCTACGCCATGGAAGAATAGATAAATGGGATACTTCTTGCCGTCATTTACCCCAGGAACGTATGTCTTAGGGAATTTAAGACGAAACGCCATGTTCTTATAAATGTAGCATTTATAAGAGTCGGTGTTGTAACTCATCCTGACTGTTCTCACCCATTTTGTGATCTTATCATACTGGGGTGCAGCAGGGGGATTATTGGCATTGTAAGTGATCACCGGATCACTTGGATTGAGTGCAGACTGCGCATAAATGTTGGGAGCGCATAGCCAGATGAGCACAAAGAGGAGCAAGCGGTGTAAAGTTCGATTCATGGAAATACGTTATGTTATGTGACCCCCGGTTATTGTTTTGATAACCACAGGAAAATAAGATATAACAAGCACCCTTCCGGAAATCCGGAAATACTTGTAGTTCAGAGGAGATGGAAAAAATTAAATCCTACTTTGGAGATTAATCCAATAGTGGTGGGGCTTTGTCGAAGGATAAGGTATTGGAATATTACTGCTGATCAAAAACTATTCACTGTGAATGGTGTATCCTAAATTCGGCTCATTTGACAATTAATGACTTGGTGACATAAAGTTAGAACAGCTGCTAAATTAAATAACTGTTTATATATATTAAGATTTTTTTTGCAAACGGTCGTTTTTGGTTGGTAAACGCAAATGTTTCACTGGTGAAATGCGGTTGCACTTTTTTTATTGCACGGCTATACTACGCTGAGCACGTTCCCAGACAGCGGATTGCCTTTTCCGCAGGAACCGGATGAATCCTATATATACGGTTACATTCATGAAAACGAAGTAAAAAGGGATATAGAGGTATTTCGCTTTTATTTGTCGCATGGTAAGTACATAACCAGCAAGGGCAGCCGAATAAAAGCATAGTTGTGCAATGCCGGTTATAACATAGATATCATTTGCTTTTGTCAGGATAAGAATAAGATTGCTCACCAGTGCCAGTAACAGGCCAAGAGGAGCCAGTGTCCATCGGAGCACCCGGTGGGAAACATATTGCCAGGTTATTTTTGGATACCTGAATGGATTTAATAAAGGAAGTAAACGTCCCATCGATTGAAAGCCGCCGGCACAGATCCTTACTTTTCTTTTATATTCATCCCCCAGTGACGCAGAAGAGGTTTCCATAGCATACGCAGCCGGCTCATACATCACGGTATATCCCTTCATGTTTATCCGGAAGGAAAGCATGAAATCGTCAAGTATGGTGTCTTCCGGCAGTTGTTCAAATAGCGCTGTGCGAATGGCTATCAATTCACCTGCAGCTCCCATCACACTATAGAGTTCCGCATCCCATTTCTTCAACAGGGATTCATATTTCCAGTACATACCTTCTCCCTGCGCTTCAGCAGCACCGGTGGTGGGCATTACTTTTTTTTCCCCGGCTACCACGCCCACGCGATCATCTTCAAAACGCTTCATCAGCAGGGCAACCGCTGAAGTATTCAATAAGGTATTAGCATCCGATAATACAACAAAGGGTGTTTTTACCAATGCCATCGCACGGTTCACTGCAGCCATTTTGCCTTTGCGTTGCGGGTCGTATAACAGCTGTACCATCGGGTACTGCGAGATAATCTCGTTGGTGTTGTCGGAAGAGCCGTCTGTAACAAAGACGAACTGTATTTTCTCCCTGGGGTAGGATTGAGAAAGTGCATTTGCTATCTTTTCGGCAATAAAATCTTCCTCATTATAAGCCGCTACCAGGAAAGTAACTTCTGGTTCAAATGTGCTTTCCTTACGGGCGCTATTACCCTGCAGTAAACGCTTTATGCGGATTACGATGTAAAGGAATATGCCATAACCTACATAACTATAGCATACGAGTATAAGACTTGTCCAAAATATCACAGACCAAATTGACATAGCGGGAAAGAATTTTTATGGGGATGGTAGTTTTGCCACAAAAGTATTATAATTTGTTTCATAGACAACCTGAATTTTATATTATAATTTTGGTTTAGATCTTTTTTAGAGATATTTCCCGACCGTTTACAGTGAAATTTCTAACACTTACCCCCTAAATTGAGTCGTTTACCAAAAAATTAATTGATGATATCAGGGAAATAATATTTTTGTTCCATGTTAATTGAATAACACGTTCAAATAACAGGACAACAGATAAGTAAAAACCATTTTTCCTCTCTCATATCCCCTGAAAGAAACCGCAAGGGTTAATTACCTTATAATTCTTGACCAGATCCCATTTAAAGCCTTCAGGTGTAGGTTATGCACTGTACGCATACTACCCAATTAACAGTTTTAAACATTGTTTAGAAAAGAAGGTAAATGAAAAAGAAAATTTTAATAATAGACGACAGTACGCCCATGCGTTATTTGCTGGAAGCGGTTTTAGGGAGAGAATATTCTGTGGTTTCTGCACCGGATGGTCTGGCTGCTATGACATGGCTCCTGAAAGGGAATAAAGCGGATCTTATTATTACGGATCTTCAGATGCCAAACATAGATGGGTGGGAATTACTCGATTATTTATCCGGCAGTTATTTGTACCAGGATGTTCCGGTTATCGTGTTGTCAGGATTTTTTGTGGAGAAGATGAATGAACTCCCTGATAAATATAATAGTGTAAGACAAGTAGTCCAGAAACCCTTTGATCCTATGCAATTGTTGAATAAGGTGGGTTTCATACTAAATGAGCAATTGAGTATTTCTGCTGTATAGCAAGGTTGTTATATTGAATTAACCAATACACTACTAATAAGCGACATATGAATACCTTTACACCGAACCTGCTGCAGGTAGAGAGCATTAGAGGGGTGGGCAAAGAAGCCTTTCGTCCTGCTGCTGCTGATACTGAAAGCATTATACTTTTTGTTGGTCACCCCCATAAGGAGATGCTTACCGACAATAACCAGTTCAAATGTGTTGTGGCATCTAATGTGGAGGATGCAAGAAAGGTAATGTATCAACTGCAGTATGTCTTCAAAAAAATGCCGGCGGCAATTATTTACCGGTTCGAAAGTGCATATGAGTCAGCCCTGCCTGAATGGGAATCCTTTTTCTCCACTTATCAGTTCCTCAATTCTATCCCTTTTTTCATTTACGCGGATAAAGGTTTCGAGGAATTAAAGTCATTGGTGGTTAAATACAGCTTTATTGATGACGTAATCACCCTGAACGCCTGGCATATGCTTGGTAATAAGGTAGCTATTGTAAGCAAGTTTAAGCGGATGCGTACTTTCCCTGCTTATAAAAAGATTTCCATCAACAAAAAGTTATACACCCGCAGATTTTATAGCAATTTCATGAAGCGCTCGCTGGATGTGATGCTGGCAGCTACCGGACTCTTGTTATTAAGCCCTGTAATGTTGCTGATAGCTGCCCTGATCAGGTTAGAGTCCAAAGGGCCCATCTTTTACGCCGCGAAACGAGCTGGCCGCAATTACCGTGTTTTTAAGTTTTATAAATTCCGGACAATGATCCCGGACGCAGACAGGCAGCTTGATAAAATAAAGCATCTTAATCAGTATGATGGTAATGGCGCCGGACCTGTGTTTATTAAAGTATCCAATGATCCCCGCGTAACAAAGCTGGGTGGATTTCTTCGTAACACCAGTCTGGATGAAGTACCACAGCTGCTCAATGTGCTCAAAGGCGATATGTCGCTTGTCGGCAACCGCCCTTTGCCCTTATACGAGGCTACTACGCTTACTACTGACGACTGGGTGGAACGGTTCCTTGCTCCGGCTGGTATTACAGGTTTGTGGCAGGTAAGTAAAAGAGGTAAAAAAGATATGTCCGTGAAGGAACGGATAGACTTGGATATTAATTATGCGCATAAGCGCTCTTTCAGATATGATATGTGGCTCATCGTGAATACGCCACTGGCACTTGTGCAAAAAGATAATGTATAATGATAGCAATTATAGAGATAATACTGTTTGTTTACCTGGCCGGATGCGTATTCTACAATCTTTTGTTAGCCATTGCCGGCCGTTTAAGCCGGAAAAAAAAGATATTATACGAAGACACTCATGTTTACGCCAAAATAGCAATACTTATTCCTGCCTATAAAGAGGACAGTATTATTTTATCTACTGTGGCCAGCTATAACCGGTTGCGGTATCCGGTAGACAAGTATGAAGTGGTGGTAATAGCTGATTCACTGCAGTCAAGAACCCTGGAGGAGCTCGCTGCTACAGGTGTTAGTCTGGTACCGGTTAAATTCGACAAGAGTACAAAAGCGAAGTCACTGAATGCCGCATTTGAATATTTAGGAAATGACTACGACCTGGCGCTGATTTGTGATGCGGATAATATGTTGGAAGAAGATTTTCTTTTAAAGATTAATCATGCTTACCAACAGGGAAATCCGGTTATACAAGGACAAAGGGTAGCAAAGAATCTTAATACACCCTTTGCCATCCTTGATGCGGCCAACGAGATTATTGCCAATTTCCTTTACAGAAGGGGCGCCAATGCTTTAGGTTTGTCTTCTTCCGTCATCGGTTCTGGTATGGCTTTCCATTATCCGCTTATAAAAGAGATCTTACTGGAAATTCAAGCCACTGGTGGATTCGATAAAGTGCTACAGCTACTGGTGTTATCTAAAGGACACACAATCCTGTACCTTGAAGACGCCTATGTGTTTGATGAAAAGATTACACATGCAGCCGTATTTGAAAATCAGCGCAAACGCTGGATGTCAAGTCAGCTGGTATACCTGCGCACTTTCTGGAAGAAGGGATGGACAGCATTATTCAAGGGCGACATCAATTATTTTAATTTGGCAGTATGTCAGAATGCATTATTACCGCGTATGTTATTGCTTGCTGCTTTAACTGTACTGACAGTGTTTTGTTTTTTACTGCAGCCATTTTTAACAATACCCGTTGCCTGTTGGCTGGGGCTGTTTGTATTGAATATGCTCTCCCTTTTACTGCCTATTCCGGGGAAATTTTTTACGAAGTATCTTTTCACAGCAGCCATTACCTTACCCCGTGCAATTGGTATTATGATATTACTGCTGTTTCGCTTAAAGGGGGCAGACAAAACATTTATTCATACTACGCATACCCAAACAGGTATTGACAATCCATTATTAGATGCAGCCAGAAAATAGTACATATTATCCACTGGTATCTATTATAACAGTTAATTATAATAATGCTAAAGTGACCGCGGAATTAATGAGGTCACTCCGGTATAACTCTTACCCCAATCTGGAGGTAATAGTGGTAGATAACGGCTCTGCCGAAAGCCCCGTGGCTGCAATACAAAAGGAATATCCTGCTGCAAAGGTGGTGTTGAGTGGAAAAAATCTGGGGTTTGCAGGGGGAAATAATCTTGGTATAAAAGCCGCCTCCGGAGAATACTTCTTCCTGGTTAATAATGATACTGAATTTACAGAAGGGCTGATAGAAGGTTTGTTGGAAGTATTCAGCAAATACCCGGACGCAGGTGTAGTAAGTCCAAAGTTTCATTATTTTTTCCATAAGGGAACGATTGAATATGCAGGATACAAAGCCGTGGATACACTCACCGGAAGAAACAGCATGATTGGCTGCAAGGAGCAGGATAATGGTCAGTATGATGCCTTCTCCGAAACGCACTATGCCCATGGAGGCGCGATGATGGTGCCTGCGGAAGCGGTGAGAAAAGTAGGACTAATGCCGGAAGTTTATTTCCTGTATTATGAAGAATTTGACTGGTGCGAGCAGTTCAAACGGCATGGTTATAAGATCTACTACCAGTATAAATCATTGATCTATCATAAAGAGTCTATGACAACGGGAAAAAACAGCCCGCTGAAAACCTACTACATTACGCGGAACAGGATATTGTTCATGCGCAGGAACGTAAAGCTTCCTGCCAGGTTGGTTTTTGTACTATATTTTATTTTCCTTACGATACCAAAGAATACAGCGCAGTTTTTATTAAAACAGGAATCAGTTCACTTGAAAGCTTTCTGGAACGGAATTCTTTGGAATCTTAAACGTCCTAAACCGGATAACATATGTGTGGCATAGCAGGGTTTATTGATTTTACCCAAAAATCAGATGCGGATACGCTGCGGAAAATGACAGATGTGATGGCACACCGTGGTCCAAATGATGCCGGTTATGAAGTATATGAAGATCCCCGTGCATCTATTGGCCTCGGACAACGCCGCCTGTCTATACTGGACCTTTCCAGTTCAGGACATCAGCCCATGCATTACCAGCAATATTCCATTATTTTCAATGGTGAAATATATAACTTCAAAGAAATCCGCACGGAACTTGAAAAACTGGGTTACAATTTTCATTCAGGCGCCGATACGGAAGTGCTGATAAAAGGATATGCGCAGTGGAAGGAGAAGGTACTGGATAAATGCATCGGCATGTTCGCCTTTGTTATCTATGACCGGGAAGCCCGTGAGGTAACACTCTTCCGTGATAGGGCGGGAGTGAAGCCTTTATATTATTATTGGCATCATCAAACTTTACTTTTTGCCTCTGAATTGAAAGGGCTTTGTGAGCATCCTTCTTTCAAAAAAGAAATTGATGAGAAAAGCCTGTCCCTGTTTTTACAGTTCAGTTATATTCCTGCTCCATATACTATTTACAAAAATACACATAAGCTAAAGCCGGGTCATACGCTGAAAGTAACACTGGAAGACGCCGGCGTAAATACGCATGAATACTGGAATGTATTGGATGCCTATCGCCAGCCGCTCACAGGCTTAACACAGTCAGATGTAATCAGGCATACGGAAGAATTGATGCATAGCGCCTATAATTATCGTATGGTTTCTGATGTGCCGGTGGGTGTGTTTTTAAGCGGAGGCTATGATAGCGCCAGTGTGGCGGCTATTTTACAATCCAACACTTCCAGCCGGATTAAAACCTTCACCATTGGTTATAAAGAACCGCAATGGGATGAGTCGCGCGAAGCAAAAAAAATAGCGATGCATCTGGGTACAGAGCATTACGAGTGGATTGTAGGGCCAGCTGAAGCGAAAGACGTGTTGGAACAGTTACCGGAAATATATGATGAACCATTTGCTGATAATTCAACGGTGCCAACTACACTGGTGAGTAAATTTGCTGCAAAGGAAGTGAAAGTGGTGCTGTCTGCCGACGGTGGCGATGAGGTGTTTGCCGGGTACAATAAATTTAATCAGTCACTCCGTTATACCGGTAGTTTCCCCAAACCCCTGCAACGCACGATCAGTGCAGCCATGTCTGTGGTTTCTCCGGAAGTGATACCTTATTTTAATAAGCAATACAATTTCGCATCCAGGTATGAAAAAATGAAACTGATATGGGCGAGTGGTAAGCCACAGCAGGCGCTTAAATATATCAGCCAGTACCTGACAGAGAATGAAGTGAATTACTACACCAATTTTCCAGCCGAAGGTTACCGGACAAATTTTGACATGAACGGGGAGCTGGACAACATGAATGATCCGCTGAACCGGCTGCTGGCAGTGGATTATAAAACTTTCCTGGTGGATAATAACCTGGTGAAGGTAGACAGGGCAACCATGTCCGTGAGCATTGAAGGACGGGAACCAATGCTGGATCATCGGTTGGTAGAATTCCTGGCGAAGGTACCCGCTTCATTGAAAGTGAAAGACGGTATCAATAAGTATATCCTTAAAACAATTGTACACAAATATATTCCCAAACCGCTGATGGAGCGTCCTAAACGCCCATTCATAGCGCCATTGCAGGAATGGTTCCGGGATGAACTGAAAGAGCAGATGCAGTATTACCTGTCTGGTGCAAGGTTGGCAAAATCAGGTCTTTTTAATGTTCCTCATGTAGAGCAATTGCTGGGAATTTATTTATCCGGAGGAAAAGTCAGCCACCAGAAATTGTGGAACATATTGGTATTCCAGTTATGGTACAGCCGCTGGATAGAAAAATTATAGCATGGACAGAATAAATGGTAAAATACGGGTACTTGAAACTATCCGCCAGGGAAAAATTGGCGGGGGAGAGAGTCATGTGTTGGACCTGGTAGCATCACTGGATAAAAAAACATTTGAGCCTGTTGTATTATCGTTTACGGATGGGCCAATGATAAAAGCTTTGCAGCTTTTGAATGTTCCTGCATTTGTTATTGACAGTGAAAAGGCATTTGATATCAGCGTATGGAAAAGAGTAAAGAAATTTATAGCTGAACAGCAAATTGATATTGTGCATGTACACGGTACCAGGGCAAACACCAATGTATTGTGGGCAGCGCGCAACCTTGGCCTGCCGGTAGTATATACTATTCATGGGTGGTCGTTTCATGATGGTCTGCATCCGCTCTCCAAACGTTTACGCATCGCCGCAGAAAAGTTTATTACCCGAAAAACCCAGGTGAATATTTGTGTTTCGGAATCCAACCGGCAAACGGGTATAAAGGCTTTTAATGGGTTTAGCAGTATTGTGGTAAGGAATGGTGTGAATTTGCAAAAGTTCAATCCTGATGCTGTTTACCCTGACCTGCGTGCGGCATATAATATTCCGGCAGATAAACTGCTGATTTGCTATATCGCCCGTATGACCTATCAGAAGGATCCGGTAAGCATGGTAACGGCATTTGCCACAGCACTTAAAAGTGTTCCTGACCTGCAGTTATTAATGATAGGAGATGGAGAACTGAAGACTGCTGCCATGAATGCAGCAACGGAACTGAATGTAGATAAACAGGTAATATTTGATGGTTTCCGGCAGGATGTTCCTGCCGTATTACACGCTGCAGATATCTACTGTCTCCCTTCTTTATGGGAAGGCTTTCCTATTGGTGTGCTGGAAGCAATGGCAATGGGTAAAGCGGTTATAGCCAGCGATGTAGATGGTACAAAAGAGGCGGTAAAGGATGGCGAAAATGGATTACTGGTACCAGCAGGCAATAACGATGCGCTGGCCGCTGCGATTGTTAAATTGGCTACAGATCATGCGTTACGACTGCAGTTACAACAAAATGCGAAAGCTGCCATTATAGAGCATTTCAATGTAACCGGAATGACAGAAAAGATTTCAGCTGTTTACCTGCAGCTTTGTAAATAATAATACTTTATCAATTTCAATATGACAAAGACCGCAATCACTTACGAATATAACCGCATAACCGATATCAAGCGGCTGAATTTTATTACCGACAGTCTGAAGAAAAACATTCCTGATGGAGGCCGCGTATTGGATGTGGGATGTGGTAATGGCGTTATCAGTCGTCATCTCGGGCAGTTTGGATATGAAGTATTGGGGATAGATATCAGTGAAAAAACTATTGCAGTAGCCAATCAGCGTAATACTTATTCCAACGTGAGGTTTGCCGCCATTAGCGCAGAAGAACTGACTGCACAGGGTGAAACATACGATGCTGTGATATGCAGTGAAGTGTTGGAACATCTGGATCAGCCACACCTGTTATTACATACCATTCATGCATCTTTAAAAGATAATGGGTTATTGGTGGTGACGGTTCCAAATGGTAATGGTCCCAGGGAATTGTGTGTGACCCGCCCTATGCTAAAGGCACGTAACAATCCTGCTTTGTGGACTTCTATCAATAAAGTAAAAAGCGCATTAGGATTTAAAGGTACTACTGCACAATCCCAGGCAGATAATCTCGATCATGTGCAGTTCTTTACACGTAGGGATTTGCAGCAACTGGCAGAGATCAGCAACTTTAAAATAGTACAGTTTGCAAAAACTAATTTTGTGGAAGATGTATTTCCTTTTTCCCTGGTTACAAAAAGAGTTAAATTCCTTCAAACACTGGATTGCCAGGTTGCCGAACTGTTACCATATAGTTTTACTGGAGGCTTTAATACTTTGTGGCGGAAAAGTGTAAACTGACGAGTAGATATTCAGCATAAAAAAGGTTGATTCACCATGAATCAACCTTTTTTATGCTTAGCCCCTGATGGTGCCATCAATTTTGTCCAGTAAGTCGGGTGTTTTTTCGAGGTCAAATTTCCTGGCCAGTAGTTGTCCCGACCGGATAATTTTGTCAAAATCGCCGGAGGTAAATGTTTTAGGATGTGCTTTCCCTTCAGACCAGTCTATATAGCGGAGGTAATTATTTTCCACGCTGTTTTTGAAAGGACCATTCATAATAATGGTCTGGAATATGAATTCGTCTCCTCCCCAGGTACGCTTATAAAATCTTTTTAGCTCAGGATGCGCGTTGACATATGCCAGGCACCATGCGGCGCATTCCTGTGTAAGGCTCCACCACAGCGAACCCCCATATACTTCCAGGTCCAGGGGATGCCGCCTTGCAGGCAGTATCTTATTTAATAATCCGGCAATTTTGTATTTACCCGGTAAACGGAGGTCTTCAAAATGAAAAGACGTTATTTTTGTTATTACACGTTGAAGTTCAGCTTCCGGTAATATATCCAGGAATTGCCGGCGGGGATTGGCGGCAAAAAAATCATGTATCTTATTTACATGTACCAGCGGATAATCCTGTGCACTGATGAGATGCAGAAAGCCATACTGATGACCAGATGCAACTATGGCTGCTATGCCATTCAGTGCGGCCTGGATAGTACCATATCCTGCCCAGGTAACATCTACTCTTTTTTCAATAAAAAATACCTGTGGTAAATTCATCGCTATCTGCCACTCATTGATATCAGACTTGGCATCCAGGTGAATGTAAAAATCTATTTCCGGATGTTGCAGTCTGTCCAGCAGGCGACGTAACTGCTGCGGATTTTTATGACTCAGTATAATAAAGGCTTGCTTCATGTGCGGATATTTATTTGTACTGCAAACGGAACATTTTTATTTTTAGCAATAGCCCTTTGCATTCTTGCCAGCCATTCTGCCAGATACTTTTTATACTTACATCAGAAAGAGAACGACGAAGAAAATAGTATCCAAAAATAACAGCAAATAACAGGTTGAGAGAAGAGGCAATAGCCACTGCACGTATATCCGCAAACATCAGCACCAACGCAATATCGAGCACAATATTTAATACCAGCTTCAACAGGTTCTTGTAAAAGTTAATCAGCGGTTTATTGATCATATCCAGTGTTACCCCAATGAAACGATCAATAGGATAAAGGATAGCAGATAAGAGGAATATTCTGACGATATCGGTGGCTGGCAGATAAGCTTTTGCTGCCAGGATGATGATCAATGGTTTGGTGAACAGCAGTAGCCCTGCAACAAATGGAATGATCATAATAGTGACTGTGCCGGTATATTTACAAAACGCATAGGATACTCCCTTCCAGTCATTTCGGTTGGCAGCTCCCGAAATAGTAGGCTGGGAAGTGGCGACAAAACTCCGCAGGATAATTTCAATTACTTCCATGAATTTTTGAGGAATACTATAAATCGCAACTGCAGCGGGACTGAGCATTGTTCTGAGAACAAGGTTATCAGAGTAGTTCAGCAGGGAAGAGGAAACCATACTGCCTACTATCAACCTGCCATAGTGGTATAAGTCCTTCACGTGCTGCCTGGTTCTGGCGGCCATGCTATTTATCGCAGTCCACTTGAACGCCAGACAGTAGATGCTTGTTGCCAGCAGGGATAATGAATAGGCGTACAACACATTATGCAGATTTACCTGTTTTAAAAAGAACAACACTCCCAGTAACACAAGAAAAGAACCGTTCTGTAAAAAGCGGATCTGTACAATCTTGTCAAATCTGTGTGCAGCCTGTAATACCCAGGTGGCAAAGTTAAACGGAAGGGAAAGTAAAGTCATGATACCCAGCCATCCCAGGAAGAAATGCCAGGTAGGGCTGAATAATGGAAAGGCTACCGCATACACAACAAACGAAAGTATGATAAAGGAAAGGGTAAGTAGCAGGGAAATGTACCAGGCAGCTCCTGTCACCTGTCTGCTGACCGCTTCGTCAACTCCTGCGCTGAACTTGATGATGCCTGACTGTAGCATAGCCGTACGTATCTGATCCAGGATATTATAGGTGGCAAGAAACAATACCCACTCTCCGAAAGCACTTAAAGAAAGCATTCTTACCAGCAGTGCAAAAGAGAGTACATTGAAGAAAGCCATTATCACATTCCCCAGAAGAGAATGAAAGTGCCTGTTACGAAAAACCGATAAAAACTTAAAAGCCATGAAACAATAATTACAATCGTATTATGTGAAAATCATGGTCTTTAATAGGATGAGGTTTAAAAAAAGGGGCAATTATTTAGATACTGAAAGTGCAAAGGTAGTTTTTTTCGTCGAAAAAAAAGAAGAGATTGACCGCTATAAATTGAAAATAAACAAATAAGTATAAATGTAAAATAGTTATACTTTATTTATTGTGCACATATATGTTAATTTTTTTAATTATGTGATTAAAAAAAAAGCTTTCTTTGTAATATCGGAAGCTTTCTATTGGGAAACTTTTTAAGGAGAAACTATGAGGATAGATTTTTAAAAACTTTGCAAGCCATATAATTTTATGATTAACCTTTTGCTATCGCTAAGGCAACCTTTGTGCCGCAGCATTTATAGGCTAGGCGCTATTTTATTTCTGTTGTTTTTAGGATCCCCCCGGAGCTTTGGTCAGGTACAAACTGCCAGATCTTTCAGTGATCCAACAATGACTAACATAAAAGGTTTCTATGAATATCTTCCCGCCGGGTATACACCTGGCAGTGGTAAAAAGTATCCCCTTATCATTTTCTTTCATGGAGTAGGTGAACTGGCCAGTTCTGGTGCCCCCCTTTCAGCAGTATTAAATAATGGTCTCCCTAAAGTAATTGCACAGGGCAAATTCCCTACCACCTTCACTGTCAATAACAAAGATTTTTCGTTTATAGTAATTTCCCCCCAGTTCAATACCTGGCCGGGGTCTGCCGATGCGATTAAATTTAAAAATTACCTGCTTACAAAATATGATATTGACGCTGACCGAATTTATCTTACAGGGTTAAGTATGGGAGGAGGAGAAACGTGGGGAGCCCTATCCGAAAATAAAACAGAAGCAAAAGCATTCGCCGCCTCGGCGGTTGTTTGTGGTTATTATCCTCCTACCACCACACTGGCAGCAAATATCGCGGGCAACAATACACCGATCTGGGCTTTCCATAATCAGGTAGATCCCAACGTACCGCCAGACTATTCCATTAACTGGGTGAAGGATATCAACGCCAGTACACCAACACCAAATCCGCTTGCAAGGGTCACCATTTTCAATGCTTCCGGCCATGACGCATGGACGAAGGCCTATGATCCCGCCTATAAAGAAAACAATAAAAATATGTACGAATGGATGTTACAATATTCCAAAAGTGGAGTGGTAACACCGCCTGTTACAGGTGGCCGGCGTATTGTAGTGCCAATGACCAACACCGCCAACGGACGTGCAGAAATGTACTACCCGAACGCTATGGCTACATTGGGTGTTCAACCAGGTGATACATTGTGTATTCCGGCAGGAGAGTATGAGTACCTTCATTTGGGTAATATTACCGGTACCGCTGCAAAACCTGTTGTGATCACGAACTGCGGAGGACAGGTAAAACTGGGTGTCAAAAACCAGGGAACTGCTGCTGTTTTTAATGCGCCCACCTGTCGGTTTGTGGAGATCAGCGGTAGCGGAGATAAAAATTATGAATATGGCTTTGACCTGAATGGTACTAATATTACGGGCTTACAGATATTTGGTTTGACCCTTGGGGTAGGTAGCTCCGATTTTGATGTCCACAACATATTTATTCATGACGGAGGCATCATGTTGCAGGCTAAAACCCTGCAAACCTGCGCGCAACCGCAATACCTGGAAGGAAGTTATGTGATGAAGAATGTGAAAATTCACCACATCAAGTGTCTGAACTCATTATGGGAAGGCTTCTACATAGGTAATACCCATTATTTCTGGACAGAAGGCACCTGTACCGATATGCGCTCACATTGGATAGAAAACATCCAGGTATATGACAATTATCTCGAAAACATTGGTAGCGATGCGATGCAGATCTCCATGGCAAAAGACGGAGATAACCGTGTTTTCAATAACCGGATTGTAAACTATGGCATGTCACAGAATTCCGCGCAAGGTTACGGTATTCTCGTTGGCTCCGGTTCGAGCCTCAAAGTATATAATAACAATATTTCAGTGGGTTACATGCCGGGAGTAACCATCTTCGGATCTGGTGTAAGTGAGATCTATAATAATGTGATCTCAGATATCCATTATGAAGGCATTAATGTGTCTGACAAAATCCCGGCTAATACTACGCCGGATATTTTTCCTCCTCCGGCTGCCGTTATTTATAACAATACCATTATCAATACAGATAACGGATCGAATGCGATCAAGATCTTTGCGTATCAGACTCCCATCGGACACCAGGTGTATAACAACCTGATGGTGCAGAAAGGAACTGCTTATGACTATCCGGTAAGGGGGATGTATATAAAAGGAGACCTGCCTATTAAATTGCTCTATTCAAATAATCTCTGTTATCCAAGTCAGGCTGCTGCCAATTTTGTAGATAGCGCCAGCAAAAATTATCACCTGCTGCCAACATCTTCAGCAGTAGATGCAGGCCGGGATATGAGTGATTTTAATTTGAATACGGACTATGATAGCACGTCTCGTCCGCAACAGCTAAAATATGATGTAGGTGCTTTTGAACTGAAAGCGGGAACCAGCTCCCCGCCACTGGCAAATGCCGGGAGCAATATTACTATTACCCTGCCAGTCAACAATGTAGCCCTCGATGGGTCAGGCTCCAAAGCTGCAAGTGGGAGTACAATCACGGGCTATGCATGGAAAAAGATAAGTGGCCCGGCCGGGGACATCATTACTAATGGTAATACAGCTAAACCCGGTATTACGGGGCTTACTCAGGGAACTTTTGTATATGAACTTACAGTTACTGATAGCAAAGGATTAACGGGAACCGCCCGGGTGAGTGTCATCGTTAAGCCGGCCGCCAATAAACCACCGGTAGCCAATGCCGGCAATAACATCCAGATTCAGTTGCCTGTAAATAGTGTGTCATTGGATGGAAGTGGTTCTACTGATGCAGACGGACAAATTGCTACCTGGTCATGGAAGAAGACTGCTGGCCCTGCCGGCGGCGATCTTACAGCCGCCGGAGCAGCTAAAACAAATGCAGGTAATCTGCAGGAAGGTACTTATACTTTTCAGCTAACCGTAACAGATAACGCAGGCGCCACCAGCGTTGCCAGCGTAAACGTAGTAGTACTGGCGGCGATTATCAATAAACCTCCGGTAGCCAATGCCGGTAATAATATTCAGATTCAGTTACCAGTGAATAGTGCTTCTTTGGATGGAAGTGGTTCTGCTGATGCAGATGGACAGATTACTACCTGGTCGTGGAAGAAGACTGCTGGCCCAGCCGGCGGTGATCTTACTGCCGCCGGGGCAGCTAAAACAAATGCAGGTAATCTGCAGGAAGGCACCTATACTTTTCAGCTGACAGTAACAGATAATTCAGGCGCCAGCAGCAGTGCCAGTGTAAACGTAGTGGTACTGGCGGCGGCTCAACAAAACAAACCGCCGGTAGCTAATGCCGGCAATAATATTCAGATTCAGTTACCCGTGAATACTGCCGTATTGGATGGAAGTGGTTCTACCGATGCAGACGGACAAATTACTACCTGGTCGTGGAAGAAGACTGCTGGTCCAGCCGGCGGCGATCTTACTGCAGCCGGGGCATCTAAAACGAATGCAGATAATCTGCAGGAAGGTACCTATACTTTTCAGCTGACAGTAACAGACGATTCGGGCGCCAGCAGCAATGCCAGTGTAAACGTAGTGGTACTGGCAGCGGTTCCGCAAAACAAACCACCGGTAGCCAATGCCGGCAATAATATTCAGATTCAGTTACCAGTGAATAGTACCTCGTTGGATGGAAGTGGTTCTACCGATGCAGATGGACAAATTACTACCTGGTTGTGGAAGAAGACTGCTGGCCCTGCCGGTGGAGATCTTTCTGCAGCTGGATCCGCAAAAACGAATGTGGGTAGTCTGCAGGAAGGTACCTATACTTTTCAGTTGACGGTAACAGATAATTCAGGCGCCAGCAGCAGTGCCAGTGTAAACGTGGAAGTACTGGCAGCGGTTGAACCAAACAAACCGCCGGTAGCCAACGCAGGTAACAGTATCCAGGTTCAGCTACCTGTTAACACTGCTTCACTGGATGGAAGCGCTTCTACCGATCCGGATGGACAAATTACGACCTGGTTGTGGCAGAAAACTGCGGGTCCTGCCGGTGGAAATCTTTCTGCAGCAGGTCAGGCTAAAACCAACATCAGTAATCTGGTAGCAGGTACTTACACCTACCAGTTGACAGTAACGGATGACAAGCAAGCCACAGCAGCAGCTACTATAAATGTACTGGTATTGCCTGCGGTAGTGGAGAACAAACCACCGGTAGCGTTAACTGCCGGTGACCGAATTGTACAACTGCCAATAGATGCAGTTTTTGCAGACGGTACTGCTTCCTATGATACAGATGGAAGCATTAAGACCTATGCATGGTCGCAGGTATCCGGGCCGGCAACGGCGGAAATTATAAACCCTGACCGTGCGCAAACACTGATCAAAAGCCTGAAGGCAGGGGACTATAAATTCCAGCTTCTTGTAACGGACAACTTGGGGGCTACTGCCTCGACGCTGTTTCATGTTACAGTAATCGCATCAAGTCAGGATCTTCATGTAGAAGACTCTGCCCGCATTTTCCCTAATCCCGCTGTGAGCTATATCCGCCTGCATGTGATACGGAAAGGTACTGCTCCTTTGCAGGTGCGTATATTTGATGTGAAAGGAAGACTACACCAGAATATCAGGTATACCATCGGTGAATCATTCCAGACGGACATCAACATCACTAACATGCCTACCGGATATTATCTGATGGAGGTGAAAGGAGAAGGTGATAGTTTCCGTTGGACCGGGCATTTTGTCAAGGTAACCAATTAGATTTTTTCCCAGGTACCGGTTGCAGGCTGGTATTGGCGGATAGGGCGGGCAGGATTGCCGGCTACTACCGTATAAGGGGGAACGTTTTTGGTAACTACACTACCACCAGCTACTACGGAGTGGCGTCCAATAGTTACACCTGCAGTGATAACACTGTTGGCGCCAATCCAACAATCATCTTCCACTATTATTTCGGCTACAGAGCAGGGCTGTAGCGCAATAGGTACATTGGGGTCGGTATAACCATGGTTAAGTCCTGATAATACAATGTTTTGTGCCAGTATAACATTATCGCCTATACGCACAGGACCGATGACAACATTTCCAATTCCTATTCTGGTATGGTCGCCGATAATGACTGCTCCCATTCCATTATTGACAGTAGCAAAATCCTCAATGGTTGAATAACGGCCAAGTATAAACGTATTAAATGGAAGTACATCTATCCTGGTACGCCTTCTTATCAGAGAGCCCTTTCCTTTTTTATGCTTGAATGGGTTGACAAACCATTGTACCCATTTACGGGGGCGTGCCTGATTTTTAGGCATCAGCAGGTATAAAGCCAGTTTTTTTAGGCCGGGACGTTGTTTTATGTTGTTTATGATAGTCATAATTAATGGCTGCTGGTGTTTAATATGGCCTGGTAAATTGCCGTCACGGAATTTTCCCAGGTATGAGTACCTGCAAATTGTATGCGTTCTGCTGCCAGAGAACCGGAATTCTCCGATAAAGCTTCTTCTATCAGTGGAATATAATGATCTGGTGTGGCAGCGAGGTATACATAATCTTTGAATAACTCCATCGTTTTGGTGGCAGTAGCTACAACAGGTTTTCCCATCGCCAGATATTCATCAATTTTTAAAGGGTAGTTGCCAACAGTAACAGTATTCAGGACTTGTGGATTGATGCATACGTCAAAGGACTGCACATAAGCCGGAAGTACGGAGATGTCTTTTTTGCCGGTGAAATGAACATTCGGAAGCTGATGCAGATCCGATTGGAGGAAGTCCTCATCTTCCGGCCCCACCAGTACCAGTTGCCATTCGGGGCGCTCCCTGGCTATTTTAAGCAGGATGCTGATGTCCAGTCGCAGTGATTTAAGTGCACCTACATAACCTATTACAGGTCCCTTTCCAACAGGAACATCAGTTGGAACCGGATGTTTTATATTGGCATCAAAAAGTTGTAAATCACATCCCTGGCCAACATAGTAACTGGAAGGATTATACTTTTGCAGCATTTCCGCCAGGTACAGTGAATTTGCGACTGCCACATCGGCTTTGGCAATGTGACGGGGTTCCAGTTGCAACCCATGTTTTTGCCAGTAAGGTACTCCCAGCAGATAGTCTCTGCTGTAATAGACATACTTTTCCGGTTGAAGTAACTCTTTCAGGTAGTATCCCCGGAATATATCATTGTCGTTAAACAGGATGATGTCTTTGAAATTCATCGCTGTTACCGCCTCTCTGATACTGTCCGCGAACTTCCGGTTATTACGTTTGTTAAACCATGAGAACAGGGGGGTAAAGGGGAGCCAGTTAATGGATTCCAGCACAACAGAAGGGTAGAAGTTCCATAGATTGTCGCTAATAGGCACAATGGACGGCACTTTTTTATCCTTAGTGTCAAGGTGATACTGCACATTGGGATCTCCTTTCCCGTTTAAAATAGTACGTCTGTCTAATGGAGCGTTTATATATAACACCCGGTTATGCCGCGCAAACTCCTGCGCAATGTTTTTACAGTTGCTGCCAATAGCGGTATACCATTGTTGAAGCCCTATAATAACTATATCTCTGTTTTGGATTAAAGGCACAGTAGTAAGGTCTAAAGTGTATCGGTTTGAATAAATGTAATATTTGGTAACAGGTTTACCTGGGGTATGGTTAAATTATTGCAGTTGTTAAATTAATCCACAAAGTAAATAAAAAATTCAATATTATTGAACAAGTCACTAAGGGACTGAGTTTTAATTTAAAACAGAAAATCATTCTATGTCGGAAACAATTGAAATCAGGACGCTAACGGTAGAGGACTACCTGGACCTGAAAGAATCTATGGTGTCTGCTTATGCAGATATGGCCGGCAGCTACTGGAGAGAGCCTACCATACAAAGACTGATCACGCTTTTTCCTGAAGGTCAGATCGCGGTAACGGTGAATGACAAAGTGGTAGGATGCGCTTTGGCTATTATTGTAGACTACGAGAAGTTTGGAGATAGCCATACTTATGAGCAGATCACCGGTTATTATACTTTTAATACCCATAATCCAAAGGGAGATATATTGTATGGTATAGAAGTGTTTGTTCACCCGGACTACCGGGGTAAACGACTCGCCCGGCGTTTGTATGATGCCCGTAAAAACCTCTGTGAGCAACTGAATTTGCAGGGGATTGTAGCTGGTGGCCGTATTCCCAACTATGAGAAGTATGCGGAACGTTTGTCGCCCAGAGAGTATATAGAAAAAGTGCAGGACCGTGAGATTTATGATCCTACTTTAACTTTTCAGTTCTCCAATGATTTCACGGTAAAGAAAATACTTAAAAATTATCTGCCGAATGATGAGGCGTCTATGGGGTTTGCCACCCTGCTGCAGTGGTTTAATATTTACTATGAGAAAGACCTGGACACCATCCGTTACAATAAATCTACCGTACGTATTGGCTTGGTGCAGTGGCAGATGCGGGATTATGGCAGTCTGGAAKGGTTTCTGCAACAGGTTGAATATTTCATTGATGCGGTGAGTGACTATGGATCAGACTTCGTGGTGTTCCCCGAGTTGTTCAACTCTCCGCTGATGAAGGAATTTAACCAGATGGATCCTGCCGGAGCGATCAGAGGGGTGGCAAAGTACACAGATAAGCTGCGGGAAATTTTCCAGCAGCATGCAGTTGCCTACAATGTGAATATCATTTCCGGGAGCATGCCCATCGTAATTGACGAAGTCCTGTATAATATCTCTTATCTGTGTCGTCGGGACGGGACTTATGAGCAATATATCAAAATCCACCCAACGCCGGGAGAAGTGTCGGCCTGGGGTATTAAAGGTGGAAGTGAGATAAAAGTGTTTGACACGGATTGCGGCAAGATAGGAATACAGATCTGCTATGACGTGGAGTTCCCCGAGCCTTCACGTATCCTGGCCGAACAGGGGATGCAGATCCTTTTTGTTCCTTTTATGACAGATACCCAGCATGCATATAACCGTGTACGCTTTTGCGCACAGGCAAGGGCCGTCGAGAATGAATGCTATGTAGCCATTGCTGGTTGTATTGGTAACCTGCCTAAAGTAAATAACATGGATTTACAATATGCACAATCTTCGGTATTTACACCTTCAGATTTTGCATTTCCGGTAACAGGCATCAAAGCAGAATCTACTCCCAATACAGAAATGGTGGTTATCGCCGATGTGGATCTTGTGCTTTTAAAAGAATTGCATGCGTTTGGAAGTGTGCAGACAAAAAAAGATATGCGTAAAGATCTTTACGAAGTAAAATGGAAGAAAAAGTGATTACCAGGTAGTTACTGGTATACATTTTTGGGAATAGTTTTTCAGGGATATAAAAAAGTTAGTAAACAAGGAAAGTTGCAGTACGCAAGGGATTGCAGCTTTCCTTTTTTATTTGTAGATTTAAGTAAACTCCCCGGTTATGAAAGATGCAGCCTATTATCCCTCATGGAGAAATCTTTCCAAATACAAACAGTACCTGGCCTACTTTAGTGAGTATATCCGGCACAACGACTGGAAATCCCTCCAGGCTTCCCTTAAGTTGGTATTATTAAACAAACCTACGCAGAAGGGCTGGCAGGCCACATCTGCATTAGGGCGTTTCAGGATAAGGGCAGGTACAACCGATTTTCAGTTCATTAACTATGCTTATGAGAAACGAGTCCGTAACTACCTGAAACAACAACTGGATGAGGGCAAGCTGGATGGGTTTATTGATATCGGCGCCTGTATAGGTGAATATGATATCTGGCTGGGTGGTCTGGGAGTGCCCTGCGTTGCTTTTGAACCAGTTAATTTTAAAGCGGTAGAAGAGAATATAAAGCTGAATAATGTAGGCGGCAAAGTAAAGCTTTTTGCCTGCGGCCTTGGAAGTCACCAGGAAAAGGTAAACTTCAATATTATGAGTACTGTTACAGGCTCGAGTTATATAGACCGCGATAACAAAGAAGGTGGAAATATTCCCATCGAAAAACTGGATGATCTGCTACCAGAACTTGGATTTGCCCCGGGCAGCCGGCTGGTTGTAAAACTGGATGTGGAAGGAATGGAAACGGAAGTGCTGGAAGGAGCCAGGCAATTCATCCACCAAACACCTCAACTTCGTATTATTTTTGAACGTTATGAAGGGGACAATACTGTAAACGATAAATTAAGCTCATTGGCTGATTTTACTTTTGAAAGACTCGACGAGTTTAATTATCTCGCCATCAAAAAATAAATACCGGTAACTGCTTTTGCGAAGGGCAATACGTTTTAATGGACGTGTTGCCTTCGTATTTTGTGAAGGAAAAACATCCAAATAACCGGAAAATGGATGGTATATTATTTATATACATAACGAAAACAAATGAGTTGTCATTGATCTGTTCCGAAACTATTTTCCATTACATAAATTATTGATTAACAAATATCAACAACAATTACTTAAATTGATTCTTTAGGAATGAAACGGCTATTCTATCCCGGTTCCGTAAAAAATTATTATTTTGGAAGCGTTTTAACTTAAACTAATCTGGTAAGTATATCGTATTAAATAATTAATAATCAATAAATAATAAATAATTAAGAAGATGAGTAATAAGATCAATTTAGCGCTACAAATCATTCCTTCAGTGCCTTCTGAGCAGGTTTATGCGGTCGTAGATGAGGCTATTGCCGTGATCCAGGCATCCGGTGTAAAATACAGGGTATGCCCTTTCGAAACAGTGATGGAAGGAACCTACGAAGAGCTGATGGAAGTGGTTCGTCAAACCCAGGAAGTATGTTTTAAAGCAGGTGCATCTCAGTTATTAGTGTATATAAAAATGCAGATAAGAAAAGACAGCGATGTGACCATGGAAGAAAAAACAGGGAAGTATGACAGCATATAGCTAAATTTTTTTATCTTACCGGTCGAACAAAAGGAGAGGAACTTATGCGATACGCCGCCCCATTGGATGATAATTCAAAACTGGTCACTAACCTTGTCATCATTCTTACATTGGTTTTTTTATGCAGACAGATCACTGATATTTCTCACGACTCTGTTACTACAACAATATTGCTCTTTATTCTGATACCGGTTATCGTGGTGGCCTGGAGCCTGAGCCCCCAATATTATACTATCACGGCAACGGCTATACTTATCAAACGCCCGCTTTATAGTATCACCATTGAGATGGAAGATGTGGTAAGACTGAGAAGTATAACCGAAGAAGACCTGGGTAACAGTTCCCGTTTACTGGCTTTTGGAGGCGTATTCGGATACCTCGGTACCTACCGCTCCAGCGAAATAGGAAAGTACCAACGTTGGTGTACCAACCGGGAAAACCTGGTGCTGATAGAATCAGATAAACAAAAATGGCTGATCAGCCCTTCAGAAGCAGAGGATTTTGTAAAGAAGGTCAATAAGATCATTAACGTCGCAGCGATCTGACAAAGTAGGCACCTGCATAAGCTATAAAAGCGAAGATCCGGACAGTCACAGACTGTACCGGATCTTCGCTTTTATAGCTTTCACTTTCTCAATATTGGATCAGGTTGAAAACGGGGGAATATCCTTTTTTCAATGTTCTCTAAATGCCAATGCACTCGCGTTTACCATTCTCAAATCCCTCCAGAACTATCGTTGAATATTAAACAATATCCATTACACTTCCAGTAGCTAATCTTCCATCTATCCCGAAAACACGTTCCCCGAATTATGTTATATTTATAGTAATCAAAATCATCTCCCATGGCAAAACAAATGTCTATTATTCCCTTTACGGGAAAACTCGGTCCTCTCATTGGGTATAAGCGCAATGGCAGCTACTTCCTGCGCAGTATGCCTGAAAGCGTGCAGCAAACGGCTGCTACCCGCCGCGCCTCCCGACGCTTTGGCATCGCCAGCAGGAAAGGCGCTTTTATCCGTCATACTTTCTACCCCCACCTGGATATCCATTGTGACGGCGGTCACATCAATCGGCTGAACAAGCTGCTCATTGCTGCCGGCGATCATCACGCCGCCATCACAGGTTTCCGCTTCAATCAGCATACAGGAGTAGATCGTTTCTTTACAGTAGCTCCCCGGCTTCTCCCTAACGGGATATTAAATATTCCCGCACAAACCATCGCCGGGTATCAAGGTATTACTGCCCTGGAAGTAAAAGTGATCGCAACGCGTATCGATTTTACATCACGTCAGGTGGCGGGTAGCGAAACAGTTACGCTAATAATAGCCCCCGACACCACTTTCCAGGAAACAAATGTTTCACTGGAGGTACCCGGGCAGGGCTCACTGGTAGTAGTTTTCCAGGTAAGAGCGATGTACAAAGACGGCCCATCGGGCAACAGGCAATACATGGCTGCCGATATTATTGCGGTGGCAGCACCACAGGTCCCCAAATATGCTAATAAACATAAGTTCCCGAAGCGGAAGAAATTGCTTCCCAAACTTATCTATACACACGCATATCCAGCTATCATTCAACTGGAATAAAGCGATCTTGCCTCCGGAGATATTTTGATCAATAACCCCTTTATACCTGCTTCTTTTCAATAGTAAATCTCTTTCCGCAGCTACAGTCTGGCACTGAAGTAGCCCTGCTATGGCCGGTTCTCACCTCTTTCCATCTGCTTATTCAATTTCATCCCGGTTATACATCCGAAGCTCATCCCCGCATCAAGTCCACCTCTCCTGCACTGCTTCTACAGGTACTAAGCGGGTGCTAAGCATAGCCTGGACGGAGCCTACATAATGAAAAGGTAATGCTGACTATAATGATGGGTGTTCTTTATGCACTATAAACTTTATGCTTAAAATTCACACTATCCTCCAACTTTTCAACTTGATCCCGTATATTTAAGTAACAACTTCTTAACCAAAATCTATCGCCATGAAGTCATTGTACGCTATGACGCTGGCGGGCGCTTTCCTTTTCTTACCCTTTTTGCTGCTCGCTCAGAATCACACTATTATTGGTAAAGTAACTACCTCCGGTACAACCGAAGGGGTTCCCGGCGTCACTGTCCAGGTAAAGGGCCATGCTTCAGGAACCGCTACGGGGGCGGATGGAACTTACAGGCTCACAGTACCCGATGCCAACAGTATTCTCATTTTTACTTCAGTAGGCTACCTGTCGCAGGAGCAGCCATTGAACGGACGCACCACAATCGATATCCAGTTACAACCAGATACCCGTAATCTGGAGCAGGTAGTAGTAACTGCTATGGGTATTAAAAAGGAAAAGCGTGCATTGGGATATGCGGTCCAGGATGTAAGTGGGGCCGACCTGATGCAGTCTAAGCAATCGAATGTAGTAAATGCACTGCAGGGTAAAGTTGCGGGTGTGCAAATTTCCAGTGGAGGTGGAGCGCCAGGTCAGGGCTCCCGTATGGTGATAAGAGGCATTAATTCCCTGGATCCCAACAAGAACAACCAGCCCCTGTTTGTAATAGATGGTATTACACTGGATAACGAAACAGAACTTGTAGGCATTAGCAACAAGCCGGAGACCCGCGGTATGAGCAATGGTGCCGCTGATCTGAACCCGGATGATATTGAGAGCGTTTCTATTCTGAAAGGAGGCGCCGCGACTGCTTTATATGGACTGCGCGCAAGCAACGGTGCGGTAATCATCACCACCAAGTCCGGTAAGGCCGGCCGGTTGAGAGTAAGCTTTAGTACCACAGCCGGTTTTGAAAGAGTGGGTAAAACACCAGATGTACAAAATACTTATAGCCAGGGTAACAACGGTATATATGATAGCCAGAGCTTCTGGCCTTCATGGGGACCAACGGTAGCGGATGCACGTAAACTGGATTCCACACATCCGGAAGTGCTGTATGATAAATACAAACAGGCTTATAATACTGGTAGCCAGTTTCGTAACACTTTGTCTGTCAGCGGTGGAACTGAAAAAATCGTATATGCGGCATCGTTATCTCAGTTCAATCAGAAMGGAATTGCTCCATTCAGCAATTATAAAAACTACTCTGCCCGGGTGAGTGGCGATGCGCGGCTAAGTGAAAAATTTAAAATGGGCGTTTCTATTAACTATATAAACTCCGGAGGTAACCGTACCAATTTTGACCGCTACGGAGAACAACTAGTTTACTGGTCCCCACGTTGGAATATGCGCGATTATATAAAAGAAGACGGTACCCAGCAGACCTATGGCACTACAGATAACCCCATGTATACATTGTACAGCAACCGTTTGGTGGATAATGTAAACAGGGTGATAGCCAATGTGAATTTCAGTTATACGCCCTTTAAATGGTTGGAGATACTTTACCGGGTAGGAGCAGATCATTATAGCAGCAGCATTACACACGCCGCTCCGGGACCTAAAGGAGTAGTGGGAGAAGTGCCCAGTACCGACAATGAATTTGGTTTTGTAGATGAGTATGCCTTGAACAAACGGGCGCTCACCTCCACGCTGATCCTCAATTTTAAAAATAAGATCAGCTCCAAATTAACTTCAGATCTCAAACTGGGACAAGATATCTATCAGAAGAAATTCAAACTGGTATCTGTTGAAGCGGATACCCTGGATATACCAGACCTGTTGATTTTACAAAACGCTAAAAAGGTGTTGACAAGCCAGGAGCTGAAGAACTATTACCTGATGGGCATTTTTGGTGACTGGACGCTTGACTGGGACCGTTGGCTATACCTGGACCTGACCGGAAGAACAGATATTAGCTCCTCTTTGCCTAAAGCTAACCGTGCATTCTTTTACCCGTCCGTAAGTTTATCATATCTGTTTACAGAACACCTGAAAATCCCGGAAAGGATTTTGTCGTACGGTAAAGTTCGGGTTTCCTGGGCCAGGATTGGAAAGGATACCGAGCCTTATAACACCAGTTCCGGTTACATTCCATTGGTAGATGGCCCGATCGGTGGCTCTGCTATTGGCTGGACCCGCGCCGACCGGTTGGGAGATCCTAACCTGAAACCTGAGTTTGCCAATACCTTTGAAACAGGGGCCGAGTTGCGCTTCCTGCATAATCGTTTAGGCGTAGATGTTACCTGGTACACTTCCAAAAGTACCAACCTCCTGATGCCATTGAAAGTATCGAATGCAACAGGTTACGATGATTACTATACTAACATAGGTTCTATCCGTAACAGCGGAGTGGAGGTATCATTGAATGCTACCCCGATCAAAACAAAAAACTTCAACTGGGACATACGCATCAATTTTTCTTCCAATCATAACGAAGTGCTCAGTCTTGGCCAGGGCCTCGATGAAGTCGATGTTGCGGAGCACTTCGGATATGCCGGTTCTACCGCTACCATGAAATACATTAAAGGTTACCCTGTGGGCGCCATCTTCGGTACCAGTTATCAGCGGTATTATGGCAGCGACAAGGAAGACCCGCTGATGATCGATCGCAGCAAACCGATGATCATTGGACAAACCGGMAGTAGTGCAGGCTTCCCTTTGATCAACAGTACACAGAAATACCTGGGTAATTCACAGCCTAAATGGATCGGTAGCATTACCAACACCTTCAATTACGGTCCGTTCAGTTTATCTGTATTGATTGATACCCGGCAGGGCGTAAAAAAATACAATCAGTTGGCTAACTTCCTCGCAGCCTTCGGTGAATCTGCCGTTACAGCCAATCGCTTTGACCAGACGGTATTTCCCGGTGTACTGGCAGATGGCTCTCCCAACACCCAGAAAGTATACCTCCAGCAGGCAAAGGGACCTGATGGACGTAACTATGGTTCCGGGTACTATCGCAATGTATATCGTGGGGTAACAGAGAATTTTGTGGAAGATGCTTCCTGGATCAGATTGCGCACCCTGAGCTTTACCTATCAGATTCCAGCATCTCTGTTGAGCGCTACCCACCTGATTTCGGGTGCCAGCATTACGCTTACAGGTAACAATATATGGCTGCATACCAACTACACTGGTTTTGATCCGGAATCCAGTTCAAATAGCTMCGGTAGTAATGTGGATGCTTTTGCAGGGTTCACGTACCCGACTACACGTAGTTTCCTGGCCACCCTTCAAGTTACTTTCTAAAACTGCTGATCATGAAAAAACTACTCACTATATTAATATATGCATCATTGCCGGGCATACTGCTCCAGGGCTGTAGCAAATCGCTGGATATCAACAATAACCCGAATCAGGCTACCGTTCCGCCACTCAATGGGTTGTTGGTATCTGCTACTTATCACACCGCCACCAATGTATACCGGGTGAGCAATATCACTTCTTACCTGGTACAATACCTGGCATCACCCAACGCCGATGGTGCTACGGATACGTACCAGTCTACCGACTACAGCACTACCTGGAAGAATCTATATGATAACATGACCGACATTCATGATATGATAGATCAGGCAAGTAAGCAGGGAGCTGTCCGCCATGTGGGCGCCGGCGAAGTCATGATGGCCATCAACCTGGAAATGCTGAACGACTTATGGGGTAGCGTACCTTATTCCAGCGCATTCAATGCACATGTTATTCAGCCACCTTATACGGGGGATGACAGTGTGTATATCTACTGCTTGTCCTTACTGGATGATGGTATCCTGCAGTTGAAAAAAACAGATACCAAATACGAACTGGATGCTTCCAAAGACCTGCTTTTTGGTGGTAATACCAGTGCCTGGATAAAAACTGCTTACGCAATTAAGGCACGTATACTCAATCATATCTCTAAAAAAGGTACTTATAATGCTGCTGGTGTATTAGCCGCGCTGGCCAATGCGTATACCACCAATGCGGACGATGCGCAGATGCTGCAGTTTCAGTCGCTCAGCCCCTGGAATCAGGCGGCCGTTAACAACACCAATAATAGCCTGGATGGTTGGCTCAGCGCTCATTTTGTAGATGCACTGAATGGGAAGACTTATGGCGTATTTGATCCCCGGTTGCCACTGATTACCGATACTACCAGGTTTGGAGATTACCGAGGTACCATCAACGGCGCCGGCCGGATAGGATCAGGTACCAATAAGGAAGAATGCTACCTTTCACTGAAAGGCTTTTATTCCGGGCCTGGCGCGCCTTTGCTGGTTGCCACCTATGCAGAGTGCCGGTTTATCACCGCCGAGGCAGCGTTCAGGAGCGGTGATAAAAAGACTGCTTATGACGCTTATATACAGGGTATTACCGCCAATATGGATAAGGTGGGTGTGGATACCGCAAAGCGGAATGCTTACCTCCGGAATCCCGCAGTGGGCGTGGGTGAGGGGGCTATTACACTGGACCTTATTCTGAAGGAGAAATATGCTGCCCAGTTCCTGCATCCGGACACCTGGAATGATGCCCGCCGCTATGATTATAAATACAAAAATTTCAATCTGCCTGAAAATGCCCAGCTGACAACGTTTATCAGGCGGCTGGCTTATCCGGACACGGAGAAAAGCCGTAATGGCGCTAATATGCCTTCTGTAAAATTAACGGATCATATCTGGTGGGACCAGTAAGTAAATAGGCTATTAAGAGAAACGGGCGACTAAGAACAGCTTTCTTAGTCACCCGTTTCTTTATTAATGAAAGAACATCTTAATGGAAGAAGTAGTAGCCGAGCAGTATCGCGCAGAGCATGCCGAAGAAATCGGCGATGAGACCTGCCGCCAGCGCGTACCTGGTCAATTTAATATTAACAGAGCCAAAGTATACCGCTAGTACATAGAAGGTAGTTTCAGTAGTGCCTTGTATAATGCTGGCTAACTTGCCCACAAAGGAATCCACCCCATGTGTTTTCAGGATATCTACCATCAGCGCTCTTGCCCCACCACCACTCAGCGGTTTCATAAAGGCTACCGGTAACGCCGGTACGAAATCGGTGTTGACACCCATCCAGGCAAATAACATCCCGATGCCGTGGGTAATAAAATCCAGACAGCCGGTAGTACGGAATACGCTGATGGCTACCAGCATACCCACCAGGTAAGGAATGATCCGCACAGATACCTGGAATCCTTCCTTAGCACCTTCAATAAAGGCGTCGTATACATTTATTTTTTTTGCCATGCCAGCCACCAGGAAGGTAATAATAATCGCAAAAATGATCGCACCACCAAGAGCGGCGGTTTTAGGGCCTATCTCTGCCGGAGGCAGACTATTTACCCAGAACCATAGCAGGGCCATGATACCGGCAAATATGCCCAGGAAGATCAGTACCGGCAGCTTGAACAGGTTGATCCGCTGGAAAATGGATACGGTGACCATACCCATGATAAACGCCATAAAGGTGGAGATGACCGTGGGAATGAAGATATCTGCGGGGTTGGCGGCACCAGCTGCCAGCCGGATGGCGATCACCGAAGTAGGAATCAGCACCATACCCGCCGTATTCAGTACCAGGAACATAATCTGTGGGTTGCTGGCTTCTTCCGGTTTGGGATTGATCTCCTGCAATTCCTTCATGGCTTTGAGCCCCATGGGAGTGGCCGCATTGTCCAGTCCCAGCAGGGTGGCGGAAAAATTCATCATCATAGACCCCATTGCCGGGTGGCCTTTGGGTACGTCAGGAAATAATTTCGAGAAAAAAGGATTGACCAGCCTGGAAAAGCGGTTGATCATACCGGCTACTTCGCCTATCCGCATGATTCCCAACCATAACGTCATGATCCCGGCCAGGCCCAGAGAGATCTCCGCACCGGTTTTAGCACTGGCAAACATGCCGTTCATAATGTCCCCGAAAACCGATGCGTCCTGTAAAACTACCGACTTGAAAACTGCTACAACAAATGCAATAAGAAAAAATCCCAGCCATACGTAGTTTAATGCCATTAGATTATTGGTTTATTCAATCAACAAATAAACTAAAATAAACCTATCTTTGCGCAAATTTTAAAAAATGGCTTTGCAAGTTGGAATTGTAGGATTGCCGAATGTAGGAAAATCGACTTTGTTTAATGCGGTGAGCAACAGCGCTAAGGCGCAGGCCAGCAACTACCGCTTCTGTACTATAGAACCCAATGTGGGACAGGTGGATGTGCCTGACGAACGTATGTATAAACTGGAAGAGCTGGTAAAACCGGAACGCGTGGTGCCTACAACTATCGAGTTCGTGGACATCGCCGGCCTGGTAAAAGGCGCCAGCAAAGGAGAGGGACTGGGTAATAAGTTCCTCGCCAATATCCGTGAGGTAGACGCCATTGTACACGTGATCCGTTGCTTCGAAGATGAAAACATTCTTCGGGAAGAAGGGGAAATCAACCCGGTGAGTGACAAGGAAATCATTGATACCGAGCTGCAGCTGAAAGATCTGGACAGCGTGGAACGTAAAGTATCCCGCACAGAGAAAATGGCGAAGACCGGTGGCGATCCTAAAGCAAAAATAGAATTTGAAATACTGAAAAGATGCCAGGAACACCTGGAAAAAGGTCGTAATATCCGCGAACTCGCCCTCAGCAAAGAGGAACGCGTAGCGATTGCCGACCTGTTTCTCCTCACCGAAAAGCCCGTTTTATATGTGGCCAACGTAGATGAGGCTTCTCTTCACACAGGTAATAAATACTCACAGGCCCTGCAGGAAGCTGTGAAAGCAGAACATGCTACTGTGATCGTGATGAACAACACCATTGAAGCCCAGATCTCCGAAATGGACGAACCGGCTGATAAGGAACTGTTCCTCAGTGAATACGGTTTAACTGAGCCAGGTTTGAACCGTCTGATCCGTTCTGCCTACAACCTGCTGGAACTGATCACCTATTTCACTGCTGGTGTGCAGGAAGTACGTGCCTGGACCATTCACAAAGGCTGGAAAGCCCCACAGGCTGCCAGCGTAATCCATACAGATTTCGAAAAAGGATTTATCAAGGCAGAAGTAATTGCGTACGAAGACTACGTAA
Organism: Chitinophaga sp. 10T418; assembly: GCF_056394125.1. Classification (NCBI taxonomy): domain Bacteria; kingdom Pseudomonadati; phylum Bacteroidota; class Chitinophagia; order Chitinophagales; family Chitinophagaceae; genus Chitinophaga; species Chitinophaga sp. 10T418. Next base: position 218,752 of record NZ_JBFTHG010000012.1, read on the forward strand.
AATACGGTTCTGAATCGGCTGCCCGCGATAACGGACGCCTGCGCATAGAAGGAAAAGAATACATTGTTGCCGATGGAGATGTGATGCACTTCCGTTTCAACGTTTAAGATACTTCATGAAAATATCCGTGAAGGTTACAACACTCGACGGGTCGGATTTATTCCGGCCCGTCACTATTTAACCCCCTAACGTCCACGCATATATAATTTTTATCCACGCTTTCCAATTTGTCCTTCCAATTTGTAATTCTTTTATTAGCTTAGCCGACTATTATTAATGTTAGCTCATGCGAATTGTCAGGAACGTAAAACTCTTTTTCCGGGAAGGAAACTCGGATAAGACCTATGAAATTGACCTTTGTGAAGTTGGCCCGGAACAGTATCTTGTCAACTTTAGATACGGAAAACGGTTTGGAACCCTGAAGGATGGTACCAAAACGGTAAGCCCTGTAGCACTTACCGCCGCCACTACTATATTCGATGCCCTTGAAAAGGAAAAACGAAGCAAAGGCTATCTGGGAGAACAGGAAGCTGTTCAGGATTTATCATTTGTACCGGTAGACACAACCCTGGTAACAGATGTAAAACACCGCGCTGTTTTAAGACGCCTGCAGGACGCCATCGAAGGCACTTCCAGTTATAAAACCAACTGGAAAACTTCACGCGTCATCTGGAAAGCAGGAGAATGGAAAATAAAAGAAGCGGTACCCTACCTGATAAAACTGGTAGAGAAAGGAGATGCACTGCAACGCTATTCCGCACTGTGGGCATTGGCCAAATGTGCCGATCCTGCTGCTATCCCGGTACTTCGTTCCTATGCGGATAACGGCTCCTGGCCATTGAATATCCGGATGCTGGCCGCTAACGGTCTGCTCCTGGTGTTACCTCCGGAAGAACGTAGCGCACATGTACTTTCCTATTTACAACGCCTCCCTGAAATATTCCAGACGACCATCGGCTCCAATGATGTGGCCGCACTTTTCAACTTGTTACAGGAAAGAGTTCTCACACAACAGCAATTGAACTATCCGTTGCTGGAAGACCTGTACCTGGTAGCTTACGAAAACAGAACAGTGGCACAGGCCATGGTGGCATTGTTGCACCAGTTGCCATTAAGACCATCCTATTTTCAGCATATCCGCCACATTTTTAAACAGGCGGAACTGCGGGATGATCAGGGAATGGTGGCGCTGCTGGCCGCCAGATTTGAACGGGAAGCTTCCATGTTCGTAAATCCTGGTACCAGATTCGACTACGATGGAGAAACAGTGGTGCCTAAAGTATTTATACCGGAATTGGAAGAATCCTTCCAGGCGGATAAGGAACTGAAGCGTCCCACCAGTAAACTCGCGTACTCAGACAGAACACGCGCTTATCTGCATCGCCGTGTGCTGCGTGAGCTCCAGCAATTCGGGGCATCAGAAGATACCCGGTATGTTCGCCTCTCTACGGCGCTGCTGCTGCAATATGAAGAGGAAAGAGATGCCACAAAGGAATACCAGGTCCGCGATTACGGGTATGTAAACGGCCGGTATGTTACCATCTATAAACAGTTTCCGGCTAATTCCCGTGCGGTATACCTTAATTATATACTCCGCGGTAATGCCTCCAACATGCTATTGTTGCCCGGCAACAAAGAATGGATGTTCAAGGAAGAGGAGGCTGCAGAGAAGAATAAACCAGTATTGGGTGCCAATCCGGATGCTGCCAGAAATCAGGATAAGAATAACCTGCTGAAGAAGTTATTCGGCTGGCTGGGGGGAGCAGAAAAAAATATCACCGCGGCAGCAGTGCCACCGGAATATCAGGCGGAGAAAGCGCCGGCACCTCCTGTGAGCGATGTTCCTTACCTGCATTTATGGCAACAACTACCACAGGCTTTCATCCAGTTGCTGATTTCTGCACGGATGGAAGTGGTGCATATTTTTGCCATGGAGCAACTGAAATCACATCCCGACTATCGCAGCCTGAAAGATAAAATGGATGAAAAGGTGATTGCCGGATTATTGGCCAATCCCTTCAGCATTCCTTCTATGTTTGGTATGGAACTGGCAAAGGAAAGATATAACCCTGCCAAACCGGAACTGGGCTTATTTTATGTATTGATAAAAAGCCCGCTGGAGCTGGCACGTATACAGGGGCTGCAATGGATCAGCGAAAATCAGGCGATCTGTTTCGGAGATGCCGACTTCCTCATGCAGCTGATCTTTTCACCCTATAAAGAAGTACGCAACTTTGTACGCAAGCAACTTAACGAAAGTTATCTGCCACTTGACAAAGCCCGCATACTCAGCACTAAAGCCATCAAAGGTTTACTGGAGCTGAAAACAGCTACAGATGCCGGTAACGACAACCTGAATGACGCCTGCAGTATCATTGAACACTTCTGCCGCGAAGCACTAACGGAAACGGGTATACCGGTAATAGAAGACCTGCTGAAAAGCCCGGTAGCTGCCTGTCACGCTTTTGCCGCCAGGTTGCTGCTGCTCAAACAGGGACATTTCAATTACACCGAGATATCTGATGAGCTGTTACAAAACCTGCTGAATAATACTTTCCAACCCGTAAGAGCAGCTGGCGTGGATATACTGGGCGCCATGGGATCGAACGAATTGCTGGCAAGACCCGAACTGATACTCCATATTATATTAAATACGTACACGGATGTACGAAATGCGATTCGTCCGTTGATCAGCCAGTTGGTGCAGCAGGATAACCGCCTGGCCATATACCTGGTAAATGAGCTGGTACCACGCCTGATGCGTAAGGAAACTGCGGAAGGCATGCATGCTGATATTGCGGCCATCCTCAGTAATGAACTGGTCGATTATTTACAGGATGTAGATACAGCCACTGCTTTGCGCCTGCTATATTCCAATTACAGATCGGCCCAGGAGTTTGGACTGGTAGTGCTGAACAAGTATATCCCTGCACAGGCTTTGTCGCTGAAACAGGTGATTGCTACCGGCAACCACGAACTGCTGAGCGTAAGAGAATGGAGCTGGAATTTCTTTCATAAAAATGTAGAACGCATCCGTTATGAACGTGATGCCGCCATTGGATTACTGGATGCAAAATGGGAAGACACCCGGCAAAATGCCATGGAGTTTTTCCGCACACAGTTTGGAGAAAATGACTGGTCACCGGAAACACTGGTTGCCGTAGCAGACAGCGTAAGACCGGATATACAGGCTTTTGGCCGGGAATTGCTGATGCGTTTCTTCCGGGAAGCAGATGGCAGCACTTATCTCATGAAGCTGAGTCAACATCCCAGTGAGTCCATGCAGTTGTTTGCCACCAATTACCTGGAGCGTTATGCGGCAGGTAACCTGGATTACCTGCAACAGCTGGAACCCTATTTCCGGATAGTACTCAGCCGTGTAAATAAAGCCCGTGTTGCCAAAGAAAGGATCTTCGGATTCCTGGAAAAGGAAGCCGGGAAATCCGCGGAGGCGGCCATCTATATCGGACATATCATTGCTCACATTTCCGCTACAGTAGCCATTGGAGACAAAGCACGCTGTATTGATATCATGCGCAACATACAGCAGCAATATGCCGTTGAACTGCCTATTCAGATATTGCCAACAGCGATCAGAGTATCTTAAAAAGTAATCCATTTTATGTTATTTAACTACAGATATAGCGGCAACTCCCAGGTGTACAGCAATGCCACTTCTGCAGGCATTTCATTTGCACCGGATACCCGCCGTGACCCGACTTTCTTTGTGGGCAAGCTGCATAAAAAAATAGCTTTCCGTGAAGCCATATCTGCCCTGCATGATGTAGTGGTATCTGATCTGCGCTTTAAACCCAAAGATAAAACCGCCTACAAAGAATGGGCTGCTCAGCAGGAATCAATCTGGCTGGCAGAGTTCATGAACCAGTATGATGCAAAAGCAGCCGACCAGCGCATAGACGCGCTGAGAGGAGAACTGCAGGGTATTGCACAGGAAAAGGACAAGGTCATGGGGCCGTTTTACAAAGCACGTAAACAATATTTCGACTTTTTATATCAGAAAGACCGCGATGCCTGGTTTGTACTGGATCCCGTTATCAGTGTGCATCCGGATGAACTGTTCTTTGAATGTTTCAGTCAGGATGAATCAACTTACGGTAAACTGAGCGCCAGCTACAACGTATTCAAGGAAGTGAACGAGTTTGAATGCGGCACTACCAACATTGACTATTCTGCCGCTTTATATAATGAGTTCCAGAAGATCCGGGACTATAAGGAAACAGATTTCAAAATTGATCCGGGAGGCTTCCAGGTACAAACTTCCCAGGAAGAACTGTACCATGAAGTAAAGATAGATTTGCCGGATAGCTGGGTAAGAGGATTTTTGCAGGTAAGTTCAGCGATGACACTACCCGCGGCCAGCTTTGACCTGCATCCGATGGATGTATATAATTTCTGCTCCTGGCTGCGCAGATTTAAAGAGAAAAAAGGTCCCCGTTCCATTCGTTTTATACTGGAACCCGGCAAGCCGGTGCGTGCTGTATTTGAACCATGGAATCATGAAATCGTATGTGCGAGATCGTTATACACCGGTCCGCAGCGCAGAGAAATCAGGATATGGGGGAGAAGAAGAATGCTGATCCTGGAAAGACTGATTCCGATTGCCCGCAAATTCACGGTGCATCTTACCGGGAACGGATTACCATCTTTTTATGTAGCAGACCTGGGCGATATGCAGTTCACGCTGGGCCTGAGCGGATGGACAGCCAATGACTGGTCACGTGCCGGACAGTTTGACCTCATGGCGCCCAGAGCAGCCGTAGATGATGCCGCCAAACTAAAAGTGTTTGCTGACCTGAAGACAAGGTGGATGGCAAAACCGGAAACGATTGTTGCTGCTACTGGATTAGATAAAGCTACTGTATTGGGCGCGTTGGGAATTTACACCCAGGCAGGTAAAGTGATCTTTGATCTGCATACCGGCTTTTACCGTTTGCGGGAACTCAGCCGGGAACCATTGCCGCTGGATGAACTGCGCTTTTCCAATCCGCAGGAAGCAGATGCCAACAGGTTTATAAAAGAAGGAAAGGTAACGGTTACCGCAACAGACATTCCTGGCGTTGGGTTACAACTGAAAGGAAATGTACAGGCGCCACATCGTGTATACCATCCCGTTATAACTATTGATGCGGATGAAAGATTAAGTGAAGGACATTGTGATTGTAATTTTTATGCTTCGAATAAATTATACAAAGGGCCCTGCGAACACATGCTGGCACTGCGTATAGCGCATTCGGAAAGTAAAGCGGTAAAATAATTTTTAGGAAGATATTTTATTTTCCGAAATTATTTTCTACCTTGCTGACTCGTTAATAACAAAGATCTTTGTAAAGAGGAATTGATTGCACTTGCGCCCGAAAAGGGACGAATGATGTTTCGTCATTCAGGTATTTTGACTATACATGCTTCACTAAATGCAATCTTTACTTTGGGAGGGGCCTACCATACGCATATTTCCGGTAGAAGCCCCAGGGGCTGAAATATGCGTATGGTAGGCCCCTCCCTGGAGTTGATTGATTTAGTCAATGGTTCGCACGAAGGCGATTTCCTCTTTACAGAATTTTGTTTCTTTCCCACGCAGCAAGGCTGTACCGCCGATCAGATTTCACCCGCATCATCTCAGCATTTTATTGTTTTTTTTTAAGCTATTGGGCTATTATATGTCATCAGCATTGCGCTGAGTCGTCATAAAATAACCGAATAAGAAAATGAATAAATACCAAAATATTTATCATGTCTTTAACCCGTCAACAGCTGTACGATCAAATACGTGCATCCTCTAAAGAGGAATATATACTGGAAGAAATGACGCGCCTGGGATTCTGGCCCAGAAGTGTTGGACAACCTGCTCCGGCAGTAACGCTCATCCGCAAGGAAGGAGAATTACACCGGCAGCTGAATGAACTCCTGGCCGAAAAGCAAAGGTACCGCAGCAGAAGATTGTTGCTGGAAGACATGCGTAAAGAACGCATGGCCAAGGCGAAATTAAAAAGGGTAGAAACCAAAAAACGCCGGGAAGAAGCAAGGGTAAAACGCGCGGCAGAATGGGCGACAGAAAAAAATCTGCACATCGTTTATCTCGGGGAAGAAGTGTCCGCAGGATTAAATAAAGTAATTCCTGATACCACACAACTGGAGAAATTCGGTTTGCCGGTATGGTCCGATGCAGTGGCATTAGCCAATGCCATGGGCATTACCATAGGTAAACTGCGTTACCTGTCTTTCAATCGTAAAGTAGGTCACCATACCCATTATCAGCGTTTCCAGATCCCTAAAAAATCAGGTGGTACCCGCGTGATTTCTGCCCCCATGCCACAGCTCAAAGCAGCTCAACACTGGATCCTGGAGAATATTCTCTATAAAATAAAAACCAACGAATCTGCCCATGGCTTTGTGCCTGGCAAGTCTATCGTTACCAATGCCGCCCCGCACGTAGGACAGGATATCGTTATCAATGTGGATCTGAAAGATTTCTTTCCTTCGATCGAATATAAAAGAGTGAAAGGCTTATTCTGCAAGCTGGGCTATGCAGAACAGGTAGCTACCATCCTGGGACTGATATGTACAGAACCGGAAGTAGATGAAGTGCTGTTGGACGGTCGTAAATATTATGTGGCTAAAACTGCAAGGCATCTTCCACAAGGTGCACCTACCAGCCCGGCCATCACTAACCTGATCTGTTATAAGCTGGACCGGCGTTTTGCAGGACTGGCCGCAAAATACGGTTACGCCTATACGCGATATGCAGATGACATGACTTTCTCCGCCAAAGGAGCTGCCGCAGATAAAGCCGGACAATTATTACGCGCCGTGAAAATGTTTGTAAAGGAAGAAGGATTTACCCTTCATCCCGACAAGCTAAAAGTAATGCGCCGCGGAGATAAACGGGAAGTAACAGGCATCGTAGTAAATGAAAAGCTAAGCCTGGACCGTACTACCTTACGCAAGTTCCGCGCACTGTTGCACCAGATAGGACACACCGGCTTATCCGGTAAAAGCTGGGGGAAAGGAAAAAATATTATCAGTAGCATGGAAGGCTACGCCAACTTTGTTTACATGGTGAAGCCAGACCTGGGAGTAAAGCTGAAAGCCACGTTGGCAGCCTTGTTGCAAAGGGAAGATATTAAAGCAGAAGCCCGTAGCATCTGGACTGGTGAGCAGTTGCCGCCAAAAGAAAATGGTACATCTGCAGTAACCCCTGCTCCGGTAAATACTGATACGATAACGCCGGCATCCACCACTCCGCATAGTATAGACGGAACTGCTGCCCAAACACCTCAGGCAGCCCCCGGAAATCCGGCAGAAGATAAGCCTGCCGCTTCGGACAAACCCTGGTGGGACGTTCTGTAAAGCACGTATCTGAAATAGAAAAAGGCCTTGCGTATTTGTCTTCCTGAAAATTATTTAACAGGAAGACAGCCACGCAAGGCCTTTAATATTTTACAGGCGATGTGCCGATGACAGCACCTGATAGTGTATTATCTGTTACAACGGATGGCGCATGATCATGTAGGAATAACAGAGGCCCGTTGTATAGTTACAGGTGATGTCGCGATGGACACCACCTGTTGAATAATTACAGGTTATACCCCAGTGAAATATAGTACTGTGAACCAATGGTTGGGTTACCCCATGATTGAATATATTTCTTATTCAATAAATTCACTGCACCCAGTTTCACGGTTGTTTTTGCCTTAGGGAAAAATTTGCTGATCATCGCGTCAAGTGTACCAAATGCAGGTATCTCGCTCAGTGCAGCCACGTTTACTGCGGGACCCACAAAAGAAGACTGCCATATGAACGACTGCTGCCATTTCCATAAAACGTTGAAAGCAAAATTTGAATTAGCAATATTACGATTGCCGAAATTCAGACTGTAGCGCACTTTAGGAGTATTGTACATAGCCAGGAAAGAACCGAGGTCTTTGGCGTTAGTCAGTTCATTATAAGATACGTTACCTCCGAAGGTGAAATTGAGCGGCAGACTGTAATCCAGTCCAAGCGCCCATCCCCATGAATGCACTGTTTCCTGTGCGCTTACCGGAACGGAGAATACGTTCCTGGTAGTAGCACTGGTAGGTTGAATGAGTACCTGGACGCCATTCATGTTTTTGAAATCATTTTTATAGATATAAGCATCGATCAGCAGTTTTTTTGCCACCAGTGCCTTGTATCCGATTTCATATGCCTGTATTTTTTCCGGTAAAAACTCATTAAAAGTGTATTGTTTAGGAGCACCAGCCTGCACAGATTGTAAGGAATACACCGGACCTTTATCCAGACCATAACGTTCCCGCAGGAAAGGCAAGCCACCGATCAGATGTGCCTGTGGCGTTACCAGGTCTATATATTGATCCTGGTTATGCGGAATGCGGAAACCTGTCTGATAGGAAACACGGATGTTTTGTGTTTCGAGGAAAGTATACACTGCTGATAGACGTGGACTGAACTGACCTTTAAAGTTCATATTCTTATCGTAACGTACAGAACCCGTTAGTTTGAGGTGGTCGTTGATCAGTTTTTTCATGATCTGTACATATCCACCATATTCGTTGATACGGAACTCTTTGCCGTTATCATCCAGCGCAAATAACGTCTCTTCAGAATTCAGTGCGTAGCGGCGATAGTTACCACCAACCAGGATTTCGGCAAAGTGTACAAGGTTGTGGAAGTTGTACATAAACTCCGCCTGATAAAGATTGGTTTTATCAGTGAATTTAGCACCTACACCACTGGCATCTCCTGGGATAGCCTTGTTCTTTACTTTATCTGCTGCGGCATCAAATTCTGGTGTGCCCGGAAGTAAACGGCCTTTGTCTGCAATGCCTCTGGCGGCAGTGTTGTAGGCGTCCCGTTTACCATTTACAGCAGCCTGGGCTGCTGCCAGTGCAGCTGTTGGGGTAGCGCCACCTTGTAAAGCGGCACCATAGGCTTGCGCAAAGTTGGTGATGGAGTTGGTCGCGTATGTGCCGAAATATTCGCCATACCACTGCTGGCTGCTCTTCCAGGCTTCATTAATACCAGAAGCCAATGTACCGCCAGCATAGCTGTCACCGKACCTTTCCTGGGTAGTGTATAATCTTACATAGAAGTCCGGGCTTCTCAGTTCCACTTTGTACTGGCCCATATTGAAATTCTTCAGGGAGTAGCGATCGGCTCCGGTGTACACGGTAGTACCGGCACCATAACTGCCCTGTATGAGGGCTTCCAGGTTTTCTGTGATCTTATAGTGAAGGGCACCATTCAGTTTCAGGTTTTTGGTAGTATAGTCAACCACGTCGGCTTCATTGTAGCCGGTACGGGTAATACTACTGCTACCTGCACCTGGAATGGCAGCGTTCAGGATTTGTTGAGGTGTTACTGTGCCACCAAACATGCCTGAAACCTGTGCCAGCTGCGTGGCGAGAGCGGAACCGGGAGTTGCAGCCTGCGCTGCCAGGGTGTTATACATATTCACGGTATTTTCATCTCCATAAATATTCACCCCATTGTATCCTTCGTTATTAGCGCGGGTACCGTCCTGCAGTGTATGTCCGTTGGTAAGACTCTGATCACGGTGATCGTAAGCCTGCCAGTCTTTCGCCTGCAGGTAGCCGATATTTAATTTAAACGCCACTTTGTTATTAAAAGCGTGTGCATAGCGTACAGATACGTCATAAAAACCGGTAGTGGCATCGGTTCTGCCGTTATCATTCAGGAAGCCGGTCTTTACCTGTGCACTTACGCCCTGGTACTGAAAGGGATTTTTACTGGTCATCAGCACTATACCATTGAGTGCATTGGGGCCATAGAGGGCAGATGCAGCGCCCGGAATGAGCTCTACGTTGTCCAGGTCCAGTTCGGGAATACCCACCATATTACCTACGGCGAAGTTAAGACCAGGGGCCTGGTTGTCCATACCATCATTCAGCTGTAGTACACGGGTATTACCATTGCTGTTAAACCCGCGGGTGTTCACAGATTTGAATGTTAAACTCTGTGTGCTCATTTCTACGCCTTTCAGGTTGCCGATCGCATCATAAAAGGACGGAGCAGGAGAGGCTTTCAGAGCACGTGCATCCAGTTTTTCAATGGATACCGGTGATTGCAGAATACTTTCCTGCACACGGCTGGCAGCTACCACTACTTCCTGGCCGAGGGTTTCAGTGGTGCTGAGTTCTATTTCCACTTTCTCTGCGGCAGAACTGATTTCTTTTTCTTCCGTTTTATAACCCACATAGGAAAATACGAGGGTCAGCGGAAAGGAATGGGTAGTTTTAAGGGTAAAGGTTCCTCCGCTGCCGGTAATAGTGCCGGACGTAGCACCTTTAATACTTACCGTAGCACCGGGTAGCGCGTTGCCACCTTTTTGATGTACCACCCCATTAATAGTCGTAGGTGTTTGCGCTGAAATTACCTGGGTAAGGGATAATAAAAGCAACAGGGAGCCCCATAAGGCTTTGATAAAAATGCTTTTCATACTCAGTGGAGTTTTAATGGGTTTAGATTTGGTCAATTTAAATATACCGAAAAAAAATTGGTTTTAATGGATTGGTAAGAAGGGATTAAAATAAAAATGCAGCGGAATTTTCCGCTGCATTTTTATTAAACGTATATCGCTGAAATACAATTACTGTTTACTTCATCCATTCCTGCAGGATGCCGCCGATTTTTTCAAATTCTATGAGGAAACCATCATGCCCGTACGAAGAATCAATTTCATGATAAGTTGCATTTGGCAGGTAGGCAGCCATAAACTGCTGTTCCTCCGGTGGACATAAAATATCACTGCTGATGCCTATCAGGAGCGTTGGCTGTTGAATATGGGAAAGGGTAGCGGTAATATTTTCATGGCGGCCACGCGCTATATTATGGCTGTCCATGGCTTTGGTGAGCAGCCAGTAAGTTTGTGCATTAAACCGTTTTACCAGTTTATCGCCCTGGTAGTTGATATAGGAAGAAGCCCGGAAATGATCTGTCTTTTCCTTGTCCTCATCAGATTGTGCCCTTACAAAGGTCTGGTAGTTACGATAGGTAAGCATTCCAATGGCCCTTGCCGCTTTAAGACCTTTAGCCCCGGCACTGTGACAATCGTTTTGCCAGGTATCATCGGCTTCAATGGCCAGCCGTTGCGCGGTATGAATGGCAATACCCCAGGCACTTTCGGCAGCTCCGGTGCACAACAGGAACAGGCGGTCAGTAACTTCCGGTTCTATGAGTGCCCATTCCAGGGCCTGATATCCGCCCATGGAGCCACCAATCAGCAAATGGATACGTGGAATCTGCAGGTGTTGTCTTAATAATACATGCGCCTGTACCATATCCCGGATGGTGATGGCGGGAAAGCTCTTATACCAGGGCTTTCCGGTTTCAGGATTGATGGTATGCGGGCCGCTGCTGCCATAACAGGAGCCTATAATATTTGCACACACGATAAAGTGCCTCGCTGGATCTATCGCTTTGTCTGGTCCTATTAAACCTGTCCACCAGTCAGCTACATCGCTGTTTGCCGTTAAGGCATGACATACCCATACCACATTACTGCCATCCTCATTCATGGTACCATAGGTATGGTACGCGACGTGTAATCCTGGTAATACCTGACCGGACTCTAACCGGAATGCTGCTTTACTGTGAAATACCTTTGCCGACAATGCTTCTTTGAATTTGCGCAAAACTACAATATTGGAATTAAAAAATTAAGAATAAGCAACAAGGGATTTACAGGTAACACCCTGCGTATGTCCATAATTTGTAATTCGTAATGGTAATTGATTTATTTATCTTTGTTGAAGAAACACAATAATCATGAAGATAGCATTACAAAGAGTAGACGACGGATTTAATATGGAGGCGGTAGATGAAGGCGGCCATAAAGTACTGATGGACTCATCTCTGGAGAATGGCGGTAAGAATAACGGGGTAAGACCTATGCAGATGGTCATCATGGGCCTGGGCGGTTGTTCAGCCATTGATGTGATGATGATCCTGAAGAAACAACGCCAGGAAGTAATTGATTTCCGCATAGAAATTGAAGCGGAAAGAGAACAAGGTAAAGAACCTTCTCTCTGGGAATCAGCCCATCTTATTTTCCACCTCAAAGGTAATATCGATGCCGATAAAGCTGCTCGGGCAGTAGAATTGTCTATGAACAAATACTGTTCTGTGGCGGAAACCCTGCGTCAGGGTAAAACAAAGCTGACCTGGGAAGTGAAACTGAACGCATAAACTGCTGTAATTACCATATCCATGAGCAAAGACAGAAATCAATACCAACCGGATACCAATGCTGTAAGAATTCAAATACCCAGAACTGATCAGATGGAACACGCTTCACCGATGTTCCTGACTTCCAGTTTTTGCTTTGATAATGCAGAAGAAATGCGCGCTACCTTCGCGGATGAAACCGACTTTAATATCTACAGTCGTTTCAGTAACCCCAACGTAGACGAGTTTGTACAGAAGATGTGCGCCCTTGAAGGAGGAGAAGCTGGTTATGCTACCGCCTCCGGGATGAGCGCTATTTTCGCCAGCTTCATGGCCCTGCTCAAAGCAGGCGACCACCTGCTGTCTGCCCGCTCCATCTTTGGATCTACCCATACCGTTATCACGAAGTTCCTGCCTAAATGGGGAATTGAAACTTCCTATTTCGACATGACTGATCCTGCCGGCATTGAAGCGATGATCAAACCCAATACCCGGATGATCTTCGTGGAAACACCCTCCAATCCCGGACTGGAAATCATTGACCTGGAGCTCCTGGCGGGCATTGCCAATAAGCATAATATCATTCTGAACGTAGATAACTGCTTTGCTACGCCGGTATTACAACGGCCTATTGCTGCCGGTGCTCACCTGGTTACGCATTCTGCTACCAAGTGGATAGACGGACAGGGACGTGTACTCGGAGGCGTGGTAGTAGGTAAAAAAGAACTGATTAAAGAGATCCATACTTTCTGCAGAAGTACAGGTCCGGCTATGTCCCCATTTAATGCATGGGTACTGAGCAAAAGCCTGGAAACACTGTATGTAAGAATGGAACGTCATACGGAAAGTGCGCTCAAACTGGCGCAGGCACTGGAAAGTAACCCACACCTGTTGTCCGTAAAGTATCCTTTCCTGCCCAGCCATCCCCAATACGCTATTGCTAAAAAGCAAATGAGCGGGGGCGGTGGTATCGTTTGCTTCGAATTGAAAGGAGGCCTGCAACAGGGCGTGAAATTCCTGGATTCCCTGCAACTGCTGTCACTCACCGCTAACCTGGGAGACAGCCGCAGCATTGCCTCTCATCCGGCCAGCACCACCCATGCAAAACTCAGCGAGGAAGAAAGAGCTATCGCAGGGATTACACCAGGGCTGATACGGATTTCTGTAGGGCTGGAAAATATTAAAGATATTCTGGAAGATATAGAACAGGCGCTGGAGAAAAGTAAATAAAATCATTGCACAGCTGACTAAAAGTAAAAAGCACTCTATCCTGAAGCGTTTACTTTAGTCAGCTGTTGTTGTAAGACAGGCACTGTAGCAAGTCAATCTGGTAAGGAGTTTAGTTAACTTTTGTTGTAAGTAAGTCTGGCATAGTAGCGAATCAACCTTTTTCTGTAAATCAACTTCTTTTAGTAATCTACCCCTATGAGAAAAGCATTACTATTGTTGGCACTGGTTTGTTCCCATCCATTTTTTACAAAGGCACAAAATAATCCTCCTGCCTATGATCATAAAATCATTGCAGTGTTGCCCGTCAGAGTACTATTTGTTGAGTATAGAAATTTATCGGACAGCAGTATTCAGGCATTCCGGGCAGTGGAGGTAAAGTATGGTATTCAATTGCAGGAGGCTTTGTATGAAACTGTTGTCAGCGATACCAACCGGCTGCTGGTGGATGTGCAGCCCTGGCAAACAACAGATTCAATTTTGAAACGGGCAGGAGTAGATCTTCTCAAGATTCCCTGGCTGGATATATCTGCTATTGCAAAAATTCTAAAGGTGGATGCATGTGTGGTGACTACCGTGAAAAGTGACCGGCCTATACAAACCACGATTTTGGCAGGTAACACGCTGCCGGTGTTGCTCGCAACGGGTATAGCAAGTACGGCTACTTCKGCACTAATGAACAGGATTAACAGAGATAGCAAAATATTCCGTTTCAGCCTCAGGGACGGGAAGTCCGGTAATGAACTCTGGGCCTTCTCACAAACATCAACGGCAAATGAACTGGTACTGGAGAAAGATAAAATGGTGCTTTCATCTTCCATCTTTAAAAAGTTCAGGAAACGATTCCCTTATTGCGATTAGCCCCCACATTTTTTGAACTTTTCTACTTATATTAGAATAATGAAATCCTTTGCACATTTTCTCTTCATCCTCATCGTGGCTTATGTAGCCGGTATGGTATTGCCCTGGTGGAGTGTAGCCCTCGTGGCTTTTCTTGTCACCATACTGATGCCCTTATCTCCCGCCAAATCTTTTTTCAGTGCCTTCCTCAGCATATTTGTGTTGTGGATGATCCTGGCATTTTATACGGACGTAAGGAACGATCATATCCTCGCAAACCGGATGAGTGAAATGATTCTGAAGGTACGCAGTGCACCCCTCATGGGAGTGGTAAGCGCCTTCCTGGGAGCACTGGTAGCTGGCTTTGGTGCAACTACAGCTGCGTTCATAAGAGCTACCCAAAAACCTGCAAATAAACCAGCCTGATTCCTTATCATGGCTGTTAAAATTCTGATAAAACAGTTTGCCAGATAGGCTGGTAAGCCGTTCGCAGTTACATTTGGGACTATGATGAAATACCTGTCTGCCCTGTTTTGTATTTTTATTTCCAGCTATTGTCAGGCGAATGTGATCAAAGGCCGTGTAATGGACGGAAAAGATCAGCCACTTCCTTTTGCCACTGTATTTATTAAAGGAACCACCATCGGTACCACCACGAATGCTGCCGGACAGTATCAGCTGGATCTGCCGCCAGGACAGTACACCGTAGTTTGTCAATACATCGGATATAAGCGAACAGAACTCCCTATTAACGTTAACGCACCTACGCAAACGCTTGACTTCCGATTGCAGCCGCTTAATATGCAGATCAAAGAAGTAGTAGTGAAAGCGAATGGAGAAGACCCTGCCTACGCCATTATACGGCAAGCCATTAAAAAACGACATATCTATCAGCAACAGGTAAAGGAATATACCTGTATGTCCTACATCAAAGGTACTATCGGTATGAAAAATGTGCCGGGAAAGTTTTTTGGCCAGAAAGTAGATAAAGGAGAGATGGGCGTAGACAGTACCGGCAAAGGCATGGTATTTCTCTCCGAATCAGTCACTAAAATATCCGCCCGGCAACCTGATAAAATAAAACTGGAAGTCATCTCTTCCCGCCAGAGTGGGGGTGGCATAGGTATGAGCTTTCCTGCCATTATTAGTTTCTATGATAATAACGTAGCTGCTGTCATCACCCAGATGGGACCCCGCGGATACATTTCTCCTATTGCTGAAAATGCACTCGCTTATTATAAGTACCAGCTGGAAGGAGAATTTATAGAAGATGGTAAAACAATTAACAAAATAAAAGTAATACCACGGCGCAAACAGGAGCCTTTGTTTTCAGGATATATCTTTATCACGGATGGAGACTGGCGCATTCATAGCACCGACTTACTCCTTACCAGCGAATATCAGCTGGAGCTGATGGATACACTGGTAATACGCCAAACACATGTACCGGTAACAGCAGAGGTGTGGCGGGTAAAGGACCAGGTGTTGCGCATTTCTTTCAATAAGTTCGGATTTAGTATGGGCGGCAGTTTTGTAAATGTATATTCAGATTATAATGTACATCCCAATTTTCCGCCTAAATTTTTCGATAATGTATTCCTGAAGTATGATACTGCTTTTGATAAACAAAAACATGCCTATTGGGATAGTATCCGCCCTGTACCACTGGAACCGGATGAGGTAAAAGATTACCACGTAAAGGACAGCACCGCCCAGGCCGCCAGGGATTCCTCTTTTTCCCGTTATCACCTGGATTCCCTGCAACAGCAACAAAAGCGTATCACCCCCATGAATGTATTGTGGAATGGGGTAAAGCATAAATATTATTTCCGCCGCGACAGCGCCATTCAGTTTCATGCACTCAACGTAAAAGGATTGGCGAAATCGCTGAAATATAATACCGTAGAAGGTCTTGCACTCGCGGTGGAACCAGAACTGACCATTAATACCGGGGAAGAAACCAGTTTACGCATCGCTCCTTATATCAGGTATGGTTTAAGCAATACTCACCTGAATGCCTATACGGAAATTAACTTCGTAAACGACAGCCGGATCCGTAAACGCTACGGACAAAATGCCTGGACGCTGGCAGGAGGGAAGCGCATTTCCCAGTTTAATAAGGATAATCCGATTGATAATATCGCCAATGAGTTTTATACCCTGTTCCTGAAAGAGAACTATATGAAACTCTACGAAAACTGGTTCGCCAACCTGAAATACAGTCGTACGTTTCAGACGAATAACCGGCTTTCAATTGGCGTGAATTACGAAAGCAGGATGCCGGTGGAGAATACTACGGACTTTGTGTTCTTCAAAAACGACAAGAAAGCATTTACACCCAATCATCCCTATGAGCTGGCAAATGTACCTTTTGAAAAGCACCAGGCTTTAGTGGTAGATATGAGCTTTACGTTTCAGCCGGGGCAACAATTTGTAGAATTACCTGATCGTAAAATTCCTTTTGGCTCTAAGTATCCGACCTTTAGAATAGATTATAGTAAAGGGATTCCGGACATTGCCAACAGCATAGTCGATTTTGATAAGTGGAGCTTTTCTGTGCAGGACAATATGAACTTTAAACTCCTCGGTGAATTCCGCTATCATATTGGCGTGGGCGGTTTCCTGAACGACCGGAATGTGCAGATACCCGATTACCAGCATTTCAATGGCAACCAGACTTTCTACAATACCAAGTACCTGAATAGCTTTCAGTTGGCGCCGTACTATCAATATAGTACCACTGCCGCTTTCTACACAACCGCCAATGTAGAGCATCATTTCAATGGATTACTCACCAATAAAATTCCGTTGTTTAACAAGCTGAAATGGAACCTGGTAGCGGGCGCCAATGCTTTTTATGTAAATGGAGATAATAACTATGTGGAAGTATTCGGTGGTATCGAAAATATTATGAAGATGATCAGGGTAGATGTGGTGGCGGGTTATCAGAGTAAAGAAGATACCCGTATTGGTGTTCGCGTAGGATTTGGAGGGATTCTGGGTAACGTCATCAAGTTTAAAGTTGACTGACAATGATGCCGGGGATTTCGTTACCACCTGTAATAGCTTGCCAGGTAACAAAATCCCCGTATCTCAACACACACTGACCAAGTTAGAATTTCACTGATTTCTTTCTGCTACTTTTCAACTCCTTCTTCTCATCAAAGAAATAAGCGAGTAATCTGTAAATCCAGATACCAACTACTGCATAAATAAAGTAAGTAATGTAAATACTCATAAAATAACATTTTCGGGTTAAACAATATTGCTTCTCTATATCAATTTTCAAAAAGGGTGCCAATCGGGGTTGTAACTTAAAAGCAAAGTTATATACAATAATTATCAAATAGTTATAAAATCAGAAATATTTTTTTGGGAGTTAAATGAACTTTTGGTTGCCGGTTTACGTTAGTAAGATAGTCATATTTGGACAAGCGTAGTGCACATTTTACTCACACGTACGTACCAAATGTATCGTCATCTTTTGAATTATCAGCTATGAGAAAAATAGCCCTCTATGCGCTGCTGGCTGGAATTATCCTCGCCGCAGCTGCCTACATTACGGAAATGAATGACCTGCCGGGAGCAGTGGAACTGAGAACCCCCGGTTTTGTGGGTTACATCTTCATTATCAGCGCAATAGCCTGGTTTTCTCTACAAGTCCTTTATAACTGGAGTAAAGAGGCAGACCCTTACCACTACTGATATTCCTGTATTTTTGCTACCTTTGCGCCCTGATCAGCTGCTCTTTTATAATTAAAGAGGGTTTGATTGAATTTTGTTCACTAGAGCAAGTGTCCTTAAAATTCAGGTGAATTATGGCATTACACAACAGAGTATCCGCCGCCGAGTTGAAACAACGGCTGGCAATGGAAACATTTAAACGCGTGACTGTTTCTTTCTACCAGTACGCTAAAATCCCCGATCCGCAATTATTTCGAGATCAATTGTACGCATCTCTCTTTCAGCTGGACACATTTGGACGTATCTATGTAGCACATGAAGGAATTAATGCCCAGGTGAGCGTTCCGGCGCATCATTTTGAGGCGTTTAAGCAACAGTTGTATGCCATCGACTTCCTGAACGGCATCCGGCTCAATATCGCAGTAGATGATGACGGTAAATCCTTCTTTGTCCTGAAAATCAAAGTCCGGGATAAAATTGTAGCAGATGGTATAGAAGACCCCTCGTTCGACATGGCCAACCGTGGCCGGTATGTGGACGCTAAAACATTCAATGAACTCACAGCGGATCCGGACACCGTGATTGTGGATATGCGGAATCACTATGAGTACGAAGTGGGACATTTTGAAGGCGCCATAGAAGTACCGTCAGATACCTTCCGCGATCAGCTGCCCATGGCAGTGGATATGCTGGCAGATCAGAAAGAAAAGAACATTATTATGTACTGCACCGGCGGTATCCGCTGTGAAAAGGCATCTGCCTACATGCTGCATAATGGATTTAAAAATGTGTTTCACCTGGAAGGTGGTATCATAGAATACACCAACAAGGCAAAAGAACAAGGGCTACCGGTTAAGTTCAAAGGGAAAAACTTTGTATTCGATGACAGGCTGGGAGAGCGTATCAGCGATGATATTATCAGCCATTGCCATCAATGCGGGGAACCTTGCGATACCCATACCAACTGTTTAAACGATGGTTGCCATCTTCTCTTTATCCAATGCGAAGCCTGCGCGAAAAAGTACGATGGCTGCTGCAGTGAATCCTGCCAGACGGTACATGCGCTGCCGGCAGAACAACAGGCTGAAATGCGTAAGGGCGTAGAGAAAGGATTGATGTTTAATAAATCAAGACGTAGACGAATGCAGGAATAAAAAAATCCGCCCCGCGTTGTATCTTCTCGGCAGGGCGGAGTAGTTGACCATAAAATTGAATCGGCCGGAGTAATCTGGCCTTTCCTTTTTTATGACCATTCTATCAACCTATATGCGAACTAAAGTGGTTAGCTATTAGCTTTTAGCTTTTAGTAAATGCAGCGAAGATTATGTTATGTTCATCTTCGCTGCATTTACTAAAATGCTAAAAGCTAACTGCTAAAAGCTCTTCTACAGTATATCTTTCTTGCCTTTATATGCTCCGTAGAAAATGATAGGGAATACCAGCAACGTCAGGACCGTTGCGGTAATCAATCCACCAATTACTACGATCGCCAGCGGCTTTTGTGTTTCAGAACCAATACCATGTGAAATCGCCGCAGGTATCAGACCTATAGCAGCCATGAGGGCGGTCATCACTACCGGCCGGATACGACTCTGTACCCCAAGCCTGATCGATTCATTCAGCGAAAGCCGCGCCTCCAGGTTTTTATGGAATACGGAGATGAGGATCACCCCATTTTGTATACAGATACCAAAGAGTGCAATAAAGCCCACACCTGCAGAGATACCAAAGTTCATATTGGTAACATGCAGCGCCAGGATACCACCAATCAGCGCAAAAGGCACGTTCATTAATACGAGACCAGCATCTTTTACGCTGCCCAGCATTATAAATAATACCATAAAAATGGCGATGATACTGATCGGTACTACTTGTCCCAAACGTTGGGTGGCACGTACCTGGTTTTCGAATTCACCCGTCCAGCCTATACTGTAGCCTTTAGGCAGTTTCACGGCTTTATTGATTCTGGCCTGTGCTTCCGCAATGGTACTACCCAGGTCACGGTCACGCACGGAGAATTTCACCCCAATAAAACGCTTGTTGCTGTCGCGGTAAATGAATGCAGGACCCGTGATGGTTTTAATATCTGCAATCTCTTTCAACGGTATTTTATTGTTGTTGATAGTAGGCACCATCAGGTTGGCGAGGTCGTCTTCCGTTTTCCGGTAGTTTTCATCGTAACGGATCCTGATATCAAATTTTTTCTCGCCTTCATACAGCTGTGTTGCTGTTTTACCACCAATTGCCATTTCAATCACCGCCTGCGCATCGCCGGTGGCCACACCGTATTGCGCCATCTTGTTATCGTCCAGGTTGATGCTCATTTCCGGCTGACCGATATTCCGGATTACGCCAAGATCTTTAATGCCCTGCACGGTTTTCAACTGTGCTACTACCTGCTGGGACAAGGCTTCCAGCTTCACCAGGTCGTCACCAAATATCTTCACCCCATTGGCGGCCTTGAAACCAGCTACGGCTTCAGATACGTTATCACTGATAGGTTGGGAAAAGTTCAGGATAATACCGGGATATTTCTTCAGGCGCTGTTCCATCTGTGAGATGAGTTCGTCCTGTGTGATTTTACGTTTCCATTCTTCTTTTGGCGCCAGATCTACCTGGTACTGCACAAAGTAGAAGCCGTTAGGATCGGTACCATCATTAGAACGGCCTACCTGCGACAACACTCTTTTTACTTCAGGGAATCCACCCAGGTCTTCCCGGATGGCATGTGCCATTTTGGTGCTTTCTGTCATCGACATACTCATGGGCAACTCTGTAGTCACCCACAGAGAGCCTTCATTTAGCTGGGGCAGGAACTCCGTTCCCAGGAATTTGGCAGAAATAAAAGTCAGCACCATGAAAGCCAACGCCAGGGTAATACTCAAACGCTTGTTCCGGTAGGTCCAGCCAAAGCCTTTCATCACAATGCGGTCGAAGAAAATAACCAGCACGTTATGCTTCTCTTTCACATTTCTGTTAAGCAAAATAGAACACAGCACCGGCACCAGTGTTAAGGTAAACAGGAGTGCGCCCAGTAATGCAAAGCCCAATGTCCAGGCCAGCGGAGAGAACATTTTACCTTC
Organism: Chitinophaga sp. 10T418; assembly: GCF_056394125.1. NCBI lineage: Bacteria > Pseudomonadati > Bacteroidota > Chitinophagia > Chitinophagales > Chitinophagaceae > Chitinophaga > Chitinophaga sp. 10T418. The sequence continues at coordinate 239,790 of NZ_JBFTHG010000012.1, forward strand.
TACTTTCTGGAAAGAGAAGATAGGAATGAGGGAGATGATAATAATGAGTTTGGAGAAGAAGATGGCCTTTGCCAGTTCTCCACCGGTTTGCTTGATCCATCCCAGCTTGGCCATCTTATTAAAGCGCGCCATGCCATACTTTTGCGCCTTGTGATCAAGCATCACGAAGATACCCTCTACCATCACTACGGCCCCGTCTATGATGATACCGAAGTCAATCGCCCCCATCGACAGCAGGTTGGCGCTCATGCCTTTCAAGCGTAAACACATGAAAGCAAATAACAACGCCAGCGGGATAATGATAGATACGATCACGGTAGTACGCCAGTCGGCCATGAACAGGAATACGATCACGGTAACGAAGATGATACCTTCCGCGAGGTTGTGCATCACCGTATGGGTACAGAACTCCATCAGGTTATCCCGATCGTAGAAGGTCTCCATTTTAATGTCATCCGGCAAAATGGTTTCATTCAGTTCCTTCAGTTTCTCTTTCAGTTTGATCAGTACTTCTGAAGGATTTTCACCTTTACGCATCACCACAATACCTTCTACCAGGTCATCATTTTTATCAATACCTACTTGTCCCACACGCGGGGCAGAGGCTTCGTGCACGTTGGCGAGATCTTTTACCAGCAGGGGGACCCCATTGATATTTTGCACAATGATGTTATTGATATCGGGGATGCTGTTCAGCAAACCAATACCACGGACTACATATGCCTGTCCATTTTTTTCAATTACATCACCACCTACATTCACATTACTTTTGGTAACAGCCTGGTATAATTCCAGTGGTGTGATGTCGTATTTGGCGAGTCTTACAGGGTCGGCAGAAATTTCATAGATCTTCTCCTGCCCACCAAAAGCTACCACATCAGCTACACCGGGTACGCTACGGATCTGCCGGTCTATCACCCAGTTTTGCCAGGTCAGCAGGTCGCGCGAATCCCGCTTACTGCTTTTCAGGTAGTAACGGAAAATTTCGCCGGTAGGGCCGTATGGTGGCTGCACTTCGGGTTCGGCACCTTCAGGAAGTCCTAAGCCCCCCAACATATTATTCACCTGCTGTCGTGCAAAGAAGTCTTCCACGTCATCATCAAACATTATTTTTACCACGGACAAACCGAACATGGTAACAGAGCGTACACTGGTTTTCTTTTGCACCGCGTTCATAGCTACTTCTATGGGCAGTGTTACAAAACGTTCTACTTCCTGTGCACTGCGACCATTCCATTTGGTAACAATCACAATCTGCGTATTGGTTACATCCGGAAATGCTTCAATAGGCGTATGCAAAAAGGAAAACACGCCTGCAGCAATCAGTGTAGCCACACTGATGAATACAAACAGTTTATTCCTCAGCGAAAAAGCTACAATATTTCTAATGAATTTATTCATAACTCCTGTTCTTTAGAATGCCACTCTGGTCCTTATTCCCACGATATTAACCGGTCCGCGGTCGCTGTTGTAAGCAGGATGCAGCACAAACTGATAGTCGGGGCTCAGGGCAATATGTAGCCTGGTAATGTTACATTGATAGAATACTTCAGCAATCATTTCGGGTGTGTAGTTCAACTGACCGTCGCCAACCATAAAGCCGGAGCCGCCGGCAGCGAGGTAGTTACGGTGATCTTTGGATAATCCATTTACCACCAGTGCTACACCTACGTTATCCTGTGCACGGTGCCAGCACTGCCCGTTTTGCAGCCATCCGGCGCTAATGGAACGATCTATTTCCGTGTAGGCCCAGGTTTCATTATGACCGTCATTCCAGGATGCTTTCAGAAAAGCACCGCCGCCTTTCGTGATCTCCTGGTCTATATTAACCGCGAAACCATATTTGGTACGACCGTCTTTTCTGACACCGGTAATGTCCGGTGTATCTACCGCTACTTTCACCGCTTCATTATAATTACCCATAGGAGCCTGGTTAATGAAAGCCATTACACGCACATTTCCTTCATGTTTATTCAGTATATGCGTGTGCGTTATTTCCACAACTTCTCCGTTGGATTTTCCATAATGATAATTAAGGGTAGGACCATTAGCAGTGGTAGGTTCCAGCGAAGTGGCTGCCTGTACCTGCCAGTTATCTTTGTGGTATTGTACGGTCAGCGCCATCGTATAGCCACGTACATCGGCCGGATAATCCCAGGCGGCATTACTCATCAGCGACCAGTTCAGGAACTGGGTGCGGGGATCATGACTGTATACGTTCTGATCGAAGAAGTCGGCCAGACAGTATTTACCGCCTATGAAGCGCAGGTAATGTGTAGGTGTGGTGCCGGCCACATTGTTGATATCATCCTCATCTTTCTCCACATGAGATGTTAACGGCAACGTATAAACGCCGTATGCACGTGCCAGGTATATAGTTGGTTTGGGATTACCCACGCGGAAAGTTTCTCCGTTAGGGAAACCCGCAATGCCGGTGGCATGGCTGAGACCTTCACCACCGGCGAGTTCCGGGTTGATATATAATTCCAGATTTTTCAGCGGACGAATACCTGCGTAAATGGTACTGGTAATAGAGGTAGCCCCTTTTTCGTGGGTAAGAAAGCTGTTAGTTCCGGAGTACTTCGCCTGGAAGTCCGGATGCCATTGCGTTACCAACGTTTGCTGGAAATGGAAAGAGTAGGGGATAATGCTATCCGTCTTCTTATCCTGCGCCAGCAAGCGGGTACTGCTTAATGCCAGTATACCTATGGAAAATAATCGCTTCATTACCGGGTTAGTCTTTAAGTGCATCGTAAATGAGCAATTGATTTTTGGAGATTACTTTCTCCTCCGCACTGAGGCCGGATGACAGGTAAGTAATATCCCCGGAAGTTTTAGCTACTTCCACCTGACGCACTGCAATGTTGAATTTGTCTTTAAATACCAGTACATAATTTTTACTGTTATCAAAGATGACGGCCGCAGAAGGAACCGCTATTTTTTGATCGTTATCCTGGTATTTTACATATACCGTTGCAAACATTTCAGGCTTCAGCAGCATGTTTTTATTATCTATGCTGATTCTCACCTGCATGGTTTTGGTAGCTGGATCCAGGAAGTTGTAGATCTTATCAATCTTGCCATGGAAGGGCTCATCAGGGTAGCTGACGGTGACTACGTCTGCCTGGTAACCTTCTTTAATACGGGCAATATCCGTTTCAAAAACATTGGCCATTACCCACACATCATCCAGTTCAGAGATGGTGAAAATGTTGGCGCTGTTATCCGAACGGATCTCCATATTGTTGTTGATATTTTTTTCAATGATATAGCCGGAGATAGGTGCTGTTACCAGGTAGGTAGCGCCTTTACCTTTTTTGTAAATTTTAAACAGGTCATTGAGCCGGTTGATTTCTGCATCTGATTTCTGTACTTCGCCTTTGGCATTCACCACATCTTTTTCGGTGCTCAACCGGCTGTCGTACAAGTCCTGCGCTACTTTCAGGTTTTTGTCTGCCACATTATGATCAGATTTTGCCTGCGCCAGTTGTTTTTCATAGTCAGCAATTTCCGCACTATGTATCACGGCCAGTACCTGACCTTTTTGTACATAATCACCCAGCTGTACTTTTATATCTTCTACATAACCACTCACCAGCGGATATACCTTCAATACCTTACCACCGTTAGGTGTTACTTTGCCGGAAAGACGAAGCTCATTCAGTACCGGTTGTATATGCGCGGTATCGATGCGTATATTTTTCAGCATCGTATCGCTGAGCACAAAAGTGGTCTTCTCTGAATCCTCTGCCTGGCTGTGTTTGCAGCCACTCCATAAAATGGTGGCCAGCAGCGAAAAGCCAATAATGATGATAGGCTGTTTCATGCGCTTAATTTTTAAATAGTTCTTGTCCTGTTGCATAGTTGAGTTCTTCGTAGGCATTTACCCGGTTGGATAAAAACTTGTTAATATTTTTTGCGTTGTCGCTGTAGCTGTTGAAATAATCAATAAACTGCAGCAGCGAGATATTGCCTTTACTGAAGTTTTTAGCCACTTCCTCGATGAGGGTATCAAACTCACCCTGGAACTGATGCAGGTCAAATCCTTTGTAACGCTTTTCCAGCGCTATGATACGCTGATAGGCATTGAGTACTTCTGTTTGTGCGATAGATTGTTGTTGCAGCAGTTGTTGTTGTTCGCTGCCGATCTGTAATTGTGCTGCACGGATATTCCCCTGGTTGCGGTTCCATGTGGGAAGGTCGATACCCAGGGTAAGGCCCACAAAATTCGGCGTATAACTACCTTGCTTATCATAGGTAGCACCTACGTGCAGATCCGGTACTGCGAGCGATTTTTGAAGGCGATAATTCAGCTGGGCGGTCTGATATTGCATATCTGCTATCCTGACATCAGGTCTGTTTAACGATACACTGTCGAGCAGCTGGGGAAGTTGTATTTTATCCAGGTTGTATGAAGCCAGATCTGCGGGTTGCAGCCTGGCCTCATAAAAATCCCTGGTATGTAACAATTGTTGCAGGTTTTTCTGAGATTCTAATTCCTGTTGTTTCAGGTCGGCAAAGTCATTCTCAATGCCTACCTGCAGGGCCTGTAGCCTTACCAGGTCTGCATGTGCCACTACTCCTTTTTTATCGGCAGTGACATAGGCATCTACAATTTTCTGCAGGTTTTCCAGCTGCTCTTTTAACACCGTTTCCGTTTGTTGCTGGTAGTACATATTGTAGAAGTTTTCCCGGAGCTGTAAACGAAGGGTGCGTAGCAATTCATCAAAGTTTGCCTCACTCATTTTCGCTGCGGCAGCGGCCAGTTGTATGCTTTTATTTCTTTTACCGGCGAGTTGTATTAGCTGGTCCAGGTTGTACTGCGTTTCACCACCAGCTCCTATATTAAACGGCTTAAATTTATCGGTACTACCAAAACCAAGTACGGTACTGAAAGACGGGTTGCTCCACATTTTAGCCTGTCGCACCAATGCTTTGGAAGCATCTATCTGGTAACGTTGTGCCAGCAATGCATAATTTTTTACCAGGAAGGAGTCCTCTACAGATTGTAGGGTAACGGTCTGAGGAGACGTTTGTGCCTGTGAAGGTTGAATATAGCCCAGGCAGGAAACACACGCTGTCAGGAACAGCATCCTTATAGTTCGCATAATGCCAAATTTCATGACACAAAGCTCACAAAGGCGAATTAAAGGGGCCTTTAAGGAAGATTAAAAATGGCTTAAAGAATTATAAATGGGGGAGCATCACGGTAAAAGTGGTGCCTTCTGCTTGTGTAGAAGTAACGGTGATATGGCCGTTGTGAATTTGCACGATCTTCTTACAGATAGACAAACCAAGGCCATGGCCGCGGATTTGAAGTGCATTGTGTCCACGGTAAAAGGGCTCAAATATTTTATTGATTTCATCAGTAGGAATACCGATTCCCGTATCTTTTATCTGCACTGTAATGTACTGCGTAAAAAAATCGATAGAAACCAACGCGGTATTGTTTCCCGAAAATTTGCAGGCATTATCAATCAGATTCAGGAAAAGCACCTTCAGCAGGTTTTCATTTCCATGGCAGGTCACCAGGGAATCATTATCGGGCACTTTCACAAAATGGATTTCCACTTTACTGGCCGTCTTTTGTTTAAGCCGGATCAGGGTGGTCATCTCCATCAGCAATTCATCAATACGCACATTGCTCAATACGAACTCCTGCTGCCGCATTTCTGACTGGGCCAGTTGTAACAGGCCATTGGAAAGATCCGAGAGATTTTCGGCGTCTTCCAGCACAGAAGTCAGCAACGCCAGGTATTCTTCCCGTGATCTGTCTTTCGACAGGGCTACCTGTAATTGGCTGATAATGGCTGCCAATGGGGTACGTAGCTCATGTGAGGCATTGCTTACGAAGCTTTTCTGAAGATGGAAAGACTCACTAAGACGCTGCAGCATCGTGTTGAAGTTGGCTCCCAGCTTGGCAATTTCATCTTTACCTTTTACGGCCACCTGTGTATCCTGCATATTATTGGCATTGATACTATCTACCTGCTGCACCAGTTGGTCGATAGGTTGCACCATTTTTCGTGCAAAGAAATAACCCACACCAACCAGTACTATGACAGCAGTGATCAGCTCCAGCAGCAGGATCTGGCTGAGGTTCTGCAAATTCTGGAAACCATATTTATCAAAAGAAGAAACGATTACAATAACAGAAACATCTCCTTCAGTGTAGTATACGCCTACTACTTCGCCGCTTCCTTTATCGTAACTGTATAGCTTATTTTCTTTAATGTAGTTAAGCAAACTGGGATACGTACGGATGGTCGTATCTTTCAGATTACTATACAGCAGGTCATAATTAGGGTTATATACCAGGATCGTTTCTTTATAAAGATCCTGGAAGGTGGTACGATCCAGTTTACGCAGCAGATCAACCTTTACATTGCCATCTTCAATAATTACATTGGCAATGGAACGGGCGCGGTATTCCAGTCGCTCCAGGTATTCCGCCTTCCGTGATTTAGCCGAAAAATAATAGGCCAGCACCGCAAATGCAATGAGCATCAACGTAGCCGAGATGGTGTAATAGAGCGCTATTTTGTACTTGATCTTCAATCAGAAAAGGGAAGGAGGTTTATTCTTCAGAAAGATAATATCCCATACCGGTTTTGGTATGCAATAGTTTCTGTTCAAAATCCTTATCTATTTTTTTGCGGAGGAAGTTCATATATACTTCAATCACGTTGGTACCGGTATCAAAATCGATATCCCATACCTTTTCAGCGATGGTGAGTTTGGAGATGACTTTGCCTTTGTGCATGGCCAGGAATTCCAGTAACTGGTATTCTTTGGCAGTGAGGGCAATTTTTTTGCCGCCGCGGGTAACATCTTTCTTCTCGCGGTCTATTTCCAGGTCGGCGATACTTATTTTGTATTGGGTACCGTGTGTGGCTTCAGAGCCGGCTCTTTTCAGGAATACCCGGATGCGCGCCAGCAGTTCACGGAAGTCGAAGGGTTTTATGAGGTAGTCATCAGCGCCCAGTTCAAAGGCCTGCATTTTATCTTCCATACCACCAAGGGCGGTGAGCATGATTACCGGAACCCGGTTGTTCTTATGGCGGATCACTTCGCACAGTTCATAGCCGTTGTGATGGGGGAGGTTCAGATCCAGGATCACCAGGTCGTAATTATTGCTGGTGGCTAATCCTTTGCCAATGCGGCCGTCATAGGCTACATCCACATCAAAACCATTTTCTTCCAGCCCTTTCTTCACGGCATTGGCCACTTTTACTTCGTCTTCAACTACCAGTATTTTCTGCATACAAGAAAGGGGAATGGTTAAAAAATGTAATTACAAATTGCGAATTACAATTTACGCATTTGCGTGGAGATCCAGGCGTTTACTACCTTCCCACAAATGCGTAAAATGTAATTCATCATTCGTAATTCTTTCCTCAGCTGGTCAGATTCGCTTCCAGCTGCATTATTTTTTCAAACAACTGTTCATATTGCTGATTTGCCCGGTCCAGGTATTTTTGTACATCCTGGTATTCGTTTTCTACCTGGGCAAATTTTGTTTTGTCATTGTAAACATCAGGTGTTCCCAAACTGGCTTCCAGGCTGGCTTTACGTTCTTTCAAGCTGGCCACCTGACCTTCTACCTGCGAAAACTGCTTTTGCTGTTTCTGCAATTCGCGCTGTACATCTTTGTTAATAGCACCTTTGCCAGCGTCTACGGTAGCAGCGGTATTTTGCTGACGGGTATCTTTTTTCGTTTCTGCGTTAGCGTTAGTTTTTGCAGGTGCCTGCTGCTGGGCTGCCATTCTCTTTTTCCACTCTTCATACTCATTGTAGGTGCCCTTGAATTCCTTGATCTCACCATCCACAATTTCCCAGATCTTATTGGCGGTCTGGCTCACAAAGTAACGATCATGCGATACCAGCACCAGGCTACCATCGTATTTATTCAACGCATCAATCAACATCTGAACAGAGTTCATGTCAAGATGGTTGGTAGGCTCATCGAGCATCAGGAAGTTCGCCTGACTGATAATGGTTTTAGCGAGTGCCACGCGTGCTTTTTCTCCTCCGGACAGGATCTTGATCTTCTTAAATACATCATCACCGGTAAAGAGGAAGCAGCCTAATAACTGGCGTAATTCCAGCTCCGTACGACCACTGCCAAAGTTTTTCAGTTCATCCAGGATTTCACTGCCCATATCCAGTGATTCCAGCTGGTGCTGTGCATAGAAACTGGTTACTACGTTGTGGCCGGGTACCCTTTCCCCTTCCATTGGTTCCATCCCGAAGATGATCCGGAGCAGGGTAGATTTACCTTTACCGTTGGCACCGATCAGTGCGATTTTATCACCACGGTTGATTTCTGCACTGGTGTTTTTAAGGATTTCTATATTCCCGTAGCTTTTGCTGATATTATTCAGGGTACATAAAATCTTACCGGGTGTTTTATCTACCGTAAAGTTAATTTTGATTTTAGAAGGACCATTATCGGTTTGCTCTACGCGCTCCAGTTTATCCAGCCTTTTGGCGATACTCTGTGCCTGTGCTGCTTTGGAAGCCTTGGCTTTAAAGCGCTCAATAAAGCGCTCCTGCTGACGGATATAGTCCTGCTGGTTTTCGTATGCACGCTGCTGCATTTCACGGCGGAGTTCTTTTTCCACTTCGTAATCAGCGTAAGATCCAGCATAGTGGTGCAATTGCTGCTGATATACTTCCACGATCCTGTTGACCATACGGTCCAGGAAGAACCGGTCATGCGATACAATGATCACGGCACCGTTATAACCAATCAGGTATTTTTCCAGCCATTCAATAGATGGAAGATCCAGGTGGTTCGTGGGCTCATCGAGCATCAGTACATCTGGCTGCTGCAGGATTAACCGGGCCAGAAGCACACGCATACGCCATCCACCGGAAAACTGGTTGTAGGGACGGTCTAAGTCGGCTGTGGTAAAACCTAAGCCTTCCAGTACCTGGGCCGTTTTGTGCTTCATGTTGTAGCCATCCAGTGCCTCAAATTCGTGGAGGGCATCGCTGAATTTATGCAGCAATTCTTCTGTCTGGCTATCCTCCAGCTCTTTGGTAATACGCTCAATATCTTTTTCCAGTTCCAGCGCTTTACCAAAGGCCATCATACCCACAGTAAGAATAGATTCATCGGTTTCAAAACTGAGCAGGTCCTGGTTAAAGAAACCAATCGTCAGATTTTTACTTTTATTAATACTTCCTTTGGAAATGGAATATTCCCCATTGATAATGCGTAACAGGGTAGACTTGCCGGTACCATTCAACCCGATAAGACCAACACGGTCGCCCGGTTCTATATGCCAGGAAGAATCTTCCAGTATAACCCTGGATCCAAACTCAAACGTAATGTCCTGTAAAGCGATCAACATAAAAAATAAAAAAATTGGATAAAAAACGTGCAAAGTTAAGGATAAATGTCCGTATTTGGTGGATTTTGTCTGATGTTACGTATGACAAATGCCGCGGTATTTATTTAGTTTTGCTTTAAAGCACAAAATTATGAATTTTAAAGTATGCGTTCCCGTTGGATTAGTGGTACTGGCAACTGCCCTGTTTGCATGCCATCAGGAAGCACCTAAAGAGGAGCAGTCCACGGGTACTTCCGCGGCTTTACAGGCGCCTTACAGCCAGGTATTTTATGATTCTCTTGGTAATACCCTGTCGTCTTATTATCAACTGTCTGATGCGCTGGTAAAGGCCGATAGCACCGCTGCGAATGTCATTGCCGCCACATTGAAGCTTCATATAGATAGCTTACCGGTTACCCTTTTACAGATGGATAGCAGCCGTCTGGGCAATATTACCGGCATCACCGGCAGCATTAGTGCGGAGTTAACCGGTTTTGAAGGAGAAACAGGACTGGAAGGTAAACGTGCATCTTTTCAGATGGTGTCAGATATGTTATTTGACCTTGTTAAGAATACCGGGTTAAAAGGGCATACCATCTATCATCAGTACTGCCCTATGGCATTTGATGACAAAGGCGCCTACTGGCTGAGCGACAAGCCAGGGATACAGAACCCTTACTTCGGACATAAAATGCTGACCTGTGGCGAAACCAGGGATACTTTAAGTTATAAATAACTTGTTATTGAATCGTGAACAGTAAATCGTAAATTACTGGTATCTTTTTGCTGTTCACGATTTAATGGTATGTTCACACGATATGGTCCCTTTGTTTTATTCCTCTACTTGCTATGCTCCTTTAACGGGGTACTGGGACAGCAATATACTGTTAGTGGCTTCATAAAAGACAGTACCAACGGCGAATCCCTGCCGGGAGCCACCATACAGGTTTTACACTCTTCTAATGGCGTACAGACCAACAATTACGGATTCTATTCCCTTACGCTACCCGCCGGAAATTATATATTGCTTTACTCTTTTCTTGGTTTTGAATCCAAAGCGATCGCCCTTTCACTTAACGGAAATATTAACCAGAACCTGGAGTTATATCCGCATTCCTACCAGGCGAAAGAGGTGGTGATTACCGACAAAAGAAAAGATGCCAATGTTAAAAGTACCGATATGGGCAGGGCAGAGCTGTCCTCTCTGCAGGTAAAGAAGCTGCCGGCGCTGATGGGAGAGGTGGACGTACTCAAAGCCTTACAGCTCATGCCAGGCGTACAGGCAGCCGGCGAAGGTAACGCCGGGTTTTATGTGCGTGGTGGTGGGCCGGATCAAAACCTCATCCTGCTGGATGAGGCGCCTGTATATAATACAGGTCATCTTTTCGGTTTCTTTTCTGTATTTAATGCAGATGCGATTCGTAATACTACGCTCATCAAAGGCGGTATGCCAGCGAACTATGGTGGCCGGCTGTCTTCCGTAGTAGATATTTCCATGAAAGAAGGTAATAATAAAAATTTCCAGGGAGAAGGGGGAATAGGACTGATCTCCTCCCGGCTCTCCTTCCAGGGGCCGCTGAAGAAAAACAAAGCCTCCTTTATTGTAAGCGGAAGACGTACCTATATAGACTTGCTCACGAAGCCATTTATTAATAATACTGCGTATAAGGGGTCGGGCTATTATTTCTATGATCTGAATATAAAAATGAATTATATCTTTTCGGATAAAGACCGTATTTACCTTAGTGGTTATGTCGGCAAAGATGTTTTCAGCTTCAATAACAGTGATCGTTCCTTTGATGTGAAGATCCCCTGGGGCAATACCACCGCTACTTTGAGATGGAACCATGTATTCAGTAAAAAGCTCTTTGCTAATACTTCCCTGATCTATAACGATTACAAATTTCAGTTCAGCGCGCTGCAGAATAATTTTGATATCCGGCTTTCTTCTGGTATCAGTGATGGTAACATAAAAACAGATTTCGATTACTATGCCAATGTGAATCATCATATCAAATTCGGTGGCAATTATATCCACCACATCTTTACCCCATCTACGATTGCGGGGCAACAGGATAGCACTAAATTTTCTCCGGAAAATGCGTTTAAGAAATATGCCCATGAGGTAGCGCTGTACCTGATGGATGACTGGGAAATATCACCTCAACTGCAACTGAATGCAGGTGTACGTTACAGCGGTTTTATGCAGATAGGACCATATACCCGTTATACCCGCGACGCTGCCGGCAATAAAACCGATAGCACAGTATATCGCCGGGGACAGTCGGTAATCAGCTATGGAGGCCTGGAGCCACGGATCATTCTGCGGTGGTCCTGGAATGATCAAAGTTCGGTGAAAGCAGCAGTGACCCGTAATTACCAGTTCATTCATCTCGTATCCAATGCCGGTACCACACTGCCTACTGATGTATGGGTGCCCAGTACCTACCTGGTAAAACCACAGGTGTCGTGGCAATACACCGCCGGGTACTTCCGTAATTTCAGGAACAATGCCTACGAGGCTTCTGCAGAAGTGTACTATAAGGATATGCACAACCAGATTGAATATCGTGAGGGGTATACGCCTTCGCTCGATGATCCTGAAAAGGATTTTGTGTTCGGGAAGGGGCAGGCCTATGGCCTGGAATTATTTGTCAATAAAAAGAAGGGGCGATTTACAGGCTGGCTGGGCTATACACTGGCCTGGACCTGGCGTCAGTTTCCGGACTTAAACGACGGTAAGCGCTATCCGGCGAAGTATGATCGCCGGCATGATCTGGCGCTGGTAGGTACTTACGACCTCAATAAGCACTGGAGTTTCTCGGGTATATTCATTTACGGTACTGGTAACACTACCACGTTACCGGAAACTTTCTATTTTATGGAAACCACGCTGGTACAGGGTTATGGGAGTATCAATTCTTATAGGATGGCAGCTTATCACCGACTGGATCTGTCAGCTATTTATACGCCAACGCCTAAGAAGCCCAAGAGGCGTATTAAAAGCAGCTGGACGTTTTCTATCTATAACGTGTATAGCCGCAAGAATCCTTATTTTATTTATTTCGATCAGCAGGGAAGTGCGTTGAATGGAACGTTGGAGGTGAGTGCGAAGCAGGTATCGTTGTTTCCGATTTTACCCTCGGTGACGTATAATTTTAGGTTCTAGGGAAGAAAAGATGGAAGTTTTATACAGGAATGGGGCGCGGTACATATGGGTGTTGGAGTGGAAATACACGATGGAAGGGACAGTTTAATTATCTCACTACTCCTGCATATTTTAAAAAGTAGTATATGGAACCGATAAGAACGAGCATTTGTGCCAGCGTAACACCGTACATGCTTCTTGTTAGCCTTATTTAAGTGGCCTTGTTCTCCGGCAGATGCAGGTCCTTCCGAAAAATGTCATACAATTTAAGATTTCCAATTGTTGTCATAATGTAATGGTTTTATATTACAGGAATAAAATTAATTTATTCCTGGTTTTAATATTGGGCTTTAAATAGATATTTCTTTTAGCTATATTATTACTTTATTGATAATATCATTTTTTAAGAAAAAATATTATTACCAATCACATATAGTCATTGCAAGGTTTATAATAATGAGGCACATTATAATGTAGTGGTAGATATACATGGATGGGGCATCGCTAAAGCATTTATAGCAAGAATAAGGAGATTTCTTATGTAGGTCATACCAGACGGTTGTTATATGCCTGTTACTCCCTGCCAGTTGCTCCTCCACAATCTGATAAATCGCAATAATCAATTCTTTCGCCTTATCTTCCGGGACATACAATTCTTTCGTCAGTGTGTCGTACCGTTTAAAGTAATTTCTGATCATTATATGATATTTTTAATTTACAATTGTAAAAATGGCACCTTTTTCAACTGTACTCACATCGCTGTATAAATATTTATTTTTAAAATCCTTAAGTTCAATGACATGGTAATCTAAAAGCTAACAAACTATTTCTTAACTTCGCAAACATTTTATAAAGGAAATATAGCCCATATGAAAAAGTATGGTGCTAACAGCAAAACGTATGATAAATATCACTTTTCCGGATGGCGCAGTTCGTCAGTATGAATCAGGAGTAACTGCATTGGACATTGCCAAATCCATCAGCGAAGGATTGGCACGCAAAGTATTGGCCGCAAATGTTAATGGGCAGGTAGTGGATGCTACGCGCCCGATTTTGACGGATAGCACACTGCAACTGCTCACGTGGGTGGATAAAGATGGTAAGGCTACGATGTGGCATTCCTCCGCGCATTTGATGGCGGAAGCCCTGGAAGCCCTGTATCCCGGCGTAAAACTGGGTTATGGTCCTTCTATTGAGAATGGATTCTATTATGATATTGATTTAGGAGACCGTACTATTTCGGAAGAAGACCTGAGAAAGGTAGAAGCCAAGATGGTGGAGCTGTCTAAACAAAATAGCGTGTATGTGCGCAAAGAAGTTAGCAAGGCAGATGCACTGGCTTACTTTACAGAAAAAGGCGACCAGTACAAACTGGAAACCATCAACGAACTGGCAGATGGAAGTATTTCCTTCTATACTCAGGGCGGATTTACAGATCTGTGTCGCGGGCCACATATTCCGAATACCGGCTTTATCAAATCCATCAAGCTGACCAGCATTGCCGGTGCTTACTGGCGTGGCAGTGAAAAAAATAAGATGCTTACCCGCATCTACGGTATCACTTTCCCTAATCAGAAGGAACTGGACGAATACCTGACACTGATTGAAGAAGCTAAAAAACGTGATCACCGTAAACTGGGTAAAGAACTGGAACTGTTCGCCTTCTCTGAGAAGGTAGGATTGGGCCTGCCTATGTGGTTACCTAAAGGAGCGATGCTGCGTGAACGCCTGCAACGTTTCCTCCAGGAAGCACAACTGGCCAGCGGTTATCTGCCGGTAGTAACACCACATATCGGTAACAAAAATCTGTACATCACTTCCGGTCACTACGAAAAATATGGCAAGGATAGTTTTCAGCCCATCCAGACACCGGAAGAAGGTGAGGAGTTTATGCTGAAACCAATGAACTGCCCGCATCACTGTGAGCTCTATAAAGTGTCGCCGAAATCTTACAAAGATTTACCGGTACGCTTTGCGGAATTCGGTACCGTGTACCGCTACGAGCAGCATGGTGAACTGCACGGATTAACCCGTGTAAGAGGATTTACTCAGGATGATGCGCATTTGTTCTGCCGTCCTGACCAGGTGAAAGAAGAGTTCCAGAAAGTGATCGACCTGGTGATGTATGTGTTCAACAGCTTAAGTTTTACAGAATATACCGCCCAGATTTCCCTGCGTCACAAAACGGACCGTGCTAAATACATGGGAACGGAAGAAAACTGGGAGCTGGCAGAAAGGGCGATCATCGAGTCGGCTGCAGAGAAAGGCCTGAATACTGTAGTGGAGTATGACGAAGCAGCGTTCTATGGTCCTAAGCTGGACTTCATGGTAAAAGATGCGCTGGGCCGTAAATGGCAGCTGGGGACTATCCAGGTGGATTATAACCTGCCGGAGCGTTTTGAACTGGAGTATATTGGAGCAGATAACCAGAAGCATCGTCCGGTAATGATTCACCGCGCACCATTTGGTTCACTGGAAAGATTTATTGCAGTACTGATCGAGCATTGCGCCGGTAAGTTCCCGCTTTGGTTAGCGCCCACACAGGTAAAAATCCTGCCTATCAGCGATAAAAGCCAGGACTATGCAGAAAAAGTAGCAGAATTGCTAAAAAAAGCGGAAATTCGCGCTGAAATAGATGACAGAAGCGAAAAAATCGGTAAGAAGATCCGGGAAGCAGAGCTGGCAAAAATTCCGTACATGCTCGTACTTGGTGAAAAAGAAGCTGCCGATGAAGTAGTAGCCGTTCGTCGTCAATCTAAAGGTGATTTGGGAACTATGCAACTCGCACAATTTACAGCAATGATAAATGAAGAGGTGGCAAACCGGAAGCCAATAGAGTAACAACGTAAATGAATGTGGAAAAAAGGTATATAAAACAATGAACATTACTCAATTGAGGTATGTTTATTGCTATGATTTTCCCCTTATTTTTGTAAATATTGTTTTTGGTCCATGGACGATATGTGGACCATGGACTGCAAAAGACAATTAATTAATTAATTTTATTTTTCTTAATGCAACAAAGACCCAGACCAAGTTTTGGCGGCAACAACCGGGGCAGAAACCCCAACTTCCGCAGGGAACAACAACAAGAACATCGCACCAACAGGATGATACGCGTTCCTGAGGTAAGGCTTGTAGGTGAAAATATTGAGGTAGGTGTCTACAGAACCGAGGAGGCGCTGAAAATGGCGGAGGAACAGGGTTTAGACCTGGTTGAGATTTCTCCGAATGCCGTGCCCCCCGTTTGTCGTATCATCGACTACAATAAATTCCTTTACGAAAAGAAGAAGAAGGAAAAGGAAATGAAGGCGAAGGCGCACAAAAGCGAAGTGAAAGAAATCCGCTTTACGCCCAACACCGATGACCATGACTTCGACTTTAAAGCCAAACATGCTGAAAGCTTCCTGAAAGACGGTAACAAGGTGAAAACCTACGTACAGTTTAAAGGTCGTGCGATCATGTTTAAAGAACGTGGCGAGTTAATTCTCCTGAAGTTTGCTGAAAGGCTGGCAGAAGTTGGTGGTTTGGAAAGTATGCCTACCATGGAAGGTAAGCGTATGATCGCCATCTTCGCTCCTAAAGCGGCTAAGAAGAAGGAAAAGGAACCTAAGGAACCAAGAGAACCGAGGGAACCCAGAGAGCCAAGAGAACCAAGAGAAGCAAAGGCTCCTGTTACCCCTCCACCAGCTGCTGATGCAGCGCCGGCGGATGATGCTAACGCGTAGCCAATGGTTATATCTGATTAAAAAAAGCAGCACAACAGGGTGTTATACCCCGTTGCGCTGCTTTTTCTTTTGTCGGGTAGTATACTATTGTATCT
Source organism: Chitinophaga sp. 10T418 (assembly GCF_056394125.1). Taxonomy (NCBI): domain Bacteria; kingdom Pseudomonadati; phylum Bacteroidota; class Chitinophagia; order Chitinophagales; family Chitinophagaceae; genus Chitinophaga; species Chitinophaga sp. 10T418. Next base: position 256,099 of record NZ_JBFTHG010000012.1, read on the forward strand.
CTTTTAATACTTTCCTGGCTTTTGAGCGGATGCCCGGTGTAGGATTGTTTTCCAGCTGATCTTCAACCAGCAGGCGGATCTCGTTTTTGATCTCCGGGTAATCTTGCGCAAGATTAGCTAACACCGTCATGGAAAACGACTTTACTGCCACTGTTTCCAGCGGATCTTCCAGGAAGGCAAAGCAACTATTCATCACGGGACCATGCAGGCTTTCCGGGATGGATAAGTTTTGCAATACTCCCAGCACATTTCTTTTAACGGCTACCGGTATCCCTTCATCTTCCATTCTGCCTACGATGACCGGCAGGTGAGGAGCAAGTAATGCCGGATGTTTGTCGGCGACAAAACGAACCACCCAGGCAGACCGCTGTACCACCCGGTATTCATCCTGCAGAAACAATTGCATGAGCTGATCAAAACGACCGGCATGGGAACCTATCCATTTCGCGATGCGAAGGGATTGTACGCGGGAATGTTCTGCTAATATTTCGGAACGTAAATCCATATTGCCGGCAATTTAATGCAAGCAATTTAATTACCATGTTCCAGCAGGTAGGATAATGTTTTATGGCGTATCCTGGCCACATCTTCCGGGTTTACCGGCTGATCGGTTTCTTTACCCATATCATCCCATATCCTGATCTGGATGTATTGCGAAAACAAAGGATCATTGCGGAAAGCCAACGCTTCTTCTTCATTCATAGGGCCTCCCTGGTATTCCAGCGTTTGTTTGCTGGCTTCGGAAAGCGTTTCATAGTAAGCACTGTCAGACCACGTCAGGTAACGTTTGGCGGCTACGTGGCTGCCCACCAGTTTAGCCATTCTTTCCGGAAAGCCACACTCCAGCAGGTAGGCACTGCCCAGGTCATCATGCGCCAGACTACCATATTCGCCCATCTGTTCTGTGTGCTCAAAAAAATGACCAATGTCATGCAGGAATGCAGCTACGATCATTTCGTCATCAAACCCTGTCTTTTCCGCTATCAGCGCGGCCTGCATCATATGCATCAGCATAGTTACCTCTTCGCCGTATTCCTCATTGCCGTAATTGTTATACAGATCGAAGATTTGTTCGATGACGGAGTGTGCATGTAGTTCGTTGTCGGTCATTTTCGTACATTAATAAGGGTTAGTACTGTTTTTCATCGCATGCCGTGGCATTATCGCAAAAGTAATAGCTGTTGCCGCTATATCAGCATACATACTGTTATATTTTTATTAAGACCTCATTATTGTCTGAAAGACGAATGTGTGGTAAGAAGGCACAAATTTATGAACGAAATAACATGGACGAGAGATAACGTAATGCTTAACAGAAAGCACGGCGTTTAGTCATTTCCGTAATAAAAAATGCAGCACAGATATCTCATATCTGTGCTGCATTTACTAAAAGCTAAAAGCTAATGGCTAAAAGCTGATTCGTTATTCTTCTCCCGCTTCCTCACCATCGCCGTGACCAAGTATATCACGTACAGGTTTTACTGCCTGGTAAATACCGCGGTTGTATTTATTTCCTAAGATGATCAGGGTAGTAGAGTCTTGTACAAAACGATAAAATACCGTGTTATTACCATGCCACCAGCCATTATGATAGATAATGTTTTTGGTACTGTCCGGATATACCATCAGGCGCCAGCCAAGACCGTAGTTACGTACGCCGGGMTTTTCATGGCTGTAAGGTGTATAGGCGGCCTTCAGGGTAGCAGCATTTAATAACTGCCCGGAATAGAGCGCCTGATCCCATTTAAGCATATCACGTGCACTGCTGTATATTCCTTTGTCGCCCATTACACCATCAAAGTAAGTATCCGGTTCAAACTGCCCGTTGTATTTATGGCTCTGGGTTTGGTGGGGACGTGCAGCAGAAGCAGGATCATATACAAATGTATTCACCATGCCCAGGGGACGGAAGATGGTTTGTTCCATGAACTCCGCATATTTCTGTCCGCTTACTTTTTCAATGATTGAAGCTAGGAGAAGGTAGTTGGTATTGCAATACTGGAAATGTGTTCCCGGCAAATGTTGCATGGCGGGCTTATGTGCTTCCATTAGTTTGATCACTTCATCATTGGTGATGAAACGTGATTCTTCTTTCCACAAACTATCACAAAAATAGAGGTAGTTAGGTAAGCCGCTGCGGTGGCTCAGCAACATGCGTACATTGATTCCTTTATAAGGAAATTCGGGAAAGAATTTTTGTAAAGAGTCGTCCAGATTGAGTTTCTCTTTTTGTGCTAACCACAATACAGCCGCGCCTGTAAAGGTTTTTGAAACAGAGGCGAGTTGAAAAGAAGAACTGTCGATAACTGGTATTTTAGTTCTTGAATTCTCGTAACCATGATATTGTTCAAAAATGATAACGCCCTTTCTGGCTACCAGCATAGCACCGTTGAATCCACTGCGTAATAATTTACCATTGTAAAATGCTTCCAGTTCACGTTGCATTTGTATGGTACGGGGCGATTTCAATATCGCCTCTTTTTCTGCTGTGCTTAATCCCAGGGTATAAAGAGCGCTGTCTGATATTGTTTTTTTCCTTTCAGCTTCCCGTCTTGCTGCATTGCTCTGGCAACTTGATATTATTGCAATTCCCGATATAGTTAAGATGATACTTACTGCTTTCAATCGCTTCATTAGAGGAGTGTACTACTTTCTTGATTCAATATGACCCTTTAAAAATACAAAGCGCTAAATTTATGCCCAAAGTAAAAGACTGCCAAATAAATAGCCTGTTTTCAGATCCTTTTAATTGATTTTTAAGCTGAAATGCTGAAAAAACTTAAAAAAATGCCCCTGATAAGTGCCTTTTTTTGATAAAATCGAATTTGATCATACTACTATTTGAATATTCCCCAACATCGAGTAGGTTTGTGCCCTGTTTCCCCGCTATCAGCAATTATTAAGCCAATTGCAACATATAGATACACATATAATTTAGTATAATATTATGGACCAGCAAAAGTCGACAAGTTATCCGAAAGAGAAGATCAGCATTTTATTATTAGAGAATATCAGTGATGCTGCGGTAGCAGAATTTACCACCGCAGGGTATCATGTACGCAAATTGGCGGGCGCTCTGAGTGAAGATGATCTGATCAATGAGATCAAAGATGTACATCTCCTGGGTATTCGTTCTAAAACCAAGGTAACCCGTAAAGTACTGGAATCGGCCAGGAAGCTGCAGGCGATTGGATGTTTTTGTATAGGTACCAACCAGGTGGACCTGAAAGCTGCCACTGAACATGGCGTGGCGGTATTCAATGCACCTTACTCCAACACCCGTTCCGTGGCTGAGCTGGTAATAGGATTGTCGATTATCCTGATCCGCCGTATTGTAGATAAAAACGCTGCTGCACATAACGGCATCTGGATGAAAGAAGCTACCGGCAGCTATGAACTCAGGGGTAAAACACTGGGTATAGTTGGTTATGGTAACATCGGCAGCCAGGTGAGTGTACTGGCAGAAGGCATGGGGATGAACGTCATCTACTACGATGCGGAAACCAAACTACCTTTAGGAAATGCGGAACAGATCCGTACCCTGAAAGAACTCTTTGGCAAATCAGATATCATTTCATTACATGTGCCTTCCAGCAAAACTACCGCCAACATGATTACAAAGGAAGTGCTGGCAGATGCGAAACCAGGTGCAATCTTTATTAACTATGCACGTGGGGAAGTAGTAGACCTGGAAGCACTGAGAGATGCATTAACCAGCGGCCAGTTATCAGGTGCTGCGATTGATGTTTTCCCGGTAGAACCAGAAAAAAATGGTGCGGCATTCAGCACACCGCTGCAGAAATTATCCAACGTCATTTTAACACCGCACATCGGTGGTAGCACAGAAGAAGCGCAGCATAATATTGGTCTGGATGTGAGCAGCAAAATGCTGAACTACCTGGAAAAAGGCGCCAGCTTTGGTTCTCATACGGTTCCTTCTATCAGTGTACCCCCCATTGAAAACACACATCGTATTCTGCATATTCACGAAAACGTGCCGGGTGTGTTATCGGCCATCAACACTGCTTTATCTGCCAATAAAATCAATATCCTGGGTCAGTACCTGAAAACCAACGACCAGATTGGTTATGTGGTGCTGGACGTAGATACTAAACTATCACAGGAAGCATTGGCTTTATTGAAAGAGGTAGCGCATACGATCAAGACAAGGTTGCTGTATTAAGCTGTCTTGTGCGAAAATTTTATAGAAAAGCAGGGATTGTTCCCTGCTTTTTGCTTTCTTGCGAAGGATTGTAATTAACCATTTTATATCATCCCTAAACCCACCCTTTTATCATGAAAAAGGTAGCCCTGTTTTTAGCTGTGTATTTTTGCGTATTGACTCAATCCTATGGTCAATCGATAGGACCTTATGATAACATCATCTTAGATAAGCTTCCCTACAAGATTAGTATTTTCAGTAGCATTTATACAGCTAATCCTAATTCCGGACTAAACATACAGAGCGGAGCCTCCCTCAATAACGCCATTAGTGGTCCTTCAGGTAATGGATTCTTATTCCGTTGGTTGGCAAATGATACGCTTGTCAATTTTGTCAATAATAATGATATGGTGATGCACCTGACACCCAAAGGTGATCTGGTGGTGAAAAGGTCTCTAAATGTGCCTAATCTTACTGTGGGCAGTGTTTCTGATACTTCTTACAAAAAACTGGTGATAGCAGGAGCCAATATTCCCACCAACATAGGTAGCAAACGTGATATTTCCTACGAATTTGCTGGAGCAGGAAAGGCGATTATCCGCTCTTACAGAGGTGGTTCCTGGGATACTTTTCTGCAGTTTCTGACGAATGATTACGGTAACCCCGGAGGAGAACCGACCGTCAGAATGCACATCAATTCGGATGGGAATATTGGACTAGGAAATACTAATCCATCTGACCATCTAAATATCACAGGTACTGTTGGAACAGTTACTAACCGCATCGCTATACAGAATACGGGTATCCCCAATTCACTTTTTTACCTTGGAAATACCAGCAGTGACTATGCTGTAACGAACCAACGTGGCGCTAATATCCTGGAAAGTTATACCGATCTGCACGTAGGAGCAGCCAATACCGGCAATATTTATTTTGAAACCGGCAGAACAGGAACGGTGGCTCCCATCAGCATGACTATACTGAACAACGGCGACGTGGCAATAGGTACATCCGCTACCGGTGGAAATAAGCTGGCGGTAGGGGGAGCCATCGCAGCACGCCGGGTTAAAGTAACGCAGAATGCCGCCTGGGCTGATTATGTATTCCATGATACCTATCAGTTGCCTTTGCTGACAGATGTGGCCAGTTACATTGCAAAGCACAAACATCTGCCAGGTATCCCTGATGCAGCCGAAGTCGCCCGGGACGGACAAGACCTGGGAGAAATGAACCGTAAGCTCCTGGAAAAGGTAGAAGAACTGACACTGTATATCATTCAGCAGGACAAAAGGAATACTGAGCAACAGGCACAGATAGATATGCTGATAAAACAGGTGAACAAGTAATTATTCACCTGTTATATCTCCTTATTCACCGATTCTTTTTCCTCATATGCGCTTTTTTTGAGCATATTTTGAAAATTCTTTGTTAACCTTGTACTGCAACTGAAAAAAACAGCACATGAAAATGAATAGGGCACTGATAACCGGAGCTGGGTTAATAGCCGGGCTTTTGTTATATGTAAATGCTTCCGCGCAAGATAGTGAACCAAATAAATGGGCCCCGGCCAACATTAAAATTGACGGACAGGCCACAGAATGGCCTAAACCCCTTCAGTTCTATAATAACGTTACTAAGTTATTTTACACCATAGCCAACGATCAGGAAAATATATACGTAATCGTGAGTGTACCCGATCCGMAAAGCCAGATGAAAATTATGCGTTCTGGTATTACGGTTTCGTTAAATGCCACTGGTAAAAAGAAAGGAGGTGCCTCTATTACTTTCCCGCTTACGGAGAATGTAAGTACTGGCGCGCCGGATGTACCGGAAGCCTCCCGGGCACTGATTGCCGGAGAACTGAAAAAACAGATCCTGGCTAATCTGAAAGAAATAAAGGTTGATGGGTTTGATAGTATTCCCAATGGCAATATTCCGGTGCATAATACGTTTGGTATTCAATCAGCAGCTTCTTATGAAGCTTCCGGTAACCTGGTTTGTGAATTGGCTATTCCATTGAAAACATTGGGGATAACAGCGGTCGCTGATAAACCCATTGCTTACCATTTTAAGGTGAATGCGATGAAGAGAGAGGATAAAAAGGAATTGGAGGCCAAGCGTGCCAAAGGGCAGCAGGCACCAATGCCGGGTGAATACGCAGACCATTTCGCCTTGTATTATTCCGCAGACTTCTGGACCAGACAAACACTGGCTACTCATTAGTTTGCATACTACTGAAATCTGTCTTAACCGTTTTTATGTATAACAAATTGTTTTCTACGGGAACTAAAGCCATGTTGGCCGGAGCTTTTTGTGCCGGCATTTTCATGTCTTGTCATAAAGACAATACGAACCCAACGCCGCCTACTCCGGTTGATACCACGCAGCTCACGACCGCACAGGCAGAAGACTCACTCAAGTACCTGATGTACCAGATTATGCAGGTAACCTATGGTGATGGTGGACGCACCCTGTCCAGCGGCCTGCCTACCTACTTCTGGTATTCATCCGTACCCAAGCTGGATCCGTTCAGCGCCAGCTACCCGAATGCTGATACACTGCTCGCTGTAATGAAAAGGTATGCCATCAACACGGCCACCGCTGCACCATATGACCACTATAGTTTCCTGGACAGGAACGGCACACTGACCAATAAACTCATGAATGGCATTTCCGCCAGCACTTTTGCAGCTACCACCAGCGATTTTGGGCTGGAGTATGCTCCTGTGCTGGTATCGTCCGGCAGCAACCAGGTACGCATTTTTGTATTGTATGCAGATAAAAATAGCCCGGCAGGTAAGGCAGGGATCGACAGAGGTTGTGAAATTACGTCTGTTAATGGAACTACTTCTTTTACCAATACCAATTCTTCGTTACAGTTTGTATACAACGCTATCGTGGGATCTACTTCCACGGTAACATTAGGAATAACCAGGGCTGATAAGACAACGTTTACGACTACACTCAATCCGGTAGCGTATAGTATCAACCCTGTATTGTTTGATACCGTATATACCGCAGCGAATAATACAAAAGTGGGTTACTTTGGTCTCTATACTTTTGCCAGCGTATTCAACGATAAAGGACAGGCTACTTATACCAAAACAGCTCTTGACCAGGCGTTTACCAAATTTGTAGCCAGCGGGATTAAAAACCTGATTGTAGATTTACGGTATAATGGAGGAGGAGCTACTACTACCGCAGAATACCTGGATAGCGCCATTGCGCCGGCATCTGCAGCTGGTAAAACTATGTACACTTATAAGTACAATGATAAGATCATGCAGAACCTGGCCGCTACAGGACTAACGGAAACAGTTAAGTTTCCGGGAAGAACCGGTGGGTTGGCACTTGATAATGTATTTTTTATCACCAGTGGTAATACAGCCTCGGCAAGTGAGCTGACACTCAATAATCTCAAGCCTTATGTGAAAGTTTTGCTCGTTGGAGAGAAGACATACGGTAAGCCGGTTGGATTCATTGATTTTAATATCTCTGCCTATAATCGTTCAGGCACAGTAAAGTACCTGGCTGATCTTTATGCCATTAACTTTGCCACACACAATGCCAATGGATCAGGAGATTATTATACAGGTATTGATGTAGATAAAGCGGCTGTTGATTATGTTAACGTGCCCTGGGGCGCTACCGCTGATGACGATAATCTTAAAAAGATAATGGGTTACATTAATACGGGTGCCTTCCCGACAGCGAGAGCAGCACAATTGAATACAGAAACCGTGAATGGATTGCGCACGGCTATTCCGAACGGTAAGCCACTCAATAATTTCAATGGGATGGTAGATTACAGGTTAAGTAAGGAAATGTCAAAATTGAAATAATCATATATGCGTAGCTGTTAGCGCGAGGATACACTAACAGCTACGCATTCAATATTAGTAAATAATAATTTCATCTGCGAACATAAACCCATGTTGTTCGTTTTTCGCATGAACCCTGATATACCGCGTCTTCTGACCACTCAGGTCAAATTTAAAATCTTTAAAAACAAGTGTGGAAGTACTGGGAGGAACGTCATTGTTTACCTGCTTCAGCGGTCGGAAATTTTTCCCATCATTACTGATCGATACTTCTACAAACGATGGCATGTATACGCCAGGCCCCGTCAGTTGCATAAATGTAACGGCTAAACGATGMAGGTTTGTTTCCTGTTCCATATCTACTGTCACGTCCATATCCCCCTCAAATCCTTGCCACTGGCCATCCACATAAGTAAGAGAACCACGGTAACCATTTACCAGAGTAGCTGATGCCTGAGCAGGATATTTTTTACTGTAAGGAACATTATAGCTCACTTTTTTACCAATAGCTACATGATCATCCAATTGAAGGAAAGCTGGTTTGCCTTGAGGCTGACCGTCTTTGAAAATAACGGCGGTGACAGGAGCAGAGCCAGAAACCACAAACGGACTGGTATATAAAGCAGACTGGGTGTTTGGCATACTGCTATCCAGGGTATAGCGGATTTGTGGCTGGTATTGTTCTGAACGGAATGAAACAAGAGTCCGATGATTTGCTGCATCTATATCCGGATGAATAGTGACGCTATGAGAGGGCCGATAGTAATTTACGTTTAGCCGTTGGAGTAAGAGATAGTGCGATTGTAACCGTTGCTGAAAATCAGCCAGATCTTTATGTGCTGTATCTGACCATACGACTTCTGACAAAGCCAGCAAACGTGGATAAGTCATGTATTCCAGGTGATAGGAGGTGGGTATGTATTCGGTCCAGATATTGGCTTGTGCGCCCAGAACATGTTTGGCTGCAGCTGCATCCAGTTCTTTCGGAACGGGCTCGTAACTGTATACTTTATCGAGTGTAAGATATCCGCCGATTGCCTCCGGTTGGCTGGCTGGGTCGGCCTGATAACTGTCGAAGTAACAATATGCACCAGGTGTCATGATTACATCATGGCCATCTTTTGCGGCTGCAATACCGCCGCTCTCTCCACGCCATGACATTACCGTTGCTTCCGGAGCGAGGCCACCCTCCAGTATTTCATCCCATCCCAGCAGTTTGCGTTTATGCGCGATGAGAAATTTTTCCACGCGCCTGATGGCATAACTTTGCAGTTCATTTTCATCCTTCAGTTTTTCGCTGCGGATGCGTTGCTGACATTTAGGACAGCTCTTCCAGGCTTTTTTATCTGCTTCATCACCACCAATATGAATATAGGGAGATGGGAAAATATCCATTACTTCTGTTAATACATTTTCCAGAAAAGTGAAGGTAGTATCATTACCCAGGCATAGCTCGGAGTTTTTATAAGGTACGCCGGAGCAGGACAGTTGCGGGTATACCGCCAGTACTTCTTCTGAATGACCGGGCATTTCTATTTCCGGAATAACAGTTATGCCACGCTGTGCTGCGTACGCCACTATTTCCCGCGCTTCTGCCTGGGTATAATAACCGCCATAGGCATTAGGATCACCTTCCTGCGAATACCGTCGGCCTTTGGTCCACCAGTCTTTCCAGTTGGCATAATTACGCCAGGCGGCAATTTTCGTCAGTTCGGGATAACGCTTTATTTCCAGTCTCCATCCGGCGCCATCTGTCAGGTGCCAGTGAAAAGTGTTCATCTTATATAATGCCATCAGATCTATGAAGCGTTTGATATAAGTTGCCGGAAAGAAATTTCGTGACACATCCAGGTGAACACCGCGATAGCCAAAGCGGGGATGGTCCGTTATCTCAGCGCAGGGAAGGGTAGTCTGATCCGGTTGCAGCAGCCGTAACTGTAGTAGGGACTGCATGCCATTGATGGCGCCTGTTTGGGTACGTGCAAAAATCGTTACATAGTCCGGTGAAATGTTCAGTCGGTATCCTGTTGAATCTGGAATAAGGGATTTATCTGCTGCGGTAAACACAACACTATGCAACGGTACCATTTTCATCAACGCCAGCTGTGGTTCGGGAAGATGGGCCGTTTCTGCGAAGAGAGCAGCAACACCGGAAAAGACGGGTGCAGTAAAGACATGCGTTTGCGGGGAAATGGCAAAAGTACCTTTTTTTGCGGCGACCGATGTTGGCCTGGGAATCAAATCGAGATTGCCAGCAGATTGGCTATGGGCAGATATCCCAAAGCAAATGGCCAGCAGAAATAACGAGCTATGTTTCATCAATTCTATTTTGACCCCAGTTTACGGATCATATCTTCTGACATGTCTTCTGAATAAACACCATACCCATACATTAATACGCCTTTGGTGCCTGATTTTGTTTCGATGGCATATACCACAGCTTCATCACCCGGATCAGTGTCTCCTTCAAAACGATAGGTCTCTGTAATTTCAAAGTCTTGTGGATGCACTTTTGTATCCCTGGTATGTATACTGTCAAAAAGAAGATTGAAATCAGCTGTGTATCCTCGTTTGCGCAGATCTTCCATTGCAGCTGTTACGGTGTCATAAACTTTCATATTGATCATGATTTCTGGTGAGTAAATTCCATTTGCATCGCCACTAAGTTAATAAAAAAGGTGAGATTCAGTTAATAGCAAAAAGCAGAAAGCAAAAGGCGATCGGCCTTTTGCTTTCTGCTTTTTGCTTTCTGCTTGAATTAGCGGACTACAGTTACTTCACCTTTGAGAACGTTGGAAGTTCCTCCGGCTACTTTTTTGTAGTTAAGCCACCATACATAGGTACCTACATCTACCGGAACGCCTTTGTATTTACCATCCCATCCTTTATGATCATCGGAAGTCATAAAGATTAATTCACCCCAGCGGTTGAAGATTCGCAGTTCGTAGTCGAACATTTGTCCTCTTACTATTGGTCTGAACACATCGTTACGTCCGTCGCCATTTGGAGAGAAGGCATTTGGTACTTGTGGTTTTGGTTCACATTGTACAAAGTCTACCGTGATATCATCAGTAGCGGTGCCGCAATCGTTGAACACCGTTACTGTATAAGTACCTCCGTTCGTCACAGGCAGTGTAGGAGCGGAAGAACCGTTATCCCAGCGTACTCCGGTGATTCCACCGCCTTCAGCGTGAAGGGTTAGTGTTTCACCTTTACACATTACGGTATCTCTACCCAGATTAATGACTGGTAAACCAGTGATTCTTACTGTTACACTGTCCATGAATACGCGTTGACAGTATTTATCCATCAATGCCAGTTTGTATTTGCCGGCCTGTGTTATTTGTTTAACCGGTTTAGGATCGCCATCATTCCAGAGGTAGGAGATCGCATCCGGATTAGTACCATCCAGAGTGATGCTGCCACCCGGACAGATATTCCTGTCTGGTCCCAGATCCAGTGTGATAGATGGTTTCAGTCTTACGTTTACAGTATCTCTTACCACACAATTGTCTCTGCTTACTGCCACCCAGTAACCACCAGGTTGATTCACCACGATGGAGTTGCTGGTTTCGCCTGTCTGCCATTTGATACGGCCGCCATTTGAATTAACAGTGAGCATGATAGACTGATCAGGGCAGATCGATGTATCACGACTCAGGCTGATATCTGGTGGAGGATTCACACTCACTTTCACAGTATCGATTGTGATACATCCGGACTTCATCACTTTCACCCAGAATTGTTCCTGTGTACCTACCAGTATGGAAGAAGCAGTAGAACCGTTGCTCCAGAGGTATTGTGCACCATTTACATAAGCATCCAGTTTCACAGACTGACCGCGACAGATGGTCGTGTCAGGGATATCTACCAGCGGTGTTGGTATCAGGCTTACATGAATGGTGTCTGTAGTAGCACATTCACCGTTGCTTACATTTACCCAGTAAGTACCAGCCTGATTGATATTGATCCTTTGCGTGGTTGCGCCGGTAGACCATTTAATCTGGTAAGCGAAGTTAGCAGGTCCTGCATCCAGTACCAGGCTGTTGCCTCCACATATAGTGGTATCGTTGCCCAGGTTCACCATTGGTTTCTGAATGTAGGTCAGGTTGTAAGTCATCGTATCAGAAGAACAACCGGTTCTGCCATCTGTTATAATGAATGATGCAGAAGTAGCGCCATTCAGGTTGAACACATTGTTGCTTTGTGTCAGCGGTAAACCTGTTACTACATTGGAAGGTGTTACACTTACCAGGGTGTAGGTAGGCAGGTATACGTTGCCCACTTTACGTWATGCTATTCTTCCGTTGTCAGAGCAGTTGGAGGGCAGGGTAGCTTCCAGCTGTGGTTTAGGACAAGGGTTGATGATTACACGTTGGGTCACATCATCGGCTTTATTGCCGCAGGCATCCATGATACTCCATCTTCTTACAATCGTATAGCCGTTACAGATATCTGCTACAAATGGATCTTCCGTATAGATAGCTCTTTTCGGGAAGGTATTATCACAATTGTCTGTAGCCGTCAGCACCGGGGGAGCCGGGATTTTATCCTGACAGAAGATCACTACATCTGCCGGAGCAGGCATGATCACAGGTTTGGTGGTATCTTTCACCGTTACTACCTGTGTCACGGTAGCGGTATTACCGCAGGCATCTTTCGCAATCCATGTTCTGATGATACGGTAGTTACCGGCACAATCATCAGGTGTTCTTTCTGTTGTGATGCGGCGGCTTACCGTCAGGCCATTTCCGATAGTGCTACAGTTGTCGGTAACCTGAACATCTATAGCAGGAGCAGGGATGTTGTCGCAGCTCACGGTAGTATCTGCAGGAGGTCTCACGGTGAATACCGGTTTAATGGTATCCTGTACAGTGATGATCTGCTGCATTGTTGATTTGTTACCGCAATCATCTGTAATAGTCCAGGTACGTGTTTCCTGATAGTTGCCGGCACAGTTGCCTGGTAATTTCACCGTTTTAGTGCTGGTGAATACCTGTACGTTACTGCTACAGTTGTCGGTGGCAGTAATTACCGGCCAGGCTGGAATCTTATCGCAATCTACCACGGTGTCTTTTGGAGCAGGCATGCTGAATACCGGTTTAGTGGTATCCTGTACTTTGATGATTTGTTGTACTGCACTTGCATTACCACATTCATCGAAGGCGGTCCATTTCCTGAAGATCAGGTAGTTGTTGTTACAATTAGCCGGGTTATGCACCACGGAATCTTTTGGCATTACTGTAATTACACCCGGTGTGCAGTTATCACTTGCAGTGAGATTGAATCCTGCAGGTACCTTGTCGCAATCTACTGTTGTATCAGCAGGAGTGGCCACATTGAATACCGGGGCAGTCATATCTTTCACCGTGATTACCTGTTTCAGGGTAATGCCAGTGTTACACTCGTCTTTCGCAGTCCAGGTACGTATCAGCAGATAGTTGTTAGTACAGTTGCCTGGAATATCCTGGCGAACCTCTACCACTGGTATGATGATTTCACCGGCGCAATCGTCGTTTGCTTTCAGGTCTGTTTTAGCAGGTACCTTGTCACAATCAACCGTGATATCGGCAGGAGCAGGGGTAGTAAATACCGGTGCTTTTGTATCCTTTATCGTGATCGTCTGCGAAGCGCTTACTGACAATCCGCATCTGTCTGTTGCCGTCCAGGTACGGGTGATGGTGCTAAGACAAGGAGAAGTCACTACGGTTACATCGTTGTGAGTAACGGTGAGTGTTTCATTATCATAAGGTGCATGACTGAACACCGGATCTCCGAAGAGTGTGGTGTAGTCTTTACCTTTTTCACATTCTGTAGTGATAGCAGGAGGAGTGAAGGTAACAATCGGGCTGATAGTTACTACGGTGATCTTCACTGCATTGCTGATGTTGTTGATACAAGCACCAGATGCTACCACTCTTCTGTACCAGGTATTGACAGACAGAACACCAGGCTGGTAAGTATCTCCGGTTGCCCCGTTAATATTGGTAAACGGTCCGGTAGCACCAGTGGTACTTTGTTGCCATTGGTAAGTATAGGTACCATTACCACCACTCAGAGCAATACCGCGTATCGCCATTGGCATTTCTGTCAAACAAACGGTTTGATCATCGCGGATGGTATTACCAAGTATTGGTTTGCGGTTGATCAGTGTTACACTTGAGCTGGAAGCATCACAAACACCGTTGCTTACTACCCAGGTCAGTTGTGCCGTTTCGCCGGCAGGAACGGTGATGGTCGCATCTTTTTGGTTAATGTTACTGATGTTGATTAGCGCAGCGTTGTTGCTGGTAACAATCCAGGTACCTTTTGCACCTGCCACACCAGGATCACTGGCATTCATCTTAAAGGTAGCATCATCGCAATGTTCCTGGTCTGGTCCTGCGTTGGCAGCTACCGGTAAGCGGTAGTTAATGAGTGTAACATCATCCCAGGTAGCACTACATACACCATTGGTTACTGTCCAGCGTAAGGTAACAGTGTCACCCACGTTTACATTTACCGCAGAAGTAGGACTATTGATAGACTTGATCACTGCATTTCCTTTAATAATAGACCAGAAGCCTCTTGCACTTGGAACAGACAGTGGAGTAGCGGCCATGGTGAAATCTCCGGTGTTATTACACATTTCAATATCTGCACCGGCGTTAGCATCATCTGCTTTCTTGTAATTAATCAGCGTTACAATGCTGCTGCTGCTTGTACAAGTACCATTTGTAACGGTCCATTTCAATATAACGGTGTCGCCTATAGGAACAGTTACGCTGGTAAACGGATCATTTGGTGATTTGATGATGGCAGCGCCAGGGATACGGCTGATATCTTCCCAAACACCTTTCGCACTGCCTGATCCAGGTTGACTTGCTTTCATTACAAAGTCGGCAGTAGTATTACATTTTTCCTGGTCAGGACCGGCGTTTGCCGTAATCGCTGCTTTGTAATTGATGATAGTTACTCTGCTGAAAGTGGTATCGCATACACCGTTGGCAATCGCCCACTGGAGTACAGCGGTATCGCCCACAGGCACAGTTACTGCAGTTGTCGGACTATTTGGTGATTTAATAGTGGCATTTCCGCTKAGGATAGTCCAGATGCCTTTTGCAGTTGGTACACCCGGGTTATTTGCCTGCATGATAAAGTCAGCTGTATTGTTACAGATTCTTTGATCAGGGCCGGCGTTTGCCTGGTTAGCGGTTGCGTAGTTGGTCAGCAACACCGTATCGGTAGTGGCTGCGCAGGTACCGTTGGAGATGGTCCATACCAACGTAGCAGTATGCCCAGCCAGTACTTTCACCTTCGTGTTGTTTAAAGTGGCATCAGTGATGGTCACCCAGTTCGGATTACCTAGCGCTGTCCAGGTACCTTTAGCACCATATTCAGCAGGCTTATTAGCGGCCATGGTGAATATAGAGTCATTACAATGTTCCTGATCAATGTTCGCATTCGCAATAGCCGGTACGTCGTAGTTAGTCAGTAACACGGTGTCGGTAGTGGCGGCACAGGTACCGTTAGAGATGGTCCATACCAGCGTAGCAGTATGCCCAGCCAGTACTTTCACCTGTGTATTATTTAAAGTACTATCGGTGATTTTTACCCATGATGGTTTATTTAATACAGACCACACGCCTTTAGCACCGAATTCAGCAGGCCTATTAGCAGCCATAGTGAACATAGAGTCGTTACAATGTTTCTGATCACTGTTGGCATTTGCAATAGCAGGGATGTCGTAGTTGGTCAGCAGCACTGTATCGGCAGTGGCGGCACAGGTACCGTTAGAGATGGTCCATACCAGCGTAGCGGTATGCCCAGCCAGCACTTTCACCTGTGTGGTGTTTAAGGTGGTATCAGTGATTTTTACCCAAGATGGTTTATTTAATACAGACCATACACCTTTAGCGCCATATTCAGTAGGCTTGTTAGCCGCCATGGTGAACATAGAGTCGTTACAATGTTTCTGGTCAGGGCCTGCAACGGCAACCGCCGGCACATCGTAGTTCGTCAATAATACGGTGTCGGTAGTAGCGGCGCAGGTGCCGTTGGAGATAGTCCATACCAGTGTAGCGGTATGACCAGCCAGTACTTTCACCTGGGTATTATTTAAAGTACTATCGATGATCTTCAMCCATGATGGTTTGTTTAATACAGACCACACGCCTTTAGTACCATATTCAGTTGGCTTGTTAGCAGCCATGGTGAACATAGAGTCGTTACAATGTTTCTGATCATTGTTGGCATTTGCAATAGCAGGGATGTCGTAGTTAGTCAGCAACACGGTGTCGGTAGTAGCAGCGCAGGTACCGTTAGAGATAGTCCATACCAGTGTAGCAGTATGACCCGCCAGCACTTTCACTTTTGTAGTATTTAAAGTGGTGTCGGTAATAGTCACCCATGTTGGTTTACCCACCACAGACCATGTACCTTTAGCGCCATATTCAGTAGGCTTGTTAGCGGCCATGGTGAAGATAGAGTCATTACAATGTAACTGATCCACGTTTGCTTTTGCAACAGCTGGCACATCGTAGTTAGTCAGCAACACGGTGTCGGTAGTAGCGGCACAGGTACCGTTAGAGATAGTCCATACCAGTGTAGCAGTATGACCCGCCAGCACTTTCACTTTTGTAGTATTTAAAGTGGTATCAGTAATAGTTACCCATGTTGGTTTACCTACGACAGACCAGGTGCCTTTGGCGCCATATTCAGTCGGCTTGTTAGCGGCCATGGTGAAGATAGAGTCATTACAATGTTTCTGATCACTGTTGGCATTTGCAACAGCAGGAACATCGTAGTTGGTCAACAACACGGTGTCGGTAGTAGCAGCGCAGGTACCGTTAGAGATAGTCCATACCAGTGTAGCAGTATGACCGGCCAGTACTTTAACCTTTGTAGTATTTAAAGTGGTATCTGTAATAGTTACCCATGTAGGTTTACCAACCGCAGACCAGGTGCCTTTAGCTCCATATTCAGTAGGCTTGTTAGCAGCCATAGTGAAGATAGAGTCGTTGCAATGTAACTGATCAATGTTTGCTTTCGCAACAGCTGGTACATCGTAGTTTGTCAGCAGCACGGTGTCGGTAGTAGCAGCGCAGGTACCGTTAGAGATAGTCCATACCAGTGTAGCAGTATGACCCGCCAGTACTTTAACCTTTGTAGTATTTAAAGTGGTGTCGGTAACAGTCACCCATGTTGGTTTACCTACGACAGACCAGGCGCCTTTAGCGCCATATTCAGTAGGCTTGTTAGCAGCCATGGTGAAGATAGAGTCGTTACAATGTAACTGATCAACATTTGCTTTCGCAACAGCCGGAACATCGTAGTTAGTCAGCAACACGGTGTCGGTAGTCGCTGCGCAGGTACCGTTGGAGATAGTCCATACCAGTGTAGCAGTATGACCAGCCAGTACTTTAACTTTTGTATTATTTAAAGTGGTATCAGTAATAGTCACCCATGTTGGTTTACCTACTACAGACCAGGTGCCTTTGGCTCCATATTCAGTAGGCTTGTTAGCGGCCATAGTGAAGATAGAGTCGTTACAATGTAACTGATCCACATTTGCTTTCGCAACAGCAGGAACATCATAGTTAGTCAGCAACACGGTGTCGGTAGTAGCAGCGCAGGTTCCGTTAGAGATAGTCCATACCATTGTAGCAGTATGCCCAGCCAGTACTTTAACCTTGGTAGTATTTAAAGTGGTATCAGTAACAGTCACCCATGTTGGTTTACCTACCACAGACCAGGTGCCTTTAGCTCCAAATTCAGTCGGCTTGTTGGCAGCCATGGTGAACATAGAATCGTTACAATGTTTCTGATCACTGTTGGCATTTGCGATAGCAGGAACATCATAGTTAGTCAGCAGCACGGTGTCAGTAGTAGCAGCGCAGGTACCGTTGGAGATAGTCCATACCATTGTAGCGGTATGACCAGCGAGTACTTTAACCTTGGTAGTGTTTAAAGTGGTGTCGGTAACAGTCACCCATGTTGGTTTACCTACCACAGACCAGGTGCCTTTAGCTCCAAATTCAGTAGGCTTGTTAGCGGCCATAGTGAAGATAGAGTCGTTACAATGTAACTGATCAACGTTTGCTTTCGCAACAGCAGGAACATCGTAGTTGGTCAGCAACACGGTGTCAGTAGTAGCGGCACAAGTACCGTTAGAGATAGTCCATACCAGTGTAGCAGTATGACCCGCCAGCACTTTCACTTTTGTAGTGTTTAAAGTGGTGTCGGTAACAGTCACCCATGTTGGTTTACCCACCACAGACCAGGTACCTTTAGCACCATATTCAGTTGGCTTGTTAGCGGCCATGGTGAAGATGGAGTCGTTACAATGTAACTGATCAATGTTTGCTTTAGCAACAGCCGGTACATCATAGTTAGTCAGCAACACGGTGTCGGTAGTAGCAGCGCAGGTACCGTTAGAGATAGTCCATACCATTGTAGCGGTATGCCCCGCCAGTACTTTAACCTTTGTAGTATTTAAAGTGGTATCTGTAATAGTTACCCATGTTGGTTTACCCACCACAGACCAGGTACCTTTAGCACCATATTCAGTCGGCTTGTTAGCGGCCATGGTGAAGATGGAGTCGTTACAATGTAACTGATCCACGTTTGCTTTCGCAACAGCAGGAACATCGTAGTTGGTCAGCAGCACGGTATCCGTAGTCGCTGCACAGGTACCGTTAGAGATAGTCCATACCAGTGTAGCAGTATGACCCGCCAGCACTTTCACTTTTGTAGTGTTTAAAGTGGTGTCTGTAACAGTCGCCCATGTTGGTTTACCTACGACAGACCAGGTGCCTTTGGCTCCATATTCAGTAGGCTTGTTAGCGGCCATAGTAAAGATAGAGTCATTACAATGTAACTGATCAATGTTTGCTTTCGCAACAGCCGGTACATCGTAGTTAGTCAGCAACACGGTGTCGGTAGTAGCAGCGCAGGTACCGTTAGAGATGGTCCATACCATTGTAGCAGTATGCCCGGCCAGTACTTTAACCTTGGTAGTGTTTAAAGTGGTATCGGTAATAGTTACCCATGTAGGTTTACCTACTGCTGTCCAGGTGCCTTTGGCGCCATATTCAGTCGGCTTGTTAGCGGCCATGGTGAAGATGGAGTCGTTACAATGTTTCTGATCCACGTTTGCTTTCGCCACCGCCGGAACATCGTAGTTGGTCAGCAACACGGTGTCGGTAGTAGCGGCACAGGTACCGTTGGAGATGGTCCATACCAGTGTAGCGGTATGACCCGCGAGTACTTTAACCTTGGTAGTATTTAAAGTGGTATCAGTAACAGTCACCCATGTTGGTTTACCTACGACAGACCAGGTGCCTTTAGCGCCATATTCAGTCGGCTTGTTAGCGGCCATGGTGAAGATAGAGTCGTTACAATGTAACTGATCAATGTTTGCTTTAGCAACAGCCGGTATATCATAGTTAGTCAGCAACACGGTGTCGGTAGTAGCAGCGCAGGTACCGTTAGAGATAGTCCATACCAGTGTAGCAGTATGACCCGCCAGCACTTTCACTTTTGTAGTGTTTAAAGTGGTGTCGGTAACAGTCACCCATGTTGGTTTACCCACCACAGACCAGGTACCTTTAGCACCATATTCAGT
>NZ_JBFTHG010000013.1:0-225148 GCF_056394125.1 Chitinophaga sp. 10T418
TTCTTTTCTTCCAGGTATATATCAATACCCTCTTTATTCTGACTTGAATCAATTAAGTCAAAATACTCTAAAACCCCTGCTGGCAACAGCATCTCTACTAGTTTGCGAAAGTTCTGATCCACGTGTTTCGTTGGCTAATCTGATGCAAAACAACTATTTTTTACACGATCCCCCAAATTTTCAACTTGATCCGGTAAGATAAAAAACGAGAGAAAATTAATCGGAACTCGACTAAATACTCGACTTAAAATAGAAAACCCGCGACTAGCGCGGGTTTCTTCGAAATTTTGCGGACYGGACGGGACTCGAACCCGCGACCTCCGCCGTGACAGGGCGGCATTCTAACCAACTGAACTACCGATCCATTCCCGAAAAATAGTACTAAAAACTTCCTATCTTTCTGTCTCCCAATTCGTTGTGTTGTTCCGTTTTGGGATTGCAAAGATAGCAACAAAGTTCCCAATTAAGCAAATCTTTTTTAAAAAATATTTTCAGCATTATCTTTACACCCGATCTTTAACCAATTTAATCAAATTATGCAATTCCTGGATTTCGAGAAACCTATCGCTGACTTATATGAGCAGCTGGAGAAGCTGAAGGAAAATGGTGAAAAATCAGGCGTAGATGTATCTGCTACCGTGAGCGAGTATGAACAGAAAATCGTTGATACCCGTCAGAATATCTATGGTCACCTTACCCCCTTTCAGCGTGTACAGCTGAGCCGTCATCCGGATAGGCCCTATACGCTGGCATACATCGAAAAGATGTGTACCAACTTTACGGAACTGCATGGCGACCGGAATGTAAAAGACGATAAGGCCATGGTAGGCGGTTTTGCCGATCTGGATGGTGAAACAGTCATGTTTATTGGCCAGCAAAAAGGCATAAACACCAAAATGCGTCAGCTTAGAAACTTCGGTATGGCTAACCCGGAAGGTTATCGCAAAGCCCTCCGTCTCATGAAACTGGCCGAAAGATTCAATAAGCCGGTGGTAACCCTCATTGATACTCCCGGTGCCTATCCCGGACTGGAAGCAGAAGAAAGAGGTCAGGCAGAAGCTATTGCCCGGAATCTCTTTGAAATGGTCAAACTCCGCGTACCCGTAATCTGCATTATAATAGGCGAAGGTGCATCCGGTGGCGCATTAGGCATTGGCATCGGCGACAGGGTATTTATGCTGGAAAACAGCTGGTATACCGTTATTTCTCCCGAAAACTGTTCTACAATCCTCTGGCGTAGCTGGAACTTTAAGGAAAAAGCAGCGGAAGAACTGAAACTTACCTCCGATTATATGAGCCAGTTTGGCCTGGTAGACGGAATTGTTCGTGAACCACTCGGTGGAGCGCACGTAAACCCCGATGAAATGGCTCATTTATTAAAAGTGCGTATCAAGGAAACACTGGCGGAATTAAAGAAAATTGATCCCGATACCCGCATTGAACAACGTATTGATAAGTTCTCCCGTATGGGCTTCTACGAAGAGAAATAAAAAAATATTTAGAGATCACAATAAAAATTTCGAATTTCGGCCTTCGGAATTCGAAATTTTTATTTTCCCGTAAACGCAATATGGAACAACTAAAAGGCACCGGGGTGGCATTGGTAACACCCTTTAAAGCAGATGAAAGCATCGATTGGAATGCTTTGGAAAAGTTGATCAACTACGTGATCGATGGAGGCGTTAACTATGTTGTGTCATTAGGCACAACTGGTGAAACACCTACTCTTTCTGCAGATGAAAAGCTGGATTTGATAAAATTCACTTTCGAAAAGGTGTCGAAGCGGGTGCCTGTAGTGATTGGTATTGGCGATTATAATACCCGGGATGTAGTGAAACGGCTGGAAAAATGCCCACTGGACGAAGCTGCTGCAGTACTCAGCGTAGCGCCGTATTACAGCAAACCTACCCAGGAAGGAATATTTCAGCATTATAAAACTATTGCTGCCGCCTCTCCTAAGCCCATTATCCTGTATAATGTGCCCGGACGTACCGGTCGTAACATGACGGCTGAAACTACCCTGCGCCTCGCGCATGAAGTAGAAAATATCATTGCTATGAAGGAAGCTTCCGGCGATATGATGCAGTGCATGCAGATTATCCGCGATAAACCAAAGGATTTCCTGGTGATCAGCGGTGATGATGGTCTCGCACTGGCCCAACTGGCTTGCGGTATGGACGGCGTTATTTCTGTAGCGGCCAATTATTTTGCTACCGACTTCTCCAGCATGGTACACGCCGCGCTGGTAAATGATTACCCGGCAGCACGTATCCTCAATAACAAAATGCTCGAAGGATTTGAACTGATGTTCTCAGAAAATAATCCGGCTGGTATTAAAGCTTTCCTGCATCATGCAGGTATATGCGGCAATAATTTCCGTCTCCCTGTATTGCCTGTTACAGATGAACTGTACAGCAAGATGGCAGCATATCTGAAGAACTACTAGTTTTAAAATAATAAAAAGAGGGAAGATGATATCATATTATCTTCCCTCTTTTTATTATTAAAGCCAATGGCTATATCATATAGGTAACGCCTTCTTCTGCAATGGAGGTATGCTCAAAAACCGGCCTGGACTCATCCAGAAAAGGTTGTAATTCGGTGTATTTGGAAGAAAAATGCCCGATAAGCAATTGCTTTACTTCGGCCGCTGCCGCCAGGGAGGCTGCCTGCACAGAGGTGCTGTGATAACGCTCTGCTGCCCGTTCCTGCAAATCATGCAAATAGGTGGTCTCATGATACATCATATCCGCATCTTTCAGCCATGGTAGCAGGTTTACATCGTAAATAGTATCTGCACAATACACATATCTTTTACCTGGTGGCGGTGGAACGGTCACCCAGTCGTTTTTAACAACAGAGCCATCTTTCCGCTGATAATCAGCACCATCCTGTAATTTACTGAAATAAGCAGCCGGAATTTCGTAGGCCCTTGCCTGTTCCGGAATCAACTTCCGCTTTCTTTTCTGTAACTCAAATGAAAATCCGAAGCAGGAAATCCTGTGCTGGGTAGGGAAACAACTTACACGCAAGTCCTTATCCTCCAGTATGATACCGCTATACCCGGGTTGAAGTGGCACAAAAGACAATTCAAATTTTAAAACAGTGCCAGAACAATCCAGTTGCAACTGGATAATCTGCTCCAGCTCCGGTGGCGCATATACGCTGAGCGGATCAGTACGCCCCATCAGACTGAGGGTGTTCAACAAACCTATTAATCCAAAATAATGATCTCCGTGAAGATGACTGATGAAAATATATCTCAGCTTACTGCGCTTAATCCTGTATTTGGCAATCTGTAATTGTGTTCCCTCCCCGCAATCCACCAGCAGCAACTGTTCGTTCCAGGTAACTACCTGGGCTGTGGGGTGCCTGTCCAGGGTAGGGATAGCTGAATTGTTACCTAATATTGTTACTGCAAACATGTATTTATCGTTTAGCCGTTAGCTTTTAACTCTTAGTCCGCTGCAATGCCTCAAGGCCCAAAGCTAACGTCTAAAAGCATTTCTCTATTCCATTCCTTCCAATAATTCTCTTTCCAGCTCTTCCATCATGATCAGATCTACCGCCTCGGCMATCGTAGGTGCTATATTTAACATATCATTACCAGCTTCTTTCAGCGCAGCTGTTAAGGTGTTGTTAAGACCGGTCAATGCACAGGAAAGTTTATTGTCATACATATACTGGTATACTGTTAAAATGGCTTCTATTCCTTTTTCATCGGTTTTTTCTACTAATGTCATATCCAGTATGAGATTACGCCCGTTTAGTTCTGGTAATGTGGTCGCAGTGGTAATGAAGTCATCTGACAAATTAGCATCCAGGGCGACTTCTTCCGGACAAAAAACGACTATTTTTTCTTTGGTATCAATTTTGAATTTCATGCGTTGGACGTTGTTTTATACTTTAGTAAAAATAAATTTTGAACAGAGGGAACCCGCCTATAAAATATAACCGCAAGAGATTGAAACAAAAACCTCCATTTCTTCGTAGATATTTTTAAACGAACGTACCCGCATCACCGCAAAAATAATTCTTATACTATTAAAGTGTAAGTTGTTTAAGTTTAAAAAAGGAATAACTTCATTCCGACAGATAACGTGGTAATCTTAAGTCAGAATTATTCGTTATTATTGTATAAGCAAGCCCCCGTAAGGGTTTTTGATAATTTAATAATCTCACAATGGACCAGAATTTTTCACCGCAAGTTAAGGAGATCATTTCGTTCAGCAGAGAGGAAGCTTTACGCCTGGGAAATGACTTCATAGGTACTGAACACCTGCTGTTAGGTATTATTCGAGAAGGCGAGGGCACGGCCGTAAAGATTCTGCAGGCTTTGAACGTAGATCTGTATGAGTTACGCAAGGAAGTAGAGCTGGCTGTAAAAGATAAGACCGGAAAGAATATCGCTAATATCAATAGCCTCCCGCTTACCAGACAGGCAGAGAAAGTAATACGTGTTACTGTATTAGAAGCTAAAGCACTGAAAAGCGCTACGGTGGAAACGGAACACCTCATGCTTTCTATACTTAAGAATAAGGAAAACGTTTGTACACAAATCTTACAACAATTTGACGTGGACTACGATACTTTTAAAAACGAACTGGGCTTTGTAAAATCTGCGGACCCTAAATCAGAATTTGATGATCCGGGCGAAGAAGAGTTTGAGGACGAGAGAAAGAGTTACGCATCCAAAGCCAAACAGACAAATACCAAATCCAAGACGCCCGTACTGGATAACTTTGGTAGAGATATTACCAAGCTGGCCGAAAGTGGCAGCTTAGACCCGATTGTTGGCCGCGAGCAGGAAATTGAAAGGGTATCCCAGATACTTTCCCGCCGTAAAAAGAACAATCCGATTCTTATTGGTGAACCCGGTGTGGGTAAAACCGCCATCGTGGAAGGTTTGGCGCTGCGTATTGTGCAGCGTAAAGTTTCCCGCGTGCTTTTCGATAAGCGCGTGGTAAGCCTCGACCTCGCCGCACTGGTGGCCGGTACCAAATACCGTGGCCAGTTCGAAGAAAGAATGAAGGCCATCATGAATGAACTCGAGAAAAACAGAGATGTGATCCTGTTTATCGATGAAATTCATACAATCGTGGGTGCCGGTGGCGCTTCAGGATCTCTTGACGCTTCCAACATCTTTAAACCTGCACTCGCCAGGGGCGAACTCCAATGCATCGGAGCCTCTACCCTCGATGAGTATCGCATGTACATCGAAAAAGATGGCGCACTCGACCGTCGTTTCCAAAAGGTAATGGTAGAACCACCTAGCGTGGATGAAACCATCCTGATCCTCAACAATATCAAGCAACGTTATGAAGAATACCATAATGTAAGCTATACTGATGCAGCCATTGATGCCTGCGTGAAACTGAGCGACCGCTACATGACCGACCGTCTCCTGCCAGACAAGGCGATTGACGTACTCGATGAGGTAGGCGCACGCGTTCACCTGAAAAACATCAATGTTCCGCAAAATATCCTCGATCTCGAAAAACAGATCGAAGACATTAAACAGGAAAAAAATAAAGTAGTTAAAAGCCAACGCTTCGAAGAAGCCGCTGCTTTACGCGATACAGAAAAGAAACTCGGTGAAGATCTGGAACGCGCCAAAGCCATGTGGGAAGAAGAAGTGAAACATAAACGCTACCCGATTGATGAAGAAGCTATCGCGGAAGTTGTCAGCATGATGACCGGTATCCCTGTTAAAAGGATGGTACAGGCCGAAACTGAGAAGTTACGCCGCATGGGTGAAGATCTTAAGGGCGCCGTGGTTGGACAGGACGAAGCTATCAGCAAAGTCACCAAAGCCATACAGCGTAACCGCGTAGGTCTGAAAGATCCTAAAAAACCAATCGGTACTTTCATATTCCTTGGTCCTACCGGGGTAGGTAAAACAGAGCTCGCCAAATCACTGGCCCGCTACATGTTCGACTCTGACGAAGCGCTGATCCGCATCGATATGAGTGAATACATGGAGAAATTCTCTGTAAGCCGCCTCATTGGTGCTCCTCCGGGATATGTAGGCTACGAAGAAGGTGGACAGCTGACCGAAAAGGTTCGCCGTAAGCCATACTCGGTAATCCTCCTGGATGAAATCGAAAAAGCACATCCGGATATTTATAACCTCCTGTTGCAGGTACTGGATGATGGTATCCTCACCGATGGCCTTGGCCGTAAAGTGGATTTCAAAAATACCCTCATCATCATGACCTCCAACATCGGAGCCCGTCAGTTGAAAGATTTCGGCGCAGGTGTTGGTTTCACTACCAGCGCAAGAGCTGTAAATGAAGAAGAGAATACCAAGTCAGTAATCGAAAAAGCACTGAAACGTACCTTCTCTCCTGAATTCCTGAACAGGATCGATGATGTCATCATCTTCAACTCCCTCGCGAAGGAACATATCTACACCATCATTGACATTACAATGAAGAGTGTACTGAAACGCCTGAACAACCTCGGATTCAGCCTGGAGCTGACAGACGAAGCCAAAGGCTTCCTGGCAGACAAAGGCTACGACCAGCAGTTCGGCGCCAGACCACTGCACAGAGCCATCCAGAAATACCTGGAAGATCCTTTGGCAGAGGAAATCCTCAACATGAATATTCATGATGGTGATATACTCGTAGCAGACCTGGATAAGGAAAATCAGAAGCTGATCTTCACTTTAAAGAACAACTCTTCCAAGAGTAAGTCAGAAAAATCAGAAGCGTAAATAGTACGCCGGAAAATAAAACCAGCCCGTCAAGGTAACTTTACCTCTGACGGGCTTTTTGTTTTTTATAACATGAACATGTTAATACCCCCTACAATCTGTAACCATTTGTTCTATACCTCACGTCACCTTATATATCCACTCCTTTAAGTGTCTTTTATGCTATCAGTACTCACCTGGTAATTGGTTAACTCCCTTTTGATTATCACCCAATAATCAATATTAAAAATGGCACTATCATGTCATTTTTTAAAAAGATATAATATGTCACATTTGCAGTATGTATTTTATATAATCTATATAATTTAATATTTTCTAAAAAGAAACAATTTAGTTTTTTTAATATTAATTGAAATAGACTTAGGCAGACTTGACTGGAATCCTAATACCTCGAAATTTTTAGCAATTTATCCTTATATCCTTCACACCGGCTAATGACAGTGCCGGAGGTGTATTTTGAACAAACTATTTATCCTTATATCTATGAGAAAATCTCTACGTAATGTAGCTCGCGTTATGCTAATAGGTGGTGTAGGCCTTGTCGCCACACAGGCAAACGCACAGTTGAAAGTAGGTAAGAATCCTACCTCTATTCAAAAATCCGCTATACTCGAACTGGAATCAGATAAACAAGGTTTACTGTTACCCCGCGTAGCAGATACTACCTTGATGACCTCACTGAATCCTCCGGACGGGATGATCATCTACTGGACAGCTTCCGGAAATGAAGGCTTCTATGTAAGACACAACTACAAATGGGAAAGAATGGCTACCAAGGCCTCTTCCTGGGATTTACTGGGTAACTTCCTGACAAATGCTGCTACACAATTTATAGGAAGTACCAACAATATCCCATTTGTAATGAAGGCTAATAACAAAGAAGGGGTAAGGATTGACGATGGTAATGTGATGCTCAGCAACAAAGTTACATTGAGTGGTGTTACTACTGATGCTACCAACACATTAGTAGAAGCGGTAATCGTTGACCCAACAGGTGTTGTTTACAAGCGTCAACTCACTAAGGCTGCTTTCTCCAACTTCATGATCAATGCTTCTGCTGAACTGAATCATGTTATCAACACCGATAACGGTACAGATTATAAATTCACTGATGTTAACGTAGCTGGTACGAGCAGCACACATACCCTGAGTATTGCTACCCAGGATGGTACCAAGGGAGTGGGTTTACTCACCAAAGCTGACTGGAAAACATTCAGTGATGCCGCTGCCAAGTCACTTCAGGTAGCAGCCTTCAGCAGTACTTCAAATGCCAATGGTTTAACAATAGATAATACCGGTGCCAATCCTACGATTGCCTTAAACGCAGCTGATGCTACACATCCAGGTGGTGTTTCCACAGGACTGCAAACTTTCGGTGGCGATAAAACATTTGCCGGAAAAATTACAGGCAGCAACGGTCTGGTTATTACAACAGGTGGTGCGAATATTACCGGCGTGACAAATATTACCGGCAATACTAACGTTACAGGTGATGCGGACGTAACCGGTACATTCCATGTACTGAACACTACTAAACTGGATAACACTTTAACTATTACAACAGGTGGTGCAAACATCACTGGTGCTACTAAAGTTACAGGTCCTCTGGAAGTAACTGGTATTCCTAAACTGGGTGGCGTAGTTCCAGGCGGTGCCTTAGACAGTACTTTATTGTTACTGAATAGTTCCAATGAGGTAGTAAGCAGAAAACTTCCTGCATCCTTATTCACTGAGATGACCTTTACGCAAAATCACGCTGGTACGGATCTGAAAGTGGATAAGAATAGTACCACGAATGTAGTAACCGTAAGCGTTCCACAGGCAGATCCATCCGTAATAGGTGGTCTTGTAAGCAATGCTTCCCAATCATTCGCCGGCAATAAAAGATTTGCCAATGATGTAGCTGTGAAATCAACCGTAATAATTGGTGACACTACAAATGCAGCCAATTCCACTTTACAGGTAGCTGGTTCTGTATCTATGTCGATTAAAGAAGTAACAGGAACCGCCTACACAATAGATGCAAGTGATTACACCCTGATCGTAAAAAATACCGCTGCAGTAACCCTTACTTTACCGAGTGCTGCTGGCGCAAAAGGACGTATATACACCATCAAGAAAGTAGCCGCTGATGCTACCAATAATCTTAATAACGCTGTAACTGTAAAAGCAACAGCAGGGCAGTTCATTGAAGACGGTAACTCCGTTGACATCTACAATGACTGGACCTTCATCACCGTACAATCGAACGGTGTTGATACCTGGTACATTATTAAGAAATAAGGTTGAACAGTATTTGAAACGGCTACGTATAACCGTAGCCGTTTCACCTCTTTTTGTGCTTACTTAAATGATGATGTATGAAGCTGCAAGGGCTTGTAAAAGTATGTGCTGCCATGTTGTTCTGTTTAAGCAATCAGCAATTGTTGGCACAACAATTAAAGCTGGGCACTAATCCCACCCTGCTCGATAAAAATGCGTTGCTGGAATTAAAAAGTGATAAACAAGGATTTTTGCTCCCCCGTATTATAAAGGCGCAGATCCTTGCCGGCGGTGCTTTGTATAACGCTGCCGAAGGAATGCTGGTATATATAACAGATGATAAAGCGCTCTACCTCAAGAAAACAACCGGTTGGGAAAAAATAGACTTTTCTATTCTTACAGCTGGCACCGGTATTGGCCTTACAGGTAATACCATCAGCAACACCGGCGTAACAAGCTTCAATACACGCACGGGCAATGTGACGCCGGCAACTGGAGATTATGCCATTACCCAGCTTTCTGACGTAGCCATTACTGCACCGGCAGATAAACAACTACTCCAATACCAGTCCGCTACCAGTAAATGGACTAACATAGCGTTATCATATGTGGATCCCAGCAGAACCTTATCCCTCGCGGCCGGAACCGGTATCGCTTCCGTTACGGCAGTTCCCGCTGGAAATGATCTTTCGCAGAACAGAACCTGGACCATTACAGCCAACACTGGCGCTGCACTCTGGAATGCCAATCAGATCCAGGGGAAAAGTATATTAACCACCGCTCCTAATGAAGGCGATCTGCTGACCTTCACTGCTGGTAACTGGACACCAAAGCCAGCTTCAGCTGCCGGAGTTACTTCTGTAGGATTATCCCTGCCATCTATATTCAATGTTACTACACCAACCGTTACTTCTTCAGGAACGTTAACGGCTTCACTGAATACGCAAAATGCGAATCTTGTTTTTGCCGGCCCGGCTACTGGGGCTGCAGCGGTGCCAACTTTTCGCGCTTTAACAGCCGCAGATATACCAACGCTGAGCAACTATATTCAGAATACAACTACTACACAGGCCACTTCAAACTTTAATATATCCGGTAACGGCGTAATTGGTGGAACGCTTACTGTAAAAGGGTTAACACCTGGTTCCATTCCTTATCTGGGAACAGGTGATGTATTTTCCGAAAATAATGCGCAGTTATTTTGGGATGGCACAAAATCATTACTGGGAATCGGTACCAATACACCCGTGAATAAAGTGGAAATTTCAGGACCTCCGTCTACATCAGCACCATTTTCCACTAGTACTTCCGGACTTCGTTTAACAAATTTGGCAACAGCTACGCCAACTGCAGCCACCTCCAAAGTACTTTCCATCAATAGCACCGGTGATGTGATCTTAACAGATAACCCCGCTACCACCAATTGGTTAACAGGTGGTAACGCCGCCACTGCCACACAGTTCCTGGGTACAACGAATGCGGTTGATATGGTAGTGAAATATAATAATAAAGAACTTTTCAGAGGGTCAAGAGGACAAACGGCCGCAGAAAGTGGCGGAACAGATTTTTCCGGGTACACTTTAACTCTATTGAATGGTGCGACTAAATTTAATGGTCACCCATTGATTATACGTGCAAATGGGAATGATGTACTGGCATTCGAAGATGCTGCAGGTACACCTAAATGGCACTGGAATATATTAGGTGGTGGATTGAATTTTGTGGAAACCAATGTAGCGGACTACCGCTTATTTCTCCAGAATGGAGGAAATGTGGGAGTGGGAACGAGTACGCCCGCCAGATTATTACACGTTGCCGGAAGTATGCGCGTAACAGGGAGTGCTGGCACCCCTACCTCGATCCTGGGCCGTGATGGAAACGGCGATATCAATAATGTAGCAGCAGATGCTACCACCCTCACGATGAATTCAGGTTCACTGTCAGCCAACAGCGACGCCAACATCTGGAACGCTGGTGAAATTCAGGGAGTTAATGTGAGTACAGCAACACCAACAGCCAACCAGGTATTGCAATACAATGCTACCACTACTGCCTGGACGCCTGGCATGATAACTTATCCGATAAAAGTATTGAACAGCGGTACTACGTATACCGTGGCTGCAACTGATTATACTGTAGTTATGACGAGGACGGGCGCAGGTACTTTCACCGTAACACTCCCAGCTGCCTCTACTTTGCCCGGAAGAATATTTATTGTGAGAAAAATATCAGGTTACCTGGTGAACATAACATCTTCTGGTGGTTATATTGATGCGGCAGGTACTACTACCATTCCTTTAGCGGCGGCTAATGCAAAAGCTTCGGCAGTTTTACAATCTGATGGTACCAACTGGTACACATTGTCAATCACTAACCTCTAATACGATAAGAACATATTTATTGTGCTGAGATTCTATTTCATATTACTATTGTTATTCACCGGAGTTCAACTCTCCGCCCAGCAGGGTGTCTACATCCCTTCCGGAGCCACGGTATGGCTCTCCGGCAATACCAACGTAGGCATCTTCGCTGATATGACCAACAATGGTATCCTCGGTTCAAATCCTAATACCACGTTTTATTTCCTCAGTAAATTATGGACTAACGGAAACGGATCTACGCTACCGGACGAAAGTGCAGATGGTGTTTCCGGTACCGGTGGCACCTTCAGTTTTTCCGGTACTACTTCAGGTCAACAAAAAGTATTCGGCGGTTACAGCTTCATCACTAAAACAGGTACCAGCTTTCCCAACCTGCAACTGAGCAACACTGCCGGGCTGTTACTGGACGACCTCAGCGATCTTAAAATCAGGAATAACCTGCATTTTAATAGTGGTCGCCTTTATCTCAATGGCTGGAACCTGCAGGTAGGAGAAAAAACACCAGGCACCATTACTGGTTATTCTGATTACCGCTACGTGGTAACAGGCAAAGGAATCGCCGGTGGATTGCTGTACCGCGCAGGCATCAATAATGCCGCCGGTAAAGTGGTATTTCCCATAGGAACAGATGATAATAGTTATGCGCCTGCCGCTGTATTGATGACAGGTGGTATTGATATGATTGGTGCAAGAGTATACGACAGTGTATTTACAGTGGCGGCTGGCGGTCAGTCTTATCCCGACAGCGTGGTGAATAAAACCTGGAATATCCGCCGGGAAGATAATAGTGGGGGAGAAGTAGATGTTATCCTGCAACATATGGATGTAGACGAGTTACCGGCTTATGCCACCTATCGCGATAGCAGCTTCATTACGCGCTTCGTGGCAGGAGTATGGGACAACGTACCGTTTATTCCTAACAAACCATTGGCAGGTACGCTAACGACCAATCCCATGACCAGCCCTGCTACTATGCACCTCCGACATTTTGCCGCGTTGGGCAGCAATGAATTTTTTGCGAAAACAACCCTGTTTGGATCGGCCAAACCAGTCATGTTCCTGAGCTTTGAAGCATACAGGATAGCACCGGCAATGGTGCAGCTGGACTGGACCACCAGCAAGGAAATATATAATGCAGTGTTTGAAGTGGAACGCCGTTATGAAAGGGAAGAATCATTCAGTAAGATCACGACCGTTCCTACAAAAGCACTCAATGGGAATAGCAGTGTACCACTTAGCTATACCTATCAGGATCCGAATGACTATGACGACTGGACCTATTATCGCATTAAGGCAGTAGGACGGAACGGCAAAGTCACCTATTCTGAAGTACGCGCGGTACCTCCATTTGTACAGATAAACGTATTCCCGAACCCGAACAACGGCCACTTCACTGTAAAGATCCGTGGTATTCGCGGGGACATGCAGATGGAATTGCATGACGTATGGAGCCAGGTACTGCGGAAGTATGATGTGAAAGGAGATAAAGATATTAATATCTCTGACCTGCCTTCCGGCGCTTATTTCCTGGTTATCTATCATAAAGACACAATGAAAGTACTCTATACCTGTAAGGTGATCGTCACCCAATAGCATTACGAATGAATTATTAGGAATGACGGGATTTGAGAGGGTTACTACCTTTTAGATCCCGTCATTCGTAATTGATAATTCGTAATTCTTGTTTTTCTCACCGATTTGCCTCAATTTTGTAGGGTTCTTCCCTATAGACGATTCATTTAAACAGATAGTTTTGAAAAAAATAATCATCACGATAGATGGCTACTCTTCATGTGGCAAAAGCACTTTAGCCAAGCAATTGGCTAAAAGACTGGACTATACCTATATAGACAGTGGTGCTATGTATCGTGCTGTAACCCTTTATTTTATTCAAAACCGTATCGACTGGCTTTCTCATGGAGCCGTAGCCACTGCATTGAAAGATGTACACCTGGATTTTGTACCTAATTCCCTGACAGGTTTATGCGAAATGTACCTGAATAATGAGAACGTGGAACACCTGATCCGGGAAATGGTGGTGGCAGAAAAAGTGAGTGAAGTAGCCGCTGTAAAAGAAGTCCGCGACTTTGCAGTAGCACAGCAAAAGAAAATGGGTACCCGCAAAGGTATTGTAATGGATGGCCGTGATATCGGAACTGTAGTATTCCCACACGCAGAACTCAAGATCTTTATGACCGCTGAAATAGCCATTCGCGTACAGCGCCGTTTTAAAGAATTGTACGAAAAAAACAAGAATATTACCGTTGAAGAAGTAAAACAGAACCTAGAATTAAGAGATTATATAGATGCCAACCGCGAAATAAGTCCACTGCGAAAAGCAGAAGATGCTATAATTCTGGATAACAGTCACTTAAACCTGGAAGATCAGTTGCAACTGGTGATGCAATGGGTGGAAGATGCAATAATGGCGCACTCCTCATAAAATATTATTTTCTTTTATTAAAACTCTTTTATACATTTGTTGTGTAGCAGTATGCTACCAACCCAATAATTTTTCCCACATCCTCCCGAATTTCCAGTAGAATTTATTTGCATGCCAATTGATGTCTCTTTGTTGACACTTTTTGCATACCCAACCTTATCCTCCCTGAGAAATGCTGCTTAGGTAATTTTTGTATAGTAAGTCATTCTGTGCCAACGACATTCGTGTTATTGACCCGACTGAATAAGACAATAGAAAATGTGCGTAAGACGCGTTATTATATATCGTGCTTCCGGAAAGGTCTTATCCTAGCTATATCCACAAGGACCCTTTGCTATTAACCGATTATAAATTGCTATTATATAAAATTCAGCCTGTTGTAGTGTCACCACTGCTTTCAGGCATTAAAGGTAATGTGGGATGGCGTGGCACGCCATTGCTGTCCCATATTTTCAGTAGGTGTATTCGGTTAATAGGAAGAAGGGGCGAATTCTTTCGCCCTTTCGCTTTTTTAAAACTTTTGATTGTCAGATGATTAATATCGATGCCCCAATGTGGACAAGTTGTACGGATATCTTTAAATCGCTACACGTTATTCGTAATTCTTTTTTAAATTGTGTTGTCACACAGACCAGCCAATGTCTATAAAAGGTGTATGTTTTTTGTTCCTCTTCCTCCTGGGAGCCAGCGTAGGAACGGTGGCGCAGGATTCTCTGCGGATTTCCAAGTTGCTGGACTCTGTTCGTATGCTCCCTAATGATACCGCTAAAGTATCCTTGTTGCTCAAAAAAGGAGTGGTCAACAACCGCTATTTTGACTCGCATAAGTTGGAAAACGCCTTCCTGCAGGAAGCGCTTAGCTTGTCGCAGCGCCTCAAATACGCAAAAGGAATGTCTTCGGCATATAACGAAATCGGCACCGCTAAAAGGAATAAGTCCCTGTATATCATTGCGGAAGATTTTCATGAAAAAGCCCTTAAAGCAGCAGAAGAAGCAAAAGATACTTTACTCATCGTTTTCTCCCTGAATAATGCCGGGGTAGACTGCCGGCKACAGGACAAGCTGCAGAAGGCTTTTGATTATCACGTCCGGGCGCTGGTATTGGCCG
This sequence comes from Chitinophaga sp. 10T418, assembly GCF_056394125.1. Taxonomy (NCBI): domain Bacteria; kingdom Pseudomonadati; phylum Bacteroidota; class Chitinophagia; order Chitinophagales; family Chitinophagaceae; genus Chitinophaga; species Chitinophaga sp. 10T418. The sequence goes on from NZ_JBFTHG010000013.1 coordinate 14,912, forward strand.
AAAAAATCAATGATATCCGCAATATTTGCGTAGCTACTAACAGCATCGGTAATATTCAGCTCTCTACCGAAAAGTATAATGATGCCATTACCCATTTTAACCACGCATTAGAGCTGGAAGAAAAAAGTCATAATGAACTGGGAATAGCCATTAACCTCGGTAACCTGGGTTTTGCATACCAGGGCTTGAATAAAGTGGACCTGGCCATTCAATACCATAAACGTTCCCTGGCTATTAACCTGAAAATGAACCGGCCAATAGGTATGGCCATCTGTTACAATGCACTTGGCGCTGCCTATAAAGAAAAGAAAGATTATCCCGCGGCTATGGAATACCTGGAAAAGGCGTTGGAGGTAAATGATAAAGTAGATGATAAAGTCCACGTGGCAGAAAGCTACCTCAGTATAGGGAAACTGCTCGGAGCACAGGGAAGACATGACGAGGCCAGGAAATACATGCAACAATCTATTGACATCAGCACGTTCTGGGGTTTCAAATCTATGTTGATGGATGCTTATAAAGCCCTGGCAGTAGATTATAAAGAAAGTGGGGAGTTTGAGAAGTCACTGGCCGCCACCGATAAATCACTGTTGTACAAAGACAGTATCCTCGATGAGAAATCAGCAATGGCACTCACACAAATGCAAACGATCTATGAGGTAGACAGGAAGGATAATCACATCCGTACCCTGGAACATGATAAAATGATAGGAGAGCTGCGTACCAAACGAAATGTAGTCATCACCTTTTTCCTGGCTGCTTTCTTGCTGATGGCTATTGTAGGCGGGTTTTTCTATATCCGTCACCGTAATCTGAAGGCTAACAAGCAAACCTTACAGCTGGAACTAAGGTCACTCCGCTCCCAGATGAATCCCCATTTTATTTTTAACTCCCTCAGCTCTATTCACCGTTATATCTGGAGTAATAATCAGGAAGAAGCATCAGACTACCTTACCAAGTTTTCCCGGCTCATGCGCCTCATCCTCGATAATACACAACATACCTTTGTTACATTAAATAAAGAACTGGAATCATTAAGGTTGTACCTTGACCTGGAATCGCTACGATGTAATGGCATTTTTGAGTACCACTTTAATATCGATCCGGAGATCAATGACGAGGAAGTACTCATTCCTCCCATGATCTTACAACCATATGTGGAAAACGCTATCTGGCATGGACTCGTTCATAAGCTACCGGAAGAAAAGGGATTACTGGATATCGACATCGTTTTAAAGAAACGAAGCCTGGTATGCACCATTACCGATAATGGAATAGGTCGCAAAAGGGCCATGGAAATAAAAGACAGGAAGGGACGTATGCATACTTCTGTAGGTATGAAAGTAACAGAAGGCAGAATAGATCTGATCCGCAAAATCAATAATAAAGAAGCAAAAGTAACAGTGACGGATCTGGAAGATGAAGCAGGGCAGGGGATAGGAACTAAAGTGACGATTGTGTTGCCTGCCGAATTTATATTTTAATGATTGGCCTTTAGCCAGATTCCACTTCACGATTACATTTAATCCTTAAACCATAAACCAGCTATTAGCTAAAAGCTACTTGTATGAGCGAAATCAAAGCTATCATTGTTGATGATGAGCAACATTGCATTGATGCCCTGCAAACGATGTTACAAAAAAAATGTCCTGGTGTAAATGTGATAGGTTCAGCGAAAAGTGTGCGCGAGGCGAAAGAACAGATAGATGAACTGCAGCCGGACCTGGTATTTCTGGATGTGGAAATGCCCTATCAGAATGGTTTTGAGCTGTTGAAATTATTTGAGAAGGTTTTCTTTGATGTCATCTTTACTACAGCATATGAACAGTATGCATTGAAGGCCATTAAATTCAATGCGTTGGACTATCTGCTGAAACCCTTCAGTGTAAAGGAATTGCAGGATGCCTTGGATAAATGCCGGGAGAAAAAAGTGAATCGCGTAAAAGATCCTGGTGTATCTCCGATGGAAGTGTTTTTGCAAAACATGAAAACACTGCAGCAAACACATAAAAAAATTGCGTTGCCCACCATCAATGGGCTCGTCTTCATGCCGGTGCAAAATATTGTCCGTTGCGAATCTACCGGTAACTATACCCGCATTTTTTTTACCGATAAAAAGAATCTCATGGTATCCCGGCCGCTGAAAGAATTCGAAGAACTGTTGTCGGATGTAGACTTCTTCCGGGTGCATAATTCTCACCTGATAAATATGCAACAGATGCAGTCTTATATACAGGGAGAAGGCGGTTTTGCCCTGATGAGCGATGGCACACAGGTGGAAGTTTCCAGGAGACGTAAAGCTGACTTTTTAAAGAAGGCCATGCAGTTCTGAGTAATATTTTAGAAAGTCAATTCCGATTTTATTCGTTTTTATGCCAGTTATAGTTAATAACCTACCATATAATAAATGGCTATTGCAGGCATATTGTAGATAAACTACTTTTGAATTACGATTTCAATATTAACGCGATATAAAGATTTTATACTCTGCATTACTAGCGTGATTAGCCCCAAAGAAAAAAGACACCTTCGTGGTGTCTTTTTTGTTATATCTTAATCTTGGATAAATATTTACATATAATCTATATTACGCTACTGTAGCCAATTCATCTGCTTTATGTTCCAGCTGATAAAAAGACAGCAACCGGCGGATGACTCCTTCAACGAGGGCGTCCGGACAGGAAGCACCACTGGTCAGCAGAATGGTCACCTGTTCTTTTTGTGGTAAAAAGCTATCACTGTTAATTTCCTTTTTATGATGAAAATCCCAGTGATTAATGGCATTCTCAGAAAGCATATGTTCGGGAGATGAGATAAAATAGGTAGGCAGCTTTTCTTCACATAATTCCACCAGGTGCGAAGTATTGGAGCTGTTGTAACCACCCACTACAATAGCCAGATCAGCGGGTTGCAGCAGCATACCGGTAACGGCAGTCTGGTTATCATTGGTCGCATAACAAAGCGTATCCCGGGTATCAGCAAACCTTTCGCCCACAGTTGCATCCGTAAGCTGAAAAGTAGTGATCATCACCTGCCGTATATAATCAGCGATGGCCTGCGTTTCTGTAGCCAGCATGGTAGTTTGGTTAACTACGCCTACCCGCTGAAGGTCAGTAGCGGCATCAAATCCAGGAGAATACTGGCCTTTAAACAGGTCATAAAACTCATTCGGACGTTTTTGCCCGGTAATGAATTCCGCCAGCAGGGCAGCTTCTTTTATATCTTTTACAACTACGGTAGGGGTGCCTGCCTGGCTATGAGAAAAGGTAGCCCTGGTTTCTTCATGCTTAGGTTTGCCATGCACGATTACCGTATAGTTTTTCTTCCCGATCTGTTCTGCCTTGTTCCACACACGTTCCACAAAAGGGCAGGTAGTATTGTATTTCAGTGGTTCAATACCCAGTGATGCCAGTTGCCGTTCTGTTTCCAGGGTAGTGCCAAATGCAGGAATGATCACAATATCATCGGGCTCCAGGCTTTCCCAGGGTACCAGTTGATGGCCGGAAGTATCCATGATAAATTGTACACCCCGGTCCAGTAAATCATTGTTTACATGCGGGTTATGGATCATTTCACTGAGCAGGAAAATACGTTTGCCTGGATTCTCATCTACTGTTTTAAAGGCAATTTCAATAGCATTTTCCACACCATAACAAAATCCGAAATGGCGGGCCAGTAAAATACGGAGCGGACCGAAATTAAGTTCAGTGGGAGTGAAATCCTTCTTCATGCGGTCCTCCTGCTTGCGCTGGTTTTTTATGGCGCTGATCAGCGGACTGCGATATATGACGGGAACGTTAAATGTTTTCATGTGTTAAATGGCGGAAAATTGAAGGACAAAGTTAATCAGTTTTCTTTGCTCACTTTGTCTAACCAGGCTTTTTCTTCTGCACTGAGGCTTTGATAGCCTTTTTCGTTGATTTTATCCAATAGCTGATCCAGCCTGGACTGGCTGTTGTCGTCCGTTTTCTTCACTACTTTCAGCGGTGATTTTTTGGGTTTGAATTTACGGGTCAGCTGCCGGCTTTCCCGTCTGGTATTGGCATCAAACAGCCATATCAGCGGTCGGCAGATATCAGTACCGGCCTGTAAGATGCGGACATAGAAGAAACCCAGCAGGGAGCCGCCCATATGTGAAATCAGTCCTCCTATGTTACCATTAGGGATAGAAATCAAGCCCAGTACCACCAGTGCCAGTGCCAGCCACTTCAGTTTTACGCTGCCGAGGAACATCAGCCCTATTTCATAGTTGGGCATCAGCGTGGCTGCGGCCACCAGGATACACATGATCGCTGCTGAAGCACCCACCATCGTACTACCCATATAAGCGGGAAACAAAGCGCTGCTCAACAGGTACAGCAGGCCGCCGGCAATACCGCCGAGCAGATATAAGGGGAGCACTCGCTTATTACCCAGGAAATCACGGAAAAGGTTACCGAACCAGTAAAGATTGATCATATTAAACAACACGTGAAATATTTCCTCGTGTGTAAACATATAGGTGATCAGCCCCCATGGCTTTAATATAAAGGCACTCAGCGGCACATGCATGGCCAGCTGATCAAATGTCCATATATAAGGAGCGGGTTGTTTGGTCAGAAAAGCAATAAGACGTAGAATATTGATCCCCAGAAAAACAACAATGTTCCAGAATAACAAATAGTTCACTGTATTACCTTGCCTGAGCCAATAGCGAATGTCCGATTGAAAAGAGGTCCCGTTCATATACACAAATTAAAATAAAATCCGGGATTAAATAATAGTAATTAACATTTTGAATGAAGGAAAAATAAGCCTGTTTACTGCAAATAAATGACAGCTCGCTCTTCCTGGTATATCAACAATAAATCTGTCTTCTGGTTGCTTTTACGTCAAAAAAAATGCCTGATTACACAGTTTAATTTTTTATTGTAGTATAAATATTAATAATACATTTAAAAAATATCTGAAAACTGCGCCCAATACGACAGCGGATAGCGTTTTTCTTCAATAAAAATGTGGATAAACAGGTATTTTTTCGTATTTTTGCCGTCCCATAAAACAGGGAGTCCGGGTATTCCGGATTAAATTTTAAATTTTTTATGAGCGAAAACATCATTCCTAACGAACAAAACGCTGAACAACAGGCTCCGCAAGCAGTTGCGGTTGAAACAGCGACACCAAAGGCTCCTGTAGCTGTAGTTGAAACCGCACATGACGATTTCGACTGGAGCGTTGACAAACGTAACGTTTCTTCTTACAGCAAAGAAGAAAAAGAAAAGTACGACCTGACTTATGACAGCACTTTCAAAGTGTTTGAAGAAAACAGCCTGTTGACAGGTACTGTTGTAGGTTTAACCAACACAGACGTAGTTATCAACATCGGTTTCAAATCTGATGGTTTGATTTCTCTGAATGAATTCCGTGATTTACAAGGTCTGAAGATCGGTGATGAAGTGGAAGTGCTGGTAGTAGAAAAAGAAGACCGCGATGGTAACCTGCACCTGAGCCGTAAACAGGCTCGCCAGAAACGTGCATGGGAAAAAATCGTGGAAGTTTACAAAACAGGCGAAGTGGTTACTGGTACCGTTACCAGCAAAACCAAAGGCGGCTTGATCGTAGACGTGTATGGTATGGAAACATTCTTACCAGGTTCACAGATCGATGTGAAACCAGTTACAGATTACGACCAGTTTGTAGGCAAAACTATGGAGTTCAAGGTGGTGAAAGTAAACGAAACCATCCGCAACGCCGTTGTTTCCCACAAAGCGCTCATCGAAAGCGATATCGAACAACAGAGAGTGGATATCATCAGCAAACTGGAGAAAGGCCAGGTGCTGGAAGGTACTATCAAAAATATCACCGACTTCGGTGCATTCATCGACCTGGGTGGTCTGGACGGCTTACTGTATATCACAGATATCAGCTGGGGCCGTATCTCCCATCCGAGCGAAGTACTGCAGATGGATCAGAAAATCAACGTTGTTGTGCTTGACTTCGATGACGAAAAACGTCGCATAAGCCTGGGCTACAAACAACTGACTCCGCATCCATGGGATACTTTACCAGCTACTATCACCGAAGGTGCTAAAGTAAAAGGTAAAGTTGTAAACATCGAAGATTACGGTGCATTCCTGGAAATCATGCCAGGTGTTGAAGGTCTGGTTCACGTTTCTGAAATCTCCTGGGCTTCTACCCCTATCAACGCTAAAGAATTCTTCAAATTAGGAGAAGAATACGAAGCAGTGGTAGTTACCCTGAGCAAAGACGAGCGCAAAATGAGCCTGTCTATCAAACAACTGACAGAAGATCCTTGGTCTACTATCGAAACTAAATTCCCAGTTGAAAGCCGTCACAAAGGAATCGTGAAAAACATCACTCCTTATGGCGTATTCGTTGAACTGGAAACCGGTATCGGTGGTATGATTCACATCTCTGACCTGAGCTGGATCAAACGTTTCAATCACCCATCCGAATACACTAAAGTAGGTAGCGAAATAGATGTAGTAATCCTGGGTATTGATAAAGACAACCGCAAACTGAGCCTCGGTCACAAACAGATCGAAGAAGATCCATGGAACACCTTCGAAACTATCTTCCCAATCAACTCTGTACACGAAGGTACTGTTGTGAAGAAAGATGACAAGGGTGCTACTGTTCAACTGCAGTACGGTCTGGAAGCTTACGCTCCTGCTCGCCACCTGAGAACTGAAGATGAAAAACCAATCAACGTTGAAGACGTGAAAGAATTCATGATTATCGAATTCGATCGCAGCGAAAAACGTATCCTGGTTTCTCATACCAGAGTTTGGGAAAAAGCACAGGCTGAAGAAAAACAGGCTGTAGTGAAAGAGAAGAGAGACGAAGCGGACAAAACCCGTAAAGCAGTGAAAAACATCCAGGGTAAAGTAGAAAAAGCTACTTTAGGTGATCTGGGTGMTTTAGCTGAACTGAGAGAAAAACTGAAACAATCTGAAGGCGGCGAAGAAAAAAGCGCGCAATAAGATCCGGTTTCATTAAATAATAAATCCCGCTCTGAGTAACATCAGAGCGGGATTTTTTTTTGAGCAAAAAGCAGAAAGCTATTGAAGCGAATKATCAAGACGAATATTATTCCGCTTTTTCATTCGCTTCAATAGCTTTTTGCTTTCTGCTTATTCAAATATCGCGACCACCCGTGCCGGTGCGGCACTGGCGCCTTTTATCTTCAATGGAAACACACTCACCTTAAATCCGGAAGCAGGCAACGCCCCCAGGTTTACCAACTGCTCCATATGACAATATTCCTTTTGCTGACCCACCAGGTGTGCCTGCCAGAAGTAATCATCCTTTTTCTGCGCCTTCGCCTGCTCCGCCATGTATTTCAGCGGCAGATCAAAGCCCCATTGATCAATTCCCATCACTTTTACGCCCTGGTCAATCAGCCAGTGTGTGGCGGCGGCACTCATACCCGTGCCACGCATCGGGTACTCCCGGGTGCCAATATATTTATCACGACCAGTATAAATCAAAACAATCGTACCTGGTGAAATCACCGCACCGCTTTTTTCAAGATCCGCACGTATATCCGCTACCGTTATTTCCTCTAAATCGGCTTTATGAGTCATGTTCAGCACAACGCCAGAACCATAACACCATTCAAGTGGTATCTCATCAATTGTTTTTGCCGGTTCGCCATTAACGGTTGGTCCGTAGTGCCAGGGAGCATCTATGTGAGTGGCTGCATGTACGCCCATGCTGAGAATTTTATCATCGGCCCAGCCTTCAAATCCTTTGGGGAAGAGTTTTGCAGGCAGTCCAATAAAAAAGCGGATCAACCCCCTACTTTGTTTATGCGTTTTGTGCTTTATTTTGATCCGCATAAACCAGGGATCCTGTTTGTTGTAGGAGATGGTTTTAGATAGGTCTACTATTTTCATGATGTTAATTGGAAGATGGTATGTGGTGGTTTTTATCTCATAAAGATGACCAACAAAATACCATCTTCCAAAAACTTTTTTATTGTCTATTTCATCAATAATGCTAACCGTGCATCATTAAATTCAAGAAGACTGTTGAGCTGCAAGTTAGCCAGCGCATAGCGCGGATCTTTTCTGTTATGAGCTTCGGGCACCACCACCGTAGCCATACGTGCTGCCTTGGCCGCTGTCATACCAGTCACCGAATCTTCAAAAGCAATACAGTCCAGTGGATCACTGCTCAACGCTTTGGCACAGGCCAGGTACACTGCCGGATGCGGTTTGCCATAGTCTTCAAATTCTGCGGAATACACTGCCTGGAAAGCGTCTTTGATCTGCAAATGTTCCAGTACCGCATTGATCAGGCGCAGGGGCGAAGAGGAAGCCAGCCCTATTTTGAATTCCTTCTCCTTAAAATACTGAAGGATATAGTGCAAACCTTCCATAGCCGCACCTTCGGCGATGATCTTCGCAATCACACTGTCAATAATTTCATTCACTACCTGTTCTGCACCTTTTCCTTCCCACTTATAATAGTTATGCCAGTAACTCACCACTTCCTTGGTCCGCAGCCCGGTGGTTAAATGCGTCAGCTCAGGAGAAAGCTGAACACCTACCGTGGCAAATACTTCCCGTAAAGCAATACCCCACAAAGGTTCTGAGTCTATCAGCAGGCCATCCATATCAAATATTACCGTATCTATCATATACATCCATCTTTTATGCGCGGCAAAGATAAGAAGTTATGCGGGGAGATGGCAGTAAGTAAGGCGCTTCAATTTGCATTTATCCCCTGGCTGGCCAATGCCGGAAAGGGGAGAAGTCAGGCTCTGCCCACCCGAAATGGGGCTCATCATCCTGATCTCCTATAACAAAAAGTTATACCGGATAAAATTTGGTTATCACCCCACTGCATCTTTTTGCAGTCCCGCACCTGCTAATCTCTTTGCAGTAGCCTGTTTCCATCAATTTTTCCATGCGGCACCGCACCACCCGCCAATTTCCCCCTTTTGGGGGCCTTATTATATTCCTAAAAAAGTTTTGGAAAGACGGGCTGCATTTCTATCTTTGTATTACTCTACTAAAATTATAGGGAATATGGGTAATGAATTGAAAATGTGTCGCAGTAATAGTTGTTGTAATACAACACCTGCGAGGCGCGTGTAATAAAGAATACCAGTGATCAGTTTACTGTAAATCATCATTATACGAGGCCTCCGCAAATATCCGGGGGCTTTTGATTTTAAGGGAAAACGACCAACATCCCCAACCAGAAGAACAAAAATTGCTTTTACCACCACCTGAAAATACATTTTATGCAAAGCTTCAGAACAGAACTAGAAAATCCGATAGTAGAACAAGATATTATAGACCTGGAGAAGAAGATTCGCCTGTTCCGCGAAGGCGCCATTTCGGATGAAAAATTCCGTAGCCTCCGTTTGGCAAGAGGGGTGTATGGTCAGCGTCAGCCTGGTGTACAAATGGTGCGCATCAAATTACCATACGGTAAAATGACCCTGCAACAATGGAACCGCATCACTGAAATTTCTGATGAATATGCTACCAGTAATCTGCACCTGACTACCCGCCAGGATGTTCAGATTCACTACGTAAGCCTGGAAAGAACACCCGAAATGTGGTCTAAACTGGAGCTGGATGATATCACCATCCGCGAAGCCTGTGGTAATACCGTACGTAACGTAACCGCTTCAGACCGCGCCGGTATTGATCCGGAAGAACCATTTGATGTAACGCCTTACGCAGATGCTACTTTCCGCTACTTTCTCCGCAACCCGGTAAGTCAGGAAATGGGACGTAAAATAAAGATCTCTTTTTCTTCCTCTGAAAAAGATACTGCCTGGTCGTTTATGCACGATTTCGGCATGATCCCTAAAATAAAAATTATAGACGGCAAAGAAGTGCGTGGCTTCAAAGTACTGGTAGGCGGCGGTTTGGGCGCACAACCCTTCCTCGCTAAAACCGTATACGAGTTCCTCGAAACAGATCTGCTCATTCCTTATATCGAAAATGTACTGCGCGTATTTGACCGCTACGGGGAAAGAACCAGCAGGAATAAAGCCCGCATGAAATTCCTCATCCAGAAGATAGGAATGGAAGAATTTGAACGTCTCATTAAAGAAGAATATAAAGCAGTGAAGGTAAAAAGTGTACCGGTAGATGCCGATGCATGGGTAGCTACTACTCCTCCGGCACCCGTTCCTGTACCTGCTTACAGCATAAAAGATCCTAAAAAATATGAAGCCTGGAAAGCCACTAACACCTTTGAACAAAAACAAAAAGGTTACTATGGTGCGTATGTGAAAATTACACTGGGTAATATCGGATCCGCTATCAGCCGCAAGCTGATTGAAGCACTCCGTCCGGTAATTGCAGACGATGTAAGGGTAACTGCTAACCAGGGACTGTTGCTGAAATTTATTCAGCCGGCAAATCTGCCTTACGTTTTCAGCGTACTGGAAGATGCAGGTTTTGCAGAACCAGGGTTCGACAGTATCGCAGACATTACTGCCTGCCCCGGCACCGATACCTGCAACCTGGGTATTTCCAGCAGCACCGGTATTGCCAAAGTATTGGAAAACGTAATTACTGATGAATTCCCTGACCTGGTATATAATAAAGACATCAAAATAAAGATCAGCGGATGTATGAACTCCTGCGGTCAGCACGGTATTGCCAGCATCGGTTTCCATGGCAGTTCCATGAAAGCCGCCGGTAAAGTATTACCAGCCCTGCAGGTACTCCTGGGTGGTGGTATCGTAGGTGATGGCGTTGGCCGTGTGGCAGATAAAGTGATTAAAGTGCCCAGCCGCCGTGGTCCGGACGTATTACGCAGCCTGCTGCACGACTACGAAATCAATGGACTGGAAAATGAATTGTTTAATGAATATTACGATCGTCAGGGAGAAAAATATTTCTATGAACTGTTGAAACCATTGGCAGACCTCAGTTCTGTCACTGCCGGCGATTTCGTGGATTGGGGTCAGGCACAGGATTATGCTACAGCCATTGGTGTAGGAGAGTGTGCAGGTGTGATCATTGACCTGGTAGCTACCCTGCTGCTGGAAGCCGAAGAAAAACTGGAACTGAGCAGCGTTGCTATCATCAAAGGTGCTTACTCAGATGGTATCTACCACGCTTACTCTTCTTTCGTGCAGGGAGCAAAAGCCCTGCTGCTGGGTGAAGCGGTAAGTGGTAATACACAAATTGGTATCATCAACGATTTCGATAAACACTTTGTAGCTACTGGTAAATTCAGCTTTGAACCTGATTTCAAAACTACGGTGCTGCAAATCAACAGCAACGAGGCTACAGAAAGTTTTGCGAAAACCTATTTCGATCAGGCGCAATCTTTTTACAACGCAGCACAGGTGTACCGTCAAAAAGCCAGCGAACTGGTACAGGCGTAATTATTCATTCATCAAAACACGACCAACTCATGCAAAATATACAACCCAAACTCACATTGATAGGTGCAGGCCCAGGAGATCCGGAATTGATCACTGTTAAGGGGTTAAAGGCCATCCAGAACGCCAGGGTAATCCTTTATGACGCATTGTCCAGCAACGAATTGCTGGACCATGCGCCGGCTAACTGCCTTCGTCGCTTTGTAGGTAAACGCGCAGGTATGCACGTTTACTCACAGGATGAAATAAACAGGATGATTGTAAAATATGCACTAACTTATGGTAGCGTGGTACGCCTGAAAGGAGGGGACTCCTTTGTATTCGGCCGCGGCCAGGAAGAAATTGCCTTTGCTCAGCAGTTTGGGATTACTGCAGAAGTAATACCCGGTATTTCCAGCGCGATCTCTGTACCTGGTGTTAACAAAATTCCGGTAACAGCGCGCAATGTAAGTGAAGGTTTCTGGGTAATTACCGGTAACACGCAAAACGGAAATTTATCCCGTGACCTGGATCACGCTATCAGGGCCAATACTACCGTAATTGTCCTGATGGGTATGAGCAAACTGACGGAAATTGCACAGATCTACAGCGCAGCAGGAAAGGGGCATACTCCCGCTGCTATTATCCAGAATGGTACTTTACCTACCCAGAAAATGGGTGTGGGAAATGTGGAAGATCTCCTGGAAATAGCCGCTACGCATGATCTGCATAACCCTGCGGTACTGGTAATCGGTGAAGTGGTAAGTTTCCACGAAGCCTTCCAGGCCTTAAAGAGCAAGGTTTCAGAGGAACTTAAAATTGCCGTATAATGGAAGAAAATCAGTTATTCCCGGTGTTTTTCAAATTGCACCGTCTGCATGTACTTGTTGTAGGCGGTGGTAATATCGGACTGGAAAAAGCCAATGCCATGCTGGAAAATTGCCCCCAGGCAACCATTACAGTTGTGTCATTGGATTTTTTGCCTGAACTGGAAGCAATTACGCACCAGTATCCCAATATTACCCTGATTCAAAAATCGTTTTCCTGTGGTGACCTGCTGGGGAAAGACCTGGTAATAGCTGCTACTAACGACAAAGCCTTTAATTATCATGTATGGGAAAAAGCTAAAGGCAGCAAAGTGCTGATCAATGTGGCGGATACCCCTGAACTCTGTGATTTTTACCTGGGTTCTATCGTAAAAAAAGGAAATCTCAAGATTGCCATTTCTACCAATGGTAAATCACCCACCATCGCCAAACGCCTCAAACAGGTATTACAGGAAGCGATTCCGGATACACTGGATGAAGTGCTGAACAAATTATCACAGATCCGTGATAAACTAAGCGGCGATTTTGCCAGTAAAGTGAGAAAGCTGAACAGTATTACAGATGTACTGGTAAAGCCCGAAAGTGAAGGTGTATAATTATTTTTTAAGTAATTCCAGCAGCACCTGCGCCTGGTTGTTTGTTTCGTCTTTAGCCCCATATAACAGTGTTACCCGCTGATGTTGCGCTCTCTTTTTAATAGCGGCCAACAATTCTTTTTTCTCCTGTAATTCATGTCGATATCTTGTTTTAAATTCAGCAAACTCCGCTGGGTCATGGTGAAACCATTTGCGTAGTTCGTTGCTGGGCGCTATTTCTTTTGCCCATTCATCTACATGCGCCCGCTCCTTAGATATACCCCTGGGCCATAACCGGTCTACCAGGATGCGGTAGCCGTCTGTATCTGCATAATCTTCATAAATGCGCTTGATCTGTAGCATACTTCCTTTAACAAGTCAGGTAATGATATTGTTTTTTTTCGCTTTTATGAAATCGCGGAAATTGGATATCATTGTAGTTATGAGTAATCAACAGGAAATAATTACAGCAACCGTAGATTTTGTGAAGAAGGAATTAGCAGGGGCAGAAGGAGGTCACGACTGGTGGCATATTTACCGGGTATGGCAACAGGCCAGGCATATTGCAGCAAAAGAAATTGTAGATCCGCTGGTAGTGGAACTGGGTGCGCTGCTGCATGATATTGCCGATTCAAAATTTCACAACGGAGACGAAAACATAGGACCAGCAAAAGCGGTGGCATTCCTTCAAACATTGGCGGTGCCGGCGGATATTATAACGCATGTAGAAAATATTATCCGCCACATTTCCTTCAAAGGCGGCAACCAGGAGGTGAAATTTTATTCAACAGAATTAGGGGTGGTGCAGGATGCCGACAGACTGGATGCGATTGGCGCTATGGGTATTGCCAGGGCATTTAATTATGGTGGATTTAAAAACAGGCTGATCTATGATCCGGCGGTACAGCCTAATCTGCAGATGACGAAAGAAGAATATAAAAATAGTACGGCGCCCACCATTACACATTTTTATGAAAAGTTATTACTGTTGAAAGACAGGATGAACACAGCTACCGGTAAAGAGCTGGCAGCAGAAAGACATGCTTTTATGGAATTATTCCTGGAGCGGTTTTATAAAGAGTGGGAGGGAGAGATGTAATGTAAGAAGGGGATCGCCGAAGGCGATCCCCAACAAAACTAGATCTTCTCGAAGAACAGTGCTTTTAATTCATCTGCATCTTCCGGTTTCATTTTGCCACCAAGGATCAGTCTGAGCTGACGGCGACGCAATGCACCTTCATATAATTTTTTTTCTTCTTCTGTATCTGTAATAATGCCAGGAACCGGTCTGGAGTTGCCATTAGGATCCAGGGCTACAAATGTCATGAAAGCTTCGTTGGATTTATAGCGGTATTGCTGCACAGGGTCTTCTCCCCATACTCTCATATGTACTTCCATAGAAGTTTTAAAGGCGCGGCTTACTTTAGATTCAATATGTACCACATTACCCAGTTTAATGGGATTTTCGAAGGAAATATTATCTACAGAAGCAGTTACTACGGGCGCACTGCAGTGTTTCATGCAGGCCAGTGCGGCTGCAATGTCCATCCAGTACATCAAACGACCCCCCATCAGGTTACCGAAGGTGTTGGTATCATTCGGTAAAACCAGTTCGGTCATCTGTATCAGCGAGTCTTGAGCTCTCTTTGGCGTTAAAGTCATCTTTTATGTATTTCGGACGCAAATTTACTGTTTATATATTTATAGTTGTGTAGACATTTCCGGGAGTAAGTGTTCCGGATAAAGGTTTTTAACAAATAATTTCCCGTACTTGAAAATTCTTTAAAACGCCCTGTAGATAAGTGATGAGAGCTGAACATATTCTCCCAAAAATTAACAAACAAATAAAGCGATTGGTTAAAAAACTTGGGAGCGAAGCAAATTTGTGTAACTTTGCATGACCTTCGGAAGTTGTTTACTTGATCGGTTTTACACCAAATGCAGTCCGGCACTTCCCCGTTTATAGGTMAAGTATTCTAAGCTGAATTTTAGTTTTTATGGCAAAATATATCTTCGTTACAGGAGGTGTTACATCTTCTTTGGGTAAAGGAATTATAGCTGCTTCACTTGCAAAATTATTGCAGGCACGCGGCTTTAGAGTGACTATTCAGAAATTTGATCCATATATCAATGTGGATCCGGGTACGTTAAACCCTTATGAACATGGTGAATGTTATGTAACGGAGGATGGCGCAGAAACCGATCTGGATCTCGGACACTACGAGCGTTTTCTGAATACGCCTACGTCCCAGGCCAATAATGTTACTACAGGCCGTATTTATCAGACTGTTATCAACAAGGAAAGAGAAGGTGCCTACCTCGGTAAAACCGTACAGGTAATCCCTCATATCACGGACGAAATCAAACGCCGTATCCTCTTGTTGGGCAAGGATGGTAAATTCGATATCGTGATAACTGAACTCGGTGGTACCGTGGGTGATATCGAATCACTCCCTTACATTGAGGCAGTTCGTCAGTTACAATGGGAACTGGGAGAAGAAGATTGCCTGGTAGTACATCTCACGCTCATTCCGTACCTGCGTGCGGCTAAAGAGCTGAAAACCAAACCTACGCAACACTCTGTGCGCCTGTTGAGCGAATACGGCGTACATCCGGATATCATCGTTTGTCGTACAGAAGAACCGCTGTACCGCGATCTGAAAAAGAAAATTGCCCTCTTCTGTAATGTACAGGTAGATGCGGTGATTGAAGCCAACGATGTACCTACTATTTACGAAGTACCCCTGGAAATGATGCGCGAGAAACTGGACGTTTCTGTGCTGAAAAGACTGGGATTACCTGTAGAAAAAGAGCCTGAACTCGTTAAGTGGCGCGAATTCCTGGATAAATTGAAATATCCTAAATCCAAAGTGACCATCGGTCTGATCGGTAAATATGTGGAATTACAGGATGCCTACAAATCCATCCTGGAATCCTTTATTCATGCTGGTTCCCTGAACGAATGCAAGGTAATTGTACAAAACATCCACTCTGAGCACCTGACACCTGAAAATGTATGCGAAAAACTGAAAAACCTTGATGGGCTCCTGGTAGCTCCGGGCTTCGGTCACCGTGGTATTGAAGGTAAAATAGTAGCTATTCAGTATGCCCGCGAAAATCAGCTGCCTTTCTTCGGTATCTGTTTGGGTATGCAGATGAGTGTGGTGGAATACGCACGTAATGTACTTGGCTGGAAAGATGCACATTCCGTAGAAATGAACCCTGATACCGCTCACCCGGTAATCAACCTCATGGAGGAACAGAAGAAAGTAACTGCTAAAGGTGGTACCATGCGTTTGGGCGCTTATAGCTGCGAACTTACTCCTGGCACCAAAGCGGAAGAAATCTACGGCAAAACCACCATCAGCGAAAGACACCGTCACCGCTATGAGTTTAATAACGACTTCCTCAAAGATTTTGAAGAAGCGGGTCTGGTACTCTCCGGTAAAAACCCGGAAAGTGGCCTCGTTGAAATTATAGAGCTGCCATCACATCCGTTCTTTGTAGGTGTTCAATTCCATCCGGAACTGAAAAGTACCGTGGAAAGCCCTGCGCCGGTATTCGTATCCTTTATCAAAGCTGCCAAGCAATACGCTGAAAGCAAGAATGGTAAAGCGAAACTGGAAGAATCGATAGTGAAATAGCAGTTAGCTTTTAGCAGTTAGCTTTTAGTAAAAATGCAGCGAAGAACATATTATCTATGATCTTCGCTGCATTTTTACTAAAAGCTAACTGCTAAAAGCTAAAAGCTAAACTCGCTCTGATCCTCAATTATATACGCATTTCCTTTACTTATTTATTATTTTAACCGCAATTAACAGGGGTTTCACCTAAAAAGCATGGTCAATTCATAAAATCATGCTTACCTTTGCTGCCTAAATTTTAATTGCATTTCATGGATAGAAATTCGGTCATTGGGTTTTTACTGTTGGGCGTTTTGTTGGTAGGATATATATTCTTCAACCAGAAACAACAGGCAGGAGCCGCAAGGGAAAAAGCCAGGCAAGATTCCATAGCAGAACTTAACAAGCCTAAAACTACTCCGGTTGCAGATACAGCAAGTCTTGCTGCTGTTGCGAATGGTGGTCAGCTGGACTCAGCTCATCAGGCACTGTTGAGTGGAGAGTTTGGTACTTTTGCCGCTGCCGCCACCGGCAATGTGCAAAACACCGTATTGGAAAACGATGTGGTGAAAATCACCTTTTCCAATAAAGGAGGACAACCAGCAAGTGTACAACTGAAACAATACAAAACGTATGATGGTGCTCCATTAATGCTGCTGCAAAGCTCATTCGATCGTTTATCTGTTGAAGTGCCGGCCAGTTTAACCAAAGTACTGAACAGTGCTGATCTGTTCTTTACCGCCGGACAACCTCAGGAACTGGCAGGTGGCGTAAAGTCTATCGCTTACCGCCTCAATACCAGCAACCCCGCCGCATACCTGGAATTTATTTATGCCCTCAAACCTGGCAGCTACGTGGTAGACTATACCATTCATGCAGTAGGTATGCAGGGACTGCTCCCGGGCAATCAGAACTACCTGACCCTGCAATGGAACAGCCAGGACGAAAAACAGGAACATGATATGCAGAACGAGCGCCTGAACAACCAGGTGCACTATATGCTGGAAAATGACAAGCATGATTACTTCACCCTGAACCGTACCAGCCACGAAAAACTGGATCACAAAATCAAATGGGTGAGCGTAAAACAACAGTTCTTTAATACTACCCTGATCGCTAAAGGAGCGCTTTTCAATAACGCGGATGTAAATACCAAAGTACCTGAAAGCCCTAATATCGTAGGTCAGACATTCAGCACCATACAGATTCCGTATAACCGTGCAAATGACTTCTCTTTCCCAATAGAAATTTATTATGGTCCCAACCATTATAAAACACTGAAATCATTTGATATTGGATTACAGAAAATCATCCCGCTGGGCACTGGTATCTTCGCATTCGTGAAGTATGTGAACATCTTTATCATTATTCCGGTGTTTAACTTCCTCAGTGGATTTATAGGTAACTATGGTATCATCATTATCCTGCTTACCCTCTTCATCCGCTTGCTGATAGCGCCTTTCACTTACCAGAGTTATGTATCTCAGGCTAAAATGAAAGTGCTGAAACCAGAAATTGATGAACTGAAAGCTAAATTTGGTGATGATCAGCAAGGCTTTGGCGTAGAGCAGATGAAACTGTTTAAGAGCGCCGGTGTAAACCCATTAGGCGGATGTTTACCAGCGTTACTGCAGCTACCTATCCTGGTGGCGATGTACAGCTTCTTCCCATCTTCCATTGAGCTGCGTCAGGAAAGCTTCCTGTGGGCGAAGGATTTGTCTACTTACGACTCTATCCTGAACCTGCCATTCGACATTCCTTTCTATGGTGGGCACGTGAGTTTGTTCACCATCCTCATGACCATTACCAGCTTGATCCTGGCGTTCTACAACCGTGGAATGACTGATCAAAGTAACCCGGTAATGAAGTACATGCCATATGTAATGCCTATCATGTTATTGGGTATCTTCAACCGCCTGGCTGCGGCGTTGACCTTCTACTACTTTCTGTCCAACGTGATCAGTATCCTGTTGCAGTTTGTTATTCAGAAGTTTATCATTAACCATGATAAAATCCACGCACAGATCCAGGAAAACAAGAAGAAACCGAAGAGCAAATCCAAATGGCAGGAGAAGCTGGAAGAAGTGCAGAAGCGCCAGCAGGGAATGCAACAACAGCCAAAGAAAAAGTAGGATTAATACAATCTGAACAATTCAAACATAATTTTTAGCAGAAGGCTTCCCATTAAGGAAGCCTTCTCTATTTTTGAACGGATATGAAGAAGAGTTGGTTATTATTCATGTGCGCCGCAGGCATCTACACGGGCGCACTCGCACAGGATACCATTCCTGATGCTGCCCGGATTCAGGGTATCGTTAATTATCTGGCTTCCGATAAGCTGAAAGGCAGGGGGACCGCAGAAAAAGGCGGCCTGAAGGCCAGCCGCTATGTGGCTAAACAGTTTAAGAAGCTGGGCCTGCAAACCGTAAATGGCAGTAGCTATTTCCAGGATTTTACCTTCGATAAAAAAGCGCATAAGGATATTCCGAGCCGCAATGTCATTGGTTTCCTGGATAATGGTGCTGCACGCACGATTATCATCGGTGCGCACTACGATCATCTGGGCACTGCTGCTTTATTTGACGGAAAGTACCCGATAGGAGTCATCCATAACGGGGCAGACGATAATGCTTCCGGTGTAGCTGGTTTGCTGGAACTTGCGCGTCATTATGTGAAAAATAAAGGGAAGGAGCCATTTAATTTTCTTTTTATAGCATTTGGGGGAGAAGAACTGGGCTTACAGGGCTCTAAGCATTATACTGCCCATCCGTTGATGCCACTGGATAAGATGCATTTCATGCTCAATATGGATATGATCGGCCGCTATAATCCGGAAAGAGGTATTGGTATAGGGGGCTATGGCAGCGCAGAAGAATGGCCGGCTATTTTCAAAGATGTACAGCAACCAGGAATTAAATTCTTTACAGATGCCGCTGGAAAAGGCGCATCTGATCATCATAACTTTTATGTAAATGGTGTTCCGGTAATGTTTTTCCATACCGGCGGACATGACGATTATCACAAGCCTACAGACGATGCGCCTAAGTTACAGGCTGCCTCAGAAGCCAGTATTGTGCAACTGGAAATACAACTGATTGATCGTGCAATGGCTTTCCCGGTATTACATTATGTAGGGGAGAAGGGCTAGGCAACGAGTTCCACCTCATATACGGGACTAAAAAGATACCATCGGTGAGACGCTACCTCTTCACAGCGGTAGCGTTTTCTTATTTTTTCTCCCCGTCGGAATATACGCCCGTCTTTGGTTTTAAACATACCATTTAAAGGAACCTGCTCTATAAAAAAGTGATTTTCTTTCTGCTGATCATACTTCTTCAGCACGCGCATCAGATGTTCATCTGCGCAGGAGCTGGCAGCAGGATTGGTCATGCTTTGACGCACGGCCAGTTCCACATCCGGTGGTAGTAGACTTTTACCTACAAATCCATGCAATATAAAAGTGAATTCCTGTTTCCATTCCTTTCCATGTGATGCCACGCGGTTGGCATATTTGTTAAAGGTGGTCAGGTGTGCAATTTCATGCAGCAGTGTAAGCAGAAAGGCATATTTATTCAGGGAACCATTAATGCTGATCCTGTGCCCTTTACCCTGTCCATCAGGATGACGGTAGTCGCCAAGTATACTGGACCGTTCACGGGTAACGGTCAGATGTACCTTGTAGGTGGTTAGAAAATCCATTACCTGGCCGAAGGTGCCTTCGGGTAAGTAGGACGCTAAAGCATTCAGGGGCGCCTCTTTTTTCAAATAGATTATTTTTTTAGCCTCGTCAGCCGGAAAAGACTGAGTGTTTCAAATACAGTATACACCAGGTACAGGAACAACAGCATGAAAATAGTCAACTTGCTGACATTGGGCTTATAAATAAGCACATAGACAACAATACCTATTACACAAAGGAAGAGTTTTGCAAGGGTGGAGCCGTAAACAGCCCGGATAAATGCATGATGATTGGAGGAAGCGAGTCCCTGGCGGCCCATCAGATAAGACACCAGGGATATAATTGCCATGATCACGTTGCCGGTCATCAGCACATTTGTATGTGTACCAAGGCCCAGTAACTGTGCTTTGAATATAATAATGAGTCCGTTAAGAATTCCAAAAACTGCGAATAACCGTATAAAAAATCTATCACTCATGCCGTCGGGTGTCTTTTATAATTTGCCACAAAAGTATGGCTAATGCAATTAAAGAAAAAATGATAAGGAATACAGGGAACCGCCAGCCGATCCGCTGGTCAAGTTTATAACCTGCAAACACACCCAAACCTAAGGTGGCCATCATTTGAAAGGCCAACCCGGCGTAGCGTAATAAAGGATTACGATTATTCGGCTTCCTGGAGGACGGATTTTCCATGTTTCTGATTATCTGCCGGCTGCTGATCGTCCATGTAGCAACGGCCATTGAACTTAGCAGAAGGCTCCATTTCAAAATGAGCAGTGTAAACATCGCCCTTTACCAACGCATTGCCTTTCAGGAACAACAGTTCTTCTACCTTGATAATACCGGTTACTTTCCCCAGGATATCTGCGCTCTGGCATACCAGGTCGCCAACAATATCCCCCTCAGGACCTACCACTATCTTCGCCTTGGTAGATACCAGTCCATTTACCTGGCCATCAATTCTGATGTCGCCTTCACACACAATATCACCCTGGATAGTCGTGCCATTGCCAATAATGTTAACAGTGGATGTAGGTAACATGGATTTGTTGTCACCTTTCGATTTCTGATTGTTATTAAACATAGGGAGTCAGGTTTTTCAAGTTTAGTGATGTAATATAAATAAAATATGTAAATATTTTGGTCTTTATGTATTTAGATATTTCACGCCGCATTCACGTCAAATTGCTCACTTTAATATTTAAATAATAAAAAATTAGTAAGTACTGTTATCTACAGCTGGCACTTTTAACATGGTGGTATCGAGTTTTCCGGTAAATTCTCCGTTGATCACCTGTTTAATATTCTTTAGATACTGGTCCCGGGCATTAATGGCTGTTTCTAATGAGTCCGCCCGCATTTTGAGATGGATAAATTCCTTACGTTGTTTCAGATCTCCATAACCGGGTATATAATAACGCAAAGGCGTAAATACCACAGTGGCTACCGTAATAGCTACCAGTAATACAAACAGGGTGCTGAAAGCAATATATACGCTCATCCGGGAGAGTTTGAACGATGTTACTTCTTCATAGGTATCGTCATTCATAATCACCAAACGGTACTTATGACTTAGTTTTTCCAGGCTTCTTCTGTTGTTTTTATTCCCCTTCTTGGCCATGTTTGTAGTACTACTTAAAGAAATTTATTCCTTTTAAGGCGGGCTAAAGTTAATCATTATTGTAAAATAGGGAAGGGTGTTTTGAGGATTCTATGAAGAAATGACATTTTTTATTTGAAAACCAGCGGATTAAAAGATATCTGCCGCCAGAAAAAAGTAGCAGACACTTCTGCGGGAGGAGCAGTGAATCAACTATTTTATCCTATCTTTAAAATATTTTTTCAAACTGTAAGTTATATATATTTAGCCTATACACCCTGGCATCCATGAATTGCATCAAACTGCTACTTAAATATCTGGGATTTTTTATATTGTCGTTTTGCCTGGGTTTACCGGCGGTCTGGGCACAGAACAAGCCTCAAAAGCAGCCGCAGCAAACAAATTCCCAAAGCCAGGCCCCCGATAATCAGCAACACAGACCTGTTGCCAAGCCCCTTTTTAAACCGAAGGAGCCTCGTGTACAGGACCGGCGCCCCCCCTCCGAAGTAATGCTGGAAAAAAAGAAATGGAACTGGAAACGAAAGTTCTTCCAGAACATGGCCACGCGCTTCAACTATTATTTTCACGCCAAACAGAAACTCGACAGGGTAGTAAGAACTGCTAACCGCGATGGCCAGGATAACTATAATATGCTGCTGCCTTTCTATCCTTATAGTTTGCAAAGCCAGGGATTCAGCAAAGGAGAACTCGACTCCGTAATAGACAAAACCTCTATGGGTATTCAGCTCCATGACCCCCGCGGCAAATGGATCGATGACTGCTTCCTGCTTATGGGGCGCGCCTACTTCTATGAAGGCGACCTCGAAAACGCCAATAAAACATTCCAGTATATCAATATCACTTTCGCCCCCAAACAGAAATCGGAATATAAAACAGTAGTGGGTGCCCGCGAAAATGACCAGATCTCTATTGCCACCAACGAAAAGAGGAAGGGCTTCTTCGGTCGCTTTAAACATGTGAAAGCCCGTAATGATGCTTTCCTTTGGAGAGCCAGAACCCTCCTCGAACAAAAAGAATATGATGAGGTACAGGCCCTCCTCAACTTACTCAATAACGACCCGCATTTTCCGCACCGCCTCGATGGCGGCCTGGCGGAAGTACGCGCCTACAGCAATTATATACAGAAAAGATATCCTGAAACCATAGAGCCCCTGCAACTGGCCATAGATAAAAGCCACGACCGGGTAGCCAGGGCCAGGATGTCCTATATCCTCGGTCAGCTCTATGTACAGCAGCACCGCCCGGATTCCGCCCTGGAACAGTTTCGCAATGTGATTGGCATGAAACCCGATCCGATGATGGACTTCCAGGCCAGGTTACAAATCGCTAAAACAAATGCTGAAACGACCGGTGATATCGCTAAAAGCATTGCCGGCCTTCATCACATGCTGAGAAAGCAACGCTTCTCCAGGTTCCGTGATGGCATTTACTATACTATGGGTACCCTGGTATATCCCAAAGATCCGGATGCAGCCATCGGCTATATGAAGCAATCACTGAAAGTACCCAGCGATAACCTCATGCAGCGTACCATCACCTATAAAGGGATGGCGGATATTTACTATGATCTGCGTAATTATCCGGACGCTAAAAAATATTACGACAGCACCGCCGGCATCATGAACAAAGACTTCATGGACGCGGCCACCGTAAATGTCCGCAAAGAAGTACTGTCAGATGTAGTGGCTAAACTGGATATCATTCACCGGGAAGACAGTCTGCAGAAAATTGCAGCCATGTCGCCTTCCGATCGTAACATACTCCTCTCGAAAATGGCGGCTACACTCAAAAATGAGGCAGCCGACAAGAAAAAGAAAGATGCACTTTCTGCTGCTAATCCACTCGATGTGAACGCGATGGGTATGACAGGTGGTGGGGCTTATGGACCTAAGGAAGAAAAAGGCGATTGGTATTTTTACAATGCCAGCAGTAAATCTGCGGGCTACTCAGAATTTAAACGCAGATGGGGTAGCCGTCAACCCGGCGATAACTGGCGCCGTAGCCAGAACGGTGTAGTGAATGCAGCTAACAGCAACGCACCTATTGAAATAGCAGAAGAAAGTAAAAAAGCTGCCACCAAGGGCGTGCCTCCGGATAGTGTAAGCGTGGACTTACTGGCTGCCGGCCTGCCACTGACACCGGAAAAACTCGCGGTTTCGGAAAAAGCGGTAAAAGATGCCTGGTTTGATTTAGGTAAATTATATCACGATAAACTCGAGAACTATCCGCTGGCCATAGAAACCTATGACTCGCTGCTGCTCCTTTTCCCGGATCATCCGCGCAAACCGGAAGTATTGTATTCGCTCTATATATGGAATAGTAAACTGAATCATACTGCGCAGGCTAACCAGTATAAAACGATGGTATTGAACCAGTATGGTAATACCAACTTCGCAGACATTATCCGTTCCGGTGGATTGAATAACGATGTAGACGTGGCCAAAAAGAAACAGATCAGCGCAGCTTACGATTCTGCCTATACAGCTTTCCGGAATGGTGACTATGCAGGAGCCATGGCCATGAAACAACGGGCCGACAGCTCTTTCGGCTTCAGTTTCCTGAAACCTAAGTTCGATTTGCTGGAAGCCATGCTGATTGTTAAAACAGATACCTCGTTTGCAACAGACTCGCTGCAGCTGTCACGTAAGGCCGTACAGGCCGTATTAACCAAATACGCTGCCGATGAGCCTATCCGCTTGCAGGCCCAGGCCCTGATGGATGCGCTGGATCACCGCGCAGAACTTACAGATTATCTGGCCAAACTGGAGGTAAGAAAGAAAGATGCGAACGGAGAATTGCTGGATGAAAATATCACCATGCGCTATCCTTGGCAAAATCCACAGCCGGTACTGGCCGATAAACTGAATGTAGCCAAAACGCGGGCAGATTCGTCCAAAATAGCTGCAGGCATGGTAACGCCATTGCCCGCGCCTATTGTGCCTATTGCCCCCGTAAAACCGGTAACACCTTATAAAATAAACGCTGATAACCCATTCTTTGTAGTACTGTCCTTTGACCGGGTGTCAAAAGAACTCATGGATGAAGGGCTGAATCAGTTTACCCGCTATAATTCGGCTAAACATGCCTCGGATAAAATTGAAGTCGGCAGCTTTGTGCTGACTCCCAATGATGTGATGCTCATTTTCAGGATTTTCCCCAATGAGGATAAGGCACTGGAGTACTTTGACGAAATCAGGGATGCGGCACCTGCCAACATCATTCCCCGGATCCGGCCTACAGAATACCATTTCTTCGTTATTTCGAGAGATAACTTTATCCTGCTGAATAGTACCAAAGACCTGGCCGGGTATCGTAAGTTTTTTACAGAAACTTATGTGACCCAGTAAGTATTTTTGGAAATTTAAATAGCTTTGCCGGTCAAACGCTTATAAACAGGCTTGTTTATTGCAGTTGAACTTTATTGAAAAATTTACATATATAGCC
Source organism: Chitinophaga sp. 10T418 (assembly GCF_056394125.1). NCBI lineage: Bacteria > Pseudomonadati > Bacteroidota > Chitinophagia > Chitinophagales > Chitinophagaceae > Chitinophaga > Chitinophaga sp. 10T418. Next base: position 40,024 of record NZ_JBFTHG010000013.1, read on the forward strand.
AACAGATAGTAATAAATTGCCATTCATTTAAAGGATCAGGCAATTTGGCCATAAAACAAATTATATAAGCGCATGAAAAAATCGGTGAAAATATTGTGGCGGGTGGCTTTTGGTATCTTAGCATTACTTGTTCTCTTTGTTTTACTCATTAATTTCCGTGTAATCGGCAGTATGCCGTCCATGGAAGAACTGGAAAATCCCCGTGCAGCGCTGGCAGCAGAAGTGATTGCGGACGATGGTACCATTTTGGGTAAATACTACCAGGTAGATCGTTCCAGCAGCGATTATAATGAGATTTCCAAAAATGTGATCAACGCGCTGATAGCAACTGAAGAAACCAGGTTTTACGATAACTCCGGTATTGATCCTAAAGGCACACTGGCCATTCCTTTTTACCTCCTGATCGGTAAAAAGCGTGGCTCGAGCACCATCACGCAGCAGCTGGCCCTGAACCTGCAAACAGACAACCTGGGCAAACAACGCTCCGGCAACCCTGTAGGACGTGCCTTTCAGAAAATACAGGAATGGATTATTGCGGTAAAACTGGAAAGAAACTTCACCAAACAGGAAATCCTGACACTGTATTTAAATACAGTGGCTTTCGGAGATAACGTATATGGAATAGAAAACGGCGCCAGAACCTTCTTCAGTAAAGATGCCGGTCATTTATCCATAGAAGAAGCGGCCATCCTGATAGGGATGCTGAAGGGAAACACCATCTATAACCCCCGCCGTAATCCGCAGTATGCACTAGAACGCCGTAACACGGTGATAGACAATATGCAGAAAGCCGGATTCATTACACCCGGAGAAGCCGCATCTGCCAAAAGCAAACCGATTGTACTGCACTATAATAAAATTGACCACAACAAAGGACTAGCCCCTTATTTCAGGGAAGTATTGCGTGATGAACTCAAAGGCTGGTGTAAAAACCATAAAAAAGCCGATGGCTCAGAATATAACCTTTACCGTGATGGTCTGAAAATATATACAACCATCAACCCAAGAATGCAGTTGTATGCAGAAGAAGCAGTAGCCAAGCACCTGGCAGTGTTGCAAAAATCACTCTCTGCACAAAATGATGTTAAAACCGGCAGCGTTTGGAAGAAATGGCCTAAATACCTGGATCAGTACATGAAAGAATCTGACAGGTATAAATTCATGAAGGATGATGAAGCCGATGATTCTACGATTGCCAGGGTATTCAACACACCCACCCGCATGAAGGTATTTGGCTGGAAAAGTTCTACGGAACCAGACCTGAACGAAATAGATACCATCATGACGCCAATGGATTCCATCAAATATACACGCGCCATTTTACAGGCAGGCTTTATGGCGATGGATCCCGAAAGTGGTGAGGTAAAGGCATGGGTAGGCGGACCGGATTTTCGTTATTTCAAAAATGACCACGTGGCTAAAACCCGTCGTCAGGTTGGTTCTACCTTTAAACCCTTCCTGTATTGCTTTGCGATCATGAATGGTTTTTCGGCCAACACTATATTGCCAAATGAGCCTATAACGATTAATGGCTGGAGCCCGCATAACTCTGAAGGCAGCACAGGTGGTTCAATTACCATGGCCGGCGCGCTGGCCAAATCACTCAACCTGGTGGCAGCTTATCTGATTAAACAGATTGGCGCCAAACCATTTGCGGATTTCGCCAAAAATAAAGTGGGTTTCAGCAGCGATATCCCTGCATATCCGGCTATTGCCCTGGGTGCAGTGGAAATTTCCCTGTATGAACTATTACAGGGGTATACCATGTTCCCCGGAAGAGGTATTAATACCAAACCTATTTATATTACCCGCATAGAAGACAGAAACGGTAATATCCTCGAAACATTTGCACCGGTAAAACGTGAAGTAATCAACGAAAAACAATCCTACACCATGGTGAAAATGATGGAAGGGGTAGTGGCTCCCGGTGGTACCGGTGCGCGTATCCGTTCACGTTATAACATCCAGGGTGAAATAGCCGGTAAAACCGGTACCACCAACGATAACACCGATGGTTGGTTCATGGGCTATACTCCTAAAATACTGGCGGGCGCCTGGGTGGGTTGTGAAAACAACTTTATCCACTTCAGCACTACCGCTATCGGACAGGGGGCCAATACCGGCTTACCTATCTGGGCTTATTTCATGCAAAAGGTATATGCGGATCCAACACTGAAAATCAGCACGAATGACCATTTCCCGATTCCGCAGAATATGAGTGAGGATGATATCTACATGAATTATGAGTCTAATGTGAAGCCAGGTGCAGAATCAGAAAATGTAGGTAACGGTTCTGCCGATGACTATGGCTCTGGTGATGCCAATGACTTTGCTGCACCAGGTGCAGATAAACCAGAACCAGCGCCTGCTCCCGCACCGAAAAAGGAAGAGCAGAAAGACAAGCCAAAGGCTACTATGCCTGCACCACCTAAAAAGAACGATTAGTACCGCGAAAGCGGAAAGCATAAAACACAAAGCCAAAAGCCATTGAGACGAATGATCTAAGCGAATATTAATTATTAGCCGCTTAGATCATTCGTCTCAATGGCTTTTGGCTTTGTACCTTCAGTTTTATGCTTTCCGCTTCCGCTTATATATTTTATCCACCAATAAACAAACTGCTGCGGGCATTATAATCCTATTTATTAGCTTCACGTTACCAAACCATTAAAAAAAACAGTACAATGAAGTATGCATTTAAAGCACTGCTATTGGCAGGTCTATTGCCCGTTGCTGCCCTGGCGCAGGATAGCACCCAGTTTATCAAAGGCTCCTGGAAGGAGCTCACCGTCAAAGCCAGGAAAGAACACAAACCCATTTTTATTGACACGTATTTTGAAGGCTGCCATGCCTGCAAAGACATGGAAGTCAAAGTATTTCCACGCGCGGACGTAAAAAAGTACATGGAAGACAACTTTGTATGCACTGGTTATGACGTATTCAAGGAAGAATTCGGGAAAGAGCTGTGCGCCAAGTATTTCATGACAGGATTTCCCACTTACCTGATTATTTCCGGCGAGGGAAAACTGATTAATACCGGTATGGGCTACAAGGAGGTACCCGATTTCCTGAAATTCCTGCAAACCAATATCGAAAAGTATAAAGCAGGGGAGTCGCTGACCGGCTTTGGTAATAGCCTGAAAAGAGATGATCCGGACTTTTATACGACCTTCTTTTTCGCAAAAGACCGGAAGTATCCGGCTGCGGAAGTGGTAAAGGAATACCTGTTAAAGCAGTCGCCGAAAGACTATTTTAAAGAGTCTGTGTTTAAAGCCATGCAGGTGGCTGGCAAGCTGCCTGACAATTACAGGGAGTTCTTTCTCAAAAACAAAGAAACTTAAGAAGCTCGTTTTGGCAGCGCCCTTACCCAGAATATCTTTAAAGGGTTGCTGAAACAGGATATGGCGGCTTTGCCTAAACAATACGATGAAAAGGCATTCGCTGCCTTTTTAGCGAAGCAGCAAACTGTATATGGTGCTGCCGACTGGCAGGAAGCACAGATGTATTATGCAGAAAATTATTTATATAGGACCTGCGAAAACGGAAAGGCTTTCGTGGAATTCGCCATTGCTCATAACGACCGTAGCGAAAACCGGATCCGCTATATGGCCTTCTACCTGGGAGCTGCATTAGAAAAAGACCATTCCCTGCAAGAGTTATATATCAAATGGGCAGAACCTGTGCTGAATGAAAAATCCAGCCTGGAAGCACTAAGAGCCCTGGCTTTAATGTGCCGGGAAGGACATAAGGATCTCGCGAAGAAATATTTTACCTGGTTGGTGGCTAAAGCTGAATCAATGGGCGAACGTGTTGATGGTTACAAGAATCAACTGGTCAAGTTGAATAGTTAGCATAAGGCATAAAGCAAAAAGCTATTAAAGTGAATGACCTGAGCGGATATTACTCCTTTACTCAGGTCATTCACTTTAATAGCTTTTTGCTTTATGCTTTCAGCCTTATGCTACTGCTTTATTTACCAAAGCAGCCGCTTCGCTTAATAAAATTGCTGACTGTACTTTCAGACCGCTTTCTTCGATCAGTACTTTTGCTTCTGCAGCATTAGTACCCTGTAAACGTACAATGATAGGAACTTCGATGTTACCAATAGATTTGTAAGCATCAATTACGCCCTGTGCAACGCGGTCGCAACGAACGATACCACCAAAGATATTGATCAGGATAGCTTTCACCTTTGGATCTTTCAGGATAATACGGAACCCTGCTTCTACTGTTTGTGCGTTGGCAGTACCACCTACGTCCAGGAAGTTAGCTGGTTCACCACCGCTCAGTTTGATCATATCCATGGTAGCCATGGCCAAGCCGGCGCCGTTCACCATACAACCTACGTTACCATCCAGTTTCACGAAGTTCAGGTTAAATTTGCTGGCTTCTACTTCAGTAGGATCTTCTTCTGAAATATCACGCAGTGCTTCCAGGTCAGGATGACGCATCAGGGAGTTATCATCCAGGTTTACTTTCGCATCTACTGCAATAATTTTCTCGTCACTGGTTTTGAACAGCGGGTTGATTTCCAGCATGCTGCAATCCAGTCCTACATATGCGTTATACAGGTTAGTTACAAATTTCACCATGTTTTTGAACGCTTCACCGCTTAAACCGAAGTTGAAAGCAATGTTACGTGCCTGGAAAGGCTGCAGGGTCATATTTGGTTTAACCCACTCTTTAAATATTTTCTCAGGAGTGCTGTGTGCTACCTCTTCGATATCCATACCACCTTCTGTGGAGTACATGATAACATTTTGGCTTTTAGCACGATCCAGCAGGATAGACAGGTAAAATTCCTTTACCGGGTTAGCACCTGGATAGTAAACATCCTGGGCTACCAGTACTTTATTTACCAGTTTACCAGCATCGCCGGTTTGAATGGTTACCAGGGTACCTCCCAGTATATTGCCTGCTATGGTTTTAATATCTTCTGCATTTTTTCCTACTGCCACACCTCTCTGTTCCGTACCACGGATCTTACCTTTTCCGCGTCCACCCGCATGAATCTGGGCCTTTACAACGGCAAATTCATTACCAAATTGCACTTTCAGCTGCTTGTATGCTTCCGCAGCCGCTTCAGGGGTATCCACCGGGATGCCTTCCTGTACCGGTACATTATATTTTTTCAACAGTTCTTTAGCCTGGTACTCGTGTAAGTTCATCGGAATAAAATTTGGCGCTAAATTAGGTCATTATGATTTAAATATAAAACTGCAGTCATTTGTGAATTAAAAAATAACTTTGCGCGGGTTTGTTTTTTAAATCCGACTTTTAATTAATGTATAAACAGATGAGTGAACTAACAGCAAAGATCACAGCAGCGGGGGAATATATCAGCAAATTCTGGCAAGATAAGCCGGTAGCGGGCATCATATTGGGCAGCGGACTGGGTAACCTGACCGGTGAAATAGAAGGTAGCGTGGAAATTCCATACAGCGACATCCCACATTTTCCTGAATCTACTGTAGAAGGACATTCCGGTAAATTAATCCTGGGATACATGCAGGGCAAGCCTGTAGTGGCCATGGCAGGACGTTTTCACTTTTATGAAGGATTTTCCATGCAACAGGTAACTTTTCCTGTTCGGGTCATGAAGGCACTGGGAATCCATACATTATTTATTTCCAACGCGGCCGGAGGCATGAATCCAGCCTTTAACGTGGGGGATCTGATGATCATCCGCGATCATATTAACCTGCAGCCGGAGCATCCGCTGCGTGGTAAAAATGAAGATACCCTGGGCCCCCGGTTCCCGGATATGAGCGAACCTTACGCCAAAACCCTGATAGATGCTGCCAATAAAATTGCGGCAGCCAACAATATATCATTACATAGCGGCGTATATGTAGGCGTGCAAGGGCCTACCTTTGAAACCAGGGCAGAATACAAATACATGCATATCATCGGTGGTGATGCTGTAGGTATGAGTACCGTGCCTGAAGTAATTGTAGCGGCACATGCCGGCCTGAAAGTATTTGCCATGAGTGTGATTACCGATATCGGTATCCGGGAGGAGGAAAATGTGATTACCCATGAAGAAGTACTGGCGGCTGCAAAAGCAGCAGAACCTGGGCTTACGCTTATCTTTAGTGAATTAATCCGGCAACTATAAACGCTTTTGTTACTTTCGGATGAGGCAAATTTTCATTTTCATAGCCCTGCTGTTTTTTTGCGGGAATCAATTAAAGGCCCAGTTTAACTCGGGACGCCTGAATAATATGGGTGGCGGCGGAGGCGGCGGTAGTAGTAAAATGCAACGGGACACCGGAAAGCATGAACACGAGCTGGATACGCTGACTATTAGCTACCAGGCCCTGGGCGACCCTTCTTATTATAAGATAGATTCTTCTGTAGCTGATTTTCAAACCAACTACCTGAAGGTGCCTTCCAGTTACGCTACCACCGGTAATACCGGCGGTGCTGCGTATAATATGATATACTCACCGCTGATGAAACCCGGATTTGATGCCGGTTTTCACTCGTACGATATCTATTCCAATTCCCACAAGGATGCCCGCTTTTACTATACTACCCGCCCCTACACAGAGCTGCAGTACCTGATAGGGAGCAAACAGGAACAGGTAATCGGACTATCGCATACACAGAATCGTACGGAACGTTTCAACTTTGCTTTCGACTATCGCAAAATAAATGCACCGGGATATTATCGTACCCAGAATACCAATCACGATATTTACCGGCTTACAGCCCGTTATCAGAGCAAAAACAAGCGTGCGCATACCTACATGAGCTTCTACTATAATAAGATCAATGGAGGGGAGAATGGAGGGCTTAAGTACGATTCTCTGATGCTGGATAACAACTACAAGCAACGTAAAAGTCTGCCGGTAAATCTGGGTAATAATACGTCACAGGCCTACGCTTTCTTTGGCGGCGGTACACTGCCGGTGAAATCCAGCTACCGGGAAACAGGTTTCCTCATACAGCAACAGTACGACTGGGGCAGGGGCGACAGCATTCATGTGAACGATACCACCGATTATTACAGGTATGAGCCGGTATTCCGTGTGCAGTACACCTTTAATTACCAAAATGATGACTACGGGTTTATAGACAGCAGTCCGGATACGGCCTTTTATACCAAACACTATAATTTTATTCCCAGCGATACGGTTAATGCGCAGCATAAGTGGAAGCTGATTTCCAACGATATCTCCCTGATACAGTTTCCGGTACGTGGTAACCAGGGGCATTTCATTAACCTGGGTGCGCGGTTTGAAAGTATTACCGGTACCTTCCTCGATGCTGATATTAATTTCACTAACCTCGCAGTACACGGGGAATACCGTAACAAAACCCGTAACCAGAAATGGGACTTCTCCGCAAAGGGCGAATTTTATGTAGTAGGCCAGAATATTGGCGACTACGGCGTATATGGTACCTTACGCAGGCATATTAATGACCTTTTGGGAGATGTGCGCCTGTCGATGAATAACGTAAACCGCGAGCCTTCTTACGTGTACAAGTACTTTAACAGTAACCGGGATGCCTGGTATAATACCAGCCTGGCTAAAGAAAATGTTACCCAGCTGCAGTTTGCCACCGATAATGCAAAACTGAAATATACCCTGGCCGTGAATTATTTCCTGTTCACGAACTATACTTATTTCAAGGATTACTACCACAGCGACCAATATGGCTCCCTGTTTAACCTGTTGCAGATAACATTCAGCAAGAAATTTGTAATCGCGCCATTTGCCTGGTATGTGGATGTGGCCTTCCAGCAATTGCATGGCAACGGACCATTAAACGTACCCACTTTCTGGACACGCAACCGTTTCGCATTTGAGAAAAGGTTATATACTAACCTGAACCTGATCACTGGTATTGAAGCACGGTACAATACCGGCTACTATGCAGATGATTATTCCCCGCTGACAGGTCAGTTTATTTATCAGCATTCACAGAAAATCAGTAATCCTTTACCGGATATTGCGGCATTCGCCAACTTCCGTATTAAATCCTTCTCCGCATATGTACGCGCAGAAAATTTGAATACGTTTATCACCAATAATAACTACGCAGCTCCTTTATACCCCTATAACAACTTCGCCTTCAGAGTGGGGTTGAGATGGTGGTTTATTAACTAGCGCAAAGCGTAAGGCAAAAAGCTATTGTGTAGAAGATAACAGCGAAATATCGGCTTATTCTTTCTACACAATAGCTTTTTGCTTTATGCCTTTCGCTTTCTGCTTTTTTAGCTATATTTGTGTTTCATCATGAAACGATTTTTTGCCATATTATTTGCAGTCTTGTACACCACGCTTACCAGCGGGTTTGCGGTAAATGTGCATTACTGCATGGGCAAACTGGCATGCATTGAGTGGCAGGATGCTTCAGCGGATCTGTGCCAGATATGCAAAAAGCCGTCAAAAGGCATGGATTGTTGCAAAGATGAATTTAAGTTTTGTAAAGTCACTGAATCGCATCAGGCTGCCAAAGCCCTGCAGCAGGACTTTAGCATGACCACCCATATGCAGCTGCCGGTAAGGATATTAACCGTACCTGCATTACCCGTATCAAAAATACTGGCTGGCGACTATCACCATGATCCGCCAGATCTCGCCTCCACCCCCATTTTTCTTCGAAACTGCACTTTCCTGATCTGATTCAGCTGTTTTTGTAATACCCGCTTTTCGCGGAACGACAAAGCAACGGCTGTAATTTCTCATTTATTTAATTTAATCAGATCATGAAAACGATAGCTATTATATTGCTCTCACTGGGCTTAACTTTTGGCGCAAATGCACAATTCAAAAAAGCCAGCGTACATGCTACCGGCCTTACCTGCGCCATGTGTTCCAAAGCAACTTATGAAGCACTGGAATCACTGCCTTTTGTAGATAAAATAGACACAGACCTGGATAACACCACCTTTGTACTGACCTTCAAAACCGGTGTACCGGTGGATATTGACGCCATTAAGGCAAAAGTGGAAGATGCCGGTTTTTCAATAGGTAAACTGGTGATGACCGCCAATTTTGATGCAGTAAATGTGCAAAACGATGCACATATTAGCTTCGCCGGCAGTACCCTCCACTTTATGGATGTGAAGAACCAGGTGCTGAGCGGTGATAAAAACATTACGGTGATCGACAAGGATTTTGTTTCTACCAAACAGTTTAAAAAATTCAGTACCGAAACAACTATGCCCTGCTATAAAACAGGCATGATGGGCGACTGCTGTAAAACCAATACCGGGGCAGCATCCGGCAGGATTTATCACGTTACCATTTAATATTTGTTTGGTATATGAAGAAATTTATAATGATAGCAGTGGCGATCATTGCCGGTACCGGCATTGCAGCAGCCCAGGAATTATACGTTAATACGGAACCGGCGAGTAATATGCCCGCTAATTCCCTTGGAATAAGACTCACCAATAAGTTCTTTAACATGGAGCATTCCGGCGATGTGGGAATGCGTTTTGAACCGGAAGTGATGTGGGGTGTAAATAAAAGACTCATGGTGCACGTACTGGGGTATGCCTCTAATATGATGCAGTCTTCCATCCGGGCAGAAGGTGGTAGCATTTATGCGAAATACCGTTTCCTGTCGTTGGATCAGCAGCATGCACATTTCAGGATGGCGGCTTATGTAAGAGGTTCCGTGATCGACAATCCATATTATCCTGTTATGCCGACGGGCACACATGCGATGCGTCCTTATGATAATGAGGAACTGGACCTGGAGGGCGCTACTTCCGGCGTAAATGGTGGTATTATTGCTACGCAGCTGTTGCATAAACTGGCGTTGTCTACAACGTTGGGGTATTCACGTTATATGAATAATGTGAAGGATAATATTCCGGAAAACTTTTCTAAGAATTCAGTAAATTATAGTCTTTCCGCCGGGTACCTGGTACTGCCTGTAAAGTATAAAAGCTTTCAGCAAACCAATTTAAACCTGTATGTGGAATTACTGGGAAAAACCAATACAGACTTAATGGGTCGTGGTTCTTACCTGGACATTGCCCCCGCCATACAGTTTATATTCAACAGTACCACACGACTGGATTTGTCTTACCGCTCTCAGTTGGCAGGAGACATGACGCGTAACACGTTCAACTCCTTTTTAATCAGGTTTGAACATAACATTTTTAATATTAAAAAATAAATGATGGCCACAACAGATCTGTTTATAAAAAATATGGTTTGTCCGCGTTGCATCAAGGTGGTAACAGCAGCCATCGCCGCGGAGCAGCTGGACATCCGGGATATACAGCTGGGCAAGGTGACAGTGGCAGGAAAGGTGTCTGAAAAGCAATTGCAACAGCTATCTGCCACCCTGGAAAAAGAAGGTTTTTTATTGATAGATGATAAAAAACAGCAACTGATCGCCGGCATAAAAAGCATTGTAGTGCAGGCGGTACATCATTCTGAGCTGGATGAAATGAAAGAAAACTTTTCCACTTTACTGGCAGGGAAGTTGCAGAAAGATTATCACTATCTCAGTAATCTTTTTTCAGAAACAGAAGGCACTACCATTGAGCAATATATTATTCAGCAGAAAATTGAAAGAGTAAAAGAGTTGCTGGTGTACAACGAATTAAGTTTAAGTGAAATTAGTTACAAGCTGGGATACAGTAGTGTAGCGCATCTTTCCGCTCAGTTCAAAAAAGTTACCGGTTTAACACCAAGTAAATTTAAACAATTGAAAGCCCCTGAGCGTATACCATTAGATAAGATATAGTATACCCATAGGCGTGAGATATTAGAAGTTAGTTGTTTTAGTTTTAGTTTAAAAAGAGGCTGCTGCACACCGTGGCCTCTTTTTTAAAAATCTTCACATGAAAAAGATCTTAACAGGTATATTAAAGGTATTACAGTCATTGTTTATGAAAAAAGACTGTTGTAAATAATACGTATTTGTACGCAAACTTTCCGGGTAAAATTTCCTGCACAGTATTTGTAAATCCCTATCTTTACTATAGCGATTAACTGCAAATGAAGTACAAAATTTATATTATCGGTTTGTTATGCGGATCTGGAGCGTGCTTGTTGTTAGCCTGTGTCAATAAAAAAAAGCATACCGCCCCCAAACAAAAACAGATTGTAGCAAACATCAGACAACTGGATGAAGTGATAACAGATAATATCACGGAACGTTTGTCTGCACTCAAAGACAATGAAGGTGAATTGGAAGACAGCCTTTTGGCGTTCCGTCCCTCCGCTATTCAGGAATTTTATGGCGCCGATAAACCGTCCGGGCACTGGTCCAGGGATGGTGTGGTCAATCCCGCTGCAGATTCGATGTTGTATATGATACAGCATGCGGAAGATGTAGGGTTATTGCCTGCCCAGTATCATGCACCTGCGCTCACCACCGCCCTGGAGCAGATCAGCAGTGATGCTACTGCCAAAAAGGACGCGGCTTTGTGGGCAAAAGTGGATATACTGATGACAGATGCCTTTATGAAAATGGCCTCTGACCTGCGTTTTGGCGTAGCGCCTCGTGACAGTGTTACCCTCAAAAGAGATTCGGTGTTTACAGACGCTCAGCTGATTACAGCCCTGCAACAGGCTTTGGCGGAGAAAAATGTGTCCACCATTCTTCATGCGCAGGAACCTGTACACCCGGGGTACGTAGCACTGAAAGAAGGTATACAAACCTTCAAATCAAAATATGCTAATTATCACTGGGATACCTTACCGCTGAACTATACGGATACTGTGGCTTTCAGGCAATTGGTGATCAATCGCCTGGTACAAAGCGGACATCTGGATACCACCGGTCGTGCAACGGATACGACTATATTAAAAACTGGTATTAAAGCTTTTCAGAAAGAGTTTAATATTTATGTTGATGGCGTAGCAGGTAAAAGAACCGTAATTGCATTGAATCGTTCTATCCACGACTGGATTATGCAGGCAGCTGTAAACCTGGACAGGTGGCGTAAACTGCCGGATACTTTGCCGTCACAGTATATTATGGTGAATCTTCCCGGTTATACATTGCGGGTAGTAGATAGTGGAGAAGTAAAGCTGGAGTCGCGCGTGATTGTGGGTACACCACGTACACGTACACCGCTGCTGAACTCCTATATGACTAACTTTATGATGTATCCTTACTGGAGAGTACCCTACAGTATTGTGTTCAAGGAAATGCTGCCAGCTATTAAAAAGAATGTGGGCTATCTCGCTTCTAAAAACCTGGAAGTAATTGATAAGGATGGTAACACCGTAGATCCTGCCACCATTGACTGGACGAAAATGGGCAAAGGTCATTTCCCCTACGTGTTACGGCAGATGGACGGTATTGATAATTCCCTGGGAATCATGAAATTTAATTTCCGCAACAAATACAGCGTATACCTGCATGACACCAATAACCGTGGTTTATTCAAAAATTCCATGCGTGCTATGAGTCATGGTTGTGTGCGGGTACAGCAATGGGATAGCCTGGCGCAGTACCTGGTACGTGCGGACAGTCTGAGACATAGCGGTGATAGTATTCGTGTATGGCTGGCGCGGGAAGAAAAGAAACAGGTAGATCTGCCTAAACATATTCCTATTTACCTGCGTTACTTTACCGCAGAAGGACAGAATGGTAACCTTGTTTTCTTTGATGATATTTATGGAGAAGATAAAGTACTACGCAAGAAGATGAAAATGTAAACAGCTATTAGCTTTTAGCCTTTAGCAAAAATGCAGCGGAGATCATATGATCTTCGCTGCATTTTTGCTAAAGGCTAAAAGCTAACTGCTAATAGCTATTTCTATGCTAGTTTCGCTTTCAGCGCTGTGTCCAGGGCATCCAGGAATTCCTCGGTGTAGAGGTAATGTTTACCATGTTCTACTTTGTTACCGTGGATACAAACTGCCAGATCTTTTGTCATTTTACCACTTTCTACGGTTTCAATACAAACCTGTTCCAGTGCAGTACAGAAGTTGATCAGCGCCTGGTTGTTATCCAGTTTACCACGGAATTCCAGGCCGCGTGTCCATGCAAAGATGGAAGCGATTGGGTTGGTAGAAGTTGGTTTGCCAGCCTGATGCTCGCGGTAGTGGCGGGTTACAGTACCATGTGCGGCTTCTGCTTCCATTGTTTTACCATCCGGAGTGATGAGGGTAGAGGTCATCAGACCGAGGGAACCAAAACCTTGTGCAACAGTATCTGATTGTACGTCGCCATCGTAGTTTTTACAAGCCCATACAAAGTTACCATGCCATTTCAGTGCGCTGGCTACCATGTCATCAATCAAACGGTGCTCATAAGTTAAGCCGTGTGATTCGAAGGTAGTTTTGAATTCCTGTTGATAGATTTCTTCAAAGATATCTTTAAAGCGGCCATCATATTTTTTCAGGATGGTATTTTTGGTACTCAGGTACAAAGGCCATTTTTTCATCAGTGCCTGGTTGAAACATGCACGTGCAAAGCCTTTGATAGACTCATCGGTGTTGTACATTGCCAATGCAACGCCATCACCTTTGAAGTTGTATACTTCGTGTTCAATTACTTCACCGTTTTCACCTTCAAATTTGATGGTGAGTTTACCTTTTCCTTTAGTAACGAAATCGGTAGCGCGGTACTGATCACCGAAAGCATGACGACCAATACAGATAGGAGCTGTCCAGTTAGGCACCAGGCGTGGAACATTGCTCATAACGATTGGCTCACGGAAAACGGTACCATCCAGGATATTACGGATAGTGCCATTCGGTGATTTCCACATTTGCTTCAGTTTGAATTCCTTTACGCGGTCTTCATCCGGAGTAATGGTAGCGCATTTGATACCTACGCCTACTTCCCTGATCGCATTGGCTGCATCAATGGTTACCTGGTCGTTGGTAGCATCACGATGCTCCATGCCCAGATCATAATATTTAATTTCAACATCCAGGTATGGAAGTATCAGTTTGTCCTTGATGAATTTCCAGATGATTCGTGTCATCTCATCACCGTCCAGTTCGACTACCGGATTAGCAACTTTAATTTTTTCTGCCATTTCGGGTTTTTTAAAAAATTAGATTAAAAGCAATTCGCAACAATTATTCAGCGGGTCCCTTTCGGGATAATCACGAAAAATACGAATAGCTATGTTAAAAACAAAATAAGAAAGAAAGGTTTTTTTGGGAGCTGAAAGCATAAAGCAGAAGGCAAAAAGCTATTGTAGCGAATCATCAGGGCGTATAGATATAATATCCGCTTAGATGATTCGCTACAATAGCTTTTTGCCTTCTGCTTTATGCTTTCAGCTTTATGATTAATGCATTTGCTTGATTACTTCATCCGCAAATTCGCTGGTTTTTACCAGGGTGGCATCATCCATCAGGTTGTAGAAGTCGATGGTAACGCGTTTGCGCATGATGGCTGTGCTGAGGCCATGAACAATGATCTCTGCTGCTTCTTTCCAGCCCATATATTCCAGCATCATTACGCCGCTCAGGATCACTGAGGATGGATTCATGGTGTTGGTGTTGGCAAAGCGTGGAGCTGTACCATGTGTAGCTTCAAATACGGCATAACCGGTAATGTAGTTGATGTTGGCGCCGGGAGCAATACCAATACCACCTACAGCAGCAGCGAGTGCATCAGAAATATAGTCACCGTTCAGGTTCAGCGTAGCTACCACAGAATAATCCTGTGGTGCCAGCAGGATCTGTTGGAGGAAGTTATCTGCGATCACATCTTTGATTAGCAGTTTTCCTTTTGCCAGTTCTACTTTCAGTTCTTTGTTAGCTTCTTCTTCACCCAGTTCTTTCTTGGTTTTTTCCCAATGTTCCCAGGTGTATACATAATCGCCAAATTCTCTCTCCGCCAGTGCATAGCCCCAGTTTTTGAAACCACCTTCGGTGAATTTCATGATGTTGCCTTTATGTACAATGGTAACAGAAGAACGTTTGTGTTCCAGTGCGTAGCTGATAGCAGCACGTACCAGTCTTTCCGTTCCTTCTATTGACACGGGTTTAATACCCAGTGAAGAAGTTTCCGGGAACCTGATCTTTTTAACACCCATTTCATTTTGCAGGAAATCGAGCAGTTTTTTAGCTTCAGGTGTACCAGTCATGTATTCAATGCCGGCATAGATGTCTTCCGTGTTTTCGCGGAAAATCACCATGTCAACTTTCTCCGGATGTTTCACTGGAGAAGGTACTTTGTTGAACCAGCGTACGGGCCTTACACAGGCGTAGAGATCCAGTTCCTGGCGCATAGCAACGTTCAGGGAGCGGATACCACCACCCACAGGAGTAGACAGGGGGCCTTTAATAGACACCAGGTATTCCTTCAGCGCATCCAGTGTAGCCTTTGGCAGCCATTCACCTGTCTGCTGGAAGGCTTTCTCACCTGCCAGTACTTCTTTCCATTCAATTTTCCGATCACCACCATAGGCTTTTTCAACAGCCGCGTCGAATACACGAACACTGGCTCTCCAGATGTCCGGACCTATTCCGTCGCCTTCTATGAATGGTATGATTGGTTGTGCAGGGACCTGTAACAGGCCATTGTTCATCGATATTTTTTCTGCCGGCATAAAACGGTTTCTTATGCGTTACGTAATTGTTGTAATCGGGTGCAAAGGTAACGCTTTTCCCTTTAAAGACGGGGTAGTTTCTTGTCTTATTGTGCAAATTCTCCACCTGCATATAACTTTTTGCTTATGTTAGGATTAATGTTATTTTGCTGCACATTTTTCGGCAGCAACAAAATCTCAGATACCACCATGACTCCCATTACATATCTCGCCCTGGGTGATAGTTATACTATCGGTGAACAGGTAACGGAACCCGAACGTTTCCCGGTGCAAACGGTCGCTCTACTGCGCCAGCAAGGCTTTTCCGTAGAAGATCCCCGGATAATAGCCACTACCGGCTGGACCACAGATGAACTGGAAGCAGGTATTACTGCTGCACATATTACACAAACATATGATATAGTAACATTGCTCATAGGTGTCAACAACCAATACCGTGGCTGGTCTTTATCACAATATGAAACTGAATTTACAGACCTGTTGAAAAAAGCAATTGCTTTTGCCGGTAATGAGCCTTCCCATGTGGTGGTATTGTCTATTCCTGATTGGGGTGTTACTCCTTTCGCGGCAGACCGTGACCGGCGGCAGATTGCCGTGGAAATAGATGCTTATAATGCTGCCAACAAAGCCATTGCAGCACAAATGAAGGTTCCCTATCTTGATATCACTGCTTTTACCCGTGAAGCTTTACATGATAAAGACCTGGTAGCAGCAGATGGTTTACATCCTTCCGGAAAAGATTACAGCCGCTGGGCGGCTGCGCTGGCGCCGTTGTTACAGCGGGCTTTGCACTAAGTCAAAAAATACGCTACATTCATACATAAGAAAACCTAAACCGATGGAAAGCCATATCGTCAAAATTCTTGCAGTTACCCCAGTAACGCATAATGTGCACCAATTTACAGTCGAAAAGCCCCAGGGATATACCTTTGTCCCCGGTCAGGCCACAGAAGTTTCTATCAACAAACCGGGATGGGAAGAAGAAAGACGCCCCTTTACCTTTACCAGTCTCACTGAATGGGAGCAACTGGAGTTTACCATTAAAATATATGATGAGCACAACAGCGTTACCCACGAACTGGGACAGCTGAAAGCCGGAGATGAACTGATTCTTCATGACGTATGGGGTACCATACATTATAAAGGAGAGGGCGTGTTTATTGCCGGAGGCGCCGGTGTAACCCCATTTATTGCCATCTTCCGTGATTTACAAAACAAAGGGCAACTGGGCACTAACCAGTTGATCTGTTCCAATAAAACCCTGGGTGATATTATTTTGAAAGATGAATTTGAAGGGATGCTGGGCAAACGTTTCATTAATACACTGACAGCGCAGGAAGTTCCGGGTTATGACCATCATACTATTGATGAAAGCTATTTAAAAGAGAAAATTACCAACTTTGATCAGCATTTCTATATCTGCGGCCCTGACCCTATGGTACAGCAATTAAAAGCCATCCTGACCAAACTGGCAGGAAGTGAGGCGCTGGTAACGGTGGAAATATAGGCTGGGAAACATTGCATGGGTTCGGTATTTTTAACTAATTGTTAACCGGTTAAAAGACACCGGCGGTTTTTACCGGTAATTTCCTGCTTTTTACCGGTAAGTGTACCTGCTTAGCCTAAACCCTGTTTTGAAAGAGAACAACCCGTTCTACATTTGTATCATAAATAACAAGACAAATGAAAAACGAAGATATAGAGGAATCAAGAAAAAAGAGCAGAGCCGTTGGAGGCGCTATCCTGGTAATTATAGGCACCGGCCTGTTGTTACAGCGTTTAGATCTTGATCTTCCCAACTGGTTGTTTTCCTGGCAAATGATCCTCATTGCCATTGGTATCGTTTTAGGTTTCCGGCATAATTTCCGGATGGGTGGATGGATGGTGATGGTAGCAATTGGCGGTATTTTCCTGGCCGGGGAAATCCAGGCCTGGCCTTATGATACGGCACGCTTTATCTGGCCGGTAGTGATGATTGGAGTGGGTGTTATCGTGATCTTTAAAAGAAATTACTCCACGAAGGAATGGTCAGACCGGAAGAAGCAGTTTGGCGCCAGTATCGCATCCGCCAGTGGCGATGATGTTATCGATGCAACCGCAATTTTCGGTAGTGTAGATAAAGTGATTATGTCTAAAAACTTCAAAGGAGGCGATGTGACTTCCATTTTCGGAGGTACCGTGCTTAATTTTATGAAGGCAGATATAGATGGCACTGCAAAGCTGGATGTTACAGCCATTATGGGAGGATGTGAAATCATCATACCGGCAAACTGGAAAGTGAAGATGGATGTGACAACCATTATGGGCGGTGTGGATGATAAGAGGTATCTGGATACGATCCCTTCTACTGGTCCGGAAAAGCTGCTGATACTGACAGGTACCTGTATTATGGGCGRCCTGGAAATAAAAAGTTACGCMTAAGGAAACCACCATATCTCACCCTTCTATCTCCAACTTTTAAATCTTTTTTTATGCATTGGTTTGTTGCGAAAGTAGTATATCAGATCATCTGCGGAGACGGCAATCACACTCCGCAATTTGATGAACAATTAAGATTGATTAGTGCTCTTACTAAGAAAGATGCTTGTGACAAAGCCCGTGAAATTGGTATGCAGGAGCAGTACGCCTTTAAAAATCAACAACAGGAACTGGTACAGTGGAAATTCATCAACGTACCGGAAGTATATACCCTGGATCAGCTGACAGATGGTATGGAACTGTATTCCCGCATCGAAGAACCGGGAGATCCTAATTCCTATATCGCCTGGTTACAGATGAAATCAGCCCAGTTGCAGGGACAACAATATTTTGAACTCAACGTATAAAACCACTGTTTTGGTAAAGCAATTCATAAAAGGTAATTCCTGGTGGTCTTTTCTCTGTTCCTTTGCAATATGGATGCTGATTTACGGAGGATTGCTGTACTACTGGTTTGATATTCCCTTAGCACAGTCCATTATAGACAGTTGCGTACACGTCATCTTACTGGGAGCTGCCAGCATCATCATCAGTCATAACGTAGCCTATTATCGTCCGGCTGCAGGCACCATGAAGTTTGGTTATGTGGCGGTGGTGAGTTTTGCTTTATCCGTATTGTGGGTGTGTTTGAGCCGTTGGTTATTGGTTACTGCTTTTCCTAAAGATCCGGTGTACCTGGGATGGTTGAACAGTGCAATTCCCATTCACGCACTCACAGGATGGATGCTGATAGCCGGAATCGGTCTTAGAAGCCAGATGTGGTACGATATCTCAGAGCAGCAGGAAACTATGCAACGCAAAGAGGCCACCGAAAAAATAGTGAGAGAGGCAGAACTCTTTAAACTACGGCAACAGTTGCAACCGCATTTCCTGTTTAACAGTCTCAATTCCATTAACGCATTGATCATGCTGCGTCCGAAAGAGGCCAGGGAAATGGTATTGAAGCTCTCCGACTTTTTACGCGGATCGCTGAAACGGGAAGATGATCAATGGATTACCTTATCGGAAGAACTGAAGTATTTGCAGCTCTACCTGGATATTGAAAAAGTACGTTTCGGACATCGTTTAACCACTACCGTTATACCCGATGAAGATGCAGAGAGAATGCTTATGCCGCCGATGTTGCTGCAACCAGTAGTGGAAAATGCCATCAAATTCGGACTATACGATACTACCGGCGAAATTACGATCAGCATAAAATCGTGGATGCAGGACGGTATGTTACATATATCGATACAAAATCCATTCGACAACGAATTACAACAACCAAACAAAGGCACAGGATTTGGCCTGAATTCAATACAGCGGAGGCTTTACCTGTTGTTCGCACGGCAGGACCTCTTAGATACATCCGCTCACGAAAATATTTTTACCACAATTATCAAAGTACCACAAACCCATGATAAAAGCAGTAATAATTGATGATGAACCTTTGGCCCGTGAGGTGGTGAAAGAATACCTGCTGAATTTTCCGCAGATATCAGTGATGCAGGAATGTAATGATGGATTCGAAGGATTAAAAGCCATACAGCAACATCAACCCGATATTGTTTTTCTGGATATACAGATGCCTAAGATCACCGGCTTTGAAATGCTGGAACTGGTAGAGAATATGCCGGCAGTTATTTTTACCACTGCTTTCGAAGAACATGCCATTAAGGCCTTTGAAGTACACGCAGTAGATTATTTACTGAAACCTTTTTCCAACGAACGTTTTGATAAGGCGGTACAAAAGTGGCTGGACCAGCTACAGACGCCTGTTGCCAATACAGAAGCGCTGCTGGAAACCGCCGCTGCTAACCCGGTGCAAAGCAATCGGGTGGTGATTAAGCTGAATGGTAAAATCAAGATCATTCCTGTGCAGGATATTCATTACCTGGAAGCAGCAGATGATTATGTGAAAATTGTGACGCAGGAAGGTAGTTTTCTGAAAAACAAAACCATGTCATTCTTTGAGAAAATGCTCGATTCGCAACAGTTTACACGTGTGCATCGCTCTTATATTCTCAATGTAAACCAGGTAACCCGCATCGATCCTTACGAGAAGGAAAACCACCTGGCTATTTTACGCAGTGGCGCCAGGGTATTGGTAAGTAAAACAGGATATCCCAGGCTGAAAGCCGCATTGGGATTGTAATTTATATTTTGAAAGAGGTGTGCTTGGAAGATATCAGAAGGGCTGCTTGTTTCACTGATTTTTTTGATAGGAAGAGGACGTTTTAGATGAACTATTGTTTATAGAAGTTTTAGAAGAAGATGAACGGGGATTTACGCAAATGTTTTTGTGTAAATCCCCGTTTATCTTTTGAAATTAGTTATTCACGTTAATCCCGCAAATAGCTGCTCCAGCTTTTCTTTTTTTAATATTTTCTGCACCTGTATGCCGCTGGCAATCATCCTGCCGTTGGATACCGCTTCATAGCTGCAGGTGATTTCGTGATGATGTATACCGGTGATAGTGGCGGTAAATGTAACCTCACTGCCTATGAGTGCAGGAGACAGGTGATCTACCGTGAGCCGACTGCCTATTCCTTCTTCTGTATCGTCTTTCATTTCCATTACAAACAAACGGCAGCACCATTCTGCATCTCTTGCCAGTGCAAAGGTGGCATAAACCGGATGTACGTTGCCGCTGTCGAAGCTGGCGCAATCTTCTGTCCGGACCAGGCGGCTGAAATGTTTGGTATCACCGGGTTTAAATAGCTGCTGCATAAAATGACTGCATTGAATTTAAAAAGATCCATTATTTACGGCTTGCTTCCTGGTACCACTGTACCACCAGTACCGGTACTTTTACCTGGTGTCTTACCTGGTTAGCTGTTTCGCCGTAAAGCCAGTCTTTAAAGCCTTTGTGGCCGTGTCCACCCAATACGAGGAAGTCGCAGTTTTCTTCTTTTACGATGCGTGCAATTTCCCTGGCACGTCTGCGAAAACCGAGTACACCTTTTGCTTCGATGTTGCGGCTTTTCAGCAGCGCCAGATAGGTGTCCAGTTGTTCCTGGTCGCGGCGTGTTTCTAGGTCATCGGAGTCATGGCCGAAGTATTTGGCGGAAGCACTTTCCACAATATGAATGAGTACGTACTGCGTATGCTCGTTACCGTGAGCAATGGCGTTGGTGACAATTTCCCTGTCTTTGGTAGTAAAGTCGAGCGCCATCGCAATGCGGCGGTAGACCGGCTTTTCCATGTCGCCAAGGGATACCTGGGTAGTGTGGATACCAGCGGCAGCATCATCGCGGTAGCGGCTGCGCAGCGGGTAAATGATGGTGATGAAAAGCAGCACGATAAAACCGGCGCAACCGGCCAGTATGAGTCCATCTACCAGAATATTTCCTGTGCCGGTCATATAGCTGATGGCTTCTGTAAATACCATCCGCATATTAAGGTACACCAATAAAATGGTGACGGCCCAACTGAAAATTTTGGTGGTAGTAGAGATGGCAAAGATGCCCATGGTTTTTTTATCGCTTACAAAATGGATCAGCGGAATAATGGCGAAGCCCAGTTGCAGACTGAGTAGTACCTGACTAAATACCAGCAGCGCGCCTACTTCGTTGTCGCCAGCAATGATGATGGTTAGCAGCGCAGGGATGATGGCGAGCAGTCGGGTAATAAGTCTGCGTAACCATGGATTGATGCGCAGGCGCAGGTAACCTTCCATTACTATTTGTCCGGCGAGGGTGCCGGTAACAGTAGAGCTTTGACCGGCAGCAATCAACGCTACTGCAAAGAGTATGGGGGCTAGTTTGCTGCCTAGTAACTGATCGAGTAATTTATGTGCATCCTGTATTTCAGCTACATCAGTGCGGCCACTTTTAAAGAATACGGCGGCGGCCAGTATGAGTATTGCTGCATTTACCAGGAATGCGAGGTTAAGGGCAATGGTGCTATCCAGGAAGTTCATGCGGATGGCCTGCTTAATGCCGGCATCATCTCTTTTTATTTTCCGGGTTTGTACCAGTGCGGAGTGCAGGTACAGGTTATGCGGCATAACGGTGGCGCCTATAATACCAATAGCAATATAGAGGGCGGTGTTATCGGGGAGGGAAGGAATGAAGCCTTTGACTACTTCGCCCATTTGCGGTTTCACGAGGATGAGTTCTATCAAGAAGGAGGCGCCTACAATGGCTACCAGCGAGATGATAAACCCTTCCATTTTACGGATGCCATAACGCTGCAGAATGAGCAGGAGAAAGGTATCCAGTACAGTGAGACTAACACCCCAGATGAGTGGCAGGCCGGTGAGTAACTGAATACCGATGGCCATACCGAGTACTTCTGCCAGGTCGGTGGCAGCGATGGCAATTTCCGCCAGTACATATAAAATGAAATTGATAACGGGAGGATAGGTTTCACGGTTGGCCTGGGCGAGGTCGCGGCCGCGTACAATGCCAAGGCGTGCGCTGAGACTTTGCAGCAGCAGGGCCATCAGGTTACTCATGAGGAGTACCCACAGCAGTTTATAACCATACTGACTGCCGCCGGCCAGATCTGTGGCCCAGTTGCCGGGATCCATATAACCTACACTTACCAGGTAGGCAGGCCCAAAGAAGGCAAAGATTTTTTTCCACTTGGATTTTCCGTTGGTTTCTACACTCTGATGTACCTCACTTAACGATGTTGATGAATGTGTGTGCTCGATGCTCATAGTATACTGGAGTTCCTTATTCGTAATGTTTAAACGGGTCTTACCATAATATGTTTAGCAACCTGCTCACTGATGGTGATGGCCGGATGCTGTTTCAGTTTTATTTCAATAGAGTTATCGTATTCGTAATGGGCCACAATTTCCAGCTGGGTGCCCAGCTTAATGCCTTTGGCATTCAGGAAGGYGAGTAGCGCGGTAGATTGATCGCTAACGGCAGTTACTACCAGTCTTTTAGCATTGGCCTGATCCAGCGAGGTTTGTGGTCGCGGTTTGGCCAGTTTGCCGTTGGCATCCGGGATAGGGTCGCCATGCGGGTCTATTACGGGGTTGCCCAGGAAATCACTGAGGCGGTTGGTGAGTTTTTCACTGCGCACATGTTCCAGCTCTTCCGCCAGTTCGTGTACTTCTTCCCAGCTAAAGGATAGTTTATCTACGAGGAAACATTCCCACAGGCGGTGGCGTCTTACAATTTGTAATGCTGCTTTTCTGCCTTCGGGAGATAGGATGATACCCTGGTATTTCTCATATTCGATCAGCTTTTTCTCTTTCAGCTTTTTTGCCATGTCTGTTACCGATGCCGGTTTGGTATCCAGTTCATAGGCCAGTGCGTTTGTGCTCACCGCCTCATCGCCTTCCTGCAGTTTATAAATGGATTTAATATAGTTTTCCTCCGAAACCGATAAATTCATGTTATCTAAAATATTATTTAGACAAATCTAAATAATAAATCCGAACTTTTTCCTATCCGGTATGTTTTTTGATTTTTAGGGCTCACATATAAAAATTATATCTAACTTTTCGCCCAGAACTAACTTTTCTAATGAAGCGTTTCCTTTTATTATTACTGGCAATTGGTGTTTTAGCAGCCTGCAAATCGAAGAAAAAGCCAGGCAGTGGCGATGAACCAATGACATTTGAAGACTTCCAGGCATTATTTACGCCCGGCACCCTGCCTTATAAGCTCACCGCTGATACGCTGCAGCTGGAAATGGCGGACTCCCTGGCACTGGACACTGCAGCGATGCGGTTTTTAACAGATACACTGACCAAGGGAGATTTCTCCAGAAGTGAAAAGGTGAACTACTTCCCCCTGCAACGTATCCCGGGTAATACCGTGAATTATATGGTGGTAAAGGCGGAAGGCAGGTCGCAGTCAGTCGGCTATCTCTGCTTCCTGAATAAGAAAGGGAAATACCTGAACAGGATCCGTGTAGCCAATACCGGTAGTCCGGACGGCACGCTGATGTCATTGCAGCTGGACAGTAAAAATGTGATTAAAATCAGCAGTGAGAAAAGGCTCTCCGGTACCCGTAGTGCCCTGAAAGAGGACTTCTATATGGTAAATGCTGATGGCACTGTAACGCTCATTATGACTAACTCTAACGGGCCAACGAATGCCGGGCAGATATTTAATCCTATTGACACCCTGCCACGCAAGAATAAATTTTCCGGTGATTATACCTCCGGAGATATGAACATCGTATCAATCCGGGATGGTGAGGATGGAAAGACCTTCCAGTTCTTTATTACTTTCACAAAAGATAATGGTAATTGTAAAGGAGAACTGAGCGGTAAAGGTCATTATTTGGCAGGCAACAGGGGAGGATATAAAGACAAAGAATCTTCCTGTGGGATTTCATTTCAGTTTTCATCCGGCCGTGTAAATATCCGTGAAATTGGTGGCTGTGGTGCATATAGAGGCATTAAATGTTTCTTTGAAGGTGGCTTTGTGAAAAAGGCGGAGAAGAAGAAAAAGAAGTAAGGAGTGTACTTATCAGCTTTGGCTGAAGCGTATTTAAATGAATAAAATTTGTTGACAGGGCTGGCCGGTTAATGGCCGGCCCTGTTTTATTTAATGCAGTTGATCACAACAAGCTGCACGTACTTTTTAATCTACTGTTTTTCATCTTCCCCAACAGTGGTCTTACCTGCACATTATTGATGCAAAATATATGTAAGTGCAAATGCATGTGCTCTTTTTTATTTCAGGAAATTGAAATTTTATTTTTCCTGAAATGATTTGTGGTAAAGGATTTGGAGTCTGTTTGTCTATATGTGTTCAACTCATTTTTTACTCTTTTTTCAAAAAATATTTGGTAGAATAAGAATAGTTTATACCTTTGCAATCCCATCGAACAAAAGGGACGATCGGTAAGAAACAAAAAGGGAGCTTAGCTCAGCTGGTTCAGAGCATCTGCCTTACAAGCAGAGGGTCACTGGTTCGAATCCAGTAGCTCCCACATCCGTTTTTTTGACATTTTTTTCCAAAGATCTTTAGAGGGAGCTTAGCTCAGCTGGTTCAGAGCATCTGCCTTACAAGCAGAGGGTCACTGGTTCGAATCCAGTAGCTCCCACACTACATCACACACCCTTAAAGATCTTCGGGAGCTTAGCTCAGCTGGTTCAGAGCATCTGCCTTACAAGCAGAGGGTCACTGGTTCGAATCCAGTAGCTCCCACACTACACACAAATTGAAAAGGTCCTGCAGAAATGCGGGACCTTTTTAGCTTTTAGCCATTAGCTTTTAGCTTTTAGAAAAAATGCAGCGGAGATAGACATATATATTATGGATCAAGCCGAAAGCTTGGGGATAGCGTGAATTTTAAGCATTCAGTTTAGTCAATCTATAAAGGAAAAATGCTACAGATCCAAGCCTGCCAGCTGCCCGAAAGCCTTCATTACGGATATTTTAGAACGACTTTTATCTTCGTTGTCTCTAAATACGCTTTTAAGATATAGTGCATTAAGCCCCCCATCATTATAGTCAGCATTACCTTTTCATTATGTAGACACCGTCGAGCTTATACTTAGCACCCGCTTTGCACCTATAGAAACAGTGCAGGAGAGGTGGACTTGATGCGGGGATGAGTTTCGGATGTATAACCGGGATGAAATTGCATCAGCAAATGGATGGAGGTCGGAACTGGCCATAGGAGGACTGCTTCCCTACCAGGGGGGAGCTGCGGAAAGAGATGTACTATTGAAAGGAAGTTGGTATAAGGGGTTTATTTATCAAAATATCTCCGGGGGCAAGATCGCTTTATTCCAGTTGAATGACAGCTGGATATGCATATGTATAGGCAAGTTTGGGAAGCAATTTCGTCCGCTTTGGGTAAGTGCGTTTATGAGCATATTTGGGTACCTGTGGGGCTGCCACTGCAATAATATCGGCCGCCATATATTGCCTGTTGCCTGATGAGCCGTCTTTGTATAGGGCTCTTACCTGGAAAACCACTACCAGTGAGCCCTCCCCGGGTACATCCAGCGAAACATTTGTTTCCTGGAAAGTGGTATCGGGGGCGATCATTAGCGTAACCGTTTCGCTACCTGCCACCTGACGTGACTTAAAATCAATACGCATTGCGATCACTTTTACTTCCAGGGCAACAATGCCTTTATGCCCAGCGATGGTTTGTGCGGGAATATTTAATATCCCATTAGGGAGAAGGCGGGGAGCCACCGGAAAAAAGCGATCTACCCCGGTATGCTGATTGAAGCGGAAGCCTGTGATGGCTTCGTGATGATCGCCGGCAGCAATGAGTACCTTGTTGAGACGATTGATGTGACCGCCGTCACAATGGATATCCAGGTGAGTGTAGAAAGCATGACGAATAAAAGCACCTTTCCTGCTGGCGATGCCGAAGCGCCGGGATGCGCGGCGGGTAGCAGCCGTTTGCTGCACGCTTTCCGGCATGCTGCGCAGGAAGTATTCGCCATTGCGCTTATACCCAATGAGATTCCCGAGTTTTCCCGTAAAAGAAATGACAGACATTTGTTTTGCCATGGGAGATTATTTTGATTACTATAAATATAAGATAATCCGGGGGAACCTGTTTTCGGGACAGATGGAAGATTAGCTACAAGGTGTGTAATGGATATTGTTTAATATTCAACGATGATCAGCTTTTAGCCATTAGCTTTTAGCTTTTAGAAAAAATGCAGCGGAGATAAACATATATACTATGTGCTCCGCTGCATTTTTTCTAAAAGCTAAAAGCTAATGGCTAAAAGCTGGTTCGCTATTTCTTAAATATCCGCTTCACGGCTTTACCCAGTTTATTCAGATTTGCAATTTGTTCCTGTATAGGCGCCAGCGTGAGATCTTCCGGTTGGAGGCCTGCCTCCAGTGAATTAAATTCTCTTTGTTCGGGATATAGCAGGATCACGTTATTATCTTTAAAATGACGCTCCAGTTTAGCGGGAATGCTGTCCATGTAGGCATGATAGGAAAGCGTGCTTTTACGCGCAGTAACCACTACTACCAGGTCATCCCGGGTGATTTCCCTGGAAAGAATCAGGAAGTCTTCTATGGTATCAAACTGACGGAAGCTGAGATCTACGCTCATTTTGGACTTCTCGGCAAATGCTTCTGTA
This sequence comes from Chitinophaga sp. 10T418, assembly GCF_056394125.1. Taxonomy (NCBI): domain Bacteria; kingdom Pseudomonadati; phylum Bacteroidota; class Chitinophagia; order Chitinophagales; family Chitinophagaceae; genus Chitinophaga; species Chitinophaga sp. 10T418. The sequence continues at coordinate 67,026 of NZ_JBFTHG010000013.1, forward strand.
ATCACCTGCGTTTTTGCACTACAGAACACCAGTAGCCTGGCGCCCGCCTGTTTGGCCAGCATAAACATTTTTTGCAGGTAATGCAGGAAGCCCAGCTCGTACTCGGCATTGGGTGGCATCACCAGCACCATTTTCTTGGTGGTGTTTAGGGGAGAATGGAAGTTACACACATATACGGTTTCCCATACCCGCTGTAATACGTTATCAAGTGTAGTTCCAAAGATGTTGCCCAGCCAGCGGTCGGTGGTGCTGGGTCTGTCTGTCCAGCCCAAAACCACATCACTGATCAGCAGTTCTTTCGTTGCCCGGGTAATGCCATCAGATACGTTCAGATCTATACGGGTCACTACCTGTACAGGGCTTTCGGTGGCGGCAGCATGAATTACCGCCTTTTCCAGCATCTTATTGGTGAGTTGTATTTTTTCTTTCGCCTCATCATTATCCTGTACCACAGCCAATGGATAAATTGGGGTGGAAGTACTGGTATCCTTGATCATTACAGCAAAGTCGAGGAGCGCTTCAATGCGGTCCGGGTTAGACACGGGTACCAATATACGCTCCGGTTGATCCGGTGCATCCGGCTTGCTCTCAGCTTCCTGGATTGCCAGCCGGCGGCCTGCATTTTCTGTTACAAAAGAACCCACCAGGCAGGTAATCAGGATAAGGATGACGGTGCCATTCAGTACATGTTCATCTACAATCCCCATATTGTAACCAATGAGTATCACTGCAATGGTGGCGGCAGCGTGCGCACTGCTCAACCCAAATATGACATTACGTTGGGTAGGACTGTATTTAAAAGCAAGCTGGGTAAAAAATGCTGCCAGCCATTTGCTGCTGAGTGCCATGATGGTGAGTGCGCCTGCAATGATGAGGGCTTCAGGACCTTTCAATAGTACCCGCAGATCTACCAGCATGCCCACACTGATCAGGAAAAAAGGAATGAACAGGGCATTGCCTACAAATTCAATGCGGTTCATCAACGGGGAGGTATGTGGTATGAGCTGGTTCAGTGCCAGCCCTGCCAGGAACGCTCCGATAATACCTTCTACGCCAGCCAGTTCGGCCAGAAATGCCGATGCAAATACCAATGCCAGCACAAATATGAAATGCGAGGTTTTATCGTCCTTTATTTTCTTAAAAAACCACCTGCCGAGCATTGGCATCAGCCAGAGGATAATAACGGCAAAAATGGTCAGGGAAATGCCCAAACGCACCCAAAAATAAGTATTCAGGTTGCCCGCCTGTGCTCCGGTGATGATGGCCAGTATCAGCAATACGGCTGTATCGGTGATAATAGTGCCGCCCACGGCTACGGTAACGGCTTCGTTTTTAGTGATGCCCAGTCTGCTGGCCAGTGGATAGGCTACCAGGGTATGCGTGGCAAACATGCTGGAAACCAGCAGGGTAGCCATAAAGTTAAAATGCAGCACATAGGTGCATACCACAAACCCCATGGTCAGCGGTATGAAAAAGGTGAAAGCTCCGAATACCATGCTGCGGTAGCGGTTTTTGCGAAACTCCGTCATATCCAGTTCCAGGCCCGCCAGGAACATAATATATAATAACCCTGCTTTGGCAAACAGGTCAATACTGCCTTTTTCAATGATTTTGAAACCATGGTCTCCTATCAGCATACCCGCAATGATCAGCCCTATAATGCTGGGTATCCGCAGCTTGCGCAGGAGAATAGGTGCCAGCAGTATAATAAACAATACCAGCGAAAAGATCGGTACAGGATCTTTCAGCGGTAAATTCGTATCCATCAGTAAAACCAGTCCTTTCATTATAACCATTTTTTATGCTCAGATGTATGCCAAAATCAGTAACTCCAGCTTTAAATATGGATAAATTAACGAATAATCCATGTAATTTTGTGTAAAGCTTTTTTTAAAGATGAGCGATCGTACAAGTACAAAAGGATTACCCGAAGAAGAGGTAGACGTGCTGGTGGCGGAAGATGAGCAATATCCGTTTAGCCTGGTAGTCTGGAATGATGAAGTAAATACATTTGATTGGGTCATATCTTCCCTGATGGAGGTTTGCGGGCATACGCATGAGCAGGCCGAACAGTGTGCCATGATTATCCATTTTAACGGAAAATATGCCGTAAAACAGGGTGAATACATCAAGCTACGCCCTTTATGTGAAGCTTTGCAGGAAAGAGGGCTGAGTGTTACGATTGAAGAAATGGCAGGCAGCTGATCCGCGATATGTCCGTTTTTCGCCTTAACAAACAACTGATATTTCCTCCTGTACAGCTCTCTGAGCCAGACGGATTGCTTGCTGTGGGCGGTGATTTATCGGTAGATAGATTGTTGCTGGCCTACCGCTCCGGTATCTTCCCCTGGTATGATGAACCACCCATTCTGTGGTGGAGCCCTGATCCCCGCTTTGTATTATTCCCTGATGAACTGAAAGTATCTGCGAGTATGAAGCAGGTGCTGCGCAAAAAAATATTCCGTATTTCCTTTAATGAAGATTTTGCCGGTGTAATCTCCCGCTGCAGCAGTATTCCGCGCGAAGGTCAAACCGGTACCTGGATCACCCCTGAAATGCAGGCCGCGTATATTCGTTTGCATAAGGCAGGACATGCGATGTCTGTTGAGTGCTGGCAGGATGATCAGTTGGTCGGTGGTCTCTACGGTGTTAAAACAGGTCCCTTCTTCTTTGGAGAATCCATGTTTGCAGATGTCAGCAATGCTTCTAAAGCGGCGTTTATCACCTTTGTGCAAACTTATGCAGCCGAATTAAAAATGATCGATTGCCAGGTCCATACCACTCATCTGGCCTCTTTAGGCGCAGGTTTTATTACCCGGGAAGAATTTCTGGAGATCATTGGTTTTTCGTAACTTGTCAAGCTACTTATTGACTCCAATTTCCTGGCACTAAAATTTATCCACGATGAAAAAACTATGGCTGTTGCTGTCTGTTGCAACGTTCTCCGGCTTTATAGCTCCGGGTCCTGCTGTGAAAACAGTAAAGGACGATAAAACGCTACTTCTTACCCAACTACAAGAAACCAGGGACAATCTCCTGAAAGATGTTCAGGGACTCACAGATGCGCAGCTGGAATACAAAACTGCCCCTGATCGCTGGTCAGTGATTGAATGTGTAGAACACGTCACACTCATTGAAAAAGCGATCATGGAAGGGGAGCAGCACCTGGTGCAACAACCTGCCAATCCTGAAAGAAGAAAAGATATCAAAGCCTCCGATGAGCAGATTATCAAAGGTGTGGAAGACCGCAGCCACAAGGTAAAAGCACCGGAGTTTGGGGTGCCGAAACACGGCTACTCTTCCGACGCGGAAGCCATTAAAAACTTTACTGAATCCAGGAATAAACTCATTGAATACGTTACCAACACCAAAGATGACCTGCGCAATCATGTAATGGATCACCCGGTGTTAGGCCCTATTGATGCGTATCAGCTATTATTACTGGATGCCGCACATACCAACAGGCATACACAACAGTTGGAAGAAGTAAAAGCAGATCCGGGATTCCCGAAATAGCGAGCCAGCTTTTAGCCATTAGCTTTTAGCTTTTAGAAAAAATGCAGCGGAGAACATAGTCTATATGTTTGTCTCCGCTGCATTTTTTCTAAAAGCTAAAAGCTAATGGCTAAAAGCTATCTCAGTTCCCAGTCTATGATTTGATTATGCCATTCCTGACGGAAAGGCGTTGTTACTTTTACGTAATTATCCGTGTAACCTTCCATCATACCGTCTTTTCCCAGTGATTCAAACAATACCTTTCTTGTTTGACCAAGATGTTGTTCATTGAAGAACTGTTGTTTTTTATGACTGAGATTACGCAGCATTTTGTTGCGTTCATTACGTATGTGAACAGGCACTACTGGTTTTATTTCGAGGGCATGCGTATTAGCACGTTCAGAGTAGGTGAATACGTGGAGATAAGATACATCCAGTTCATTCAGGAAGTCGTAAGTTTCCCGGAAGTGTGCATCACTTTCGGAGGGGAATCCTACGATCACGTCTACGCCGATGGCACAGTGTGGCATGAATTGTTTGATCAGTGCTACTTTTTCTGCGTACAATTCACGGCGGTAACGGCGGCGCATCAGGCCGAGTATATCATTGCTGCCGCTCTGCAACGGAATATGAAAATGAGGCATGAACTTACGGCTGTTTGCCACAAATTCGATGATTTCATTGGTCAGCAAATTAGGTTCAATAGAGGAGATGCGGTAGCGGGAAATACCTTCTACCTGATCTAATGCCTGTGCCAGTTCAAAAAACGATTCTTCTCTTTTCTTACCACCTTCAAATCCTTTTCCAAAATCGCCCAGGTTTACACCAGTGAGCACAATTTCTTTTACACCGGTAGCTGCCAGTGTATGGGCATGTTCTACCACATTGGCAACACTATCACTGCGGCTTTTACCTCTGGCCATAGGAATGGTGCAGAAAGCGCAGGTATAGTCACAGCCATCCTGTACTTTCAGGAAAGTACGGGTCCGGTCGTTCAGGGAATAGGAGGCATGAAAACTATTGACATCCTCAATGTCGCAGGAACAGATTTTAGTGCTGTCTCCTTTGGTGAGGGTTTTGAGGTGTTCGGCGATATTGAATTTTTCTGCAGCACCTAATACCAGGTCTACGCCTTCTATGGAGGCAATTTCTTCCGGTTTCAGCTGTGCATAGCAACCGGTAATGACTACCATGCTGCCTGGTGCGCGGCGCTGTATACGGCGTACCAGCATACGGCATTCCTTATCAGCATTGTCTGTTACCGAACAGGTGTTGATAACATATACATCTGCTGTATTATCAAATTCCGTTTTTACAAACCCATCCTGTTCCAGCAACCTGCTCAAAGTGGAGGTTTCTGAAAAATTCAGCTTACAGCCGAGTGTATGAAATGCTACTGTTTTTACCTGTTCCATAAAGGGAGGCAAAGGTAGGAACTTTTTATGTCATAGTTAGGTAAGGAATTTTGACTATTTTGCGCCGCGTTCTGTTGTCATTATGAAGTCTATACAAAAATATCTCCCCGTTTTACTCTTATCGCTATTACTGCTGGCCGGATGGCAGCAGAAATGGTGGAAGAACTCGGTTACACCTCCTGCTCCCGGCAGCAGACCGGTAATTGCCAGGGGACCTGTTAATAATCCACCTATTGCCGGAGAAGCCATTAACCGTCATGCCCACCTGGAATATACAAAGCATGCCATTTGTCGGATGGGTTGCCGTCAGGTGACTAAGACGGAAGTGGAGGAAATTCTCGCATCGGGTGAAATAAACGCCGAGAAATCCAATCCCGGTGACCATCCATGCCCTACTTATGCACTGGAAGGATATTCCAGTGAAGGACAGCACCTGCGGGTTGTCTTTGCCCCCTGCGATACAGGAAACGCTAAAGTAATCACCTGCATAGATCTCGACAAAGACTGGAGCTGCAATTGCGATTGAGCAGAAGGCATAAAGCGGAAAGCAAAAGCTATGAAGGCGAATCCCTGAGGGGTGTTCACTTTACATACTGCTTATCCGCTTTGGTGATCCGCTTTAATAGCTTTTGCTTTCCACTTTATCCTTTCCCTATTTTGTCGTAGTTTTCCGCTATAATTGAGAGGCGTTTATGAATTTTCTATTGAAACCGTTGCGTGTTATTTATGTGATATACGCCGCTGCCACCTTTCTTGGTATTATGTTTTTAATATTGCCGCCTATTTTCCTGGCCTCTTTACTGGGCAGGCAAAAGGGTGGAAACATTATATTTTATTTTCTGCGCTTTTGGGCGCATACCTGGTTTCCATTGGTAGGCATGTGGGTAACCCGTAAATACGAATGTGAACGCGACAATGATCCCTGCATTTATGTGGTGAACCACCGCTCGTACCTGGATGCAGCCATTGCGGTAAAAGTGATGCGTCTGCCTTTCCGCCCTTTAGGTAAAGTGGAAATGTCTAAAATTCCTTTCTTCGGATTTATCTATAAAAATTCTGTAGTACCGGTAGATCGCTCCAATGCGGCTGCGCGGGCCAGAAGTGTACGTGAAATGATGACCGCATTGAAAGCTGGTATTTCTATACTCGTATTTCCGGAAGGAACAACGAATGAAAGCGATCAGCCCCTGCGTCCTTTCCATAACGGTGCTTTCCGTATGGCCATTGAATTACAGATGCCTATTAAACCGGTGCTGTACCTGGATGCAGGCCACCGCCTGCCGCATAAAGGCCCCATGCATATCAGCCCGGGCAAATGCCGCGTAGTATTCCTGCCTGCCATCCCTGTAAAAGGAATGACAATGGAAGATATCAATACCCTCAAACAACAGGTGTTTGATGTAATGGACACCGAATTACGCAAGTATCATAAATATCCAACCCTGCAGCCGATAGGATGAAATACGCAGATGTAATATTGCCGTTGGCTTTACCCAGAAACTATACATACGCTGTTCCTGAAAATATGGAATCCGCCCTCAAAGTCGGTAGCCGTGTAGCAGTACAGTTGGGTAAACAGAAGAAGTATGCAGGGATTGTGAAAACAATACATGAGCAGGCGCCTCCCTATAAAACCAAACCCCTGCTGGATATGCTGGATGCCGATCCGGTCGTATATCCTACACAGTTAGCTTTCTGGACCTGGGTAGCCTCTTATTATATGTGCACAGAAGGAGAGGTGCTGAATGCCGCACTTCCCGCTCACCTCAAGCTTTCCAGCGAAACACTCCTGCTTTTTAACGATGCCTACGGCGATGATTTTACGGCGTTGGATGATGATGAATATCTCATTGCAGAAGCGCTGCACATCCGCAAAGAGCTGCGTATTGAAGAAGTACAGATGATCCTGGATAAATCAGAAGTGTATTCTGTCATCAAAAAACTGATAGAGAAAAAAGTATTGCTGGTTTATGAGGAGTTAAAAGAAGTATATAGAGAGAAGAAAGAAAACTATGTGCAACTGCACGCTGAGTACCAGGAAGAAGAACAACTGGCGGCACTGTTCAATGATATGGGACGCGCACCCAAACAAATGGAACTGCTGCTGGCCTACCTTCATTTACTGAAAACACAAGGCAGTGTATTACAAAACGAATTACTGAAAAAGTCCGGTGCCACTACTGCACAACTGAAAGGACTGGTAGATAAAAATATTCTTTGGGTAGAGAAGCGCACCGTTGATCGTATTCCCACGGGTAAGGTAGATACGCAGATCGATTTTGACCTGAGCCCTGCACAGGAAACGGCTCTCGCCGAAGTACGTACCCATTTTAAAGATAAGCAGGTAACCCTGTTGCATGGCGTAACTTCCAGTGGTAAAACGCAGGTATATGTGAAGATGATGGAAGACTGTCTGGCCAACGGAAAACAGGTGTTGTACCTGCTGCCCGAGATAGGACTGACTGCACAAATCATACGCCGGCTGCAGAAACATTTTGGCAGCAGCATAGGTATCTATCATTCCCGTTTTAACAACAATGAGCGGGTAGAAATATGGAACAAGGTAAAAACAGGGGAGATACAAATTATACTGGGCGCACGTTCCAGCCTGTTGCTGCCGTTTAAAGATCTGGGCCTCATCATACTTGATGAAGAACATGATTCTTCCTACAAACAGCAGGACCCTGCTCCCCGCTATCATGCAAGAGATGCGGCCATCTATTACGCGGCCTTGTTCAAAGCCAAGGTGCTGCTGGGTTCCGCTACGCCTTCCCTGGAATCGTATTATAATGCACAACAGGGAAAATACGGATTGGTAGAACTGAATGAACGTTTCGGTGGAGTAGAGATGCCTGCTATTGAAATAGTAGATATCAAAAAGGAAATGGCGGAAAAGACCATGGACGGCAACTTCACGGAATCGTTGAAGAATGCCATTGGGCAAAGCCTGGCAGATGGTAAACAGGTGATCCTGTTCCAGAACCGCCGTGGATATGCTCCTTTCCTGTTATGTACCACCTGTGGTACTATCCCACATTGTAAACAATGCGATGTATCGCTGACCTATCACCGCAACCAGGATAAGCTTACCTGTCACTATTGTGGTACCCGTTATCCGTATGTGCATACCTGTGTAGCCTGTGGCTCACAAACGCTGGAACCTAAAAGTTTTGGTACGGAAAAAATTGAAGACGACCTCCAGCAGATTTTTCCGGAAGCCCGTATCGCCCGTATGGACGTGGATTCCATCCGGAACAAGGATAGTCATAATAAACTCATTCAACTGCTGGAAGAACGCAGTATTGATATACTGGTAGGTACCCAGATGGTGGTGAAGGGACTTGATTTTGAAAACGTGAACCTGGTAGGTATCCTGAGCGCCGACAACTTACTGGGCTTTCCTGACTTCCGGGTAAATGAAAGGGCGTTTCAGCTGATGGAGCAGGTGAGTGGCCGCGCCGGTCGTAAACATGGTATGGGTAAGGTATTAATACAGGCCAGCAACACGCGGCATCCGGTATTGCACTATGTAATGGCACATGATTATAAAGCCATGTATGCTGCTGAAATTGAAGAAAGACAAGTGTTTAGTTATCCACCGTTTTTCCGGTTACTGAAGTTAACCATCCGTCATAAAAATCAGCAGGTAGCAGAACAGGCTGCATTGATTCTTGCAAGCTGGTTACAACCGCATATTGCTACGCAACTGGTGGGGCCCGCCGCCCCGTTGGTGGCCAGGGTACGCAATAACTATCTGCAGGAGATGCTGATTAAATTGCCCCGTGAAGCCAGAATGATAGCGCATATCAAACAGGTACTGCAGGAGTTTATTATACAATTGAAAATGGAGAAAAAGTTCCGCTCTGTGGTGATTATACCGGATGTGGATGGTGTATAGGAAGCTATTCTTTTACCAGTACCAGGTCCTGTTGTTGCACCTTGCGGATGTTGCTCAGCATTTGCCCGAATATGTTTTTATTTTCCCCGTAAAAGTCCATTTGCCGGTACCACTCTACGATAAAGATATGTAGCACGTTGCCTTCCTGTTCGCAGCGCATTTTATAGCCCAATGCCGGTTGTGATCCTTTATCGCTGATATCTGCCGAAAAATCACCTTTATTAGCTACTTTATATCCCGCCGGAATGGGTATGTTGATCCTTTTTTCCTGGTAATAAGGAAAGGACATCTGTATGGGTAACGTACCTGTTGGCAATGGTATATCTGCAGACAAGGTGCCCCCCAGCAGTTGACCAATATGGATATTTATTTCTGTATTTTTATTTTCCACGAGAGATGGTGTATTCAGTGTGCTGTTCAGCAACACCGGTTTATCCAGCGTGCGGTTATTGAATACCTCGTTTTCTGTTGCTACTGCAGTTGGTTTTCTCACGCCTGGTTCAAAAGGTAAGAGGGCATTGTATATTTTGAACTTTCCTTCCGTGGTTTTGCCGGTGATACCAAAGGCAGATTTAATATTCGCTCCCGGATAGCCGCCAAAAGATTGCTTCACCTCCCAGGCTGGATCTGTGATTGATTTGAGGGTGGCATCTATGGAAATATTACTAACGGTATAAGGTGTTACCGGGGTAGTGATGAAGTCCGTCAGTACTTTGCTTTCCTGACCTATGAGGGTATCGCGGCAGCGCAGGGCAGGTATGCCAGCCCATAATGCCGGATAGCAGGGAAAGCGTGTATCCATCTCCGTTGGCGCCAGCGCCTGCTGTGCCGTAGGGAAATACAGTAATATATTTTTGGCCAGTTGTCTGTTGACCAGCTGACTGTCCAGCAACAGGCTATCACGGGAAGAAGTGAACAGCACTTGTGTGGGGATATTCAGCATGTAATAGACGGCATTCAACAGGCGGGCCATGCCTATCTTTTCTGCGCGCCTGGTACGGACAATGGAAATAAGATCCATTGTTTCGCCGGTTTCAGATGGTGGGGTGAGTTCAAAATTTGTTTTTACAAATTGTTCTACCAGGTAGATCATCTGTGTGGCAGGCATCCGTTGTTTCGTGAACGGCCATTTCTGCAGTTCTTTTTCCAGTTGTCTGTATTCCGCTTTGGATACGGCTACCAGGGGAACATAACCTTCTTCGCCGAATTGTTGCCAGCGGATGCGGGTAGTATCTTTTCCTTCTATCGCCTCATGTAGCGCAAAGTCAATACGCATGAGCTGTGGAAGGTAATAATACAGGTCGCTGTTTTTAAGCTCCGGTACATTTTGCATATTCAGCTGATAATAGCGGGTATTACCGGCTATACTGTCGCTGAGGGGAGGTACGCCGGAACTGGTTTTAAACCGGAATTCCAGCTCTTTAGGAGCCACCAGGGTAAAGCTTACATGGTTGCTGGGAATTGGTGATTGCAGATATTCCGAGCTTGCATAATCGTATGCTACTTTCAGGCTCAGTTCATATTCCAGTTCTGCGCCTGGCTGTAGTACGAGGTTGTTGACTACAAGGGCCTTGCGGTTATCATTCAGTACAATCATCCTGATCTTATCATTGAGATCGGTGGCATCTCCGTTGGGAGCGAGCATCCGCAGGCGCATCCCGCGCAGCGCTTCGTTGATCTCTATCGTCATGATCAGTTGGGTCAAACTGTCGGCAGCGGCTTGTGTATTGACTTTTACGTTTTTATAAATCGTTTTGTAGTGCGACCAGTTGTTGGCTTTATCCTGCTTGCTCACATTGAAATCTCTTACCAGACGGTAATCGAGAATCGTATAAGGATGATCTGTGGAAGTGACCGTATGCAGCTGCGGCTTTTCTTTCCATATTTCAGGGAAATAACTGTTTACCTGTGCCCGTATAGAACAGGGAAGCATTGCAATACCTGCAACAGCCAGAAGAAGGACCCATTTTTTCATACGCGCTAAAGATAAGACTGAATTTTCGGATTATCATGAAGCGCCCATGCTTTGAATGGCGTCAGATTCAAAGATACTGACACCGGTATCAGCGTGCTTTGTAGCGGCTATCATGGCATTGGCAACGGTTGCTGCTTTAATACCCCGGTATTTTTTCCATCTCCCCTGTAATAAAAAATAAAAGAGCTGGATAAGATATTTTCCTATCCATTCGCCTAACCTGAATTCTTTCCGGGAGCCAATCAATATGGAAGGCCTGAAAATATATACGCCCCGGAAGCCAAGGGATTGAACGGCTTCTTCTGTTTCGCCTTTGGTACGTAAATAAAAGTTGCGGGCGTGCGGATCGGCGCCAATGGACGACATGAGCGCAAATTGCGATACGCCTTGTTCATGCGCTATCCGGGCACATTTTACAGGAATGCCATAGTCTACTTCCCTGAATTTCTCCTGGCTGCCGGCTTTTTTAATGGTAGTGCCGATACAGCAAAAAAGAACATCGCCCTGTAGTGCAGATGCCAGTTTTTCTGTATCATCGAAATCTACGATAACACTTTCCAACCGGGGCCTGGCGTGCGCCCATGGCTGCCGGATCAGTATTTTCACTTTGCTGAAGGCAGGATCCTGCAGCAGCGCTGCCACAAGATGTGTTCCTGTTAGTCCTGTTGCGCCTATGACAATCGCAGTCTTATTCATGAAAATGGATTATGAGATGTAGAAATTTCTAAGTGATTTGCGGTTATCTTTGCTGACCATAAATTTAGGTTATTATGCAGGTATCAGAAAATGTTCTGCTCAAATCATATAATACTTTTGGCATCGACGCTGTTGCGCGTTATTTCGCGTCTTTTTCGACTGTAGAAGAACTGCTGGAAGTTACCGAACAACAACAGTTGCCTCAAATGATCCTGGGTGGCGGGAGTAATATCCTGTTTACACAGGACTTTAACGGCTGGCTGCTGAAAAATGAAATAAAAGGAATTTCCGTAGTGAAAGAAGATAACGACTACGTATATGTGAAAGCAGGAGCAGGGGAAAACTGGCATCAGTTTGTACAGCATTGTATCGGACTGAATCTGGCTGGCCTGGAAAATCTGTCGCTGATACCCGGCAATGTAGGAGCCAGTCCCATGCAGAACATTGGCGCCTATGGTGTGGAAATAAAAGACGTGTTTCATGAGCTGGAAGCTTTACACCTGAAAGACAGGAGCATCGTTACCTTCAATAATGCAGATTGCCATTTCGGTTACCGGGAAAGTGTTTTCAAAAAGGAATACCGGCAGCAGTTTGCCATCTTATCCGTTACTTATCGTTTAAGTAAACAGCCGCATTTCAATACCAGCTACGGTGCTATCAATGAAGAACTACAACGGATGAATGTATCCGATCTTTCTATACAGGCTATCAGCCAGGCGGTGATTAATATCCGGTCTTCCAAATTACCCGATCCTGCAAAGATTGGTAATGCCGGCAGCTTCTTTAAAAACCCTACTATCAGCAAAGAACAGTATACCGCGTTGCATGCTGCCTTCCCACAACTGGTGGCGTATCCTGTAGCTGATGAACAGTTCAAACTGGCGGCAGGCTGGCTGATAGAGCAATGTGGCTGGAAAGGTTATCGTAAGGGCGATGCCGGTGTACACGCAAAACAGGCCCTGGTACTGGTGAATTACGGCCATGCCAAAGGCAACGAAATATATGATTTATCTCAGCAGGTACTGGATAGTGTGGAAGAGAAATTCGGGGTGTTGCTGGAGAGAGAAGTGAATATATGCTGAAAGCTTAAAGCAAAAAGCTATTGAGGCGATTGATTAAAGTGAATAGTAAAATAATTACTCGCTTTAATCAATCGCCTCAATAGCTTGTTGCTTTCCGCTTTATGCCTTATGCATTCCCCTTAATGTGCGCGATAATTTTTCCTGCATGCTCTCTTGAATTTTCAATGAACCACACATGTGTGTTCATACCACCACAAACCACACCAGCAAGGTAAATGCGGGGCATATTTGTTTCCATGGTGATAGGATTGTATGCCGGCATTTTTATGTTGTCGTCAGATAAAGCAATACCTGCTTTTTGGAGCAAGTGGAAGTTCGGCTGATAGCCGGTCATTGCAATCACAAAATCATTCGGAATGGTAATTGTGCCATCGGGAGTTACAATATCAACTTCGCGTTCCCGGATAGCCTGTAAGGAGGAATAAAAATATGCTTTGATAGATCCTTCTTTAATACGGTTTTCAATATCCGGTTTTACCCAGTATTTTACCCGGGAACCGATGCCGGACTGCTTTATCACCATGGTTACACGGGCGCCTTTGCGATACGTTTCCAGTGCGGCATCCACAGCAGAATTAGCCGCACCTATCACCACCACATCCTGTGTGGCATAAAAGTGAGGGTCTTTGTAGTAATGGGTGACTTTAGGTAAATTTTCACCGGGGATCTGCATCAGATTGGGGATATCATAAAAGCCGGTAGCGATCACTACGTGCCGGGCATGATAAGTAGCTTTGCTGGTGGTAATCGTATATTCGCCGGCGTTAGGTGTTACCTGTTCCACTTCTTCAAACAACCTTATATTCAGGTGATGAGAAGTAGCTACTCTACGATAGTATTCCAGTGCTTCCGGCCTGGTAGGCTTGGGATTGATGGATACAAAAGGTACATTCCCGATTTCCAGTCTTTCTGAAGTAGAAAAGAAAGTCATGTACAAAGGGTAATTATAGAGAGAATTTGTTACACAGCCTTTTTCTATGATAATATAGTTAAGTCCGGCTCTCTTGGCTTCCAGTGCGCAGGCGAGACCAATGGGGCCTCCACCTATAATCAGCACATCAAACGCAGCATTCATACAATCAGTTTTTTATAGCGCCGCCATATAATCCAGCAGGCGATACATGATATCATTATTTTGTGTCAGCAGGTTTTCGTGCTGATGTATTTTTTCTTCACTTTGAATAAAGGAACCACCGGCAGCGATAGTAGCAGCACCAAAAGTCAGCATCTCCTGCAAACTTTCCCGGGTGAGTTCCATATGAAATTGTAAGCCTATTACACGGTCACCGTAAATGAATGCCTGGTGGCTGCAGGCTGCGGAGGCAGCAAAGCGGGTAGCGCCGGCAGGAACATCGAAGGTATCACCATGGAAATGAAAAGTATTGAAATGGGCTGGCAGTACAGCCTGTAGTGGTGCGGCCTTATCCTGGAAGCTGAGATCCAGCGGATACCAGCCGATTTCAGTTTGCGTATGTGGATATACGTTAGCTCCAAGTGCAGTAGCTACCAATTGTGCCCCCAGGCATATACCGAGTACTTTTTTATTTTGCTGAATAGCCTCCAGGATGAGGGCTATTTCGCTGGACATCCAGGCATACTGATCCTGTTCATATACACCCATAGGACCTCCCATGATAATGAGCCATTCAGCGTTGGCCAGTGCAGTGGCGTCTGTATTTTCGTACCAGGGGGTATGAGTGATGGTATGGTTTCTTTTAGCCGCCCAGTCAGCAATGCAGCTTAATCCTTCAAAAGGCACATGTTGAAAGTAGTGAATATGCATATGCGGATTGGTAAAAAATGATTTACCGAAGATACGCCTGCTATTTCACTTCTACTCTTATTACCCTGAAATATTCGTAGCCTTTCATTTGCTTACTCTTCTCTCCGAAGTATTGTGCGCGGTAGTCTGTAGCGCCACCATCATAACGGACTTTCATATCGTGCGCATCAAGATAGGCATGGAGTTCAGCCGGACACATACCGAAATCCCAGTCTTCACCGGCACGACGGAGTAACCGGTTTACCTTTTCAAAACCATGAAATGCTTTCGGATTTTCCAGCACTGCTTTTTCTACATAGGTAAAGATGGCTTGTGTGCCGGGGCTGAATTTTCTGATATGATGGAAGATCGCTTCTCCTTGTTTGGCTTCCATAGTGGAGGTGAGCCCTTCCCAGAGAAATAATGTTTTATAATGCTGGCGATAGAATAGTTGAGGAATGACTTCTGAAATCTGTTGGGTGTTCATATTCAGTTGCACGTAATCTACCGGTACATTGGGTAATCCTTTCAATGAGGCCAGCATGGTACGTTTGCGATGTTGAAGATCGGGATGGTCCATTTCAACATAATGCAGTGGTAAGCCTACCTTTAAGCGATGTGCTCTGGTATCATATGTGGCATGCAGAATAATGACCTGGTTCACACCTTCATTTCTGACCGCATCCAGGATCATGTCGTCAATTAATTTTGTTCTGGCTACTGCGGCGGTGAAAGTACCTGGCCAGCGAAATTGTATACCTGCGGTGATGATATTGCGGAACAGCGAAATACTGCAACAGGCCAGTAAAAGCTGGTAGAATTTTGACAGAAATACAGCGGCGAACGGATCATGAAGCAATCGTTCTTTTTCCGGTTTGGTACTCTCAATGGCACGGAATGCAGCCATATAGGTGCCCGATTTGGTGGCGGGAGACCGGCTCATGAATTACGTGTAGTCATATTTGTTATTGGATCTGGTTACCTGGTTATTTCGGTTGCGTCTCTTGAACTATAATCAAATATATGTAAAAATGAGAATTAGATTATCATGGGATTTTCCCCGGTAGGTTACACCAGGGAGCAAATGGCTATCAGCGTGGCAGTGCTGATAAATACCCATAATAACACCCCTTGCAGTAAAGGCTTACGCCCAATACCCCGTAATGATTCTCTGCTGAGATTGGTACCTATCAGGAACAGGGTGAGTGATAAACCTGTTTTGGCGCTTTGCACCATAAATGGCCCTGTTTGTTGTACGAATGGCACCCAGGTATTGAGTAGCATAGCGATTACAAAAATGGCAATGAACCAGGGGATTTTTATTTTGCCGCCAGCTGTTTTGAAAAGCAGGGTGGTGATAAATGCTACAGGAATAATCCAGAGGGCGCGTGATAGTTTTACGGTGGTGGCTATTTGCAGGGCTTCTTCACCGTATTTGTTGGCAGCGCCTATAACGGAGCTGGTATCGTGAATAGCGATGGCGCACCACAATCCAAATTGTTGCTGGGACAAATTCAGCAGGTGACCTACTGCCGGGAATATAAATAGTGCCAGGGCATTGAGTAAAAAGATGATGCCCAGTGCAACGGAGATTTGTTTTTCTCCGGCTTTCATCACCGGTGCGATAGCCGCGATGGCGCTACCGCCGCAGATGGCGGTACCACAGGAAATCAGGTGGGCTGTTTTTTTATCAACGCCCAGCAGTTTCCCTAAAATAGCCCCGGTGATCAGTGTGGCAGCAATGGCGGTGGTGGTAAACACCAAACCTTCTCTGCCTGCTTTCAATGCGCTGTGTACGTTCATGCCAAATCCCATTCCGATAATGGAGAGCTGCAGCAGCCAGTGGGTGATGCGTGGGGTGGCCACCGGGAATGGATTACCGGTAGTTTGTGCCAGGGCTAAGCCCAGGAGCAGTGCTACCGGCGGTTGTACGATTGGCAGCAACGTAATGGCTGCTGCGGTGAGGAATATTATTTTGGCCGTGTTGTCGGCTAACCAGGCGCCTGCGATCTTCTGTTGTTGCATACACGAACATTTGTAATGAAACACAAAGGTCCGCATCTGCAGTACCGAAGTCAAATGGTGATAAGTGATAGCTGATAACTAAAAGTTATGAGCTTAATCGACAGAGAGAATGAACTTGTTAAACTTTCCTGCGAAATCTTCCTTCAGCATTTTATCAATGCCATTGAGATAGTTTACGGTAAAGCCGCGTTGCAGGCGGCGGGCGGTACTGCCATCCAGTTGCAGTGGGCGGGAGTGTAGTACGCCTATAAGTTGTTTGCCCTGGAAAACAAGGGCCAGGCGATACAATGGGCTGGGGTCATCTATGCCGCTTTCATAGTTGAAATACAGTGTATAAGGTTTAAGTGCTGTTTCTTCTTCCAGTTTAAAATTGCGGATGAAAGGCTGCATATCATCTGTACTGCGGCCGGCATGTTGTTTCAGGTAGCTGGTGAGCGCGGTTTCTATAATAGAGCCATTCCGGATATTTTTCTTTTCCGTGTAGCCATTAATGGTAGCCCACATTTTTTCGCCATTGGTAGATACGGGTAATTTCATATCCCGCTGTAATACGCCGGCGGTCACGCCGTTTACTTTTATTTTGCGGCCTTTTGTGAACAGTGGTTTGCTGAATTCTTCCTTTGTAATATCAAAATCCACACTTACGGGGTACCAGTCTTTTTTTACAGGGGCACAGCGCAGGGGGATATAGTCCAGTAGCGATACCATTGGTTCGCCATCGGGATTATTGTATATCGTGGCGCCTCCGCTGATTCTTTCGCTGATGATAGGTGCAACGGCACCTGCTATTTTGGGGGTGTTACTTTTCTTGGTGCTGTTCCTGGTAGTGGTGGTTTCTTCTTCGTTATCGTATTTGCTTTTGTTTTTCAGATCACACGATACTAGTAATACTGCCAATGCGAGGCAGGACAAGTGTTTGTTGAGATGCATATGGTAAAATTACTGTTTAATGGGGATGGAAGGGACTCCGGCTTCCATCTGTGCTGCATCCGCACAAAGATTGGGCCTAGAATTCGGCGTATATAACGGTATCGGCTATTTGAAGGCGATGAATTTGTTTCATACTGGAAAACGGGTCCAGGGGAGACCAGTCGGATGAGGTGTAGAGTTGTATTTTTTTACCACGTAATTGTTGTTCCAGTGCATTTAAGGTGATGCCCGTATTGGATTTACGGGAGATGTAGTAAATTTTTGGATCATTTTTCAAGTGAACCATGATACCGGGAGGACCATTTTTCACTTCCTGTACAATACCACTGGTGGGTACACAATTCTTTTTATTTGCCTTATGGGCAGAGGGAATACCGGAAATGAGCAATACCAGTATTAAAGCGGCTACCAGCAACAATGCTGCGATACCTTTTTTGTTGGCTTGTTTATTCATGATCCGTTGGCGTAAGTCAGGTTAGGTACAGTTATTTCAATTTACGAAATATAAAAATAAAAATGGAAGTGGCAAAAGTAAATTATGGCTGGTGATGACTGCATTGCTTTCGCAGTAGCGCTTAAAAAAAAAAGGGTGTCTGTTGAGAGACACCCTGCTATATAAGATCTTACTTTTCTTTTTTTCCGTTGGCGTCGGCTTCTTCTTCCCAATCATCATTGTCGTCCCAGTCATCCTCCTCATCGTCCCAGTCTTCTTCCTCTTCTTCAATCAGAAGGCTTTGTTCTGAGCCAGGTTCTATGTCGTTATCACGCCAGTAGGCTACAATTTCATCTGCTTTCTTTTGCACGGGGGCAAAGTCGGTGATGTTGCTGCCTTCAAATGCTATTTCCACATCGGGCATTCCTTTGATTGTATTGAAACAATCCTGCAGGAGGGAGATGTTCACCGGTGCATTGCGTAGTGCGCTGTATGACAGCCGGATGGCATCGAATGGGCCGCTGTTGTGAAATACTTCTTCCCCGTTGAGCATGGGAAAAAGCCATACCAGCACGTCGTCACCGGTATCTTCGCTATTGAGGATACCGAAAAAATCATCGAGTTGTTCAAAACCCAACGGTGCCAGTTGTGCAAAAAATTTGTTCCTGGGCGGAAATTTAGGATGCTCTTCTCCTGTAATTAAGAATAATTCACCGAATCTTGGCTTCTCTTTGGCAAACCTAAAGTCAATGAGGATATCGTTTTCCATTGATGGCTATTCTGTTTTCTACTGTAATTTAATAGTTTAATCGGAAGGTGTTGAAAAAAAATTCTACTGGATAACGGCTGCCGCAATTCTCCGGTAGGCATGAAGGTATTTGTTGAGGCGGGCAATATCGTGCTCTTTTACGTTTGTCATACGCCTGATATCCATATTATCTGTCAGGTCATTGAGTTTGACCATACAGGCGAGGCGGTTCTGGAGGGTCCGGTCTACAAAATGGTCATAGTCTTCGTCTTCTTCCAGTTTGGTCACGCAATAAAGGGCTGCCAGCAGGTGTGTGGGCAGTCCTTCCTGCTCCAATGCTTCAAAGGTCCAGTCGGTGTCTTCCACTACATCATGTAATACACCTACTATTTTCTCGTCCTCGGTGCGGCCCAGTTGCATTACCCGGAATACATGCCCTATATAAGGCTGTCCGTATTTGTCTACCTGGTCTTTATGGGCCTCCGTGGCTATTTCTATTGCTCTGGTCAGATTCATATTAAAAAATTCAGGGATTTTCTCCTGCCTGGTTTTAGCCGGTAGCAGTAGAAAATCCCTAAATTAAAACTTATTTACATAAAATGATAACGTACGAATGCTTCCATCGCGGCATATTTCTGTAAGCCTAAGCGGTCGTAGAGATCGGCGGTGTTAGCGTTACGGTCTTCCGCACGTTGCCAGAATTCACGCAGATCGGTACCCTGGAAAGGCACCACATCTTTCTGACTCTGGTGGATGAAGATACCGAGACGTTTCTGCATTACCTGGTCAGGGCTCATTGGAACAGCCATTTCAATTTCATGAATTTCCCATTCCTGCCATGCGCCTTTATACAGCCATACCCAGCAATCTTTCGCCCAGTCTTCTGACTTTACGATGTCGAGTGCGGCGAAAATAATGTCGAGGCATACCTTGTGGGTACCATGTGGATCGGCGAGGTCACCAGCACAGAAGATCTGCTGTGGTTTCAGTTTGCGAAGCAGTTCTACTGTCAGGGCTACATCTTCAGGACCCATTGGTTTCTTTTCCACCAGACCGGTTTCATAGAAAGGCAGGTTCATGAAGTGAGCGTTGTCTTCCACGCCTACATAACGGCAGGTAGCTTTTGCTTCGCAACGACGGATCAGTCCTTTAATAGCGCGGATTTCCGGTGTATCTTTCTGGCTTGGCTTCTTGGTGCGGATAAATGCTTTCGCTTCATCCAGGATCAGGGAACTTTTGCTCTTGTCGATGTCGAACATACCTTCAAACCCTACTGCGAAGTCAATAAAGCGCAGGAGGAATTCATCTGTTACGGCAATGTTGCCGGAAGTCTGGTAAGCTACGTGTACATCATGCCCCTGTTCGTGCAGGCGGATGAAAGTACCACCCATAGAGATGATATCGTCATCAGGATGTGGGGAGAAGATCAGTGCACGTTTTTTAGCCGGTTCAGAACGTTCCGGATGTGCCGGTAACTGTGGACCAGGTTTACCACCAGGCCAGCCGGTAATGGTATCGCGGATAGCGTTGAACTCTTCAATATTCAGCTCATAGGCAGAACCATATTGTACGATCAGGTCGTTCAAACCATTTTCGTTATAGTCCTTATCAGTGAGCATCAGGATAGGCTTATTCAGTTTCAGTGCCAGGCTGGTTACAGCCTTGCGGATCAGACCGGGAGTCCATTCGCAATCGCCGGTAAGCCATGGTTCATTGAAACGGGTGAGTTCCGCTGCTGCCTGTTCATCAATGATGAATTTGCAGTTCTGATGCTGCTGTAACAGGGAAGCAGGTACCTGGTCGGTACTGTGACCTTCTACGGAGCGGCGTACTATTTTGGATTTATGGGAACCCCATGCCATCAGCAAAATACGTTTTGCCTTGAAGATGGTGCTCAGACCCATGGTGATCGCCAAACGAGGCACCTGGCTCATGTTAGGGAACTCGTATGCATTGGCCAAACGGGTGCTGTTGTCCAGTGTAACGAGACGGGTATGTGAATTCATATTAGCGCCTGGCTCGTTGAAACCAATATGGCCGTTGTTACCAATACCCAATACCTGGATATCAATACCACCTAACGATTCAATGCGCTTATCGTATTCTTCGCAATATTTTTTGATCTGATCTTTCGGAATCGTGCCATCCGGAATAAAGTATTGTCCTTCCGGGATATCGATGTGATTGAACAGGTGTTCTTTCATAAAGCGGTTGTAGCTCTGTAAAGCATCCGGCTCTATTGGATAGTATTCATCCAGGTTAAATGTTATTACATTTTTGAAGCTCAACCCTTCTTCTTTGTGCAAACGTACCAGTTCTGCATAGAGATATTTAGGAGTGGACCCTGTTGCCAATCCTAAGATACAATTTTGACCGGCAGCCTGTCTTTCGCGGATTAACGCGGCAATTTCCTGCGCCACTGCTTTGGACCCCTCTTTGGCAGAAGGATGTATTTCCACAGCAATTTGTTCAAAGCTGTCGATCAGTTCGATTTCCTGATGATTAATCGTCATTTGTAAACGTTTTTGATTAGATGCGGTTTAAAAACGAGCCGGAAAATTAAAGAAATTACTGCTAATGCGCATTATTATTTAGCAAAATTTAAATTATATTTCTTTGGCTTGTAATGAACCATTTAATATTTGATCTCGTTAATATGTTTAGCATACAGCGGTTGAAGGCCGTATCACATATTTTGGTGTAGGAGTCATAAGATGAAAACCGTTCGCGCAATTGCACGGACGGTTTTCTGATTTTTAGTCAATTATGAACTCATCAGCAAACAACCATGCGGGGCTGCCTGCTCCTGCTGCACCAGCAGGGATCTTACCAAAGTTCTGCATCTGCACTTTTACAAAGCGACCACGTACCTGTTGCAGTTTGCCACGTACTTTGTTAATGCCTTGTTGCGCAAAGGCGGTTTGTTTGTATACTTCTTTATAAGTCTTACCATCATCAGATACAGAAAATACCACCTGTTTGGGCGGATAAATCCAGTCTCCTTTAGCATTGATAGTATTGATACCT
The DNA here is from genome assembly GCF_056394125.1 of Chitinophaga sp. 10T418. NCBI lineage: Bacteria > Pseudomonadati > Bacteroidota > Chitinophagia > Chitinophagales > Chitinophagaceae > Chitinophaga > Chitinophaga sp. 10T418. The sequence goes on from NZ_JBFTHG010000013.1 coordinate 88,512, forward strand.
ACCAGCTGAATTGCCTGGATACTATCCAGTTCTACCACTGCTTCCATATTGCTGCCTTTGAAACCAAACCACTCGCCATCATCGTAGCTGGCATTGCCTTCCAGGCCATTTACCAGTGTAAACGTGCTGGCAGGACTATGACTTTTATCTGCTGCGGATGCCAGGGTTACTTTTTTAGCCATCCCTTTGTGAAAGATGAACGTCTGGCTAAATTCGTTGCCAAAAGGTTTGCCATCCAAAAACACCTGCGCGCGGATAGTGCCTGCATGGCTGATTTGTATCGCTTGCGTATAAGGAGTCGCCTGAGGGGTAGGGGCAGTACTATCGGTAGTGAAAAATATTTTACCACCATCCAGCTGACTGGCCAATACTACCTGTACGCCACCTTTACCATTGTCAGCAACAGTACCGGTTACTGCAAATACATGTTTGGCATAGTTCACTTTTTTCAGGTCCAGTCGTTTTACATGTACTTTCAACCTGTCAATGAAGTTGTCGTAATTACGTTTGTCTTTCGGAGACCATAGTACTTCTGATAATGCAGACGCACGCGGATATACCATGTATTCCATGTAGTCGTTGTTGCCGATATATTCTGACCAGAGATTGGCTTGTGCTCCTTTAATATATTTTGCCTGATCGCTGTTCAGCTCTGTAGGTACGGGCTCGTAGGAATATACTTTGTTTACCGGGAGGAATCCGCCGATGGCCAATGGCTCGTTGGGACTTTTAGACTGGTAATGATCAAAGTAGCAGAATTCACCGGGCGTCATGATCACATCATGCTTTTGTTGGGCTGCAGTAATGCCGCCTTCAATACCTCTCCAGCTCATTACAGTGGCATTAGGAGCCAGGCCACCTTCCAGGATTTCATCCCAGCCAATGATCTGACGGCCTTTGCTGTTCAGGTATTTTTCCATACGCTGTATGAAATAGCTTTGCAGCGCATGCTCATCTTTCAGGCCTTCTTTTTTCATGCGGGCCTGGCATTTAGGACATTTTTCCCAACGTACTTTGGGGCATTCATCTCCACCAATGTGAATGTATTTGCTGGGAAACAGTGGTAATACTTCATCCAGTACATCCTGTAAGAACAGGAATACACTGTCGTTGCCTGCGCAGAACACATCATCATATACGCCCCAATGGGTGCCTACTTCGTATGGTCCGCCGGTGCAGCCCAGGTTAGGAAAGGCCGCGAGTGCTGCCAGGGCGTGACCTGGCATTTCGATTTCAGGAATAACGGTTACAAAATGATCAGCTGCATACTGTACCACTTCTTTTACCTGTTCTTGTGTATAATAGCCACCATAAGGTTTGCCATCGTATTTGTTGTCGTCATAACGACCTGCCATGGTTTCCTTCCTTTTGGAAGCAATTTCCTGCAGACGTGGATATTTTTTTATTTCAATACGCCAGCCCTGATCGTCTGTAAGATGCCAGTGAAAGGTATTCATCTTATGCATCGCCAACAGGTCGATGTATTTCTTCACAAATTCTACAGAAAAGAAGTGACGGCTTACATCCAGGTGCAGTCCGCGATAAGCGAAGCGTGGGGCATCGGTGATGCTTACACCCGGTATGTACATGGCATGCGCTTTTTCTACGGGCAGCAGCTGGATGAGCGTCTGCACACCATAGAAGGTGCCACTGCTGCTGTTACCGTTGATGCTTACATTATTATGATCTGCATTCAGCGTATATCCTTCTGCGTTAGTAGTATCATTACCGGTGTGGAGCAGGATGGCATTTTTATCTCCCTGGTCTTTTATTTCCAGTTCATACCCGGTCAGTTCTTTCAGCCACGCATTAAATAAGGCAGCTGTTTTTTTGTCGCTTTCATTGTTAGCAACGATGACTGTTTGCTTATCCAGCAAAAAGGAATCTGCTTTTTCGCTGATGCTGGCGGGCATAGGAATGATGCTCACCTTACCTTTCGGAGCAGTGGTCTGTTGGGAGCCGGAACAACTCCACAGTCCTGTTGCCGCTGTTAGTAAGCACAGGTGAAATACTCTTTTCATTGTCATATAATGGATTGTTTTTTTATTGTTTGCCTTCTGCTTATTTGATTTCCAGTTCACAGAGCACAGGCCGGTGATCTGATGCTACCGTTTCTTCGATAATGCGGGCACCGGTGACAGTCCATCTGTGTTTCGGAGCTACCATGATATAATCTATTTTTATCCGGGGGGAATCAGAAGGGAAGGTAGGTCCCATCTGGCTGGTGGCATCTGTGAATACCTGTTTGAGTACGGTGATTTCCTTTGAAGCCGGGAGTGCGTTGAAGTCGCCGGCGATGATAACAGGCGTAGCTGTTTCCCGGAAATAATCAGCCAGCGCATTCGCCTGTGCTATCCTGTCTGTGGCATGTTTACCGGCATCCAGGTGAGTAGTAACGAAGCGAAGGGTGCTATCACCAGGCAATTGTATGGTAACAATACCTGCTGCTCTGGGCTCATTTCCTTTGGAGGAAGGTAATGGAAGAGTAATGCTGTTGTTGATGGGAAACCGGGAAAGGATACCGGTACCATAGCCACCACCATCGAAATCCATGGCTTTCACGAAATAGGTATACATGCCGGTAATGGAAGCCAGTTCTTTTAGCTGATCGGATTGACTGGTGCGGGAAGTGGAGCTATCTACTTCCTGAAGCGCCACCAGGTCAGGGTTGGTTGCCAGAATTACATTGGCAATTCCCTGTAAGTCCAGTACCTGTTTCATGTTTTCCCCATGGTGAATGTTGTAGGTTAGTATTTTTACTTTTTGTGTTTGTGCAAAAAGTGTTATACCTGTAAAACATACAACGGTAATTAGCAGCATTTTTTTCATAGCATCATTATTTAGGGATTTGCAGATACCGGAATGTAGGAATTTGTAAGAGAAGAGTAATTAACCAGGGTAATACCAAATGGTTATCTTTTCCTCCTGAAATCACTTCATCCCGCCATCGCAAAATCATTTAAACGCGTCTTTAACGGGTCTTCCGACCCACACCTGCGGTGTTTTCAATCCGAAGATCCATGCAAGGGTAGCAGCGGTGTCGTATGTCATCACGCTGCTTTTAATTTCTTTATTTTTTGCAATACCGGGGCCACGGATAATCCATGGAATCTGCATTTCTTCCATGGTTTTACCACCATGTCCTTTTTTGATACCGCCGTGATCTGCTGTCAGCAGAATAATGGTGTTTTCCCACATGCCTGCATCTTTTACTGCCTGCAATATTTTGCCGAGCAAAATATCATTCTTGTGTACCTGGTCAAAGTAAGGCTGAATATTATGACCTATGTTGTGCCCGGTGCCATCTGGCTCATCAAAATGGATGAACAGGAAGTCCGGCTTCTTTTCTTTGATATAGTCTACAGAAGCTGCCGTAGCGAGACTGTCGTTATCATGACAGGCCAGTTGTTTGTTGACTGCTTCTTTTGGAAACAGATGGCCGATACCGTCCCAGCTGTAGATAACGCCAATTTCAGCGTTGGGTTTTTGTTCACGGAGCAGGGTGTAGATAGAAGGGAACATGCCGTACTGGTCGAGTTCACGAGAAGGCAGTTCTGGTTTTTTGCTATCCCACTCTGTATATCCGTGTATTTCAGGGCCTGCGCCCATCACCATGGAAGCCCAGTTAACCGCACTGGAAGAGGGCAATACACTGCGGGCTTGTAAGGTCCATGCACCGTCCTGCATCATTTGTTTCATGTTGGGATTATCCACTTTCGGAAAACAGTACGCACCGAAGCCATCCATGCCTATCAGGATAACGTGTTTAACCCCTTTGATCTGTGCCTGCGTGAAGAATCCGCCAAGCAACAGACTTGTTGCAATGATCAGTTTTTTCATTTCGTTGTTCACTTTTAAGCAGTTAGTAATTGGCTAACGCTTTTTAAATTTTAATAATGGGCTTTAAATAGCACCCTTAGCTAAACGTTAACGGCTAAGATAGTAATGTTTTCTCGCCTATTTCACGGATTAATTCGACTTCTTTTTGTTGTGTGGCGGAGATGCCATATTCAGGAACGCCGGGAATGCCGCCCATGCTCACATTGGGATTGCGATATACCATTTTACTTTCTTCATAGGCTTTGGCAGATGTATGATATTCTGTTACACCTGTTGCAGTGATTAGTTGTGCGATGTTGCTGGCGCGCACACCAGATCCTGCCATGATGGCGATCCGGTCATTGGCCCTTTCTACAAGATCTTTCAGCAGTGAAGCTCCTTCTACAGCGGTGTTGCGGGCGCCAGAGGTAAGGATTCGTTCGCAGCCGATGGCAATAATATCTTCCAGCGCTTCAAAAGGATTATCTGTCATATCAAATGCGCGGTGAAACGTAACGCCCATGGGCCATGCCAGAGAAGTCAGTATTTTGCAGCGTTGTTTATCCACGCGGCCTTCCGGGGTGAGAATGCCTATCACTACGCCATTACAGCCCAGTTGCTTGCATAGCTCAATATCTTTTTTCATTACTTCAAACTCCAGGTCGGAGTAGAGAAAGTCGCCACCGCGTGGACGTATAATAGGGTAGAGGTCTATTTTTACTTTTTCCCGGGCAATAGCGATCGTGGCATAACTGGGAGTGGTACCACCTTCCAGCAGATTATCACAGAGTTCTATCCGGTTGGCACCACCTTTTTCTGCGGCAATGCAGGAAGCCACAGAAGCGGCGCATATTTCGAGGGTAAATGGCATAAAACAGCTTTTAGCTTTTAGTAATTAGCTTTTAGCTTGCCGGATTAGCTTTTAGCTTTTGGCAAATGATCATCTTCGCTGCATTTACCAGAAGCTAAAAGCTAATGGCTAACAGCTAAAAATGGTGTTTACCATCAATCAAAATATTGCTGGTATCGCTGGTGCACACGGCATAGCTAAAGCCTTTCTGGAGGCAGTAAGCGCCATGTTCTCCTTTTTTGTTGAGGGCAAGGAAACCTACCTGGATTTCTTTTGCTTTGGAAGGACTCCTCTTTACGATACGATCTACTGCTTCTTTACAGGCTTTTTCCGGTGGATATCCCTGACGCATCAGTTCTACCACCAGGTGGCTGCCGACTATTTTAATCACTTCTTCTCCTACACCGGTGCTGGTAGCTGCGCCTATTTCATTATCTACATATAATCCTGCGCCAATGATAGGAGAATCACCTACGCGGCCATGTAGTTTGAAAGCCATGCCACTGGTAGTACAGGCGCCGGACAGATTGCCTTCGGCATCCAGGGCTACCATACCAATGGTATCGTGGTTATACACATTACCAGGCAGCATCAGCGGATTAAATGCTGTAGCGCCATTGGTGGGTGTGTATGATTTGTTTTCTATGTTGATGACCGGTTTGTACTCCGATGTTTTCAGCCATTCTTTCCATGCTTTTTCTGATTCCGGTGTCAGCAGGTTTTCTTTCTGAAAGCCGTTGGCCAGTGCAAATTGCAGGGCGCCGTCACCTACCAGCATTACATGCGGTGTTTTTTCCATCACCATGCGGGCTACTGAAATGGCATGGGTAACATGCTCCAGTGCACCTACAGAACCGCAGTTGCCGTGTTCATCCATGATGCAGGCATCCAGTGTAACGCGTCCATCGCGGTCGGGGTAGCCGGAGTAACCCACTGTGTGGTTGTTGGGATCTGCTTCCGGTACTCTCACACCTGCTTCTACTGCGTCCAGGGCACGACCACCCTTTTTCAGTATTTCCCAGGCGGCAGCATTGGCAGCGCGACCAAAGTCCCAGGTAGATACTACAATGGGCTTTCCTTTCACTGATCCGCGTTTGCCCTGAGAACGTGCAGTCGTTCCCGTTATTCCATCTAAAGAGAAAACAGCGGCGCTAAGGGCCGCTGTTTTCAGGAATGTTCTTCTATTATTCATAAAATAGCTTTTAGCAGTTAGCTTTTTAGCTGTTAGTTTGAGTGATTAGTTATTAGCGTTAAAGTAAATCCGGTTGATCTCCGCTGCATTTACTAAAGGCTAAAAACTAACAGCCAACAGCTGTTTAGTCCTTCATTTCCCAAGCCAGCGCGCTGGCACCCAGAATCGCGGCATCACTTTCTCTCAGTTCTGAGAACAGCAATTTAACTTTATTCTGGAAAATAGGAAGGAGGTTCTTTTCCATATGCTCCCGCACAGGTTTCATGATCAGGTCACCGGCTTTGGTAAGGCCGCCGAAAAGCACAATGGCTTCCGGGCTGGAGAACATCACGAAATTGGCAAGGGCTTCACCGAGAATTTTACCGGTGAACTCATATACTTCCATGGCCAGCGGATCGCCTTTCATAGCAGCTTCGTAGATGAGTTTGGAATTGATTTCTTCTTTGGAATGTTCCCGCATCATGCTGGGGGTGTCCGGGCGGGTAGCCAGGAACTCCAGCGCAGTATTGGTAACACCGGTAGCGGAAGCATAAGCTTCCAGCGAACCATGTGCACCCGTACCGGAATGATGGCGTCCTCCCGGAATCACGATACAGTGGCCCAGTTCACCTGCAAAACCATCATGTCCGTAGATCAGTTGTCCGTTGGCGACAATACCGCTACCTACACCTGTACCCAGGGTAATCACGATAAAGTCTTTCATTCCCCTGGCAGCGCCGTAAATCAGCTCTCCCAGTGCGGCCGCATTTGCATCGTTGGTCAGCACGGTAGGCAAACCAAATTTCTGCTCCAGCAAACTGGCTAAAGGTACTACCCCTTTCCAGCGCAGGTTAGGCGCATATTCAATATTGCCAGTGTAGTAGTTGCCGTTAGGCGCACCTACACCGATGCCTTTTATGTTTTCGATCCCACCTGCCTGTTCAATGAGGGCAGACAAGTGTTGATGTAATTCATCGAGAAAGCCAGTTACATCTTCATGCTGGTTGGTCAACATACGACCATCACATAAAATATTACCTCTGCGATCTACAATTCCGAATTTGGTGTTTGTGCCTCCAATATCAATGCCCACCGCTAACTGCTGACTCATAATCAATTCCTTGAGATTTTAAAATGGTTTTAACTCTAAATGCGAAGAACGCGAGATAAGCAAAGCACAGCGCCGGAATAACATAAGAGGCGTGAATGCCAATGCTTGGAATATCTGCGAGACCACCCTGAACAGGAGGAATGAGTGATCCACCGAGGATCATCATTATCAGGAATGCAGAACCCTGGCCAGTATACTTGCCCAGACCTGCAATAGATAATGCGAAAATGCTAGGCCACATTACAGAGCAGAATAATCCGCCGCTGATGAATGCAAATGCTGCCAGCTGACCGGTGGAGAATAATCCGATCAGGATAGAGCCAACACCCAGCAGACCGAAGATCATCAGGGTTTTGGCAGGTTTATCCTGTCCGGCAAAGAAGCCAATGATCTGCACCACTATACAGATAGCATATGGATATAACACTGTGATGTCGTTGCCTTTAATGCTGTTAGCGCCGAGAATAACACCATAAGCAACAAAAGGAACTACTACACAAAGAATATTACGTACTGATTTTGAGACATTGAAAACGCTGATAGCACCTGTCCAGCGACCAATCATCATACTGCCCCAGAACAGGGAAACATAAGGATCCAGTTCGGATTCAGCCAAACCTTTTGCGGTCAGGAAACCCGGATGTTTCAGCAATGCGCCGAGGTTACTGGCAACGGAAACTTCCACCCCTACATAAATGAAAATAGCCAGCATACCGAGGATCAGCTGTGGATATTTCATGGCGCCCCAGCCTTCACTGTTACCGGCAGATGCCATTTTAGAGTAGAAGAGGATACCGACAATACCTACGATACCAGCGATAAACATAGGCAGTTCAAATTTCAGCACCAGACCCATGAGGATCAGGATGAACATGAAGGTGATGCCCAGTAAGGATTTAGTTGCTTTAGGAGAAGACTCGAATGCTTCTGTATCCTGGCTTTCCGGCATTTTTACAAAAGCAAAAATGGCTGCTGCAATGAGGAACAGGGCAATGAGGAGGAAGTATAAAGTATTGATCTTGCTGATATCAGTGCTAACATCCCCCCCTTTAATGTTACCGAACAGCAACATGCTTACGATAATGGGGCCGATAGTAGTACCGAAGGAGTTGATACCACCTGCCAGATTCAGACGGTGTGCGCCTTTGGCAGGGTCTCCCAACAGAATAGCAAATGGGTTGGCAGCAGTTTGCTGCAGGGAAAATCCTAAGGCGACAATAAATAATGCCATCAGGATCAGTGCAAAATAACCGAAAGTAACTGTTTGTTTATAGTCAGTATCTAATACTGTGACTACCTTTTCCAGGTTAGCTTTTGTGAAGATAGCAGCATACTGATGGTGCTCTTCATCTTTTGTAAAGCCGCCGGAAACCGCGGAAATTAACTGAGGATTGGTCGTGTACTTTTCAGCAGCATCATTGTTGTTGATTAACAGGGAGTAAGTATCAGGATCTTTCTCACGACGGATTTTTACCTGTCTGTCAGAAGTTTGCAGCTGTTGTTCTACCTGGAAACCGCTGATGTCAGCAATAGTTTCCTTAATAGGAACGATCTTTTCCTTATTTACACATGGAATCATGATCACTGATCCCAGTACAGAGATCAATAAACCGTAAATAATACCCTTCTTATACCCGATCTTATTAAGGATATCTACTTTCCTTGCAGTAGAGGCCAGGTACAGAATCAGTGAACCTATGAAATAAGCACTGTAGAATGAGAAGTMAATCAGTTGAGACTCCAGTTGGGTAAGGTTAAAGTGAGATTTGCAGAAAGGGATAAAGATACTGTTGGACGCAGCCAAAAATCCCCAGAAAAAGAAAACCAGTATTAGCACGAAGAACGACGGATGGGTGCTTTGTGCGCTTTGTTTAGGTTGCTGAGTCATAAACGTGTTAAGTTACAGTGAAATTTTGCCGGATAAATGTATAAAGAATTTTTTAAAATTTTTTAAAAAGTAAAATTATTCTTGCATTTTAGTATTTAGGTAAAACGTTTTAGCAAAAATATTTGCGAAATATACACGAAATATAGGAGAAGTTTAATTATGTTCGTGCTTATCAAAAAAAATAATTCTGACAGCTTATGTCCAACCAAACAGTAACAATGAATCTCCCTCCTAAACAGGCAGGATACGCGCAGTCAATGGCTATTATAGGCATGTTGTTCTTCGTATTCGGCTTTGTTACCTGGCTCAACGGAACATTGATCCAGTTTTTCAGAATTGTGTGTGAGCTGAATGTGGCACAGGCACTGCTGGTAACCATGGCCTTTTTTATGGCCTATTTTTTCCTCTCTATTCCTTCTTCTTTTATCCTGAATAAAACGGGATTCAAAAACGGGATGGCCTTAGGACTCCTGATCATAGCTGTTGGTTCCCTGATCTTTATTCCTGCTGCCAACGCACGTAGCTTTGGTATTTTCCTGACAGGTTTGTTTGTACAGGGGGCGGGACTGGCATTGCTGCAAACGGCTTCCAATCCTTACGCCAGTATTATTGGTCCTAAAGAAAGTGCTGCCAAGCGTATCAGTATTCTGGGGATCTGTAACAAAAGTGCGGGGGCACTGGCGCCATTGATCCTGAGTTCTATTGTATTGAAAGGTGCAGAAAAGCTGGAGGCAGATATTGCTGCTGCGGTGGATGCTACTCAGAAAAATGCTTTGCTGGATAGCCTGGCTTCCCGCGTAATTGCTCCTTACCTGGTTATTGCTATTATATTAGCTATTCTGGCATTCCTGCTGAAACGTTCTTCTTTACCTGAAATAGATACTAATGCGGAAGACGCTTCCACGGCAGCAGCTACCCATGGTAAAACCAGCGTATTCCAGTTCCCTCAGCTGGTGCTGGGCGTGATTTGCATCTTTATGTACGTTGGTGTGGAAGTAATGGCAGGAGATGTGATCGGACAATATGGTACTTCATTGGGTATGAGCGTGGATGACAGCAAATATTTTACTTCTTTTACCCTGGTAGCCATGCTGGTAGGATATGTAATAGGTATTGCCACCATTCCGAAATACCTCAGTGGTAAAAAAGGTCTGCAGATCTCAGCGGTGCTGGGGGTGATATTTACCATAGCGGCCTATTTTAATACCGGCGCTTCCGCGGTAACCTTCATCGCTTTACTCGGATTGGCCAACGCACTGATGTGGCCAGCCATTTTCCCAATGGCCATTGACGGCCTGGGGCGTTTTACAAAGATCGGCTCTGCCTTACTGGTAATGGGTATTGTGGGCGGCGGTGTACTGCCACAGGTATATGCCGGTATGTTTAACGAACGCAGTATGTTTAACTTCCTTTACAGCAGCAGCATCGATTTCAGACATGCATTCCTGTACTGCATGGTGCCCTGCTACCTGTATATCCTGTTTTATGCCCTGGCAGGAGACAAGATTGGAAAGAAGGCATAAAGCTTAACGCAGAAAGCCAAAAGCTATTAAAGCGAATGACCGAGCAACTAATTTATTAGTACCGCTCGGTCATTCGCTTTAATAGCTTTTGGCTTTTTGCCTTCCGCTTTTTGCTTTTCCAAATCATTTTTATATTTTTAGGTGTAAATTTTACGTTTAATTTTCTTTTAATGATACAGAAAACCAGGGAGCAGTTTATCCACTTATTTGAGAAAGAGCCACTGATGGTCGTTTCCCCCGGCAGAATCAATTTGATTGGTGAACACACAGATTATAATGATGGTTTTGTGTTGCCTGCGGCGATCGATAAAAAAATTGTATACGCCATTGCACTCAACAATACGCAGCAATGTAATGCGCATGCCGTTTTCACCAACGAAACGGTGTCTTTTTCGCTGGCAGACGTTAAGCCTACCCCCGGATGGATCAACTACCTGATGGGCGTAGTGAACCAGCTGCAGGAGCGTGGTTTGCCGGTACAGGGCTTTGACTGTGTGATATCAGGCGATATTCCCGTAGGTGCAGGCATGTCTTCCTCTGCTGCGGTAGAGGGCGGATTGGTAGCGGCACTGGATCACCTCTTTGGCTATGGCCTGGATCGTATGCAGATGGCATTAATAGGTCAGAAGGCGGAGCACACTTTCCCTGGTGTAAAATGCGGTATCATGGACCAGTTTGCGAACCTGCATGGCAAAAAGGACCAGGTAATGCGCCTGGACTGCCGCAGTCTGGAGTTTGAGTATTTTCCGTTCAACTTCCCGGGGTATAAAGTAGTCCTGTGTAATTCTATGGTGCATCACTCGCTGGCCTCTTCTGAATACAATGTACGCCGTCAGCAATGTGAGGAAGGCGTTAAGGCTATTCAGGCTAACCACCCGGCGGTTAAGTCATTGCGGGATGCTGATATGAAGATGTTGAATGAAGTGCGGGATCAGATCTCCGCTAAAGTATACGACCGTTGTAATTATGTGATTGCAGAAATCCAGCGGGTACAGGATGCTACCAGCTTACTGAAGCAAGGCAACCTGCAACAGTTTGGAGAGCTGATGTATGCAACACATGAAGGACTGAGTAAACTTTATGAGGTAAGCTGCCCAGAGCTGGACTTCCTGGTATCTCTTGCCCGTCAGCGGGAAGAAGTGGCCGGAGCCCGCGTAATGGGAGGAGGTTTTGGTGGTTGTACCATCAACCTGGTGAAAGCAGAAAAGGTAGCTGAATATGTAGCGTTTATAAAATCCCGGTACCAGGATCAATATGGTAAAGAACCAGAAGTATACGTAACGACCATTGAAGAAGGTGTAACGGTACAGCCATTAGCGGTTAGCTACTAACAGGGGGTAGCCATTAGCAGTTAGCCATTAGCAAAAATGCAGCGGAGATATCAGCGGAAAGTATTTTACTCCCTCCGTTTTTATCTCCGCTGTATTTACTAGCAGCGGTTAGTTATTAGCAGTTAGCCATTAGCAAAAATGCAGCGGAGATATCAGCGGAAAGTATTTTACTCCCTCCGCTTTTATCTCCGCTGCATTTACTAAAAGCTAAAAGCTAATGGCTAAAAGCTTTCTTAATATTGGTCGTCCAGTGCGAAAATCGGTGTTCTGTTCATCCAGCGACCACGGGTGAAGTCAGGAATGAATTGTACACTGCCGCTTTCTGCTACTGATTGTTCGCTCAACGGGGTGATTGCATACCAGGTAGCCATATCATATACATCCAGCGGATACGGAGTACCGCGTTTGATACACTCCAGGAAAGAGTTGAGTACAAACCAGTCCATACCACCGTGACCAGCACCTGCAGCATCGGCTGCATACTTCTTCCACAGCGGGTGATCATATTTACCGAAGTAACTGTTGGCATCTTTAGGATCGCCGGTTGGTTCCCATTCGTCGTATTTACTTTTCTTTTCTACGTAAACAGATTTCTGGTCGTCCATCCACAGGCCATTGGTACCTTGAACGCGGAAGTTCAGGGAGTAAGGGCGTGGGGAGTTGGTATCATGCGACAGCATGATGGTTTCGCCATTGTTGGTTCTGATCAGGGTAGACACGATATCACCCAGTTTGAACTCTACTTTCGCGTTTGGATGACTTTCGCCACCGTTGTCAACGATATATTTGTGCAGGCCGCGGGATTTAGTAGCCACTGAAGTCAATGACAGCAGGCGGTTACCGCGGTTGATATTGATCATGTTGTTGATCGGACCCAGACCATGGGAAGGGTATAAATCAGCATTGCGGTGTACGGAGTGGTTAGTTCTCCATTTGGCTTCAGATAAAGCTTTCTCGCCAAATTCTACACCACCACCATAATATTGTTTACCGTTATTGAATTTAACGCCGCGCAGATCGTGCTGGTAGCCACCCTGCAGGTGAGTCAGTTCACCGAATAAACCCTGGCGAACCATGTTCAGTACTGCCATCACATCTCTGCGGTAGCATACGTTTTCCATACCGAATACTGGAATACCTGTTTGTTCGCTGGTGTTTACCAGTTCCCAGCACTCCTGGATATCAGATGCGCCACATACTTCTACTGCTGGTGTTTTACCTGCTTTCATTGCAGCAACTGCCATGATAGTATGCCATTCCCACGGAGTAGCAATTACTACAGCGTCAATGTCATCACGTTTCAGCAGGTTGCGGAAATCTTCCGGACCATTGGTGTATTCAGCTACTTTTCTTTTACCACCGTATGCTTTTTCAATCATCGCTTTAGCTTTGGGAACAGTAAAAGCTGTATCCGGATCAGCGAAAGCAACTACTTCTGCGTCTTCACGGTGAAGGAAAAAGTTCAGGTGACCCAATCCGCGGGCACCTACGCCGATAACACCAATTCTTACTTTAGGTTTCTTTTCGTTAGCAAATAATTTGGCAGAAGAGCCGAGCATAGAAATACCTACGCCAGCTGCTACCGTGTTTTTGAGAAAACTTCTGCGATGCAGTGGTTGTTTATTCATTGTTCAAAGTTTATTAGCGTATACATTTATACGGTAAGGAGGGACTAAATTTATAAAAATTGATTTATCAAAACCAACCTATAGTGTAATAATCTTACATTTTTGTGATAAACGGTGGAGAAATGAAGGAATTACGGTGCTGAATGACGTAGAATGAGGGAGATATGAGAGAATATAGAATTAAGAATGGAGAATTTGGGATCGAATCCTTTTGATTATCTGCTATATCTTCGCTCACATCCATCATCTGTAATTTTTATTTCCGGCAATGAAAAAAAACGCGTTACTCCTCGCTGGGTTGTTAGGCTTTAATATGGCTATGGCTCAGGAGATTAAGCCTTACGGTGCCTTACCTTCCAAAGCACAGGTAGCCTGGAATGATTTAGAATATTATATGTTCATTCATTTCGGTCCCAATACCTTTACCAATAAAGAATGGGGACATGGGGACGAAGATCCGAAAGTATTTAATCCTACGCATGTAGATGCCCGCCAATGGGCACGTACCGCTAAGTTAGCAGGTATGAAAGGTATTGTACTCACCGCCAAACATCACGATGGGTTTTGTTTGTGGCCCAGTAAGTACAGCACCCATACTGTTCGTGAAAGCGCCTGGAAAGATGGTAAAGGAGATATCCTGAAGGAATTATCCGCCGCCTGTAAGGAATACGGTCTGAAGTTCGGTGTGTATCTTTCGCCCTGGGACCGCAACCATCCTGAGTACGGCACGGCCACCTATAACCAGGTATTTGCGAATACTTTGAATGAAGTATTGTCTAATTACGGACCTGTATTTGAACAATGGTTTGATGGCGCCAACGGTGGTAATGTTAAACAACCGTACGACTGGAACCTGTTTCACAACGTGGTATATAAGAATCAACCCAACGCGGTTATCTTCAGTGACGTAGGTCCCGGATGCCGCTGGGTGGGCAATGAGAATGGTATTGCCGGTACTACCAACTGGAGTACGCTGAATGTAAAAGGATTTGCTCCGGGTGCAGATGGTCCTCCGGCTAAATCTCTCAATGAAGGTAATGAGGATGGCGAACAATGGATTCCTGCGGAATGCGATGTATCTATCCGCCCGGGATGGTTCTACAGCCCTGATACAGATGATAAAGTGAAGTCTGTTTCACATCTGCTGGATATCTATTACGGTTCAGTAGGCCGTAATGGTAACCTGATCCTGAATGTGCCGGTAGACAGAGATGGTGTAATTCATCCGAACGATTCTACCCGTTTGATGGAGCTGAGAAAAGTGCTGGACGCATCTTTTAAAGACAACCTCGCAAAGAAAGCAGTAGTAACGGCAACGAATACACGTACTGGTAATGCAGCGGTGAAAGTATCTCATCTGAATGACGGCAATAATACCACTTACTGGGCGACTACCGATGCTGCTACAAGTACAGCAATCACACTGAGCTATAAGCAACCCATTACTTTCAACAGGGTGGTGTTGCAGGAATACATTGCCCTGGGGCAGCGTGTGCAGCATTTCTCTGTGGAAATCCTGGAAAATGGGCAGATGAAGGAAATTGCGAAGGAAACTACCATTGGGCACAAACGTATCCTGCGTTTGCCGGATTATACCACTACCCGGGTACGTATTAATATACTGGACGCCAAAGCGGCACCGGTGATCAGTGAGGTGCAGTTGTATAAAGCGCCGGGTTTACTGGCAACGCCACAAATCATGCGTTCGAAAAACGGTCAGGTAATTATTACCTGCGCTTCGGCAGATGTGGAGATTCGCTACACACTTGACGGTACGGAGCCTACACTGAAATCGCCTGGAAAGCATGGTTTCAATCCACCGGTGATAGCTAATGTATCGGAAGAAATAAAGAAAAGTGCCAAAAGTGAACAAAGCATTCTGGTGGATTTGCCCCGTGGTGGCATGGTAAAAGCCAAAGCTTTCCTGAAGAACGGCAGCAGCAGTGAAACGGCAAAGGCGTCTTTCGATGTAGCAACCACCAAGTGGACTATACTTTCCGCTGATGGCGCTGCCACCGATCGCGCTGCCGCCAAAACGATAGACGATCAGCCTGAAACGGTATATATTACCGGTACGGAGGGAACGAAATATCCACACGAATTACAGATAGATCTGGGCGAGTCCCTGTCACTCAAAGGATTTACCTATATGCCGCCTACCGGCGAAGGGGCTAAAGGGGTGGTATATGGCTATGAGTTTTATACCAGCACTGATGGCAAAAACTGGGGCAGCCCGGTGGCGAAGGGGCAATTTGCCAATATTAAGAACAACCCTGTACTGCAGTCTATCCCGTTTGGAGCGGTCAATGCCCGGTATATCCGCTTTGTGGCGGTATCGCCGGCCAGTGAGTCCGACAACCAGGCAGCGGTGGCTGAGCTGGGTGTGATCACCCGATAAGGTATTTATTTTATTGATTATAAAAAGATTAGCGGAGATAAGTGTCCATTTGACGGCCTTTTTCTCCGCTAATCTTTTTTTAATCAATGTAAATAATCCTAATGTATAAACCCCTTGAGTGGGGTAGCAGGCCCGATACCGGGCAACGCAATGTCAGCCTTTGTTAAAATTGTGTCCTAACGAAAAAAAATTCGACCATTTAAAAAGATATTGTTATAACTTTGCGGATATTCTAAACTAAAGACAATATTTATAACAATTTAACGCTGAACTGAAGTTGGAAAAAACCGCAACTCATACCAACATCTCTGCATATCATCCCGCTTTAAACAAAGGGGTATATTCTGTTGGGTTCAATGTCTTTAGATTCCTTTCCCGACGACCTAGAATTTGATAGCGCTTGTCTCTATATGACCGCTATCGCACCGTGATTCCCCAATCCTCCGGTGAGCTTTCCAGTAATGGAATTTCAAGTTAGTTTATTGATTCACGATTTCAATTTAAAAAGTTGGAAAATCAACATATCATCGTTAGGGTAGCCACTCCTGACGATATTCACTATTCAAATACCATCACCGATGAGATGGAATCGTCTGCAAAAGCAAGAGGAACAGGCATAGCGAAGCGTTCCCCTGCCTATGTAGAGCTGAAAATGCAGGAAGGTAAAGCAGTGATTGCTGTTACAGACAAAAACGAATGGGTAGGCTTCTGCTATATTGAAGCCTGGGGTCATGAGAAGTTTGTAGCCAATTCAGGGCTGATTGTAAACCCCGCTTTCAGGGGCCATGGCGTTGCTAAATCGATAAAGAAGAGAATATTTGAGCTTTCAAAGGAGAAATATCCTGAGGCAAAGATCTTCGGTTTAACCACCGGTCTGGCGGTAATGAAGATCAACTCCGAACTGGGCTATGAACCCGTTACCTATTCTGAACTCACCGACGACGAAGAATTCTGGAAAGGCTGCAGAAGCTGTGTTAACTTCGACATTCTCACCGCTAAAAACAGGAAGAACTGTTTATGCACAGCCATGTTGTACAACCCACTTGAAAAGCTGAAGGAAGCAGAGGAGAAAGCGATGGCGGAAAAAGCAGCTGCAGAAGAAAAACAACCTCAGCCACAATTGTCTGTTACCGCCAATGGCCACATGCACCACGAAAGACGCCGCCGGAGATTTAAAGGAAATATAAAGTTGTACGAGCGATGGTTGCGATTTAAAAGATTTGTTTTGCTGAAGAGCAAAAAAGAAGGTGGCGCCACCGGATCTAAAAAGAAATTTTTCCTGTTCTAACTACAGGACATATAAATATTGTTACTGGAATTATAAAAAAAGATGTCATAATGAAAAAAGTAGTACTGGGATTTAGCGGAGGACTTGATACTTCCTATTGCGTTAAATATCTGACGATAGAAAAAGGATATGAAGTGCATTCAGTGATTGTAAACACTGGTGGTTTTTCTGAAGAAGAGCTGCAGGAAATTGAAAAGCGCGCTTACAGCCTGGGCGTTAAAAGTCATAAAACTGTTAATGCGATACGTTCTTATTATGATGGCGTTATTAAGTACCTCATCTTCGGTAATGTACTGAAAAATAATACCTACCCGCTGAGTGTGAGTGCAGAGCGTATGAGCCAGGCACTGGCCATCGCTGAATATGTGAAGGAAGTTGGTGCAGACGCAGTAGCACATGGCAGTACCGGTGCCGGTAATGACCAGGTGCGTTTTGACATGGTATTTCATATCATGATTCCTGGTGTAGAAATCATCACACCTATACGTGATCTGAAACTGAGCCGTGAAGAAGAAATTTCCTACCTGAAATCAAAGGGTGTGGAAGTGAATTTTGAAAAAGCCATGTACTCTATCAACAAGGGCATGTGGGGAACTTCCGTTGGTGGTAAAGAAACGCTGACTTCCAATGGCATGTTACCAGAAGCCGCCTGGCCTACCCAGCTGACAAAGCAGGGCGAAGAGCAGGTGAAATTAACTTTTGAAAAAGGTGAGCTGACAGGTGTGAATGACAAAAAATTCGGTCATCCTTCTGAAGCCATACAATATCTGCAAACCATTGCCGGTCCTTTTGCGATTGGTCGTGATATCCACGTAGGTGATACCATCATTGGTATTAAAGGCCGCGTAGGTTTTGAAGCAGCGGCACCCATGGTGATCATCAAAGCACACCACGCACTGGAAAAACACGTATTAACAAAATGGCAGCTGAGCTGGAAAGATCAGCTGGCACAGTTCTACGGCAACTACATGCATGAAGGTCAGATCATGGACCCGGTAATGCGCGATATCGAAGCCTTCCTGCAGAACACCCAGGAAAATGTTTCCGGTGAAGTATTTGTAACGCTCATGCCTTACCGTTTCCAGGTAACCGGAATCAGTTCTCCTTATGATCTGATGAGCAGCAAATTTGGCAAGTACGGTGAAATGAACACCGGCTGGAGTGGAGATGATGTAAGAGGGTTCAGCAAAATTTTTGGTAACCAGACAATGATCTGGCATCAGGTTAAAAATTCTATCTAAATCAGCAAGGCAATGGCAAATGATAAAAAGATAAGAGCAGGGATCGTAGGCGGGGCTGGTTATACAGGCGGTGAAATGATCCGGCTTTTGTTGAATCACCCGGATGTTACTATTTCGTTTGTACATAGCCGTAGTAATGCGGGCAATCCATTATATGCGGTACACGCAGATCTGCTGGGTGAAACAGAACAAGTGTTTACCGGTGAGCTGAGCAACGATATTGATGTGATGTTTCTTTGCCTGGGGCATGGAGAATCTAAAAAATTCCTGGAAGCAACAGATGTAGCCGCACATGTGAAAGTGATTGACCTGAGCCAGGATTTTCGTTTAGGCGAAACTGTTAAAGACCGCACTTTTGTATACGGCTTACCAGAAATGCAGCGCGACCTGATCAAGACGGCACAGAACATTGCCAATCCAGGCTGTTTTGCTACCGCCATTCAATTAGGCCTGTTGCCACTGGCAAAGGCAGGTTTGCTGAAAGAAGTACATACAACCGGTATCACTGGTTCCACCGGTGCTGGACAAAGCCTTCAGGCCACTTCCCACTTTACCTGGAGAGCAAATAATATTTCAACTTATAAAGTGCTGAATCATCAGCACCTGAAAGAAATACGACGAAGCCTGCAGCTGTTGCAGCCAGGCTTCAATGGTGAGGTAAACTTTGTGCCGGTGCGCGGTGACTACCCGAGAGGAATATGGGTAACGTCCTACCTGCAAACTGACTTATCACTGGAAGAGGCTGTGAAGCTGTATAAAGACTTTTACGCCGGTCATCCGTTTACGCATATAAGCGACAAACAGATCGATCTGAAGCAGGTAGTCAACACCAACAAATGTCTCATTCAACTGGAAAAAACCGGTGATAAACTGGTGATCCATTCTGTTGAAGACAATCTGCTGAAAGGCGCTTCCGGTCAGGCTGTACAAAACATGAACCTGATGTGCGGACTGGATGAAACGGCGGGGCTGAAATTAAAGTCCATCGTCTTCTAAGTGTTTTTATCATTTTCAATTTATTTGCCGACATGAAATTATTCGACGTATATCCCGTTAACGATATCATTATAGAAAAAGCTCTGGGTTCCCATGTATGGGACGACAAGGGTGCGCAGTATCTGGACCTCTACGGTGGACATGCCGTGATCTCTATTGGTCATACGCATCCGCATTATGTAAAGCGTCTCACGGATCAGTTGCATAAAGTAGGTTTTTACTCCAACTCTGTAAAGATGCCTTTGCAGGAAGAGCTGGCTGCTTTGCTGGGCAAGGTTTCCGGTAAAGAAGACTATCAGCTGTTTTTATGTAACTCCGGTGCCGAAGCAAATGAAAATGCCCTGAAGCTGGCTTCTTTTTACAATGGTAAAAAGAAAGTAATCGCTTTCAGAAAAGCATTCCATGGCAGAACATCACTGGCAGTAGCGGTGACTGATAATCCTAAAATTGTAGCACCGGTAAATGAAACAGACAACGTGGTATTTTTACCATGGGAAGATGAAGCCGCATTGGAGCAGGCTTTCCAGCAGCACGAAGTATCTTCTGTGATCATTGAAGGTATACAAGGTGTAGGTGGTATTAATGTAGCCAGTGAATCTTTCCTGCGTAAGATCAGGACGTTGTGTGATACACATAATGCCGTGTTTATTGCAGACTCCGTGCAGTGTGGTTATGGCAGAAGCGGTAAATTCTACTCCCATGATTTTGCTGGTGTAAATGCAGATATCTACAGTATGGCAAAAGGTATGGGTAATGGTTTCCCTATAGGAGCTATTATTATTGCGCCTAAATTCCATGCCGTATATGGTATGTTGGGTACTACGTTTGGTGGTAATCACCTGGCCTGCGCGGCGGCACTGGCAGTGTTGGAAACTATCCAGGCAGAAAACCTGATCGCCAACGCAGCTACTATAGGTAACTATCTCATGGAACAATTGCGGACCTTTGATAAAGTAATAGAAGTAAGAGGCCGTGGTTTAATGATAGGCATTGAACTGCCTGCGGAACTGGCACATGTAAGAAAAGAACTGTTGCATACGCACAAGATCTTTACCGGTGAAGCGAAGCCAAATGTAATCAGGTTGCTGCCATCACTGGCATTAACACAGGAGCATGCGGATCAGTTCCTCGAAGCTTTTGGAAAAGAATTAAATAAATAAAAAATCAACAACCATGAATGGCAGATAGTGTGCCTTTACATCTTTCCACTATCTGTTTAAAGCCTATAAGCGAAATGAAACAATTTATTTCTACAGCAGATGTTCCCAGTGTCCCGCGGTTAGTGGACATTGCGTTGAACTACAAGAAAGATCCTTTCAGGGACCAGGAATTAGGGAAGAATAAAACAGTGGGAATGATATTCCTGAACCCCAGTTTGCGAACACGGTTAAGTACACAGGTGGCTGCTAAAAACCTGGGTATGGAACCTATCGTATTTAACATTGATAAGGAAGGATGGGCGCTGGAAATGAATGATGGTGTTGTCATGAATGGTAACACTACTGAACACGTAAAAGAAGCGGCAGGAGTAATGGGACAGTATTTCGATATACTCGCTATCCGTACTTTTCCGGGTTTAAAAAATAAAGAAGAAGATTATACTGAGAAGTACATCAACCAGTTCATTAAATATGCCGGTGTGCCGGTAGTTAGCCTGGAAAGTGCTACGTTGCATCCTTTGCAGAGTTTAACAGATGTGATCACTATTAAGGAAAACTGGAATCAATCCCGTAAGCCTAAAGTGGTAATGACCTGGGCACCTCACGTAAAAGCACTGCCACAGGCTGTTCCTAACTCTTTTGCACAGTGGATGAATGCCTGGGGGGAAGCGGATTTTGTGATCACTCATCCGGAAGGGTATGAACTGGATGAGAAATTCTCTGGCAATGCGCGTATTGAATACGATCAGGATAAAGCTTTGCAGGATGCAGATTTTGTGTATGTAAAGAACTGGTCTTCCTACAAGGATTACGGTAAAGTTACCTGTACGGATTCCAGCTGGATGTTCACCAATGAAAAACTCAAACTCACCAATTCCGCTAAAGTAATGCACTGTCTGCCCGTAAGAAGGAATGTAGTCATTGCGGATGAAGTACTGGACGGACCGCAATCTATCGTAATACAAGAAGCTGGTAACCGGGTATGGGCTGCCCAGGCGGTTTTGAGTGAAATACTGAAAGGATAATTATGATCGATTTATTTATCATTAAAGTAGGCGGAAACGTTATAGACAACCCGGTATTGCTGCAAACCTTTCTCGAAAAGTTTGCAGCCGTACCTGGTAAAAAAATCCTGATACATGGTGGTGGTAAAATAGCTACCCGTATCGGTGATAAGCTGGGTATCGAGTCAAAGTATGTGGATGGCAGACGGATTACGGATGCTGAAACTATTGACCTGGTAACGATGGTATATGGTGGTTTGGTTAACAAACAGCTGGTAGCAAAACTGCAGGCGAATGACTGTAATGCCATGGGTTTAACAGGCGCTGACGGTAATATTATTCCAGCGATAAAGAGGCCGGTGAAAGACATTGACTACGGTTTTGTAGGAGATGTCAGGACGGAGATATTGCATACTGCTCCGCTGAAGGCCCTTCTGGAAGCTGGCATCACGCCGGTGTTTGCACCGCTTACACATGATGGTAAAGGACAGATACTGAATACCAATGCGGATACCATCGCCTCATCTCTTGCCATTGCATTGTCTGCATTTTACAGTGTACGACTCATTTATTGCTTTGAGAAGAAAGGGGTATTACGTGATCCGGCAGATGATGACGCCGTGATTAATTTAATCAACAAAGACATTTACCAGCAGTTGCTGGCAGAAAAAATATTGACAGACGGCATATTGCCTAAACTGCAAAACGCTTTCGGTGCCATTGAAAATGGTGTAAAAGAAGTGCTGATAGGACATGCAGACGATGTTCTGAGTAATACAACAGCAAAAGTGGCAGGCACTCTAATATGCTAACCTATGTGGAACGAAAAACTATATGATGTGGCCGTGGCGCTGTTAAAGCAGATGATCGCCACCCCATCGTTAAGCCGCGAAGAAGACGGCACTGCGCAACTGATCAGTGATTTCCTGACGGCCATGGATATTCCGCATGAGCGGMATCTCAATAATATCTGGGCTCGCAATAAACATTACGATCCCTCCAAACGTAATATACTCCTGAACTCCCATCATGATACGGTAAAACCAAATCCGCAATATACCCGCGACCCTTTCAGTCCGGACGTGGAAGACGGTAAACTGTACGGGCTCGGAAGTAATGATGCCGGAGGTTGCCTGGTAAGCCTGATCGCTACGTTCCTGCATTTTTATCACCAGCGTGATCTTACCTACAACATCATACTCACTGCTACCGCAGAAGAAGAGATCAGCGGTGTCAATGGTATAGAAAGTATCTTATCCCAGCTGCCCCCTATTGAATTTGCGATTGTAGGGGAGCCCACTTTAACGCAACTGGCCATTGCTGAAAAAGGCTTAATGGTGCTGGATTGCAACAGCGTGGGCAAAGCGGGCCATGCGGCGAGAGAAGAAGGCGAAAATGCCCTGTATAAAGCATTGCCGGATCTGAACTGGTTTAAGGACTATCGTTTCCCGAAAGTATCTGAAACACTGGGACCCGTGAAAATGAGCGTTACCGTGATCAATACTTCCAATAAAGCACATAACGTAGTGCCGGCAGATTGTTCCTTTGTAGTAGATGTACGGGCTACAGATCAATATACGTTGGAAGAGCTGCTGGAGATCATCCGCGCCAATGTATCCTGTGAAGTGAAACCAAGGTCTATGCGTATGCGGCCCTCCTTTATTCCGATGGATCACCCGTTTGTACTGGCTGGCATAAGTGTAGGTAAAACCTGCTACGGATCGCCTACCACTTCAGATCAGGCGCTGATTCCTGCTACCTCTGTGAAAATGGGCCCCGGCGATTCTGCCCGCTCACATAGCGCAGATGAATATATTCACCTGCATGAAATTAAAGAGGGTATAAACAGTTATATTCAGTTACTTGAAATGATACAGTGATATGGACTTTCAACCTGTTTTAGAGAATAAGCGTGTTTTGCTGCAACCTTTACAGGCAGCACATCTGGAGGACCTGTGGTCAATTGCGGCGGATGCTTCTCTGTGGACGGTACAGTTAAATAAAGTAGAAAGTAAAGAGGACCTGGAGAAATATATTCAGAAAGCATTAAAAGAAAGAGCGGCGGAAGAAGCAGTTCCATTTGTGATCATCGATAAAAAAGAAAACCGTATCGTGGGTTCTACCCGTTATATGGGTTTATCTCTGCTTCATAAACGTACAGAAATCGGGTCTACCTGGATCAGCCCTTCCCTGCATGGTTCGGGGCTGAATAAAGCTATGAAGCATGCTATGCTGCAACATGCATTTGAAGTGATGGGGCTGAACCGTGTGGAGTTTAAAACAGATGAACTGAATACGCAGTCGCGCAATGCTATTCTGAGCCTGGGTTGTACGCAGGAAGGTATTTTCCGGCGTCATATGATCACCAGTGCCGGGAGAGTGCGCAACACTGTTTATTTCAGCATGCTTAAAGAAGAGTGGCCGGAGATAAAGCAGCGTGTTTTTGGTAAATATGATTTTTAATTTCAGGCTGTCATGCAGCATGGAAAAACTATATTATTATGAAATTGTGGCAAAAAGATAAAGCTTCCTTAGCGGCGGTAGAACAGTTTACCGTTGGAAAAGACCGTGAAATGGATGCCTTCCTGGCACCGTTTGACGTGCTGGGTTCTATGGCGCACATCACCATGCTGCAAAGTATTGGATTGCTGGAAGCGGCCGAATTGACCGTATTAAAGCAGGAGCTGAAAAACATTTACCAGGAAATACAGGCTGGTGATTTTAAGCTGGAAGATGGGGTAGAAGATATTCACTCACAGGTAGAATTGTTGCTGACCCGCCGTTTGGGTGAAGTAGGCAAGAAAATTCACAGTGGCCGTTCGCGGAACGACCAGGTTTTAGTAGACCTGAAACTGTACCTGCGCCATGAGCTGCAAACGATGGTAGAAGAAGTGCTGGCGCTGTTTCACCTGTTACAGCAACAAAGTGAAAAGTATAAGGCACACCTGATCCCAGGTTATACCCACCTGCAGATAGCGATGCCATCATCTTTCGGATTGTGGTTTGGTGCCTATGCAGAAAGCCTGGTAGACGATCTCACCATGTTACAGGGTGCTTACAAAGTGGTGAATAAAAACCCGCTCGGCTCTGCTGCCGGTTACGGTTCTTCGTTCCCCCTTGACCGTGAGTTGACCACTGCTTTACTGGGTTTTGATACGCTTAACTACAACGTGGTGTATGCGCAAATGGGGCGTGGTAAAACAGAAAAAATAGTATCTTTTGCGTTGGCAGGTATTGCCTCCACCATCGCTAAAATGGCCATGGATGCATGCTTATTTATGAACCAGAATTTTGGTTTCATCAGCTTCCCTGACGAACTCACTACCGGTTCCAGCATCATGCCACATAAAAAGAATCCGGATGTATGGGAGCTGATCCGCTCACATGGTAATAAATTGCAGGCATTGCCCAACGAAATTGCCATGATGATCACCAACCTGCCTTCCGGCTACCACCGTGATCTGCAGCTGTTGAAAGAGAACTTATTCCCTGCTTTTCAAACACTGAAAGACTGTATCCGTATGAGTCGCCTGATGCTGGAGAATATCCGTATCAAGGAAAATATATTGGATGACAACAAGTATCAATACCTATTCAGTGTAGAAGTAGTGAATAACCTGGTATTGCAGGGTACACCCTTCCGTGAAGCCTATAAAAAGGTGGGAATGGATATAGAGAATGGTACTTTCTCGCCAGAGAAGGCCGTAGCACATACACATGCAGGTAGTATCGGTAATTTATGTACAGAACAAATTGCCGCGCAGATGGATGCGGTGATAAAGGGTTTCCCTTTTGCATCAGTGGATAAAGCATTGGAGCAATTGCTGAATAGCTGATGTGATAAATAGCAGTCTAATATAATTTTTGATGATAAAAACGAAAGAGCCGCTTGAATTTATCAAGCGGCTCTTTCGTTTCACCTTCCTGCCATGCACTATTGGTATTATCTTCCCGCTTACTGAATTAATATTGACAAATTCCCCGATGCAGCCACTGCAAAGCTTTGCGCTTTGAAATATTTTTTATCTTATAGGACCAAAGAGCGTATACAGCCTGCCACTTTCGTTTACTATGGTTATCAACATAAACAGTTTGAACAAATGAAAAAAAGATTTTTACAATTATGTCTTTCAAGCGTCCTGCTGTCAGCCTCCGCTGCTTATGCACAACAGGATCCGGGGTTGATCGCCAATGCTACAGAGCCCGAAGCCATAAGGGATGCCCGTATGCGCTGGTTCAGAGATGCACACTTTGGTATGTTTGTGCACTGGGGACTGTACAGCGTGGCTGCAGGAGAATGGAACGGAAAAGATTACGATGGTTGTGTAGAATGGATACAGAATATGGCCAACGTGCCATCAGCGGAATATGCGGCGAAGTTAACACCGCTCTTCAAACCAAAAAAAGATTTCGCGCGGGAATGGGCTAAGACAGCGAAAGACGCTGGTTGCCGCTATGTGATCTTTACCAGCAGGCATCACGAAGGGTTTGCTTTGCACGATAGTAAAACTACCACCTTTGATGGAATGGATGTTACCGGGAGAGACCTGTTCCGCGAAATCGTAAACGCCCTGCATGAACAGGGATTACGGGTTGGCGTTTATTTTTCCCTGGTAGACTGGCATCACCCGGATGCTTATGTAGAGCATGGTATGCCGGCACCTGGCGGTGTGAAAAATGAAGGTCGCGATAATGCAAAGTATGTCGCTTATATGCATCAGCAGGMAGAAGAAATATTCTGCAATTACGGGCCTATTGATGTGGTTTGGTGGGATTACAGCTCCATGGAGATTCAAGGCGAAAAATGGGGCGCTAATGCGTTAGTAGCGATGGTGAAAAAGCATCATCCCAACATTATTATGAACAACCGGTTATACGCCTTTGAACATAACAGCGAATATACCCGTGCGAATGGTGATTTGGTAACACCGGAACAGTTTATTCCCGAAACCGGCTTTAAAGGCATGGACTGGGAATCCTGTATGACCATGAATGGAACCTGGGGATACAGTAAGAACAACCAGAAATGGCATACAGAGCAAGACCTGGTACATAACATGATAGACATCGTTTCCAAAGGAGGCAACTACCTGTTGAATGTAGGGCCTATGGGCGATGGTACTATTCCGGGCAAAAGCATAGAACTGATGCATGGCATCGGTGACTGGATGCGCTTAAACGGAGAGGCCATCTATGGCTCCAGGGCTAATACCATCGGCAAGGTAAACTGGGGCCGTATCACTACAAAGCCAGGCAGGTTCTTCCTGCATATATTCAACTGGCCCGCAGATAATCGCTTGCATGTGCCGCTGGCACCGGATGCAGGCGTAACGCCGCAGGCTTTCTTCCTGGCAGATGCTGCACATGCACCATTAAAAATAGAAACTGATGAACGCGGATTATTTATCGATGTGAGCAACAAAGCATTTAAAAACAGTGCTGCTACCGTGATAGAACTGGATGTGACGGGTACCTCGCTGATTGCGCAAGGCATTTATCCGGAAACGGATGGCACCTATAATTTAGTAGCCGGTGATGCTATTCTCGCTAATGGAGTGGGGTTATCTGTAGGTGAGCAGGCAACCATTTACAACTGGATGTCGCTGGAAGGAACCGTTACCTGGAATATTAATGTGAAGCAACCAGGTAAATACAAAATGATTTTGAGTACTGCTTGTACAGATGCTTCTGCCGGATCAAAGATTGCAGTAAGTGCTGGTAATACCACATTGACTGGAGTGGTAAAGGGTACGGATAACAGCTGGGGCGCTTATAAAGACTGGGAGTTAGGTACTGTGGTGTTATCGAAGAAAGGCGTGAATACCGTGTTGGTGAAAGCATTAACCAAACCAGGTCTGGGAGTGATGAATCTTCGTGGTATCCGTTTGGTGCCTGTTAGCCGTTAGCTTTTAGCCATTAGCTTTTAGTAAATGCGGCGGAGATGAATATATGTTGGTCTTCGCTGCATTTACTAAAAGCTAATGGCTAAAAGCTAAAAGCTAATGGTAATTCCTGCAAAGAAATTAATCCCTGCCATGGGGTAGTAATAGTTATCATACGCTACGCGATTGTTCGTCAGATCGTAGCTGGAGTAAGTGCTACCATTGGGTTCATATTTTGCATCGAAAATATTATTGAGCATGAACTGTAATCCCAGTTCGCGGAATAGCGTTTGCGGCACAACGTAGTTAATCCGGAGGTTGCTCACAAAGTAAGCATCCAGGCTACCATCCTTGTTGGAGGTGTTGTCCATGTACTGACGACTTACATATTTACCCAATAAATCGATGTTCAGATTTTTAACCGGCTTCACAGATAACGTTAACCTACCTACGAAAGTAGGGGAGAAAGAAATATCAGTTTTGTTGAATACCTGCGTGTGCTTTGCGTAAACAGCATCATAGGTAACGGCCTCGTAGTCCAGTACTTTGTTCTGGCTCAATGCCGCGTTGGCAGCTACGCTCACAATGTTGCCCAGTTTTACGTTACCATTTATTTCAATACCCATGCGGTAGCTCTTCGGAATATTGGTACGCACATATGCGCCAACATTGGTAAGCTCCCCGGTTTGTACGAGTTGGTTTTTGTAGTTCATGTAGTATACATTGGCCTGTATGGCAGCAATGCTGTTATTCCAGGAATAGCCGGCTTCCACATCGCGCAGTATTTCCGGTTTAGGAGTAGCCACGCCGTAGTTGTTTTCAAAATCGCTGCGGTTAGGCTCTTTGTGTGCAATTGCTACGGACGCAAATACGCGGTTGGTGGCGTTGATGTTATAAGAGATACCTGCCTTTGGATTGAAGAAATTATAGTTAACGTGCGCGATGTATTCCGGTGCCGCTTCAAAGCCGTCCATGTTGTACATGATATTACGGTATTGCATATCCGCAAAGATGCTCAGTGCAGATGTGATTTTATATTCTCCCTTCCAGTAGATATTAAAATCATTTTTTGCAGCAGGATAACGGTAGTATTCATGATCTTTTTCAAACTGCGTATCTGCCCATATTACTTTTCCGTAATGGTCGCCGGTGTACCTGTTCCAGCCACCGCCGAGGCTCCAGTTGAATTTTTCACCAGTACGGTTTACAGAAAATACGCTGCCGTAGAAATAATTATCTAACCAAAGCTGGTTAATCACATCTGCCGTATCCCGTTTCACACCATTGATGACCTGGCCCGGAATACCATAATTGGCCAGTGGTTGAAAACCGTTATAATTTTCATAGTAGCCACGTCCGCGGGTGAGGTGAAAGGCCACGTTAAAATTCAGGTGAGTATTGATTTCCTGGTTGAGGAATAACTGGTAATGATCCTGCTGATAGTTATCCGTCTGGTTATCGTAAGGGCTGCCTGGTTTATCGGTACCTGCAGGATTATACGTCCGGTCGGTATTCAGCAGCGCCTGTGGTACACCATACCAGGCCTGGTATGTTTTTTCTTTTCCGGAGAAGACATTCAGCCGTATAGCTGTCTTTTTGGAAATATATGCAGCGGAGGTATAGAAGGAGCGCAGGTCGGATGTTGCGCGGTCTATATATCCGTCTGATGAAATTTTAGAAAGGCGTGCATCGATGGTGAAGTGGTCGTTGATCAGTCCGGAACCTGCTTTCACGGTGTGTTTCCAGCTATTGAAAGAGCCGTAGCTATTGCTGATTTCGCCGTATGCTTTTTCGTTGAATTCGTTAGTGCTGAGGTTAAGGGTTGCACCGAAAGCACTGGCGCCGTTGGTGGAAGTACCTACACCCCGTTGCAGCTGAATGCTGCTTACAGAGGAGGCAAAGTCGGGCATGTTTACAAAGAAAGTTCCCTGTGACTCTGCATCGTTTACAGGTATACCGTTTACCGTAACATTGATACGGGTGATGTCGGAACCGCGTACACGCATGCCGGTGTAGCCGATGCCGGTACCTGCGTCTGAGTTGGTTACCACACCTGGTTGTTGATCGAGTAAAATGGGTAAGTCCTGGCCCAGGTTTGCTTTCTTTATATCTGCTGCTGATATAGTGGTATTGACGAAGGGAGAATTTTTTCCTGCACGCAGACTGCTGATCTCTACCGGTTTTACAAACAGGGGAGATATCTCCAGTGCAATATCTTCCTGTTGGGCATTATTATGTGCATTAACGTTTGTGCTGAAAGATTTGAAACCGATGAAGCTGGCGGTTAAAGTATAGCTTCCTTTTTTAGGAAGGCGGATGCTGTAATGACCTTTGCTGTCGGTTAATGCGCCTGTTTGGTTAATAGCGATGGTCACACCTTCCAGTGGTTGGCCACTGGTTTTATTGGTAACGGTACCGGTAACCAGGGATTGTGCATGCAAAGTGCCTGCTATAGATAGCAGCACTAATAACATTAGCTGTTTCATGTAAGTATGTCTGTTTTCTGTTCGTTCATTTCCTAACCAGCATTACCTGGTCCAGGTTCATTGGGTGTGATCTCAGCCTGAAAGTAAGGCACCCCATGTATTGTGTTACTGCAAAGGTATACTTGTATGTATTAATAATCAGAAAATATTTTTTGAGAGACAGAATTTTGCGTAATTTCCGTTGATACTTCTCTCAATCATCTTTTATAAATTTTTAACTATTTAAATCTTTATTTCTGATGATCAAGCTTCAGTTAATCGGGCATCTTGGCCGCGATGTAGTGAAAAAAGAAGTCAACGGGGCATCCGTTTTTAATTTCCCGGTAGCTGTTAATGAGCGTTTTAAAAATGCGCAGGGCATACTGGAGGAAAGAACCACCTGGGTAGATTGCTCCTTGTGGGACAAAGGGAACGTAGCTCCTTATTTAACGCAGGGTGTCATGGTTTATGTAGAAGGGGCTCCAAAAGTGGAGGCTTATGTAAGCAACAGCACCGGTGCATTGTCTGGCGCTTTAAGACTGAGGGTTTTCTCGTTGCAGTTACTCAGCCGTAGGGATGAGGAAAAAAGACAGGCAACCTTAACAGAAACCCCTGTTCCTGATGCAGAACCGGTTCAGGAACAGCCCGCTGACGATCTTCCATTCTAAAAGTGTATCAAGCATTCCAATATGAAAGCCAACCATTTATGGTTGGCTTTTTGTGTTTCTTTTAAAAAGATTTGGCGGGAATGAAAATAATCCTATATTTGCACCCTCATTGCGAGGTAGAGCAGAGGTAGCTCGTCGGGCTCATAACCCGAAGGTCAGTGGTTCGAATCCGCTCCTCGCTACAAAAATAGAGCTGAAGAGCATCTAAAAGATTTAAGAGCCGAAGAAATTCGGCTTTTTTTATTTCCGTAAGTTTGAGTTGTGAAAGCAGCGTTTAATTGTCATCATGCACAAAGCAGGTTTTGTAAATATTTTCGGTAAGCCCAATGCGGGGAAAAGCACATTGCTGAACGCCATTATCGGTGAAAAGCTGGCTATTATATCTCCCAAAGTGCAAACCACGCGGCATCGTATTACAGGGGTATTAACAGACCCTGCGTATCAGATCGTATTTTCTGATACTCCGGGTATTATTGATCCCAAGTATAAGTTGCACGAGAAAATGATGGGGGCAGTAAAATCTGCCCTGGAAGATGCAGATGTGGCCTTGTTGATCATGGATGCGAAAGACTCTCTGGAAGAAAACCTGGAGATGTTTGACTCACTGAAACTGAAAGTACCCATTATCCTTATCATCAATAAAATGGACAATATCCTTAAGGAGGAAATGGCTGTTTTAATTGATCGTGCAAAGGCCTGGGGAAAAGCAACAGCGGTGGTAGCAGTATCTGCCATGCAAAAAAAAGGTATTAAAGAACTGCTCGCAGAAATTGTAGCACTTTTACCGGATGCAAACGCTTTTTATCCTGATGACACACTAACGGATAAGTCTACACGATTTTTCGTGGCAGAAATGATTCGTGAAAAAATATTCCAGTTATTCGAAGAAGAAATTCCTTATCACACCACGGTAATTGTTACGCAATTCCAGGAGAAGGAAACGCTGACAAAAATAACAGCAGAAATTATTGTTACCCGCGACACCCAGAAAGGAATCATTTTGGGCGAAAGAGGTAAATCGATCCGTGAGATAGGCACCCTGGCCCGTCAGGACATTGAAAAATTCATAGAAAGAAAAGTATTCCTGGAACTGTTTGTGAAAGTACGCGGAAAATGGCGTGATAATGATACGTTTCTGAAGGAATACGGATATTAATTATAGAAAAATTCCTGGATATATTATTCAGGTTAGTACGACAAAATATAATAAAAAATGGCAGGATTTACAGTAGCTATCGTGGGCCGTCCCAACGTAGGCAAGTCAACGTTGTTCAACCGTTTATTGGAACAACGTAAGGCCATCGTGGATGACCAGAGCGGTGTAACCCGTGATCGACAATATGGTGTTGCCGACTGGAATGGCAAAACCTTCAACGTAATTGATACTGGCGGATTTGTAACTAACAGTGATGATGTTTTTGAGCGGGAAATCCGCAAACAGGCGAAAGTGGCCATGGAAGAGGCCAACCTGATCATCTTTATGTGTGATGTGACTACAGGTATTACAGACCTGGACGCAGACGTGGCAAATATTCTCCGCCGTACTTCCAAACCGGTATACGTAGTAGTAAATAAAGTAGATAACCATCAACGCCAGCTGGAAGCCACGGAGTTTTACAGCCTCGGTTTTGAACATATTCACTTCCTTTCCTCCATGACCGGTAGCGGTACTGGTGAGTTGCTGGATGAAGTAGTGACCAACATTACTCCTGAAATGGGAGATGCTACCCTCGACAATGATCTGCCGAAAATTGCGATCATCGGGCAACCGAACGTAGGTAAGTCATCCCTGCTGAATGCACTGGTAGGTGTAGAGCGCAATATCGTTTCTGATATCGCCGGTACTACCCGTGATACCATTCACACCCGTTACAACATGTTCCAGAAAGACTTTATGCTGATCGATACCGCAGGTATCAGGCGTAAGAACAAGGTAAATGAAGACCTGGAGTTTTATTCCGTTATCCGTGCGATCAAAGCAGTAGATGAGTCTGACGTGGTGATGTTGTTGCTGGATGCCGAAAAAGGCGTTACGGCACAGGATCTCAGCATCTTCAGTCTGGCTACCCGCAAAGGTAAAGGCATTGTGGTGCTGGTGAACAAGTGGGATATGATGGAAAAAGGTACCAACACCGCGAGAGATTATGAAAAAGAACTGAAGAAGCGCCTGGCGCCATTCTCCGATGTTCCTATCATCTTTACCTCTGTAACAGAGAAACAACGTATTTTCAAAGCGATAGAAACCGCGCTGGAAGTATATGATAACCGTCAACGCAGAATCCAGACTTCCGTATTAAACGAAATTTTGTTGAAAGCGATTGAAGCGTATCATCCGCCGGTAGTAAGAGGTACTCCTATCCGTATTAAATATGTTACGCAGCTGCCTACGCACACGCCGGCATTTGCCTTTTTCTGTAACCTCCCGGATGACGTGAAAACACCGTATCGTAACTACCTGGAAAACCAGATCCGTACGAATTTCAACTTTACCGGGGTGCCATTGAAGATATTCTTCAGACAAAAATAGCCGTTTCGCTAAAAAAGAGATGACAGGATTTTGTAATTTATAAAATTTGTATACCTTTGCGGCGGTTTTAAAAATAAAACAAACAATCAAATGAAAAAATTATTCGTATTCGCTGTTGCTGCAGGTATGTTCTTTGTAGCTTGTAACGGTGGTAGCACTCCAGCTGCTGATTCTACTGCAACTACAACTGTTGACACTATGAACGCTGCTCCAACTGCTCCAGCAGCTGCTCCAGTTGATTCTGCTGCTCACGTTGATTCTTCTGCTGCTGCTCATGTTGATTCAGCTGCTGCTGCAACTCCAGCTAAGTAAGAGATTATTATATCAAATAATATCTTTCTTGCAAGAAATTAAGAAGCCCATCGCTTATGCGGTGGGCTTCTTAATTATACGGATTTTGTCTTTGTTCAGGAAAATCATCTAAATCAGTATAATCCTGAACAATGACAAAAAATCGCACTAGTCTTCCAGTATACTCGCTAAATTCATTAATTCATCCTGTTTATATGCATCCTTGTCATCCCGGAAGCATTTGGATAATTCTTCCAGCAGGAATTGTATCAGCCGTTTATTGGATTGTGGCTTGAAGTAAGAGGGAACAGATGGTACCTGTACTCTTTTCAGGTAGGTATCTACATCCTGTTGGGTATAGATCTGACCTTGAATGGGATCTATAAAAAATAAGATCCGGTGATCGGAAGGGTCTATCGGACCGGAGAAATCAACGTAACTGTCGAAGTAAGCCAGGATAAACTGCCGGGGTATATTGACGGCATACACCGGTAAATCCAGCATGGCGCATAAGGCCGAATAGATGATACCGTTGGTAATTGGATTCCCTTTTTTGGATTCTATGACCTGGTTAATGAAAAACTGATTTTTGCGCTGATAGGAAACTTCTTCTCCTTTGAGGCCAAAATAGTTATAGATCATGCTGTTCAGCACATTGATCTGTTCCAGTGGTGTAAGATAATTATTTAGTTCTAGCCAGATATTACGTTTGATACGGTCTATCTCTGTGATAATCTGGGAATCGATCAGGTCAGGGAACTGGTACCTGGCCGCCAGTATGGCGCCCTGCAACAGGTCCTGCATTTCCGAAAGTCCCCATACACGTAACGCTGCCTGCAAATCCTGGTAATGTACCCGATGAATCAGCAGTTCTATCCTTTCCTGAATAGCTTCGTCAATTGTATTCTCCCACAAATTCTCCAGGTTTGGAATAATATCTTTACCGTACAGTAATATTTTACTGGCAACAGTATCAAATACCTCCAGATCCGGATCATCCAACAGGTGGAACAAAGCGTTTATTTCTCTGTTTTCGTTCATACCATTATTATGATCATGTGGTAATCATCAAATAATGTGATCCTGTTGGCAAATTAAATAATAAGCATATCACTCACACTGCAGTTATTATCATTGCCTCCATTTTTCATCATATTCTTACCACTGCGTTACTCAGCTTTCTTCTTTCTGGGTGGTGCTTTTTTCTTTGGTGGATTAGCTTTAGCTTCTTCTATTATTGCTTTGGCTTCTTCTACCGTTAAATCAGCTGCCGTATCAATTTTCTCTTTCGGTATTTTAAAGTTCTTCAGACCTTGTTTGATATAAGGACCATAAGGGCCTTTCAGGATCTGTATTTTTTCTTTTTCAAATATTTTGATGGTGCGTTCGTCTTTTGCGGTACGTTTTTCCGCAATCAGTGGTGCTACTTCATCCAGTTCAACAGTGTAGGGGTCCATTTCCTTCTTCAGGGA
The DNA here is from genome assembly GCF_056394125.1 of Chitinophaga sp. 10T418. Taxonomy (NCBI): domain Bacteria; kingdom Pseudomonadati; phylum Bacteroidota; class Chitinophagia; order Chitinophagales; family Chitinophagaceae; genus Chitinophaga; species Chitinophaga sp. 10T418. The sequence continues at coordinate 123,225 of NZ_JBFTHG010000013.1, forward strand.
ATAGAATTTCTTATCATGTTGGGCATATGGACCAAAACGACCGATGTTCACCACTACATCAGAATCTTCAAACTGACCCAGGTTGCGGGGCAATTTAAACAATTCCATGGCTTCGTCCATGGTGATGGTTTCGATGCTTTGGGTAGCTTTTAATTTTGCAAAACGAGGTTTTTCCTCATCTTCCACGCTGCCTATCTGGATCATGGGGCCATAGCGACCCATGCGGGCCACGATTGGTTTGCCGGAAGCGGCATCTGTTCCCAGCGGACGTTCTCCTTTTACACGTTCTGCATTTTCCAGGGTGTTTTCCACATCTTTATGGAAAGGGAAATAGAATTCGCTGATCATATTGTTCCACACCTTCTTACCGCTGGCAATTTCATCGAATTCTTCTTCAATTTTGGCGGTAAAGCCGTAGTCCATTACATTATTAAAGTATTGGTTGAGGAAGTCGGTCACGATCATTCCCAGATCAGTAGGGAACAGTTTTGATTTTTCTGCGCCGGTATTTTCTGATTCGGTTTGTTTGCTGATCTGATCCGCTTTCAGGACCATGATGCGGTAATCTCTTTTAATCCCTTCTTTATCTCTTTTTTCTACATAATTACGCTTCTGTATAGTGGTAATGGTAGGAGCGTAGGTAGATGGACGGCCGATGCCCAGTTCTTCCAGTTTCTTTACCAGGCTGGCTTCTGTGTAACGCGGCGCCGGGCGGGAGAATCTTTCAGTAGCCTTCATTTCTTTCAGGTCCAGGGATTGTTTCACCGCCAGTGGAGGTAAAGATCCTTCCTGTTCATCTTCCTGTTCTTCCTCATCATCGTGGCTTTCCATATATACTTTCAGGAAGCCATCGAATTTCAGTACTTCACCGCTGGCAGTAAGCTCTTCGTGGTTGGTAGAGATATCGATTTTGGCGATGGTCTTTTCCAGTTCCGCGTCTGCCATCTGGCTGGCGATGGTACGTTTCCAGATCAGTTCATACAGTTTGCGGGTATCGCTGTCATCTACAGTGGTGTTTTCCATGTAGGTAGGACGGATGGCCTCATGCGCTTCCTGTGCGGACTCATTTTTATTTTTGAATTTGCGGTGTTGATGGTATTTATCACCGAAACTTCCTTTAATAGCTTTTTCAATTTCACCCACAGCGGTATCGGACAGGTTTACGGAGTCTGTACGCATATAGGTGATATTACCGCTTTCATACAGCTTCTGGGCCAGCAACATGGTTTTGGAAACGCTGTAGCCTAGTTTACGGCTGGCTTCCTGTTGGAGGGTAGACGTGGTAAATGGCGCTGCGGGCGATTTTTTACCAGGTTTAACCTGTATGTCTTTTACGGTATAGGCAGCGGCTACGCATTGCTGGAGGAATTTCTCCGCGTCTTCGGCCGTTTTAAATTTGCCGGGACCATCTGCCTTAAAGGAAATACTCTTACCATTAATATCTTTACCGGTAAAATAAGCTTCTACTTTAAAGGTGCTGACAGACTGGAAGTGGTTGATTTCTCTTTCACGTTCAACAATCAGTCTTACCGCCACGGATTGTACACGGCCGGCAGACAGGGAATTACGCATGCTCATTTTACGCCACAGTACCGGGGAGATTTCAAAACCCACGATCCGGTCCAGTATACGGCGGGCCTGCTGTGCATTCACACGGTCCATATCCAGTTTACGTGGATGCTGAACGGCGTTTTCGATAGCAGGTTTGGTAATTTCATGAAACACAATGCGTTTGGTTGTTAACGGATCCAGGTTCAACACCTCACACAGATGCCAGGAAATGGCTTCTCCCTCACGGTCCTCATCCGTTGCCAGCCATACCTCATCGGTATCCTTCGCCAGCTTCTTCAGCTCTTTCACCACCTTTTCCTTATCTTCCGGTATAACATACTTAGGCTTAAAGTTATTTTCGATGTCTATCCCCATATCATCCTTTTCCAGATCACGGATGTGACCGAAGCAGGACCTGACTTCAAAGTCCTTGCCTAGTATTTTTTCTATGGTCTTGGCTTTCGCCGGGGACTCAACTATAACTAAATTTTTTGCCATGTATGCTTCTTTAATGCGCTGCTAAATACGCAAAATTCTGTAAAATAATTACTTCAATGAATTCTGCAATGATATAAAAGTCACCTCAAATTAAAAAATAAGACCACTTTTAAACGTTAAAATACGTTGTAATGTAATGAAAAAAACGGGGACCCGCTAAAACACGTATATTAGAAACCACGAATCATGCACGTATTTGAATAATTCCGGTCGCAGTTACAGCAAGTGATCTGTCCGGAGATCAGACAGCCGGATATACGGATACCAGGCAGTTTGTTATTTTAAAATTAATTATAATGGATATAGTAATTGTTGGCACTGGCAATGTTGCACATTGTTTCGGACATCTCTTAAAAATTCATGGCCACCAGATAAAACAGGTGGTCAGCAGGCAAATGGCACATGCACAGGAGCTGGGGGAGATGCTGAATGCCTCCTATACAGATGATTTGCAGGATATTAATATGGAGGCAGACATTTACCTGCTGGCTGTCAGTGATGCCGCCATTGCTGAGCTGAATGACCAGTTGCGGCTGGGCAAGCGCATCGTGGTGCATACTGCGGGCGCTGTTCCACTAACAGCCATCTCCCGGATATCAGCCAACATCGGGGTATTATATCCTTTACAATCCATCCGCAAGGAAATTAAAAATTATCCACCTATACCTGTTATGCTGGAAGCCAGCAATGACGAGGTGCTACGGCGGCTGCAGTCCCTGGCCCAGAGTATTTCCGGCAGTGTAACCGTTACTTCGTCCGCCCAGCGGCTGAAGTATCACCTCACTGCTGTGCTTTGCAATAATTTCACCAACCACCTCTTCGCCCAGGCAAAAGCATATTGTGAAAAAGAGCAGCTGGACTTTTCCCTGCTGCAACCTATTATAAAGGAGACATTTGACCGCCTGGAAAAATATTCACCGGAAACAGTCCAAACAGGTCCGGCGTTGCGCCAGGATGAAACCACTATGAGCCTGCACCGGGAATTGCTGGCCAATGATGAATATTTGCAACTGGTGTACCAGGTGATGTCCGATGCTATTTACCAATTCCATAATAAATAGAGAATTACAATTCTTAATGGGTAATTGGCTATTTTTGGCCCCATGAACGTATTGGCTTTATTTAAATCTATCACCACTTTTGTGCTGGATGTAGATGGTGTACTTACCGATGGTACCCTGCAATTACTGCCAGGGGGAGAAATGTCCCGCAGAATGAATATCAAAGACGGCTATGCTTTGCAGCTGGCTGTGAAAAAAGGATATCGGGTGGTAATCATCTCCGGAGGAAAATCAGAAAGTGTGGTAAGCAGGTTACAGGGACTTGGCATTAAAGATATTTATACCGGCATACATGATAAGCAGGAAAAACTGCAGGATTATGTATTTGAACATGAACTGCGATGGGATGAAATATTATATATGGGAGATGATATCCCGGATTATCTGCCCATGCAACTGGTAGCTTTACCCACCTGCCCTGCAGATGCAGCCCCTGAAATAAAAAGTATTTCAAAATATGTATCCCCTTTGCCCGGAGGCCACGGGTGTGTAAGGGAAGTAATGGAAAAAGTGCTGAAACTGAATGGACATTGGCTAATGGATGAAGGCATTGCATCGAAATAATAAAAAAGAAAACTATGAAGCTCTGGGCTGCATTTTTTAAACTGATCAGATACCCTAATCTGATATATATTGGCCTTACCCAGTTTTTACTGCAATACTGTGTGGTAGAACCGGTGCTGCGCAGTTCTGGTGAGGAACCATCACTGCCAGTTCCGCAATTTGTACTACTCAGCTTGTCTACCATACTGGTGGCGGCTGCCGGCTATATTATCAATGACTATTTTGATATTAATATAGACATTGTCAATAAACCGGAGAAGATGGTGCTGGACAAAATTATCAGCCGGCGCTGGGCCATGGCCTGGCATACGCTGCTTAATATGGCCGGGGTATCACTGGGTTTTATGGTGGCCTTTAAAACAGGACAGTTCTATCTAGGTTTCACCCAGGTGATCTGTTCCCTGCTCCTGTGGTTTTATTCCACTTCTTTTAAACGGCAGGTGCTCATCGGCAATGTGGTGATTTCGTTGTTAACTGCACTGGCCGTGGTAGTAGTAGGATTTTATGAGAAACAGATCTATCATAGTTTTGAGGCCATTATGTCGGCCACCGGCAGAAAGCTGATACAGATCATCGGCGTATATGCGTTGTTTGCGTTTCTTATTTCCATGGTCAGGGAAATTGTGAAAGACCTGGAAGATATGATGGGCGACAGCAAAGATGGTTGCCGCACCCTGCCTATTGCCTGGGGGGTACTGTCGGCCAAGCGTTTATGCAATGTGTTGTTACTGGCACTGGCCATCATTATCCTGGCGGTAGAAATCCGCGTATGGATACTGGGTTGGTATATTGCCATCGCTTACCTGCTCCTGTTTGTACAGGTGCCATGTGGGTACATTTATTTACAGCTGAAAAAAGCCAGTCTGCCTGAGCACTATCATAAAGTGAGTTCCCTGGTAAAGGTGGTAATGCTGACAGGCATTTTATCCATGATATTTTTTAAAATTTATTTATAGAGATGTATAAAGGATCATCCGTAATTCTGGCATCGCAGTCGCCCCGCAGAAAGCAGTTGCTGGAGCAGGCCGGCATTCCTTTCCAGGTGAAGGTTGTGGAAACCGCAGAAACGTTTCCTCCGGAACTGGCGGTACCGGACATCCCGGTGCATATTGCCCGTCAGAAGGCAGTGGCCGTAAGGGATCTCTGTGAATCCACTGATATTATTGTAGCTGCTGATACAGTGGTGGTGCTGGATGACAGCATCATTGGCAAGCCAAAGGACCGGGAAGATGCTATCGATATCCTTACCCGCCTGAGTGGAAGAGAACATCGTGTAGTCACGGGCGTTATAATACAGCAGGGCACAAAAGAAGTCGCCTTTTCCAAAACTACTTCCGTGTATTTTAAACCGCTGAACGCAGAACAGATCACTTATTATGTAGATCATTTCAAGCCTTTTGATAAAGCGGGCGCTTACGCCATCCAGGAATGGATTGGTGCAGTAGGGATAGACAGTATTAATGGTTGCTTCTATAATGTAATGGGACTCCCCGTTAGCAGAGTGGTAGAAGAACTGGAAAACTTTTAGTAATAAGAACGGCGCTGTGAACAGCGCCGTTTTTGTTTACGATTGGTTTTTGCTTATTACATTTCTTTATTCCAGTACAAGAATATTCACGTCTTTATTTTTCAGCCAGCCGGCTTCTCTCAGTTTCTGTAAGTTAATAGTACCTACCACATAACGCCATTCTGTAGATTCGTATTTCTCAGAGATGTTGAAAAACTCTGCCAGATCTACCTGATCAGGTGTTTTGTAGCGCAGGTATATTTTCAGATTTACATCATTGGTAAAGCTGGGCTGATTATTTTGTTTAATCTTTTTATACTCGTAGCGATAGTTGTATAACAATGCGGAGATGTCGGACAGTACGGCACTACCAGTAGCGGTGCCACCAGCACCTTTACCTACAAAGAATTGTTTGTCGGTGAAAGCACTTTCCAGCAGGATGCCGTTGTATTCATTGTATACATCGTAGAGCAGGTTATGTTCTTTGATCAGGTGCGGCAGTACGTATGAGAATACGTGTCCGTTCTGACGGCGGCACTGGGCAATCAGTTTGATGGTACAGTTTCTTTGTTTGGCAAATTGTATATCAAAATCGTTCAGGTGATGAATACCGAAGTTGAATACTTCTTCCGGCTTTACGAAGGTGCCAAAGGCATGGAGGAGGAGGATCACGATTTTGAATTTCGGATCATATCCTTCGATGTCGAGGGTAGGGTCAGTTTCAGCGAAACCCAGGTCCTGCGCTTGTTGCAGGGCAGTGGCAAAGCTGAGATTTTCTTCAAATATTTTTGTGAGAATATAATTCGTTGATCCGTTGCAGATACCTTCTACGGCATTCAGCAGGTCATTATCATAATATTCTTCCAGGTTGCGGATAATGGGAATACTGGCGCAACTGGACGCTTCATACAGGAATGGCACTTTGTTTTCTGCCTGCAGCTGATATAGTGCGGGCAGGTTTTCAGCGATCATGCGTTTACTGGCGCTTACTACTGCTTTGCCATTGCGGAGCGCTGTACTCACAATTTCAAAAGCTGCTTCGGTTTCATTGATCAGTTCTACTACTACGTCAATGGTAGGATCTTCGAGGATTTCATTTTTATCGGTAGTAAAATAACTGCTATCGATAGGTCTTGATTTATTAGGGTCTTTAATACAGATTTTTTTGATCCGTGCATTAATACCTTTTGTTCTGTTCAAAACCTCATAGAGTCCTTGTCCTACGACGCCGAATCCGAAAATGCCTAAATTGATGGTCTTGTTTTCCATACTTTTTTTTGAGCTTGCACCCTCAGCAATTAGTCTTTGACAGTTCAGAGATGATCAGTTTCTGAAAAGCCAAAGTGGTGTGCTAACCACTAAGGGCTTTATTGTAAAACAGTAATTTGCTTGCCGGCCGGATGATTTAATTTATCCAGCGCCTGTTTCAGGTCGTTGATCAGATCTTCGGCATCTTCAATACCGACTGATAAACGGATACAGGAATCCTGTAAACCTGTTTTTTTCCGGAATTCTTCCGGTATGTTACGATGTGTCATCGTGGCCGGATGGGCCAGCATACTTTTCACGCCACCGAAACTCTCCGCCAGTTTAAATAGTTTGGTAGCGTTTACGATACGGATGGCATTTTTGATATTGTCACTTTTCAGGGAAAAGCTCACCAGTGCGCCGTAATTTTTCTGTTGTTTACGGGCAATATGATGATTTTTATGAGTAGCCAGTCCGGGATAATATACCTTATCGATAGCCGGGTGCGCGGCCAGCCAGTTAGCGATAGCGGTGGCATTGCTGCATTGTTTCTCCAGGCGCAGGTACAGTGTTTCAATACCGCGGATGGTCAGCCATGCTTCAAAGGGACTGAGGATGCTACCGGAAATATTCTGATTATAGCGGATCTGGTCTGCCAGTATTTTGCTGTTAACGACTACCAGTCCGGCAATCACATCACTGTGACCGGAAAGATATTTGGAAGCGCTGTGGATAACGATATCCGCGCCCAGTGTTAAGGGTTGTTGCAGTAAAGGCGTACTGAAAGTATTGTCTACTACCAGCAGGATATTATGTTGTTTGGCGATTTTGCTGATAGATTTGATATCAGAAATGCGCAATGTTGGATTGGTAGGGGATTCCAGCCAGATGATTTTCGTATTGGGCGTGATGGCGGCCAGTACTTTATCGATGTTGCTGGTATCTACGAAATTAACTTTGATACCGAAGCGTTCAAACATGTGGTTAAATATCTGGAAGATGCCGCCGTAGGTATCTTCCACCGCCATGATCTCATCGCCGGTCTTTAACAGCTTCAGCACCGCATCTATGGCCGACATACCACTGGCAAACCCAAATCCGGCAAATCCTTCTTCCAGGTTGCAGATGAGGTCTTCCAGCACTTTTCTTGTGGGATTGTTTGCCCTAGAGAATTCAAAGCCTTTATTAATGCCGGGTGATTCCTGCACAAAGGTGGATGTTTGATAGATAGGCACAGAAATAGCGCCTGTCAGTTCGTCTATCGGAATGCTATGAATCAGTTGTGTAGCTGTTTTCATGTTATAAAGTATTTTTAATGATGTTCAATGTGCACAATTATCTGCTGCAACTTTATCATTAAAGATCAACTTAAACAACAACAAATCCATGAAAGGTGAGTGGGGAAGGCATAAAAAAAGCTCTCCCATGGTGTTGGAAGAGCTCCTTTAGAAAGTTATATATATCTGTGAAGTATTATCTCTGCCAACTTATCTTTCCCCGATTTGCACCGGGGCAGGAATTAGCACCTTTTTCCTGATCGTAAAATCAGGAAAGGTTGCTAAGGCATCGCAGGGCCAAGTCCCTCCGCCTTTCTGGATAAGTGATGTGTAAGAACTGGCGCAAAGGTAATATCACTTTGATCAGATTTCCAAATTGAATCAGGAATTTATTTATTAAGCGATGTTTTATTACCTTTAACTGATATTATTTTATACCCAACCATGTCTTTATGTTTGTTAACCCGCTGCTCTCTGAGGAGCTATTCCAGCACATCTGGGCGTTCCGGCTATTTAAGCAGGACCATCTTACCACTACCAGTGGAGAACCCGTTCAGATCTTATATCCAGGACTTCATAATCATCACAGCGGACCTGATTTTTCGGCTGCAAAAATCAGGATTGGCACTACTTTATGGGTAGGGCAGGTAGAGCTGCATCTGAGAACTTCCGACTGGTTCCGTCATGGGCATCAGCATAATCTTCAGTATGGGCGTATCATTCTGCACGTTGTATTTGTACATGATATGCCGGCCGATCGTATTCCGGGAGTGCCCTGCCTGGAGTTGCAACAGTATATTCCCAAATTGTTGCTGCAGCGTTATGAGCAGTTGCGGCAGCTGACACCTTTTGTGCCCTGTGCGCCACATGCCGCGCTGGTGCCACAACTGACCTGGCTTAGTTGGAAAGAGCGGCTGCTGGCAGAGCGCTGGGAGCGCAAGATGGGGGCTCTGCGTGCCTGGCTGCAAAGCAACCATTTTAACTGGGAAGAAGTCTGTTATTGGGCAGTGGCGCAGAGTTACGGCATGCCCATAAATGCCCTGCCCCTGCTGCAGGTGGCACAATCGCTGCCACATGTAGTGCTCATGCGGCACCGGCACCAGGGAATGCAGCTGGAAGCCCTGTTGTTCGGACAGGCAGGGATGCTGGAGGAGCCGCATGCCGACGTATATGCGCTACAGCTGCAGGAGATCTATTTTCACCTGCGCCATAAGTATAAGCTTTGTCCTATGCCGCCCCATACCTGGAACTGGCTTCGGATGCGCCCGGCAGCGTTTCCTACTATGCGGCTGGCGGCTTTTGCGGCGTTGCTGCAGCATACCACCCACCTGTTTTCCAGGATACTGGAAGCCACAGAGGTAACGGCGCTGGAACAATTGTTTTTCGTACAGCCTTCAGCGTACTGGCATACCCATTACCGGTTTGGGCAGCCGGTGCAGCAGACGAACCTCCCTGGGAAACAGGCCGTACACGGCATACTTATCAATACGGTATTACCGCTCCTGTTCCTGTATGGGCAGCAAAAGAACCTTAAATATTACCAGGAAAAAGCCCTTCATTTCCTGCAACAATTGCCGGCAGAAAAAAACAGGATTACCAATAGCTGGGCGGAGTTGGGGGTAATACCTGAAAGTGCGATGGAATCACAGGCACTGTTGCAACTGAAGCAGTACTACTGTGATGAGAAGCGGTGTTTGTATTGTGCAATCGGGGTGAAGATCCTGAGTAGCTGTTAGCTTTTAGCTGTTAGCTGTTAGCAAAATGCAGCGGAGATCAGCATAATATGTTCTCCGCTGCATTTTGCTAACAGCTAACAGCTAAAAGCTAACGGCTAAAAGCCGGTTCACCAATTAAACGTAACATCCTGCACCAAATCAGGGTGTACACTTTTAGCTACCGGACAGGTATGGGCAGCTCTTTCGAGTATAGTTCTTTCCTTTTCGCCCAGGTTATGGCCGGCGGGGAAGTCGAATACGATGGTGACGCCGGTGATACGGCGGGGTTCTGTGCCCATAATTTTGAGGACACTTACTTTGGTGCCTTCAATCGCCCAGTTGTTTTCCATAGCCTTGATCCCCATAATAGAGAGCATGCAGGAGCCCAGTGCGGTAGCCACCAGGTCAGTAGGAGAAAACCTTTCTCCCTTGCCTTTGTTATCTACAGGTGCATCTGTTTCAATCACAGTGCCTGACCGTAAATGTGTGGCGGTGGTCCGCAGTTCCCCGTTATAGATGATAGATGCCGTTTGCATATTGTTTCTTTTTATGATCTAACCGTAAAAATAAATGTATTTTCAGTATAAGTGCAACATGGAAAGTGGGTGGGCTGTTAAACTAAAAAAAAATTAGCTACGTTTGTAATATATACATAACAATACCTTTGTTCAAGCGTTTATTTATTATAATAATAGCCCACTGTGAAAAAAATATACTTAATCCTGTTTTTGGCAATGATATCCGGCGGCTTGTTTGCGCAAACCACTAATACCACCAACACAACTACGCAAAAAAGCAAGAAAAGCGATAAGGAGCAGCGTAAGCTGAAGAAGATCTCTATTTTCCGTGAACAGGAAGAGGGGGAGAATGTGTTCCAGCGTGATTTTTCGGTGGGTGGCAGGATCACTACCGATGGCTGGGGTGGATTTGTGGAAATGGGCTATCGCAAAAGCAGAAAGAAAGTCAACTACTTCCAGTTTGAGTTTGGGGAGAAGAAAAGCGATAAAGAAGTAAAGAAAAGTGGCGGGTTTTCTTATACCCAGCGTCCATTCATATATGGTAAACGGAATAATTTTTACCAGGCCAAGCTGGGCGTGGGGCAGCGCTACCTGATTGGTGGCAAGGCCAATAAAAACGGGGTAGAGGTGGACTTGATCTATTATGGAGGCATATCTCTGGGGCTGCTGAAGCCTTATTACCTGAATATGGTTACTGCAACCGGCGAGAATAAAGACGTAAAATATGACCCTTCTGATCCGGAGGCTTTCCTGAAGCTCGCCGACATCAACGGTGCCGGTGGATTTGGGAAAGGCTGGGATAACCTCAGTGTGGTACCCGGTTTGCACGCTAAAGTGGGTATGCGCTTCGACTGGGCCCACTTTAACGAGGTGGTAAGTGCCCTGGAAGTGGGTGTAAATGCGGAAATGTATACTAAAAAGATCCCAATTATGGTGGTGTCGGAAGGTGTAGACTATAACAAACAGTTCTTTTTTGGTGGATATGTGAGTATCCAATTCGGGAAGCGCTGGAATAAGAGATAAGTGTTAACTTTGCTCTTCTAAAGAAAGGAATAAGCGATGCAAGAACTACCCGTAATAGCCGCCGAACCGGCTACAACAAGAGTAAAAAAGCCTGATTGGCTGCGCGTTAAATTACCGATAGGCGAGAACTATAAACAGGTGAGAAGCCTGGTAGATACCCATAAATTACATACGATCTGTGAAAGTGGTAACTGCCCTAATATGGGTGAGTGCTGGGGAGCTGGTACTGCTACCTTCATGATCCTGGGAAATATCTGTACCCGCAGTTGCGGCTTTTGTGCCGTAGCTACCGGCCGCCCGGAAGCAGTAGATTTTGATGAGCCTCAGCGCGTGGCAGAAGCCATTTACCTGATGAAAGTAAAACATGCCGTTATCACCTCTGTAGACAGAGATGAGCTGAAAGACGGTGGTTCTATCATCTGGGCCAATACCATCAATGCAGTCAGGGCTTTAAATCCCAACACCACCATGGAAACGCTGATCCCGGATTTCCGCGGTCAGTGGGAAAACCTCCAGCGCATCATCGATGTAGCGCCTGAAATCGTATCTCATAACCTGGAAACAGTAGAACGTTTAACCAAACAGGTAAGGATACAGGCAAAATATCACCGCAGTCTGGAAGTGATCCGCCGCCTGAAAGAAGGTGGAATGCGTACCAAAAGTGGTATCATGCTGGGTTTGGGTGAAACCAAAGAAGAAGTAGTACAAGCCATGCAGGATCTGTACGACAACGGTTGTGATGTCATCACACTGGGTCAGTACCTGCAGCCTACCCCTAAGCATCTGCCGGTAGCACGTTTCGTACATCCCGATGAATTTGCCGAACTGCGCGAGATCGGTTACAATATGGGACTGGACTACGTAGAGTCAGGACCGTTAGTAAGATCGTCTTATCATGCAGAAAAACATATTGTCAGCGGTCGTAATAAAGGATAACCGGAACTGATTTTCACTTAATTGTTAAAATCCACCCAAAAGGGTGGATTTTTGTTTTCATAACATTATCTTAGCGCCCGAATTGATTTTACCTAACAACAAAATGTTTGTTGTCTAACCTACTTCTCTGTTATACGTTGTGTTCAAAAATTTGGAACCACACCTGGAAACCGTGCTGCTAATGTTTCAGACGATTTTGAATAAGCAACTCTCTAATCAACCTGCCTGTTTGCTGTAGTGATTACGGCTTAACATGTTTTTGCGGTAATTAATACTGTTATAACGCCTATGGCTATATAACAAATAAAGAATAATGATGCGATGCCGGTAAAAAGCGTTTAGCGATTAGCTTTTAGCTGTTAGTCAAATGCAGCGAAGAAGATAAAAAGCCAACCCCTTTTTTTGTGCAGGCATTATTTTCTTTCGATTGGTACAATGATGAACTGAATGTCAAAAGCCTTTTATGAAAAGAGCATTTTATTTGTTAGCTGTGTCCTGCGGATTGTTTATTTCCCCGCAGGTATTTGCACAGCAATCTACTGACTCCCTGTTAACCAGCGCTACCCTGCAGGAATGTATCCGGTATGCCATCTCGCATCAGCCGGTCATACGCCAGTCGCTTATTGATGAAGCGATTACCGACAGAACAGTGAAGAGTAAGCTGGCGGACTGGTATCCACAGATCAATCTGGACTATAATATCCAGCATTACCTGAAGATACCCACCACTATCTTTAACGGTAGTCCTGTGCAGCAGGGCGTGGCGAACTCCTCTGCCGCGCTGTTTGGGTTAAATCAAAACATCTTTACCCGGGATCTGTTGCTGGCCACAAACACGGCCAGGGATGTACGAAAACAGAGCCAGCAAACCACTGCGCGCAATCAGATAGACCTGGTGGCCAGTGTGAGCAAGGCCTATTATGATGTGCTGCTGACCGCAGAACAAATAAAGGTGCTGAGCGAAGACATTACCCGCCTGGAACGCAGTCTGAAAGATGCGAATAACCAATATGCGAGTGGTGTGGTGGATAAAACAGATGCCAAGCGCGCCACTATTTCCCTTAATAATGCGCGTGCCCAACAGAAGGCTGCCCGTGAGCTGCTGACAGCCAAGCAGGCTTATCTGAAGGAATTGATGGGATACCCAACTAATGCCGGCGATGTACCACTGACTACCGATTCTTCCGCAGTTGCATCACAGGTAACTGGTGAGGATACCTTGCTGACGGCAGACTATAAAAGTCGCATAGAGTACCAGTTACTCCAAACGCAGGAAAGCCTGTTGCAGGCCAACCTGAAATACAACAAATGGAGCTATCTGCCTACCGTATCTGCATTTATCAACTATTCCTTTGCTTACCAGAGTCCTGACTTCAATAAACTGTATAGTCATGATTATCCGAACTCTTTAATGGGACTGAAATTATCGTTGCCTATTTTCCAGGGAGGAAAACGGGTACATAATATCCGGATGGCGGAACTGCAGTTGCAGCGTACACAATGGGATTATGCCGCTTTGAGAAGCCAGATCAATTCGCAGTATGCGCAGGCCATGGCTACTTACAAGAGTAACTACAACGACTATCTCACACTAAAAGAAAATGTGCAGATGGCAAAGGATGTATATGATATGTTGCAACTGCAGTATAAAGAAGGTATTAAAACGTACCTCGATGTACTGGTGTCTGAAACAGAGCTGCGCTCTGCACAACTGAATTTTTATAATTCCATGTACCAGGTACTGTCCAGCAGGATAGATCTGCAAAAAGCATTAGGAACCTTAACAGCTAATTATTAAATGGTAACCGGAACGGATATGAAAAAAATGAACAACATTGTCTTAATCAGCGCTGCCAGTATCCTGGGCTTATCTGCCTGCAGTGGTCCTGCTAAGAAAACGGCGCCTGTAATTCCCCCTACACCGGTAAATATTACAGCAGCATCTGTAGCGCCGGCCGTTTATTACGATAAATACCCTGCCTCTGTAGTAGCGTTGAACCAGGTGGAACTGCGTTCTCAGGTAGGCGGATTTATTACCGGTATTTTCTTTAAAGAAGGGGAAGTTGTGCAGAAAGGAAAAACCCTGTATGAAATAGATCGTCGTAAATATGAAGCGGCTTACTTACAGGCACAGGCCAATGTAGCCAGTGCAAAGGCCAGCTTTGAAAGAGCGAGGAAAGATGACGACCGTTACCAGCGCCTGGCCGACCAGGACGCGGTTGCCCGTCAGATCCTGGATAATGCGAAAGCTACCCTGGAAACTTCCCGTAGCCAGCTCGCGGCAGCAGAAGCCAGTTTGGCGTCTGTACGTACAGACCTCGACTATTCTCTCATCAAAGCACCGTTTACGGGACGTATTGGTATTTCCCAGGTGAAACTGGGCGCCCAGGTGAGCCCCGGCACTACCTTGTTGAATACCATCTCCAGTGAAAATCCGATAGCAGTGGATTTTGTGGTAACAGAAAATGATATTCCCCGTTTTGCTGCCATGCAGGGCAAGGGTAACGCCAACGATAGTACGTTCCGCCTGCAGTTATCCGACGGTACGGAATATGTACATACCGGTAAAATACTTGCGATTGACCGTGGTGTGGATAACCAAACCGGTACCATCCGCGTGCGTATTGAATTCAATAACCCCGATGATAAGCTGAAAGACGGTATGAGCTGCGTGCTGCGTGTACTGAATGAACAATCCGGCGACAGGCTGATCATTCCTTACAAAGCCATCACAGAACAGATGGGTGAATACTTTGTATTTATTGCAAAAGATTCGGTAGCTGCCCAGCAGAAAGTACACCTGGGTCCTAAACTCGGCGACAAAATAGTGATCATGGACGGCGTTCAGGCGGGTGATCAGGTCATTATTGAAGGTTTCCAGCGTTTACGTGATGGTGGAAAAATACAGATTGGAATACCAGCCGCACCACAAGGGGCGCCTGCGAAGAAATAGTTTATCAGTAGAATCAACAGCGAAGATCATGATTGCAGATACTTTTATAAAACGACCCGTAACAGCAATAGTGATATCTATTGTACTGGTACTGGTGGGGATATTGGCGATGATGAACCTGGCCATTGGCCAGTATCCGGAGATTTCACCCCCCACCGTACAGGTAACAGGTACCTATACCGGCGCGGATGCACAAACGGTGGAGCAAACAGTTGCTACCCCGGTGGAAGTGCAGGTGAATGGTACGCCGGGCATGACCTATATCAACACCAACAATACCAGTAGCGGACAAATGAGTATGACGGTAAACTTTGAAGTAGGTACCGACATCAATATTGCTGCCCTGGATGTGCAGAACCGTGTGGGTATTGCACAGCCTACCCTGCCGCAGGAAGTACAGCGTTTAGGCTTAACCGTTAGAAAGCGTAATCCCAGCATCCTCATGCTGGTAGCCCTGTATTCTCCCAAAGGCACACACGACATTACCTTCCTGGATAACTATACCAACGTATATGTAAAAGATGCGTTGCTGAGAGCAAAAGGAGTAGGTGATATCTTTACCCGTGCAGATGATTTCAGTATGCGTATCTGGCTGAAACCTGATAAGCTGGCCGAAATGGGCGTTACCGCTGATGACATCCGCGCTGCACTGGCAGAACAGAACGCGCAGATCACCGCGGGGTCCGTAGGTGCACCACCACAGCAAACCGGGCAAACATTTGAATACAACATCTTCACCAAAGGCCGTTTATCTACACCAGAGGAATTTGGAAATATCATCGTGAAAACCCGCCCTGCGGATGGAACACTGGTATACCTGAAAGATGTAGCCCGCGTACAGTTGGGTAAATTTAACTATGCCGGTAACAACTACGTAGATGGTAAACGTGCCGCTTATCTGCTAGTATACCAGGCGCCTGGTAGCAATGCGCTGGAAACAGCCGCCAATGTAACCGCCGCGATGGAAGAGCTGAAAAAGCAATTCCCTCAGGACGTGGATTATGTAGTGCCGTTTGAATCTGTATCAGTAGTAAAAGTATCTATTGAAGAGGTAGTACATACTTTGGTAGAAGCCCTGATACTGGTAGTGATTGTGGTGTTCCTGTTCCTGCAGAGCTGGCGCGCTACTTTGATTCCTATCCTGGCCATCCCGGTATCTATTATTGCCACCTTTATCTTCTTTATACCGCTTGGATTTACCATTAACACCTTAACGCTGTTCGGTTTCGTACTGGCCATCGGTATTGTGGTGGATGATGCCATTGTGGTGGTGGAAGCGGTGCAACATAATATTGATCATGAGAAAATGACGCCGAAAGATGCCACCGCACAGGCCATGAAAGAAATTTCCGGACCTGTTATTGCGATTGCATTGATCCTGGCAGCGGTGTTTGTACCGGTAGGATTTATACCTGGTATCGTAGGCCGTTTATACCAGCAGTTTGCGATTACCATCGCCATCTCTGTAATGATCTCCGCTTTTGTGGCGTTGTCATTAACACCGGCATTGTGTATCCTGTTGCTGAAACCGATGCACCTGGACAAGGACTCAAAAGGATTGAACAAGTTCTTCTTTAAATTTAACCGTTGGTTCGGACATACTACTTCCCGCTATTCTATGGGGGTGAAGAAAAGCATTCGTTACTTCCGTTTTGCCATGGTAATCCTGGTCTGTATTTTCGTAGGTACGATGATGTTATTCAAGGCGAAGCCTACTGGCTTTATTCCTACGGAAGATGAAGGCCGTTTGATCATCACGTTTGACTTACCGGAATCGTCATCTACAGAACGCACGGTAAACGTAATGTCGCAGATGATGAAAGACCTGGAAAAGATACCGGGTATTGCGCACTATGCGGCATTAGGTGGTTTGAATGCGGTGAGTTTTGCTACCAAATCCAACAGTGCCACGATTTTCTGTTCACTGAAGCCATGGGCGGAACGTAAAGCGGATTCGCTGCAGATCACCGGCATGGTGGCTAAAGTGAGGAAAACGCTGAGCAAGTATAAAGAAGCGAATGTGGTGGTAATTCAACCGCCGGCTATTCCTGGTCTGGGACAAACTGCCGGTTTCTCTTTTGTATTACAGCAAAGAGGAGCAGGTGAAATCAAGGCCTTTGAAGGGGTGTTACAGAAGTTCCTGGCCGCAGCTAATCAGCGTCCGGAAATAGCCCAGGCATTTTCCTTCTTTACCGCGCGTACGCCGGGTTATCAACTGGACATAGACCGGGAAAAGGCGAAGAAAATGGGTGTGAAAATATCCGATATCGCTTCTGCATTGCAGACGTATATGGGTAGTGCGTATATCAATGACTTCACTATTTACGGCCGTAACTTCCGCGTGGTAACGCAGGCGGATTCTACCTACCGTGGTGATATCAAGAACCTGAATCAGTTGTTTGTACGCAATGCGGCCGGTTCTATGGTGCCGTTGAGTACACTGACTTCTTACAAGGTGATAGAAACCGCACCGGTAATTTCGCACTACAACCTGTTCCGTTCTGCGGAAATAAATGGTGGTCCTGCTCCGGGCTATAGTAGTGGTGATGCTATCAAGGCATTGAAAGAAGTGGCAGCAGAAACATTACCGGATGGATACGGGTATGAGTTTTCCGGTTTGAGCCGCGAAGAATTATTATCGGGGTCTAAGACGGTGTATATCTTTGCCCTGTCAATCATCTTTGTGTTCCTGTTCCTGGCCGCTTTATATGAAAGCTGGTCTGTACCATTCTCGGTGCTGTTAGCTGTCCCTATTGGCGCCTTTGGTGCCATTACGGTACTGACTTTCCTGCCCAAGCTGAGTAATAACGTATATGCACAGATTGGTTTGATTACCCTGATTGGTTTGTCGGCCAAGAATGCGATCCTGATCGTGGAATTTGCGAAGGAACGTGTGGATAGGGGCATGGACCTGGTAACGGCGGCAGTGGAAGCAGCGAAGCTGCGTTTACGCCCTATTATCATGACCTCCCTGGCTTTCCTGCTGGGTATCCTTCCGCTGGTGTTTTCTTCCGGCGCGGGTGCGGAAGCACGTAAAACCATGGGATGGACGGTATTAGGGGGTATGTTTACCGCTACCTTCCTGGCGATCTTTATTGTGCCGGTGTTATACGTGGTGATTACACGTTTGGCATATGGTAAGGAAAAGCTTCGTAAAATGAAGGAAAGCTATCAGTCAGTACCTGAACATGATATACAGGGGAAACTGTAAGTGAAGCGGATGTTTAAAAAGTAGGGTTTATAATTACATATGCAGAGAGGCGTTGCGCAAGCAGCGCCTTCTTTGTTTTTATTCGGGAAGAATACGTTTACCGTCTTTATCGAAATGCCGGGTTAACTGCCACTCTGTGTCTCCCACCATATACATAGTACCTGCTACAACTGCGCCTACGGTGATGTAAAGGAACCAGTCTGACTGGCTTTCAAATATCAGCGCACAGGCGATACCCGTCGCCAACAGGATGACACCTATCCGCCTGGAAATATAGGCCGCATATTCATTGGCGGAATGCCACATTTCGGGTGTTTTGGTAGACAGGAAACTGCGGTAACCATACCAGGATTTCGTGCTTTTAGGCGGAAAGCGATGAATAATATATCCCATCAGAAAGAATAATACACCGGCGAAGATCGCAGCATTGCAGTAGGTCGTATGGAGGAAACGCAACAACATGGTCCGGGGTTTTGGTTACCATAAGTTACGGAAAAATTGGGAATAACAGGATCAAGGTAAGAGATTTACGCGGAAGGGATCCGCGTAAATCTCTGTCAGCCTGTATTTAGTGTTTGGTGGTATCGGCGTTATTAGCTTTCTTCTTAAACAGTCCGTTCAGTGTATTCTTTACAGACTCACCGGCTTGCTTGCCCACATTTTCCAGTGGTTTGCCGGTAGTTGTTGTAGAATCTTTTTTGCCGCTGAGTTGATTTTTCAATTCATTTTTCAGCGAATTCACTGCGGTATTTTTGATCTGGTTAAGACTGTCTTTTACGGTCGCCTTTACAGAATCTACTTTATTTTTCACCAGTTCAGCGGCTTGTGCTTTCAGGTTGTTAGCCGTTTCACGCAGATCTGTTTTTACACTTGGTTTGAGGATGTTACCACCCATTAAAACCTGCAGGTGTACGCTATCACCCAGGTTTACGGGGATGCCTTTGCTTTGCGCCTGCGATGCCAGGTTATTCACCAGGGTGTTGCCGGCGGAGCCCATCATACTACGGGGCAATGCCAGTTGAAGAGTGTAATCGAGTGACTGGTCAAAACCATGTGAACCACCAATATTCATTTTGATACCGGCTACCGTTACGTTGAAGGGATTGATTTTTACGCGACCATTTTCAAAAGCAAAGTAGTTTTTAATATCGCGGAGGGAAAGATCTTTCAGCTGTGCCACATTCAGGGTGTTGGCCAGTTGGTCTACCGGAGCAAACTGTTTCAGGAAACCCTGTATCAACAGGAGATTACCATCACCGGTGAGTGTGCTCAGGTCGGGCGACATATCCTTCCCTAATTTGCCATGCATGGTTAACTGGGAGGTAATTTTTCCGGAAAGGAATTTACCGATCGGCATTAACTTCTGTACGGTATTAAAGGTGTTGAATGTTTGTTGTACATCCAGGTTTTGCACATTATACGCCAGGTTAATATCCGGGTTGTTTTTGCTGGCTTTGGTGCTGTAGCTGCCGTTGATTTCCATAGTCCCCTGCAGTGCATTGGCTTTGAGCTGTTGCATGGTCACTGTTTCATCTTTCACCAACAGGTTACCGCCTACATTAGTCAGATCGGCTTTATCGTAGTGTATTTTATTTACGTTGGCCTGTAAGCTCAGATTCAGGTTGGCAGGAACGGCAAAAGGCGTAGCGGCGGCTGAATCTTTTTTAGCAGTAGCCGGATCGGCTGCAGTAGGCGTAGTCCCCATCCATTTATCCAGGTTTATTTCATCTGCCTTGAAGTTGAGTTTACCATCGAGCGGTGCATTTTTAAACGTATAGGCGAGCAGGTTATTTACTTCTCCGTTGGCTTCAAAGTTGGTACCCAGGTATTGTCCGTTCAGGTCTTTTACCGTTACGTTTTTAGGGTTAAACTGTAAAGAAAGATTATTCACTTTTACGCCATCGGGGTAGTCTTTGCTTTTGTAGAGCATATTGCTCAGCTGCAGGGTACCGGCGGCATAGAAGCGATCATATTGTTGTTTTTCGATGGCGCTCATATTGCCTTTGGCGTTGATATCCGCATCCAGCAAACCGGATAGGTTGGTGCCGGCTTCCAGTTTTACGAACTGGGTGATTTTAGAGAGATCCAGCTTTCCTTTGGCGGCAGCATCCACATACAGATCAGATATCGGCGTTTTAACAAGTAAGCGCAGATCCAGTGGGGTGTTATCCATTTCCAGGTGACCGGTAGGCATATCTATTACCGTGTGATCAGGTACACCATCCGGGTTACTGATCTTCATGGCTATCTGTATATTTTTTACTGGTTTTGGCAGATCAGGATATTGGAAGAAGCCATCTTTTACGGCCAGGTCCAGTCCGAAAGAAGGCATCTGTACAGGAGAGTAGTTACCTTTTACGAACCCATCAAAAGCAGCAGTACCGCTGGTTTTGATCTTATCAAAATCTGTTTTGTATACGGCAGGCACTAATGATAACAGGTCTTTAAAATTAGTAGAAGGTGCTTTAAAGCTCATATCCATTCMATAGGTGGAATCGTTTACCAACTTGAAAAATCCTTGTAGTGCCAATTCCAGGTTGTTGATAGATGCTTTACCGTCTTTAAACGTATAGGTGCTGCTGTTATTATCTACCTGGATAGCGGCATCCAGTTTGGTTTTAACCTGGGATAGGTAAGGGATCAGTCCATATCTGAAGGTGATGCCTTCTGCTACGGTGCTGGTTTGCAGGAGGAACTGGTCCTGTGTGAAGTCGCCTTTACCCTGATGTGTCAGGCCGGTGATGAGTAACGCCATGTTACCCTGCCGGTCATCATAGCTGATCCAGGCGTCTTCAATTTTATATTGCTGCAGGCTGAGGGCAAATTTACTTTTGCTGGTATCAGCAGGCGTGGCGGCGGCGGTATCGGGTTTGGTAATATTCCAGTTAGCGGCGCCGTCTTTATTTACGATAGCGTGTATCCGTGGCTGTATGAGGGCGATGTTGTAGATGTCCATCTTATCTCCCTTAATTACACTCATGAGGTTAAGGGCTACATCGATCTGTTTTACTGCGAGGAGGGTGTCCCCTGCAAATTCACCGATGCCTACTACCTGCAGGTCTTCCAGGCCAACAGCCAGGCGTGGGAAATGACGGAATAGACTGATATCCACATCTTTGAAATCCACTTTGGCATTGAGACGGTTGTTAAGTTCCGTTTTTACTTTTGCAATGATCTTGTCTTTAAAGAAATAGGGTATGGCTATGGCGGCCAGTATCAAGACCACCATTGTGATACCCACAATTTTCAGGATCTTTTTGAGCATAGGTTAATTTTAATTTGGGGGTGAAGATAAGCAGAAAGCTCAAAGCAAAAAGCAAAAAGCTATGGTAAAGGAGATTACCTTTTTGCTTTCGGCTTTGAGCTTTTTGCTATTTTTGCATTATGACACCAGAAAGAAAAGAAAGGTTACTGTCGGTATTAAACAAACGGCAGGCTAATTTAACAGTGGTGCTGGAGGATGTACAGGACCCGCATAATGTGGCTGCAGTAATGCGTACATGTGATGCCGTGGGTATACAGGATATTTATATTATCACCTCAAAACCGCCCCGGATAAAGAACTGGGGACACCGGAGCAGCAGCAGCGCCAAGCAATGGCTGACTATACATGATTTTGATAATGCAGCAGATTGTTTTAAGGAACTGCGTAAACATTATGATAAGATACTGACCACACACCTGGCAGCAGATGCGGTGAGTTTATATGATATTGATTTCTCCGGCTCTGTGGCACTGGTTTTTGGTAATGAACAGAATGGGGTGAGTGATCACGTAAGGGCGATGGCCGATGGTAATTTTATTATTCCGCAGATGGGCATTATCCGGTCATTAAATATATCAGTGGCCTGTGCGGTAAGCATCTATGAGGCTATGCGTCAGAAAACGCTGGCAGGGCACTATCAACAACAGGGATTGCCGGATGCACAATATAATACCTTGCTGACAGAGTGGGGCTTTAAAGCAGAAGATTTACAGGACGATGAGCATTAATTTTTCTTTATGGTATTAACAGGTAAACGTTTTGAGGTGCAACCACCACTATCGGATATAGTGAAGCACTTTTATGTAATGCAAACAACTGCAGATGAATTGCCTGTTATCCACCATCTTTCGCCTAATTATGAAATGATGCTGCTCTTCAATTTCGGCTCGCCGGTGAGAATTTCTTTTGCCGGAGAACTGTTGGGAGCCATGCAGGTAGGTAAGGTAGGTGTATTGGGACCATTGAGAAAAATGTTGAATTACGAAATGTTACCGGACGCCGATCTGCTGGTAGTGATATTTAACCTGGATGGATTTTACCGGTTGTTCCAGGTGCCGGTTGATGAACTGGATGGAGAAAAACTGCATGCGCATATTATTACCTCCGGTTACGAGGAATTGTGGCAGATATTGAGCAAAACAGCTATTATAGAAGAGCGGATAGCAATATTAAGTGATTATATCCGCACCTGCATGCATGACGTAGAAGATGCAGCCCGGCCGCTGCTGCATGGAGCGGAATATTTTAAAGACCCGCTTATTCAGCCAGCCAAAGCGATTGCAGCAGATGCTGCATTAACTGAACGTTCCATACAGCTAAGATTTAAAAAGTATGTAGGATATTCTCCTAAAGAGATGTTGCGTTTTCTCCGTTTCAAACAGGTGATTAACAGTATAGAAAACAATCCGGGTACGGAGATTGACTGGTATGATCTGATCCACGATTTTGGGTATCACGACCAGAGTCATCTGATAAAAGACTTTCACCATTTCCTGGGTACCACACCGGAAATATTTATCAAACAGATAGCAGGTAAAGCGTTTTGCACTACCGGACCGGGAAGGCATTATTCCTGAAAAGGCAGCCCGGTTGACTGTAGCGACACGGAAAGAATAATTGTGTGGAACATTGGCATTTACTATATTAGCACAGATACAGGATTGATTAGTAATGTCTGCCTACCTACCATTTGATGAAATAGTATTACCTGTATCGGGCGCCACACTTCCTGAATGATAAAACTGCCGGTGCCCAGGGCTTTATGAATACCTCTACCGGGTACTATTACTACAAACCGTATAATACTTTTACCGATGTAAGTACTACTGGTGTAGCCACTACCGATTTTCCTGTTTTTAGAGTGGAAGAGACGATGCTTAACTATGCAGAAGTGATGTGGGAACTGGGACAGTTTAATCAGAGTATTGCGGATATGACGGTTAATAAATTACGTCCAAGAGCCGGACTTCCCAACATGCTGGTCGCTGATATAAACGGCGCCTTCGATAAGAAAAGAGATGCTGGCATAGATCCGGTTTTATGGGAAATCAGGAGAGAAAGACGGATAGAGCTGATGGGGGATGGATTCCGTTTTAATGATTTAAAAAGATGGAAGAAGGTTGAATATTTCAATAAACAATTGCTGGGTGCCAAAGTAAAAGTATCTGATTATGGTGCAGGCACACCTATTGTCTTAAATAGCAAAGGATTGGGGGGGTACCCCGTACCGGCAGGCTGGTTGGATAAATATTATTTGGAGCCGCTCCCATCGGAACAAATACAACTCAATAGTAATCGGATGGATGAAAGTAACACTGAACATTTTCTTTAGTAAGAATAAGAAGCCGTCTCATAATTATGAGACGGCTTCTTCGTTTCTATGTTTTATTGAAAATATTGCGACAAATCAGTAAAGAGCGCTCTGAATTGCGTTCCCTTGCTGGATCCGCCGGATATTTTCACTTTCTGATCTTTTATCACCCACAGTTGTGAGGTGCCCGGAGTGAAAGTAATAGTGGCAGTACTGCCGGTATTTTTGATGGGTAGTAACTCTTTAGTGGTGTCATACGGTATTATATTGGTACCGGTTTTAGTCAAACGGAAAGTATATTGGTAGTCTTTTGGCAAAGGAGGCAATGCTAATGGCTCGCTGAAAATACCGGATACCGATAGTTTGATGCCTGCTTCTTCTGCAGAAATGGTTCCCTTTTTTATATCATACTTATAGAAAACAATATCGATGGGGGTACCAGTGAAAAGATCCGGTAGCGTTGTTTCAAATTTCGCACTCACGTTCATATAGGCAGGATTCGCCGGGGGGGCGAGATTGAGCTTGTCAATCAACGCTTTGCCATCATAAAAGAAAGCGACTACCTGTTCAGCGGGAGTGGCGGCAATTTTCCTGGTAGAAAGTACTGCACCGGTTTTCTTATTTTTGATTTGCAATGTTCTCTGCATTCCTTCTTCGGCGCCGATTTCTGCAGAGGGGGTAAACTTATTTTCAATGCCACTCGATACCAGTTGCCCGTCCAGTGTAAGCTCCAGGGAGTCCGCGATTGCATATCCTTTAAACAGCAGTTTGATTGACTTGTCATATATTTTACCATTATCGTAAAAGATGCTGGTAGTTTGACTGAATGGCGAAGCAAGAACGTATCGGGTAGTAATGATGTTGGTAGTTCCTTTTTTCCGTAGTGTAATTTCTCCGCGCTGATCCGGAGCAATGGAAAGTAGTGTAGTGACATTAAATGTATTGGTTACCGTGGCTATTACATTCCCTTCGTTCAGCAGCTCTAGTGAATCACCTACTGTAAACCCGCTTATCTGCAGATTTACTACATTCCCGATAGGTATAGCGGGTGTTTGTTTTTTACAGCCCGTAGCCAGTAAACCAAACAGCAGTATGAATAGAATATGTCTCATCTTCTTTTTATTTTAAGAATAATATGCTTACAGGTGATAGGTTAATGTGAAACTGAAAGTGCGTCCCAGGCGTTGGGTAAATGTGCGCAGGTCACCTTCTTCATACTTTTCAGAAAACCCTTCCCTGAAGCTAAAGCGGTCTGTCCAATCATACCCATCGGGATAATTTTTGGGATCAAAATCTTTCTTTGCTTCAAAGAATGCATTCTTATAATACTGATAGGGGGTGTTTAATATATTGCCGGCATTCAAACGAGCTTCCAGCTTATTTTTGAGGAATTTGTAGCTGATTTGAAGATCCAGTTGTTCTCTTGGCCTTTCATATTCCATCAAGGCAGGATTATCGGATACGATATTGGTTTTGTACCCGCTTTTATTATACACTACATTTAATCCGAAGTGTTTACCTGCATATAATAATCCTGCATTCAGCAGAAAGGGTACTTGTCCGTACAGGGAACGTTTCTGTTTATAGGGTTGTAATTTTGGTTTACCTGTTGCGGGGTCGGTTACTTCATAATTACTTTGCACAGTGGATCGCTGCAGAGTAAGATTGCTGTATAAATAGATATTCTCCAGCCATTGCCCGGGGGCAATAAACCGCAGGTTTTTCCGCGCTTCCAGTTCCAGTCCGTATACTTTGGCCCAATCGGAATTACGTAAGATGTAGCCGAGGTTGCCGGTGTTGACATTGACGATGATTTCTACCGGCTTCTCAAAGTTTTTATAGAAAACACCTGCAGAAATAATTTCTCCTGCGCCGGGAAACCATTCTGCTTTTACATCGTAGCTGGTGATAGGAGTTGCCTGCAAACCGGCATTCATATAGTCACCATCCAGGTAGGGGTTGTAACGCTGGAACTGGCTGTTATCCATTGATTCAGGGCGTACTACCGACCTGGACCAGGAAGCCCTCAGGTTAATATCACGGAGAGGGCTATACGTAAAATTGGCGGATGGCATCCATTGCCATTTGGGTTCTTCCTTTAGTTTAAATATGTTGAACTTGGTATTACTTGGGTTCTTGAGTTCTGTATAGTCGAAGTATTCAGCTCTTAAGCCCCATACTAATCTTAGTTTATCCAGTAACCGGTTATCGAACATCACAAATCCGGCATGTGTTTGACTTTTTCCTTCATAGTAATCGTTATACCAGGGGTTTACTGCGTATAAGAAACCACTTTGGCCAATATTTTCCGGTTGTCCCCACTGCCCAACAGGCAAATACTTCAGACTATCTTTGAAGTAGCGGTAATCGGCGGTGAGTGCTACAATGCGCCAGTTAAAGCTGGCTTTCTTGATATTACCGGCATATCCTGTTTTAAAGGTACTTTGTAAGTTGCCTACGGTGAAGGGAACGCTCACAGATACATTCCAGTTGTAATGATTTTCCCTGTTGCTGTAATTAGAGCGCGACATGGGCCTTTCTGTTACTTCTGTAAAACTGCCGGGGAAATAAAAGTAGCCAAATTTGCCACCGAGCAAAGCAGGATTCGCCTGTGTGAAAATGACATCTTTTTCGTTGCGTTGAATGCTGGTGCGGGCCAGGATCCATTCCAGCTTTATTTTGCCCAGCTGATGTTGTCCATTTAATTTGTTCTGCAGCAGATCCATAAAAACAGGATCATCTGTTTCCCTCAATGTGGGTGGAAGCACAGCAAAATCTTCTGTAGATGCATCCTGTTCAAATCCTTTTGTGCGCACCAGTGTATTGTCAAATACGCGGGTGTAGGTATTGCGGAAACTGAACCGGCTGTTGCGGGTTTGCCAGCCCATATTTATCAATGCACCCCAGGTGGTATTAAAGCCATAGGCACCGCCGCCGTTATTATAATCATTATGCCATTTTCCGCGGTGAAGGTCTTCATAGAGATTGGTATTTTGTGTGTTGCGATAACTCAGTGAGCCGGTGATGCCGAACTTGTTTTTCCCGGTGCTATCAAGTGGAATCACTCTTCCTAATGAGAGCTGGTAGTTTTGTGAAGGGCTGGCGGTATTTTCATAGGTAGTAAAATTATCGTTGTTGTTAAATTTTTTACTCTGTGCAATAACAGATTGAAAATACTGTTCATCCGTCTCACTGTTATGCGGTGCCACGGTACGAAAAGTGTGTTGCAGGTCGGCCGGGAAATCACCGCGGTGGCCATCATCAAATCCGAGGTAGTCATATTTTCCGCGCTTACGGCTGGAGAAATCTTTGCCGGTAGTTTGATCGTTGTAACTGATGCCGGCAGAGAAGCTGGTGAAGTTTTCTTCCGGGATATCTTTTGTGTTGATCTGTATTAAGCCGCCACCAAAGTTTACGGTCATATCGGGTGTTACACTTTTGCTGACGATCACATTGTCTACCAGGTTGGAAGGGATGAGATCAAAAGAAAAATTACGGCTTTGCGCTTCGGTGCTGGGAAGTACAATACCGTCCAGCATGGCCGAATTATAGCGTTCTCCTATACCTCTTACCACTACATATTTATTATCTACCGTACTGATGCCGCTGATGCGTTTCAGGCTTTCCCCGATATGTTTATCTGGTGTGCGGGCAATCTGTTCTGCGCTGATGCCATTGGTAATTTCTGAAGCATTTTTCTGTCGCAGGTATAATACATTCACTGTTTCCTTTTTCGCTACACCGGTCACTACTACGCCTGCCAGTTGCCCTTTGTTTCTTTTTAGGGCAGATTTCAACTGAAAAGTCGCATCGGTGGTGATGATAATATCCCGGATCTGTTTGGTACCATAGCCGATGTAACTTATTTCAACGGTGTAATTACCTATTGGTAACTTTAACAGGAAGGAACCATCTATGCCGGTAATCGCAGTGGTACCGGGTAGTTTCACCGTAGCTCCGGGTAACGGATCGCCGTTTTGTTCATCAATGATTTGGCCGGACAGTGTGCCTGTTTTAGGCTTTGGGGCTTCCTCCTGCCGGATAACAACAAAGTTACCATTCAGAGTATAAGATAATCCGGTAGTATTTTTCAGTGAAGCGAGCAGGTCACGCAGGGTGTTTTTTTTCGCGTCCAGTGTGATGCGTTGAGCCAGGGTAGCGGTGATGGCTGCACCATAGGATAACTGCGCACCTGTTTCACTTTCCATGACCTCGAATAAATGTTTGATCGTCATGGTCTTTTCTGTGATGACCACTTTTTTATCCAATACGGACTGTGCATGTAGTGTGCTCGTTATAAGCGTCATACACAGGCAGCATAGCCATTTTGAAAACCTTAATAAGTAAATCTTTTTTTGCATACTTTTATTGTGTTAATGTTACTGCCGTCTTTTTCTGAAGCGGCTGTTGTGATTAATTACTGAGATGCGAACTCAGTATTTTCCGGCCGTTCTGCCTCCCGAGGCAAAACGGCTTTTTTGTTTGATCATCTGTTTACATAGAGACAGCGATTTTTCTTTTAATGGATATGGATGTTATAGTGATCTATGGTATAGGTAAAGCCGGTTGTTTGTGATAAAACCGTAAGTATTTTTTCCAGTGATTCACCTCTGAAACCAACTGTTACCTGCTCTTTGAGTCTTATCGGGTTATCGATTGTAATATTCACATGAAACCATTCGCTCAGTATATCGCAGGCTTCTTTTAGTGGTGTTTGTTGAAACCGTAGTTGTCCGCTGATCCAGTTACAGGCGATAGCTGCATGAATGTTGGTTGTTTTAACTTCGGTGGTGCTGATGTTGTAAGAAAGTTTTTCATCGGGCGTAACATTGCCAAGCAACCGACCTTCATATGCCACGCCTACCTTTCCGGTAGCCACGGTAACGGTCATTTGTGTGGAGACAGGAAAGGCATTGATTTCGAAAGAGGTACCGAGTACACTGGTTATTAATTTGCCTGCCTGTACAGTGAATTGTTTTTTTGGATTTCCCTGGATATCAAAAAATGCTCTTCCCTCCAGCAACACTGTCCTGGCCGTGATGCCATAGTTTTCCGGAATAGATATTTTTGAATTAGGAAAGAGATGTACCCGGGAACTATCAGGTAGTAAGATGGTTTTTATTTTTCCTGGTTCCGTGGTCACCTGTTCATAAGCAAGCGGGTGAGCAGTGGAAAACAGGGATCGCAATTTCTTTTCTGAGAAGAGGGCTACGGAAGCTATTGCCAGTATAAATACGGCGGCTGCATACTTCAACAGATGGCGCCGGAATAGTGGTATTACTTCAGGATGGCCGGTTGCCATACCTGGCTGCTTTATTTGCTGCCACATTTCACGGGAAATCCGCTGCTGTTTTGCAGCTGACAGGTGTATGGGGGCGTCCGCTGTTTTATCGAACCATTTCTGCAGTAATGCCTTTTCTTCCGGAGTGGCCATGCCTGCCAGGTAACGGTCGATGATCTTTCCCAGTTGTTCGGTCTTCATGTGTAATAGTCTTCTGACTATATGCGCATCATACCGCTACTTTTGACCATGCGGGACAGGTTACCAAATTGTTAACTCGTGGTTTAACAAATAAAGATAGAGAGGAGATAGGCTTCTTTCAGCCCGAAATGCAGTCTGTGAAGTGCGGTATTCAACTGGTTACGGGCTGTACGTTCCGTAATACCCAGGCGGGCTGATATTTCCGGGAGGGATAATTCTTCTTCCCGGCTCAAACGGTACACCTGTTGCATTTTTAATGGCAACTTATCCACTTCTCTCTCCAGGATGATCATTAACTCTTTCATTTGCACCGGATCGAGCAGTTCTGCAAATCCCGGGAGGATGTTGGCCGTAATATTTTCCCTGCGTTGCGCATCTTTGATAGCATTGGAAATGGAACGCAGCACTTCATAATGTGCTACACTGGAAAGATAGGCGCCGAGTGAAGTTTCAATAGTGATAGTATGTCTTCTGATCCAGAGGCTGATGAGTATTTCCTGCACAATATCTTTTGCATCCGCCTCATTCTTCAGCCTTTTCATTGCAAAAAGGAAAAGAGATTGCCAGTAGCGGTCGTAGAGTATTTTAAATGCCTGCACATTATCCTCGCGGATGCGCTCCAGTAATACAGTATCAGAAAGAATGGGCATCAGGTTGTTTGATATGGGCGCTAAAGTAATCAGTTCGTATTAACGAAATGTTAAGTAACGGATACTGGTATACGTAAATTGGTTTTTCCATCATCTGCCAGAAGATAAAATCATGGGATATTTTACGCGATGTAAAATATCCCATGATTTTATCTTCTTTGTTTTATACTATTGACAGCCTGTATCAATTTCATCATTTTTACTGCATAAAAAAATCCCTGGCCATTCAGCCAGGGATTCGCATTTATACTTACATAAACCCTTATGCACTACATGTAACGCAACCTTCTTCCATGGTGCAAACTGCACCCACGATGATTTCTTCTTCTGCGCTGTCGCCACCGGCGGCAACCACAGGTTGCATTTGCTGACCACCTTGTTTTTCCACGGTAAACTGTACTGCCTGGGTAGCAGCCTGAGTACGCAGATAATACATGCCTGTTTTCAAACCTTTTTTCCAGGC
This sequence comes from Chitinophaga sp. 10T418, assembly GCF_056394125.1. Taxonomy (NCBI): domain Bacteria; kingdom Pseudomonadati; phylum Bacteroidota; class Chitinophagia; order Chitinophagales; family Chitinophagaceae; genus Chitinophaga; species Chitinophaga sp. 10T418. Next base: position 153,458 of record NZ_JBFTHG010000013.1, read on the forward strand.
GTAAAAGTGCATAGAGGTAAGTTTCGCGTTGGTTGGGGTATCAACAAACAGGTTCAGTGACTGAGACTGGCAGATGAAAGCACCGCGATCGGCTGCCATGTCAATGAGGTTACGTTGTTTGATTTCCCAAACTGTTTTGTACAGTTCTTTAATATTTGCTGGTATTTCGGCAATGTTCTGGATAGAGCCATTGTGCGAAATAATCTTCGTCTTCATTTCATTATCCCACAGGCCCAGTTCTACCAGGTCTTTCAGCAGGTGTTTGTTAACGATTACAAACTCACCACTCAGTACACGGCGGGTGTAGATGTTGGAAGTGTATGGTTCAAAACACTCGTTGTTGCCAAGGATCTGGGAAGTAGAAGCAGTTGGCATTGGTGCCAGCAACAGGGAGTTGCGGATACCATCTTTTACGATTGCTTTTTTCAGTTTATCCCAATTCCAGCGTGCGGATGGTTTTACATCCCACATATCAAACTGGAGGATACCTTTGGAAGAAGGGGAGCCTGGGAACGTTTCGTAGGCGCCGTCTTTCTTAGCCAGGTCGTTGGAAGCGCTTAAACCAGCGAAGTAGATGGTTTCAAATATTTCGCTGTTCAGTTTTTTCGCTTCAGCACTTTCAAACGGATACCGCATGAGGATAAACGCATCAGCAAGACCTTGTACACCTAATCCTACAGGGCGGTGGCGCATGTTACTGCGTCTGGCCTCTTCAATAGGGTAGTAGTTATTGTCGATGATTTTATTCAGGTTCAGGGTAGCCTGGTAAGTTACTTCGTATAATTTGTCGTGGTCAAATTTACCATCAATTACAAAGCGTGGCAATGCGAGAGAAGCCAGGTTACATACAGCTACTTCGTTTGCATCAGTGTATTCGATGATTTCTGTACAGAGGTTGGAACTCTTGATGGTACCCAGGTTCTGCTGATTGGATTTGCGGTTGGCAGAATCTTTATACAGCAGGTATGGATTACCGGTTTCGATCTGTGCATCCAGGATGGCAAACCAGAGGTCTTGTGCTTTCACGGTTTTGCGGGCACGGCCTTCCTGTTCGTATTTGGCATACAATGCTTCAAATTCTTCTCCCCAGCATTCGTGCAGTCCTGGTGCTTCATGCGGGCAGAATAATGACCAGTCGCCATTGGCTTCTACACGTTTCATGAACAGGTCAGGCATCCAGAGGGCGTAGAACAGGTCACGGGCGCGCATCTCTTCTTTACCATGGTTCTTACGCAGATCCAGGAATTCGTAGATGTCGGCATGCCATGGTTCCAGGTAGATAGCGAAAGCGCCTTTACGCTTGCCACCACCCTGATCCACGTAGCGCGCAGTATCGTTGAACACGCGCAGCATAGGAATAATACCATTGGAAGTACCGTTGGTACCACTGATATAAGACCCTGTAGCACGGATGTTATGAATGCTTAAACCGATACCGCCGGCGCTCTGGGAAATTTTAGCCGTTTGTTTCAGGGTATCGTAGATACCTTCGATGCTGTCGTCCTGCATGGTAAGCAGGAAGCAGGAAGACATCTGGGGTTTTGGAGTGCCTGCGTTGAACAGGGTAGGCGTGGCATGTGTAAACCAGCGCTCACTCATCAGGTTGTATGTTTTGATGGCAGACTCAATATCTTCTTTGTGAATGCCTACAGAAACACGCATCAGCATATGCTGCGGACGTTCCTGTATTTTACCGTCTGTTTTCAGCAGGTAAGAGCGCTCCAGGGTTTTGAAACCGAAGTAGTCAAACGCAAAGTCGCGGTCGTAGATGATGCTTGAATCCAGGATGTCTGCATTTTTAGTAATGATCTCCCAGATATCATCAGACAGCAAAGCGGCTGACTTACCTGTTTTAGGATCAATATAATCATACAGTTTCTTCATCGTTTTGGAAAACGACTTAATCGTATTCTTATGCAGATTGCTTACTGCTATGCGGGAAGCCAGCAGAGCGTAATCCGGGTGTTTGGTCGTGAGGGAAGCGGCTGTTTCGGCAGCCAGGTTGTCGAGTTCGCTGGTGGTTACTCCATCATACAAACCTTGTATTACTTTTTTTGCTACATCTATTGCATCTACATATTCCGTATTGAAACCATAGCATAGTTTTTCAATACGGGCAGTGATCTTATCAAACTTCACTGCTTCTTTTCTGCCATCTCTTTTGATTACGAACATGGGTTTGTGAATTTAGGTTTTAGCTATTAGCAGTTAGCTATTAGCCAAAGGAGGTTAGTAAATTGTGTTTGTTCGCTGCATTTAACATAAAAGCTAAAAGCTAACAGCTAAACGCCATCTAAAAATCTTCTTCCAGGCTGAATGTCTGCGATTCTTTAGTACCACCCATTACGCCGGATTTCTGGTAATCTCCCACACGTTTTTCAAAGAAGTTGGTCTTGCCCTGTAATGAAATCATTTCCATGAAATCAAATGGGTTAGACGCGTTGAATATCTTGCTATAGCCCAGTTCACCAATCCATCTGTCGGCAACAAACTCAATGTATTGCGACATCAGGTCAGCGTTCATACCGATCAAACCAACCGGCAGGGCTTCTGTAATAAATTCTTTTTCATAAGCTACGGCGTCACGGATAATGCCATGTACTGCTTCTTCACTCAGCTTATTTTCCAGCATACTGTAAAGCAGGCAGGCAAATTCGCAATGCAGTCCTTCATCTCTGCTGATCAGCTCGTTAGAGAAGGTCAGACCAGGCATCAGTCCTCTTTTCTTTAACCAGAAAATAGAGCAGAAGCTACCACTGAAGAAAATACCTTCTACGGCTGCAAAGGCTACCAGGCGCTCTGCAAAATTGCCGTTCTCAATCCAGCGCAATGCCCATTCTGCTTTCTTTTTCACAGCAGGTACGGTGTCAATAGCGTGGAACAAACGATCTTTCTCTGCCGGATCTTTCACATAAGTGTCAATCAGCAAAGCATATGTTTCAGAGTGGATATTTTCCATCATAATCTGGAAACCGTAAAAACAACGGGCTTCCGGGATCTGTACCTCACTCATAAAGTTTACCGCGAGGTTCTCATTTACAATACCGTCGCTGGCAGCAAAAAACGCCAGTACATGAGATATAAAATGACGTTCACCATCATTCAGTGCTGCCCAATCCTTAAGGTCACTGCTTAAATCTATTTCTTCCGCTGTCCAGAAACTTGCTTCGTGCTTTTTGTATTGCTCCCAAATCTTCGGGTATTTGATCGGCAATAGCACAAAACGATCCTTGTTCTCTTTTAAAAGAATTTCATTCTCGTTACTCATCTTTAATTATTTTATGGGTACTGTCGAAGGTTTTTTGGTTTTTCTGTTTGGGGGTCAGCATACTGAAATCTACACTCTTCTCCTCACACAAATCATATTTCAACATTCTTGCATCCTAAAATCCATACGCTCAGGATTACAAATGTAAGCATCCAGTTATGGGTGTCACTTTTAAGTTTTCAACAGGTGTGGAAAAAGATAATGAACATTCTCGCAGTATAGTGGCATCGCATGTTTCACGGAATAAGGAGGTAGTGTATATGTAATATCATTCGCATGTGAAATGCACCTGCTCAGATACTGGCATATATGACATTTTTTTCCCTGTTGCCGCTAACCGCATGAACTTCAACCCAAAAAAGGCCCTGAAAAAAATATTTGTTAAAAAGCGCCTGCATAGTGTATATATATGCGTTAATTTTTCATATTTACATTTTAAGCTATTACGTATGCCCGAACCGGTTATTGCCCTAAACGCTGTCAAAAAGAACTACCAGGATGTACCCATCCTGGATATTGCCCGACTGGAACTGCCTGCCGGCATCTATTGGCTGCAGGGCGAAAATGGGGCGGGCAAAACCACCTGTATGAAGGTGATGGCGGGTTTGATCCCTTTTAAAGGAGAAATAGTACTCCAGGGTAATGTGAGCAGCCGGGAACACCCGGTCCAGTTCCGCCGCCTCATCAACTACGCAGAAGCAGAGCCATTATACCCTTCTTTCCTTACCGGGCGTGACTTACTGGAGCTTTACCTCCATACCAAAGGAGGCAACAGGGACGAAATCCGGGAGATCGGCGAAAGACTGGGTGTGGATATCTTTGTTAATAACCCCGTAAGCAGCTACTCCAGTGGCATGCTCAAGAAGCTGTCGCTGCTCCTGGCCTTCACCGGCAACCCCGCCCTGATCCTGCTGGATGAACCACTGATCACCATCGATACCCGGGCACTTGCCATATTGTATGACCTGATCCGTACCTATAGCAATAACGGCGTTTCTTTTTGCATCACTTCCCACCAGCCACTGGATGCGGAAGAATTAACGGTAACGGGCACACTGAAAGTAGCTCACAAAAACATTACGCTCAGTTAATATGCGTTCCACTTCGGCAATACTCAGTAAAATATTTACCCAAAGGTTTTATATTCAGAATACCGGATTTTTCCTGGTATTATTTTATGGCCTGTTCGGCATCGTCAACGGGGCTAACCTTTTAGCCTATCATAAAGGAATAATGCTCGGATTCCTGGGAAATTATACTTTCCTTTTCCTGGTATTCCTGCTATGGACTGCCTACGCATTGAAATGCAGCGGGTTTATCCTGAAAACATTTCAATTGCAGGGATATGATTTTTTATTCCCTACTATGGGCAGCATTCATAAACCCGCCCGTATACGTATCTGGTTCCTGTTACACACCGCTATCTATATGCCCGTACTGATATACGCAGGCATTGCACTTCTGGTAGCCATACAACAACATTACTATATACCTGCCGTCCTGATCGTGATACTCAATATCGCCAACTGCATATGGCCGTTGGCGTTATATGAAAGAAAGCTCGCACAGCCGGATATCATCTTTTTTACCGGCCACCTGCAACGCTGGCTCAACAAGCATTTCACCAAACCACCAGTACTGTTTTTCCTGTACGAACTGTTCACTAATTTCCCCCGGCGCATTGTGAGCACCAAGCTGTTTTCTGCCGCCGTATTATGGCTTACTTTTCTGATCATGCGACAGGGAGAGTATTTCGACCTGCGTGGATTGCAGATCGGTGTGATGATCAGTGTACTCGCACATATGCAGCTAATGGTACACCACCGTGCTTTTGATGATACCTATCTCAATTTCATGGAAAATCTGCCTACCCCATTACACACACATTATCTGCGGCTGATCGGTGTATATGTTATTATGTTTTTACCGGAGATGGTCATGATTACAGTGAACGCCTATACGAAAACATCGGCGATGGGACTTGTTACTGTTTTTGCTACCGCATTATCATTGCTCATCTTATTCCGTACTCTGTTGTTTTTTCCGAAGATGAATCCTGAAGTACATGTAAGATATACCCTGCTCACTTCTTTCATTGTATTATTCATGATCCTCGGACATTACGAATGGCCGGCTATCCTGTTGTTACAGGCAGCATCGGCCATTATATTCTTTAAAAAATATCGTCAGTATGAACCTTATATAGAATTAAATTCCTGATGACATTTTATCACTCAGCTTTGCGAGCGATTCCAGTAACAACGGTAATTGTTTACCGATAAATTCATCGGTGAGATTACCGGATGCATCAAATTTGTTTTGCGCATGCCCAATCATAATCTCTGGCTTGTTGATCACGTAAGCATTCAAAAATACCATCACCTGCCGTAAATGATATTGCATCCTGGCTGTACCTATCTGCCCCTGCGACGCCCCCATAATAGCCACCGCTTTTTCACTGAATGGTTTGTCGGGATGCCTGGACACCACGTCTATGAAGTTTTTCAGCGCACCGGGAATAGAGTAGTTATATTCCGGAGAAACAATGATCACTCCATCTGAATCTTTAATCTTTTTTACCAGCGGCACCACTTCTTCCGGTAATTGTTCTGTATGCAGATCCGCATTATAAAAAGGGATATTATCGAAATGCAGCTGCTCAATTTTAATATGAGAAGGAGCATGCTGCTGCAGCGCTTTCAGCGCCATGGTGTTATAGGAACCTTTGCGGAGACTGCCGGAAATGGCAACAAAATGGTATTCTTTGTCAACGGACATATGATCATAGATTTATGTCCGCTAATATAGATTTTCCCCTCGAGAAAAAAGTATCTATATCCGTTTCTCTTTATTCACAAATTTGCGGTGAATTACTTCCTGTACCGGGATACTTTCAATTTTACTTTCCAGCCAGGAAATAATATCCAGGTAAAGAAAGGAACGGCGTTCGTAAGGGTCCTGCGAAATCTGTTCCAGCCTTTGTTTCAGGTCTACGAATGCATTGCGCAATGCTTTTGGATTGGCATAAATATACCGGCGTAAAAACTTCATGATTTCTTCCATTACCAGCCCAAGATCTTTATGTTTGGAAATGAAATGATACACGGATTTAATCAGGTATTCTACCAGGCTGTAATTTTCCAGTTCATAATGGGCAATCAGGTGCAGGATGCGGGCAAAGCATTGTATATCTGCCCGCAGGTTACCAATTTTCAGGTTAATGATTTTATTGAGATAGACAATGGCTTTACTGTTATCTCCGCTACCAAAGTACAAACAGGCTATCTTATAATAGAATACCAGCACCCGGTGCTGATCTATTTTCAGTGTATGATTACTGATCTCTGTTTCCAGTTCCGGTACCATCGCCAAACCCTGACTGAATGTGCCTTCCAGGAAGTATCGATTTATTTTGGCCGTATATAAATATACAAAAGCAGAGGTGCGTGTGTTTTCGTGAAAGTTGTCCTGGTTTGCCTGAATAAAATCTTCCAGGTCCTGCAGGGCTGACTTGAACTTTTCAGAATTGGATGTGTAGAAATGTGCGGTCAGCAGGTTATGCTGCGCTTTGATATACAGGTCCATGTCCGTTTGCTGCAGGGAAGGATATTTGCGGAACAGGTCCACCCATTTCTGGGTGTAACGGTAGTACATCACAAAGTCCTGCAAAATATAGTAATACCAGCTGGATGCCTGGTACATATATACTTTCTCGTAGAAGCTCATATGAGCGTGTTGTAATGCCGGCAGCTGACTTTCGAAAAATGACTTCACCATTTCACCATCGCGTTCATTACGGGCATGCCCCAGTTTCAGGTACAATCCATACATACGAAGGGAAAGGGTGGAAAGGCGGCTGATGTTGGTGAGCTGTTGCTCTATCTGTCTTGATTCTGCGCTGAGCACCTCCGCGCGGTTTTCCAGGCTGCGGGTGATATGGCGGGACTCAATCAGTTTTTCAAACTCCACGATTTCATACGTCAGCATCACCTCTTCCTGCTCCAGTGCCATTGTTTTGGCCTTGGCCAGTATTTTCAGACTCTGGTTGTACAACCCTTTGTTGTAAAGTACCCGCGCATGATCCAGTTGTTCCCGGAGGTCGATGAGTGGGTCTTTTTGTTTATATAACTGCCGCAAACTGGACAACAGGTGTTTGTAAAGATGTGCTTTTACGTTAGACAGCTGTTGTTTTTTGATATCTGTGATTTTCTTTAATATCTGTTCCTCATCGTACTCCTTCATTTTGTCCAGGGTGGTGAAAAGCTGGATGAATAGTACGTCTTCCTTGGTGTTGTTTTTATTGAACGCCAGCTGAAAATTGCGCTTTTCCGCTTTGGTTAGTGTTTTTATTAATATGAATAAGGCGTCACTTTGACTGTTGGGCATCGTTATTAAAATCTTGTAAATGACTGATAAACAATATATTAATGTATATCTAGGGCTGTTAAAGGTTGTAATTAAAGCAAATTTAACGATATGGCAATTAATTAATGACCGTTAGATTTGAAGGTATAAACAATTCTAAAAGGAAGCAAAAGGATGGGAAAAACGTTATTTGATAAAATCTGGGATGGCCACATCGTGGTGAGTAAGCCGGGGCATCCCGATGCCGTGTATATCAACACGCACTTTATTCACGAGGTAACCAGCCCCCAGGCATTTGACGGACTACGTAAACGTGGTATCCCCGTATTTCGTCCCGCTAAAACCAGGGCCACAGCGGATCACAACGTACCTACCCTGCACCAGGACCAGCCCATTAAAGAAACATTAAGCCGCCAGCAGGTGGAAATGCTGACTAAGAATACTTCGGAATTCGGCGTAGAACTGTATGGTCTGGGCCACCGGTTCCAGGGCATTGTGCACGTGATAGGGCCTGAGCTGGGCATCACCCTGCCAGGCATGACCATCGTATGTGGCGACAGCCATACCAGCACTCATGGCGCTTTTGGCGCTGTAGCTTTTGGTATCGGCACCTCAGAAGTAGAACAGGTACTGGCTACCCAGTGTATCCTGCAATACAAGCCTAAGCGGATGAAGATTGAAGTGAACGGCCAGCTGGGCAAAGGCGTACTCTCTAAAGACATTATTCTATACATTATCTCTAAAATATCCGCTTCCGGTGCTACCGGCTACTTTGTGGAATATGCAGGAGAAGCGATCCGGAGTCTCAGTATGGAAGCACGCATGACCATCTGCAACATGAGCATCGAAATGGGCGCACGTGGAGGATTGATTGCACCGGATGATACCACCTTCGATTATATCAAAGGCCGGGAATTTGCACCTAAAGGAGCCGACTGGGATCAGTCTCTCGCCTTCTGGAAAACGTTGTATTCCGATCAGGACGCCGAATTTGACAAGATACTCACCTTCGACGCCGCCGACATAGAACCGCAGATTACCTATGGCACGAACCCGGGTATGGGCATGGGCGTTACCCGCCACATTCCTTCCCTGGATCAACTGGAGGAGAAAGAAAGACCTTCTTTCAAAAAATCACTGGAATATATGGACCTGGAACCCGGCGCAGAACTGCTGGGTAAAAAAGTGGACTACGTTTTCATTGGCAGCTGTACCAACTCCCGTATTGAAGATTTACGCCTGGTAGCAGATTTCGTGAAAGGCAGACATAAAGCAGATGATGTAGTGGTATGGATTGTACCGGGATCTAAACAGGTAGAAGCACAGGCCATGGAAGAAGGGATTGATAAGATCTTCGCGGCAGCAGGTTTTCAGCTACGTGAACCAGGTTGCTCGGCCTGCCTGGCCATGAACGAAGACAAGGTGCCTGCCGGCATGTATTGCATCTCTACCTCTAACCGTAACTTCGAAGGTCGTCAGGGCCCCAATGCCCGCACCTTCCTGGCAAGCCCGCTTACCGCTGCAGCTGCTGCGATTACCGGTAAGGTAACAGATGTAAGAGAGCTATTAGCTGATAGCCATTAGCTTTTAGCTAACAAGCTTCCCCGGACAGTATCAAAGAAACATGACGTGCCTGTCACACACCAGTTGAAGAAACACTAACAGCTAACTGCTAAAAGCTAAAAGCTATATGGATCAATGGAACGCAGACTTATATAAAGAGAAACATGCCTTCGTGTTTGAATATGGTAACAGCCTGATTGACTGGCTGCAGCCGCAGGCCGGAGAAGCCATACTGGACCTGGGTTGTGGCACCGGCGAACTAACGGCCCAACTGGCGCAGAAAGGGGCAATCGTTACTGGCATAGATGCTTCTGCAGCGATGATAGAAAGCGCCAGCGCTCATTACCCGGAAGTAGCTTTTGCCGTGGCGGATGCTACCACGTTTGCCTTACCGCAACAGTTTGATGGCATCTTCTCGAATGCAACGCTGCACTGGGTACGTGAAAAAGAAAAGGCGATAGCAAGGATGTATACACATCTGAAAAAGGGCGGCAGATTGGTGATTGAAATGGGCGGTAAAGGCAATGTACAGCGTATTCTGACTGCACTGGAAAAAGCCATGCAACAACGGGGATATACCTACGAACCATTCTGGTATTTCCCTTCTCCCGCAGAATATATTACCCTGCTGGAAAAGGCAGGATTTAAAATAGACCGGGTACACTTCTTTGATCGCCCGTCCAAACTGGTAGACCCGGAAACGGGCATCAGCGACTGGCTGGAGATGTTTGGTGGTCACTTTTTTGCCGGCGTTCCGGAAAAGGATAAAGGTGCCATCCTGCAGCAGGTACAGCACGAGCTGGCCCCGAAGCTGATGAGAGACGGAGATCTGTATGCCGACTATGTCCGCTTACGTGTAGCTGCCACAAAAATTTAAACAGTAAAATTCATCATGAGTAAAATATTTCAACACCTCGTTTCACCTGCGGTACCTGTACCCATCGAAAATATAGATACAGATCAGATCATCCCGGCACGCTTCCTGAAAGCTACTACCAGGGATGGTTTTGGCGAAAACCTGTTTCGTGACTGGCGCTATAATGCCGACAATACACCTAAAGCTGACTTTGTACTGAACAATCCTCTCTACAGTGGTAAGATTCTGGTAGCAGGTAAAAACTTCGGTTGTGGCTCCTCCCGTGAACACGCTGCCTGGGCCATTGCAGATGCCGGTTTTAAGGTAGTAGTGAGTAGTTTTTTTGCAGACATCTTCAAAAATAACGCCCTCAATAACTTCATTCTGCCGGTACAGGTATCTGATGACTTCCTGGATAAAATTTTTAAAGCCATAGAAGCCAATCCCAACGCTGAACTGGAAGTAGACCTCGACAACCAGTTTATTAAAATCGTGGGCAGTGGCGAAAAAGAAAGCTTTGATATCAATCAGTATAAAAAAACATGCCTGCTGAACGGCTACGATGATATTGATTACCTGCTCAGTCTCCGTCAGGAAATTGAACAATACGAATCCACAAGACCATTTAATTTCTAACAATCTTTACCGGAGTATCCGCTAAGGACTAAAAGCTAAAAGCTAAATTCTAAAAGCTATATGGGCGTTGAGAAGAAAATACTAGTAATACCCGGCGATGGGATCGGACAGGAAGTGACAGCATGGGGCCAGAAAGTGCTGATGACCATTGCAAAAAACTATCATCACACTTTCACCTTCGAAGAAGGTATCATGGGACACGTAGCCATTGAAGCTACCGGAGATCCCCTACCGGAAGAGACATTGCAGAAAGCAAGAAATTCAGATGCGATCCTGTTTGGTGCTATCGGTCATGCTAAATATGACAACGATCCTACACTGAAAGTAAGACCAGAGCAGGGATTGCTGAAGATCAGGAAAGAACTGGGATTGTACGCCAATCTTCGCCCGATAAAATTATTTGATGAACTGCTGGAAGCATCCAGCATTAAGCCCGAAATATTACGTGGTGCAGATATCCTCTTCTTCCGGGAGTTGACCGGTGATGTATATTTTGGCGAAAAGATCAGAACCGCCGACCGCAATACGGCTTCCGATCTGATGATTTATCACCGCTATGAAGTAGAACGTATTGCCCGCAAAGCCTATGAAGCAGCACGTTCCCGCCGCAAAAAGCTGTGCTCTGTGGATAAAGCAAACGTACTGGAAGCCAGCCGTCTCTGGAGAGAAGTGGTACAGGAAATTGCGAAAGAATATCCGGACGTGGAAACAGAACATATGTTCATCGACAATGCCGCTATGCAACTGATCAAAGATCCTAAACGCTTTGATGTAGTCGTTACCGGTAACCTGTTCGGTGATATCCTTACAGACGAAGCTTCTCAGATAGCGGGTTCTATGGGTATGCTGGCTTCTGCCTCTGTGGGTGACAGTATCGGTTTCTACGAGCCTATTCACGGCTCTGCACATGATATTGCTGGTAAAGGCATCGCCAACCCGCTGGCCTCTATCTTATCTGCTGCCCTCATGCTGGATATTTCTTTTGGCCTGAAAACAGAATCACAAAGAGTGATTAAAGCAGTGGAAGCTACACTCAGACAGGGTTACAGGACCATGGATATCGCTAACAAACATATTGTGAACGATTTCGTGATGGGTACAGACGCTATGGGTGCCAAAGTATTAGAGAATCTGAATTAATCATTCAATAAAATTATTACACTTATCATGGATAAAAATCGTGTATACGTCTTTGATACCACCTTGCGTGATGGAGAACAGGTCCCCGGCTGTCAGCTGACTACCGTAGAAAAAATTGAAGTAGCAAAGAAACTCGAAGCATTAGGCGTAGATATTATAGAAGCAGGTTTCCCCATCTCCAGCCCCGGCGATTTTCAGAGCGTGGTGGAAATTTCCAAAGCTGTTACAGAACCGGTTATTTGTGCATTAACCCGTGCCAATACCAAAGATATAGATGCAGCCGCTGACGCATTACGTTTTGCAAAACGTGGTCGTATACATACCGGCATCGGGTCTTCCGATATGCACATCAAATATAAATTCAACAGTACCCGTGACGAGATACTGGAGCGTGCAGTAGCTGCTGTAAAGTATGCCCGCAAGTTTACGGATGATATAGAATTTTATGCAGAAGATGCAGGCCGCGCAGACAACGAATACCTGGCCCGTATGATCGAAGCCGTTATTGCTGCCGGTGCCACCACCGTCAACATTCCTGATACCAATGGCTATTGCCTGCCGGATCAGTATGGCGCTAAGATCAAATACCTGGTAGATCACGTATCCAATATCGATAAAGCGATTATCTCTGTGCATTGCCACAACGACCTAGGTCTGGCTACTGCCAACACCATTGCCGGTGTAATCAATGGCGCACGCCAGGTAGAGTGTACGATTAACGGTATCGGCGAACGTGCCGGTAACACCTCCCTGGAAGAAGTAGCGATGATCCTGAAAACGCATCATGCGCTGGGCTATCATACCCAGATCAATTCAAAAGGAATTTACGAAATCAGTAWCCTGGTAGAAACAATGATGCACATGCCGGTACAGCCTAACAAAGCTATTGTGGGCCGTAACGCATTTGCGCATAGCTCCGGTATTCACCAGGATGGGGTGCTGAAACACCGCGAAAACTACGAGATCCTGAATCCGGAAGACGTAGGGATCAATTCCAACTCTATTATCCTGACTGCCCGCAGCGGACGTCATGCGCTGAAACATCACCTTTCCCGCCTGGGCTATAACCTGGAACGCGTAAACGTGGACGAAGTGTACGAGCGTTTCCTGCTGATGGCCGATACCAAAAAGGAAATCAGTGATGCCGATCTGCTGGAACTGATGGGCGATGGAGATGCCAAAACATATGAAGAAAACGCCATTAAGGTAGTATTACTGCAGGTGGTTTGCGGTGATCCGCTGCGCCCCATGGCTACCGTGAAGCTGCGCATCAACGGCGAAGAAAGAGAAGCCAGTGCCGCAGGTAATGGTCCGGTAAATGCTACTATCAACGCTATCCACAATATCATCAAAGACGATATTGAACTGGATGAATTTAATATACAGTCTATGCGCGGAGGTAGTGATGATGTGAGCAAAGTGAATATGCGCGTAAAGCATAACGGACAATCCTATTATGGCTTCGGCATATCCACAGACATCGTGAACGCTTCTGTACACGCCTATGTGGATGCATTGAATAAGATATACTAGAAAAAAGATCGCAGGGGGGAATAGGAAGATAGTGTTGCTCATGCGGGTAACACTAAATTCATATTCCCCTCAGTAACTTTTACCCCTACAGCCCGTTCTACTTGATAATAATACTTTCGGCTGATGAGAACGGTGCTTATACTCTTCCTGGTGTTGCTGATCTTCCCTGCCTGTAAAAAAGGAGGAGACAGTTGTTCACAATATCAATTAACTAATATCAAGAGTGTGCGGTATATGGGTACTTCTGCATCCGGTGTACGGGGGCAGGATGGGGCTTTCTTTGATGTGGCCTGCACGTTGGGCAGCAGTTGCTATTCTATTAATAAGATGGTGGAGTCAAAGACGGGCAACGTTGTTACCATAAAAGCGGAATCGGTTTTCAATGCCTGTACTACCTGCCCGGCGATGACGGTGACGCTATCCAAAACTTATGTATTTATTCCCCCCGATGCAGGTACCTACTACCTTAAATGGGAGGGTGTTCCGAACCGGACAGATACCGTTGTTATCCGGTAGTTTTAGAAGAAGATATCCATCAGCGGATATTTTTTATAATCAGGAAGATAATAATGCCACCACTCTGTGGTACTTCCTTTAAAGCCAAATTGTTTCATCGTATCCCGCAGTAATTTGCGGTTAGCTGCTACCACCGGATCTGCCGGGTTATAGTTCTGATGTGCTTTTGAGGTAAAGTCATCGAAGTCCGTAGGCATAGCCACGGGCTTATTTGTTTTCAGGTTTACCATACTCAGGTCTACCGCCACGCCGCGGTTATGTCCCGATCCTTTCCTGGGGTCGGCAGCATAGAGGTCGTTGGGAACGATCTTAAACATGGCTTCTGTGACGTGATAAGGCCGGTAGGCATCATAGATCAGCAGGCCATATCCTTTCTTACGCAGTACTTCCTGTACGGCTTTCAGCGCTTTGGCGGCGGGTAACCGCATATAKATGTCTGTTTTGGTATATAGCTTTTGTTTGGTGAAATTGTTGGTGGTAGCATACCGGACGTCTTTTTGAATGCCTGGTATATAATGTTCCAGGTTCACCAGCTGCTGATTACTGTCGGCTTTTATCAGCTGATCATATTGCTGCCGGGTGCTGAGCACAGCTAATCCGTATTTATTAACCGGTATTTTTTGTGCACTGGTCTGGCTTAAAAAGGCACATAGGAGCGTGAGTATCCCGAATATTCTCATGGACTTAAAATTCCGGAAAAAGGCCCAAATTCTTGCGTAATTATTGAATTTTGCAAAAATTAGGCAAGAAAGTATGAAATACAGTGAAAATACAATTGCAATCACCTTATATTAATAGGTATTTTAGAACCCTTAAAATTTTTATGATGGAACTGTTCAGATTAGATAATAAAGTGGCAGTTATCACAGGTGGTGGTAGCGGTATAGGACAGGCAATAGCGAAGACATTTGGATCTCAGGGTGCACAGGTGCACATTATAGAGCTGAATGAGGAAGGTGGTAAAGCTACGGCGGAAGAAATCAGGGCAGCAGGTGGCGAGGCAACTGTGCATGCCTGCAATGTAGCCGACCAGGCCGCAGTGATAGGTGTGATGGATAGTATTGTGAAAACAGCCGGCAAACTGGATATCCTCGTAAACTGTGCAGGTATTGCCCATGTGGGTAACCTGGAAAATACAGGCGAACAGGACTTCGACAGGGTATACCAGGTAAATGTAAAAGGTACTTATAACTGTATGTATGCAGTTATTAAACAAATGAAAGCACAGGGTGGCGGTGTGATCCTCAACGTAGCATCTATCGCTTCCAGTGTGGGCATACCGGACAGACTGGCTTATTCCATGAGTAAAGGCGCGGTGCTGACGATGACCTTGTCAGTAGCGAAAGATTACCTGGGCGCTAATATCCGTTGCAACTGTGTATCCCCGGCAAGGGTGCATACACCATTTGTAGATGGTTTTATCGCTAAAAACTATCCGGGTAAAGAAGCAGAAATGTTTGAAAAACTGAGCAAAACTCAACCTATTGGCCGTATGGCGAAGCCAGTGGAAGTGGGTCATCTGGCTTTATTCCTGTGTTCCGATGAGGCCGGATTTATTACCGGTACCGACTATCCGATTGATGGTGGATTTATCAGGCTCAATAATTAATGTAATGACCGTTTCAAAGTGCGGACGATTACCCGTATCTTTCAAGTTATTCATTCATTAATTTTTACTTACATCATGCAACATTTTCGAGTAGGGCTGGCAACAGCAATAGCCGTATTATCTGCTTGTAATTCAGGGAATCAAAATGCTAACGGTAACGCAACAACGGATGCAGCCGTTCATCCAGCCACACCAGCAGGAACAATAGCAGTAACGATTAAAGACCGTGAAAAAGATACAGCGCAGGTAACCATTAAGTTTAAAATAAATGGTCAGGAAAAGGAAAAGACCTTTGAACAGAGCCTGTTAAGTAACGCCGCGGATGCAGACCTTTACAAGGTATTATGGGATGCACCCAACAGTTGCTATATAGGGGTGATGAAAGCGAACCATCAGCCACGTTATTATCACGCATCCGTGAGTGAAAAAAACGATCTGAAAATATTATGGTTTGCTTCTCCTGATAAGCGCATCTGGAGCTATATGGAAGATTCCATGGGGCTTGGTAAAGTAACCGCAGGTGGTGAAATGCTGCAGAAGTACAGCAAGAACTTCCAGTCAGGAAAAATCCTGGCAGATTTTATTGCAGAAATTAAACGCGATGCATCACCAGACAGCGTAGAGTTGTATGTAGAATATGGCGGGTTCAGAAAAAGCATGTATATGCCTGTTCCCAAAGGATCTAAAGCAGTGATCCAGCCAACAGGAGAGGTGGATCATGTATACTTCTCTTTTGTAGCAGATGGTAAAGCAGAACCCGTGATCGATCTGCATGTGGAAAACGGAAGATTGCAGGTAAAAACATTGAAAGAAATAAAGTAAGACTAACAATAAAAAAATATTGAAATGAAACTGATCAGGTTTGGTTTACCGGGAGAAGAAAAACCGGGTGTTGTAACAGATGCAGGTATGTTTGACGTAAGTGCATTTGGTGAAGATTTCGGAGAAAAATTCTTCGCCACTGATGGACTGGCCCGCCTGTCCAAATGGTTTTCCGCACATGCCGGCGAATGCCCGCAGGTGCCTGCCGGTACCCGTTTGGGATCGCCTCTTCAGCGCCCATCCAAAATTATCTGTATTGGTCTTAACTACGCTGATCATGCCCGGGAAACCAATGCGGCTATTCCGGCAGAACCCATCGTATTTTTTAAAAGCACTTCCGCACTGGTAGGTCCGAATGATGACCTGGTGATTCCACGCAACAGTCAGAAGACTGACTGGGAAGTAGAACTGGTAGTAGTTATCGGCAAAAAAGCCAGCTATGTAGAAGAAAAAGATGCGTTGGATTATGTAGCTGGTTACTGTTTGCATAACGACTATAGCGAAAGAGCTTTCCAGATCGAAAGAGGTGGTCAGTGGGTGAAGGGCAAAAGCTGCGATACGTTTGCTCCCCTGGGTCCATGGCTGGCTACCAAAGATGAAATAGCTGATGTAAACAATCTTCGTTTATGGCTGACCGTTAACGGCCAGAAGATGCAGGATGGTAACACGTCTAACTTCATTTTCAATGTTCCGTTTGTAGTATCTTATCTGAGCCAGTTTATGACCCTGCTCCCGGGAGATATCATTTCTACCGGTACACCAGCCGGTGTGGGCCTGGGTATGAATCCACAGGTATTCCTCAAAGCGGGTGATGTAATTGAACTGGGTATCGATGGCCTGGGTACTTCCAAACAAACAGCCGTAGCATATAAATAGTAATTATGAAAAGATATTGTCTGGCACTGGACCTGGTAGATGACCCGCAGRTGATCAGCGAATATGAAGCGTATCACCGCAACGTATCTGCTGAAATTAAGAAGAGTATCACAGACAGTGGTATTACCGTAATGGATATTTACCGTTCCGGTAACCGCCTGTTTATGATCATGGAAGTAGACGATACCTTCTCTTTTGAACGTAAAGATGCCATGGATGCCGCTAATCCTGCCGTACAGGTATGGGAGCAGCTGATGTGGAAATACCAGCAGGCATTGCCGGTAGCGAAAGAAGGAGAGAAGTGGATTATTATGGATCAAATCTTTGCATTATAGGATATGAATTACGAATTAGGAATTACGAATTACGGATCTGTGCGGAGATAGCAAAAGTGAAGGTCGCTTATATCTACCCACAGATCCGTAATTCGTAATTCTTAATTCATAATTCTCAATTCAATCTTTACATGGTTATTGACGCACACCAACATTTCTGGCAATATGAGCCTGTCCGCGACGCCTGGATAGATGATTCCATGCAGGTGATCCGCCGGGATTTTTTACCGGAACATCTGGCGCCGGTGCTGGAAGACAATGGTGTTCATGGTTGTATTGCCGTACAGGCAGATCAATCAGCAGATGAAACCGCCTTTTTATTGTCGCTCGCAGAAAAGCATGATATCATTAAAGGAGTGGTAGGCTGGATAGACCTCCGCGCCGATAATATCAATGAACAACTGTTACAGTATGCAGCACATCCGAAGCTGAAAGGCTTCCGCCATATTGTACAGGGAGAAAAAGATAACCGGTTTATTCTGGGGGAACATTTTTGCCGTGGTATCAAAGCGTTATCGCAGCATCAGTTTACCTATGATATTCTCGTATATCCGAAACAGTTACCTGCAGTAGAAGAATTTGTATTGCAGTTTCCGGAGCAGGCGCTGATCATAGATCATCTCGCCAAGCCGGATATAAAAGCCGGTGAACTGGCAACATGGGCTGCACATATGCGCCGCATTGCACAGTCGCCGCATGTATATTGCAAGCTGAGTGGCCTCGTAACAGAAGCTGACTGGCAGCAGTGGGAGCCGGCACATTTCAGGCCATTCCTGGAAGTGGCGCTTGAAGCTTTTGGTGCAAACAGATTGCTGTATGGTTCTGACTGGCCCGTATGCCTGCTGGCAGCGGAATACCACGAGGTAAAAGGAATCGTTACAGATTTTATCAGCACCTTATCAACAACAGAACAAAACCAGATAATGGGAGGAAACGCGCGCTCATTTTATCATCTATAAAAAATAATATCATACATACTATGGATTTAGGATTACAGGAGAAAGTGATTATTGTTACCGGTGGCGCCAAAGGAATTGGAGAAGCAATATCCAAACTGATCACGGCAGAAGGCGGCATTGCTGTCATTGCCGGCAGAAGCACAGCGGATAATGAAAAAACAGTGAACGAAATTATCGCCGCCGGCGGTAAAGCACTCGCTATTACTGCAGAACTGGGGAAAGTGGAAGACTGTAAAAAAGTGATCGCTGAAACTGTAGCCACGTATGGTAAAATTGATGGCCTGGTGAACAATGCCGGTGCCAATGATGGCGTAGGTCTGGAAAGCGGTAGCCCGGAAAAGTTCATGCAGTCACTGCAGAATAACTTATCCCACTACTACAACCTGGCTCACTTTGCATTGCCTTACCTGAAAGCTACCAAAGGAAACATTGTAAACATCGGATCTAAAGTAGCCAGCACCGGACAGGGTAACACCAGCGGTTATGCAGCTTCCAAAGGAGCGATCAATGCATTGACCCGCGAATGGGCGGTAGAAATGCTGCCATACTCCATACGAATCAATACCGTGATTCCTGCTGAAGTGTGGACGCCACTGTATGAAACATGGATCAACTCTTTACCAAATCCACAGGAGAAACTGGCTTCCATTACCGCCAAAATTCCATTCGAAAAAAGAATGACTACCTCTGCAGAAATAGCCAACACCACTGTATTTCTGCTATCACCACGTTCATCACATACAACCGGACAAATAGTATACGTAGATGGCGGTTACACGCATCTCGACAGATCCATCAGCTAAGGATAAAGAGCCAACACACGTTATCAATATACATTCACAGAAACATTAAATTCTTCGTTATGGCCGGAGGCGCAGTAAGTAATTCCACCTATACCAGCAGTAAAGATACCGGCGTTAAACCGGGTAGCTACCTGTTCCCGTTTATTTTAGTAACCAGCCTGTTCTTTTTATGGGGCCTGGCCTATGGTCTGCTGGATGTGCTGAATAAGCACTTCCAGGAAGTATTGAACATTACGACCAAGCGTTCCACATTATTACAGGGGGCCTATTTTGGCGCTTACTTCCTCATGGCATTGCCGGCAGGTATGTTCATGAACAAATTCGGTTACAAGAAGGGAATTATCCTGGGTTTGTTGCTGTATGCTATTGGTGCCTTTCTCTTTTATCCGGCTGCCAGTGCGCTTAATTTCGATTTCTTTTTGCTGGCATTATTTATACTGGCCTGTGGGTTAGCTTGTCTGGAAACGGCTGCCAATCCTTATGTAACCGTATTGGGTGCTAAAGAAACTTCTGAGCAACGTTTAAATTTATCACAGTGCTTTAATGGCCTGGGTTCTTTTCTGGGACCTATCATTGGCGGTAAATTATTTTTCGGTAGTGGCAAAGGAGATCTGACTACCGTGCAGCTGACCTATATCGTGATTGGTATCGTTGTTTTGCTGATTGCTGCTTTCTTCTATAAAACACCTCTACCGGAAATTAAAGAAGCCGAGCAGGAAGGAAAAGAGGTAATGGAAGATACCCGTCCGCTTTTTGCTCACCGGCATTTTGTGCTGGGCGTGGTAGCGCAGTTCTTTTATGTGGCAGCACAGGTAGGTGTGGGCGCATTATTTATTAACTATGTAACTGCTTACTGGCATGGCATTACCACTGAAAAAGCATCTTACCTGTTAGCAGTAGGTATGGCGTTATTCATGGGCGGCCGCTTTGTGGGTACAGCGTTGATGCGTAAAATTGCCCCTAATCACTTATTGGCACTATATGCATTTATTAATGTGGTATTATGTGCTTTTGTAATGACTGGTAGCGGTGCGGCGTCTGTATATGCGTTAATCGCTGTTTTCTTCTTTATGTCTATTATGTTCCCCACCATTTTTGCGTTGGGGGTAAAAGATCTGGGAAAACATACCAAACGTGGCGCTTCCTTCCAGGTAATGTCTATTGTTGGTGGTGCTTCCGTACCTTACATAATGGGTATTGTAACAGAATGGCAGTCACTGGCCGTCTCTTACGGCATTCCCACTTTCTGCTTTGCCATCGTATTCCTGTACGGCTGGAAAGGCTATAAGAGGATCTAATCAATTGATTTCTTTTTAATACATAATCCGCAAAAACATGTAACTTCCTTACACAAAAGAGGACACCATGGTTTTGCGGATTTTTATTGCCTATGCTTGCTGGTTCCTGCTGGTAAACAGCCTGTTTGCGCAGAMATCTCCTGATACCCGCCGGGCATCTTCTTCCATGCAATTATCCATCAAACATATGATGGGCCAGCAACCCCTGGTAAGAAATCAGGTAACCTATATCAATGCTGCCGGTGAACCTTTTACGATCAGCCGTTTCCGTTATTTCCTCAGTAATTTTTCATTGGAGTCTGTCAGTGGTGATACGGTGGTTTTACCGCCTGCTTATTTCCTGGTAGATGATGCCATAGATACTGCTAAAACAATACGGTTAGACAACGTTCCTGCGGGGCAATATAAACGCATCCGGTTCCTGATTGGGGTAGACAGCATCCGTAACGTGAGCGGTGTACAATCAGGCGCATTGTCGGTAGAAACCGGCATGTTCTGGACCTGGAACAGTGGCTATATCATGGCGCAGATAGAAGGACATTCAACGGCCATTGCTTCACCTACCAGGGAATTTTTGTTTCATGCCGGCGGCTATAAATCCAAAGACCAGGTACTGAAATATGTATCACTTCCATTTCCACAGGCAGTTACTATCACAGCCGGCAATCGGCCCTGCATTCACCTGAGCGCCGATGTGGAAAAATGGTTTTTACCCGATACTGTAAGCTTTAAAAACATAGCCGTGATCATGGCACCGGGTGTGAAAGCAAGACAGGTAGCTGGTAATTATCAGCACATGTTCCAGGTAACCGGTATTACAAAAGTCAACACTATTAACGATTGAGGCGTAAAGCAATATATATCGTGGGGGCTTTCTGCCTTTTGCTGATACTGGTGCAGGCTGGTACCAGGAAGAATAGTGCCGCTGGTCCGGAGCCTTACCTGCTGCAATTGCCACCCAACTTTCCCAGGCCGGTATATGATTTTTCCCGTAACCCGCTCACCAAGCCAGGCGTGGCGCTGGGGCGGTTTATGTTTTATGATTTCCGCCTTTCAAAAGATAGTACCGTTTCCTGCGGGTTCTGTCATCAGCAGTTTGCTGCCTTTGGTCATTTTGATCATGCGCTGGCACATGGTGTAGGAGGGCAACAGGGAAACCGTTCCGTTCCGGTACTGTTTAACATGATCTGGCAGAAAGCATTTATGTGGGATGGTGGCGTAAATCACCTGGAAATACAGCCACTCACGCCACTGACAGACCATAACGAAATGGCGGTGGATCTGAAGGAGCTGTTAAAAAAAATGCAGGCCGATACCGCCTACCGCAGCAAGTTTAAAGCGGCGTTTGGCTCTGAAGAAATTACCACAGAACGCATGTTCAAGGCTTTTACACAGTTTGTTGCCACTATGGTTTCTGCCGGTTCCAGGTATGATAGTGTGATGTTGAAACTACCGGGTGCTGTTTTCTCGGAAGAAGAAAAGGCAGGATATACCATTTTCCAGGAAAAATGCGCGGGCTGTCATAAAGAACCGTTGTTTACGGATTTAACCTACCGGAGTAACGGGTTGCCTTACCTGCCGGCATTGAATGATGTGGGTAGAATGAAAATCACCGGTAATACAGATGATAATCTTCGTTTTAAGGTGCCTTCCCTGCGCAATATACTCAAAAGTGCCCCTTATATGCACGATGGGCGTTTCTTCGATATTTACCAGGTATTTGACTTCTATGATCATGGTGTAAAGACTACCACCACTACCGACCCGCTTGTGAAGAATGGTATACCGCTGTCGGACAAGGAAAAAAGGCAGTTGTATTTCTTTCTGAATACGCTCACCGATTATGCATTTATCAGTAATCAGGGGTTAAGTGAAATACTGATTAACTAGCAAGCGGGGTATCTTGTTTGCAGACACGCCCGCTTACCGGAAATTATTTTTTTGACTTGTGCTTCTTCCAGCAATCTTCCAGATGATCATCTACCATACCAGTAGCCTGCATATAAGCATAACAGATAGTAGATCCCACAAATTTAAATCCGCGTTTCAGCAAATCCTTACTCATGGCGTCTGAAATAGCTGTCTTCGCAGGAACACCAGACATGCCTTTGTAGTGATTCACAATGGGTTGGTGGTTTACAAATGACCAGATATACTTGTCGAAGCTGCCGAATTCTTTTTGCACGGCAAGGAAAGCCCTCGCATTCGTAATAACGGAATTTATTTTCAGGCGGTTGCGGATGATGCCTTCATTCTGCATCAGTTGCTCCACCTTTTTTTCGTCATACTTTATTATTTTTTTAGCATCCCATTTATCGAATGCTTTGCTGTAGTTTTCTCTTTTTGTCAGCACGGTGTACCAGCTCAGGCCAGCCTGTGCGCCTTCCAGGCAAAGCATTTCAAAAAGATGCTGATCATCATGATTAGGAGTACCCCATTCTTCATCGTGGTAGTCCTGGTATAATTTGTCTTTGGTGGACCAGCTGCATCTTATTTTTTCTACAGTTCCCATTCGGCTATAATTTGGTTAACCTTTGTTTTATAGTCAGCAAGATCGGAAATTGTCTGTTTAATAAAGCTATTATCTTCCAGGCTACCTATTACGGCATTCATTTCTTTTTCGCTTTCATATGCCAGCTGACGGAACGGATTTTTATAATCTTTTTCCCTGGAGCGTTTTATCTGTGCGGTGATCCATTCCATGGTCGCCGCTGAGTCGTTCATCCACTGTGCCAGATCAGCGGTGGTCATATTTTTCAGGGCTACTTCTTTGATTTCGAGTAAACAGGCCACTGCATGTTGAAGTTTATCTGCTGCATATTCATTTCCTATTTCTTCGTATGCCGTATGCAGTTGAGGCCAACCACTGATCTTGTTCTTTTTAATTTTTGTTTTAAGGAGAGCTACCGTTTCCGCTTTCATTAACTGTCCACCTATATTCAGCCAGTCGCCGCGTTTGGCAGTTTTTACCGCCGCCTGTAATGCCAGGAAAGAAGGTTTGTTGGCGGCCAGGATGTTTTTGATGCCATATAGTACAATCATCTCCTGGAACAGCGGATAGGCACGATGTACTTTCAGCAGTTCCACATCGCGGGAACTATTTTCAAAACCTTTGGTGAGGATGGTAAGTTTAGCTACTTCTTCCAGGTTGTTTTTAAGTAGTTCTTTTCCTTTTTTGCGTATATCCTTTTCCGTTAGTTCTTTCTTGGATGTATTTTCCGGCAGTGTATACCAGGCCTTGCCAGTAGCGGTTTCCATGATAGCCAGTGCCTGGAATAATTCTTCTACAGAATCCGGTGCCAGGTAATCGTATTCAATGTGTTGAATCTTGTCGGTGCGTTTATCACGGTCTACATATTTCCATGAGTTTCTGGCAATAGCATACATATTATACAGGAACCAGTAGGCAGGCATTACTTTCAGCCGGTCAGCATGTTCGTCATTTACCACCAGGCTAAACGGAATGGGGATGTTCAGTTCTGACATGTAATTGCCTTTGGAGATCAGCGTGAAGCTGGCAAAGCGGGAGTTATGTTTCAGACTCACACAGAGGCCGGGCCAGAACCCTCTGCCGGCAATGATTTCACCATCTGCTCCGCGGGAATTATGATTGGATCCAATGGTAGCACCTGCCGCCATATTACTTTGTCCCATGATCAGTGCTGCACAGAGGAAAGAGTTGTTATGGTGCTGCTCATGTGCCGGGAAGATCAGTGAATTCAATACTTCACAGCAGGATATAGTGGCATTGTTACCGAGGTAGGAGTTGATGAGACGGGCGCCATATTTCAGCTGTGAATGAGAGGCCATCACGAAGCGCACTGCTTTTACACCGTAGAATACCCGGCAGCCGAAACCTACTACGCCATTCACCATTTCGCAACCTTCTCCGATTTGTGAAGAAGCTTCGCTATTACTGTTGATGGTAAGATTTTTCAGTTTGTTGGCTCCTTTCAGGTAAGCATCCGTACCAATGGTAACGTCTTTGATCATTTTACAATTTTTGATCACGGTACGATCACCCACCATACCATAGTAGCCGCGTCTTTTGTCGAATTGTTTTTCAGTAAACAGTTTGAACTGATGTTGTAATTGTTCATCATCGCGGTAGCGGGTCCAGAGGTAAGCATCTCCGGGGAGCATACCATCAAATGGCATCACACTTCTGCCGCCGTTTTCATTGCACAATTCCATCCATATGCGGCCGCTTTCCTGTTCTCCTTCTTTCAGAATACCATTACCAAATTTGGCATAGTCTGTTGTCGCCATTTCGTTTACATTGGCTACGATGACTTCGTTACCAAGTATATAATGGGAGAGATAATTAACGTTATGTACCACTACGTTATCCCCGAAATCGCAGGCGCAGATCGTGCTGTTATATAAGCCTACCGGCATGCGCAGGTTATGGAATTCCAGGTAATATGGCTCCAGTTTCCCGATACGCACCATTCCGAAAAAGTGGCAGTGCTGTACCAGTTGCGGATTAAATTCGTTGGATACAAAAATAATATTCCAGTCGTCAGAAGTATTGTCATTGCGTACCAGCGCCTCTACTTCATATGCCGTTAATTTCCTGTACTGATCTTGTCTGCTCCATTGTTCATTACGGAGATAATATTCGTCTTTGCCTTTCGGTAACGTGGTTTCAATAAAGTTATACCCCAGATCGGAGAGGGGTCTTTTTTGGATATTGTTCATGAGGATACATCTTTGGAGCTTTTAGCCATTAGCTTTTAGCTTTTAGGAAATGCAGCAAACATCATATAACACCTTCTTCGCTGCATTTCCTAAAAGCTAAAAGCTAAAAGCTAATGGCTAAAAGCTATTTATTCTACTGTAACAGATTTTGCAAGATTCCTGGGCTTATCTACGTCCAGGCCTTTTAATACACCTATATGGTAGGCGAGCAGCTGTAAAGGTATTACAGAGATGATGGGTGCTACCATTTCATCTGCGGCAGGCACAAAAATTACATCATCCGCCATTGGGGGAATGGTGTTATCACCTTCTGTTACAACTGCTATCACCTTGCCTTTACGGGCTTTAATTTCCTGGATGTTGGAAACTACTTTTTCGTAGTAGCTGTCTTTTGTGGCGACTATCACTACCGGCAGGTGTTCATCCACCAGGGCAATAGGCCCATGTTTCATTTCAGCAGCAGGATAACCTTCTGCGTGTATGTAGGAAATCTCTTTCAGTTTGAGTGCTCCTTCCAGGGCTACCGGGAAATTATATCCGCGGCCCAGGTAAAGGAAGTCGCGTGCATCTTTATATTTGGCGGCCACCTCTTTGATTTGATCATCGAGTTTCAGCGCAGTAGCTACTTTTTCAGGAACCTGGTCCAGTTCATCCAGCAGGTGCTGAAAACGTTGTGTGGTGATAGTGCCTTTATCAACAGCCAGTTTCAGGCCTACGAGGCAAAGCACAGCCAGCTGGGCGGTAAATGCTTTGGTGCTGGCAACGCCAATTTCAGGGCCTGCGTGTGTATAGGCACCTGCATGCGACAACCGCGCAATAGAAGAACCTACCACGTTACAAACACCGAGGATGATGGCGCCTTTTTCTTTGGCACTTTCAATAGCTACCAGTGTATCGGCTGTTTCGCCGGACTGGGATACTGCAATGATTACATCGCCTTCGCCTACTACCGGGTTGCGGTAACGGAATTCAGAAGCATATTCTACTTCAACCGGGATACGGCATAATTCCTCAATCATGTATTCTGCTACCAGCCCCGCGTGCCAGGAGGTACCACAGGCTACAATGATAATGCGCTTGGCATTGCTCAGGATATCGGCATACTCCCGCATACCACCCATGGTAAGTGTACCATGTTTGGCATCCAAACGACCACGTAAGCTATCGAAGATAGTTTGCGGCTGTTCAAATATTTCCTTCAGCATGAAATGATCATAACCACCTTTTTCAATAGCAGCCAACTCTATGTCCAGCTTCTGTATGTAAGGTGTTTGCCTTTCATTGGAAATATTTTTCAGGATCAGTTCATCGGCTTTGATGATCGCTATTTCATAATCGTTTACATACACTACTTCTTTCGTGTATTCAACGATGGGAGAAGCATCTGATGCAAGGAAGTGTTCTCCTTTACCCACGCCTATTACCAGCGGGCTTCCCTTGCGGGCAGCAATGAGGGTATCCGGATTATCTTCATCTATCAGTACAATTACGTAAGCGCCTACCACGCGTTTTAACGCGATGCGCAGTGCTTCTTCCAGCGAGCACTGATTTTGTTTTTTGATTTCCTCAATGAAGTGCAGCAGTACTTCTGTGTCGGTATCGCTCTTAAACGTATGGCCCTGTTTTACCAGTTCCTGTTTCAGCTGAATATAGTTTTCAATGATGCCATTGTGGATCATGGCTAGTTTACCATCACCGGATAGGTGAGGATGTGCATTGCGGTCACAGGGTTCGCCATGTGTTGCCCAACGGGTATGCCCGATGGCAATATGACTCCGCATGTCTTTACCTGCCACGAATTCTTCCAGGGCAGCCACTTTGTCTTTTCTTTTGTATACCTGCAACCCATTGTTGATCAGGGCTACACCCGCGCTGTCGTATCCGCGGTATTCCAGTCTTTTAAGGCCTTTCAATACTACCGGGTAGGCTTCTCTCTGCCCGATATAAGCTACTATTCCACACATAAGGTTTTTGGATTTGTGCTAAGGTTTATCATTGCAATATCGCATTAATTGTTAAAATCACATCAGAAAATGTGAATATTGTTTAAGTTAAAGATATGGTCAGCATGGCATTCTACGTGGTCCGAATGTAAAATGAAAAAGGGAATACAGAAACGATTCCGATGAAAATTAAGATATCTTAACATTCACCTGACATCATTCACTGTATTCCCCTTTTGTATTTTTTTTATTTAGTGACTAAATAAAAAATTTTAAAATGCTCCATTATTTCAAGAGCGTACTCTCGAATAACAAAAGTATTCTTTTATATTCATCTGTCCAGCTACTGGGCGTAGTAAATCCGTGATCTTCTACCGGAAAAACTGCCAGCTCCCAGTTATTTTTTCCTAATTCAATCAAACGTTGTGATAAACGTACGATATCCTGGAAGTGCACATTGGTATCTATCATTCCATGACACATCAGCAATTTACCTTTCAGTCCATCTGCATAATAGATGGGAGAGGAGCGGCGGTAAGCAATACTGTCTGTAAATGGTTCATTCAGTATGTTGCTGGTATAGCCGTGATTGTAATGTGCCCAGTCGGTTACGGAGCGTAAAGCAGCTCCGGCAGCAAACACGCCGGGCTTCGTAAACATGGCCATCAAGGTCATGAAGCCACCATAACTGCCGCCATAAATACCGATGCGCTGCGCGTCCACCCGCAATTTTTCGGCCAAATATTTTGCGCCATCTACTTCATCATCAAGATCCTTTCCTCCCATATAACGATAAATACCAGTGCGCCAATTGCGGCCGTAACCCGCACTGCCACGGTAATCCAGGTCAAGTACCGTATAGCCTTTATCCGTTAGCAGGTTATGAAACATATACTCCCGGAAATAGCTGCTCCACCATTTATGTGCATTCTGCAGGTAGCCTGCCCCATGCACAAAGATGACAGCAGCCCCGTTATTTTTGGCCGGGTCCGGTGTGTATAACCGGGCATATACCGGCTGTTGGTCGCGTGCCGTAAAAGTGACTACCTGCGGATCACGCCAGTGGTATGTTTTAAACTCGTCCGACTGGGCCAGGTTCGTAATCTGTACCGCCTTTGCTCCCGGCGTATTAGGCTGCAGATACAGCTCCCATGGCTTATTGGAATAAGAATAGCGGAAGGCCAGCCATTTACCATCAGGGGAAACACTTACTTCATTAGCGCCAGGTAAAGTGGTAATCCTTTCGGCTTTGCCACCGGAAATGCCTATACGATAAAACTGTTTTTCTCCCGGATGTACTTCGTTGGTGCTGAGATAGAAATATTTTTTATCGGGAGATAGTTGTGCATCCTGTACTTCATAATTGCCACTGGTCAGTGGGGTAACCGTTCCATTGTTTACGTTACTGGTGTACAGATGGGAATAGCCGGTGGCTTCAGATTGAAACCAACAGGTATTTTCATCTATCCAGCCAATGTTGGCGCCACCCATGGTCCAGCCAATACCGGGGCCAGCCACCCAGGCTTCATCACGTTGGCGGTTCAGTGTTTTCAAGGTGCCGGTAGCTGCATCCAGCAATACGATCCAACGGTCTTTGTTATCCAGTGAACGGATATCTGCTATGGCATGAGTCCCCTGGTCTGACCAGTAAGGACCATTAATCACCACATCTCTTACATGTGGTGTGTCTTTTTTCGTATAGTCTTTTACGTAATCCGGAAGGTCTTTGATCCCGGGCAGGTCGGTTGTTTTAACAGGAAGCACTGTGTCGCGCTGCCGGTCATAAATATAGCTTTCAAAAGTGCCCTGTGGTGCGCCTACCTTATCGCGGGAAGGGATATCCGTTGTATAGCCGGAAGCCGTTACAAATTCCGGAACAATCGTGTTGCGGGCATCGGCAGGAGCGTTGAACAGGC
Source organism: Chitinophaga sp. 10T418 (assembly GCF_056394125.1). Lineage (NCBI taxonomy): Bacteria > Pseudomonadati > Bacteroidota > Chitinophagia > Chitinophagales > Chitinophagaceae > Chitinophaga > Chitinophaga sp. 10T418. The sequence continues at coordinate 182,597 of NZ_JBFTHG010000013.1, forward strand.
TGTAGGTAATGAAACGGCCATCGGGACTGATTTGCAGGTTCATTAATCTTTTGGCCTGCAGATACAGGTGCCTTAATGTTCTGTTTTCATGCGCTTTATTAAAGGTGGTAGCCGCATCTTTACGGGCTTTCTTATCACGAACTACCTCCATCAGCTCCAGTTGCTGGGCTTTCAGGAATTTCTCTTCTGCGTTGCCTTTCTGGCTCTCTTCTTTTTCAACAGGCTTGCTGCCGGTGTCAAAGCTGGTCAGCTGGCTGATGAGGCCAGATGCACGATCCCAGGCATACAGGTCACGGTCTTGCTGAAACACCACCTGTTTGCCACCAAAGCTGAATGCCGGATTGAGAGAAGTGGCGGTGGTATTGGTGATGCGGGTGGTCTTACCGGTTTTTATCTCCAGTAAATAAATATCCCCCTCACAGCTATACGTTAATAATGTTTTATCGGTATTGTAAGTGCCACCTGAGCGGGCGGTGATGAGCGCGCGCTCATCTGCAGCCGTTTTGCGGGGAATATTGTTTTTAATACCGGTATAGTAAAGGGAGTCAGTCAGATTTTTATCGGGATTCCAGTTGAAATAGACAGTCTGATTGTCAGTGCCCCAGAAAACATTATCAGGAGAAGTTCCTATCCATTTAGGATCGCGCATAATCTTTTCTACAGTAAGCGGGCCTGCCTGTTGGGCATAGATGCGGTTGGCTGATAAAAAAATAATGGCGGGTAATACCCATTTTCTCATATCGGTTCATTATTTTGTTGGGGAATAAATGTAACGGTTTAATCATAAATTGCCGTAACTTTTGGATGGACGTACTGCGGTCATCTGCTCTAAATCCGCTTTATGCGCATACTGCCAATCTTATTTTCCCTCTTGCTCTTTGTGGCCTGTAAGCCCGGAAGACCTGCCCGGCAGCCCGTGTTGGTATCAGAAGATACGACCTTTTTAACCGGTACATTTTATGTGATCAGGCATGCAGAAAGGAACCCCGGCCCGGATTCTACTTTAACGATAGCCGGTCAGGAAAGAGCAGGCGCACTATACCGGTTGCTGAAAGATTCCGGTTTGAATAAAATCTATATTACGCCTTATAAAAGATCGGTGGCTACCGCCGACAGTCTCCGGATTCACTTACACCTGGATACCTGCTTTTATGCCGCCGATACCAGTGGCGAATCCTTTATTTATCAGGTAACCCGGCATGAAGACTGGGGCAAACGCATCCTGGTAGTAGGTCATTCCAATACCATTATTCCTATTCTGCATAGCCTGAGAGCCAAACCCCATACGGATTCTATCGGGGAGAATGAATATGACCGGTTGTTTATAGTGAGAAAGAATAAGGACGGAACGATGTTAAAGGAGATATGTTATTAGGAGCTTTTAGCCATTAGCTTTTAGCTTTTAGGAAATGCAGCGAAGAAGATGTAATATGATCTTCGCTGCATTTCCTAAAAGCTAAAAGCTAATGGCTAAAAGCTATAACAAAATTCCTTTCATCAAAGTATACGCTACTGTAAAATAAATCAGTAACCCGGTAACATCCACCAGGGTGGCCACAAAGGGAGCAGAAGATGTGGCCGGATCCGCACCACATTTCTTTAATACCAATGGCAGCATAGAGCCGGAAAGGGTGCCCCAGAGTACCACGCCTACCAGGGAAATACCTACTGTAGCGCCTATTAGCACGGTGTGTATACCATAAGTGTGGAAGAAAGTATTCCAGAGCAGGATACGTATAAAGCCGATGGAGCCCAGTGCTCCGCCCAGGATCAAGCCGGAAATGATTTCCCGGCGCATCACGCGCCACCAGTCACCTACCGTGATTTCACCGAGGGCCATGGCCTGTATAATAAGGGTGGAAGCCTGCGAGCCGCTGTTACCTCCACTGGAAATGATGAGTGGAACAAAGAGTGCCAGCACTACCGCCTTGGCAATTTCGTCTTCAAAGAAGCCCATGGCAGTTGCGGTTAGCATTTCTCCGATAAATAATACTACGAGCCAGCCTACACGCTTTTTAATCAGTTTCAGGATAGGCATGTCGAGATAGGGCTCATCCAGGGCCTCGGTACCACCTATTTTCTGAATATCTTCTGTATGTTCTTCGTTGGCGATCCACAACATATCGTCAATGGTCACAATACCCAGCAATATGCCCTGATCATCTGCTACGGGCAAGGCTACCCTGTTTTCCATCCGGAAAACCTGTATGGCCTCTTCCTGGTCATCGTTGGCATGGAGCGACACAAACCGGTCATCCATCAGGGTATGCACCACGGTATCCGGAGATACGAGCAGGAACTCCCTGATCCGGAAGTCATCCAGCAGGTGTCCCTTTTCGTCAATTACATATATTACGTCAATCGTTTCACTATCCTTACCATGTTCGCGGATATAATCAAGTACCTCTTTCACGGTCCACTCTTCCCGTACTGCAATGTAATCGGGCGTCATGATACGACCTACACTATTTTCCTTGTAACCAAGGAGGGAGAGCGTAATCCGCCGCTCTTCCGGGTCGAGCAGCTTGATCAGTTCTTTTACGGCCTCACTGGGAAGCTCTTCCAGGAAGGCTGTACGGTCATCCGCCGGTAGCTCGTTCATGAGCTCCGCTATTTTAGCGGCCGATAAAGTGCGGATAACATCCTCCTGCAATGGAAAGTCCAGGATACGAAAAGCCGCTGCCGCTCTGCTGATCGACAGGTTATTAATGATGATATCTGCTTCATCAGGATCTTCGTGAATCAGTTCGGCTATATCCGTTATCAGCTGGTCGTCCAGATATACTGACAGTTCGCGGTAATTCTTTTCTTCTGTCAGTGTCTGGAATTTTTCCAGTAAAGCTTCATTTTCCATGTACAAATTGCCTCTATCTGCGAAAATAAGTTAAAATAGCACGCTGCCGGGACAGTCGTTATAATAATTCTGATACATGCAGTCGGATATTGCTGCAAATAGTATCTATGGGCAGATCATTGGCGTCCTTGCCAAACGGATCCTCAATTTCTTCTGCAATCAGTTCCAGGCTCGCCAGTACAAAGAAGATGAACACAATCATCGGGATGATCAGGTACCCCAGACTGAATACATAAGCAAAAGGCATTGACATCACATAAAAGAATATAAATTTTTTAATAAAAACGCTGTAGGAGAAGGGGATAGGCGTGTTTTTAATACGCTCACAGGCGCCACATACATCAGCAAAAGACTGTAACTCAGGGTTCAGCAAAATTAGCTGATCGCCTGTCAATTGCCCGTTGCGGTACAGTTCCATGGTTTTGCCGGTGATTAGCTGGGCCAGCTGATTAGGTACATGCTTACTGATATCCATGTGCTGTGGCTCCATTCCCGGAATGGTTTCCATTTCGTCATGCAGGTAGGTTTTCCGCAGATGATTCTTCAGACCATAGGCAAAATTCGGAATCATCACTTTAAAGAATAGCCGGTCCGCCTGGTTATCTGCCGGTAACATCGCCTGTATCTTCATCGCCAGGTTGCGGCTGCTGTTGACAAGGGCGCCCCATTGCCGGCGACCTTCCCACCAACGGTCATACGCGGTATTGGTGCGGAATACCAGCAACATGGAAATCACAAAACTCAGCAATCCATGCATCAGCGATATCTTGGAAATTTCACTGTTGGCCGATAGTTTCCATACCTCCAGCTCCAGCCAGGCTATAAAAGCTGAATAGACAGAAAGCGCGATGAACATAGGAAACAGCTTCCTGACCGTGTCCGCTTTATGAATGCGAAAAATAAACGTAAACCATTCTTTCGGGTTATAATTGATCATATATACTGCTTGATAATAGGCAAAAAAAATAATTTCCGGGCCGCAAACCTAAATTTTTTAAACATGATTTTGATAACTTCTTCCTTTAACTTTACTTTACGTCTTCTTTTATTTGAAATTGAGCTATGATAAAGCCGTACTTGTACATTGATAAGTCTAAGGGAAGAGGCAGAGGAGTCTATACAAAAGAAAAGATCCCGGCCGGAACAAGAATAGAGACTTCACCCGTGCTGGTTCTCTCTTACGATGATACTGAAATTGTGGACAAAACAAGACTCCATAATTATATTTTTCTCTGGGGTGCGAAAGAAACCCGTTCTTGTGTGGCTTTGGGCTTCTGTTCTATCTACAACCACGATTATCACCCGAACTGTGAGTATGAAATGGACTTCACTGAAGAAACCATGAGCATCATCACGCGGCGTGATATCAAAAAAGGTGAAGAACTCTCCATTAACTATAATGGCGATGTAACCGATACTTCCCCCCTTTGGTTTGATATCAAAAAGAAACAAACAGCCAAGTAAAGAATTACGAATTACGAAGGGCAGGGAGATCTTAGCGGATATTAGCTGCTAACCTGCGTATTTCGTTTTTCTTTTATAAAATTGTATAAGTACTTATATAATATTTCAACTGTTATAATATTTCCATTTTTCTTTTGTAATATTGTATAAGTGCTTATATAATATCGATGGGCTGTTGTAAGGATATATAATAACATTCGATGATATCTCCCTGCTATTCTGTCAATCGTCATTCTTAATTTGTAATTCTTCCTCATGTCATTCTATCCATCATTAGGCTATCTTGTTTTTGGCAGCCGCCTGCGTCGCCTGAGTGAATACTTCCTCATGGAAGTGAATAAAGTATATGAACAGGCGGGGATTCCCTTTGATGCCAGCTGGTTCCCGGTATTCTACCTGTTGTCAAAACAACAACCGGTACCTATGATAGACATTTCAGAACAACTGGAAATTTCCCATTCGGCCGTTAGCCAGATGGTCACTAACCTGAAAAAGAAAGGCCTGTTGAAAACTACGCCCTGCAAAGAAGACGGCCGCCGTCAACTCGTGGCATTCTCCAAAAAAGGCGAAGAACTCCTGCAACAGATACAACCCGTTTGGGAGGCTATCACCGAAGCCATGAACGAACTGGTCATGGAAAATAAACAAAGCCAGCAGGTGCTGGCCGCCATCGCACAAATTGAACAATCAGTGCAACAAACTTCTTTATCAGAAAGAATTAAGAAACAACTATAATCCTTCATACACCAGAAAAATTGACTGACCATGAGTGATATTTTTAAGTACGGTATAGACCAGCTCACTGTAGCCACCGCCATTGATATTGCGGCCGGCAAAGTGAAAGGCATACTGGTACCGGAAGTAGTTACACGCGTACAAACCAGCTTCGGGTATGTACAAACCATCGTAGCACAACATACTACGGTATATGGTATTAACACTGGCTTCGGTCCCTTGTGTGATACCAAAATTTCGGAAGAAGATACCCGCGCCCTGCAGTATAATATCCTGCAAAGCCACAGTGTAGGCGTAGGAGAACCTATTCCGGAAGAAATTGCCCGCATCATGCTTATCACCAAAGTGCATGCATTGGCACAAGGTTTTTCAGGCGCAGCATTGGCTACCCTGGAACGCATTATCTGGCATATCGATCATAAAGTAACGCCGCTGGTGCCTGAAAAAGGCTCTGTAGGCGCATCCGGCGATCTGGCGCCCTTATCACACCTGTTCCTGCCACTGATTGGCCTGGGACATGTATGGTACAAAGGACAAAAAACAGATACGGCCGCCATGATGCAGCAGGAAGGCATCGTCCCGATTGTACTCGGCCCTAAGGAAGGCCTGGCACTGATCAACGGTACACAGTTCATCCTGTCGTTTGCAGTGAAGGCAGTACAACGCCTGCACAATGCATTGGACGCAGCAGATATTATCGGCGCTTTATCCCTCGAAGGACTGATGGGCACCGCCAAGCCTTTTGATCCGCGCTTACATGCCATCCGTCCGTTCCCCGGCAATCAGCTGGTAGCGCACCGCTTGAAGACATTGCTGGAACATTCAGAGATCATGTCTTCTCATGTGGACTGCGGCCGCGTACAGGACCCTTATTCCCTGCGTTGTATGCCACAGGTACATGGTGCCTCACGTACGGCCTGGCAACATCTGCAGGAACTCACCACGATTGAACTGAATGCCGTTACGGATAATCCGATTATTTTCAGTGCAGAAGACACCATCAGTGGGGGTAACTTCCACGGTCAGCCGATGGCTTTACCGCTGGACTATGCTACTGTGGCTGCCGCGGAACTGGGTAATATCTCCGACAGGCGTTGTTATATGATGATTGAGGGGAGATATGGATTACCAAAATTACTCATCCAGGACGCCGGTCTGAACTCCGGTTTTATGATCCCGCAGTATACCACTGCCGCCCTGGTAACAGAAAATAAAACACTGTGTTTCCCTGCCAGCGCAGATAGCGTGCCTACCTCCCTGGGTCAGGAAGATCATGTATCCATGGGATCTATCAGTGGCCGTAAGCTGAACCAGGTAATTGGCAATCTCGAATATATACTCGCAATAGAATTGTTGTATGCTGCACAGGCAGTGGATTTCCGCCGCCCACTGAAATCCAGCCCTGTGCTGGAAGCAGTACATCAGTATACCCGGGAGAAGGTAAGCTTTGCTACAAAAGACCGCATCTTCGCCTACGATATTGCGGCGTTGCACAATATCATCACTGACCAGTCACTGGTGCGCGTAGCCAACGAAGCTGCGGCCCAACATCAACTCAACTTAAACGGACTTTATAATGACCAGTTTGGACTTTATTAAAACATACGCAGCTCACCCGCATTATAAAGCGCCGCGTGGTGCACAGCTGCATGCCAAATCATGGCAAACCGAAGCGCCTTTGCGCATGTTGCTCAATAACCTCGATGCAGAAGTAGCTGAAAACCCCGATGAACTGGTGGTATACGGTGGCATCGGCCAGGCTGCCCGCAACAAGGAATCGCTGCAAAAAATTATAGAAATATTACTGGAGCTGGACGAGGATCATTCCTTGCTGGTGCAATCCGGTAAACCGGTAGGTATTGTCCGCACGCATCCGCAGGCGCCACGCGTAATGCTGGCCAACAGTAACCTGGTACCCAAATGGGCTACCTGGGAGCACTTCAATGAACTGCGCGCCAAAGGCCTGATGATGTATGGTCAGATGACCGCCGGTAGCTGGATCTATATCGGTACTCAGGGTATCCTGCAGGGAACCTATGAAACCTTTATGGAATGCGGCAGACAACACTTTAATGGCAGTCTCGCAGGCAAACTGCTGGTCACCGCAGGTATAGGCGGTATGGGTGGTGCACAGCCACTGGCCGCCACCATGGCCGGTGCCGTATTTATTGGCGCGGATATCGATCCTACACGTATCCAGAAAAGACTGGATACCCGCTACATCGACCGCATGACGTATTCTTATGAAGAAGCGATTCAGTGGGCCCGGGACGCGCAGGCGAAAGGGGAGGCATTGTCTATTGGTCTGGTAAGTGATGCCGGTGATATGCTGGAACGCATGCTGAAAGATAATATCATACCTGATATCCTCACCGATCAGACTTCGGCACATGATCCGCTGAATGGCTATGTGCCCAATGGCATAACGCTGGAAGCCGCACTGGACCTGCGTAAAAAAGATGCAGCTGCCTACCGTGAATTGTCGCTCAAAAGCATGGCCCGCCACGTAGGCTTCATGTTGCAAATGCAACAGAAAGGCGCCGTAACGTTTGATTATGGTAACAACCTGCGTGAATTTGCCCGTGAAGGGGGAGAAGCCAACGCATTCAACTTCCCGGGATTCACACCGGCGTACATCCGTCCGCTGTTCTGTGAAGGAAAAGGACCTTTCCGCTGGGTAGCCCTCTCCGGCGATCCGGAAGATATTTATACTACTGACCAGGCGCTGATAGAAGCGTTCCCGGAAAATACCCACCTGATCAACTGGCTGAAAGAAGCCAGAGAGAAAGTGGCCTTCCAGGGATTGCCTGCCCGCATATGCTGGCTCGGTATGGGAGAGCGTGAAAAAGCAGGTTTGATTTTCAACGAGCTGGTGAGAACCGGTAAAGTGAAAGCGCCGATTGTGATTGGTCGTGATCACCTCGACTGTGGCTCCGTAGCTTCTCCTAACCGGGAAACGGAATCCATGAAAGACGGCTCTGATGCAGTAAGTGACTGGACCCTTCTCAACCTGATGGCCAATACCGGTGGCGGCGCTACCTGGGTATCATTCCATCATGGCGGCGGCGTAGGAATGGGATATTCCCAACATGCCGGTATGGTAGTACTGGCCGATGGTACAGACCGTGCCGCCGCCTKCCTGAGCCGCGTATTGTTCAATGATCCTGCCCTGGGAATTTTCCKCCACGCCGATGCCGGATATGAAAAAGCACAGGAGTGGGGCGCAAAATTTGACATCAAGATTGATTAAGCGTTAGCTTTTAGCTTTTAGCAGTTAGACTATAGCGAATAAGTATCCGCTAAGAGCTATCCGCTACAGGCTAAAAGCTAACAGCTAAAAGCAAATAGCTAATGAAAACTTTACTCGGACCTTTTGCTCAAATCCTGCCAATGACAGGCCTGTCGCTGAAAGGCACGTTACAGGATGAGCAGTTAACAGTGATAGAAAAAGGTGGTGTGGTAGTGGAAAACGGAGAGATCATCGCCGTTGCAGACTACAAATCATTGCTGAAAAAATATCCGGACAGCGAGATCGCTTTCATGGATACCCCCCTGGTATTATTGCCCGGCTTTATCGATTGTCATACGCACATTTGTTATGATGGTACGCGTAACCGTGATTATGCGATGCGTATAGCTGGTAAGAGTTATTTGGAAATAGCACGTGCGGGTGGTGGTATCTGGGATTCAGTTACTAAAACACGTATAGCCGATATCGTTACCCTTACCGAAAATACGGTAGCCCGTGCCAACCGGCATTTAAGAGAAGGGGTGACTACCATTGAAGTGAAAAGTGGTTATGGACTTAATCTTGAAGGAGAGTTGAAAATGTTGCGCGCCATACAACAGGCGGGCATGCATACCAAAGCTACACTTGTTTCTACCTGTTTGGCTGCGCATATGAAACCACGTGATTATGCCGGAAGCGAAACCGAATATCTGCAATGGATAGTCAGCGAACTGCTGCCGGTATTGCAGCAGGAGCAGCTCAGCAACAGGGTAGATATTTTCATTGAAGAAACTGCCTTTTCTGCGCCCGCGGCAGCTGCATTTTTGCAACAGGCCATGCAGCAAGGGTTTGTGGCTACCGTACATGCCGATCAGTTTAGTGCAGGTGGTGCAGCGGTAGCGGTGAATGCTGGTGCCTTATCGGCAGATCACCTGGAAGCCAGCAGTGAAAAAGAAATTGCTTTACTGGCGAATTCCAATACAGTTGCCGTAGTTTTGCCGGGTGCTTCATTAGGTTTGGGTATGCAGTATGCACCGGCGCGTAAGTTACTGAACGCCGGCGCGAGTGTAGCGATAGCAAGTGATTGGAACCCAGGATCAGCGCCTATGGGCGATTTGCTGATACAAGCCGCCGTTATGAGTGCCGCAGAAAAATTATCAACAGCAGAAGTGTTGGCCGCGCTTACCGTAAGAGCAGCCCCTGCATTGCAATTAAAAGATGCAGGTCAGTTGGTAGCCGGATATGCAGCAGATCTGCAGGCGTATCCTACCAGTGATTACCGGGATATACTTTATTATCAGGGTAAGATGAAACCTGCTATGGTATGGAAAAAAGGAGAATTAGTATCGTAATTTATGATAACAAAGGATAGCTATCAACCAACAGCAGCCACTTCGTGGACTGGTCGTACAGATGGTACCGCACCGGATCTGCTGCGTTGGCATCAGGTCATTAAAGTAGTGGACCTGTTACAGGCGCCACTGCCGGCACTGCAACCGGAAGAAAAAGGGATTGTGCTACTGGGCTTCGCCAGTGATGAAGGTGTACGCCGTAATAAAGGCAGAACCGGCGCAGCAGAAGGCCCGGCAGCATTGCGTAAAGCCATTGCCAACTTCCCGGTTCACTTCAACGAACAAACGATTTTACTCGATGCAGGAGATATTCTTTGTCTAAACGGTGAACTGGAAAATGCGCAGCAGGTATTGAGTGAAGCCGTAAATGCCATACTCACAGCGGGCTATCTGCCACTGTTGCTCGGCGGCGGACATGAAATTACGTACGGGCATGCCAGTGGTATACGCCGATTTGCTTCGCAGCAAAAGATAGGCTTCATTAACTTTGACGCACATTTTGACATCCGTATTTCGGGAGAAGAAGGTCCCAGCTCTGGTACCGGCTTCTGGCAACTGGCACAGGATACCAAACAGGCTGGTATGCCTTTTCATTACCTCGCATTAGGTATTCAGAAGAATGGAAATACCCGGCAGCTCTTTAACATCGCCGGTGAAGAAGATGCAACCTATGTAAGTGCAGATGCTTTTCACCTGCAGGATAAAGACACTTTATTTGCCGCTATTCAGCATTTCCTGGGACAGGTGGATAAAGTTTATCTGACTACCTGCCTGGACGTATTTGCGGCTCCTTTTGCACCTGGTGTAAGTGCTACCGCCTATAACGGTATCATGCCCGGAGGATTATTCCTGCAGTGCTACCGCAGAATTTTACAAAGCGGAAAAGTAGCAGGTACTGACATTGCAGAACTCAATCCTTCATTGGATATCGATAACCGTACTGCCAAGCTCGCGGCCTCCCTCATTTTTGAGACCGTAATGGCTTATTCCGGAGAGGAACCGTTCTAGCTATTAGCTTTTAGCAGTTAGCTATTAGACTATAGCGGATAGCTCTTAGCGGATACTTATTCGCTATAGTCTAATAGCTAACTGCTAAAAGCTAATTGCTAAAAGCTGTCTCAGCTGCACAGTGCACAATGCCAGTTGCTCCTTTACATCCAGCTGTAGCAATTGTACCAGTTGAGATGCGTTCACCGGTAAGGTGATTTTTTCTTTCTTCAGTTGTGCGATCGTTGCTTTTGTAAATAACAATAATTCGCTGGTATCATGCCATTGTCCCAGTAGTTCGCCTGCTTTCTTCGTATGTGTGGTGAGCACATCGGTGTGGGTAGAGGGGAGCACCTGTTCCAGTATGGTGAGCTGATAATATAACGCCTTGGTATCTTTCCTTACTCCATGCCAAACAGTATGATGGGCCCTGCTGGCAGGCAGTGTAATACGCTGGTGTTGTTGTTGCAGAAATTTGATCAGCGCGGTTGTAGCGGCCGTATCATCGGTATCGGAAATGGCTTCCTTGAAATCTTCAGGTAGGGAATCTAACTTTTTAAGAGTGCAGTGTTTTATGGTAGCCTGCAATAGCTCGTCGGCGGTAGCCTGTTTGTTTTTGAGCAACAAATGTGCAAACGAAAAGCGCCACTTTACTTTTTTCTCATAGTCCCGAAGGTGTTTCTCCTGTAGCTGTGTATCCCTGGAAGCCCCGCCTATTGCCTGTATGAGTCTTACCGTATGCAAATGCTTACCGGCTCCAAAGGAGTAATCCGGTAGTTGCTTTACCAGCGAAAAAAAAGCCCGTAGTTTTTTTACACCCACCCGCATTTCATGTATCGCATCGGCATCACCGGGCGCCTGTTGCAAGGTGGTATATGCGGTGGTGACGGCATCGCATTCCTTGCGGAGATAATGATATAAAGCAGTTTGTAGCATCTCTTTAAAGATAAAATAAAATTTCCGGGAGTGAGGGGTATCTAGATAATTTCAATATTTTTGCTTCAAATTGTATGTTATGCAACTACTCCCCAAGATGGCAGTCACAGTACTGCTAACTACGCTTTGCATCCCCGCAATAGCGCAAAAAATTAAACTGGTAGACGGAGACCTCGCTACCCTGAAAGATCAGAAAGAACTCAATGTTGAATTTACGTATGATCATCTGTCCGTAGGTAAAGACAGTGAAGAGGATTATATCAGTAAAAAAACAACAGAGTACAACAAGAAAGAAGCCGGGAAAGGCGATACCTGGGCCAAAGCATGGAAAGAGGATCGCCCCACCAGGTATGAGCCCAAGTTTGATTCGCTGTTCAATGATAATGGCGATTTAAAAGCTGGAAATTTTCCGAATGCAAAGTACACCATGATCTTTCACACTACTTTTATTGAGCCAGGATTTAATGTAGGCGTAGCACGTAAAAACTCCTACATTGATGCAGAAGCTACGATTGTGGAAACCGCCAACAGAAGTAAGGTGGTGGCTAAAATATCCATTGAGAATGCACCGGGCCGGATGATGGGCTTTGACTTTGATACCGGTATGCGGATCATGGAATCCTATGCAGTGGCTGGAAAGAAATTAGCGAAGTTTATTGTCAGATAGTAATATCATCTATATTAATCGTTATAGCTGGTAAAAAACGGCTAGGTTCATGAAGAATGAAAGGCGGGAAAGTGTAAATTTTCGGGGCTGACAGACGCGAAGTTTGTCAGCCCTGTTTTTTATCAGAATACAATGGTCTTGTTACCATGCAGGATCACCCGGTTATTCACATGTGCTTTTACGGCCCTGGTCAGCACCTGCCGCTCAATATCACGTCCCAGCATTACCAGGTCTTCTACCGTATGTTTATGGCTTACCCTGGCCACATCCTGTTCAATAATAGGCCCTTCATCCAGTTCATTGGTCACATAATGGGCAGTAGCACCAATCAGTTTTACCCCTCTCGTATAGGCGTTGAGGTAAGGTCTGGCACCCGCAAAGGCTGGTAAAAAAGAATGATGAATATTGATGATGCGCTGTGGGTAACAACTAACAAATTGTGGCGATAATATCTGCATATACCTGGCTAGTACGGTAAAATCTACCTGATGCTCTTCCAGCAGGCGGATAGCAGCATCTTCCTGTACTGCTTTGGTGGCGTTGGTAACCGGCAGGTAATGAAACGGAATATCCATAGCCGTACATTCCTTTTCCAGCAGGGAATGATTGGAAATAACGAGCGGAATATCTACCGGCAGTTCCCCGCTTTTCCATCTCCATAAAAGTTCCAGCAAACAATGATCATAAGCAGATACCATAATGGCCATCCGCATACGGCGGTCGCTGTAATCAATTTTCCATTCCATGTGTAGCGGAGTGGCGACCTGTTGCTGGAAAGCGGCTTCCAGCGCCGGTTTATCCAGGAGGTCCAGCTGGAATTCCATGCGCATAAAAAATAATCCTTCACGGGGATCGGTACTGTGTTGACTTGCATCAAGTATATTTGCACCCAACTGGTAAAGGAACTGGGATACGCCAGCTACAATGCCGGGACGATCGGGGCAGCAAATAAGCAAACACGCAGTAATAGGATGAGCGTTTTCTTTTGACATATAACTACAAAGTAAAAAATATTAATATAATTCTCCCTTGAAAAAAATAGGACTCATGTCGGATACGCATAGCTATTTGCATCCGCAGGTATTTAAGTACTTTGAAGAAGTGGATGAGATCTGGCATGCCGGCGACATCGGTAATGTGGAACTGGCGGATAAACTGGAAGCCTTTAAGCCGTTCAGGGCGGTATATGGCAATATTGACGGAGCGGATATCCGTATCCGTTATCCCGAAACGCTGCGGTTTAACGTAGAAGGAGTAGAGGTGATGATGACACATATTGGCGGTTATCCGGGGAAATATGCCCCAGGTGTGAAAGAACAGTTGAAACAACATCCCCCCAAACTCTTTATCTGTGGCCATTCTCATATTCTGAAAGTGATGCCCGACGCGGCATTGCATTTGTTACATATGAATCCGGGTGCATGTGGACAACAAGGGTGGCACAAAGTTAAAACGCTCCTGCGCTTTCAGGTAGCTGCAGGCAATATTCAGAACCTGGAAGTCGTTGAACTTCCCTGATCATCAACATCGGAATTAACCTACAACGTTTATGAATCTACGAATTTTAGTATGGCTGATCGTATTTTTGACAGGGGCTACGCAGATGCAGGCTCAGGGCCGCTTCTGGAAGTGGTTGAAAACAGAAAATGATACGGCTTATATCGAAGATCATACGGAAGATATCACCGGCCGGCTGTATGGTTCCCGTAAATACACAAAATTTGATATCCTCGACAGGAAACAGAAAAAAGATATCCTGTACAGACCCAATACTCCCTTTAATATTGGATTTGGTGCGAACTACAGGTTTGTTGGGATTAACCTGGGCTTTAACCTGCCATTCATTAATCGGCATAATGATAAGTTCGGAAAGACAAAATACATTGATCTGCAATCGCATATTTATCTTCGTAAAATAGTAGTGGATTTCTACGGACAATATTACAAAGGCTATTATGTAGCCAATCCACAGGAAGTATTTGGTAAAGCATATGCTGCTCAAAACCCTTATCCCCAGCGACCTGACATAAGAAATATAGATTTCGGACTGAATGTGCAGTATATTTTCAACGACAAACGTTTTTCCTATCGCGCACCAAACCTGCAGAATGAATACCAGAAAAAAAGTGCCGGCTCCTTTATCGTAGGGGGAGAAATGTTCCTGGGCCGGGTAAAGGGTGATTCATCCCTGATCCCGTCTAACATGGCAGATACGAACTTTCTGCGGGACGAGCACTATTATAAAACGGGTATTTCTTCTCTGGCTGCCAATGTCGGTTATGCCTATACGTTTGTATTACAACAGCACTTCTTTTTGTCGCTGTCCCTCACAGCAGGTTTAGGAGGTAATGTGACCAGTCTTTACATGGAAAGTGGAGAAATCAGCCGTAAGGTGGGGTTACAATTCAGTAATACCGTACGGGCCTCTCTTGGCTATAATTCCAGCCGTTATTTTGCAGGGGTACACTACGTGGGAATGAATATCCGCAGCGGTATGCCGATACCACATACCTATCAGACATTTGGTACCGGCAATTTCAGGGTGAGCCTGGTGCGCAGGTTTGCACTGAAGAAGCCACTGTGGAAAGCAAAAGAGATTTAACTCTGCGCCGGCGAAATCCATTTGGAGTTAGCTGGTGGCTCGTATTGCTCCATTTGCTGCAATAAATCATTGATATCATTACTACATAACAGCATATCCCGGTTTTCTGCTTTGAGGAAACCGTTGCTGGTCATGGTTTTCGAAAGCTCAATCAGGGCATCGTAAAAGCCGTTGATATTGAGCAGGCCAATAGGTTTTTTGTGCAGACCTAATTGCCCCCACGTAAGCATTTCAAACAGTTCCTCCATAGTGCCGAATCCGCCGGGTAGTGCAATTACACCGTTACATAATTCATTCATTTTGGTTTTGCGTTCATGCATGGTATCTACCAGGATCAGTTCCGTCAATCCTTCATGCGCCAGTTCTTTTTGTTGCAGAAAATAGGGTAATACACCGATTACCTGTCCGCCGGCATTCAGTGCACCATCTGCTACAGCTCCCATGAGTCCTACTTTGGCACCGCCATATACCAATGTAAGCTGGCGTTCTGCCAGTGCAGCGCCCAGTAATTTAGCCTGTTCCAGGTAAACGGGGTCCTTTCCTGCACTTGAACCACAAAAAACTACGATTCGTTTCATATATCCTGATTATAAAGTGTCAATTTCTGCCTGGATGTTGTTCCTGGCGCTTTCTTCATACAGTTCCCTGAAAGCAGGAGTACGGAAAATGGCCGGCATTTCCAGGAAATGCTGCAATGCCTTTTTTCGGCCTGGTTTATATAAGAGGTCCGGGTAGATACTGTATTCCTGTCTTATTTGCTGGGTGTACTGCCGGTAAGCTTCCGGAGAAGTACCTAGTATCTGCAGATCGAAGTCGAGGAAATAATCCAGGTCAGGATCGTTCTGCGGATTGACATGGGTTTTGGTAGCTATTATAAAGTCATTTACAGCAGTGGTTTTATCTGCCGGAAAGCCAATCTTCCGGAGATGTGTAACGGCGGCGGCTGCACTCATTTCTTCGTTATCAGAACGCTGCGCGTTATATATAATATCATGGAAGAAGATGGAGAAAAGGACCACCTCATTATCCAGGATACGATCGGCATAGGTTTGTTGTAAGGATACCAGCTGTAAAATATGCGAGATATCGTGGTAATGACGTTTCTCCTCCTGGTAGGCCATCATCACGGTAACGTAGGACTGGTTAATCAACATCAGATCATCCGTGTATGGGAAGTTGGTTTGGGTCCAGGGGGCTCTTAATTCTGATACTTGCATATGCTGGGTTCTTTTTCCACACTCAATTTAAAAAGAAAACGGGCAGAAAAAACTTTCTGCCCGTTGCTTTTATGCTAAATAGTTAACTATGCTTTTTTAGCGGCTTCTGCACGGATAACGTTCAGTGCACCACCTGCTTTAAACCACTCGATCTGTTGTTCGTTGTACGTGTGGTTTACCGGGAATTCATCTGTGCTGCCGTCTTTATGGTGAAGTACAACAGTCAGTTGTTTACCTGGAGTGAAAGAAGTCAGACCATTGATATCGATGGTATCATCTTCCTGGATTAAATCATAATCTTCTTTGTTAGCGAAGGTCAGACCCAGCATACCCTGTTTTTTCAGGTTTGTTTCGTGGATACGGGCGAAAGATTTCACCAGGATAGCACGAACGCCGAGGTGACGTGGTTCCATTGCAGCGTGTTCGCGGCTGGAGCCTTCACCGTAGTTTTCGTCACCTACTACCACTGCACCAAAACCGTGTGCTTTGTAGTCGCGCATGGTAGCAGGAACTGCACCATATTCGCCGGTAAGGGAATTTTTAACGGTATCGCTTTTATCGTTGAATGCGTTGATCGCACCAATGAGCATGTTGTTGGAAATGTTATCCAGGTGACCGCGGTATTTCAACCATGGACCAGCCATAGAGATATGATCCGTAGTACATTTACCTTTCGCCTTGATAAGGAGTTTCAGGCCTTTCAGGTCTGTACCTTCCCAGGCGGAGAATGGTGCAAGGAGTTGCAGACGGTCGGAGGTAGGAGATACCTTTACCTGAACACCGCTACCATCGGCCGCAGGCGCCTGGTAACCAGCGTCATCTACGGCAAAGCCTTTCACTGGCAGTTCGTAACCTACTGGTTCATCCAGCATTACTTCTACGCCGTTTTTGTTCTTCAGTTTGTCTGTCAGTGGGTTGAAGGTGATATCACCTGCAATGGCCAAAGCGGTAACAATTTCCGGAGAAGCTACGAAAGCGTGGGTAGAAGCGTTACCATCATTTCTTTTCGCGAAGTTACGGTTGAAGGAAGTGATGATAGAGTTCTTGCGGGTAGGGTCGTCGATATGACGTGCCCACTGACCGATACAGGGACCGCAGGCGTTTGCCAGTACTACCCCACCAACCTGGTCGAAAGTATTGAGTAAACCGTCTCTTTCGATGGTAAAACGTACCAGTTCAGAACCGGGAGTGATCGTGAATTCAGATTTCATATCCAGTTGCTTATCGATGGCTTGTTGTGCCAGGGAAGCAGAGCGGGAAATATCTTCGTAGGAAGAGTTGGTGCAGGAACCGATCAGGGCTACTTCCAGTTTCTCAGGCCAGTTGTTTTCTTTCACGGCCTGTGCAAATTTGGAGATAGGCCATGCCAGATCCGGTGTGAACGGACCGTTTACATAGGGTTCCAGTTCGTCCAGGTTGATTTCAATTACCTGGTCGTAGTATTTGGCAGGGTCTGCATATACTTCTGTATCCGGACGCAGGTGTTCTCTAACGCCGTCAGCCAGTGCAGCAACATCAGCTCTGCTGGTCACTTTCAGGTAGTCAGCCATTTTGTTGTCGTACGCGAAGAGGGAACAGGTAGCGCCGATTTCAGCACCCATGTTACAGATAGTACCTTTACCAGTAGCGCTCAGGCTATCAGCACCTTCACCAAAGTATTCCACGATAGCGCCGGTGCCACCTTTTACAGTGAGGATACCAGCTACTTTCAGGATAATGTCTTTAGCGGAAGTCCAGCCACTCATTTTACCTGTCAGCTTCACACCGATCAGTTTCGGCATTTTCAGCTCCCAGGGTAAACCAGCCATCACATCTACGGCATCGGCACCACCAACACCAATCGCCACCATGCCTAAACCGCCGGCATTAGGAGTGTGGGAGTCAGTACCGATCATCATACCACCCGGAAACGCATAGTTTTCCAGTACAACCTGGTGAATAATACCAGCGCCTGGTTTCCAGAAACCAATGCCGTACTTATCAGAAATAGAAGAAAGGAAATCGTAAACTTCTTTATTGGTGTCAATAGCAGTCGCAAGATCTTGTGTAGCGCCAACCTTGGCTTGTATAAGGTGATCACAGTGTACAGTAGAGGGAACCGCAACTTTATCACGGCCGCAGGTCATAAACTGGAGCAACGCCATCTGGGCAGTTGCATCCTGCATAGCTACGCGATCTGGAGCAAATTCAACATAGGATTTGCCTCTTTCGTAGGGCGTGGGAGTAGGTGCATACAGATGAGCGTACAAAATCTTCTCAGCAAGCGTGAGCGGGCGACCTAACATCTTACGGGTTGCTTCCACCTTACCCGGTAATGCCGCATACACTTTTTTAATCATGTCAATATCAAACACCATGGCAAAAAAATTATTTAAGAGCGGTTAAAAATTGCACGCAAAATTAACTAAAAACAACAAGTTTTTAAATTAAATACTTAAGATATAGTGAACTGTGTATAAACTGTGGCTATTTTACTAGTTCCTTAAAATACAGGCAGATCAAGGAAAAGGAAGGTTTTTATCTCGCAGAAAAATTATCAAAAACTATTATATTAAATTTATCTCTCCTGTTTGCAATCGCTTTCTCATGCACAGAAACACCCACCGGGAGCAAAGATGCTGATATTCAGCCCACTAAATAGTTAGTGTCCACCGCCGTTTTTTGCTTGGTTTTCCAGCCGGAATTTGATAAATTTGATGTATGAACCGGATAAAAGATTTTGTGGAATGGAAGGCGTTCGGTGTTTGTGCCGCTATTGGAGATAAACTGGGCGTGGCCACATCCCGTATACGCATCTTTTTCATTTATGCCACTTTTCTGACAATGGGGTCCCCACTCATTGTATATATGATTCTTGCGTTCTGGGTGAATATGAAAAATTATATCCAGAATGCCAGAAGGAATCCCCTTCGTTATTTGTGATTTTAATTTAATGTGTTCAGATGGTACAATGCCATCCAAACGAAAATAGAAAGAGGGCGTGAAAATAAGCGATGCTTAATCTCACTCCCTCTTTTATTATTTTATAGTATGGGCTATTCCAGGTGATACAGCGTCATCCCATGATAATGATTCTGTAACTCATTCAGGGTGATAGGCGCATTCAGATTCCGGGTTTCATCCCTGTAGTGCAGCTGTATGAGGGGCTTATGTCCTGCCTCAAACCAGCGGACCGAAAAAGGGCCTCTTACATACAGGGTCCCTCCTGATGCAGAAGACGCCGCTTCGTCTTTATGGAACTGCAGCTTTAACAGGGTTGCTTCCGTTAAATGAATGGGTAAAAGGTTGTCGAGATCGTACCAGTACTCATTTTCATCCGTAGCCACCAACACTTTCTTATCTTCATGATCTACCTGTAAAATCTTTCCTTCTTTTTCCGCACCTCCGTAATTTGTGATAACGGTATCACCTGATTTTAATTCGTGAATACTAATCATAGTGAGCAGTTTTGTGTTTTCATGAATATAATAAAAAAAGCCGAAGGCGTAAAGCAAAAAGCTATCGAGGTGAATGATGTAAGCGAGAATAATATTCGCTTAGGTCATTCACCTCGATAGCTTTTTGCTTTATGCTTTACGCCTTCGGCTTAGCGTACTACTTTACGGATCTCTACTAATTTCTCCAGCAGTTCTTCCAGTAGATCCAGACGCAGCATATTAGCTCCATCAGATTTAGCTTTGGAAGGATCAGGATGCGTTTCTATGAACAGGCCATCTGCGCCGGTAGCAATGGCTGCTTTGGCAATGGTACTGATCATTTGTGGGTTACCACCTGTTACACCGCTGCTTTGGTTAGGCTGTTGCAAAGAGTGGGTACAATCCATCACCACCGGCTCGCCCAGGTGTTTCATGATAGGAATGTTACGGTAATCTACTACCAGGTCCTGGTAACCAAAGGTGGTACCACGTTCGGTGAGGATGATATGATCGTTACCGGCACCTTTGATTTTTTCTACGGCAAATTTCATAGACTCGCCACTCAGGAACTGACCTTTCTTTACGTTCACCACTTTACCTGTTTCCGCCGCTGCCAGCAGGATATCTGTCTGACGGCAAAGGAAAGCAGGGATTTGTAATACATCTACGTAAGCGGCTGCCATAGCAGCTTCTGCGGCAGAGTGAATATCTGAAGTCACAGGTACGTTAAATGTTTTACCTATTTTCTGCAACAGTTCCAGTCCTTCTACATCACCAATACCGGTAAAGGAATGTACGCTGGTACGGTTAGCTTTACGGTAAGATGCTTTGAAAATATAAGGGATCGCTAATCGTTTACAGATAGCCGTTACTTTCTCTGCTACTGTCATCAGTATTTCTTCCTCTTCAATTACACAGGGTCCGGCAATCAGGAAGAAATTTTCAGGGTTGTATTGCTCTTTGAATAATGATTTTAAATGCTTCATATCTTGAAAAAAATTGGGTCATTTAATTGAAGGTGCAAAGATAGTCATTCTACCGCAAAGGCAGGCAGCGTAAAGCGTGCCGTTTGGCTTAATTGTCATAATATTGTAATCTGGAAACGATGCAAACACGCATTGTAGTTTTTATTGTTATAGCATTGTCATGCGCTGTGATGTCATGAACGGAAATAGCTGCGAACCCGTTAATATTACGGTCCGATTTAAAAAATAGCTTACAATTATATTTTTGTATGAAGAAAGATAAGATTCTGGTAATTGGTGCCTGTGGACAAATTGGCGTAGAGCTGACCCTGGCTTTAAGAAAGATGTATGGAGATACCAACGTTGTCGCTTCGGATCTTCGTGAAGAGCACGATTTACTGAAAGGAACAGGTCCCTACGTGTCGTTGGATGTTATGAACAAGGAGATGTTGCATGTATTGGTCATCCGCCATAACATTACCCAGATCTACCTGCTGGCAGCGATTTTATCTGCTACCGGTGAAAAAAATCCTTTACTGGCCTGGCATATCAATATGCAAAGCCTGCTCAACGTACTGGATATTGCGAAAGAAGAAAATCTTGATAAAATATACTGGCCTAGTTCCATCGCGGTATTTGGTCCTAATTCTCCTGCCGCGGAAACGCCACAGCACACGATTATTGAGCCTACTACCATTTATGGTATCAGCAAATTTGCCGGTGAGCGCTGGTGTGAATATTACAACCACCGCTTCGGTGTGGATGTAAGAAGTTTACGTTATCCGGGTCTGATCAGCTATAAATCAGCACCAGGCGGCGGTACCACGGATTACGCGATTGAAATTTTCCATGAAGCAAAAGAACATAAAAAATACACCAGCTTCCTGTCTGAAGACACTTACCTTCCAATGATGTATATGCCGGATGCGATCAGGGCTACAATTGAACTGATGGAGGCTGATGCGTCTAAAATTGCTATACGTTCTGCTTATAACCTCTCTGCCATGAGCTTCTCTCCAAAGGAAATTGGTGCAGAGATTCAAAAACATATTCCTGATTTCACAATGTCTTACGCGCCTGATTATCGTCAGCAGATTGCGGATGGCTGGCCTAACAGCATTAATGATGGCCAGGCTCGTCAGGATTGGGGCTGGAAACCAGAGTATGATCTGGCCCGGATGACGGAAGATATGCTGAAGAACATCTAAGCATATTTACAAAAAGGAAAGCAGCTAAGTTATCCCATCTTAGCTGCTTTCCTATTTATAGTAATGGCTGATTACTCAATAAATCCTACTGCCACGGTGGTATTATTAAACTCATCGATGAGAATAAATGCTCCGTTAGCAGGATTGGTATGGTAAGAATCTGCGAATACCGGAGCCGCTGTTTTCAGCGAAATTCTACCGATATCGTTCAATCCCATTTCTGTTTTGTTAGCTGTTTGGAGGTGATTGGTTACATCTGTGATGTAATGGATCTGCGGTACTTTTGCTTTTACGCGGTTAACGCCATGCTGCAGTAAATAAGTTTTGCCAGACACCAGTTTTTGCTGATCCATCCAGCAGATGTTAGCATTTACTTCTTTCAGCTGCGCAGGTACTTCATCTGTTTTTACGAGCATATTACCCCTGCTGCTGTCTATTTCATCTTCCAGTGTGATCACTACACTTTCACGTGCATGCGCTACCGTTAGTTGCTTTTCAAATTGTTCAATGGTTTTAATACGGCTCTTTGTTCCGGAAGGCAGTGATATTACTTCATCGCCTACGGTGAAATGGCCGCTGGCAACTTTGCCGGCAAAGCCACGGAAATCGTGGTATTCGGTGGTTCTGGGCCTGATCACACTTTGTATCGGGAAGCGTGCCGGATGAAGGCGGTCTTCATGATCAAAAGATACCTGTTCCAGGTATTCCAGCAGGGTAGTGCCCTGGTACCAGTCGATAGCGCCGGTGCGGGAAGCCACATTTTCACCATACAGGGAAGAGATAGGAATGAACTTCACTTCCTGTCCTTTAAACCCGGCGTTGTCCAGCATTTGTTGGAAATCTTCCACTATCTGGTTAAAGCGTGCTTCACTGTATTCTACCAGGTCCATTTTATTCACGCATACCACGAGGTAAGGAATACGCAGGAGGTTGGCAATAAAAAAGTGGCGGTGGGTTTGTTCTACAATTCCTCTGCGTGCATCAATGAGAATCAGTGATACCTGGGCATTGGAAGCGCCGGTAACCATGTTACGGGTATATTCAATATGCCCGGGTGTATCAGCGATAATGTATTTGCGGGTAGGAGTGGAGAAGTAAATGTGCGCCACATCGATGGTGATGCCTTGTTCACGTTCTGCTACCAGCCCGTCTGTCAACAGCGACAAATCTGTAAAGTCAAGTCCCTTGCGCTTGCTGGCAGCATGGAGTGCCTCCATTTTATCTTGCGGAATAGAATTAGTATCGTATAATAAACGGCCTATTAAAGTGCTTTTACCATCGTCTACACTACCGGAAGTGGCTATACGTAAAACCTCCATTGTTTTTTAGCTTTTAGCTTTTAGCGGTTAGCAGTTAGTGCCAACGCAAAAAATGTGTTCAAATTAATTAAAGCAGCCCTTGCGGGGAAAGCTAAAAGCTAGAAGCTAATAGCTAACTGCTGTTCTAGAAATATCCTGCCTGTTTTCTCTTTTCCATGGCAGCTTCTGAGCGTTTATCATCTATACGTGCGCCACGCTCAGAAATCTTGGCTTCCATGATTTCAGCGATAATATCTTCCAGTTTATCTGCTTCAGAAATAACGGCTGCGGTACAGGTCATATCGCCTACGGTACGGAAACGTACTTTCTGGAGATAAGGTACTTCATCAGCGGTGGTATTGAGGTAAGGTGAGTAAGGCCAGTAGAGACCATCTCTTTCTATGATTTCTCTTTCATGGGAGAAGTAGATAGAGGGGATTTCCAGCTTTTCGCGAACGATGTAGTTCCATACGTCCAGCTCTGTCCAGTTGGAGATCGGGAATACGCGTACGTTTTCGCCGATATTAATTTTACCATTGAGGATATCAAATAATTCGGGGCGTTGCATTTTGGCGTTCCATTGGCCGAATTCATCTCGTACAGAAAATATTCTTTCCTTAGCACGTGCTTTTTCTTCGTCTCTGCGGGCGCCACCAATGCAGGCATCAAATTTACCTTCTTCGATCGCATCCAGCAGGGTAACGGTTTGCAGGGCATTTCTGCTGGCGTATTTGCCGGTTTCTTCCTGCACTTTACCCTGATCAATGCTGTCCTGTACATTTCTTACGATAATATCCAGACCCAGTGAATTGACAAGCCAGTCACGGAAGGCGATGGTTTCCGGAAAGTTATGCCCGGTATCTACATGCAATAAAGCAAAAGGAATTTTACCGGGGTAAAAAGCCTTTTGTGCAAGTCGTACGAGTGTGATAGAATCCTTTCCGCCGGAAAACAACAGCACTGGTTTCTCGAACTGTGCTACAGTTTCGCGAAGGATGTAAATTGCTTCATCTTCCAGTGCCTGTGGAAACTCCCAATTTATTTGATTAGTCATGGACTATAATTATTTATTCTAAAAGCTAATTTTCTAATGGCTGAAGGCGGGTGGTAACGGTTATCCGTGCAATCCGCATTCTTTTTGTGATTGTTCCCACCACCAACGGCCGGCGCGCGGGTGTTCTCCTGGTTCGATGGCACGTGTACAAGGTGCGCAGCCAATGCTTACGAAGCCTTTGTCGTGCAGCTTGTTGTAGGGTACTTTATGTTGTTCCAGGTAGGCCAGTACTTCATCAAAGCCCCAGTGGATCAGTGGATTGTATTTGTAGAGATGGCGATGTTCATCCCATTCCAGTGTTTCCATGCCCTGCCGGTTATCAGACTGTTCTGCTCTGAGGCCGGTGATCCATACTTTTACGCCTTCCAGTGCCCTGTTAAGCGGCACTACTTTGCGGATGCCGCAACATTCCTTGCGGTTTTCCACTGATTCATAAAAGCTGTTGGGGCCTTTGGCGGCTAATAGTTTTTCGATGGCAGCGGTTTCCGGGTAATACACTTCTACAGGTTGCTTATAACGGGCCATAGTGAGGTCCATTACATCGTATGTTTCCTGAAAAAGGCGGCCCGTGTCAAGGGTAAAAACTCTAACCGGCAAGTGGTTACGCCAGATAATATCTGCTATTACCTGGTCTTCCTGGCCAAATGAGGTGGAAAACGCCACTGCGCCCGGGTATTGCTCCAACAGGTACTGTATGGCTTCTTCCACCGGCTTGTTGACCAGCGCGGTGGTAATGTCTGTCATGTAGATCTTCCTTATTGATTGATGTGTCTAGTGCCAGCGGAGTAATTACGGTCACTCCTCCAACAAAAATACATAAAACCTATAAAAAAGATAGACTAATAAGATAAAAATTTATTTCTTTCTTACGGATCCGCTGTGGTGGCTGGTATTATTGTGAGTTTGATATGTAATTTATTTTCAATAAATCAATGGTAGTGAGCAGGGGTAGTTAAGAGCGGTGCCCTGTAGTTATCCGGGTGATGTAGAGAGATGAGGGGGCAGTAGTCAGGCAGGTAGCCGGCCATATCAGCCGGCTCTTACAGTACCTGTAACCAGGACCTTAGTTCCGGGTCAGGATATCTTTTAATGTTTTGTTCTCCAGTATTTTAAGGGCGGAGTCCCTTACTTTCCCCATTACTTCATTCAGGCCGCAAACGGCTTCGTCGCGGCAGTTTTCGCAACGTTCGTAATAATTCAGGCTCACGCAT
The DNA here is from genome assembly GCF_056394125.1 of Chitinophaga sp. 10T418. Taxonomy (NCBI): domain Bacteria; kingdom Pseudomonadati; phylum Bacteroidota; class Chitinophagia; order Chitinophagales; family Chitinophagaceae; genus Chitinophaga; species Chitinophaga sp. 10T418. The sequence goes on from NZ_JBFTHG010000013.1 coordinate 207,792, forward strand.
GGTAGCAGGGCGATAGGACCATCCAGCAGGCGGATGATTTTCGCCAATGCAATCTCCTTAGGAGCGCGCATCAGGTAATAACCGCCACCTTTTCCTTTTTTGCTGCCAAGGATGCCGGCATTCTTCAATTCCAGTAATATATTTTCCAGGAATTTGATAGAGATATTTTTTTCCTGTGCGATTTCAGATATAAGGATGGGACCTTTATCTACATTCTCTGCCAGGTGTACTAATGCGTGAAATGCGTATTGTGTTTTTTTCGATAACATACTGACTGATTTGCATCCCTCCCGGATGAACTAATAGTGCGGTGCACACTTTATATTCCTGTAAAGATAAGCAGTTTTTAGCTAGCAGCTGTTCAGCTTTTAGCCGTTAGCTTTTTGCTTTTAGGAAAATGCAGCAAAGAATATAGTATATACCGGTCTCCACTGCATTTTCCTAAAAGCTAAAAGCTAACGGCTAAAAGCTAAACGCTATAATCCCAATACCTCCCGCATGGTAAATACGCCGGTTTTTCCTTTCAGCCATTCTGCGGCTACTACAGCTCCGGCAGCAAAGCCTTCCCTGGAGTGCGCCGTATGGGTGATGGTAATATCATCGATATCGGAAGTGTAATTGATCGTGTGTGTGCCCGGCGCCGGATCTATCCTTTTGGAAATAATAGACAGCGTTTCGGGTTGGTTACTTTCTTCGTTTATCCAGCCTTTTTTGCGGGTAACGGATGCCAGTAGTTGTTCTGCCAGTGTGATGGCAGTACCGCTGGGTGCATCTTTTTTATGGGTATGGTGGATTTCTTCCATCCATACATTGTATTGAGGCTGGCTGGCCATGAGGGCAGCCAGTTTTTTATTCAGTTCAAAGAATATATTTACGCCCACGCTGAAATTGGTGGCATGTAAAAAAGCCTGCTTCTTTTCCAGACAGATGGCATTTATTTCAGGTAACTTATCGAGCCAGCCGGTTGTACCGCAAACTACGGGTACATTGGCTTCAAAGCATTTTAAGATATTATGGTAGGCTGTTTCAGGTACAGTAAACTCAATAGCTACATCTGCCTGTTCCAGCTCTTCTTTTGTAAGGAGGTGCTTACTGTTTGCCCGGATAACAATTTCATGCCCTTTAGCGGTAGCAATAGCATCTATTGCTCTTCCCATTTTCCCGTATCCGATGAGCGCAATTTTCATGACCCTTATTAGTTGTATGTGATGTTGATGGATAAAAGAATAATCAGCGGCCGGCAACGTAGCGGCTTCCTTTGGCTTTTTTACCTCCAATGGATATATTAACCCCGATACCCAGTGTACGGTTATTGATCAGGGTAGGAGAAATACGCATACTGAGATCATCGGACATATCGAAGTTGCGCAGGTGCGCAAATACAGTAGCATCCACTATATTCAGGCCATAGGCCAGTATAAAGAACAATACGCTATAATCCACATATTGGCGGAACTGATCCCGGTATATCTTGATGGATTCTGCATCCAGTCCCACAGTCAGTTTATTGGTATCATTGGTATCCGGATTACCATCCTGTCGCAGGCGGTAAGCATCCCGGAATATCTTATACGTATTCATGTTATCAATAAAGAAGTAAGTACAGGTACCAATGGCCACATAGACCAATGGCATTTTCCAGTATTCTCTGTTGTATGCCTGACCTAATCCCGGGAATACTGCTGAATAGAGTGCTGCTTTACGCGGACTATGTGGCAGTTTGGAATTGGGGATGTAAGCAGAATCTGTAAAAATGGCTTTATTCGCATTTGCTTTCACTGTATCTGTGCCGGGAGCCGGTATAGGCCGGATAAGTGTATCCATCGTTTTTGCAATAGGCCGTAAGGTATCCTGTGCCTGGAGAGGAACAGCAATTACCATCGTAAGCAAAAACAATAAAGAGCAACGTTGTAGTGAATGAAGTATGTATTCCGCCTTATTAGCCACCGTATATATCTATTTTTTCCAGGATGCTATCCAGTTCTTCATCTGAATAGAATTCAATTAAAATACTGCCTTTGCCGCTTTTCCCTCTGTCCAGTTTTACTTTGGTAGAGAAGTGAGTAGCGAGTTTGTCCTGTATTTTCTGAAAAGCAGGTGCTAACTTTAATTTGGCAGATTTCTGCTGATGATTCTTGTCGGACTGATTAATCCTGCGCGCGAGTTCTTCTGTTTGTCTTACGGACAATCCACTTTTCAGGATTTCATTGTAGAGGAAAAGCTGGTTTTCCACATTCTCCACGCCGGTCAATACACGGGCATGACCCATGCTGAGTTGACCATTGCGTACTGCTACCTGTATATCCGGTGGCAGTTTGAGTAAACGTATATAATTAGTTACGGTACTTCTTTCTTTGCCCATACGGTCGGCTACCTGCTCCTGTGTGAGGGTGCATTCTTCCATTAACCGTTTGTAGCTCAGGCCAACTTCAATGGCATTGAGGTTTTCGCGTTGGAGGTTTTCCAGCAGGGCCAGTTCCAGGAGTTCCTGGTCATTTACCTGGCGGATGTAGGCCGGAATATCTTTCAGACCAGCGAGTTTGCTGGCTCTCAGGCGTCTTTCACCGGCAATCAGCTGAAACTTCTTATTGCTGATTTTAGCGATGGTAATAGGCTGAATAACATCGTGCAGTTTGATAGACTGGCTTAACTCCTGTAAAGAAACCTCATCAAAGTCACGACGCGGCTGTTTCGGATTGGTAACAATCTGATCGAGCGGAATGCGTTCAATACCGGTAGCAGCAACTACTACCTTATCACCCAGGGCGCCGGCAGTTTGCTTCAGATCTGTATCAATGTTTTGAAGCAGTGAGCGGATGCCTTTACCCAATGCCTCTTTCTTACTTGGATTGGTCATCGTTGATAGCTAGGATTTTGTCTTTGGATTTAATTTTAGTGTAATTATGTTTTTGCAGAATTTCTTTGGCCAGGTTCAGATAATTGATCGCACCTGTGCTGGCGGCATCATACATAATTACGGATTTACCAAAGCTGGGAGCTTCGCCCAGTTTGGTATTACGGTGAATGATCGTATTAAATACGCTTTCTTCAAAATGTTGTTTTACCTCATCCACCACCTGGTTGCTCAGGCGCAAACGACCATCATACATGGTCATCAGGATACCTTCAATTTCCAGTTCTATGTTCAATCTGCTCTGTACAATTTTGATGGTATTGAGCAATTTACCCAGGCCTTCCAGTGCAAAAAATTCGCATTGTACGGGAATAATCACAGAGTTGGATGCCACGAGTGCATTAACGGTGATCAAACCGAGAGAAGGAGAGCAGTCTACAATCACAAAATCGTAATCAGCTTCAACAGTATCAATTACCTGTTTCATCACTCTTTCCCTGCTGGGATGATTGATGAGTTCCAGTTCCGCACCTACCAGGTCAATATGGGAGGGCAGTACTTTCAGGTTGGGAGTATCTGATTCAAGTATCACGTCTTTGGCCTGCACATCGTTCACCATACAGTCATACAAACTCTGCTGCACATTACGCAGGTCGAAACCCAGTCCTGTGGTGCTGTTTGCCTGAGGGTCCGCGTCTACCAGCAATGTTTTAAATTCCAGCACAGCCAGGCTGCTTGCCAGGTTTATTGCACTTGTAGTTTTTCCTACGCCACCTTTCTGGTTAGCGATTGCGATTATTCTAGCCATTGTGTAATTTAAAAATTCAAGGTTATTTATAGGATAAAGGATAAATCAGTAATGATCGCTTCTTCCTCAAACCTCTATAGTACTTCCTATTTCAGGAAGTAACAGATCCAGACCGGCATCTTCAAACTGTTGTACGGCAGCGTCAACATCAATCTTAACGTAGCCGAAAGTATTGTAGTGTACACCGATTATCTTATCGCATTCTATTAGTTCTGCTGCTGCAATCGCATCTTCAATGCCCATCGTGAAATTATCACCGATAGGTAGTACGGCAAAATCCAGAGATGCAATTGCGGGTACCAGCTCCATGTCTAATGTGAGCGCAGTGTCGCCTGCATAATAAAAATTCCCTTCTTCTGTCATAAATATAAAACCCATCGGGTTGCCACCATAGGTGCCATCCGGTAAGCTGCTGGAATGTTGTGCTACTACACATTTCACGGTACCGAAATCAAACTTCCATTTGCCGCCGGTATTCATGGGATGCAATTTCTCAACCCCCTGTTTCCCCGCCCAGGTCACAATCTCATAATTTGATACCACAGTGGCATTGGTCCGCTTAGCCAGATCTACCAGATCTGCGGTATGATCATCATGACCATGCGAAACAAATATATAATCCGCCGTTATGGCATGGATGTCTACTTTTTGGGCCAGTTCATTATGCGTAATAAAAGGATCAAAAAGAATTTTTTTCCCTTTTATTTCCACTGCAAAACAAGAATGTCCGTAGCAAGTATACTTCATAATCAATCCATTTGAGTGAACTACCCGTTTGCCAAAACAAACGAATTTCGCTTTTCAACGGCCAGACTTCCTTTTAAAAAGACTGATATTACCCTGAAACGCGTGATCGGAGCGTTCTTCCCCGATTTAATAAATTACGAAAATGATTTTGGGGAGATATACTGCTCCGTATTCCGCAATTAATCTACACCTTATATTTAAAAGTAACCCTATTAAAAGTAGCTTAATCGGACAAAAATACAACGATTACATAAAAATCAGGTGCTGTAGTATATTTATTTATACACAAACTGTTCGCAGAACAGGTCCCTCAATATGTTAACGGGTTAGTTTTTAACCAGTTTAAGCAGGGGTAAGTTTAATATATTATTAAAATATTAAAATTATCTATTGTATACTGGTCAGCCAGCAAATGTACTGTTTCTCTTTACTTAATAAAAAAAATAAAAACATACAATTCTTCCCGTTGTTATTCGTCTGTATACTTACAGATACCGGTTTTAACTTTTAAAACCAGATTACTTGTATTAAATTGCTTGATTATTATATATCTATATTAAATTTTCATAATGCGACCTGGGCTGAATTCTATGATACTAGTTGTTTTCCTCCTACTGTTGGATATTTACGTGTTCCAGGCTATCAAAGCGATGGTGTATATGTCTACCCCCAGGGTAAGAAATATTACTTTTTCCATTTACTGGTTCATATCCATCAGTTGTCTGCTGATGATCGCTTTACTGCCCTACATCAACTGGCATAACTGGCCGGCGACGCTAAAATCCTACCTGATGGCCGTTTTCATTGGTCTGGTACTGGCAAAGCTGCTGACAACCGTATTCCTGCTGTTAGATGACGTGAGAAGAGGTGTATTATGGGTGATCCGTCGTTTTTCAGGCAGCCCGGCGCCGGATACCACAGGGGTAGTGAGTGGGCTGTCGCGTTCCCAGTTTCTCAGCAGGCTGGGGCTCATTACCGGAGGAACACTGTTTGCCACACTGATCTATGGATTCTCCAACAAATACAATTACCGGGTACATAAAATTAAGATGGCGTTTAAGCACCTGCCAGCCTCTTTTAAAGGGTTACGTATTGTGCAGATTTCTGATATCCATTCCGGCAGCTTCGCCAACCGCGAGGCGGTACTGAAAGGCATAAAAATGATCAACGATCAAAAGGCCGACCTGGTGCTGTTTACCGGTGACCTGGTGAATGACCGGGCGGATGAAATGACCGAATGGATGGATGCATTCCGCCAGGTGAAAGCACCGATGGGCGTATATTCTACCCTGGGTAACCACGACTATGGCGATTATTATCCCTGGYCGGATAAAACCCCTAATGGATATAGCGCGATGCAGCATGAAAACCTGGAACGTCTCAAGGGGCTTCACGGAGAATTGGGCTGGAAGCTGATGATGAATGAAAATGTGGTGCTGGAGCGCGGAGGAGAACAGATCGCCCTGCTGGGAATAGAAAACTGGAGTGCTATTAAACGTTTTCCCCGCTACGGTGATCTGAAGCGTGCTTATGAAGGTGTGGGACATATTCCATTTAAAATCCTGTTATCACATGATCCTACCCATTGGGATGCGCAGGTGCGTACCGAATATCCGGACATTGCACTCATGTTGGCAGGTCATACCCATGGTATGCAGTTCGGGGTGGAAATTCCGGGGCTGAAATGGAGCCCGGCCCAGTATTTCTATAAAGAGTGGGCAGGATTATATAAGAAAGGCGAACAGTTTCTTTATGTGAACCGTGGATTCGGTTTCCTGGGCTATCCTGGCAGGGTAGGTATACTCCCGGAAATTACTGTCATAGATCTGGTGTAGCAGCCGGTTGACCGACAGAAAAGCATTGTTTAGCCACACATTCGTCCCGTTCATGGGATCGTCTGTGTTAAATGCTGAATTACGCTTATATTGCGGCTACGTACTCATTAAACATGCGCCTATACTTCTTAACCTTCCTGTTGTTATGTAGCCGTATTGCAACGGGGCAAACTTTAGCAGAGCTGGAGAAACAGCTTGATTCGCTGTTGCAGAAACAGCAAAAAAGTGAAGTAGTGGCCGGTATCGGATATGGTAATAATCCAGCTTACGGCAGTAAAGTAACCAACTTCGAGTCTCCGATTGTTTTAAAAACATTTGTATCTCCTTCACTGAGTTATTATCATAAAAGCGGCTTCTATGCCGGGGTTAGCAGTTATTATCTTTTTAATTCCATTAATAACCCATGGTTTGAATGGGACCTGACCGCCGGTTACGACTATACGAAAAACAAGGATTTCCTGACAGGAATTTCTTACACACGCTATATATTTTCTGATTCCAGTGATGTACCGGCAACGCCGATCAAGAATGAAATATTTGCTTATTTCTATTATCGCAAATGGTGGCTGCAACCCGGTATCAGTCTGGATTACGGATGGGGAAAAGATGTAAACCAGGCAGCACATCTACAGGAAACCCTGCGTGGTAATGATTTTAATATTATTGCAGCGGTGCGGCATCCGTTTATTTTTTCCGGTATGCTGGGGCGAACGGATGTATTGATGTTTACGCCTTCTGTTAATTTAACTATGGGTACAGCCAACTATTACAGCAACCTCAAAGCTTTCCAATATATCACCCGATCTCCCAAGCTCATGAAGACTAAAAAGCATGTGGGTAAGGAATTGAATTTTGAAGATCATACCGAATTTGAACCCCGCGCGGTAGACGTTACCATGAGTCTTTCTTATTTTATCGGCCGCATTAATCTCTCTCCGTCCTTCACTGTTTTCAAGTCTTTCACTGGTACAGATCAGGGTATTATGAGTTATTTCACTGCTCGTATGGCATACAGTTTTTAATTTCTTTAACAAATAGCACGGAATTTGTATTTACGGAAATCGTAAATACAGAATAGGGGTATCGTTTACCTGGAACGTCTATATTTTAACCATTACTCAACAATACATAATTTATGAAAAAACTGTTTTTAGCCGTAGCAGTGTTGATGATCGCTGCTGTATCAACTGTTAACGCTCAGACTAAATTCCTCCGCTTTGGTGTAAAAGGCGGTGCCAATCTTGGAAAGCTGGACGGAAGTGGTTTTCAGGATGGATTTAAATTAGGTTATCACCTGGGTGCTTTTGCACAGGTAAACCTGGTGAAAGGTTTTGGAGTACAGGGAGAGGTCGTATTCTCTTCTACCAAAGCTGAAACTACCGATAATTACAGCGATATCTACAAAGGTGTAAGTACTGCTGAAGACCGCAAGAAAATTAACCTGAACTATCTGAGCATTCCATTACTGGCCAATATTGATTTAGGTACACCGCGTTTAAAACTCCAGGTAGGTCCTCAGTTTGGCGCTTTGGTAAGTGACAAAAAAGTACTGGGTGCTGCCAACGAGGCCTTTAAAGGTGGTGAAATTTCTGGTGTTGCCGGTTTATGGTTGCAATTACCAATTATTAACATCAGTGCCCGTTACATCATTGGCTTTAATGATGTGAAAAATGCAGAAAGCGTTGTTACTACCAGCAACTGGAAAAACCAGAGTATACAGCTGGGTGTGGGCGTAAGCTTCTAGTCGTTTTCGGCCATTAGCTTTTAGCTTTTAGCAAAATACAGCGAATATAAAAGCAGCGAGGATAAATGTGATTCACATTTATCCTCGCTGCTTTTTTGTTAATGGCTTGTAAATATGGGCTAAAAGCCGGTCTGCCATCAAGTCACTTGGCATCAAACTTGACAATATAGGGATACATTAAAAAAAGAGGACGTACACAGGATTGTCTGACAGAATGTCCTCATGAGGCTTTAAATATCTCAGATGAACAGATTTTATTTAGGAAATTCGGAAGATGAAATGGAGTTCATGCCTATTATCCCTTTGAATGAAGATGGGGAGGGACAGGAGGATGAAAACATTCCCGATGAACTGGCATTATTACCATTAAGAAATACAGTATTGTTTCCGGGTGTTGTACTGCCAATTACGGTAGGCCGGGATAAATCTATAAAAGCGGTAAATGACGCCTACAAAACTGATAAGTCTATCGGTGTAGTGGCGCAAAAGGACAGTACAATAGAAGATCCGGCTGTAACGGATCTGAGTGATGTAGGTACCGTGGCACGTATTGTTAAACTCATTAAAATGCCCGATGGTGGCACCACTATCATTATACAGGGGCGTAAGCGCTTTAAAATAGATGAAATAGTGACGGAAGACCCGTACTTCAAGGCCAAAATCACTGTTTTGCAGGACGAAGCTGCAGAAGATGATTCTGAGTTTGAAGCATATATTTCTTCCATCAAAGACCTGGCAGCCCAGATCATTCAGCTGTCGCCCAACCTACCTTCAGAAGCCAGCATTATATTGAAGAACATTGAAAATCCATCGTTCCTGGTGCATTTCGTTTCTTCCAATCTTAATTCTGACCTGAAAGACAAGCAGCAACTGCTGGAGATCAACAATCTGCGCACCCGTGCGGAACTGCTGATGAAGCTGTTGCAGACAGAATTGCAACTTGCAGAACTCAAAAACAAGATTACCAATAAAACCAAGGCAGACCTGGACAAGCAGCAGCGGGATTATTTCCTGCAGCAGCAGATGAAGTCTATCAAGGAAGAATTGGGTGGTGATGCCAATGACAGGGAGTTGAAAGAAATGAAGCGTAAGGCAGAAGAAAAGAAATGGCCTGCTGCTGCCGCTGAAGCTTTTGCCAAAGGTATAGAGAAACTGGAGCGCATGCACCCCAGCACTCCGGATTACAGCGTGGTATATAATCACCTGGACCTTTTGCTGGATCTGCCCTGGGGCGAATATACGACTGATAGCTATGACCTGAAAAAAGCGAAGAAGATACTGGACCATGACCATTACGGCATGGAAAAAATCAAAGAGCGTATACTGGAATACCTGGCGGTATTGAAACTGAAAGGGGATATGAAGTCTCCTATTCTATGTTTTGTAGGCCCTCCGGGTATTGGTAAAACTTCTCTCGGCCGTTCTATCGCCAACGCAGTGGGTCGTAAGTATGTGCGTCTCAGTTTAGGTGGTTTGCATGACGAGAGTGAAATCAGGGGACACCGTAAAACCTATATCGGCGCTATGCCAGGTAGAGTGGTGCAGTCTATCCGCAAGATTAAATCATCCAATCCGGTGATGATACTGGATGAAATTGATAAAATAGGTAACGATATGCGTGGCGATCCAAGTTCAGCATTACTGGAGGTATTGGATCCTGAGCAAAACAGCACCTTTTATGATAACTACCTGGAACTGGAATTTGACCTGAGCAGGGTGTTATTCATAGCAACGGCCAATAATATCAATTCGATTCATCCTGCGCTGCGCGACAGGCTGGAGATCATTGACCTGAGTGGTTATTCTATTGAAGAAAAAGTAGAGATCGCCAAAAGGCATCTGCTGCCTAAGCAGAAGGATGCACATGGTTTGAAAGATGCGAAAGTGAAGATCGGTAACCCGGTTATTGAGCAGCTGATTTCTGATTATACCCGTGAGAGTGGCGTACGTGAGCTTGACCGGCAGTTTGCAGCCATCATGCGTAATATGGCGAAGCAATTGGCCATGGAAAAGCCTTTACCAGCAACGTTGACAGAAACGGATTTGCAGCGGATATTGGGTAAGCCCCGTTATTCCAACGAGATTTATAAAGTGGGTAATCCTCCTGGTGTAGCCGTGGGCCTTGCGTGGACTTATGTAGGAGGTGATATTCTGTTTATAGAAAGCAGTTTGAGTGAGGGCAAAGGTGATCTGAAACTGACAGGGAATCTGGGTAACGTCATGAAGGAATCGGCGGTAACAGCGCTGAGCTATCTGCATTCTCATGCAGTGGAGCTGAAGCTGGATCCCAAGTTGTTTACTACAAAAAGTGTACACGTACACGTGCCGGAAGGAGCGGTGCCGAAAGATGGTCCTAGTGCAGGTATTACCATGCTTACTGCTTTGGCATCTGTATTCACCGGACGTAAGGTAAAGTCTTACCTGGCGATGACGGGAGAAATTACTTTGCGAGGTCAGGTATTACCAGTAGGTGGTATCAAGGAAAAAATACTGGCAGCCAAAAGGGCAGGTATCCGGGAAATTATTCTTTGCTGGCAAAATGAAAAAGATATTAAGGAAATAAATCCTTCTTATATCAAGGGGATGAAGTTCCATTATGTGAGGCAAATGAACCAAGTACTGGAAATTGCGTTATTAAAGAAGTAACAGCGCGTAACATTGCTGTCAGTCATGACAGCAAATTATATACTGTTCATATCGGTTTTGTTGTGACCCCGCTATGAACTTCATGTTGATTGTTTTAAGGGTTATAAAGCCATTCCAGGTTAACGGAATGGCTTTATTKTTTTAGCTTTTAGCCATTAGCTTTTAGCTTTTAGCAAATGCAGCGGAGATGATGTTTTGTTAATCTCCGCTGCATTTGCTAAAAGCTAAAAGCTAATGGCTAAAAGCTATTTCACGACAATTGTCTCTTGTATAACTGGATGGTATTTTCCAGGCCGAAGTAGAGTGCGTCTGCAACGAGTGCGTGTCCGATAGATACTTCTTTCAGTTGTGGAATATGTAATTTGAAGAAGCGGAGGTTATCCAGGTTCAGGTCATGGCCAGCGTTGAGGTCCAGGCCAATCGCGGTGGCTTCTTTCGCGGTGTTTTTATAGTCATTGAACAGCTGCAGGTTTTGCGGCTGTGTACGTGCGTTCGTATATTCTTCTGCGTAAGGGCCGGTATACAATTCAATACGATCAGCTCCGGCGGTTTTGGCGCCTTCCACTTTGCTTACATCTGCATTGAGAAAGATAGATACGCGTATACCTGCTTTTTTCAGGGTAGAGATCACGTCTTTCAATTGTGACTGATAGGCGATGGTATCCCAGCCGGTATTGGAAGTAATGGCATCTGGCGGATCAGGAACCAGCGTACATTGATGTGGTTTCACGGCCAGTACCAGGTCCATAAAGTCCTGTGAGGGATATCCTTCGATATTGAACTCTGTGGTCACCAGTGGTTTCAGGTCTCTTACATCCTGGTAACGGATATGGCGTTCATCCGGGCGGGGGTGAACGGTAATACCATCGGCACCGAAGCGTTCACAATCCTGTGCGACTTTTAATATATCTGGTAGATTGCCTCCTCGTGCATTTCGCAGGGTCGCAAACTTATTGATGTTTACACTCAGCTTTGTCATGATGCAAAAATACTTCTTATAGCAGAAAGCACAAAGCATAAAGCACAAAGCAATTAAAGCGAATGATCTTAGCAGAATTAATATTCGCTTTGATCATTCGCTTTAATTGCTTTGTGCTTTATGCCTTCAGCTTTAAGCTGCCGGGCTTAGTATCTGTAGTAATCTGGTTTGAACGGACCTGCTACCGGAATACCGAGGTATTCAGATTGAGCGCTGGTCAGGGTATCCAGTTCCACGCCTACTTTCTTCAGGTGCAAACGGGCTACTTTTTCATCCAAGTGTTTAGGCAGTACATATACCTTGTTTTCGTAGTTTTCTGAGTGCAGCCACAGTTCCAGCTGAGCCAGTACCTGGTTGGTGAAAGAGTTACTCATTACGAAAGAAGGGTGACCTGTAGCGCAACCCAGGTTAACCAGGCGGCCTTCAGCCAGCAGGATGATATCTTTACCATCGATAGTATATTTATCTACCTGTGGTTTGATTTCAACTTTAGTGTTGCCATAGTTTTTATTTAACCAGGCTACATCAATTTCGATATCGAAGTGACCGATATTGGAAACGATGCATTTATCTTTCATCAGTTTGAAGTGTTCGCCGGTGATGATATCGCGGCAACCGGTGGTAGTAACGATGATGTCAGCTTCTTTTACTGCATCGTTCATTTTCTTTACTTCGTAGCCTTCCATGGCAGCTTGTAAAGCGCAGATAGGGTCAATTTCAGTAACGATAACGCGGGCACCTGCACCTCTCAGTGATTCAGCGGAACCTTTACCTACGTCACCAAAACCAGCAACAACTGCAACTTTACCGGCAATCATTACATCTGTAGCACGACGGATCGCATCTACGCAGGATTCGCGGCAACCGTATTTGTTGTCAAATTTAGATTTGGTAACAGAGTCATTGATGTTGATAGCAGGCATTGGTAAAGTACCAGCTTTCATACGCTCGTATAAGCGGTGAACACCGGTAGTGGTTTCTTCACTTAATCCTTTGATATGCTGGATCAGTTCAGGATATCTGTCGAATACCATGTTGGTCAGATCACCACCATCGTCCAGGATCATGTTCAGCGGACGGTCAGCACCACCGAAGAACAGGGTTTGTTCGATACACCAGTCGAAATCTGCTTCATTCAAACCTTTCCAGGCAAATACAGGTACGCCTGCAGCAGCAATAGCGGCAGCAGCGTGGTCCTGAGTTGAAAATATGTTACAGGAGCTCCAGCGCACTTCAGCACCCAGGTGAACCAGTGTTTCAATTAATACGGCAGTTTGAATAGTCATGTGCAAGCAACCAGCAACACGTGCACCCTGTAATGGTTTAGTGTTACCATATTCTTCTCTCAGTGACATCAGACCAGGCATTTCTGCTTCTGCCAGTTCTATCTCCTTACGACCCCAGGCCGCGAGAGACATATCTTTTACCTTGTATCCGAGGTTAAAATCAATGTTGGATTTCGCAATTGTAGACATTCTGAATTGTTTTTTGCAAATCTAGGGTTATTTTAACTTTTAACATAATGGTACCGTCTCCTAACCGCAGTCAACCCCCTAAAATTTTGTTAATCCCCCACTATGAGGCAGATATCTTTCATTCTGATAAATTAATTTGATTTAATATAAATATTATTATAGATTTGCTAATTAAAATATATGATTTTATATTTAACTGTTTGGATATGTGCTACAGGTGGAAGGATATAAAATAATTATAGAAATCATAAAAAATGCCATAAATGCGTCTCGGGCATCCCTCCACCATTAGATTGAGACATTAACATAATTGCCGGCGGCTGGTTTTTCAGGTTCACCAGATGATATTAAGAACAATACTTTAAGCTGCCGGGAGAGCCAATTACAGAGATCCGCATATAGGGTTTTACAAAGGACTGTTTCTCACATTTTTGACTAAAAATCTATATGTATAAATAGAAATTTACACGCTTATATGTTACTCCTTTCCTATCCTACGAAATTAAATGAGCAAGGTATGCCCCATCGTATCCACGTGTTCCTGCTTCGGGCAATATTCCTGATAGCCGCCTTTTTTACTATAAGCATTGGTGTAAATGCACAAACTTATCCTGTTGTTATCAACCCCGGAGGTGGTACAAATGCTACTGATGGATTAAGGATTGAGGTAAATAGTGATGGTAGCTACAAGGTATTCAGAAAAGGACAAACAGAAACAGCGAAAGATCCGCTGACTGCATACGTGGGAGTAAGAACTCATATAGCCATTGATGTTGTGGTACCCCCTCAGCCGGGAGCCCTTCTTGACATTAACTATCATGCTGTTTCTCCCTTAATGGGGAGCGGTTCAGTTAGCGATCCCTACCAGGTTAGCATGATCGGTAACGTAATCAGCGTTGATCCGTCGGATGGGAATAGCTACCCCACCACGGTTGTTATGACCATCACTTACATAAAGCCCAACAAGTATTATACAATTGATTATACCATATACAATACTAATTATTACATTGATCCGCATGTTTTTGTGAATGAATATGCAACGATGCAGGACGACCCCGTTTTACCGAAAGCAAGTAATAGCTCCGTGCAACATGGCTACATTGAGGGGGGCAGCAGCAATCCAACAGTAGTGGGTTTCACGAGAAGTACTAATGTATTCGGTACTGATGCAACACCAGGTCCGCTCACTCATACTTATCACGCGTCCGGGAATTTTAATTCATTTTACGTTGGTGCCTTCGGAGCGAGGATGACACGAGATGCTGGTACCGGTCAACTCAGTAATGCTATTTCAGTGGCTGATGTGGATGATCCCACGAAGAAGGGAATGGCTGTAGATATTTTTATGGGCAGAAAAGAAGAGCAAACCAAAGCCGTTAGCACCCGGATTGGTATAGCTTACGATGACAGCCCTACCGCTGCCGTAATACCGGTACCTGCAATATCTAACATCAGTAACTATGCCACTCCGCTTACCGTTGCATTTGAAATAACGGATACTTCCGGATTGGAAGGCAATGCCGGGGATATACATGCGCCTCTCAATCTGAATTTGAAGGTGAAATCTAATTCCTCCTTAAAGGTGCCTACCTATGTGAAAATAAACCTGCTTCCCGCAGATCCTGCTGATCCCCGGGCCGCCGTTTTGGGCACCGACTTTACTTTCCAGGGAGGTTATATGATTCCGCCTGGAGATTATGTTATTGGGGATGTTATTCCGTTAAAAAATATCCGCATTATAGGTAATAATAAACTGGAGTACGGCCGGCATTTCACTTTGCAGTTGGAACAGGTGCCGAATAACGACCTGGTGACCATTGATGCTGCCACTACCACTTGCACTTATACTATTAAAGACGATGAACCAAAGAACATCGTACTTACCACACCAACAAAAATTAAAGAAGGCTTTATCGATAGCGTTCGTGTAGCACTGCCTCCGGGTGTACATGCTTCAGAAAGAACGTTAGTAACCCTATCTGTCGAAAGTGGTACCCTGGCAACAGTTGGTACTGATTTTACATTTGGTCAAACAGCGTATATAGAAATAGATTCCAATGGCGTAAATATCCCGGTAAGGGCAACACTGGACAGCATCATTGAAAAAGATGAACTGATTAAGTTTAAAGCGGATGCAGTTGTAATGGGAGAAGCTCAAACCTTTTCACAATCACTGATCCTGCAGGACTCCACAAGATTGAATCCGGCATTGACAGCCGTGTCGATTAAAGCAGATGCACCTGCCTTACTGAAAGAGCCTTATGATGGGCTGCTAACTTTTAGTCTGCCACCTCATGTCACTACTGATTTGCCTATCGGTATCAAAATAAATAAACTGGGTACCTCTACTGCTACTGACGTTGTGGACTATCAATTGCCAGATACCGCATCAATTACTACTGGTGGAAATAATACGACTGTTGCGTTTAAGATTATAAATGACAATAAGATAGAAGGGACTGAGTATCTCAATCTTTCTCTGACGCTCACGGAAAGTACTGCCAACACCGCTTTAACCAGCACACCTGCTGCGCTGGATATTATTGATGCACAGCTGCCAATGACAGCTCCCATCATTTTACATATTTCTGCCGCCAGCGTGAATGAAGGTGTAAATCCAACAATCTGGGCAGAGTTACCCTCCGGTATTTCCACCCAGATTCCTATCAAGGTGAAATTTACTCCGGACGGATCTTCAACTGCTTTGCCAGGCAGTTATACTTTTGCCACCGATTCAGTCACCATCCCCGCCGGCCGCACGTTATCCGATACAATTGCGATCACCAATACAGCTAATAATGTATTTGATGATACCCGCGACCTGGTGTTGGTGGGAAGTTCTCCGGATAACGGTATCCTGGTAACAGGCAGTGTTAAAGTAACGATCGTTGATAATACAGATGCTTCGAAAAAGGTATTAACGTTGACCGCAGATAGCTTAACGCTGAATGAAGGTAACAGTACCGCATTCAAAATGTCGCTGCCGGCTGGTTACCGTTCCGCAAAACCATTGACTATTACCTTAACAACGAATGCAACAGGTACAGAAGCCGCTACGACCGATTACCAATACCTGCAGACATCAATCGTGTTCCCGAAAGACACGTCCGTATTTACGACTACGGCTGCAGTGATCAAAGCGACTACGGATCAGATCATAGAAAAAGATGAACAACTGAATATTTCCGGTGCTACTGCTACCGGTTAYACKGTAGTCGATGCRCAACTGAAGATCTATGATGCTACCCGCAGAGATGCGACTAAAACGAAGATTACATTCACGCCACCTGCTGCCGGTATGCCGGAAGGCAATACCCAACAGGTTGGGTTTAGTTTACCTGCTGGTGTAAGTACAGAAATACCTATTAARATATCTCTGCCATCTACAGGTACTGCTACCCGTGGTACCGATTACAGTCTGCCAACAGATACCAGCTTTACCGGTGCTTCCGGTGCTGCTGAACTGAAAGTAGTTGCTGATATCCTGGTAGAAGATGTGGAAGATATTCACCTTACCCCTGCGGTAAGTGATGTTTATAGCACTCCTTACACCTTTGCACCAGCAACGCTTGATCTGACAATCAAGGATGCGCAGTATCCATTCCCTGCCGGTGATTCCATTAAACTGAGCAGCGTACCGGATAGCGTGAACGAAGGACAGAGTGCCGTGATCACCGCTACTTTACCCAATGGCTGGAAAGCCGGCAAAGCCTGGACGGTGAACCTGACAAAAGATGTGGTATCATCTACGATTGCAGATAGTCGTTATACCAGTCTCCCTGCTACTATMACGATTGCCAACGGAGCGGATCACGGAGATGCCACCGCTATTCAGACATTGACCAATAATGTGTTTAATGATGAAGGGCTTTTAAATGTAGATGGTAATAAAGGCAATGTAAATATGCCTGCTACCAGTGCCCACATTTATGTTAAAGATCTCACAGACCCAGCGCAGAAGAAACTGACGCTGACGGCTGATAGCTTAACATTAAATGAAGGTAACAGTACCACATTCAAAATGTCATTGCCAGCTGGTTACCGCTCAGCTAAACCAGTGACCATTACCTTAACAACGAAAGTGGCCGGTACTGAAGTAGCTGCAACCGACTTCCAATACCTGCAAACGTCTATCGTATTCCCGAAAGACACAGCAGTATTTACTACTACCGCTGCAGTGATTAAAGCGATCGCAGATCAGATCATAGAAAAAGATGAGCAACTGAATATCTCCGGTGCCGCCAGCGGTTACACGGTAGTCGATGC
>NZ_JBFTHG010000014.1:0-180217 GCF_056394125.1 Chitinophaga sp. 10T418
CAGCTTCGCGCCGTTACCAAATCAAAAGGCGCCTTCCAGCAGCTTCGCGCCGTTACCAAATCAAAAGGCGCCTTCCAGTCGGAAGACGCACTCATGAAACTTTTATTCCTTGTCCAGGAGAATATATGTGCAAAATGGAATAAGCCAGTACACAACTGGAATCAGACATTGGCGCAATTATCAATTATWTTTAGTGAACGTTTGAAACTTAATCTTTAACCACCGTGACACACTTTATGTAATACTACCGGTTTATCATTTATGGCTGTATGCTTTTTTATTTTTAAAATCGCGAATCATTATATCAATGTGATTGAGTACATAATCTTTAGCAAAATTATCCATTAGGTAACTTTTTAATTTGGGTTAATAGGTCTATTCTTTTAAAGCTTCCTGCAGCCCTTGTTCAGATCTTCGTTTGCATATGCTGTTCCATCTTTGTGGATACAATCAAATACATCTTATCTCAACTTTGTCCGGATAGCATCTTTCAATGTGTTATCCAAAAGGAAACCGCTCCGGGTAAATGCCTGGGGGTGATTTTTTGTTTTCTTTTTGAAGGACGAAATCTGGCTGTTGTTTAATTTAAAAAGCCGGTCTCTACTGATGAGGAACCGGCTTTCCATGTTGCTATTCCATTAGTGATTCATTGCATTTCCAGTGAGGTTTTTGTTGTTGTCTAATTCAGCCTGCGGGAAGGGATAGTACATCGCTTTGGGGGTCCATCCTATAGCCTTAAGTGGTGTCAGCCATTGTGGATCAGCCATGCCCCATCGGAGTAAGTCGAAGTAGCGCTGGTATTCGCCACAGAATTCTACAAATCTTTCGTGCTGAATAATATTTTTGATATTATTGAGTCTGATACCATTGATGGTAGTATCTTTTGCGAGAAGACCGTCTACATCAGGGATGGTACCTGGCGAATGCTGATACCAGAGTTGCGGTTGTTCTGAGGGCACAACTAAATTAGCGCGCTGCCTGACCATATTGATGTATAGTTTTGCGCTGGCCGCGTTTCCTGCTTCATTGAGACATTCGGCATATAATAGCAGTACGTCTGCATATCTTAAAAGGCGGTCGTTGATGCCATCATCAAAGTCGGCCGTCTGTTTATCCGGGCAGTATTTGCGTGTACCGTATAGATCCTTGTTGGTGGCCAGATGTGCCATCCAATAGTTATAATCTGTTACTTTACCATCGATCTGCGTATAGAAGGCGCCGTTGTCGCAGAAGAGCGTCATATATTTACGCGGATCGCCGGGTTCGAACTCATTATATGTTTTTTTGTTGGGAGCGAGGTTCCACCATGCTCCACCGGTACCGTCATAGATACCGATCTCCTGCCATCTCCAGGAATCGGACATATCATCGCCCAGCCATCCCGGCCCGTTGTGCATTTGTACTTCAAAAACTGATTCGGGATTATTTTCAGTTGCTTCCAGGGAGTTGTCACGGAAATTATTTACCAGGCTGTATTCTTTACTATCTATTACAATTTTCAGTTGTTCCTGTGCTTTCGCAAATTCTGCCGGCTTACCAACTTCCAGTATGGGGCGGTACATGTAAGCCTTTGCCAGGTAGGACTGCGCAGCGCCTTTAGTGGCCCTTCCTATGAAGGTAGCGTTGCTGTACAATTCACTTCTGAGTGGGAGAAGGCCTGCCGCCTGTTGAAAATCACTGATTATAAGTGCATAGATCTCGCCGGGTTTGGAATTTGTCGGATAGTAATCCGCATTGCTTTTCACAGGGGTTTTGATCAGGGGACCTGTTTCACCGAACAGCATTACCAGGTGCATATAAAGTAAGCCACGGAGAAAATGTGCTTCTCCCAACAATCTTGATTTCTGTTTATCATCTATATGTCCTGTAAAAGCATTGATCCTGTCGATGGCCATATTGGCTGCGAAAATACCGTTCCACATATCCTTCCAGCTACCGGAGGCCATACCATCGCTGGAAGGCGTGTTATAGGCATCCTGATACATGGGTTCCCATTTAAAGGTATGGTTGAAGTCATCACCGGGAGCCAGCAGTTCGTAGTAAAAAGAGCGGGCGTAGCCGCCCTGCACTTTACCGATGAGCGCCTGGTATGCCGGGATAACAGCTGCTTCCAGCTGGGCAGGTGTTTTATAATAGGTATCTATGGAGAGTTCCTGCGGGTTATTAAGGTCCATATCAGGTTTGCAGCTGTAGGTCATCATTGCAGCAGCAAGTACGCAGGTATATACATTGAATTTTTTCATCTTAAAGCATTTATTGGTTTACGACTAAAAGGAGACCTGCATACCGAAGAAGAATTCACGGGTATTGGTAAAGGTCAGTCCCCATGGCGTTTGTGCATCTATACCGCGGTTCAGGTTATAGCGGCCATTGCTTAAGCTGTTGTCGGAGGCCACTTCAGGATCATAGCCTGAGTATTTGGTAAACGTGAACAGATTTTTACCGCCAACGTAGAAGCGGATGAAATCTATTTTATACTTGTTCAGTAAAGATGTAGGGAGCGTATAGCCTATGGTAAGGGTTTTCAGCCGGAGGTAGGAGCCGTCTTCTATAAACCTGTCGGATACACGAAGATTTTTATTAGGATCTCCTAACACCGCACGTGGCATATTGGTAGCTGTATTTTTAGGGTATGTGGTTTTAACGCCGGAGACAGGGTTGGTAAATACCAGGTCTTCCGCGCGGTAGCGGTCGAGCGTAGAGGAGAAGCTGTTATAATAGTGGTACATACCTTCTCCCCAGTATTTGCTGTTGTTATAGATGTCGTTGCCGTAGGAACCCTGCCATATCATGGAGAGATCGAAGGTACCGGCCTTTGAAGCATAGCTGACATCTGTGGTAAATCCACCGCTGAAGCGTGGGATAGGATTCCCGATAAAGGCTTTGTCGGCAGCATTGATCGCACCGTCGTGGTTACGGTCTACGAAGCGAACGTCGCCCAGTGCAGCATTCGGAGCGAAGGCTTTATCGGCGTCCAGTTGTTCTTTGGATTTGTATAAACCATCGGTGACGTATCCCCAGAACTGACCGATGGAATTACCAACAGCGGTACGGGTCACGTTTTCACCGCCAGGGTTTACGCCCCCCGCAAGGATTTCATTACCATTACCCAGACCTAACACTTTGTTATTTACCGTTGAGAGGTTGGCGCCTACGGCATAGGTAAATTTCCCCACTGTATTTTTATAGTTGACGAGGAATTCCCATCCTTTGTTACTGATACTACCTGCGTTCAATATCGGAAAATTGTCCAGGTATCCTGCGGTGTAGGAGATAGGAACATTCACCAGCATGTCGGCAGTTTTCTTATTGAAATAGTCTACCGTTACTGATAGTTTATTATTAAACAGGGAGAGGTCGATACCGAGGTCGGTGGAGTGCTGACTTTCCCATTTAACATTTGGATTGGCCGGTGTGGCAGGGAGGGCACCGGTAACCATTACATCATTGAGATAATACCATACATGGTCGAAGCTGACCGTACTCTGATATTGGTATGGACTGATATCGGAGTTGCCTAATTTTCCGTAGCTGCCTCTGATTTTCAGGTCGGAGATGAAAGGTATGGATTTCATGAAGCTTTCCTGGCTTACTCTCCATGCTGCAGAGAAGGAAGGGAAGTTACCGTATCTGTTTGCCTTACCGAAATTCGCGGAGGCGTCGCGGCGGAAGTTGGCGGTGAGCATGTATTTACTGTCGTAGGCATAGTTGATCCGGCCTAATAGGGAGTACATGGCGGTCCGTCCCACACCTGATCCAACCACACGTGAAGAGGCAAGCTGAGCGAGGCCCAGGATCAGCAGATCGGGACTTGGCAGCGATCTGGCGCCGGCGTTTACGGCGCGGTATTCGGAATTTTCGGAGGTGATACCTGCCAGTGCGCTGATGTTATGTTTTTTTATCTGGCGGTCGTATGAAAGGGTATTTTCGTAGAGATACCTGTTGTTTTGTGCAGTGGAGATGGACAGTTCGTCCGGATCGTGGTTCTGATATTGACCTACGGAGTAGGCGGAGATATAATTCTGGGTACGGTTCCTGTAAAAGTCGATTCCCATATTGAATTTATAGCGGAGGCCTGGAATCAATTCATAAGACACCCATCCATTACCATTGGCGCCTATTGTTTCAGACTCGTTGGAGTTGAGGTAGGCATTGGCCAGGGCGCTGGCCACATCGGTACCGTTACCTGCTCCTGCGAACCCTGTAGTGCTGTTAGGGTCGTAGATCGGCAAAGTAGAAGACCATTTCTGTGCATCAATAATATTTTTATTACTCCAGTTTCTGAGGTTGCGGCTGAGTGAAAAAGTTTCACCGGCTTTTAACTTACCCTTTGTAAAATCGGATATGAACTGAATGCCATAATTTTTATAAGCATCTTTTATGATAACAGGCTTATCTGTAGAATAGTTGGTATTGATGCGGAAGCGGGCATTTTCATTACCGCCGGAAATGGCCAGGTTATGTTTCTGGTAGCCTCCTGTTCTCAGCAGGGCGTCTACCATGTTATATCCTTTCCCGATTTTGGCGGGATCTGACAAGGCAGGGAGGTAATCCGTGCGGGAAGGGTTTTGGTTATACATTTCTTCGTTGATCAGTTCAGCCAGTTGCTGACCATTGAGGAGGCCAACATTATGCGACATCTCCTTGGTACCACCATAGCCATTATAGTCAATTTTTGTTTTGCCGGCGGCGCCTCGTTTGGTGGTTACCAGCACAACGCCGTTTGCACCTCTGGCTCCATAGATGGCGCAGGAAGCGGCATCTTTCAGCACCTGGATGCTTTCTATGTTATTTTCGTCCGGCATGGCACCACCGATCATACCGTCTACCACGTAGAGTGGGTCTGTATTGTTGATAGATCCTACTCCCCTGATCCTGATCTTATCGCCGGTGATTTGTACGCCTGGCACCTGGCTTTGCATGGCTGCCTGGAAACCGCCGGGAACCTTCAGCAGGTCTTTTGGGTTTACTGTTGCAATGGAGGAAGACAGGTCTGCTTTTTTCTGGGTACCATATCCTATGACTATTACCTCGTTCAGGGCTTTGGTGTTTTCTATCAGTACAACATCTACCACAGTACGTCCGTTGAGGGATATCTCCTGTGTTTGATATCCTATGAGGGAAACGATCAGCGTAGCCTGTGTGTTGGGAGCATTCAAAGTAAATCTGCCTGCATGGTCAGTAATGGCGCCGGTGGAGGTTCCTTTTACCATGACGTTGGCCATTTCAAGCGGGTCCCCTTTTTCATTTTTAATGGAACCGGAAATCCCAATCAACTTGCTGGTATTTGCAGCAGGCGCCATGGCATGGGCTGCTTCTGCCCGGAGCGTGTTGCTGGTCAATAGTAAAATGGAGGCAGCAAGCATAAGGCGGCAGGTAGTGGAAATACCGGACCTCAGGTGGAATTTTGCATGACCTGGGCCTGCCAGGCTGCTGGATAACACTAATTTCATAAAATAAATTGTTGTATTTACCCCACTATAGTATGGTCTTTATACGTAGCTGAGTTTGTACGTACAGGAGAGACGTATAGTTTCATAACGGGATTATTAAATAAAATCAGAAGTATTTCATAACGCTTTATACCCTCCGGAGGGGTGATGAAGCAAATATACCGTGGATGCTGAACAACAGTATTCAAAAGCAGATATTTCAGTTTAACTTTTAGATAATATTCCTTGAATGTAGTGCGGTTTTCATAGTCGACAAACGATCTATGAAGCCATGGGCATAGAAATGATGCCTGTTGTTCTATTAAGTGTATTTTAGACAATTAATAAACAGCGGGTATATATTTTATGCCAAATGCAGGCCTATTTTATAATTAATTGTAAAAATGATAATTATATCTCTGCGGGAGATTTTCCATAAAATTTCTTGAAAGAAGTACTGAAATAGCTGACACTGGAAAACCCGCACAATTCGCTAATGTCCATMACACTATGTTTTCTGGACTGCAGTAACCCGAGTGCGTGGTTAAGTCGGATAGATTTGATGAAATCTACCGGCGACTGTCCGGTAAGGCTTTTTAATTTTTTATAGAGCAGGGAGGAGCTGACGAACATGGCAGTGGCAAACTCTTCTTTTCCAAACGCCGCGTTGGCGAGGTTGTCGCGGACTACCATTACCGCCTGTTTCACGAATTTGTCGTTGTGCTCATTTTGCAGGATGGGAATATTATTTTCAGGTTGAATCAGGCGAAGGGCTTTTTCCCTGATGACCGTTCTGTTACGTACGATGGTTTTAATTTTCTGGACCAGCAACGGTATATCGAAAGGTTTGGTCAGGTAATCATCAGCGCCCAGTCCGAGGCCATAAAGCTGGTCGGTTTGGGAATTGAGTGCCGACAACAAGATCAATGGGATATGTGAGGTTTCGAATGTAGCCTTTATGAGCCGGCAGAGTTCATGGCCGTTCATTTCAGGCATTAATATATCGGAAATTACAAGGTCCGGCAACTCTTTCCGGATGAGTGGCCATGCCTCCTGTCCGTTATTTGCGGTGAATACCTGGAATTCTGTTTGTAAGGCAGTGAGGAGGAAGGCCCGTAATTTTTCATTATCCTCTGCGATGAATACACGTAGTTTGCTTAAAGGTTCCGGTGCATCCACGTCTGACCATAACGGGGCAGAGATGATTTCATGGATTAATTCCTGCCGTGGAGGTGTCAGATCCTCTACTGAAGCTATCTCAGTATAAGGGATTTCAATTTTGAATAATGCGCCTGCATTTTCCTGGCTGGCAAAAGAGATCTCTCCGCGATGCAATTTTACATAACTTTTGGTAAGCAGCAACCCGATACCGGAACCTGTAATCCTGGCGTTTACTGCATTTTCGCTGCGATAGAATTCCCGAAAAATACTGCGCTGTGCTTTTCTGCCAATCCCTATTCCCTTGTTTGTTACTTCCAGTGTCCAGCTTTGTTTGGTACCGGAAAACACGAGCAGTACAGTACTTTTCCTGTACGCATACTTTATTGCATTGGATATCAGGTTATCGACTACTTTTTCCATCATCAGTACATCTACTGCTGAAGTATAATGTCTGACATCCGTATTAAACCGGATAACAATTTCTTCTTGTGCGGCCCAGGCGTCAAACAGCGCTTTTCTGACTGCAATTAGCTGTACAATATCCACGCTGCTGAAATTGACTTTTTCTTTGCCGGCATCTACTTTTTGAAAGTCGAGCAAACGTGAAGCGGTCGTTGTCAGTTCTTTTATCTGCTCAGTAGCCAGTTGCAGGTGTTGGTGGCCTTTCTCCGAAAAAATCTCTTTTTTAAGTTCCTCTATTGGCGCCTTCACCAGTGTGAGCGCGTTTCTCATCTCATGCGCCGTGTTGGTAAAAAAGCGGATTTTATCTGCGGTATGTTTGCGTTGCAGTTTATCAACATATAATCGCAGGGCAAAGTACATCACCGTAACCAGCAGCAGCAGAGCGGCAGAATAAAACCACCTGCGTTTCCAGAATGGCGGGATTATCCGGAGGTCTATTACTTTTTCTGCTACAATTACACCATTGGCCAGGAGATGCATTTTTAATTTGTATTCTCCAGGGGAAATATTATTATAATTTATTTTCCTTCCTTCTCCCGACTTATTCCAATCTTTGTCCCAACCTTCCAGCATCCATTCAATTGCAGAGCGGGACACACCTTTGTCCAGTATCACCAGTTCAAATGAGAAGTCGTGCTGTAAATAATTAAGTTGTAGTGTGGCTAATTTTGAGAGGTCGATATCCCTTAATGGCGAAAGACTATCATGTACGGACCTGCCGGCAATTGTAAGATCCTGCAGAAATATCCTGCCATTGCTGGCATTGGGTTGTGTTATGTCTGGCGGAAACAACACTGCACCGCTATTGGTGCCAATGATGATGCGACCATCTTTCAGAATGGAAGACGCATTCCTGTTGCAAGCCAGTCGGTATATCGGTGAAATATGTGCAAATGTCTGTACCTGCTGCCGCTGCGGGTCTAATTTTGCGATACCCCCTTCTGTACCTATCCAGATAAACGAATCAGCTACCATGATACTGTTGGCATAGTCTGACGGCAATCCATTATTCATGTTGAAATGCTGCATCGACTTATCGCCCATATCATAGGACAGTACGCCGTTTCCGGCAGTGGCCAGCCATACTTTGTTTTTGTAGTAAACAATGTCGCTTACCAGGAACCCATCAACAATAATCTGTTTATCACCATTATGTTTGTCCATGACACCTAATCCATAGGTACATCCCATGAGCAGCTGATGATTGCTTAGCTCAGCGAAAGCAGAAACAGGCTGATAGTCATATTTTTTAAAGCTATTTTCAGCAGCGACATATCTTACAATATTGCCCAGGCCACCACCATACCATATATCCTTGTTACTATCTACATAAATATCAAATACATAATTATTAAAAGGCCGGTTACTGCCTTTTTCCTTTGCGTAGTGCGCCAGCTCCCTGCCGGTAGCCGGATCAAGTACATATACACCTGCCCCGTATGTGCCCGCCCATATCTTACCTGTACTATCTTCTGCCAGTACCAGGAAAGCGCTAACCGCTTCTTTTCTATCTGCGTAAAAGGTCTGCCATTTATCGGTCTTTTCGTTCCACCGGGAAATACCATTGTTAGTAGCAAACCAAAGATTACCCAAATGATCCTGTAAAACGCTGTTAACATGATTATTTACCAGAGAGTTTTTGCTGTTTATCTGATGTACAATATGTACTGCGCCTGGTGGATGCTGTTCGAAGTAAGACAATCCTCCGGTGAGTGTGCTGATCCAGATCCTGCTGCTATCACAAAATATATCATAAACGCCATTCCCTTTCAGTGATTCAGGATCGTTCATATCCTCCTTGTAATGATGCAGTATCTTTTCCCCCGACCTCGAAAGCTCCCAGATACCTTGTCCGTCCATTCCCAGTAGCATTGTAGCGTTCGTGTTAAATGCAATTGCCAGAATCGGCTGCCAGGGCAAATCAATATTCACCTTTTTAGCGGCACTCTTTACAGAAAAATCGTAATACATCAGTCCATCTGAAAATGTACCGATCCAAAGCTTGTTGGAAATTTTATCATACACCAGCGCCGAAACGTTTTTGGGTATATTACCACAAACGTATTTCTGCTCACAGGTACGCCTGTCTATAGTATATAGTGCGTTTCCGCGGACTACAGCGAGCAAACCTCTATCCGATATAGCCACTCGCGACATCTCGTCGGTTTCCCTGCCTATTGCCCGGAGCTTACCATCGTAAAATCTGTGTAATCCCATGGACGAAGCCACCCAGATAGCCCCGCTCTCGTCTATTACCGCATTATTGACACTAAGGTGCCCGGTTTTCAGTGGTCCCCTAAGATCAATCAGCAGCTCAAATTTGTCCAGTCTTTTATCGAACCTGAAAAGTTGACCGTTATTGGAATAGGCTACCAGCATGCCGGCACCATACATTAGTTTCAAAGAAATAGCATCCGCCGAAACATAGGGTAAACGGTAAATCCTGCAGTCTGGTTCCGCCACCCGCAATACCCCCATCCGGGATGAAGCCCAGATGAATCCATCCACATCCTTGCATACCGATGCCATTTCTCTGATGGTAAGGGCATAGGTATTATTGAGACTGACAAAATTAACCTGCGAAGCAAAAGTAACTGCTACATAAAGCATTGCTGCAACAAGCAGACCTCCCCTTTTCATTTAATATGTTTTAAAAACGTGGACTTTTAATAGGTAATACTATTAAAGTATACCCGCGATCAATAAGTGCGTTATAAATTAAACGAACTTCTTCCCCAAAAACAAATATTAAATGTTAATATGACAATTAATAACAGTTGCCAAACAAATGACCTGCTTATTTCTCTCGCCGGAATATTCATAATATCAATATTTATAATATTAACCAGAGTTACTTATATTTTGTCTGAACTTCGTTCCCACTTTAGAGGTGTTTCCATTTGCCTTCCGTTATGTGAGATCATAACCCTTAACGCCTATACGGAGTTGTAGAATATTAAAAATCATATGTTGTTGTAGTTCTGTGTCATCATCTGTAAAGATGAATGTCACACCAGAAATCCCAGGGGGATCACAGACAACTTTCAAACCTCGCATTTGCGCGGGGTTTTGTTTTTAGCCGAATTCGATTGTATAACCTCTTTACAATGTATGTATTTATCATTTAGAAGGGTGCAATTTTCCTGCGTAGTGGCTCATAGTACCCCATATCTTTTCAAAACMTGTCAGCAGTTTTTTGTTCACACCATTCAGTCCTTCCAGTTCTGTATTGGTGATTAATAACATGCCATAACCTTTGGTGGGGCTAAAGAAAAGGAAAGCAGTAACTCCTCCATCGCTGCCGCTATGCCCGATATTACCATTTTTTTTCATGGCATAGAACACACCAATATTAGGCTCTCCCGGATCTATATTCTTTGGATTATAAGTAGTTGAAAATGCAGGTTGTAACATGGTGGTGTAGGAGGCAGCAGTAAGAATTTTTCCTTTGCCTTCCTGCCCTGTAATATTTTCTTTCAGAAAAAGACTCAGCTCATGACAAGAAGTGGTAAGTCCGCCATCTGGATAAGTAACGGAACTGTATTTTGGATAGGGGACTTTGAGGCCGGTGTATAAGGTTGCCAGCTTTGCCTGGTCTGCGGTGGCGGTAGACCAGGTAGTATGTATCATCTGCAATGGCTGCAGAATGTATTGTTGTGTGTACTGAGCGAAGGAAATACCTGATTTAAGTTCTATCAGCCAGGCGGCCAGATCAGAACCGATATTGGAGTACTCATATCTTTTACCTGGTGCGGCTTTATCAAAATTATTATTTGAATAAAAAGTGCCGGACGCGCTTAAATAATCCTGAAGAAATGCGCCTAAAGTAGTGTCCTGGCCTTTTGCACCATAACCTTTTGATTTCAGTAAACTATAGATGGGATTGTCTTCCTGCAAGGGGGGATTGTATAAGTATGTCTTTTTGTATGCAACAGGGTTATCTGTTATCCCTGAAGTGTGCGTAACGAGTTGTTTTAACGTGATGGGTATTTCAGGCGTATACGGATGTTGTACTTTAAAAGGTAAAATACTGTTGATGTCAGTGTCCAGTGTGAACAGGCCTTGTTCGATAGCTTTCATCACTGCCATTCCAATAAATAGTTTGCTGATAGAAGCAATCGGTTGTACCGTAGTAGTGGTGTAAGGAATTTCTTTTTCAAGGTCAGCGAATCCGAACGCATGTTCGTATAAAATACTATCACTGTTTACAATAGATACGCTGAATCCCGGAAAACCATTTTGTTGGTATTGTATAGTGAGCGCGGCTGTTAGCGAATCAGCTGCTAACTGTCCCCTGACACGATCAGCATTACAGATAAACAAAAGAAGGAGAAAGAGTTTTCCGACGATTTTTTCAACAGAACGCTGGTGTATGCCTTTCATATTAAGAATATATTTCTTGCCATAAAGAAAGGTTATTTTAATGAGAACTTTTTTAAGAAAATGAGGCTGGCCGAATGCTTGCGATTACTGTATATTACAGGAATATCTCATGATGGCAGTATGTTAAAAGGAACAACTATATTGGTAAGTTGGTCACAGGGTATAGTTCAGGTTCACTTTACCCCGTAAGTTGGTTTGGTGAACGTGGCAGGTATTGTCACCGTTTTTGGGGGTTTCTAATTCGAGTTCCGGCCTGCTGACTTTGAATGCTCCAAGCCATACAATGCTTCCGTAAAATTTTGGAAGTTAAATATTATCAATTGATTGAGTAACGTTTATTTTCAGAAGGATGAAAAAAAATATCTATACTGCCACTAAAATAGCAATTTATGTTTGTGTGGCATTTGTGATGTATAGTGTACTGAATTCGTACCGGACAATAGGAAATGAGTCGCCGCGAAAAGGAAAAGTTGTTATGACCGTAAATATTGACGGCAAGTCAATTGACCACCTGATCGGTGGCCCTACTACCGTTTACATTTACGGAACATTCCTGATTGAAGATATCATTTCCGTTCATTTCTCTGGTATGGATAGTGCTACGGGAAATGTAATCCAGTACGGATCAGAGGATCCGCGTTATAAGGAGCTTGCCGGTTACAGTGTAACGGACCTTGCTACTGAAACAGTTACCCAATTCAACAAAAACCTCGACTCTTCTGAAATAATAGCGAGCTTTCCATTGTCGCAAAAAAAAATAGGGTATCTGCTTGTGGCACAAAAGGAAATAGACGTTCTTAAGGATGCGGTCACTAGATTTCAGTATGTGAAGGATACAGTTATAGGCCATGTTGCGTATAAAATATTGGAAGATACAGTTAGCCGGCAAGGTATTATCCAAAAGAGCATCGCCTATCTCAATCCGGCAGTAAGGAATTTCCCCGTTAAACTAAGCACATTCCTGGATGAAAAGTTTGGAGGATGGGTCAACAAAATCACGATATTGTGCATCGAGCCTGCTACAAATCGAATGCAGGTCGTAACCAAGGAACAGGTATTTGACGAAAACCTGAACGCCATGGAAATTGAAACAATAGAAAGACTGGTTGGGATGACCAAAGAACATCTGGCATCAAAAAAATAAGAGATCGAAATTCAATAAGATCTGTTGATTTTTATCATCTTGCCTAAAGATATCAAGTGTTACTCAGTATTTGTCTTATTAATACGTAATCCTGTAGCTGATTTCAAAGGAATTTAAAACCTCCAGTGGCGACACCATCAGGAGTAAGAGGAAATACTCTCACGTAATTAAAACCTTGTAGAAACATAATCTACAAGGTTTTTTTGTTTTCTGTTTTTTCTTTTCATCAGCAAAAACCGCTTGCCTTTTGTTTCCGATGGTCGCAAAAGGGAAATGTAGTGGAGATAAAAAGAGAGATCAGGTTGCCGGCGAAAAGAAAAAAGCCGTATTGTGTTGGCTCACAATCGGTTTTTATGAATGCGGTAGCATGATAGGTTTAGGTGTTTTAGTATTACCCCAATATTATAGCTGGCGGCTCCATTTTATTTTCCATAAATTGCAGCGAATTCTTCTGCTTAAAAAATACCTATGCATAGAAAAATAAGTTATCTGGTAGCTTTGTCCTTATTGCTTGAGTGCTATTCTGCTAATAGCCAAACCCCAACATTGCAGGAAGTAACAGTCAAAGGTAATATCTCGCAAAGAGATGGTGAAAATCTAATATTTAAAAACGCAACAAGCAACGCGAAAAATTATCTAAGATGGTATAACGCCAACKGAACGGCACAGGCTTATATCGGATATGGGAATGATGCCAATAGAAATTTTTATATTGATAATGTAGGACTGGGAGGAATATATTTACAGAGCCGCACGCTCATAAATAACCCAACAGATGACGGGATTTCTTCACTACAGATTCTTGGACCGGTATATGCTAATGGTAATTATCATACAATAAATACAGGAGGTTACTGGGCTTCCGGAACAAATAACTATGGTATAGGATGGTATTCTCCCAATAATGATTTTAGGATTAGAACAGGAACTATTGATAGGGTAACAGTTGATAACAATGGCAAAGTTGGTATTGGTACCTTCAGCCCTGTTAGTCAGTTGCATTTGGCATCCAATAGTGATCATTCTTTCAATATAAGTAGAAGTGACGGGAGCTACGGATTCCGCATTTATAGGAATGCTTCTACTGGCACTATTTTCTTTCAAATCGGAACTACTCCTGCACCAATTTGGGAAACTAAAATCCAAATCGGCGAAGGGGAAGGGCCAAATACGAAGCTGTTGCTCAATCCTAATGGAGGGAATGTAGGAATAGGAACATCAACTCCTCAGGCAACACTCGCAGTTAATGGTGACGTTTTCGCAAAAAGAATAAAGGTAACGCAAACCGGTTGGCCAGACTACGTATTTGATGCTTCATATGTTCTCCCCTCTTTACAGCAAATAGAAAAATTTATTAAAGACCATAAGCATCTTCCTGAAATATCTTCTGCGAAGGAAATAGGAGAAAAGGGGCTTGATTTAGGACAAAATCAAGCTAAATTGCTACAGAAAATTGAGGAATTGACTTTATACCTGATTGATCAGAATAAGAAATTGGAAACGCAACAACAACTGATATTAGAACAAGGTAAACGGTTAGAAGAGTTAGAGAGAAAACAGTCTAAGTAAAGTTATATTAAGTTAAATTTCTTACGTTTGTATAGCAAGTTGCTTATTCAACATTATTTCACTGGTTAAGCAATCAGGTTAGCATAACGGTTAGCAATAAACGCTTACCACTATCAAACACAAACGCTACAAGACATTACGAAGATACGTGCTAGTCTCAAGGGGTTCACAAAGCGTGATACAATTCAAAGGAATGTATCACGCTTTTTTATTTGAGTCAGCTGCTTTGCTCATCTATTAATTCTCTTTCCATTTCTTCAATAGTAGGTAGTTGAATTTTGAGGTTGTCAGGAATAATTTCTGAAAGTTCAAAAGAGCTTATCCCTATAGGTTTGTTCAAGTCACGAAGGGGATATCACACCTCTATTTTATCTTTCATTCTGGACAATATCATTCCAATTGAAGGGCTATCAGTAGCGTGTTTTAATTGGCTATCCACTGCCGATAAATAGAAATTTAGCTTGCCTGCATATTCCGGGTGAAATTTTCCGGCCTTCAATTCTATAACTACAAGACAAGGAAGGTGTAAGTGATAGAATAATAAATCCAGAAAATAGTCAGATTCACTGACTTCTAATTTATATTGACGACCAACAAAAGCAAACCCTTTCCCAAGTTCCAGCATGAAGTGAGTTATTTTCTGTGTAAGAGCCAGTTCAATTTCCCGTTCCCGGGAATTTTCTTCTAATCCAGGAAATCAAAATGATAAGGATCCTTAATACTTTCAGCTGCGAGGTCAACTTTTCCTTGTCTTAAATAAGAATTACTTTTAATGTTAATTTCGAGTTGATTTCTCGACCAGCCATTCTGGTGTGTGGCTTTCGCGTACAGGAGGGCTATTTTGAACTCTTTTATTTTTGAAATCAAGATTGGTTGATAAGACCAGGGTAATTGTGCCACAGGTTGTGGCACAAATTCAAATTCTTGCGAAAAGAAGAGATACAGAATCAGATAAGTGAATAAAAAAGGATTAACCATCTGGTAGTATTCCGGCATATTTTTTCTTTCTCCATAAATGTAGTTGCCGTAATATTTCAATCAATGCTGCTGCTTTATCGATAGGCTTGTAAACGGTTTGCGATGGCACGGTTCCAGCGATATATTCCTTTAGAGCGTTTTTTACCTTTTCATTATGTAGACTATGCTGAGGCTATGCTTAGCACCCGCTTAGCACCTATAGAAGCCGTGCAGCAGAGGTGGACTTGATGCGGGGATGACGTGCGGGTGTATAATCGGGATGAAATTGAATCAGAAGAAGGATGGAGGTCGAAACCGGCCATAGCAGGGCTGCTTCAGAAGTATGCTGTAGCTGACGAAAGAGATGTACTATTGAAAGGAAGCAGGTATAAAAGGTTTATTCATCAAAATATCTCCGGGGGCAAGAATCGTTTTATTCCAGTTGAATGACTGATGGATAGGTGTATGTATAGGTAAGGTTGGGAAGCAATATCTTCCGCTTTGGGTAAGTGCGTTTATGAGCATATTTGCGTACCTGTGGGGCTGCCACGGCAATAATATCGGCGGCTATATATTGTCTGTTGTGCGATGGGCTGTCTTTGTATAGGGCTCTTACCTGGAAAACTACCACCAGTGAGCCTTCTCCGGGGACATCCAGCGAAACATTTGTTTCCTGGAAAGTGGTACCGGGGGCTATCATGAGTGTAACCGTTTCGCTACCCACCACCTGACGTGATGTAAAATCAATACGCGTTGCGATCACTTTTACTTCCAGCGCAGCAATACCTTTATAGCCGGCGATGGTTTGTGCGGGAATATTTAATATCCCGTTACGGAGAAGCCGGGGTGCCACCGGGAAAAAAGGATCTACTCCTGTATGCTGATTGAAGCGGAAGCCAGTCAGGGCCTCGTGGTGATCGCCGGCAGCAATGAGCAGTCTGTTGAGCCGATTGATGTGGGCGCCGTCACAATGGATATCCAGGTGGGGGTAGAAAGCTTTACGGATAAAAGCGCCCTTTCTGCTGGCGATGCCAAAGCGCCGGGATGCGCGGCGGGTAGCAGCCGTTTGCTGCACGCTTTCGGGCATGCTACGCAGGAAGTATTGGCCATTGCGCTTATACCCTATGAGATTGCCGAGTTTTCCCGTAAAGGAAATGACAGACATTTGTTTTGCCATGGGAGATTATTTTGATTACTATAAATATAACACAATCCGGGGAACCTGTTTTCGGGCTGGATTGAAGATTATCTAAAGGGAGTGTATGGCGTATTGTATAATATTCAACGATAGTGCAATGGGGATTTGAGAATGACAAACGGGAGTGTATGAGCATCTTAGAAAATATTGAAAAAGATATTTCTCATCACATCATTTTGTAGCAACATATTGTCTTAAGCCAACATAGAAGTGCAGTGGTATTGGCGTGCGTAATGGACTTAAACGGGATTAACTACAACACCTGGGGCAAGCAAACGAGTTTCTCTTTTACGAGATGCCCGTTTGCTTTTGCTGCCTATATGCTCAGGCCATTCTTTCCTGGATAGGTTTCAGCTGGTATGCCTTGTAAAAGAAGCGGTCTGCTTCATGCTGATCTGCTGCGAAATTCACCACTTCTACAATTTTACCGTCCTTGATTTTCCACAGCAGGCACCATAGCATATCTACATTGTTGCCGTCTTCCCGGCTGCTCCAGCCGCGGTGGCAGTCAATCACGTAGTTGTCATTTACGCCCAATACAATAGGATCCGCCTTGAATCCTGATTCGCTTAGCTTTGAGAAGTAGGCGAGAACTTCTGTGATACCTACTTTAGTACCGCTCATTGGATGATGCCCGGGGATCGTCCATTTAACGTCTTCTGCTACAACCTCTTTCATGGCTTCAGCATCAAACTTGCTATAGGCTTCAAAAAATTTACCGATAATCTCCAGATTAGGGTGTTGTTGGCTCATGGACAATGCTGTTTTTTTAAAATAATTATTACATATTTA
Organism: Chitinophaga sp. 10T418; assembly: GCF_056394125.1. Lineage (NCBI taxonomy): Bacteria > Pseudomonadati > Bacteroidota > Chitinophagia > Chitinophagales > Chitinophagaceae > Chitinophaga > Chitinophaga sp. 10T418. Next base: position 17,099 of record NZ_JBFTHG010000014.1, read on the forward strand.
TCACATAAAGATAAAATAAATGACATTTATTTGTATATGTATATTGCTGGAATTACACAAAATTAATATTACTGCCAGGATCAGAGCAATGATCCTTTTTAACACTGATTGGCAAAGGTTTTCGTTTATTGGTACGGGTTATAAGTTCTTTACAACCAGGTACGAATTCAGCTAGTCCGGAAGGATACAAATTCGGATACAGGAGCTTAAAAATTTACAATAGAGTAGTCGTGAAAAATTAGTGTCTCACCTTAGAGGGTGGCTTTAAATATGGAACCAGTTCTTCTTCCATTTAAGAAACTTAAAAAAGCGGCTGGTAGAGCAGGACTGCTACAGGGCTTCTACAGCATTGTTTACAACATTGTATACCTGCAATCCTTTTATACAAGAGTATCTGTCAGCGCCTGACAGATAGTTCATATTCCCCTGTTTGTCCCTGCTTTCCCTGAAATGCGACATTACATAGCCCTCTTCAGCACTGAGGGCTTTCAGGGCTCCCAGTCTTTCTTTTTTAACGAAGTAAGCATTGTTGCCATAGGAATTTGAACCTACAAAATAATAGCCTTTTTCTTCTGCCAGCATGCATAGTGCCTTTAGTGAAGCGCCAAAATAAAGGTGACTGTAGTGTTCTTTTTCTCTTACAAAATCGGCCTTATAAGGCACCGTAAGGGCCCGCTCTTTTCCCATAACGCTGTTGTATTCCACCACCACAATAACGGGTTGTACTACATCGATTGCTTTCCAGATCCAGTAGTCATTGCCATCTATATCAATTGATAACAGGCCAATTTCTCCCGACAATCCACCCCTGGTGATCAGCTCGTTGATATTTTCCGCTGTAATAAACGAGTGTACCACTTCCAGTTTGTGCTGATAGTAGATGTCGTCGGCTTTGATGTAGTCAATACTTTTCCGGCCGCCATCGATCAGGAGACCGCTCCAGTTGTCATTTTTGAGCAGGAACCTGGTATTCGATTCCACATAATTTTCCACGCCAAATTCTATAAATGTTTTATTGGGGATCTCCACTTTATGAATCAGGTACTGAATAATACCATCATCTCCCGATTGGGAAAATACCTTAAATTCTGCCTCCGCAAGATCGTCGAGGATAGGTAGTTGTTTGTTCTGCCTGGCAAGCAGTTTTCCCAGGAGCAGGATGTCCGTTTGTTGAGTTTTCCGGGTAGCGTATAAAGAATGGTATAAAACACTTAATAGTTTCCTTATTCGTTTCATCAGGACTGGTATGAATTTGTAGGTACTCGTTAAAAAGATTACCGGTTCTTTCTCACAACATAATAATATAAATATTGTTCATTTTTAGGCAATTTATAATATGTTGTTTATATTTAAGTAACCGATAAAATTCACCTTGAATTCTTTTCTGCTTTACTGTTAGTTTGGATCCGACAAATGTATGAGACCTGTTTGCCTGAGATATCCTAATAATCCGACTAATGAGCATATAAATATCAGATACGACTCATTTGTAATGCGGTGTGAAAATCAAATATAATATTTTGTTAACGCCGCGTTAATATTCGATAAATACTGCTTAGATAACTTCGCTGCCTGAATTTAAACCATCTAAATCGATGAAGCGCTCAATCTGTCTCCTTTTTATTACGTTAGGTATGCTAATGTGTTCCGAAGTATTTGCACAATCCACCCTGGCTGATCTGCATGGTCAGATCAAAGGGAAGGATGGCACAATGATACCCGGTGCATCCATTACAGTGAGAAATGAATCGACTGGTTTTACCAACCGAACCCAGTCAAATACCAAAGGTTTTTACACCTTTAAACAATTGCCACTGGGTGGTCCTTACACTATTACTGTATCGGCAATAGGTTTTGGTTCTCAGAAAAAGCAGGACTATAATTTTAACCAGGGGGATGCTCTCCAGGTAAACTTTGATCTGGAGCAATCTGTTTCAAATCTTGATGCTGTTACCATCGTGTCTACATCCAACAAGAAAGCGATTGTGAATGCAGGTGCTGCTACTACCATTACCCCCACTGACATGAACAGGTTGCCTGTCAATGGAAGAAACTTCTCTAACCTGGCAGCGCTGTCGCCGCTTACCGGTAATGGTAACAGTATCAGTGGTCAGCTGGGATCTGGTACCAACTATACAATCGATGGTATGACGGCAAAGAACCCTACTTCTGCTGGTCCTACTACCTCCAGAAGCGGTGCTCCTTATTCTATCTCTATTGAAGCTGTTCGTGAGTTTAAAGTTGTTACCAACCAGTATGATGTTACACTCGGCAGATCAGGCGGTGGTACCGTAAGCGCTGTTACCAAATCCGGTACCAATACGGTTTCCGGTTCTGTATTTGGTTTTGGTCGTGCTAACTGGTTATCCAGCCCTTATGATATCCGCGGTAACAAAAGAAATAATGACTATTCCACTTATCAGTTCGGGGGATCTATCGGCGGCCCGATCATCAAAGATAAACTTCACTACTTCTTTGCATGGGATCATCAAACAGATAACCGTTCCCTGGTAATTGCAGACATACAATCTCCTTCAGATGAGTTGGTATATAACATCACCAGGAATGTACTGGATACATTTGTGAATGTTGCCAGAACAAAGTATGGTGTTTCCAACCATGCGCAATATGGCTCTTTTGGAAAAACACGTCAGTCTGATGCCGGCTTCCTGCGCCTGGATTGGCAGATTAACGATAAGAACCTGTTGACCATCAGAGATAACTATACCAATGATGTCAATAAACTGGGTTTGATTGATAATACGGCCATTGACCTGTATGAGTCAACCGGTAATGACTTCAACAAGGATAACAGCCTGTTGGTAACACTGAGATCTACTATCAGCACTAAAGTGACCAACGAATTGAAGGTGCAGCATTTGTATACCTGGCAAGCCAGCAGACAAAATGATGAGCTGCCAGGGGCGCTGCCAAGAGCGATTGTTGAAAACGTAACTTCTGTATTGTCTGACGGAACTACCAAGTCTACCAACGTTCAGATCGGTGGTCACCGCTTTGGTCAGGAAGGATTTACCAACAACGTAGTCCAGTTGACCGATAACCTGTATTACAACACGGAAAAAGTTAACTATACCTTCGGTATCGATCTGATGTACACACACGCTAAATCACTGTATGGCAGTGAAGTAAACGGTAGATATGTGTACAGAGGCATGGATGCTTTCCGTAATAATACACCATATGCATTCTATCGTGAAGTGCCATTGGTGGCTGATCCAAGCGTAACTTCCAGTATTTTCAATGGTGGCATCTATGGCCAGTTGCAAACAGACCTGGGTAGCGGGGTAAGCCTTACTGCCGGTATACGTTTCGATATGGCTACTTATCCTAAAGCGCCATTTAACCAGGATCTGCATAATGCACTTGGCTTAAACACCAATAACAGCATTAAGTCTTTTGTGCCACAGCCAAGAGTTCAACTGACATGGGATGTTAACCAAAAGCATACAGATTATATCAAAGTGGGTGCAGGTGTGTTTAGCTCCGATATTAATAACTATATGCTCATCAACAATCTTACATTTGATGGCAAACATTTCGGAACCGCTAACCTGAACACCAGTTCTGTAAGTATACCTTCTCCTGATTTCGCCGCATACAGGAAAGATCTTTCTACGGTGCCTGCTTTTGCACAGTACCAGCTGCCGCTCATCAATTACACAGGTCCGGATGCTAAAATACCTGTCGTTTACAAAGCTAATATCAACTATACCAAATATATTACCAGCCGCCTGAGAATGGGTGTTTCTGCTTATCTTACCTATGGCCGTAATAACTACTTCTATATAGACAAAAATATGGTGGAAACTCCCTACTTCACTTTGTCTAATGAGGCCAACAGGGGAGTATATATTCCTTTAGATAAGATGAATACCAGCGGTGGTAGTGGTAACTACCTGGATGGTAGAATCAGCAAGGCGTTTGGCAGGGTACTGGAACTGACCAGCAAGGGTAAAAATAATACCTATACTTTTGTATATGACGTTAACTACCGTTATTATAAAGATGGTAGCATCACCGCCAGCTATACCTGGAACGATTCCAAAGATAATACCTCTTACAACGGTAACGTTGCCAATAGTGCTACTTTAGGTTTGCCGGTGGCATATGATCCACGTGATTTGAGTAAAATGACTTACTCTGATTTACAGTTCCGTCATAAGGTAGTATTCTACGGTACATCACCCTCCTTTGCAGGATTTATTTTCGGTGTACGCTTTTCCGGTATCGGTGGCACCCGTTACAGCCTGTTGTCTGGTGTAAACAGCAACCAGGATTTTGTAAGTGGTACCAATGACCTGGCTTATGTATTTAATCCGAATGATCCGGCTACATCAGCAGCAGTTAGAGATGGGTTGAATAAGCTTTTGAATTCAGCAGCAGGTAGCAGCTTCAAAAAATATGTGGAGAAATCAGAAGGTAAGATTGCTGAAAGAAATGGAGGCATCAATGGTTTCTATGGTACAATAGATTTAAGACTGGCTAAAACATTCAAGGTTTCCAAAAAGAGCGGTTTTGAGCTTTCTGTAGATGTTTTCAACTTCGCGAATATGCTCAATAAGAAATGGGGTGCAAGCCATAACTTTGGTAATACCTCCTTATACCGTGCTTCTGCATTCAGTAAAGAAACCAGCACGTATAACTATTCCGTTAACACCAGCGGAATTGCTAATCCAGGTGGAGATCCTTACCAGGTGCAGGTGGGAGCAAGATTCTTCTTCTAATATCTGCTAAGCAGGATGATCAGATGAATTGAAATCATCCGCGAAATATATATCGACTGTCGCCAGGCTGAAGTTCAACTTCGGTCTGGCGACAGGCATTTTATGGCATTGCTATGCTGTTAGTTTTCGAAGATCAAACAGGAAGTGTTTGACTTCGTTCATCTCTTTATTTCCGGTGCATAAATCATTTCCGCATCCTTCGGTAACTGCTGTACATGCAACATATAGGTCGTTACATTTTTGTCCCAATTTTCCGGATACTCATAGCCTAACTGCGCTGCAACAAGTCTGGCTGAATATCTGAAGAGATCTATCGTAGTATACACTGCCTGCCATATATGTTGCAGGTTGGCATCTGAATAAGTGGCCAGCATTTTTTCGTACATCTCCGGCTCTAAGTAACGCTGGTAGAACTTTCCAAACTTGCCCGGGTTTACTGTAAATCCATGACGGCAGCCGATGTACCAATCCATCATTTGTATCAATGCTCCACGGATCACCTGATTTATTAATTCCTTGACCAGTATCACTTCTTCACGCCACAATCCTTTTGCCAGGCCGGCATTGGTATACCAGAATTCRTTACAGCAATCATTGAACGAACGTTCTGATGGCTTTTGTACTATATAACTTGCGTCACTTGCAGGAGGAAGAGGATTGGCATTTAATACCCCGCTTTTATCCCATATAACTTTACAAAGACTATCACTGGTGAAGTGATCCAGTGTTTCCAGTGGTACCATCATCAGATCAATACGGTTTCCATCCTTAAACTGCAACAGGTAGGAGAATGCGCCTTCCAGTTCCGGCGAAGGAGGATACAGTTCCATGTCTTCCGGCATCTGCATGATCATTCTTTCGCCAAAAACGTCTACCCAGCTATGGTCCTGCAGGAAGGGTTCGAGGTTTTCTACCACAAAGATGATATCGTAATCCTGGAATATATCTTTTGTTACATTGGGATTGGATCGTGATCCATCTTGCAATACAGCCAGTATCCGTGGCTCTTTCTCTGCCACTCCAAGTATTAACTGCATCATTTCTGTTTCACTCCTGCTAACCATATTAGATGTTCTCTTTTTTTGTTGTTGGGTAAGTCGATATGTATCAATAATTATTCGCTCTTCAGGACCGCCACCGGATTGGTCCTCGCAGCCTTTAACGTTTGCGACCCGATCATGATGAAGGCGATCAGCAATACCGCCAGTAATCCAGCGAATAGCTCAGTGATTTGCACGGGTGCATGATAAGGAAAATTGGGTAGCACAATGGTTTGGAAGAAGACATAAGTTGCCGGTAGGGCAATGAGCGCCGATACTGACAGGAGGACCAGGAAACCGCGGCTCAGCAAGTAGATAAGGTTGCCGGCGCTGGCCCCCATTACCTTCCGGATGCCAATCTCCTTTAGTCTTGTTTCGGTGGTGAATACCACCATTCCGAACAATCCCATTGATGCGATAGAAATGGCCAAAAACGAAAGGAAGCCAATGATCTTGATCATGGTGGAAAATTCGCTGTATGCATCTTCTATTGCTTTATCATAGAATTCAGCCATAAACGGATGGACACGATCAATCTTCTTCCATATGGACCCGATCTTAGCTACTGTGGCCGGCATGTCGGCGCTTTGTATTTTGGCGCTGATGATAGTTCTGTCTTCGGGGGTCCAGAAAGTGAATGCTACTGGTCCGATGAGGTTCTCCACCTTACCATAGTGAAAGTCCTGCATTACGCCAACAATCGTCATTTTGCGTCCATTCAATATGATCTGTTCCCCGATTGCTTTTTGTGGGTTGTTGGCGCCTATGTTGAATCGCTTTAAAACCTGCTGGTTGACGATTACCTCTCCAACGGCTTCGGCTGTGGTGGGTCGGGCAATAAAGTTTCCGCCGGCAACGAGTTTATAGTCATGCAGTGGCAAATAGTTTTCGTCAATGTGATTGGTCATGACCAGCACAGAATCCCGCGAATCTTTGTATTTCATATTGCCGCCCCAGGCGTTTCCTACGCCGGTGGTAATCAGCGACCGGGAAAGTGCAGTTACTTCCGGCATCTCGCTGAGTTCTTTGAGCAGTACGTCGGGTTTATTATCCTGCATATTAATGTTCAGAATGTTTGTTGTGCTGAATCCCAGGTCGAATGCCAGGATGTTTTTATACTGCACATAGCCAACGGCGGTAGTGGTAATAAATATCAGTGTAACTGTGTATTGAATCACTACCAGCGTACGCCTGAGTGTCAGGTGTTTGAACATTTTTACCGATGAAACATTTCCGAACGTATTGAGGGGGCTGATTTTTGAAAAGTATATAGCGGGCAGGAAGCCGGCAATAACACCTACTGTGACAGAAAAGATGATGAAGGCTGCCACCATGGATGGCGTGAGATCTAGCTTCACCGTTCGCTGCATCTCCGGCGCCATGTTGATCAGCAGCGGCCGCAATACGAGAAACAGGAGGAATGAAAGCAGCAGTGCTGCCAGTGAGATCATCACCGCTTCGGCCAGGAACTGTAGCCGTACCTGGCTCTTTTCGGCGCCGATAGCTTTGCGAAGACCTATTTCCTTAATGCGGCGCATAGCGCGTGCTATCGAGAGATTGGTATAATTGAAACACGCAGACAATATCACAACGAGCGCCAGCCCGAAGAGTATCCAAAGCACAACAGGGGGGATGTGAGGGCCCGTGAAGCCAGGGCCGCCCTCGGATTGACGGAGGCTTTCTCCAACCACGATGTTGTATAAAGGAAGTAGTTCGAGTTGGATCTTCGTATTTTCGTCTGCGAGGTTTTCTGTTCTTGCAAGCACATTGAGCTGCGACCGGATGGCTGCGATGTCGGCATTTTTCGAGGGCAGGAGGTAGACGGAGTTGGACCACATGTTTGTCCATGCGGCATAATTTTTATCGCCTTTATTGGTTTGTTCAGCGGTGGACAATGATACCAGCACTTCGAAGCTGATGTGCGAAAAGAAGGGAACGTCTTTCATGATGCCGGTCACCTGGTAAACGAGTGTATCGATTTTGATTGCCTTGCCGAGTGCCGCCTGGTTGCCGAACAGCTTCTTTGCTGCCGTTTCCGTGAGAACAACCGAATAAGGATCTTTCAGCGCCGTTTCGGGGTTGCCTTCCACCATTGGAAATGTAAAGACCCTGAACAGCGAGGGCTCTGCCCAGAAGCCCTTAATGGGGAGGATATTGTCGCCCACCTTCGCATCGCCGGAGAAGTTGTTGCGCATAATAGCCACTTCTTCAATGCCGGCCACCTTCTCGCGGATGAGCTTTCCTGTTTTTACAGATGTGGAGGCAAACTTGCCGTTTTCTTCGCTGTTGGAGGTTAATATGTTGGTGATGCGATATATCCGCTCGCCATTTTTGTGGAACCTGTCGTACGAACGGAGGTCGAGTAGAAACGCGATCAACAATAACCCAACGGACATACTGATGGCAAGGCCGAGGATATTGATGAATGAGAACAGCTTGTTGCGCATGATGTTGCGCCCTGATGTTTTGACGTAGCTTCCAATCATGATCCGGTTCATAAAAAGGTTGACAAATATTGAACTTCGTACCGTATAACTTCTGAAGAATTTGAAGGTATCAATGATGTAGATCAGCTTTGCACGGCGTGGCCCGATGGATTGTACATTCCGCTCGAAGCATTCGTTAAGGTCTCCTGTAAGGTCCTCTACGAGTCCGGGTTTACAATACCATTCTACAAATCGCTGTGCCCAGGCGGGCGGATGGTGTTGCCGTTGTTCTTTCATGCTACATTTTTTGCCAAACAAGGGACGGTATCCTGGCCCACAGTTCATCACGCATTGATTTGGCGCTGACCAATGACGCCTTGCCCTGCATAGTGAGTTGATAGAACCTTTTGCGTTTACCGCCACGAGCTTTCGTTGCCTCACCCAGCTCACTTTTCACAAGGCCCTTTTCTTCGAGACGGTTGAGCACCGCATGCACTACGCCGAGTTTCGCTGAACGGCCGGTATGGTTCGAGAGTTCGTCACATATCGCTACGCTATATGCTTCGTTCATCAACGCTGCAACGGTGAGTAGCACCAGTTCTTCGAATTCTCCGAGGTTTGTACCTTTCATCTCTGATATTAATTACGTAAATGTATGTAAAAAGACTTTATTATACATACAAAAGGTGAATAATTAATTTGTTCAATTATTCAAGGTTGAGAAGGGGGGCGTTTCTGCATTATAAAAGCAGCTTCATTGTATGTCTATTTATTTAATCCTATCGCCATTTTGTAGGCGGACGCAGCGTCGGGAAGTGGTGTCATTGCATCTAATAAAATATTGGAGGTTCCTTGTTCAGATAATTCGTCGGCCACTTTTTTAATTAAGGCTAAAGTAGCCTTCATTAAACTTGAACCCAGGCTTAAGCGGGCAACGCCTAAATCCTGCAATTCACGGACGGATGGGGATAGTCCCGCTGCAATTGTGGGATTGGAAAGGATATTAATCGGCGCATTAATTTCTTTAACTAATGTTGCAATAGTTTCTTTTTCCCATACGGGCTGAACAAATATGCAGTCTGCACCGGCTTCACGGTATTTGTTACCACGCTTTATTGATTCCGATAATTTCTCCTGTGATGAACCTGATGAAGTATAAAATGAATCGGTTCGTGCATTAATTACTAAATGAAAGCCCAGTGAATCTGACAAAGCGCGAATAGCCGATATTCTTTCACAAAATTCCATCTCGTCAATTAATACCGGGTTTAAATCAATGCTGTCCTCAATATTTATTCCTGCAATGCCTGTCGCAATTATCTTTTTAACGGAGTCAATTATTTCATTCAGATTGTTCCCATAGCCGGCTTCTATGTCTACCGTTACGGGAACCTGCACGCTCTTTACAATCCTCGTAATAACGTCAATCATCTCCGGCAATTGTATTACCTGGCAGTCAGGATAACCTAAAGAGGCGGCTATTCCCATACTCGTTGTGGCGATCGCTTTATAGCCACATGCTTCTATTAATTTAGAGCTGCCGCTATCCCATGAATTTAACAGCACCAAAATTTCTTCGTCGTGGTGATATTTTAGAAGCATCGCGGCTTTTTCTTTTTGAGTATCTGAAACCATAATTGGGGCGTTTTAAAAAATGTAGTCTCGTATTAATGTGCGKGTATAGTAAGTTAAATATATTTTACTGGTATTTAAAAAGTATTACCGACACAGATACATTTGCCAGGAGATTTTTTTTGATGGGGTTATCTAAATCTTTCTCTTTCATTGTGGTTCAATCAATTGAAGCATCAAATTCGATCTTTATATCCGTTCTGAAAGGATTGTTAGGAAAGTCGAGGCCCTCAATTGGGAAAGAAGTTTGCAGCTCCAAAAAGTCTTCTTTATCGATGCATGTCCTACGCACGAACGTTGTTTCAATTACATCTGGAAAGAGCCTATTATCCGTACCATCTAAAAGTGAGTTATACATTTTGAACGTTGTTCCATAATTATTACCATGGATATGTACTATTTCAAATTCATCGCTAAGCAACGAAACAGCCTGCTTAATATCCCAAAGACGATTCTTAAGGTCGTGCCATTCTACCAGGATTTGATTTACATTACTGATATGTTTGAGGATATCCGGGTTATTAAAGATCGCGTATTCGCCACCTTCAATATCTATTTTTAAAAGTAGTTGTTTGTTTTTAAGGCCAAACCGTTCCATGTGGCTTTCTAGTGTATCGTATTTTTCTCTTTTAATAGCACTTAGGCCTTCATTTACAAAATGCAACTCCTTTTTGTGAAACATTCTATGCTGAAGCCATATTTTTTTTACGACAAGCAAATACGTGAACGCTTGTGACAGACGAAACCGGATTAGTAATTCTTTCAGGTAACGAAAACTCAAGAAGTATTTACCGTACATAGTAGGGTCAAACATAATTACGGCTTTGCCGGTCGACTCCTTAAAATGCTCTTCAAAAGAGGTATCCCAGCCTACGCCATAGGTTAAAAGCTGATCGGTAGATGCTAAGGTTTTTTTATAAATAACATAGCCTCCATCCTGTTGATTTCCCATTCTTTCTTTATTTTTAATAGAAACGGGCCTGAGGAAATTTAAAGCTTTCATGAAAAATTGTTTGATAGGATTTTTTTAATGAATATGATATCACATAGCGGAAAGCTGATTAGCTAGTATTCATCCGCCGGCAATCTCTTTTAGATTATGTCCATAATCTTGGTTTCCATCCTGCCACATCTATCCATTCTCTTAATACTGCCTCTCTTTTTATTAAAAAGTCCTGTTGCTTCCATGAGGCATAATCATCAAATCCGTAATTTTTTTTAAGATTGCCATTTACGGTCATTAGGTCTTGTTTAGGGCAAATTGTCTGAATACCAGACTCAAGATAGCAGGATGCTGATAAATGGATATCTTCTCCAGTATCCAAGGTCTGAGGCTTAGCAGACCAGAAATATCTTAGCCAGGACGTTTTTAAAAACCAACTGTTACATCCGTAATCCACTACAGTATCCTCATCGCAAAGGTTTACATTAAGGTTGGGCGTACTATCACCAATGAAATAAGATGTTAAATAATCCATTCTACTAATATTCTCCGGCATATAATTATCAGGAGGAATTATCCTGCCAGCAGATGCAATAATAGCGGTCTTTGATTCACAGAGTTGTAAACAATATTCAATCCATCTGGAGGAAGGAATAACATCGTCATCCAGAATGTAAAGATGTGTCGATTTAGCCGTGAGTCCAGTCGAAAACCGACCAAAATAGCCAAGGTCACCGGTATTATACTGATAGTGAAGATTTGGGTATTTATCTTTAAGTGAAAAATCGGGTGTAATGAAATCACCGCAATGATAAACGATGATTTTATCAACAGGGAATGTTTGAACAAGTAGTGCCTGTATTTGCTCTTCCAGGTTATTGCGTTTCCAAACCGTTAAGATGGCAGTCACTGAGAATTTATTATTCTCTGACTTTATCTCAGACGTGTCAAAGAGGCTTAATGCATTGTATAGAAGGGTTACGAATGGAAGTAATGTTTGCGAAGAGTCATACCCTCCTATGTGGTCGCTTACCATATTCCAGATGATAGGAAGTATTTCTTCCAAATGACTATCAGCCGGTACAAATGTAAGCACCTCTTTTTCCCATCTATTCAGCCAACCGAGTGCCTCTGGTCTTGGGTCTTCCGTCCATACATCCATGCAGATTTCCATCAGTATTTCTTTATTTTTCTCAAAAATCGCATTCCATTGCTGAACGACTTCACTACCAGACATACTATTGAGTTGCGGAGTAGTAGCAATAACAGACTGTTCTAACTTTCCCATAATCGATTTCAATTGTTGCCTGGCCTGCCGGATCTCAGGGCAATAAGACCTTACAGCTCCCAACAGAAGATATAGCAAAAAAGAAAATATTGTTTCATCGTCAATGGTGCTGTTGGTTAATTCTGAAAAAATGCAATCGGATAAAAAGTGTCTAAGCTTAAAATTTTCCTCTTTATTACTTTTCTCAGTGAAAATGAGGTTCGCGTACATGTCATATCTGATAGTATTGTTGGGGACATTCAGAAAAAATGTAGATAAAGGAAACTCGGATGGTAACCTTACTGAAGGATTGGCTTCTATAAAAGCACCGATTTCTGAAGACAACTTTTGAGTCAACGCTTCAAAATCAGACAATGTTGCATACACGGATAACCGCACATTATCACCCCGATCTTTATTAAGACTAACCAGGCTGGGCATGCTGCTATTCAGCTCATTTAGAAAAGGGCCCACACATTGCCGGAGCAATATATCCCAATTTTCCTGCGTATAAAAGACAGAAGTATTCAGCCATTCTTTTTTCTCTGCAATCATAATCAAATAGATATAGGTAACTGGTAATCAAAGTTTTTAAATACAACGGCTTCTCCAAATGAAGATCGATTGACACGTATATCCCCTGAATTCATATTCTTCTCCATTTTCATCCTATTGGAAACTTCACTGTTAAAGAAGATGATCGTTTCCAGCATTTCTTTATTTACTATGGGGTAGTATCTATCCCGGCTAATGCTATCATAATAATAGTTATTGACTCCATCTGTTTTCAAAGTCAATTTCATGCTATCATCTGTTTCAAGAGAAATTTCATCGGGGGGGCCGGACCATTTCCCAATTATCCATTCGGGTTGCTTTATGGTATAACGGAAGCGCAGAGGAGGAGAGGTTTGCTGCAACGCTTTGGGTATTTGTGAAGAGATAGTGTGATTGTCTACGATAGTGCCTATTTTAAAAGTCGAATCGATATGAATAAAAACTACATGGGTTGTAGATTCATCAATGTAGTTCAATAGCACCATACGCAAGGTGTTCGTAATATACTCTTTCTTTATCCTTTCGTCATCACCATGCCGGATGGCCGTTAGGTGGTGTTTGTGTTCAATGCATTTCTGCGGGACACCATTCTTTTCCAACCGGTAAATCAGATCAAAATCTTCAAACCCATAAGTATCCATAAGTTCATCAAAGCCTGTTACATCTATAAACTCATCTTTACGGACACATATTCTTCCAAGTACATCTTTCTCTGGCAGAATGCCTCCATTTCCAAGGGTATTTAAACAGATACTGCCTGATGCCTGGAAAACTTCATTTATATAAAATGCAAAATTCTCGCCTGTAAAATTATCAGCGTCCAAATTACATATGATATCACCGGTAGCCAGTTTAAATGCAACATTCCTGGAATGTGCCCTCCTGAAATAGAGGGGGGCAGGCGTCCTGAAATAGATCAATATTCCTCTGTCAACAAAATCGGACAATTCGTTTCGCACATAGTTCTCTAAACCGTCAGATGAATTATAATCCAGAAGTACAAATTCTATTTCTGCATAGGCCATGTTATCCCTTATATTCGCGGGTAGTGTTTGGCGCAAATGGTGAAGGCGGTTCATGCAGACCGTACAAAAAGATATCTTAAACTTTTTCATAGTAAAAATTAGGTTTTTTAACGGGTCAAGATATCGGTAAGATTGCCCCAAAGGCGTTGCCCAAGCCGCCGGTTATTTGTGATAACCTCTGCCTGACCCATAAGATTATTCTTAAAAAAAATCCCTTTGTTGTGACTGGTGGTGAGGCCACGAGGCAAGTCAACTTTAATCAAAAAGCTGTCTGTTGAACTTGGGATATTTGATATGAAGGATATCTTACCTTTTAGCTCGCCAAATTCGTTACGTGGATAGCCTACAATGCTAACCAATACAACCTGATTGTTTCGGATCTTTCCTAAGCCATTCTGGGCTACCATCAACTCTACGTAATATTGATTCTGTGGAGGCTGTACATAAAAAAGCGTTTGACCATTATTAATCCACTGCTTTTCTTTCAGAAAGGAATAGAAAAGTACTTTCCCTTCTACGGGTGCCTGCACTACATACTTTTCCATCCAGCCATCCAGGCTGCTTTTTAAAACCAGCAGATCAGAGTAAAACTTCTGTTCAAGTGTAAAAATATTCTTTTGTAATTCAAGTATTTCTTTTTCCTTGGCATGTACAGACAGGTCAAGATTGATTTGTTCGGTATTTATCTGCTCCCTCCTTTCTTCCCTGTCGAGCTTTTTAGCCTTTTCCTGATTGAATTCCATTGGAGCCAACACTTTTTCAGAAGCCAGTTTTTCTTTGGCCCGGAAATCAAGTTCCTGCAATTCCAGGTTCTGTTCTTTAAGTATGCGCTGTTTGTTAAAACTTTGCTGCAACTGTGAAAGGTAGGTGATATCCTTTTCGAGCGATATTTTCTTGTTTTGGTAATATCCGTCTGAAAGCAGTAATGTTGTTTCCTTCAAGCTAATATAAAACTGTTGGTAATCCTTTTGCAACTCACCTAATTCATTTAAAACCGGTAGGGGAGTGTTAATGAGAATGTCAAACTGATGTTTCTCAATCAAGGGTTCCAACGATGAGATCCACTTTTTAAGCTGAAATACCTGATTATGATCGGCGGTGCTTTGCAAATAGGCAAGGATATCCCCCTGTTTTACGTGCTGGTCGTTTTCTACAAACAATTTCTCCAGTCTACCATCTTCCCGGGCGCTGACAAGCTTCGGGGAATTTAGTGCTAATAATCTGGCGGATCCTGAAATAATATCAGGATAAGGAATAAACCAGGTTAATAAAGCCAGCAGCAACAATACAAGAAAAAATATCAGGTTACCACTGCGGATGATGAAGTGGGGTCTTATACTTATAAAATCTCTTGTCTCATTACTTATCAGGTCATTCTCATCCTGGTATTGTACTTGTAACTTATTATGACGATTCATAGAGATGTCAGTTTCCTAATTCAAGTTGATTCTTTACAAGTGAAAAATATTCTCCTTTCAGTTTCACCAATTCCTGATGGGTCCCTGTTTCCACGATTTCGCCTCTCTTCAGTACAATGATCTGATCTGCATTCTTTACCGTACTCAATCTGTGTGCAACAACAACTACCGTTTTACCCACAAAAAATGATTCAAGGTTTTTCATGATCACACTTTCATTATTTGCATCCAGGCTATTGGTAGCTTCGTCGAGAAAAACAAAAGGTGAATCCCTGTAGATAGCCCTTGCCAAAAGGATTCGTTGTCGTTGGCCCATACTGACTCCTCCGCCATCAGGACCTATTTTTGTATTAAGCCCCAGCGGCAGACTTTCAATAAACTCCCAGATATTAGCTGCCTCAATTGCACAGTAGAGCCTTTCCATATCAATTTTTTCAAGTCCCACGGCAATATTCCTTGCTATAGTGTCCGAAAAAATATAACTCTCCTGCATCACTGCACTACAATGACTTCTCCAGACTTTATGACTAATATGAGATAACTTAGTTCCTTTCACATGTCTAATTCCTTTCTCATTTCTCACACTTACTCCGGGATCCAGCATTATTTCCCCTTCAAGAAGTGGGTAGAATTTTAGCAGCAACTTTAAAAGTGTTGTTTTACCACTGCCGCTTACTCCTACAATGGCTGTGATCTTTCCTTTAGGGATGATCATGTTAATATTTTTAAGGACTGGTTCATTACCACTTCCGGCATACCTATAACTAAGATTTTCGAGTCTTAACGCTGCATCGCCGAAGTTCATTGAATGCAGGTTGTCTGTTGTTGCCGGTAATTGTGTGGGTTGCTCGGTTTTAATGCCTGTTTCATATGTCATTTCATATCTTGTTTCATCTGTAAATTGACCGATCTCCCAGTTTTTACCGCCCGAAAGTTGCCTGGCGAATGCTGGTGGTAATTCTTTCACCAAACCTTCATTAAATKGCTCTTCATCTTTAAGGCCATGTATTTCATTTAATCTGTCCAGGCTTATTTTTGCATTCTGCCAGGATTGAAAAAAGCCTACCAACTGTTCAATTGGGCTATTAAGCTGCCCTAATATATATTGTACAGTGAGCATGGCCCCCAAGGTCATATCACCGTCTATCACTGCTTTCGCAGATAAAAAACTGATAATAATATTCTTGCTTTCGTTGATGAAAAAGGCGCCGGTTTGTTGCCATTGATTTAAAGCCAGTCCGGTCATGCCTAGTTTAAATATTTTTGTCTGTAACCGTTCCCAGCCCCATCTCATAGGCTTTTCAACGCCGTTCAGTTTAATTTCCTGCATGCCTTGTATTAGCTGGATAGTTAAACTCTGTTTCCTGGCAGAAAGATCAAATCTCTTGAAATCCAAAGTTTTCCTTTTCTTCATGAATAGAAATATCCACAATGAGTATACTGTGCTGGCAGCAATAAAGACAGCGAAAATGCCTGGATTAAAATGGATAAGCACAAAGGAGAAAATGAAGAAATTGACTACCGAAAAGATCATGTTGATAGATGACCCCGTCAGGAATGATTCTATCCTTTGGTGGTCATTCATTCTTTGCATAATATCGCCGGTTTTCTTGCTATCGAAAAAGGACACAGGTAACTTCATCAATTTGATAAAGAAGTCCGACAATATGGACAAGTTAATCCTTGAGCTAATGTGCAATAGTGCCCAACCGCGTATAAACTCAATCACGAGCCTGCCTGTAATTAAAGCCAGTTGCGCCAATAGAATAATATAAATGAAATGAATATTGGAAGTATTAATACCAATATCCACGAGGTTTTGTGTAAGGAAAGGCAGAAGAAGCTGTATTAGGCTGACAGCGCCCAAACCAAAGAATAGCTGAAATACGAGTTTTTTATGTGGCAGAATATACTCGAAGATCTGCCCGAGTGTTACTCCCTCGGTATTAATATTTTTAGTATCCCTTACACCATCTGTATCTTCCAGCGATGGTTCAAAGTCTTGCAGGAAGGGAGTTGGCTCCAGCAATAAAGCAATACCCTCTTCTATACCTTTATTCCTTATGCTTACCCAGTGGTCTTTGAATTCTGCTGAAGCATATTCAATGAGCCCACCTTTTGGATCTGCTACATAAAATTTATTTTTCCTTACTTTATAAAGAATAACGAAGTGGTTTTGGTCCCAGTGCAGGATACAAGGTAGTAAAGCGTCCCTGGAAAGTGCATCGACTGACAACTGGGTTGCCTGCGTTCTGAATCCTATCTCTTCTGCCACCTCACTGATCCCTAGCATGTTTACACCCTCTTTCCCTATTTCTGTTCTTTCGCGCAAAAATTGTCTGGGAATGGCTTTTTTATAATATTTACAGACCATTGCCAGGCAGGTTGGACCACAATCCATCATATCTTGCTGCCCAATAAAGGGAAATCTCATACTAACTATTTTAACATCATCAATGAGTGCACCAAAAAAATGAAGGAATTGGAGAAAGTTGAAGCTTTCTCCAATTAACTAAAATGCTACATCATGTTGTTACAGGATGCTACAGGATTGTGACCATACGCCTGGTTCTGTTCTGTATATATGCCCACCTTGTTCAACCTGGCACCAGCAATCGCCAGCTATCTGGTAATGGCACTCGCCGGTATACGTGGCATTAAGCTCCCTTACATATAGCTGGCATGAAAAGGAGGGTTTGCAAAGTGATCCGCCATACCCGTAATCACCGCCGAGAATCCGTTTTTGCTCGATCTTACTAAGGATCTTGCCGATAGACAATAATTTTTTCATAACTAATAATTAATTAAGTAAAGTACCCAATCTTAAAGGTGTCAGGCAATCACCTCAGCTTGCAAGCATGAACTTTCTACCCTCCCGGAAGCTCCTGGAAGTGTAAAGAATATTTTATTGAGATTATTTAAAGGTTGATGAGGCTATTAGCCAATATTACTAAACAGTATCAATGTTCACATGAACGCCGGATAAGCTGTTCCAGCTCATGATTCCCCACATTCACCGCTATGATCTGCCCTTCACTATTTACCGCTATTTTCTGGGGTATATAATCTAAGCAAAACACTTTGCTGAAACTATTACTATCGTTTTTTACATCCAGGTAATTAGGCCAGTTTAATTGATGAGATTGAATAGCTTTTTTCCAATATTCCGGATCATCAAGAATTGCCAGGCCTATAATTTCCAGGCCCTTTTCATGATATTGGGTATACAATCTTTTTAATTCGGGGAATTCTTCCCGGCAGGGACCGCACCAGGAAGCCCAACAATCGATCACGGTTATTTTCGCCCTGGAAAAATCAGTAGGGAATTTATTACCGTCTGCATCGACTGCGTTTGCAGTAGGTAGTTTAGCGCCGATTTTTATCTTTTGTTTATAATTGATATACGCAAGTAAATTTCTACCTGTGGGGTATTGTTTGATATCGTATTTCAATAGCCCAATTAGTTCAGTTAACTCATCAGGAGTTAAAAATAGACGACCTTGACTAAGGCCAAACAGCATGTAATAAGAGGAATTGTTATTGCGAACGACTTTCTTTATCCGGTTGTATTCTGCAGTATGCGCTTTTTGACTCTCTAACAGTAATTCTACACCGACTGTACAATTATTCGTATTTTCACAATCTTGTATCTCTTTCATTATTTTTCTCCATGCTGTACCAGGCCGCCAGAAGTCAATATAGCGTTTACTCAACTCTTCCAATTTGGCATTCTTCAGCAGACAGGTCGGTTTTGAAGTAAAGTCGGCCTGAACGTCTATTTTTCTGTTTTCGATCCAAAAATGCTGCACTAACCACTTTGTAGATCCATCTGCATTATGCACCCGTAATGTTCCGAAAACTGGTTCATCCAGCTTTCCCTCCAGGGTAAACTCTTCACCATTCATTACCACGCTGTCAATATCCTTGTAAGCAGGTTGTTCACCAGCTAGTATAGCCAGCACTACCTGCTGACCTGAAATGCCTTTTATTCTTCCTTTGAGGGAATAACCTGCTTGCTGGATGCTATCTTGTGCGGAGCTATTATAAAATTTGGAGAGGAAGAAAATCCCGCAGGATAAAAGTAAAAGGCCGAGAAGTATTAAGCGTTTCAAAATAAATCTATTTAAAGAGTAAAAAGCAAAGGAATAAAATTCATAGTGTCAGGTTGTAGCGAATTTTATATCCTCAGCGAATTCTTCATTGTAAGTAATTAAATCAGGTAATATATCTGTAAACTCATCGAACCTATAATGTGACGGAAGCTCAAAACCATTTATAAACAACGAAGGCGTAAACTGTATATCACTTTCCCTGGTCCATGCCAGGTGTTGTTGTACAAGATTTTCAACCTCCATATTCTTTAAACAGGGATATGTCTGGTAAAATTTCACTTCATTGAGCCATGTAAACCAATTGCTAAGAACTTCCCGCCTTAACATTGTTTTCTCTTTGACATCACCTGTTTCATTTGCCAGAAGGTAACTAAGAATATGCTCAGCGGCTTTATCCTTTTCCTGATTCCTGCTCTTGTCTTGAAATGTGAACCTAATGATAAGGCTCATTCTTTCACCATAAATAGCCAACAGATCATGCATTTTATTATGTAATTCCGAACAAGGCTTACAAGCCAGATTTGAGGCCACAATTACCTGGAAAGTTGCAGCAGGGTTTCCTAGTTCAATTTCATACACAAACGGCTTTGTATCAATACGTCGTTGTTGCTTCAGTGAATCGAAGAATATCGAAGGATTCCTCTGGAAGGAACGAAGTCTGGAAAGGGCAACTTTATCCGAGGTGCGTTGTTTCATCATAGGCTTAATAACTAAAAACCAGCAGCCGGAAACCAATAACATTGAAAAGGAATAATATCCGATCTGTTCTATATTCATTTCCGCCATGGTATTCGGAATCATACAAAGCGTTTTGGCCAGTAACATGGCTTGTCCCCATAGTAATAGCAAAATCATCAGACAAAGGCTGCACCATTTTTTCACTACCCGCCACTGATAGTATACAGAGTACATGGTAAAGGGAAGTGCAAGTACAGAAAGTATAGAAAAATACGGTAGTAACAGAGATGTATTGTTCGTAAATATCGAAAAGGAGAGGGCAACGGCATTTGTCATAAAATAAGCAATACCAACATCACCTAGTTTAATATCTTTGTAGAGCTGCGCTGCATCAGACTTTAGTACGCTATCGCAATCTATTTTATTTTTAAACCCGCATAACTTTTCAACAAAGGTGTTCCCTACACCGAGTTCATGCTGTACTATCTGAAGCGAAATGAAAACACCCGCAATTGACGTAAGCCAAAAACCAAATGTCACCACTGAGAATGAAAGGATCAGGACAGGCGAACAAATGGCAATGAGCCCAGCGAGCCACCAATAGATGTTGTTGGCGGCTTTCTTTTCAACAGAGAACAGACGACTATTCTCTTTACTCACCGCCTCGGCACCTCTTTCTATAATTACAACAATACCATCCCACTGGTCAATGTAAGCCGGGTTTTCCTTCTGAAACTCCACGCTGTTGGTAACCAGCATAAATTCCCCCCTGCCCTTCTCTAAATGAATGAGAAATGGTGTAGGGAGATTTGTAAAATCATTTTTATCTACCACCAGAGCAATGGATTTCAAACCCAGATGTTCAATGGTACTGGTAACGCTATGCAACGAAGGATAATAAGGATGGGAAGTCAGGAACTTTTCCAGATATTCTTTTGAAACATGCACATAAGAGCTGAGCCAGTCATACAGTAGTCGGGGGGTATTATTCATATGGATTTTTTTAATAAATAAAGGGCCTCATTCGAATTTAAAATGATAAATACGAACAATACAGCGGAAGTTTTATTGAGTTGCTATTGCAGAAAATATCCAGTTGGGCCAACCAACATCAAATAGGGAAAATATCAAACATTCCTGGATACTGTGCGAGTAACAAATTATTCAGTGTCTATATAGGTTTTCATTATATGAATTTTAGGTTAATACGAGTTCACAACAATAATTATTAACAAAACTGATTTTTATTTTTCTCCGGATTGACTTTAATCCAGTTGGTATAACGCTCTATAGTTGCTATTGGCAGAGCCAATGAACTTCTATCCTTACTTGAGAATAAATTTTACAAGAAAAAGCGAATCATCTCGCTACAACGAAAACGCGAAACCAGGTTATAGGCATTTTTTATTTGTACAAACATATAGACATTTGATTTCTTTTGCAAGAAAATGCCTGAAAATAAAAAACATGAATAGAAGTTATTACAATCCTTATATTTTGCGCGTATTACACATGTGATATATTTATTAGCTACTAAAAACTAGATGTGTTTGATCATACATACATACATGTATGGAGTTCTGTATTTCTGAATGTAAGCCTGTAACCAACCTGTTTTTCATCGCGTTTATTCCCGAACAATTTTATTGTCTTCGATAATGCTTATAATGATTACTGGCTCGCATGGGGAGTAGGCAAAGCATATGGGCAGTGACCGGAATGAAGAATTATATTTTATAGCTACAAACAAGAAATTATCAACGCTTCTTTCAGAAATTGGAGGATTGCTAAAAGAGAATAATGGAATTGCATTCAAACGGTTAGCTCCTGGATTGGTAAATATTGACCGGGAAATTAACGTAGAAGATATGGAAAAGTCGGTTTTGCCCTTTGAGATGCAAGCGGCTGCATAAGTGGCGGAACAAATATCTGATCAAAGTACTGACACCATTAGAGGTTTTGAATAAAAATTATTGCAATGAGCGATTACCATAATTTGACAGACAAGTGTGCATGAACATGTGCCCACTGGCTGATTAATATTATTTACTAAATGAATAATATACTGGAAGCTTAGTCGTGGCGTTAGTAGTAACTTGCCTCGGTTTATAACAAATAATAGCATTTGTGCTAAAATTCCACAAGATCAATTACAGTAAAGTGAATCATCTTTCGTTGTAACCCGTGTGGCTACCTGCTTAATTAGAGGCAATCAGGTGCTACTAAGCGGCGAAAGATGATTTTTTGTTACCTGCACAGGCCTGTACAGAAGATGATACTATCTAAATTTCCTGGATTTCAATTGCCGGCATGATTATGCCAATAACCTGTAAATCCCCGTTTGTGTGTTACTTCAGGCAATACTGGTGGTGCGGTTAATTTGCTGGACGGCATTGTTGCTGTCGGCAGCCATGGAGAATTTTTTCCTGTATTGGGAGGGCGTTGTTCCGGTAACGATCAAAAAGCGGTTGTTGAAATTAGCCAATGTACTGAAACCACTTTCGTAACAAATAGCCGCCACATGTTGATGTGTGTCTTTAAGCAATTTGCAGGCGTGCCCGATCCGTATTTCATTCAGATAACCAACATAGGTTTTTTTGGTACTCCGCCGGAAATAACTACAGAAGGCGGGTACGCTCATGTTGACCAGTTTTGCTACATCAGTTAACTGGATGGGAGCATGGAAATTTTGATGGGTGAACTGAAAGATCGCATCAAGACGTTCCTTACTTTTAGTGTCCTGTTCTTTTATTTCCTGTGTGGATAGTATTTCATATTCTTCTCTTTGTGCGATTAGTTCGAGGCATTCACAGAGTCGTATGATACGGGAAAATCCAGTGAGATGTTCCAGCTCCCTGATAAGTGGGGCAAGACGCGCCCGACATTCGGACCGGATTTTCAGCCCACCGGCTGACAGTTGAAGAAGCCGGTGGATATCCCGGCATTCGGGAAGATGCAGAAATGCCGGTCCCCAGAAGTCTTCCTTGAACTGTACTACTACAGCACTTGTAACAAGATTGCTTTGTGCTTTTTGAAAAGTGTGTGGAAGGTTACTGCCAAGAAGAAAAACGTCATTGGTTTGAAATTCGCCGATATAATTACCTATAAAGCTTTTTCCTTCTCCTTCTGTAAACAGGATTAATTCATATTCTACATGCTGATGCCAGGGAACTTCAAACAAAGGTGTACGATAGGTTCTGGCTACAAAAGAGTTGTTTTCAGCCAGCGTTAGTTTCTCTATAAGTGGCTTCATACGGGTGGTTTTGTCATTTTCCTGGCCAAAGATATTGAAATTATTAAGATAGTTGAGTCATTCCCGAACAAAGAGATGGCTGATCATGGCATCATGAAAACAGTAATGAGGCACAGCATAAATAATCAAAACAGACAGGACGATGTGGTGTTCTGGTGTAAATTCGTATGGTGAGTTGGAGGTAGGAGATGAAGTACAAATGAACGTCTTTACAAAAATAAGTCTGCAGCAATAACCCCCAACTATTATAACACTAAGCCATAGTGTTAGTTTTTCCGTTTTTCTTCGTAGGTTGGGCCATACAAACCAGGTACTTTATTTCCCGTAGCGCGAAGGTAAACGATCAATTCACCTCGGTGGTGATAAATATGATTGAAAAGAAGTCCACGCGATACAATGCCCCTTGGCATGGGCCCAAGGATAACTTTTTCGCCGGCTTTCATTGTCCAGTTGTCTTTCAGTTTTTCCTCGGTAAGCGATTTTAATGCAGCTCTGGCTTTTTCAACATTGCTTTCAAAAAGGGCCAGCGTAGCCTTGATATCATTTGTATCTCCCCGTTCAAGATGATCGGCGGCCAGGTCGTACACCTCTTTGGTAAGTGCACCTACATACCAATAGTAAATGGTAGCGATATGCTGTGCAAGTTCTCCCATCGTCCACGACATCTCTGAAGGTTTATAACTGATGTCTTTTTCGGGCACCGCCTGTAATAATTTACGCGTGTTCTCTACTTCATGTTCGAATTCTCCTGTCAGGTATTGAAGTATCATAGCATAGTTTTAAATGAAGTTAAATAATTTAATAACAAAAATTGGCTACGTCAGATTGATTTTGTTAAAGGTTTGATGTTACAGCTTAAGCCATAAAGCGGGCCGAACATCACCGCCGTCCTGACATACAACAGGCCGGCAAACTCATACACGTAAAATTGTATCAAGGCTATTATTATGTACAATAGATGTATATGACTGTATAGCAAAATCAATTTGTGCGCCTGGAGGCTTTGCCAGCAGCAATACAGGTTATCCAGCTACCTGCTTACGCCAATTGCATATACCTGAAAACAGGTATATTTGCTTCCCTTTATTCGGGTATATACTGAGCCTGTTGAATTACCTATTTTTGTATTGTCAGATAAACTATCAAAACCATGCTTTCTCAATTTCGTAAATCGATCCTGATCTCTTCCGCTTCGGTACTCCTAACCGCTATTGGAGGCGAGAGCCAGGCCCAGGAAAAATTCGACAGCAAACTGCTGAAGAACGGTAAATATACCCTTGCCTGTTACGCCGTAAATGGAAGTGACGAATCGGCGATCGGCACCTTTACCATTGGTATCAATGCCTCCAATGATAAACTGGCATTAACAACTATCACTGCTCTTGTGGGACTGGAAGAGTGGAAAGATACTTCTATATCTAACCTGAACGATTTTAAGCCCATTTACCGCGCATCGCACAGCACCCTGAAAGATATGGTGCTGCACTTCGGGAATAATGTTACAGGGTATCATATTGATAAGAAAACAGGTAAGAAGACCCTGGTCAAGGAAGCAGGCGATAAGTATTTCATAGACAGTTATACCTATCCGTTTATCTTGTCGCTGCTGCCGCTGACTTCTGGCTACAGCACTGATTTACCCGTGTATGAATACAAACCTGCAAATGGTGATAATCTGAAAAAAGCCGTTGTGGAAGAAGTGAAGAACAGCACCTGGGTTAGTAAATACACCGGTAAACACGATGTGTGGGAAGTAACCGTGGTGGAGCCATCTACCGATGAAAAATCTATTTCTTACATCGATAAGAAGACCCGCCGGCTGTGGCAGATAGACAGCTGGGCCAATGGTCAGCAGATCAGGATGGTGGATATAGAAACAGATTTTAACTCCGTGAAGGCCCCTTTCGATAAAGATGAAACTATGAAAATGGTGAAAGGCGGCAACTCCATTATTAGTGGACAGGTGTTTGCCCGCGATTTCAATGACAACGGTACTATCTTCGCCAAAATGCAGGTGATGAATATCCAGGCCAAGCAGGTGGCGCCCCGTGGTACAAAGGTGATCCTCATCCCTTACAACGATTATTTCAAAGAATGGATCAAAACAAACGAAACCCAACGTAAAAAAGGCAGAGAAGGTATTGCATTGCTGGACGAAGCTGCCCAATGCATCAAAACTACCCAGGTGTATGATGATCAGGGACATTTCGAATTTGTAAACCTCATGCCTGGCGAGTACCTGTTATATACAGAATTCGGATACGACCATTCCTATACTCAGACAGAAGTGGTAGGTTATACCGATCACTATATCAATGGCATGTTCCAGAATACCAGTACAAATACGGTTAACAGGGACTACAGTACCGGCGCTGGTGCTGTGGTGAAAAAGGTAGTAAGGGTGAGCAAACCCGGCGAAAAGGTGGAAGTAAAACTCAAGAAAACCCGCGCCTGAGTATAGATAATATTAAATAGGGGCCGCATACATCCGTGTATGCGGCTTTTTTTATTGGGGTCTATTTGTAAGATTTACATTAAGTTAAATAAATGTATAATATAAAATAGTCGTATACTACCCTTAGTTGTTGAATACAACTACAAGTTGTGGGATTACAACTAAGAGTGCTGGCTTCTTTGCTGATTCCAGGAATGAATCTGAATATCTTTGTAGTGTCAAAAAAAAAAGTGACTTATGTTAAATACGAAGACGATCGGTAACAAAATAGCCGAAGCACGAAAAAAAATAGATATTTCCCAGGCCCAGCTCGCCCAGCGGCTATTTATTAGTTCCCAGGCAGTCGGAAAGTGGGAGCGGGGAGAATCAATGCCGGACATCACTACTTTTAACCGTCTTGCGGAAATTCTGGGTGTTGATCTTAATTATTTTTCAGAAAGCTTCCCGTCAGAGACCACTGAGGTGGCACCTGTTGAGCCTTTAGTGAAACAATCGGTGGAATTGCCCTCCGGAAAGCCGGAGAAAAAACTTAGTTGGAATATGTCAGGCGGAAGCTGGGTAGACGCAGACTTTTCCCGGTTGAAAAATCTGCATGAAAAGTTCAGCGGCGCCAACATGCAGCATTGCCTGTTTGTGGGTTCAGATATGTCGGGGCTTCTTCTAAAAGGTAATAATGTAGAGAACTGTGACTTCTCCGGTTCTGACATCAGCGGCAGCCACATGCAGAATTCTCATTTAATCAGCAATATATACAAGGACTGTTCCTTACAGGAAACCGAATTTACAGGGAGCTACTTCAAAGGTTGTGATTTCTCCGGGGCAGATTTTACTGACGCCGTGTTTAAAACCTGTGCCCTCGTGAAAGGCAGCATGGTAAATGCCGTGTTGAGTCGCACTTCTTTTAATGACACATCGATTGATGATATGGTTTTCGATGGTACACTGGAGGACTGCTCTTTTGAAAATTGCGCATTTACCAGGGTGACATTTCAGCATGTAACGCTTACGAACACTTTCTTCAAGGGTAGGAGTAAAAGCTTGAAGGGGCTTCGGTTTATTGACTGCAAGGCGGATAACCTGACCTATGCTTTTTTGAAAAACGGAAAAGCGGATTTAACTGGTATCACATTATTAACATCATGAAGGAGGAAATAGATATGACACATCATGACATCGCCATCTCGGTGCAGGGGCTCGAAAAGTCTTATAAAAATATGCCGGTGTTGACGGGAGTAGATTTTCAGGTAGAGGCAGGCAGTATTTTCGCCCTGCTCGGCTCCAATGGTGCAGGCAAGACAACGATTGTTAAAATCCTCAGCACGCTGCTGAAGCAAGACAGCGGAACGGTTTCAGTAAACGGATTCGATGTGGCGTCAAAACCCGGCCATGTGCGGGAGTCGATCAGTCTGACCGGACAGTTTGCCGCGGTGGATGAGATTTTAACGGGGCGTGAAAATCTTACCATGATTGCTAAGCTGCGGCACCTGAAAGATGCGCATTCCATTGCAGATGATTTGCTGAAACGCTTCGGTTTAACTGATGCCGCCGATCGCAGGGCATCTACTTACTCGGGCGGTATGCGTCGCAGGCTCGACATTGCCATGAGTCTTGTGGGAAATCCGCAGCTCATTTTCCTGGACGAACCAACCACCGGGCTTGACCCGGAAGCACGGATCGAGGTGTGGAAGATTGTCAAAGAACTTGCTGATAACGGCACAACGGTTTTCCTGACCACCCAGTACCTGGATGAGGCGGAACAGCTGGCCGACAGAATAGCTATTCTTCATAAGGGTAGAATTATTGTGAGCGGCACGCTTGCAGAGCTGAAAGAGCTGTTCCCGCCCTCGAAAGTGGAATATATTGAAAAACAGCCGACGTTGGAAGAGATATTTCTTGCCATCATCGGCGAAAAAATGAAAAAATAAATGGAAACGATAAAACACTATTTTTTCAGGGATATGGGTGTTATGCTTGGACGTTCCATGCGCCATATTCTTCGCAGCATGGATACCATCATCACGGTGACTATTATGCCCATAGCAATGCTGCTGTTGTTCGTATATGTGTTTGGCGGCGCCATTCAAACCGGCACAGACAAATATGTGAATTACCTGCTGCCAGGCATTCTGCTGATTACCATTGGAAGTGGTATATCTTATACGGCCTACCGCCTGTTTCTTGATCTGCAACGCGGCATATTGGAGCGGTTCCACTCCATGCCGATTGCACGTTCAACAGTGTTGTGGGGGCACGTGCTGACTTCACTGGTATCCAACGCTATTTCTATTGTGGTAATCCTTCTCGTAGCGCTCCTCATGGGCTTTCGCTCATCGGCGGGAGTACTGTCATGGTTGGCCGTTGCCGGCATACTTGCGTTGTTTACGCTGGCCCTGACCTGGATTGCTGTGATTGCCGGACTATCTGCGAAATCTGTGGATGGTGTAAGCGCCTTTTCCTATCCCATCATCTTCCTGCCATTTATCAGCTCGGCATTTGTGCCTACGAAGTCCATGCCGGGGCCTGTTCGCGCCTTTGCAGACCATCAGCCCGTGACCTCTATCGTGGAAACCCTCCGCGCGCTACTTTCCAACCAGCCTGTAGGCAATGAAATATGGGTGGCGCTTGCGTGGTGCATTGGGATTATGCTCGTGGCTTATATCCTCGCGATGAGCGTGTATAAGAAACGGGTGTAAGCAATTGTCTTTGCTGCATTAGTGCAAAATGTCAGCAAAATTCCCCGATATAATTAATACAGCACTTAAGGAATTTAACTACAAAAGATGAAAACAGCTATCCTACTGCTGTTACTGGCAATCTATGCCCGTACAGCAGGCGGGCAATCTATGCCCGAAAATAACAATGGCCAGCAGTGGACAATCGGGAAATGCCTGGAATATACTGCCACGCATAATCACGATCTGCTGTCAAAAAAACAGTCGCTGCAGGCAGCCACACAAAGCAGCAAAGCAGCGGCTTCCAGCCTGGCGCCCTCCTTCACGGTGAAAGCGGAAATAAATCATTACTGGAAAATTCCGGTGCAGATTTTTCCCGGACAACTATTGAACCCATCTTCCAGCGGCTCTGTGCCGGTAAGAATGGGTACTCCCTGGATGGGCAACTATGGCGTGGATGCCGACCTTCCCCTCATAGATGTACAAACCTGGCAGCAGATTAAACTGGCCCGGCTACAACAACAGGCGGAAAAAAACGAATACAACTCCCTGTTGCAAACATTACTGAAAAATACGCGCATCGCTTATTACAGCGTACAGCAACAGCAGGAATATGTGGCCGTTACTGCCAGACTATACGGGAACTATCAGCATATCCATCAGCTCATTATTCTCCAGTTCGAAAAAGGACTTGCTGATAAAATAACCCTTAATCAATCGGCTACTCTGCTGAAAAACCGTGAAATAGACGCCATCAAAGCGGCTACCGATTTGCAACAGGGTTACCTGGACCTGAAATTCTGGATGGGGTATCCGTTGGAGGATTCCCTGCCGCTGGCGCCAGGGGGGGAATTGCCGGCACTGGCTGTCACCGGTTTCAATAACGCCCTCCTCCCTGGCTACGAGGCGGAACAATCTAAAGTAACCCTTGCCAAACAGGAGTACCAGCTTTCCCGGGCAGACGGGTATCCCAGCCTGCATCTGAAAAGCACCTGGGAGCAATTGGGCTTTGGAGAAAAAACTGATTTCATCACCCGCTCGCCCTGGTTCAGCGTAGGTTTCGTGGGCATACAACTTTCCATGCCGCTATCACTTAGCAGGATTGCGTATAAGCCCCGTGCGCAGAAAGCCCGCTGGCAAGCTGCTGATCAACAGTTCAAAAGTTACACCGCTGAACAGGAGAAAAAATACCAGCAGGAAAAAGCTGCACTGGAACAGTCAGCTCAAAACATTCGTCTGCAACAGGATAATATCCGCCTCTCAGAAGAAAACGAAATACTCAGTACGAAGAAAATCGATAAAGGCATTATTGATATGATCCAGCTGAAAGAAGTGCAGAAAGACCTGTATGAAGCACAGGAAAAGCTGAATGAAGCGAGGATGGACTTCTTCAGACATTATACGGAAATAAATTACTTACAAAATAAATAGCCCTGCATGAAAAAGCTTTTAATCATAGCAACAATAGCTTCACTGGCTATTGCCTGTAAGCAAAAAAATATCACCTGGACCGTACAGTCACGCAATATGAACGAGGCCGTATATGCCTCCGGTGCAGTGATGCCACAGGCTTACTATTTCCTGAAATCCAACAGCACAGACCTCCTCCTGCAAATGAATGTAAAGGAAGGTGACTCCGTAAGCAAAAATCAGGTATTGGCAGTTCTGGGCACTCCCAGCCAGCTTACACAACTGGATATACTCCACAGCCAGGTAACATTGGCCGGCAAAAATGCAGGTGATGGTTCCGCCATCTTACGCGAACTGCAGGAAAAAATTGAACAGGCCAAACAAAAGTATGATGTTGATGCGCGGAATGCTGCCCGGTATACTGATCTGGCAAAAGATAAAGCCGTTTCAGAAAAAGATGCAGAACAAAAAAGACTCGATGCATCTGGTAGTCTCACTACCTACAAATCCTTACAACAACAATACCTCGCACAACAAAATGAACTCACCGGCCAGTTGCTGCAAACCCGCCAACAATACGCTGCCACCAGCCAGGTCCGGGAAGGGAAAGTGCTGAGAAGCCCGGTAAATGGTAACATTTTTAAAGTATACCTAAAAGAAGGAGAGCTCGCCCAACTTAATGACCCGGTAGTCATGATAGGCCAGCCCGGAAAATTTAAACTGGAGCTGCTGGTAGATGAACGCGATATCAGTAAAATCAGTATCGGGCAGAAAGTATACTTTGAAACAGATGTATATGCAGGTAAACAATTTACTGCTACTATCAACAAAATTGTGCCGCTACTACAGAAAGAAAGCAGAAGCTTCCAGGTAGAAGCCGCCGTCACAGGCAATCATACCTTTTATCCACAGTCTTCCGTAGAAGCCAATATCATTATCCGGGAAAACGTAAGCGCCCTGATGATCCCCTCTGACTTCCTGCTGAAAGGCGATAGTGTGTACCTGCAGCAAGGTAAAGAGTTGCAGAAGACTGGCATCGTTAGCGGCGCCAAAAATGGCAACTGGATTGAAATAAAATCCGGTTTACATGCCGGAGATATCATCGCTAAAAAAGAATAAGCCATGAAAATATTCACCAACATACAGTTGGCGGCATCCATTGCTTTAACGCATATGCGCACCCGCCTCAAACAAACCATCATTGCTACAGTAGGGGTTACCTTCGGCATTACCATGTTTGTATTTATGGTGAGCATGATCCAGGGCATCAACGATTTCCTGAGAAATATTGCCTTCGAACAATCGCCCCACCTGCGATTGTACAACGAAATGCAGGCCGCCTCCGGTACCATACTGGACAAAGTACAATCCAGTGCCGTTAACATCGTGGACCACACCAGGCCTAAAGATGTTTCACTCAACCTGAAAGACGGCAAACAGGTGATTCAGTTGCTGCAGGACGATCCTCGTGTGCTGGCCGTGTCAGGCTCTGTCAAATCCCAGGTATTTTACCGGCTGGGATCGAGTACCATCAACGGCACTATTAACGGGATTGTATTTGAAAACGAAAATGCGCTGTTTAATCTGCAGGCCAAACTGCTGGAAGGCAGTTTTCAGGAGCTTGCCACTACGCCCAATAGTATTGTAATGGGCGTTAATCTTGCTAAAAGACTCAACGTCAAAACAGGTGATCAACTATTACTCACCACCGAAAAAGGCAACAACTTTTATGTTACCGTTGCGGGCATTTTCAAAACCGGTATGTCGGACATCGATAAACAGGAAAGCTATGCCAGTATCAATACCGTTCAGCGTTTCATGGAAGTACCCGCCGCATATATCACGGACATCAAAATCAAATTGCATGATATGGAACTGGCGCCGGCCTTCTGCCAGGAACTGCAAACGAAATACGGATTTCAGGGGTCCGACTGGAGGCAGGATAATGCAGCAATCGTTGACGGAGAAGGGTTCCGCAATTTTATGGTATATGGCGTTTCCATCACCATACTGCTGGTAGCCGGTTTTGGCATCTTCAATATTCTTACGATGATGATCTATGAGAAGATGAAAGATATTGCCATCCTCAAAGCCATGGGTTTTTCCAATGGAGATATCCGCCGGGTTTTCCTGATCCAGGCAGTCATTATTGGCACTATCGGCGCATTGCTGGGACTTGTATGCGGCTTTCTGGCCACTTATGCCATCTCACAAATGCCCTACAAAAGTGATGTGATGATTACGATGGATCATTTCCCGGTCAACTATTCTATTGTTTACTACATCAGCGGTTTTTCTTTCGGGATCATCACCACTACACTCGCTGGCTACCTGCCCTCCCGCAAAGCATCCCGCCTGGATCCAATCACCATTTTAAGAGGCTAAACCATGAACCTGATAGAAGTAAGAAATATTAATAAATATTTTCAGCAACCTGCAAAAATGCAGGTGCTGAACGACGTAAGTTTTGATATTGAAAAAGGAAAATTGATTACCATCACCGGTAAATCAGGCAGTGGGAAATCTACCTTACTATACCTGTTATCCACTATGGATACAGATTTCGAAGGAAGTATCCGGATCAACCAGGATGAGATGCGGGGAAAAAGCAATCCCTGGCTGGCCGATTTCAGGAACMATCATATTGGCTTTGTATTCCAGTTTCATTACCTGTTGCCTGAGTTTACCGTACTGAAGAATGTGATGCTMCCGGCACTTAAACTCGCTAAATACAGCCGGGAGGAAGCAGCACATCATGCCAATGATTTGCTGAAGCTACTGGGAGTGGCAGATCAGGCCCATAAACGGGCATCACTGCTTTCCGGTGGTCAGCAGCAACGGGTAGCCATTGCCCGGGCGCTCATTAATGAGCCGCTGATTATTATGGGTGATGAACCTACCGGGAATCTCGACAGCTATAACTCGGCCGTAGTATTTGACTTGTTTAAAAAACTGTCGGCAGAGAAAGGACAAACCGTTCTGATGGTAACACACGATGAAGATATTGCCGGCAGATCTGATCAGATCATTCACCTGGTGGATGGGAAGATTGATCATGTGAACTAGCATCGTGCTATCAAACGATGTTGGTTACTACACCCTTAGCCAGCCACGGAAACCTCTGGCGGCATAGTAAGATTCTGCGCCGTTATGATACACAAAAACGTGGTCATAGCGGCGATCCGAGAACAGGGCGCCCCCGAGTTTTCTAATGGCAGGAGGTGTTATTATCCAGCTGGACGTTTTTGTGTCGAATTTCCCTAATTGCTGCAACTCCTGGTACTGTGCTTCGGTTAAAAGTTCAATGCCCATATCAGCTGCCATCTCAACAGCACTATTTTCCGGTTTATGTTCTTTTCTTGACTCCAGTGCTTCATGGTCGTAACAAACACTTCTGCGGCCTTTTGGACTTTCGGCAGAACAATCGTAAAAAATGTATTCATCCGTCTTTTTATCATAACCCACTACATCCGGTTCACCACCGGTTATTTCCATTTCATCGAGTGACCACAGTTTTTCGGGATGCGCTTCCAGCTTTGCCTGTACTTTGGACCAGTCAATACCTTTATGACGGTTCGTGTTTTTCTCAAAGCGGGTCTTCAACACGTTGAGTAGTCCTTGACTTTGTTCAGGTGACAATCTCTTTTTATTGTTTTTCATGGTGTGGATACTTTTATATTGAATCTGGTTAAATTTTTTTACAAAAGAAAGGAATAAAAGGGACTTATTTGCCCGGGGATCATACAAAAATGAAGCAGCCTTCAAACCGAAGACTTGAAGGCTGCTTCATTGATATATCTATTGATCTATTTCCAGGTTAACTCAGTTAAACGACTGCCGGAATTCCAACGGAGATTGGCTGGTTTTTATTTTAAATAATTTACTGAAAGATTGCGGATGCTCAAAGCCCAGCTCATAAGCGATCTGACTTACAGGTAAACCAGTTGTGGAAAGCATTTCCTTCGCTTTTTCAATTAGTTTTTCATGGATGTGTTGCTGCGCATTCTGACCTGTAAGTGATCGGAGCATGTCACTTAAGTAACGGGGAGAAAGATGCAGTTGTTCCGCAAGATATTCCACTGTGGGAAGCCCATTTTTTAACGCATGGGCCGTTTCAAAATAATTATTCAGCAAATCTTCCATTTTTGCCAGCAAATCATTGTTCACGGCTTTCCTGGTAATAAATTGTCGCTTGTAAAAACGATTGCTGTAATTGAGCAACACCTCAATGTAAGATATGATCACGTCCTGGCTAAAATCATCAATCGGATTTTCGAGCTCCGCAGAGATATGCTCAAGTATGGCCAGGATGGAGACTTTCTCCTTTTCAGAAAGGTGAAGGGCTTCATTAGCTTCGTAAGAAAAGAAGCCATAGTTTTTGATGTTTTTTCCTAACGGATAATTACGAATAAAGTCGGGATGGATAAGGAGGGTAGCGCCATAAAATTCGGTATCACTTAAAATGGAAATGACCTGATGAGGGGCGGTGAACACCAGACCGCCCTCATCGTAATCATAATAACCTTGTCCATATCCGATTCTGCCCTTCAATAATTTTTTAAATGATATTTTGAAAAAGCTGAGTAAAAACGTTTCCGGCAGCTGTTGTTTCTCCACGGCTATTTTTGTATTGTCAACGATACTAATCAACGGATGCAGCGGGCTGGGTAAACCCAACATCCGGTGTAGCGTGCTGATAGCATCAATTTTAAATGGAGGAGGTATGGCTTTTTTCATCTTCCGGATTTATGTGTTTACAAACCTAATACATTTTGTCCCATCTCTATTCTGAAAGCTTCACTTCCTACTTCGAGCCGTCTTGCATACAGGGATTTGGCATCTTCACCGGCCACATAACGTACCTGGTTTTTGCCATCTGTGGCAGCTTCGTACACAACGGCTGCTATTTGTGCTGCCGATGAAAATTCCTCTGGTTTAAAAACGGCCCAAAGCTTCTTATTAGCGTCTTCATATRCAGGGTGGGAAGGAGCATCAATAGACCTGCTCATGAAGTCGGTTGCAATGCCTCCTGGCGCTACTGTTTTTACCGCAACATTAAATAGTCCCATTTCAAAGGAGAGGCTTTCACTCCAGCCTTCCAGGGCAAACTTTGTGGCGTGATATACCGAACCGAGCGGGAAGGTAAATAAGCCGCCCATGGAGGTAGTGGTAATAAACATACCGCTTTTTCTTTCTCTGAAATAAGGGATGAACGCCTGGGTTACCCGAAGTACTCCCAGCAGGTTAGTATTTAATTGCTTTACAAGTTGTTCATCATTAATGGCTTCCATAGCCCCCACCAGACCATAACCGGCATTGTTGAATACTACATCCACACCTTGCTGAATGGCTAGCTGCACGGTAGTGCTGATCTGTTCCGGATTGGTAACATCCAATGGTAACAAGGTGACATTCTTCAGTTGCGAGAGTGCTGTTTCTTTTTCCGGATTACGCATAGTGGCAATTACTGCCCAACCTTTTTCCTGGAATAATTTAGCGGTGGCTTTACCTAAACCGGTAGAGGCACCGGTAATAAAAATTGTCTTCATATTGTTTCCTGTTTTACAATACAAAAGTCGGCCGGATATAACTATGCCACGTTGCCATAATGCAGATAGTTGTAGCCGAAATGACGAAGCCGGTTACCCCCGCTTAATAGTAGTTGTTTTATAAGATTTTCTTGAATGATAGCATCGTCTACCTGTTTGCAGGTATAAAAAATAACCTGTTTCGGGGTATTGATGCAATGGGGAACAATTCATTATTTTGTAATCAGTGTAACCCGGCAGTGTATTGGTCAGTTTGAAAGCGTTTCCTGGCATTAGATGTTTACTGATGTGGTGCTGATTTATGGCAGTGACATAAGTTAATTTCATCATCCACGTCAATAAAACAGGAGCAGGTACTGCTCTTTTGATAACCCAATATTACTATTTATGAAAAAGAGAATTCCCAAAAAATTAAATCTTTCCGCCATTAGAATTGCCACCCTTCAACAGCCAGTACAACTGGAGGTGAAAGGAGTGATGGCTACTTTGTTGTGTACGAAACAAATTACGGCCTGTAACATCAGCGGGTGCTGTTAGCCTACCTGTTTTTTAAAATGAAAACGTTATAATCTGTATCTCATCTAAAACTCCTCATTTATGAAAAGAAAAAAAATCAATTTAGACAAAAAGCTCTTCCTTCAAAAATCTTCTATCGTTGAGTTAAATGGAATGGAGCAGCACCAGTTAAGAGGTGGTGCCGGCGGTGCTACCGGAACAAATTGCCCCGGAGGTACCCGGTTGATCACAGACTGCCTGGCCACCAGCCCATCTCCACGCCAACCTTGCAATATTTGCGGTTAAATTGATTCTGTACATCAGAGATATGCTTTATGTTCTCACAGGAAAGCACATACGCCGCGCATTTCAGGACGGTGTATGTGCTTGTTTTATATTATTGAGCCAGGGAGAAAGATGCATACAATACGATAGCACGTTGTTGGATTGAAACTTTTTACTGATGGAAGATTTCGGTATACATCAACAATATTATTTATCGCCGCCTTTGCACCCACAGCAGAAGAAGACCAACTGGCAATTTAGTCCTCCTTTAATGTTTTTTTTAATTCCACATCTTCCTCCGTCAGTAAATCAAAAACTGTTTCTCCATCACCATTTGGAATATTTTTGTCTGCACCAGATTGAAGTAAGATGTTGATGCATTCTAGAGTGGCGGGGATACTATTGGAACCGCCATTTTTTAATCCATGAACGGCCCAGAAGAGAGGTGTCGATTTAAAGTCTATACATTTCTTATTAATTTCTGCTTCCGCGCCCTGGTCCATCAATTTCCTGACAACTTTACTTCTTCCGCACCATGCTGCCCAATGTAATGCAGTGCCTCCATGACAGCCTGCATGATGTATATTGGCCCCATGATCTATATAAAAAATGGCCACCTGGTCTGCATTCAGGCTCGCTGCGGCTGTAAGAGGAGTATCGTTTTTTTCTATCAGGCCATCGCCATTAATGTTTGCGCCATATTTTAGAAATATTTTAGCCATCTCAACGGCTTCTTCGTCTGAAAATTTTCCGGAAAAAACGCCATCACAAAGCCGGTGCAAAGGATGAGCTTTAGTGGTGTTTATCTCATCATATGGAATACCTTCGTTGGCAAGCTGCGGATTGTTTGACAGTGCAGCTTCAATGCCTTTGTAGTCTTTATTGTCTATGAGAGTTTTCATTTTTTTTGTTTCATTTTTCAGGTAAAATAAAGGTATGTAATTTTCATTTCCTGATAAAGATGTGGTAAGTATATTGATGATGTCTGTGTAGTTGTTTTAGTATATTTGAATGAAACAAATTTATACCTTTACATCTTCACACGGTGATTTCTTAAGAAATCACCCAAATCTTGGTAAATGATTTTAAGAAAGGCAGACATTTCAGAAGTTCCTGTTATCTGGGAGATTTTACAACAGGCAATAGCGCAAAGAAAGGAAGACGGCAGTAAGCAATGGCAGGATGGTTACCCTAATGAACAAACTGTAAGAGACGATATAAAAAACGGCTACGGTTATGTGGTTGTTGATAATAACGCGATTGTCGCCTATGCAGCTATTATTTTTGATATAGAACCCGCCTACCAGGATATTGAAGGGAAATGGCTGACAGATGGTGATTATGTTGTAGTACACCGGGTAGCTACATCGGGCCTGGCAAAGGGGAAAGGTATTGCTACAAAGCTATTTGAAATGATAGAAACTTTGAGCATGGAGCAACATGTGTATAGTATTAAAGTAGATACCAATTTTGATAATGTTCCCATGCTACGAATATTGGAGAAGCTGAATTATACTTATTGTGGTGAAGTATATTTCAGGGGCGCTGCCCGAAAGGCTTATGAGAAAGTGTTAGGCTAGGCTGACACGCTGGCTTAAACCGGGCGTGTCATCATTTCAGGTATTGCCCATTTGGGTTTAGGGACATTCATCGTAATTTGGGTATCTGTTGTTGGGTCATAGCTTAATACTTCGGGGTACTCATTGGCGTTTACTTTTTCACTAATTTCTGTGAGCAGATCGCTTGTTTCATACCACATATAAGCGTAGGTCATAAGTTTCCAAAAAAGCATTACGGCAATTCCTTTGTCACATAGCCGGCTGTTAAGTATTAATTTTGCTTTGTCGGGGGTTTTAATGAATGATGCAATATTGAAAAGTTCTAAAGTATTATCGCATCGTTTAATCTTATTTTCTAACTGCTGAAGCAACCAGCTATCTACTTCCTTCTTCTCGTAGTAAATATAAGTTTCTTCGCCTTTTGTCGCCAGCCTCATGAATGCAGGTACCTGAAGTGCAGGGAATCCGTTGACCGTTACCGGATCAAAATGAATATCAGTCTGCCTGTAAACACCCTTTGTGAAGTTTTCGAGGATTGTTTTGATTAATAGGAACACCTGATTTTCGTGTATATTTCCAAATGTGAACGTTAATTTATATTTGGTAAACTCGCGCGGTTGTGCCAACCAGAAAAGCATTAAGGCAGTTGCTTCGCTGCATTGTTCACTTTCAGCCACCCACTGCAGCACGTCCACGCCATCATCCCAGTTATGCTGTTCCGCCAAGTAGTGAAGCTCTTCCGGTGTTGTAAGCTGGTTGAATTTTTCTTTACTGATTTGATTCCCAATTCCCTCATAGAAATTTTCGTCAATAAATTGTTTCCGGGTCGGTGATAAGCTACTCATACCAGTTTGATTGGGTTAGCGGTGCATGAATGTGCAAATATACGTATATGCGTTACATTGATAGGAAGATAGGATGATGCAGGGGGTAAATCACATTCTCTTTTGT
This sequence comes from Chitinophaga sp. 10T418, assembly GCF_056394125.1. Taxonomy (NCBI): domain Bacteria; kingdom Pseudomonadati; phylum Bacteroidota; class Chitinophagia; order Chitinophagales; family Chitinophagaceae; genus Chitinophaga; species Chitinophaga sp. 10T418. Next base: position 55,569 of record NZ_JBFTHG010000014.1, read on the forward strand.
TAATAATGTCAGTATAAGGCCGTTCATAGGCCGGGTGATCAGGATCTATAGATCCTATTTAGGTGAATAATCGGATTCGCATCGTAAAAATTCACGAAAAGCAGGAACCTTTAAATCCCGTGATTGGAAGGCTCCTGCTTTTAAATATTTATCATGTTGTTATTTAGAATCCAAGTATATAAGTATTCTGGAGGAATTTGAAAAAATTTGGATAAGAGGTGCTGGGCGTAAACCGTATTCCAAATGATTTAAAATTGCTATTGGAATTACTTATTCCCCATAGCTCTATAGTGGATAGATTTGGGATATTGGAAGCCGTTGCCAGAACTTGTATGTTATTAGTAGTTGCATCAAAATAGTAGTAGTCTGCCTCGGATGTAAGCAACTGAAAAGTAGCAGTGGTGTTGTCTCCATAATTGTGATAAATACCAACAAGCCTGATCTTATTTACCTGAGGGCATCTATAAGCAATTGTTCCTCCGTTTTTTCTCACTGCAATGCCTTGTGTTCCGAATGTTTGTCGCCTTTCATCAAGAGCATTACCAACATTAATGATAGAATAATAGCTAATGTCATCGTTAATAGCATCATTTGTTCCGTCTTTTTTTCTTGGTAATTCATTGGCATTCAGATCCGACGGTCTATTGGTCATATAAATGAATGTCTGGCTTTTGCCTCTCAGATTCCTTATCGCGTCATTATTTATTTCAACGGCATAATCTCTCAGAATACTATTGCTATTCATACCCGCATCAACATCTCCCCCTGAATCCCATATAAAGGAAGCAACAGAATTATCTTCGCTAAAATAGGAATAGAATTTCTTTTGCCATTCTATTAATTCCTTCGCATTTTGATTTGGATACCCGTAGCTGCCATCATGGGAAAAAAATGAGGTTGAAATCGGAATGATAGTTTTCCCCGCATATATTTCTTTATATAGTGCTACCTGTGTTCCCATTCTATTGTAGTTATATGTTTTCATATCTCCACCACCGCCATATAAGGTAAAGGAACCGGATATCAGGTAGTAAATAGAAAGCAGGTAAACATCGAATTTTTGGCTGACAAGTGGAATTAATTGATTTTCTGCCATCATCGATGTAAATAATCGTTTTGTAGTTTTCCCGCGACAAAGGTTAATTTTTACTTCCTGTGTGCTTATTGAAACGTTTTTGCCATCCGGTTCATCAAAAAGGTAGTATCCTATTACTGCCGGATGGCTATCAATTTCAATTATTATATTTTCTAAATCAGTGCCACTATAGGGTGCAAGATTAATTATCATGCGCAGGCCGGCGGAAAGAGCGAGGTTGCAAAGATCTAGTCTGGTCATGCCTGCTCCCGGAGCAAGATATTTATAATGTAATAAACAGTTAAATCCTGCGTTCCTGATTTTTATAAATTCTGCATATGACGCTATTCCTTGTACAAAACAAATTCGTAGGCCACCAGTATCATCGCCCGCTACTTCCGGATTTATTCTTATCCACCTGCCAGCTCCGGCTGCAGGTTGTATAATATTGTAATCATCACCGGTAACGGTACTTTGATCATCCCAATAAAAATCACCTCCTCCTCCGTCTCCAGGTGCGGCAAACCCAAGGACATTTACGAGGAGATTTCCCGGACTACCAATGGTGACTTTCAGGTCGTTTTTAACAGTGTTAATAATCATTTTTTTGAGGTTTATATTATGCGCAATAATGCAACACTAAAATAGAGGATCGTTACGCAGAGAATTTGCGTGAGAGGGTATAAAGGATTAGAGAATTTTACACAATAATTGCTGCTAAAGCATTTGTGTTATTAGGAGGTTTTTTTCATTTTCTATCTGCATTCTGAAATCACCACCGCTTATTTTTCATAAATAAGCTGTACCACGCCGGACTTAAATACATTTGTTGCAGTTAATTTCAGCTGAAGCCGATCTTGCAGGTTTTCAAATAATGGTTTTCCTTTTCCCAGGGCAACAGGATGTACAGATATCCTGTAAATGTCAATCAGATCAAAATGGATGAATGTTTCAATCAACCTGGCGCCGCCATACAGCCAGATATCTTTTCCTGCCTGTTGCCTGATGTTATGAATGCTATTGATAATATCTGTGCTGATGAATTCAGTGTTGTTATCTTGTCTGTGCTGGCTGGAAAAAACAATTTTTCTCTTTGAATGAACACCATTCCAAATCGCTTTTTCTGTTTCACCTGCGTTTGCATCTGGTTTGAAATTGCCCCATGCATCGTAGCTTATTCTCCCATAGAATATAGTATCAACTGTTTCAATGAATCCTTCCAGGTCCATATCATCATCCATGATGCACCAATCAATTTCGCCGTTGGGTCCTTCGATAAATCCGTCAAGGGTGGTAGCGAGGTCTAAAATTATTCGTCTCATATCCGGGTTTTATAAAAGTAAAGATATCTTTCGCTGATCAAATTATTTATAAAAAAATCAAAGCATCTTCACCAGGTTTCCAAGTTGTTTTAATTTCGACTTTATTTCTGTTGACCAGGGTAAACCGATGCAGAGTCGCATGCAATTCTCAAATTGATTTTGCAGGGTAAACATTCGTCCGGGTGAAATGCTGATACGTTGTTTAATGGCCAGATCGTACAGTTCTGCCGTATCAATTCCCTTGTTAAATTCTACCCATATAGAAAGGCCGCCCTGAGGTCTGCTTGTTTTGGTTCCTTCCGGAAAATACTGAGCTATTGCGTGAACATAATTTTGATAATTGTCCTGTAAAGTTCGCCGAAGATGACGGAGATGATTGTCATACTTGCCCGTTGCCAGGAAATTAGCCACTGCTTCCTGCATAATAGAAGGGGAGGATATGGAATGCATCAGTTTTAGTTTCAGCAGTTTTTCCTTGTATTTGCCGGGAGCTGCCCATCCTACACGATAGCCTGGTGCCAGGGTTTTGGAGATAGAACTGCACCATAAAACATTTCCTTCTTCGTCAAATGATTTGCAGCATTTGGGACGTAGCGGACCGAAATAGAGGTCGCCATATATATCATCTTCAATGAGCGGAATATTATGTTTCGATAAAAGTGCAACGATCTCTTTTTTATTTTCGTCTGGAATGCACCCACCCAGCGGAGTATTGAAGTTTGGGACCAACAGGCAAAGATTGATTTTTGGAATCGCTTTTTTTAAGGCATCTATCTCTATACCTGTAATCGGGTGTGTAGGTAATTCCAGTACTTTAAATCCGAGGCTTACGGCCAGCCGGAGTGTGCCGGGATAGGCAGGACTTTCTACTGCAATGGTATCTCCCGGCTTGCCCACTGCCATCAGGCAAAAAGAGAGTGCATTCATTCCTCCGTTGGTAGTGACCAGATCGTTTTCATGGAGGTTACCTCCCCATGTCAGGGAGCGGACGGCAATCATTCTCCGCAATTTTGCATTGCCCTGCAAAGGTTCATACGCAGTGCCGCCATCTCTGAGCTCCCGTGTTGCCTGTATGATTTCTTTTTTCAATTTTGCGAGGGGGAGCAAATCTCCGGAGGCAACTCCGACGGAAAAAAGGGTGAGGTCATTGTTTCCCATATTGGCATACACCTTACTGATTAGTTCATCCGGTTCGTTGTTGTTAGCTGATGATGATGGCCGGCTGACTTCCGGGAGGGGCAGTTTCAGGTAAGGTAGCCGGCTTACAAAATAGCCTGACTGCGGTTTTGCTTCAATAAGTGATTGCGCTTCCAGTTCCTGGAATACTCTCTTTGCGGTGTTCATGCTGATAGCATGTTTGTCACATAGCATTCTTACAGAAGGTAGCCTGTCACCGGATTTTAAAACACCTCTTCTGATCTGGCCGGCAATTCCGTTTGCTATTTCATTATACAGGAAATCTTTACCCATGTTGCAAATATAACTGTGTCCATCGAAATACATAAAACTGGGACTGTGCTTATTGGGTCTTTTGAGCTTCTTTTGCATAGATTAAAGGCATCACAACATAATGGGCAGGCATCAATCATTCCCGGATAAATCAACGGGAAACAGTCGTAGTGGTTGGATAAATGGATTCATCGGGGTACTGATATTCAGTGGTTCTCTGCCAGCTACAAGAATGGCGGTACTTGTACTCTCTCCGGTATTTGTAACAGTAGCCCGGGCTGCTATTGCTGGCTTGATTGCGCTTTGCATGCTATTGATTTTAAAAGAAAAGCGACCAGGCAGGGGACAAATTTTTCCCCTGGTTACAGTGGCAATGGGAGTAGTAGTGGGGTTCCCGCTACTGACAGCGCTGGCGCTTCGATATGTAACATCTGCACATTCCATCGTGTTTCTCGGGATGTTACCACTTTGCACCGCCATATTTGGGGTAATACGTGGAGGAGAACGTCCTCGTCCGGCATTCTGGTTGTTTTCCATTTTAGGAAGTCTGCTTGTTATTGGTTACGCGATTGCCCAGGGGCTTTCCGCATCGCCTGTTGGTGATATCCTGATGTTGATGGCTGTTATCCTGGCGGGCCTTGGCTATGCAGAAGGCGCAAAGCTTTCAAAAACATTGGGAGGATGGCAGGTGATCTGCTGGGCATTGGTACTGTCGTTGCCTTTTATGGCTCCATTAACGTACTACTTTCTTCCATTGTCGTTCGCTGGAATTGGTGTGCCGGTCTGGATTTGCATGGGATATATTTCTGTATTCAGTATGTTGATTGGTTTTGTATTCTGGTATCGGGGGCTGGTACAGGGTGGCATTGCTGCGGTGAGCCAGTTACAACTATTGCAACCATTTTTTGGATTGACGCTGGCGGCTACTTTACTACATGAACAGGTAAGCATTGGGATGCTGGGTGTTACGGTGGGTGTTATTCTATGTGTGGCCGGATCAAAGAAATTTGCGAGGTAACAGCAATAATATCGCTTTTGCCGGGGCCTGGCAGCGCTTTCGCGCTGCTGGCTCCCGGGAGAGAAGTACAAAGAAACAATGGCGTGTTAATTATATTTATCGTGATCATACGAGTTGAATTTCTAAGGTTTCTCCTTCCTGCAAACGTATAGGTTGGGAGAAGACGATGCTGATGTCTTTGCCGGATGATTGTAGTGAGGCTTTGAGCTTCTTTCCGGCAAGCGTAGCGGTGAGGGTAGTACCCATGGCAGCGAGACTCAGTGTTTTAAGCTGTAATGACCCATAACGCAGCGTAATACTACAACGGGTACCATTTTTATCTGCCTGTTGCTGAAAGGTGCCCCAGCCTTCTGCCGCAGTGAAAGGTGCTTTGAATTGCGCTCTTCCCCAGGCAGGGGCAAATCGCAGGTAGCCTTTTGGACCATGATATTCAAAACCACATGCGGTGATGAATGTGCCGTAACTGGCCATAGCACGTGCATAGTGGTCACTGCATTCTATTTCATTAAAAGGATTTCGTTTAGCGGCATGGTAGCGGTCGTGGATAGCATGAGTGAGTACCAGTGCTTCATCTGTCATTTCTTCTGCCATCATATGACTGGCCACCTGGTGTTCGAATCCTGACATGCACTCATGGAAATATCCCAACTGCCAGGAAGCATTTTCTCCATATGGTTTTGGTTCGTTGTGGGGGTTCGAATTCATGATCATGCCACCTTCTCCTTCCAATGCATAAGGCCGGCCGCCAAGGTGCGTTTTGATATACGGGCCTACATCTGTGGTAAAATTATATTTCCATAAGGAACGCAGTGCTGTGCGTGTCTGCTCCTGGTCCCATAGTCTGCCGAGTCCAGCCTGGAACGCCCAGCTTTGTCCGTATACCTGGTCAATATGGCAAGTGTTATAGGAGCCCAGTTTTGTCCGGCCCTGTATCTGATCGGGACGGTGAATAAAATATTCGCCGTTGAAAAGATGCTTTGACATGTTGCTGCATCCTTTTGTTACGTATTCCTTACAGCGTGTGGCGAAGTCGTTATCTTTCATTTCCCTGGCCATATATTCTCCGGCGCGGGCGGCAGCGATACAAAGACCAACGATCCAGGCGATTTCTCCTTCCCATACTGCATCGAGTGTATTTTCCATTGGGGTATCCGTCATGCCATCACCATTTTTATCCTGTGCCAGCATAAAGCTCACGGCTTTTTTTATCTGCGTCCAGTTTTGGCGAAGAAACTGATCGTTCGCGCTCATCTGGTGTTCGCGGTAGATCCGGAGGATGGTGCCGGCCTGCCCGTCAATGGCGGGGCGGGATTCATATTCGGCGCGGAAAATGATGCCGCCATCTTCCTGCATGGCGATACCGAGATCGGTGCGTTGTCGCGTATCGCTTTCCAGTGAAGGGAATATGCGGCCCATTGCCTGTGCATATTGCCACACATGTGTGCAGGTACCTTCGCAGGCATTAACGCCTTCCCATCCCCAGAAGCGACCATTCGCAAAACGGTAGGTATTGGCGGTAGCGAGTGTGCCGATATTCAGGAATGTACGCTCCAGGAACCAATAGGGAAGGGTAGCGTCATAATAGGTTTCATGCCAGCGTAGTGTATGCCCCCAGAGTATTTTAAATTGAGGTGCAATGTAATCTGCTACGGCCGCAGCATCAGCGAAGCGGCTGGCGTAATGATAACCGGCAGCAGCTTCTTTCAGTTTTCCTACTCTCTTTAGCGGATGGTTAAAATGCCAGGTCAATACAAATTGCGCCTGTAATGTTTGGTCTGCAGCGAGTTGTTGTTGGGGACTTGCCAGGGAAGCGACCAGTTTTTCTTCTGCCTTCGCTGTTGCCTTTTCGTTGTGCGCAGTAAAGAAGCCCTCCTGTACCGGCCAGGGGCTTGCGTTGGTATTGGCGATGGCACCGTTGCCAAGGTATAATATGCAGGTGCTGCCGTGGTCCGGGCGGTCAACTGTTTCATCAACAGGTTGGAAGGAGGAAAGAATCTTCGTATAACCTATGCCGTTATATGCGGTATTCAACTTTTCGCCTTCGCCTTTTTTTGCGGTGATTTTCCTGGCGCCATTTTCTAACCAACCAGCAACCGCGGCAACAACAGGTTGTCCGGAAATATTCTTTATACTGATATCGAATACGGTAGCGGGCATACCGCTGTTATCCGCATCCAGTGGAATGAAAATGCCGCCTGCACGCAGCGCTACTTCCACCGGAAAACTGCGGTGTCGGTAACGTACAGTGGCTACCGGATAGGTGGCTTCAAAACTCACTTCTTCCCAATCATCTTCCTTCAGTTGAAGTACCTGCGTTTTACCCCCGGTTTCCACGAGTATGGCAAAGCCCTGGTCCAGCACCCGGTGATTGGCTGCCAGTGCGGGCTCTACGTAGCTGGCGCCATCTCTGTTGTGGATCTGTCTTTCAGAAACACCATCATTCCAGAGAACTGTTTTCGGATCAATGCCTTCCCGTTCATCGTTGAAGATGCTCCAGAGCCATAAGCGGCCATCGCCGCCGAGGTACACCGTACCAGTATGCAATCCACCTGCGGGCATGCCGATGTAACGCAGCTCATTCTTCGCCTTGGTATATAACGTAGGCTGGCCGCGTTCATAAAGGGTCCGAACCCAGGAGGGATCGAGTTGCTTGTCTGCCGGAATATTGTGTTGTGGCAGCAGTACACCGGAATACGTTTTCTTGTCCCCGGCCAGCCCGGATAACCGCAGACTGAATATGCCCGCAGCCACCAGACCTGTTTGGCGAATAAATTGCCTCCTTTCCATAATGTATAAATATTAGCGGAAGCCAATATGGCTTCCATCATTCGTAATTAATCTTTAGGTAGCCAGTAATTAAATCCTTTACTCTTTACCTGGGCCCAGCTGAGCGGAGAGAATTGTCCGCCACGTACTACATCCAGTGTGAAATCAGCGCTTTCAAAGGTCAGTACATCTGTATAATCCTGACCGATTACATTCTTATAATGGACCGTCAAGGTTTTGAGCCGGGGATCATAAAAATTATCATCACTTGCCTGTTGCACTGTTGAATACGCAAATGTTTGTGAGGGGAAGTTGGTATTACCAGAGAGAACAGGTTCCACCCTGTAAATTCCGAAGTCCTTGTCAACAAGACTTAGCACATTATACATCCAGCCGGCGCCATGTAAACCGAACACCTCAAAGCTCCAGGCACTTGTGCCCCAGATGATGTATTTATCTTTGAGCAGGGGGTCATCCGTGATGCTCATCGGCGTAATGAATTTATATTTCCTGGTTCTTCCATCCGGATTGTTCTCTGCCACATTACTGGCCAGCTGTACGGAGAAGTATCTTCCCATAGGAATTTTAGGAATTGGAAATCCTGACCAGTTAACGGTTTTGTCTTGTGTAACCAGGAGACCTGCAATCATGAACTGCGTATATTGTCTGCTCAGTGGTATCTTGTCGGCGCGCACTATCTTCAATGGAAAGGCAAAGTCCTCATAGTCTTTCATTTTCGCTCTTTCGATGGGTACATCAAAAATCAGGGAGGCTGAAGAAGTCCCTTTTTTGATGTCGACTACAAAGCCTTTTTCTTTTTCGTTATAAAGAACGTTGGAGGTGTAGGCGGAAGGATCCGGAATTTTCTTCGTTGTATTTTTGAGGATATTATAGTCTTCCAATATTTCCTGGTCAAAATCAACGACAATCTGGTAATCCTGCGAGGCAGGCAAAGACCCGCCAATACCCACTTTAAATTTTACCTGTGCAACAAAAGTTTTTGTATCAATGATGGTATCTGAATCATACTGGGCATTTTTATATTTTAAAGTATCTACAAAGGTATGTGCCGGCAGATCGGATATTTCCCTTTCTGTAGCGGATGTGGACGCAGCAGAAATGATGTAGGCTTCCTGCCGGTAGAACTCTTTGTTTTCGTAGTCTGGTTTACCACAGCTGCCTAATGCTGTAATAGCAAGTGTGATGAAAAATATACTATAAGTGCGTTTCATGATATCTGATTTTAAATGACCTACCATCCCGGATTTTGTGAAAGTGTACCCCAATAGTTTGCCACCTCCTGGAAAGGAATGGGTAAAAAATAATTTTTGGGCCTGAAGACATATCCATCGATTACCGCCCTGTCGTAGAAGCTGCCATCTGCAGCCATAAAATTGCATCCGTAAACAAGTCCGCTCATACCCAGACTATTGCCCCAGGAGTCGCGGGTTGTTTTACCTGCATCCTTCCAACGGCGGGAATCAAAATACCGTTTCGCTTCAAATGCAAGTTCTACATACCTTTCCCGCTTAATCCGTTCCCGCATCACTTCGCGGCTGGCAGGAGCATATCCCGGCAATCCGGCGCGGAACCTTACCAGGTTCAGGTATTTTATTACATCTGCATCTCCGGGAGTGAATTCGTTCAGTGCTTCTGCGTAGGAAAGATAGATTTCAGCCAGACGGACTACATGATAAGGTTTATCATAGCTGCCACCTGCTTTCTGGTCATCATCCGATACCCATTTTACGATAGGATAACCGGATCGGGTAGAAGGCCTGTCTGATTGGAGGAAGCCATCCAGCGCATTGGCTTTGTAATCGGCGTAGTACAGGGTGCCATTATTCTGTTGGTATCCGCGTCCGATAAATCCAATGGTAGCATAAAACCGCGCTTCCCGGTTGAGGCAACGGTTAGGCACTTTCGCATTTGTATTTGACAGATTAAAGCCGGTAATGATGGGGGTATTGGCATCTTTACCAGACCCGGTGATATACAAATTATCACCGCTTTCAGCAACGCCGATGTCGTTATACAATTTCCTGTTTTCCTCATCAATAGTAGCACCATTGTTCATGAAGAAGGCATCTACCAGCTTCTGTGTAGCGGATACCCTGGCTGTATATTGCGCGCCCTCGCCGTTGTTATAATTCCTTGGGAATCCAAGAATAGAAAGATTGAAGGTTTGGTCGGGTAAGTTAACCATCCAGATCGCTTCTTTATTCCAGTATGATTTGCCACCACTAAACAATCCTTTAAAGGAGCGATAGGGATCAATACCGGCAGGTCCATTAGGCCATGCTACATTGTTTCCGGGGAAGTTGCCAAGAGGAACGGTAATATTACCGCTGTTGGCAGGAACGGTGTACAGCTCGAATTTTCCCAGGTCAATAATTGCTTTGGCGGCATCGGCTGCTTTCTTCCATTTCAGCAGGTCAGTGGTAGTAGAGAAGTATGCTTTCCCTTTGGGATCCTTGAAGTTGCTGTAATCCGGGTTACCATTGACGAGCGGACTGGCATCCCATAACAATACCCTGGCTTTGATGGCCATGGCAGCTTCACGGGAGGGTCGGCCCATTTCAGAAGTAAGCACATCTTCTTTCACCGGCAACAGTTTAATACAGGAGTCCAGTTCTGACACAATGAAGTTGACACATTCTTCCTCAGTATTTCTGTTAGTGGGCAACTGTTCTGTGTTGGAGTAATCCACTGTTTTGCTGACAATGGGGAAAGGCCCATACAACTCCAGCATTTGTGAGTAGTAAAATGCGCGCAGGAACCTGGCATCGGCGGCATATCCTTCCACTTCGCCCGTTACCAGCAGTTTGTCGCTTGCTTTGTGGTAATTCTCCAGGAAAAGATTACAGGTTCGGATAGCTCTGTAATAACTTCCCCAGAAGCTATAGATAGTATTATCGGAACTGAATTTGCCCTGAGCAAAGATGAGATTGGAGTAATTATCCAGTCCCGCATGGCCTTCATCGTAGTTGGTATTAAACGGCCACGAATTAATCATATCGGTATAGTTGGGGATATTGCCATAACAGGCTGCCCAGGCTTTACGGATATCTATTCGCTGCGTCCAGATGTTGTTGAGATTATTTACTTCGTGCAGATATTCATCTGCTTCCAGGTAATGACAACTGAAAGATGGAAGGAGGAATAACAGGACTACAAGTAATTTTGATATACTATTTTTCATGAACGTCTTTTTAAAGGTCAAATCCAATTTCCAATCCCAGCGATATGGTTCTTTTTAAGGGATAGGCATACGATGAATATTGCTCGGGATTCCAGTCCTTAAATTTGGAGAAGGTGATCACATTGTCGCATCTTCCATAGTAGTAAATACTTCTGAACGGTGATTTTTTCGATCTGGGTGTCCAGTTGTAACCTAATTCAGCATCTGCGATTCTGAGGTAAGATGCTTCTCTTAACCAGAAGGTGGAAGTTTGGGCGTTGTTCTGGTTGTCGGTACCGAAACCCAGTCGTGGATAGGTGGCATCAAAATTTTCAGTAGCGGCATTGCCGGAATAAGAAGCTGGTGTCCAGTGATTTTTGACAGCTGCCATGTAAACGGCGCCATTTTCATTCCCTCCGGAGTTATAGGGATTGAATGGAATTCTTCCTCCGCTGATGCTTCTGTACATGTTTAACTTGCCAATGACGCGGGTGGCGAACGTCCATTTTTTGTATCGCAGGTCGATGGCCAGCGAGTAGCTCCATTTCGGATATATATTCCCGGTCCAGATCCTGTCGTTCGGTGTGATCACACCATCACCATCGATATCTTTGTATTTGATGTCGCCGGGCATCACCTTGTTCCAGGTTTGCACCGGACTGTTATCAATATCTTTCTGGTCTTTAAACAGTCCTAACGCGATATAATTCAGGTCGCGTCCCCAGTCGAGACCGATACCGCTCTGATAGGCCACTTTGGGATCCAGTTGTCCGTTTTCCAGGATGGTATTTGTATTGTAGCTGATAATTCCTTTGATATAATTGATCTTGAAATTATTCCATGATTTGGTATAGGTGAGATCGAAGTCAATACCCCTTGATTTTGTTCTGCCCAGATTAGCCTTTGGAGCGGCGGGGAGGCCCAGTGTGGCTGGCAACCGGTTAAGATCGATGAGCTGATCGTTGTTCACATATTGGTAGGCATCGATCACCAGTTTTACTTCTCTGAAAAAACCTATCTCTGCACCTAAGTTCAGTTTCTGGTTACGTTCCCAGGTGAGGTTCAATTGCTCCAGCCTCGATTCTCCTAGACCAGGGATGTAAGTGCCACTGCCTGCCGCCTGTCCGAATCCGAAAGTGTAACCACGAACGGGACCTGTGGTAGCCATGTAACCGAAGCGGGTGGCGGATCCGGGGGCACCTACCGTGCCATACGATACCCTGAACTTGAGGAAGTCCACCACTTCTGAAATGCCGCTCCAGAATTTTTCAGATGAAGGTACCCAGCCGAATCCGATGGAAGGAAAAGTAGACCATCGTTTATCCGGTGTAAACATCTGTGAGCCGGAGGCACCGAAGTTGACATCTGTGAAATATTTGTTGGCCCAGCCTAATGTTAATCTTCCTGCAACAGATTGCTCACGTGCAGGCAGCGCATTGATCAGCAATGTGGCGCCACTTCCGTCGGGAGCATCTGTGAGAAATTCGCGTTGTTTGTATAATAGTAACCCTGTTACCGACAGGTCTTTAAAAAACGTTTGAACATAATTCAGACTACCCTGCAGTTCTATCACCCGGTTGCCGGTGGGAGATATGTAATTGAAGCGCATTTTATCATCGAGATCCGGCGTTTTGTTGATGGTAACGAGGTTACCTTTTTCATCTCTGCCGGAGCCCATGTAGCTGTTCGCAAAATCCGGCGCGTTACGCTGATAGTCTTTGATATACTGGTGAGCGTAGAAATTGCTTTTTGTAAAAGAGGCAATGCCGTTGAGAAATAGTCCCTTGGTAATCCAGTCCAGTTTCTGTGTCAGGTTTAAGTTGGTAGACATGTAGTTGGCGTACCGCTTAATGAAACCGGTTTTGTTCAGCAGTGAATATGGGTTAACAATCCCGATCGGTTCTTCCGGTGCAGTACCATTGGAATATTCTGCAGGGAATAATGTGGGATTAATCATATTCATGATGTCGAGCAACCTGTCTACACCCTGGCCGGGCTCTGTGGTGGTGTTGTACCGGCCATCGAATCCAATCCCCAGCGTTGTGGTGGAGGTAAGATCTGCCTTCAGGTTAGAGCGGAAGTTGAACTGATTGTAGTTAGCGTTAGATGCACTTGTACTGTTGAACATGCCTTTCTCGTTGTAAAAGCCACCCGACATGTAATACGTTACGGCGTTGCCACCACCGCTGATGTTAAAGTTGGCTTTGGTGGAAGGGTTGTTCTGCTTCACCATGGTTTTATACCAGTCTACATTCGGATAGAAATCCATGTCGCTGTCAGAAAATTTTGCAATTTCTGCATCAGAATAATAGGGACGCTTACCCCGTACCACAAGGGCCTCGTTCTTCATCTTTGCATAAGTAGGTGCATCTATCCATTGAGGTTTATAGGATGCGTTGTTAACGGAGTGGGAAGCAGAAACACGGATGGTGGGCCGTGAGGCGATTTTACCGGTTTTAGTAGTGATGACGATGATACCGTTGGATCCTTCCAGTCCATACACTGCCGTGGCGGATGCATCTTTCAATATCGAAAAAGTTGCGATGTCGTTTGGATCTACATCATCAATATTTCTCCTCAGCCCATCAATCAATACCAGTGGCGCCGTATTACCGGTAACAGAGTTGATGCCCCTGATGATGAATGAGGCGCCGTCTTGCCCCGGTTGTCCTGATTGTTGTACAAATGTGACGCCTGCTACTCTGCCCGCGAGTTGTGTGGTAAGAGAACGGGTAGGTCCTTTTAATTCGCTGGGATTGACAGTAGTAATGGCGCCTACCACGCTGACTTTCTTTTGCACGCCCATGGCTGTTACCACAACTTCGTCTTTGGTAAGACTTTCCGATTCCATTAAAATGGGGAATTTGCGCAGGCTACCATTTGGGATTGTTTTGATATCAATCTCCTGGGATTTATATCCTACAGATGATACTACCAGTGTGGAATATCTTGGAATATTACTGAGAATAAAGTACCCATTTTTATCGGAAACCGTTCCTACCAGCGGATTTGCTTTCAGATAAATACTGACACTGCTTAATGGTTGTTGCTGAAGATTTCCAATGGTACCTGAAATTGTAATGTTTGCTCCTGTGGTATCTCTTACTGCCAGCAGCGCAGAACGTGGTGTATGGAGCGTTACCAGTTTATTTGAATTGACGCGGAAGGAGATATCCGTTTCTTTCAGAATGGCAACTAATACGGTGGAGATGTCGGCTCCTTTACCGTCATAGTTTGCAGCAAGCCGGTCGAACATTGGATCTTCCGTATAAAGAAATCTGTATGGTGTGGTTTTTTCAATGTATTCAAGTACTTCCCTGATCGGTTTTTTACCAGCAGGAATGCTCACCTGTTGTGAATACGCCCCAAGGCATGGGCTCAGGCATAGTATGATGGTAAGATACAGTAGTAGCTTGCAGCATTTTTTCACGTTCATGTAAATTTTGGTTTATAAAATGAAGATTCCAGGCAAAAGCAGGTACCAGTGGACGTTATGACGTCCACAATATCTCTTTTATGAAAAGTAGTTGTAGTTTAAATGTTAGTCTTTGCGCTGTATGATTACCTACAGCAGTGATCTATTGGCTGATATAAATTTTATTACCCGAACTTGTATAATGAAATGGAATAGTTTGTTGTAATGCAGGAATGATCTCCTGAATCGATTCATCTGAGAATGTTCCGTTGATGCGTATGTTCTGGAATACAGTATCACTAAAATAAATGGATACGTTAAATTTTCTTTGCAGCTCGTTGGCAACATCCTGGAATCTGGCGGAGCGGAATACCAGTTTATTTTTTAGCCAGGCCATTTCATCGAAGCTGCTGTCGATGCGATTGAAGGACATGTGTTGTAATGATACGGTTTCACTGTGTGTTTCTTTCGCCGTAGCGGGTGCCGTGTATGTGTTTTGTTTTTGATTGATGGTTACTTTTTCCCGTGGCCGGAGAAGGATCACTCTTTCCGGATCTTTTTCCGTGGTCAGCTGAATGGTGCCGGTAAATAGCGAAGCTTCCACCATAGAATCTTCTGCATAGGCTTTTACGTTAAAGGTTGTTCCCAGTACTTTGACTTCTACTGCTGCAGTAGCAACAATCATCGGCATAGACGGGTTTTTCCTGACGTCAAAATATGCTTCTCCTTCCAGGTTGATCAGCCTGTTTTTTACACCAAAATCTTTGTCGTAGCTAAGCCGGCTACCTGAGTTTAAGATAACAACAGAACCATCCGGTAAATGAACCGTAGTTTTAGCGCCACGTTCTGTATTGATTTTATTGCGGAAGGTGTTGCCGGTATCATGACTTAGTACTAGGTACAGGAAGGTGACGGCAGCCAGATTGAGCGTAGCGGCTATGTACATCTTTGAATAGCGCCTGAGGTGCTTTTTGATGCTCCATGTCTGAGGTGCCGCAGCAGTATTATCTGACAAGGATTCGCCGAGGGCGTTTCGGAGGCGCATCTCGCTCCGCTCTACCATGGAAGGATCTTCGCCTGTAATGACTTCCAGGTTGAAAACAGCGTTCAGGACTTCGCTTTGCTGGAATTCCTGCTGATGTTTCTTTAGCAGGTCCTCCAGTTCTTTCATCTCCTGATCAGAGATTTCGTGATTAAACTTTTTAGCGAGTAATTCCCAAATTCTATCCATGTAAATGGCGGTCGTTTATTAGAAGGAGTGGTAAAACTGCCACTTACCCTTAAAGGGAATAAAAAAAATTATGTGGTGGAGAAAGTAAAGGCCTTGCTTAGTCTCTTTAAGGCAATGCCCATCTGGGTTTCCACAGTTTTAGGGGAGATATTTAATATTTCAGCTACATCGCGGTACTTGAACGATTGCTCTTTGACCAGCATAAAAATAAGTTTGCATTTGGGAGGGAGCTGGTTGATGGCGGCATTAATCCTGTTGAGCATTTCCGAAGAAATAAGTAGTTCTTCCGGGGATCGGGCTACTTCCAGCCGAAAATCTTCGATATTTTCCAGCGGCTCGGTGAGGTTCAATTGCTGTTTCAGAAAGGTGAAGGCTTTATTCCGGGCAATCACATATAAATACACTTCCGGATTGATGACTTCAGACAATTTTTCCCGGCGTTGCCACAATTGCACAAATACATCACTGGCCAATTCTTCAGCGGATTCGCGTTGTTTCACCAATGAGTGAATCAGCTTGAATATCCTGCCAAAGTACAGGTTGTGCAGTTTCACGAGAACAATCTCTCCACCGGTGTTTTGTAGTTGCTGGAATAAAAGTCTGGCTTCAGATCCTCCTTTCATAAGGTTTTGGTCACTGCTTTACAGGCAAAAGGTTGAATAATAATAAAGCATATGGAATATTAAGAAATAACGTGAGCATCTTCCCAAAAGCGCTTAGCCGGACTATTTCATCAGAATTAAATTAAGGCCATACCCATTGATTTACCAAGATTTGAGCAAAATCCGGGAAGCAAAAGTCAAAATAATACCAGCATAGAATACTTGTTTCGGGATGATGCGATGCATTTTTAGTTGTCATGTTGCAGGTGTATTAACGTTAAGTTAATACAACCGGATTACCTTTGCCGCTTCAATCAGTTTTACTGCAGTACCTATGTTTCTACCTGATGCACTGTTATCTTTAACGGACGAAGAATTACTACACTTAATGCGGTTGGGTAATGAACGTGCATTTGCCGTCCTCTATGAACGATATTGGGAACCTTTGTATGAAGGTGCTGGTAAGCGTTTGGGGAATGTAGCTGAAGTGCAGGATATTGTGCAGGACATTATGGAGAGCATCTGGATAAAAAAGCAGC
The DNA here is from genome assembly GCF_056394125.1 of Chitinophaga sp. 10T418. Taxonomy (NCBI): domain Bacteria; kingdom Pseudomonadati; phylum Bacteroidota; class Chitinophagia; order Chitinophagales; family Chitinophagaceae; genus Chitinophaga; species Chitinophaga sp. 10T418. Next base: position 72,167 of record NZ_JBFTHG010000014.1, read on the forward strand.
AGCTGTCCACTAAAAATGGTTCGCTGGAACCTTATCTCTTTACCCTGCTTAAATATAGGGTCATTGACGTGCTGGCCTTTACCCGCAAACAGGAGATTTGTTACCATGCACTGGGTCAGTTCCTTACTTTGCAGGAACACCATGTGTTGGAAGGATTAATTTCCAAAGAACTACAAGCCGCTATCGACCGTGAAATCGCTTCCATGCCGGTGAATATGCAAAAAGTGATTCAATTAAGTCGTCAGCAGGATCATTCTGTTGCTGAAATAGCCCGGCATTTGTCGTTGTCGGAGCAAACCGTACGTAACCTGTTATCACAGGCGATCCGCCGGCTTAAAAATTGCGTCACCCACTTTTACAACGATGCTTCTCCTGATACGCATTCCATTTTTATGGCAGCAGCGATCGTAGTGTTGGGGTTATAAAAAGTGTTTACAATTTGGTAACACGAATCAGAAGTATAAAACTTCCTTTTTGCCAGTAATAGTACAAGAGGTGTACTATTATGAATTTCTTTCAGCAAATTTTCAGACGTTATCAGCAGCATCAGTCGGATGACCAGGAACAGGAGCTGGTGAACCGTTGGTATGATGCCACCGGCAATACCCGCCGTCCCTTTTGGATGAACCAAAAGCATGTCCGGAAAACTAAAGCCGACACCTGGAAAAAAATGGTKACGGGTTTAGGATTGGAGCAATCCCCGGAATGGAATGTACCTGCACCCGGTGCAAATCGTTTGTGGCTTATAATCCGTTACAGTGCAGCGGCAATGGTGGTTGGTCTGAGCCTTTGGGCCACACTGCAATGGTTAATGCCCTTACGAAACACCAGACAATTGTCTGTAGAGATGGATACGTTTTCCACGGGGCGGGGCGTACGCAAGTACCTGCAACTTCCGGATGGCACAGAAGTATGGTTGAATAATGGCTCTGTTCTGAGCATCAGGAAAATGGCCGGGAGAGAACACCTGCGTGAAGTATGGTTAGCGGAAGGAGAAGCCTATTTTAAAGTCGCAAAAGATCCTTCGACTCCTTTTATTATCCATGTTGATTCCCTGCAAACCAGGGTACTTGGAACTGCATTCAATATCCGTGCTTATCGGGAACTGCAACAGGTACAAATAGCTGTAGCAGAAGGGAAAGTACAGGTAGGACTTTCCGGCAGTATACTGGATACACTTACCCGTAACATGCAGTTGGACTATCACCCGGTTAATGGTAGTTTTTCCACCACTGAAAGAAATGTATCCTCCCAAAATGGCTGGTGGAATAACCGTTTTGTACTTGACAACGCAGTCTTTGATGAACTGGTACTGCGCATGAGACTACAGTATAATATCATTATCAATAGTAACAACAAACGAATACAGCAAGCCGCTTTTACTGCCAATTTTCCGCAGAATGCTTCGAAGGAGCGTGTACTGGAAACTATATGCACGTTATATAATACACACTATACGATTAAAAAAGATACCGTTATCATTCATTAAAAAAGCTGTCCCGTTAGAGCGGGACAGCAAAACAGCCATTGGGAGATGGCTATTATTCCATTTAAACAATTGTAAAAGTATGCAAAAAAAAGACAGGCACCGTCATGGCGAACGAAGGGCGGGATGCACCACAACAAAACTATTACTAGTAAGCATGTTACTGTTGCTCACCTGCCTGCAAAGCTATGCCCAGGGAGTATTGGATAAGAAAAATACTACCAGTTTTCCTGCTTCCTCATTAACACAAAGATTAAAGGAAATACAGCATCAAACCGGTATTACTATTGCTTTTGATGAAAATGAAACAGCGGGAATGAAGGTGCCGGCGGCGAATTTTTCTAATGCCACTTTGAAAGAGGTGTTACAAAAAACATTAACAGGAGTGCCTTTTAGCTGGAAGCTGACCGGAGAATCAGTGGTTATTATTGCACAGCCCCAGGCCCCCCTTCCTAAAAAAGCACCGGGAAAAGTAAGCGGAAGAATCATTGATGCAGAAAACGGGCAGCCCATTGAAGGTGTCACTATTCGTATTGGTGATCAAGGTGCTTTTACAGACATCAATGGTGCGTTCCTGGTTGTTCTTCCAGAAGGAACTTATACCGCCAACATCAGTTATATGGGCTATGGTGCCAAAGAAGTGAGTGGAATTGATGTAAATGATCATCAGACCTTTGAACTCAACGCCACCATGAAAAGACAGAAGGGACAGCTATCTGCAGTAGTAGTAAAGGCTTCAGCGAAAAAAGAAAGTATTGCTTCTCTTTTTACCCGCCAAAAAAATGCGGCCTCGCTTTCAGATGGCATCAGTGCAGAGCAGATAGCCGCCACTCCCGATAAACATATTGGTGAAACGTTAAAACGCATCACGGGTGTAAGCACTACAGACAACAGGAAAGTGGTGGTACGTGGCATTGCAGAAAGGTACAATGTGGCTTTACTGGATGGAAGTACTTTGCCCAGCACCGATGTGCAGGAACGTGATTTTGAATTTAACCTGATTCCCAGTAACCTGGTAGAGAATATAGTAGTGGCTAAATCCATCACGCCGGATATGCTATACGGATTTGCCGGTGGCCTGGTACAAATCACTACCAAGTCTATTCCTGTATCCAACTTCATCTCTGTAAGCGGTGGACTATCATTAAATTCCCGCACCACCGGAAAAGATTTTTACGGTTACCAACGTGGCAAATACGATTACCTGGGGTATAATGACGGCAGCAGAAATCACTTTCCGGATGGATTGTTCGATCTGAGTAATAAATATAATCCGCAGAGACCGGAATCTCAGAATCAAATAAAATCTCCGCAGATAGGTGAACAAAACAAACGTATTGGTGGTACTGAAAGACTAGGTACCCGCACTTATAAAGCAATGCCTTCACAAAATTACCAGTTCAGCCTGGGCAGAGCTTATTCATTGAGCAAAACGAAAGAACGGAACCTGGGTTTCGTAGGTTCCCTTAGTTACCGGAACACGCAAACCAATGATTACATTGCTGATATGAGAAGAGGTAGCTGGAGCCGCCGACCTACCATCGTTGGGGATGTATCGGACGTTAATACCGGCAATATGTCCGGTTTTAATACTACGATCGGTATGTTGCTGAATGGAGGATTTAAAACGGAGAAGCATCAGATCAGCACCTACAATTTATACACACATATATTCGATGACAGGTTTAGCCGCATAAAAGGCTGGAGCTACGAAGAACCTAAAAATGAAGATAGCAATAAGTTCCCCTTCATACAGGAAGATGACCAGCCCAAGTTCAGCGATCTGTTACAAAACAAACTAAGTGGGAGCCACCAGGCAGGCCGCGTAAAAATAGCGTGGAATATTTCCCGTACCCATTTAAAAACGTTAGAACAGGACGCTGTTTCCGCAGCATTGGGGGGGAGAGAACTTGCTAATAAAACCCCGTTGTTTGAATATGCACCAGGTCAGGCTTCCGATCCGGGATGGGGAACACTACACCGGGATCAATATAGTTACAAAGAACGAAACCTGGCAGGCGACATTAGTGCAGCGATAGATGTAAAGCTGGGAAAAACAACGCATACAATTAAAACAGGCTTTAATTACCTGGATAAACATGCCTGGTACAACTGGATAGTATTGCCTATTGTCACTAAATATGGACTTGATAATCCGTATTCCACCATCCCGATACAGCAATGGGGAGATTATATGAGCATGGAACATCCTGCAAAAGACCTGTTTTATTTCCCCGGAGATTATTCACTGAACTCTTTTGAAGGAAAAAGTATCAACAAAGGTGCATTCGTGATGTTCGACAGTAAACTGTTACCTAACCTGCGGATAGTATGGGGTGTACGGGCAGATTATTTCAAGTTGGATACTATGAAAAATGGCGCCAGCAGGGCAGAAGACAGGAACTTCAAATTGTACCTGGATGACTCTGTAAGAACCTACTTCCTCCCTTCAGTTAATATTACCTACACTCCGGTTAAGAACCTGAATGTGCGGGCCTCTTATGCAGAGAGCGTGGTGCGACCCGGCTTAATGGAAAACTCAAGGTTTTCCCGTTATAATCCTTCTTATGGTACCATTTTGAGAAGCAGAGGCGTGATAAGCACCGTTATTAAAAACTATGATGTCAAAGTGGAATGGTTTCCCGGATCCGGAGAAATAATATCTGCCKGATATTTTTACAAATACTTCGATAAACCAGCAGAATATTACGCGTATGACCAGGCGAATACCGGGAAGCCTGATATTCTTATTACTAATTCTGACTGGGCAAAAGTAAAAGGATGGGAATTTGAACTGAGGAAGAATCTAGGGTTTATTTATGCGGGTTCAAATTTTCTTGAGAATATTTACTTAAGCGGCAATCTCACCTTGCAAAAATCGCAGGTAAGAGCCAGGAATAAAATGGTATTTTCAGATCGGAATGGAACGGATTCTGTTGTTTACTCTTATCTTAAATACCCCCGCGCCCTATACGGACAGGTGCCCATACTGTATAATGCAGGTATACAATATGCCGGCAAACGCCTTGGCTTAAACCTGGTATATAATTACATGGGATACAAAACTTTTGTTACCGGCAGCGATCCTGATTTTATAGAGTATGAAAGACCCCGGGGCCAGATGGATGCCCAGGTAAGTTACAAATTACTGAAAGGGAAAATGGAGGCCAAGCTCAATATGAGTAACCTGATGGACGCTCCCCATCGCTTCTTTATCAATGACAATTCAACCTTTGAATACAAACCCGACAGACCTCCCGTGTTTGCAGAATGGAACGATGCATATCAGTATAAGGAAGGCTTCTCTGAAAAGTTTGAGGAAGGGTATGTAGATGAAAAAACAAATAAACAAATTGGAGATCGCAAAACTTTGACCCGCTATATAGGCCGCACTTTCAGCTTCTCCCTTTCTTATAATTTTTAGTTCTCCAAAACAAAAAAAATCATGAAAAGAAGATTGAACATATTTTACCTGGTAATACCATTATTTCTAATCACTTCCTGTGCAAAGGAAGGTGAGCTGATCGTAAAGCCTGTACTGGAATTCAAACCACTCAGCATGGATGGATTTATATTGGGAGATGCGCTTGAACAGTATTTTGATGGCGTAAAAGTGCGTGAGTTATATGGGAGTGTGAGTTTGAGCAATGAGGTAAGTAAAATTGCTTTCGAGAAAAATGAGGTTACCATGGAGCTTAGAAGGAAAAGTAATGGTGAAACCGTCTATCAACAAAAATTCAACATCAGCGATGACACCAGTAAGGTGGCCAGATTCTATTTTGATGGCACAAAAATGAATAACACTTATACTTATCCCGCTCCTTCCGGAAGTACATATCTGGCCAATTTTTATTTCGACTTTCCGAAGGATGCCGCTGCAGTAGACGTTGTGATAGAGCTTGTGGAATATTATTTTGACGAGAGCCTTGCCAACCCGTTAGTATTGGTGGATACCACTTTCATCCCGCTGGCAAAAAACATTAAGCCGGGGAAGTGGTCTGATTATGTAGAAATAAAGCAAATCCCGGAATTACCCAAACATCATCCGGCATCCGAATTTCAGCCTTTTGTACGTGTCAGAAAGGCCGGCAGTAGTGCTTACTACTTACCTGAGAGAGGGGAGGACAACGAAATTACAGTGGAATTACCTAATGCGTGGACAACAGAAGGGAAGGTACAAAGCATATTTGTCGGTTGGGTAACAAGAGGGGCAGCTATACAGTTGGGACCGCAGAAGAACCTGGTAGATATTTTCAGTCATTAAGATAGCAATTACAGAAAAGCCTTTAAATCGCTGTATTTAAAGGCTTTTTTGTAATTTTCAATTATGTTATACGAACAACGGATGAAAGTGGAGCTGGAGATCTGGCAGCATAAAATGCAGTGGCAGCCATCTTTGGTGGACAGGCTGTCTACTTCAGTGCAGTCGCGTATTAACCGCATTATTCCACAGAAGGTGCATCATGCCATTACCGTTACTATCAAACAAATGGTACGTGGTGTATTGTTCGGATCTACCTATACTGTACCTGACCAGCCTGTTTTTGCTTCGTTGTATGATATGGAAGAAGCAGTACTGCGCCGGGTGGATTTTTACCGTAAGACGGCCGCTGCGGAGGGTGGCATTACCGGTGCCGGTGGGATCTTACTGGGCCTGGCGGACTTCCCGATACTGCTTGGCATGAAACTGAAACTGCTTTTTGACATCGCTACCTTTTATGGTTTTGATGTAAAAGATTATAAAGAGCGGTTGTACATCCTCTATATTTTCCAGTTGGCCTTCAGCAGCCAGGAGCATCGCCGTAATGTGTTTGAAAATGTGGAGAACTGGAAAGAAAAAAGCAGCCAGCTACCGGAGGATATTCATCGTTTCGACTGGCAACGTTTCCAGATGGAGTACCGTGATCATATAGACCTGGCCAAGCTGGGTCAGTTACTCCCCTTTGTGGGTGCAGCCGTAGGCGTGGTGGTGAATTACCGGCTCATCACGAAGCTCGGCGTTACCGCCATGAACGCCTACAGGATGCGGATTTTAGATTGATAATACTATTCTGCCCGCAATCTATCTATTGGATTGGCACTGGCTGCCTGAAATACCCTCGTTCCAATGATAGCACTGCAGCAAAGCAACACAATCAGGAATGTACCGATATAGGGCCATGGACCCGCAGCAGGATGATATTGATAAATAACCTGGAAAATAAACTTGTTGGTAAACAAATAACCCAAAGCAGCACCCACCACAAAAGCAATCAGGAGTATGCGTATGAACTCCCGGTTTACCAGTCCGATAATTTGCAGGATCGATGCACCAAGTACTTTACGAATACCAATTTCTTTGCTTCGCTTATCAATGTTCAAAGAGATTTGTGCAAACAAACCTGATGCTGATAAAAGCAAGGTAACAATAGCCAGGAAAAATGCAATCGACTTGAAGGCCTGTGTCATACGGATTTCTTTTTCAATTAAATCCGATTGTAAATAGCCCCGGTATGGTATGTTGGGTACTAACTGGTGCCAGGTGGACTGTAAGTATCTGGTTACCTGCGGTAGTTTATCTTTATCTGCCCGAACAACCATAAACTTATAGTCATCGGGTTTCGCCATGCGTAACACGCAAGGTGGCACAAGGCCGTGCAAGCCATATTCTTTGTAGTCGTTCACCACGCCAACAATCGTGTATTGGGTACTATCGAGGGTCACACGCTGGCCGAGTGGCTGTGTGAGCTGCAACCGTTGCAGAAAGGTTTCATTGACCAGGATAGACTTATCCGCATCGGCGCCGGTATTGTAAAAATGCCGCCCCTGCATTATATGAAGTCCCATACTATGGAGGTAGGCTTCGCCTCCAACACGTGCTACCTGTGTTTGTATTTCATTCTTTTCAGTTTTGGCGGTTTGGGTGTAAGTGCCATCACCAATTTGTTGAACGCATCCGGCTACACTTTTAATTTCCGGGTTTTGTTGAACAGCCTGGCTTAAAACGCGGTACTCCTGCGGGTTATTGATTTCTACTACAGCTACCTCATTGATAGCATAACCAAAATCAACTTTCCGTTGAAAGGAGGCATTCTGTGACATTACAATGCCTACCACCAGTGCGAAGCAGGATAAGCTAAATTGTGAAATCAACAGGAACCGTGTAAAACGGTTGGAAGCGCCGATGGCCGTTTTACCTTTAAGAATCTGCAATGGCTGAAAGGAACTGACGTATACTGCCGGGTATAAACCGGAAAAGATAGCACTGACAGCAGGAATGAATAACAGGAAAAGCCAGAACCCGTAATCCCTGCCATAGTCTGGTGAAAGGTCAACGTTCGTAAGCTGAATGACAGCTGGTAAGAGTAAGTGGACAAACAACAATGCTAATACAGCGGCCAGCAAACATAACACGATGTTCTCGGTCAGGAATTGTAAGATTAACTGGCGTTTGAAACCTCCCATTACTTTTCGGATACCGATCTCCTTTAATCTGTTACTGGCAAATGCGATGGAAATATTGGTAAAATTAAAGCAGGTAATCAGTAAAATAAACAATGACATGATAGCCGGCACTATCACAAGTACACCACGGGGATTGGCTGTTAACTGGCTGCCATAGACGTATCCCGGCATATCAATATCCGAGCTCGCCGCCAACGTAGCAAAAGGCTGGAGCGTAAAACTTTCTATCGGCCAATTGGTGCGATTACGGTTATGCAACGCTATATAGGGATTCAGGTTAGTTGTTACAAAGCGGGCTGCATTCTTATTTTTCAATTCCACAAATGTGGTAACGAGGCTTGGGTTCGCCCAATCTTCAGGAGCTAGCTTTCCATGAACAAATCCATTTTCAAATGAGGTGATGATATCGAATTGAATACTTGAATTGGCCGGGATTGGCTGTGTTACTGCGGTAACCGTATATTCCTCAGGGTTACCAGCTGATCCGATGATCGTCAGCGATTGACCTATGGGCATTTGTTTGGGAAAGTATTTGTCCGCGAAAGCTGCGCTGATGATGACCTGTTTCGCCTGATCAAATCCGGATAAGTTCCCGTATTTCAGCGGGAACGTAAAAAAATCAAATAACGTCTTGTCGGTATAATGGATATGCTCATCGAAAGTATGTTCTTTAATTTTTACCACAATGGAGGCACTACTGAGGCGGGCAATCCGGTCAGCCCCCGCATGTTCTTTCTGCATTGCCTGTGCTAACGGTAACGGTACAACTGCCCATGGCTGTTTACTTCCATCCACTACGCGTGTGCTGTTCAACCGGTAAATATGTTCCGCATGAAGGTGATTCCGGTCGAAGTTCTCCCTGTAGTTATAGTTTAGGTAAGCAAGTATACAACAGGCAATGGCAAAGCCCAGGCCTACAATGTTGAGGACTACATAAATCTTGTTGCGCCAGAGAACACGGAAAGCGATCTTCAAGTAGTTCGGAAACATAAGGTTAATTTAAAAAATACTTTTAAACTGTTAAGTGATGCGCTATACGAGCTGTTTTAGAGTCAGCGCAGGCATTTAATTAGTCCGTGACAACTACCATACCACTTGTTCGGATATCGCTTTATGCTCTGTGGTGGCTATGTTTAGATCTTTATTACGGCCATCTTTACAAGTTTGCTGTGCGGATACGGACACGTGTGTTCGGTTTTAAGTGACAGATGCGGCGATTAAAAGATTGGGCAGGCCTGATTATTTTTATATTTTACGATCGACCGTTATTTGTTGAATGATTTTGTCATCATGAATATGTTTCCAATAATAAACTACCTGAAGCTTCCATTCCTCATTTATACTTTTTGCGCTGCTCCTGTGCCGGCAGGTATGTTTTTCTGCTGTCCGTGCAGATCCATCTATCATTCATAACCCTAAAAGTAAAACAATTGCCATTGCCGTTCCGGATAAAACATTGGTGATGTGATATTTTTCCCACCTGGGGATATAAATCGGCTACCAGGTTCGTTATTAAGGAAGTTATTAAGGAAGTTGTCTGAGCTATTAAAATAAATAGGCCTTCCCGTCATACGAAGGGAAGGCCTATTTATTTTCGATATTATTACTATCTCACAATGAATGTACTATCTATTGCAATCTGCTGTCCAGGATTTGCTATCCCTTGTAAAGCCTATCACAAGTTTATCTTTGTTGATGGTGATCATGCCGGTGCCAGAAGATCCAATACTCATTAATGTATTATCATCTTTCTTTTCAAACTCTACACCAGTAAGGTCTGGAATGGCATCAGAGAATCTAAAATCATATCGGGTACCCACTTTTGTAACGAAAACACTGCCACTTGCCTGGCTGATGTTTTTGTTGGCGTCAATATATCCAATTTTTCCTTTGAAGGTACCAGCAAAGATATCTACATCTGCGGGGTCGGTGCTTTTACTACAAGCGGCAAACAGCACAACGGAAAATAATAATACGCCAATAATTTTAAGCATCGATTTCATAAATTACTTTTTTGGTGATTCAATATAGATCTGACAGTGAAAATGCAATTAGCATACCAGAAGGCCATATGGGCTATATCAGGGGTGTGTTGCTATATAATATAGTATACAGGTTCATACCTGCGGTATTTTGGCAGGTTTTTGTGTGGAGTTATACCCATAATGGGTAAGTATGTTGCTGCGGGGAAGCAATACAGGCGGATTTAGCGTACATTTATTGCTTAGAATAGCAGCGATCGCTGTTATGAGGAACTTAAATAAGATCTGAATGAATCGACCTGATCACCTTCCGCTTATTAAAGGAGAAATAGCGGATTATTATTTTGATAATACTGGTATTTTGTATTCCTATTCTAAAAGTGTTTTAAGAACAGTTGAAAATATTTCCCGCAATATTGTATTGGTAAAACAAATAACCGGGAATAAAAAAGTACCGCTATTAATTTATCTTACTAATTCTCCTGTGCCGGATAGGGAGACAAGAAAATTTTCAACAGAACAATTGCCGCATGTATATACCGCGATGGCGATGGTGTCAAAACCAGGTTTAACAAAGCTGATCATGAATATCTTATTTAAGCTAAAAACGCCCCCTATTCCAATGAAATCATTTACGACTGATGCGGAAGCAAGGGAATGGCTGCAACAGTATCTTTAGGTTGGAAGTGCTTTCCGGAGAATAAATTTAAAATGAAGATATTTGCAATAAGAAAGATTGAACTATGCATATTATTTATCAGAGCAATACTATCATCATCCGTGAGTTTTTACCGGCAGAAATATCATTGTTTACTACGCTTTTTGAAGATGAAAAAGTTACCAGCTATTTGCCTTATCGCTCTCCTGAACAATATATAGAGATGTTTCATATCGCATTGGACGATTACAAGAGGGGATTGTTTAGCCGCTGGGGAATATTCAACGCCACCAACAACGACTTTATCGGCATGTGCCTGGCGCGCAATTTCGTAGATGTACCGGGTCAGTTGGAAATAGGTTACACCCTGAGTCCGAAATACTGGGGTAAAGGTATTGGTACAGAAGTAAGCAGGGCTTTGGTGGATTATTGTTTCACCAATACGAGCGCGGACGAGGTGGTAGCCGTTACTGACCCTGATAATATCGGTTCTCAGAAGGTATTGGAAAAGACAGGATTTAAACGGTTGAATAATTTAGTACGGGAGTATGGTGAGGTAACCTATTTTGTGATTCAACGGTCTGTTTAGTCCGTAAACAAAAAGGGGATACTCTTTTAGTATCCCCCGGGTATGAATATTTAGTTGAATTTAAAAACTGCCAGAATAATAATTATAAAGAATATTCCCATCTGTACCAGGTAAAATATGTTGAGATTCCGCATGGCACCTTTGACTGGTTCAGAAAGATATAAGGTATTTCCATGGATGTTCTTTTTTAAGGTTGATTCCTGCCGGGCCTTTACTAAAAAGCCATTCAGAATAAGAACAAGAATAAGTGTCAATTTTATTTTAAACCAGATCATGTGGGCGAAAACGCCGCCGGTACAGAACATTAAGCCCACGCCTGAAGTGATCAGCAGGGCTGCACCTATCCCTAAAAGAGCACCAAGTTTTGTCATCAACTCCAATAAATTTAAGGGTGCTTCTTTTTCCAGTTCCATGCGTTTGGAAAAGTTTTTGAAAGTAACAAAATCTGCCACTGTAGTGCCGGCCATTAAGGTCAATCCTGTCAGGTGGGCGATCAGAGAAATTTGTAATAGAATCAGTGTGTTCATATTCGGGTAATTGTTTAACAGCACAAAAATCTATCATAAATATTTCCTGTTCATGCACCCAGGTTAACTAATTTGTGATGGTGATACCAGTGGGAAGATTTTTGATTTCCCTTTTTTTTTGATGATTTTGTTAATCAGGTATGAATTATCCAAAAATCCCCTATTTTTATAGACGACCTCACAGATTGTATATAAAATATAATCGCATAAGACTGGCGAAAACTCAAATTTTTATTCCTCATTATAACTAGTAAACTATGATCACCCTGCATATTTCTTCAGACAGGTAACAGACTGTTTTTTTTATTGTCTTGTGATGGGCAACTCCCTACTGGCAAAGCCATGGACTTGCGGTGTCTTGTTGTTGGCAAGGAATACTCCTTCCTGCCTTTTAGTTTTCCATGCTTTCATATAAAACCCAAAATATCTATTCACTTATGAGTTATTTACAGAGTCCCCGTTTGCAGTTTTCGGGAAAATTCCAGGCCGATCCTTCCACGGTAAACAATGATCCGCAACACTTCAACACCGATCAGTTCCAAACCAGTTACGATATGCCTGGCCAGGGTGCCAGCAATGGCTGGTGGAATCCCAATGGTACCGGCGCCTGGCGCTTTTATAATTGTTCCGTAAAACGGGTATATTACCTGGACGGTACTTTTTGCGATGACCCGGCTGAAGACCCCGTTGTTGGTTTGGCGGTAACCGGCGCTGATGGCCGCGCAGAAGGAAAAATTGTTGACCTTGACCCTGAGCAGCAGATGGTATCTGAGCTATGGGGCTTCCAGGTCATTGTGGGGGAAGATAATAAAACCGGCTTCCGGGGTGACTTTAAAGAGGCTCCCTTCGGTGATATCTGGGTGCGCTATCCATCGGGACAACCGGATTCTTTCTTTGGCGCCTACTACCAGAGCGTGCTGAATATCACCAAATGGGCTAACCTGGGAGAATCCCGGTTTCTGAAAGAGTTGGCCTCTGTAACACCCAAAGGAGTGATACCGGAAAAACTCAGTATTAAATTCAACGTAGATGGTTTCCAGGATAACTCTTCGCAGGAGGATTTTACCCTGGGCCGCGTGGTGGGTACTATTGGTCAGCAGGGCGTGCAGGAGCCGGATTATTTTACGGCAGGAAGGATGCTGAGTGCTGTTCCCGGCGCCGGCTTCAATCTGAATACCGCATATTGCATAGTAGATAACAATGTGTTGAGTATTGACCTCGGTAACAGTTGTCCTACCAAGAGCGTGGGTGGCCCCGTTGCCGACAACGGCAAGCTTTACCTGGGGGTAACCCCTGCAAATGGCACTCCGGTGTCCCTAGGTGAAATCAGGTATCTCGATCCCGCCTGGTATACGCTCACAGGAGGGATTGTTTCGATGACCTTAAGTGCTGAACAGGCTACGCTGGTGGCTTCCAATCCACTGGCGGTTTTTGCAGGTTTTCCCGGCCCCCTTACCCCGATGGTTTTATCAGAGAACAGTGCCGGTACTTTCTTACGGGCTGATAAATTTGTGTTCAGGATGAATCCCGGCGAAAAGCAGGTGACTAAATTTTACGCCACTGCTTTCGGAAAACCATTACCCAATGCACCTATTACGCTGATATACGATCCTACTACTATTGAAGGACAAATAAAACAGGGGCCGGTATCGGGGCCAACAAATGTTGGGCAACCCCAATCTGCCTTTACGTTTCCGCTCACCGTTACCACCGGTGCTGATGGTACTGTGGAACTCCCGTTGACAGCCGCGAATCCGGGTAACCCCAGGAGGTATATAGATGGACAGGTATATGGAGTGGCCTATCAGTTGGGTACAACGCCGCCAATAGTCGGCGCCATACAAAACGGTAATCAGTTGTTAAATGCCCTGATATACACCGAATATGAGGTGCCGGACGAACCTAACTGGGTAGAACATGTGCAGCCTATCTTCCAGCAGTATGCTGATCTGTATCCGGTCATGAAACCAATTGTTGATCTGTCGGATTATGCACAGGTAAGACAACGAATTAATATTCTGAAGAATGTTTTTCATACGCCTATTACCAGCCCCAATTATATGCCGGTTACCCGTGATCTCTCCGGAGGTAAACTGCATATGATCCGCAAATGGCTGGATAATCCTGTTTATATGAACCTGGACTCCGTAGAGGATCTGGTTCGGGCTTTACAAACAGCTATTGAACTGGAACATTCCACTATTCCGCCATACCTGTGCGCATTGTATAGCATTAAGCCCAATTGCAATGTGGAAGTATCCGGGTTGATCCGTAGTGTGGTGATAGAGGAAATGTTGCATATGGCACTGGTATCAAACATCATGATTTCTATTGGCGGCAGTCCTAATATCTCCCATTCGCGTTTTGTGCCTAAGTACCCGGGTTCCTTACCGGGTGGATTACGTGCAGGTCTTACCGTTCGTTTAAGGCGTTGCTCTATAGATCAGATACGCGACTGCTTTATGTCGATCGAAGAACCGGAAGAAATTATTCAGCAGCGTTTCAGGTCATTGCGCCCTGCACTGATGGGAGAAGAAAGCCTGTACACCATTGCATGGTTTTATGGCGAGGTCAAAAAAGCGCTGATCGCTCTGAACGAGGTGGGAAAAATCACGTTCGGTCATGCTGAGAAACAGGTATCTGACTGGAGTGGTATGGGCAAACTGTATGTCATCACTTCTCTTGAGGATGCCCTGAACGCCATTGATGAAATCATGGACCAGGGAGAAGGCACCAAAGCTACCGATCCTTATGATGGACAAGGTGAACTGTCGCACTACTATAAATACGCGGAGATAGTGGCTGGTCATCACCTGGTGAGTAACGGAGAGACTTATACGTATACCGGGACCGCCATTCCTTTTGATGAAGCAGGCGTATATCCGATGGCTGATGATCCGCAGCCCGCTAATTATCCGAAGGGGTCTACTGCCCATATTTTGGCCACGCAGTTTGCACAGCAATATCAGGCATTGTTAAATGGCCTTCACCGGACTTTTAACGGGGAGCCTCATTTTTTAAGGGAAGCCATCGGATCAATGTATTCGCTGGATCTGTTGGCGCGTAAGCTCATGCAAACGCCTTCCGGATTGAATGATGGTACTACTGCCGGACCAGCATTTCAGTTGCCTTACAAAGTATAAATGATTCACTTTAAATGTATACAGGCCAGCCCGTTAAGGGCTGGCCTGTTGCGTTTATAAAAACTGGACTTTTTAACAAAGTACCGGATTCACATCACCACTAAGGTCAATGTTTTTTTACTTTGACTGGTACTGAATTTCCCTTTCGATGATATACCGGGCTTTGTTGTTGACAAACTGTATCTTCTTTACCCAGTTATTTTGCTCATCGTATTCATATGTATAAGTATAAGTTGCATCTGCAGTTCCATCGGAATTGAATGCCTGTTCCTCTATCATGTTATTGTGTTGATCATATTTATATTGACTCATCCTGTTTAAGAGACCTGTTTCCTTAAAATTTTTATACATTATCTCATTACCGGTATCATCATAGGCATAATGATGTATCAGATCAATGGAGCCATCAGCCTTCCTGTCAATTCTTTCTGTCATCAACCTTTTCTCATTGTACTGATAGGCGGTTTCGCCGCCGGGGCTGTCTTTTTTATAAAATGATTTGTCTGTTATCTTATTTCCGGCTGCATCATATACGCTTAAAACTTTGGCGGTAATACCTTTCCCTTTTTCACTCATTTGCCATTCTATTTGCTGTCCCTGTGTATTGAACAGGGAAACAAATTTGCGATACACGGTACCATCTGCAGCTACTTCTTTTTCTTCTTTCAAATTTTTGGTGGTATCGTATTTGAAAATTCGTTTGGTGTCTGTTTTTCCATTATCGTTCCATCGGCTTTTCTCTGATAAATCCCCTTTAGCGTTAAACACTGCGGCAAAAGTGTTTTCATCTCTATATACCGGTCCGCTTTTCACAATTCCTTCTGCCGTAGTATCGGCGCCGAATTTAATGGAGGTGATACTGGAAATTTTTCCGTTTAAATGCATGGTTTATCGGATTGTTGGGTTCAATTTTATCATGTTAATGCCAGGGATGTGCTGGCAGGGCATCCGTGAATGTACTAAATCAAGCTGAAAAATTCTGCCGGATAAACATTAATTTGCCGCACGTTTGTCAACAGTATTCTTTTTATATGGAAACAATCAAATGGGGTATTATTGGTTGCGGTGACGTAACAGAAGTGAAAAGCGGCCCCGCTTTTAATAAAGTGCCCAACTCTTCGCTGGTAGCGGTGATGCGCAGAGATGCTGCTAAGGCAAAGGATTACGCCATGCGTCATGGGGTACCTAAATGGTATGACGATGCCGCAGAACTGATCCATGATCCGGAAGTAAATGCGATATATATAGCTACGCCACCATTGCAGCATGAAGACTATACACTGATGGCCATCGCTGCGGGTAAACCGGTGTATGTGGAAAAGCCGATGACCCTGAATGCCGCTGCTGCCATTCGCATGAATGAAGCAGCGCTCAGCACTAACATTAAGTTAAGTGTAGCACACTACCGCAGAGCGCAGCCGGTGTTTTTAAAAGTAAAGGAACTATTGGCAGACAATGCTATTGGTGCTATACGTTTTGTGTCCTTAAAAATGCTGCAGCCACCGGCTTCTAAACTGATTGCAGGTTCCGCCACTAACTGGCGCCTGGACCCGGCTATTTCCGGCGGTGGTTTATTCCATGATCTGGCCCCGCATCAGCTGGATTTAATGATTTACTTTTTTGGAGAAGTAGCGCATGCGGCAGGAATAGCGGTGAATCAGGCGGATCTGTCGCCGGCGGATGACCTGGTAACCGGGCATATTTTATTTAAGAATGGGGTTGTTTTCAATGGCACCTGGTGCTTTACTGTGTCAAAAGAGGATCAGGAAGATGTGTGTGAAATAACCGGGTCGGCTGGTACGATCAGTTTCCCGGTGTTTGGAAGTAAGATCACCCTGCGTAAAGACGGGCTATCCGAAACATTTACTTTTGACGCACTGCCACATGTGCAACAACCGATGATCGAACAGGTTACGAATTATTTTTTAGGGAAAGGACCGAATCCTTGTTCCGCCGCGCAGGCGATACTATCTATGCAACTAATGGATAGCTTTACGCAGCAATGGTAAATATCTTATAAAATAGAAAAGAGCCTGGAACAAGCAGTTGTTCCAGGTGCCGGAGGGTATTATTTTTTCTTCTTTGTAGCTGATTTCTTTTCATTTTCCTCTACCCGGAATTTTACAATTTTGCTTATGAGGGTTAATGGCATTGGCTGATCGAGCGGAAACTGAACAGATCCTTTCCCGGTTTTATATCCGGCCAGTTCGGCTTTGAATTGCTCCATTCCCGATGGGATGGGATAAAACCCGATATGGCTTTTGAAGGCCGCAAAATACACCAGGTGGCCGTTTTGCTTAAAGGCAGGCATGCCATAGCTGATGGTTTCTTCTGCTTTGGGGGCCGATTTTTTAACAGTGGCACGTACCTGTTCCAATATCTTCTGAATGTCTGGCGGAAAGCCTGCGATGTATTCATCTATGGTGCTGATAGTTGTACTTTTCATGGCGATCAGTAATTTGAGTAACCCTACAAATTTAAGGTTTCGCTTTCAGAGGGGTGCGGTGTGAAGGAGACATTACCAGGTGCAGTATGCGACAAAAAAGAGAACGGCTCAAAAGTATTCCGAATAAAATAAAATTATTACGGTTTATAATTATCTTTATTACGCTACTTCCCTTCATGTGAAAAGCGTTCATTCATAGAGAACCGGCCAAATCATTTATGACATATCCAACTGCGTCCGCCGAACCCAAAAAGTTATTAGGACTTGACCACTTGCGGGCTTTAGCCATTATTATGGTATTGTTTTATCACTACCGCATGTTTGCACATCCGGAGTGGGTGGATACAATAATGGGCTTCGGCTGGACGGGGGTAGACTTATTCTTTGTATTAAGTGGCTTCCTGATTTCATCGCAGCTGTTTGAAAGAATGGCCAGGGGAAGAGCCATTTCTTTGCCGGAATTTTTCATTAAACGTTTCTTTAGAATTATTCCACCTTACCTGGTGGTGCTGGCCATTTATTTTTTGATCCCTGCTTTCCGGGAAAGGGAAAGCTTGCCGCCACTGTGGAAGTTTCTGACTTTTACACAAAACCTGGGGTTAGATCTTAAAACCAGCGGAACCTTTTCACATGCATGGTCTCTGTGCGTGGAAGAACATTTTTATTTGTTTTTTCCATTGGTGCTGGCGGCTTTGATCGCTTTTAAAGCAGAAAAGAAGGGCTGGGTGCTGTTGGTGGCGTTGTTTCTTTTTGGTTTCGGGGTCCGGTTATATAGCTGGCATTACCTGATTGTGCCTACAGCTGCAGCAGATAATGCATGGAAATACTGGTACATGTATATGTACTATCCCACTTACAACCGGTTAGATGGTTTATTGGCCGGGGTGTCTATTGCCGCATTGTTTGCCTTCAAGCCGTTAGTAAAAGAGAGAATTACAAAGCATGGTAATGTGATTTTAGGCATCAGCATATTGGTGTTGGCAGGCGCCTGGTTTTTGTGTGAAGACCAGAGCGGCTTTGCTGCTTCTATCTTCGGATATCCATTGATATCTGTGGGGTATGGATTAATGGTCATTGCAGCGGTGAGTCCCTCCGGCTTTTTGTACCGGGTGAGTAGCCGTGCCACGGCTTTGATCGCGAAACTCTCGTTTGTGCTTTATTTATCGCATAAGGGCGTGATACACCTGGTGCAGCCGCTCTTTGAAAAAGCGGGGATGGCTCCCAAGGGCAACCTGATGCTGGTGGCGAGTTTGCTGGCAGCGCTGGTCGGGGCTTTTGTGCTGAATAAAATAGTGGAGGTACCCTTCCTGCGGCTCAGGCAGCGGGTGTTGAATAAACGAAAATTGAATAAGGCACCAGTGGCGGTGGAAACTGTGACGGTTTAGCAAACAGGTTGTTTTAAACACGCTGATAATCTTTGCCGGGTGACGATATCCGTTTTTCGGGTCCATATTTCATGGCTCAGCGGGGTGATGGTATCCAGCTCACAGAACCCCATTCTTTTAATGGTTCTCCCGGTTTCAATCACATCTACAATAGCATCTGCAATATGAAGGAAGAGGGCTGCTTCATGGGAGCCTTCCATCGGAATGATGCGGGCTGTCATATGATGCGCCGTGATATAATTTTGTGAGATGGCGCTGAATTTTGTGCAGATCGTTTTGATTCGTGATAAGGGGACAGGCCGCGGCGCTATCAGCGACAGGCGGCATTGCTGCAGTGGTAGCGGCTGCAGGCAGCTCAGGCCGGGAAAGCCGTATTCATGAAACCATATGGAGCTGGCAATGCCTACGTCTATATGTCCCTGTTCCAATAACCAGCACATGTCTTTACTACGTACGGTCAGCAATGTTATGTTGCGGATGCTGTCGTGGTACACCGGAACGTCTCCTTTTCTGAAGCTGTGAAAGGACGGGGAGGTGGGCATCTCTATAAATGATAAAGACTCATGGAAGCCCCTCCCTTTGCCAATCGCTATCCTAAGGGGTGTTGCATCTATGTGGGGTGAATCAGGATGGTACAGTTGCATATGTTATAAATTAGTGGCCCATGTCAGCAATTGAGCGAGGCATGCTTCCTGGCTATGCTGATCTGTTCTGAGAATATTGGCGCCGAAAGCTTTTCCTAAACTTAAGTATTGTTCCATGTAGCCGGTATGATAGTCTATGTCGAACGTTTCTTCTGTTCTTATGGCCAGTCGTTGCAGGGTGGTGCTGATCCCGGCATAGCAAAGTGTAGTGGGAGGAACGGGGAGCCAGTCCTGCCGGTACGCTGCGGGTATCAGGGTAAAGATGGTCATCCAGTGCCGGTCGAATACCAGTATGTCCTGATCGTTTTCCTGTAAGAGGGTATTGATGGCTGCTCTTCCCAGGTCGGCCACCTGCTGGTATTCTTTTTTTGCCGCATGTGCTATCAGGGCGGCGCCTGTTTTTCCACCAAAGGGGCGGAGGTAGGTACCTCCGGTAGCCTGTGCCAGCAGGGTAGCCATGGTGGTTTTACCGGCGCCGTCATGTCCGTCTATTGCCAGTATTAAGGGGCGTTGTTTCTGATCCATACGTTTATTGCAGCTATCTTAATGATGAGGATAGAGCTGTACATTGCCTTCTCTTTCATCCAGCTTTACCTGGTATTTTCCGGCGCCTTTATGCCCGCTTTTAAGAATGGCCCCTGCAGCCTGGTTCAGCTTCATCAGTCCGCGTGCGGACACTGCTTTGAAAGGTCGTTTATCCGTTGCCGTTGGATAAATCACCACCTTGTCTTTTTCTACGGTGAAGCCTACACGTTTGCCTTGTCCCTTTGCAAATTTGAGCAGCTGACGGGCAGCCGGAGGGAGGGTAATAATACCTGCAGGAGAGATGGTCCTGCTGCTGAGATTTTCTTTAAATGAAGTAGCCATTTTTTTTGTTTTTTAGTGAGATATATCACCGGGAATAGCCAGCTATTCCTGGTTTATATTAAACATAGAAGAATAAGCTTTTTCATAATTTTCATATAATTTTTCCGGGGCGGCTCCTTTTCGCCACAGGTCTTTATCCATGGATTCGGCCTGTTCCGGATGGAGGCTGTTCCAGCGGATGCGCATACAATCGGGGCTGATTTCTCCATAAATCAATTTGCCGGTACGGTCAATGAAAATGCACATATCAATTAAGGTGATCCCGGATTGAAAGAACATTTTTTCCAGCCACAGGAAAGTTTCCAGTGCCATCTTTTTGGCAAAGGGGAGGTCCAGTATCCATAGTGCGGCGTAATCATCCGAAATAGGTTCATCTGCCAGCCGGTTGTTTTTTTCATCTGTAAGTGGGTGACGCCAGTCGAAACATACCACCGGTGTGTCAAAGCGGGTCCATGTAGTAATGGGCGCCTGATCCTTACGGGTAGAGGGATACTTTGCGGTGTACAGGTAGCGGTGTACGGGTGAGCCAATATGATATCTTTTGATTCTTGTTTCTATGTTACAGGTATCTACCAGGTGCTGTACGATGAACAGGCCCTGTTCATTTTCTATTTCGGCGAGGAACGCACTGGCAGGGGCGTACGGACGACCTTTGCCGTAAGCTGTCATTTTGCGGTATATGGCAGTGGTGAATTTGATGCGGATGGCATCGGTACCATCTACCAGTCCATAACGATTATGTGTATACGAATATACTGTAGGCTTGAATTTCTCAATTACTACTTTGGGCGTCCAGTATTTAATGATTTTGCTTTCTCCTTCCACTAAAAGAGATAGCTGTTCAAAATCAAACGGTAGCTTTTGCAGGATGCGTTCTATAATGCTTTCCGTTTGCACTGCCGTGCTGATGCCGATTGTATGGGGATCTGGTACCTGCTCTGGTGTATCTTTCAATACGAGGTATATATCATATTTCTCCGCCAGTGAGGGTTCAATAAGGGCAATAGGGAACTCCAGGTCCTGCAGCTGCTGTACGGCGTAAGCCACCCGGCTGCCGGTCAGGGCGCTGCAATGATTTATTATTCCGATGTTTTTCATGTTTGACATGCTTTATCTTTTAGCGTAAAAATTCCGGTACCTCCCATTCATCGTATGCAAAGGCGTGGTAGGTATCATTGAGTACATACAATAATTTCAGGGTAGCTGCGTAGGCATTGGAAATAGCTTTCCAGGGGCGGCCGTTTTCACAAAAGGCCACCTGTTCTTCTATGGCGTAATTGAGCGTCACTTGCGTCCACTGATTGATCAGTTCTTTATTATTGGGGGCATGCATGGCCGCCCGCATGCCTTTTGCAATATGCATGGGGATTTTAATAAAATACTGATAGAGGTTCGCTTTGCCTTCCAGTCCGGAGTGGGTACCTTCTTTGGCTAAGAATCCCGCCATGCCCAGCAACTGACGCATGCGTACATACCCGAAGCTGAAGTTGCGGTACAACAGATCAGCAGCCGATTTTACCGGTATTATAGCTTCTCCGTAAAGGCACAGCACATGCTGATCGAGGTTGTCGCCGGACAGAGATTGAAAACCGTAGAAGTCCGCTTCATCATATACACTGATGTTAATATCCACTCCTTTATAGGTGGGGTTTTGTCCGCTTAGTTTGCGTAATGCTGCATCGGCATCTTTTACATATAAGATCACGTCGTAGTCTGCGAAGCTTTCACTGGTAACAGAAGAGCCGTATACAAATATGGCGAGCAGGTTTTCTGATAGCATGCCGCGAAGGTCTGCTGTAAAGCCAAAGCGTTCCTGTTGTGCAGGCGTCAGCGGAGTTTCTTTCACCAGCAGCGGGGTAGTGGCTACGCCACTGCTTAATGCCGTCAGCAAGCGGCCGTACATCTTTTTGATGGCACTGATCCGGTCAAAGGATGGGCTGTCGGTAGCATAGCCGCATTGCAGCACAAATTGCTGCAGTGCTTCCCTGGTGATAATATCTATCTCCAATGCTTCCAGGTAAAAAGATACCTGCCATAGCCGGTCGAGTTTACTTTGTATGGTGGCTTCTGTAAAGCGGTTTTGTATGATGGCCGCGCTGAGGGTGCAGCCGGCGAGAAATAACAGCGACTGCAGGTAATACCGGTTGGTGCCCATACCTGTATCTGCATTTACAGACAACAGCGGGTGATATGTTTTCAATGACTGTATAAATTGACTATATGCTTCATCCGCGGGATCGGTAGCAACTTCCTGCCGGAACCGTTCAAAGAACAGCGGGTGGAAGAGGGAAGACAGCTCCAGCAGGTTTCTGCTGACAGGTCTGGGATTAACGAGTTGCTGCGCGGTGGCGATCGTGAAAAAATCGCGCAGTTCGGAAGGGGTGAGCTCTTCGTTAAAAAGCACAAAGGTAAAATCGCTTTCTTCTTTTTCCCGCCATCCGGGCGGCATGGTTACGATACGATAGCCTGCATATTTATTTTTAAATATGGAGCGGAAGGGGTTCATATCTACCGGGGCTGGTATAGACAGTTGATCTTTCAAAGTAGCTGCTTTGAGAAAATGAGACAGTAATCCTTGCTAACTGCTGCAAAGCCTATTTATGATGAAGGATGTTTGCTGCCCTGGGGGAGGCGATCATTCAGGATAAATCAGATAATTCCGGTCTAAGGGGTTTTAATTAAACAAATCACTTTGAGGTTCAAAAACAAATTTTTATTCTATATATGTTAACCTGTTATAGCTTCATAAACTATGTATTTAAAGTTATGTCATTTCTTTCAAAATTCAAATTTTATAATCGTGTGCAGGCAGGAAAAAAGCCGCCGGATCGGGATGATCCGGCGGTGTATAGGCATAAATAAATCTTATCTGTAATTACACTCACGGTGCCTGGTAAGGTCCGCCGGGTTCTCCCCATCCCCATTTGGGCATGGGCTCATCGGGATTCATCTGGACTTCTTGTTCATTGGAGTTGATCACCGCTATCCGGGTGCCCCATTCTATATAAGCTACAAAGGCAGAGCGGAACTCCGGGTCTGCCGGCAAATCCATTTCATCTGCGGTAGCGAGTAAAAGCTGCACCCATTTTTGCCGGTGTGCTTCCGTCAGGTGTTTCCCCAGGTGTTTCTGGATCATGGCCGCATGTGATCCTTCTCCTCCGCTATATAATTTGGGTCCGCCAAAGACTTCTGCGATAAAATGGGCTACATGCAACTGGTGTTCGGGCGACATATGTTTAAATACCGGGCCTAATAATTCATCCAATACCACTTTGTCGTAAAATGCACGGATCAGTTTTTCAAATACCGGCATACCACCGGCCCATTCGTACAATGTTGGGATACTTTTGTTGGTCATTTTTTTAAGTAAAGCTAAAAAGGTTAAACATGGTAATCAAGAGCCTACCAAAAAGTAAGTGCGGTGAACTTATTGGCCCTGGCGCATTTGCGGCATCGGCGAACAAGATGTTTACACTACCAGAAGGGAAAGGTATTTCAAGTTATGCTTTTTTCTGCCGGAGGCAAATTTTGTGTGCGCACTATTTTATAAAAAGGGATTGTTATTTTATATATTCTCTCTTTTATGAGGAGTTGTATGTTGTATCTTGGGGGTAAATATTTATGAAATGAAATACCTCGTGTTATCTCTCCTATGCACCGTTTCGCTCACCGCAACAGCACAACAAACCAGACCTGCAGATGCTATCCTTGATGAGTTTTATCATCATCCGGAACATATCATGGTGGCGGCACACCGCGCTGCGCATACCCAATACCCGGAAAACTCATTGGCCGCTGTACAGGAAGCCATTGATCAGGGAATCGACATCGCAGAAATTGATGTGCAGGAAACAAAAGATCATATACTCATCATCATGCATGATGATAACATTACCCGTGCTACCGGTAAAACAGGTAAAATAATAGACTATAGCTACGCTGAATTATTACAATTCCCACTGTTATACAACGGGCAGCCTACGAAAGAAAAGATTCCTACGTTTGAAGAACTGCTGCAGCTCACCAAGGGGAAAATTATGGTGGATGTAGACTTTAAAGCAGACAGTAAAGCGGCTGCAAAACAGGCCGTAGCGCTGATTGCCGCCCACCAAATGGAAGACCAGGTATTATTCTTTATTTACGAACATCCGTTTGCGACAGAGCTCCTGGAGTGGAATTCGAAATTACCGATCATGCCGAGAGCACACAACGTAACTGAGATAGGAGAGATCCTGAAAATGGGTAAATTTCCGGTGATCCATATAGACGATTCTTTTTATGCTGACTCATTGATGCAACGCATTACCCGCAGTGGAACAAGGATCTGGATCAACGCACTGGGGAAATATGATAAGATGGAGGAACAACAGGCAGATAGAGGCTTTGATCAGCGGATCAGAGACGCAAAGTATGCCAACGCCATCCAGACGAACTTTCCGGAAAAACTATTGGCATACCTGCGAAAGAAAGGCCTGCACAAATAATTATTCAGCAGGATAATATTGTTTTAACCAGGTAATCATTTTTGTAAATACGTCCATAGCAGCTGTTAACCCCATTCCATGTTTTTCTGTTGGATACAACTCAAACTGTGTAGGAATGTTCAGCGAAGTTAATTTCCCGTGTAGCTTTTCCGCCTGACTTACATGCACCAACGGATCTTCTCCGCCATGAAACAGGATAGTAGGCACTCCACTTGCTTTGGTAAGTTGATAATACGGGCTGGCATCAAAAGCGATTTTCGCCGCCGGATCAGGTTCACCAAGCAGGCGTGCTACTTTTTCATCTGCATCTTTATTTTCCTGCCGCACTTTTTTGTCAGTGAAATCTGTCGGTCCCCACAAATCCACCACTGTTTTTACCTGGTGCAAACTATCACACGCATATGCATATTGCAGGGCAAGATAAGCTCCTGCACTACCACCAATCAATGCAAACTGGCTACCATCGAATTTCAGTTTTTTAGATTTGGAAGAAATGAAAGCTAATGCTTTCCGCACATCATCCAGTTGAGCGGGATAAATATTTTTGTTATCCCTGATCAGGCGATAGTTCATAGATACTACGCCATAGTGCAGTCTGCCAGTCAGTTCTTCGATGAGTTGTTTTGGAAATTCTTTTTTGTCACCACCGGTCCAGCCGCCGCCATGCAGGTATACAATTATTTTGGTATTCGAGTTATGGTTTTCCGGCATGTAGGCATCCAGCATATTATCTTCACCTGCATCACCATAGGGAACGTTGCTCAGCGTAATATAAGTGGGTGCGGCGGTAGCCACAGCAGGGAGCATAGCGGTACCAGTGATGCCATCGCGGAGATTATTTTTAACGAGATAGTTTACCAGTGCTTCCGGATGATCGCTCTGTATGCCTTGTACTCCTTTGCGCATCGCAGCGTTCCAGTCGGCCGGACCTTCTGTAGGTGTTTGTGCATCCAGCCATATGGCTACGTTGTGTTTCCGTGCTACTGTCAGCATTGCACTGTCAGTAACATTATCCAGTACCGATAGTGCAATGTTGTCGAGGAAATAATTCAGCTGTTCAGGGCTGTTCATTTCATCGGGTACACTGCTCATCAGGGGCACTTGTGGTGCGATTTTTCTCCAGGGCTTATATTGTTCTTTTTTATTGAGATAAACAATGACCTGTTTTTCCATTCCTACTGCCTGCATCTGCTTCCACGTTTCGGCTACATCGGCGTCTTTAAAGTCCAGGTAAATATTCACCTTGCCTTTGCAGGCCTGTAGCGCTTCTGCAAAGGTAGGCACGCGGTAGTCTTTGCCGTCTTTACTATTTACCTTTAGCTGTTTGATGGCAGCAAGCGTAAGATCGGCAACGTTGCCTTTGCCATTGGTCATACGGTCAACAGTACCATCATGCATCAGTACCAGTTGTCCGTCTTTGGTGGTGCGTAGATCCAGTTCTGCATAGTCAGCGCCGCATTGAATGGTAGCTGCTATTGCTGCTACTGTATTTTCCGGCATGGTTACATGGTTGCCACGATGCGCTATTACCACGAATTTATTTTTGGTAACAGGCAGCGGTGAGGCTGCCTGTTGCGCGAAGGTGGAATAAATAAAAAGGAAGGTGCCGGCGAATATGATGAGTCTTTTCATGTGTGGTTTTGATTATAGAATCTTTTTGGTATCGGTCACGAATACACGGGTACTTACGGTATAGGTGCCGCCCGTGGGGTTGCTGTATTGCAGGTCTACATAAAAGGCGCGGTAGCCGCTTGCCGGCAGTGGGGTGCTTACTTTTACGGTAGACTGATGTGCTTTACCCAGACTTTGTGACGCCCACTTATCATTGCGGAAGTCAAGATCAGGGGAATAGGCCGACCACAATATCACGTCTACCAGTTTGTCGGCACTGGACTTTGCCGTGAGCTGTATTTTGCCATGACGGGTTTTGGTGCGCCAGCTGCATTCAGGGTAGGCCTGCTGATTCAGTGTGGTACCAAAGAAAGCGCTGAGTCCTTCGAACGCATGTTTTTTGTCGCCCAGGTTATGTCCGGCGTTGGGGGTATAGTTGAGCATGTTTTTACCGGGGATACTATCCAGGTAATTTTTGATATTATCTACTACCCAGTATTCGTCATTGGTGCCCATGAATATCATCTTGGGCATGGTCAGTTGCCGACGGTAAGAATAGGGATCAATCATGGTGTTAATAGCCAGCCCGCCTTCGGTATGCGCCGTTTGGGGAATGCCGAGTTTTACATAATCTTCGATTTGTATGCTGTACTCATGCCATGTTTTAATCTGGTAATCCAGACTTACCGGCATATTTAATACATCAATAACCATAGGAGCAATGGCTGCTACGCGGGCATCATTTGCGCCGGTAAGCCAGGTAGTCCAGCCGCGCTTGGATGCGCCGGAAACCAGGAAGCGGTTAATATTATGCAAGCCCTTTTCTTTTGTAAATGCCTGTACTACGTCCATAGCACGCACGGCACTTTTTACCATTGGGAAAAGGAGCGGCCATGTATAGTCACCATCTTCTTTGAAGTTGTGAAGGGTAAAAGATATCAGTGCATCTTCCGTCAGGTTTTTAAAGAGCGGCTGATTGGGTGTTTGTCTGAGTACTGCTGTTACCGCATTGTTGGTGCCGGCTACTACTGCCATCTGCTGATACAGTTCATCCGTAGGTCCGTTCCAGTTGGGGAGTCCTTCTTTCACAGAGCCGCCGGTGATAAATAACAGGGCGCCATCATAGTTCACTGCAGGAGGAACAAAAACGGTGAGCTGATGCGTCCATGTGTATTCCCGCCACTTTTGGGAAGTGAGCAGGATGCTATAAGCTTTTACATTATTGACCGTAAAGGAGTCTTTGAGTTCCCAGTGAAAGGAGTTGTCTCCGTTGTTCAGATAGCTTTTCAGGGCGGTGGCTGGCGTAACGGTTTGCTGGGCGAAGGCTGCTGCCAGGAAAAGCAGGTTGACAAATAATGCGGTCGTGGCTTTTAAAAATAGTTGCTTCATATGCGGATGAGTGATTTAACGTAATAAAAATAATACTTACCATGGTTTTCCGGTGCCCTGAATAATCCATGGCTTGGACCAGGGACTATTTTGAGGACCATTAGCGCCAAAGGAGGAATAGGTAGTTACTTCCAGCTTTTTCATGGCTTCGGCGATATTGGTTTTATTCAGGTTTCTTTCTTCCAGCATATAATACAGGCGCACGGGTACAACGGGACCTTTTGCATAAGGGCCTGCATGCAATATCGGGTAACCTGTTCTTCTGTAGTCTGCCCAGGCTTCTGTGGCGGCTGTCCAGCTGGCAATCCATTTTTGCTCAATGATCTGTTGCTGGGTATGATTGAATTTTACAGTAGCCTGTGCAAGATAGGCCGCAGCACTGCTGCCAATACCCCAGGTGTTAAAAGAGGCCTGTATGGCAGCTTTATAATGGGTTTCCCCGTCACCGGCAGCCCAACCTTTTACAGCACTGGCTTCTGCTAAGATGAAATGTACTTCTGCAGCAGATATTAACCGGGCTTTCAGCAAGGGGCCTTTGGCCTGTTTATAAATATCGTTGAGCCAGGATACATGCGGATTCCTGGAGCCCTGCGCCGCATCCGGACTTAAATTATATACGGCAGGGCCGGGGATGGCAGGTGGCAACCCTACATAGTTTACATCCTGGTTAATATCGTTTATGGTTAACCCTTTGGAGGTGAGTACATCCGGAGAAATATATCTTACTTTCCTGTTTTCGCCGGCGACTACCGTATCTGCAGGTTTATAAACGTTGCCGGTGCCAGGAGGTTTAGTATCATCTACCAGCAGGAAGCACTGTACTTTGTTAGCCCATACAGCCAGTCTCGGATCATGCAATGATTGTAAGGAAGTCACCAGCGTGTTACACATTTTTAGCCTGCGGTAGTTGCTGCTATCGGTATCATATACTACGTTGGCTGGCCAGGAATCCGCATTGCTGTTGCCAGGGAAAGACATGGTGGCATCATCTGCTGCATCGGTGATGACAGGAAACTGTGCAGGATCAGCCACTATTTTTTCGATACCTGCTTTGGCGATGTTGGGCAGCTTCTCTGACAAACGCATATAGTAGCGTAAAGCGAGGGAATTGGCCATTTTGCGCCATTTTGCCGGGTCGCCCTGGTAATACACATCTACGGCATCAATCAGGGCAGGATAAGCGCCTTTAGGCTTAGAGAGCAGGGTATTGGCTTTTTCCAGGTCGGCCAGTATGCCGGTATAAATTGCCTGTTGAGGATCGTATACCGGCGTAGTAGCGCCAGCGCCCTGCTCCCCTTTTAATGCCTGGGAATAAGGTGCATCCCCCCATAGGTCGGTGATCAGTCCAAACATCATCGATTTCATGACCAGCGCAACGCCTTGCTGTAACTCGTTTTGCAAGGTAACGGCCCGGTCATATACCAGTTGATTATTTCTCAGGATATCGTAATAGGTGGTCCAACTGTTGCTGCCTCCCCAGTCGTATTCATTGTGGGTGGTAGTCCAGCCATCTTTCTGTGTATGCTGCATCACACCGGCCATGTCCTGGTAGCCCAGCGTCAAGATTTCTATGCCGGCCTGCGTTAATACAGTAGACAATACCAGGTTAGGATTGATGGTGGCGGGATTGGAGCCATTGGGGTTTTCATTCAGCTTCATCAGATCCTTTTTACAGGACGACATAGAAGCACCTAACAACCCAAGGCAAAGTATAAATGATTTAGTAACTGTTTTCATGTTGCAGTAGTTAAATGAGCTCTTAAAAAGTGACATTCAGTTTAGCGCCCATCGGTATAGACCAGGGGGTTACATTATATCTTTCGATGCCCTGCATAAACTGCATACCGGAGCCTTGTACGCTGGTAGAAGGCTGGTAGGCATTTTCCGGATCGATGCCGATTTTTGCAGCTGTCCACAGGATAATATTTCTACTGTAAATAGAAATGCTGGCATTTTGTATTTTGGCAGAAGAGATCAGCTTCTTAGGTAACTCATAAGAAAATGATACTTCCCGCAGCTTCAGGTAAGAAGCAGGAAACAGGAAAGCCCTGGCAAACGACCAGGCGGTGCTGCCGGCATAAGGAAGTGTAAGCGTACCTGTGCCGCCCAGGTTTTCCGTATAGCCGGTAGGGTTACCATTGGCATCATAACCTTTGGCTCTMACGCCCGGAATAAATACACCGCCATAAGGCAGCACATAAGGACCATATGCAAACGGATAGCCGTTGTATTCCGGCGTAGGGCCACCCACTAAAGGAAATTTGTTGCCGCTGGGGATGATCAGTTCATCCTGGTGGCTCACCAGGTAATCCCTGAGTTCCTGTCCTTTCATATTGCCGGGGTTGGTGAGCTTGTCGAGGAAAAGTTGAGAGTTTCCTTTTTCTTCTCCGTAGCGGTAAGTCTGGGATACAAAATCACCGCCATTTCTCCAGTCGAAGGTCATGCTCAGCGTAAAGCTTTTATAGGTAATGGTAGTTTGCAATCCCATAATAAAGTTCGGATTGAAGTTGCCGATTTTGTTGCGGGTATTGATGGCATCTATACTTTGCCATTTACCGGTATTGTCCAGCAATGGATAACCATAATAGGGAGATGATTTGTCGGTAACGGTTACCACCTGCGCATCGTAAATATCGCCGATGTCTTCTCCTACATACGTCCATGCGCCGCCTTTACCTTCTTCCCAAAGTGTGTAGTAGGGCAGATCATCGGGCAGGGAAATAATTTTGGTCCTGTTCCGTGTGAAGTTGGCGTTGATATCCCACCTCCAGTTTTTCCGCTGTACCGGTGTGCCGCCAAGGGTTAATTCTATGCCCCTGCTTCTTAACAAACCAGCGTTGATGTTGCGGGAAGAATAGCCGGAAGAAGGTGCAGTTTTGGGACTGAAGATCTGGTTCTTATTTTCTACCACGTAATAGGTAGCGGCTATGCGTAGACGGTTTTTAAACAGGTTTACATCCACTCCGCCTTCAAAGGAAGTGGCTATTTCCGGTTTGAGAAAAGGATTGAGCAGGTTGCCGGAAGTAGAGAGCCGGGGAATGTTGCCCCAGGCGCCCGCATTGTATAAAGTACCTAACAGTTGATAAGGAGCAGCATCGTTACCCACCTGGGCGGCGCCACCTCTTACTTTGATCATGTTAATATTATCTGAGGTGATACCTGCCATTTCATTCACTAGCAAACTAAGAGATGCAGAAGGATAAAAATAGGCGGCTGCTTCAGGCAAGGTACTGGACCAGTCGGTACGACCGGTCACGTCCAGGTAGGCCATGCCCTTATATCCCAGGTTGACCATGCTGTACATGCTGTTCACACCTTTTTCATACATGCTGCTGCTATAGTTCAGGTTTTGAGGGGCAATGTTCTGGATGGTGTACACCCCTGGCGTATTCAATCCTGTGCCGTCTTTGGTAGAGGTAGTAATATTTTTGCCTGTCTGATAGCGTTTGTTTCCTCCCACAGAAATGGAGAAGTCAAAATCGCGGATATCTTTTTTGTAGGTTAACAGCAGGTCGATGTTGCGTTCGTAGTTATTGATATTGATAATACCGTATGCGCCACCGGGATTGTTCAGGTAGCTGTTGGAAATTTTTGTTTCTCTTTTTTCACCATAGGTATCAAGGGCATATCTGGCCATGAAACTGAGGGATGGCAGGATTTTCCAATCGGCCCTGATGTTACCGAATACACGGTCTCTCACGAATCCGTTCTTCACTTCGTTCGCGAGGAAGTAAGGGTTGTTGAATACGCCGTTGGCTTGTGTACGTTGTTGCAGTCCTTCCTGGCCGGGCATCCAGTAGTCTCTGAGATCGCGCACATCGATGTGGGGAGAAATACTGTATACTGCCTGCAGTGGATTGGCGCCTCTGTCGCCGGCAGGGCGGTTATTGGAATTGGTGCGGCTGAAATCAATGTTGGTACTCAGGCTTAATTTTTTGTTTACCTGTAAGCTGGAGTTCAGGTTCAGCGCATTTTTAAACAGGTCGGTATTAGGGATAATGCCTTTGTTGGTCATGTTGGCATATCCCACGCGATAAGCAATTTTGTCGTTGTTATTAGCCAGGGAAACGCTGGTGGTGGTCGTCATGCCGGTGTTGACAAAATTTTTCACATTGTCTTTGTGTGATACCAAAGGCATCGGTATCGGTTTGCCATTTTTATCTTTGGGACTGTTCCATTGTACTTCTTCATAACCCATATCCAGCTCTGCACCGAAGGTGCCATCAATATTTTCCGATATCACAGTGCCAAAAGGGTTGGTGAGTAAATTACCACTACGGGAAACCGGGATGCCGGAGAACTGTCCGGAGCCAAACCTGGTTTGCCATTTCAGGAATTTATAAGGGATGTCAAATACCGTGTTGATAGATGCATTCACTGTGGCGCGGTTAACTTTTTTACCGGTTTTGGTGGTGATCAGTACAACGCCGTTGCCGGCGCGGGAGCCATACAAGGCCGCAGCACTGGGACCTTTCAGTATGGTCACACTTTCGATGTTGTCCATATTAATGTCGGAAATGGCGTTGCCATAATCCACCATATTATCTTTACCAATCTGGCTGATGTTGTTGACGGTATTGGCAAGGGGTACTCCATCCACTACAAACAGGGGTTGGTTATCGCTGCTCAGGGAGGTGGCGCCGCGTATGATCATGCTCACAGAGGAGCCGGTACCACCTGTTGCATTAATGGTGACACCAGCTACTTTACCGGACATCGCATTTAACAGGTTTTCCTGTGTGACACGGTTGAATTCTTTGCCGCCCAATTCTTCTACGGAGTAGCCCAATGCTTTCTTTTCTCTTTTAATGCCCAGCGCGGTGACCAGTACCTGTTCTAACTCTTCTACTTTTTTTTTCAGGACTAAGGACAACGACAACTTACTGGAGTCGTTGATCGTATAGCCTTTGAGGGTATCTGTTACGTAACCGATATGCGTGAAGATGAAGCGATAGGGGCCACCGGCGGGTAATTTAGCAAACGTAAAAATGCCTTTTTCGTTGGTAGTGGTGTTGGCCAATATATTGTTATCTGCATTTTCCACCCTTACCATTACATGGGCAAGGATTTCATTATTATCACTTTTAATAATTCCGATGGCAGCAGGATGTGTGTTTTGCGCCAGCAGGCTACCTATACATAAGTGCGATAATAGGAGCAACCAAATCGTTTTGGTGGGACGATCTTTTCGGGATGGTCGGATGTTTACACGCATAATATTTCATTTTTAGGCAAAAGGAATCACGTGCAGCCTTTTCAGGCCGCAATAGCTATAGTATGGACTGTTATGTTCTGCTTATTGTGTTATGTAAATAACATTGTTTGTCTGCTTAATAGTAAGGTTGTTTAACGTGGCGATGGTAGACAGAAAATCGGTTAGTGACTCTTTGCTACTATCGAAAACTCCTGTAAAACTCATGTCTGTCAGCGTACTTTCCTGGCACTGAATAGTGATCTTATATTTTTCCGACATTAACCTGAAAATATTTGCCAGCGGTTCATTGCTGAAAGTAAATATTTCTTTTTCGGGCTTCATCGTTATTTTTTTGTTGGCGGCCACCAGTGTTTTATTGACCTGGTTGACTACAGCGATCATTTTAACCGGATCAAAGGACAGATCCTGACCGGGTAACAGGTAAGTGGTTTTTACCCCTTTACTACCCGATACGCTGTCTGGTTTGATCATTACCTTGCCGCTGATCAGTTGCACCCGGATAGGGCCTTTACCGGCGCCCCAGGCGGTTACTTTAAATACGGTGCCCAACGCAGTAGTACCGAGGTTGCCCGCATACACGGTAAATGGTTTTTCTTTGTCGGGAGCTACTTTGAATAATGCTTCTCCCGTTAAAAAAATTTCCCTGCCGGTACCTGCAAATGATGGCAGGTATTTTATCCGGCTGCCTGGCGCCAGCTCCACCACACTACCATCCTTTAAATGGAGGGGCATTATTTTCCGGGTATTATTCACCTGTTGCTGATACACGGCGGGTGCAGCGGCCGGTTGAACTGGCGGAGCAATAGTGGCTACTGTTTTTGAGGGTGCTTTATCATAGCGGCTCCATAAGAAGCCGGTGAAGGCAAGACCCAGCACGGCAGCAGCGATCCATTTATAGTAGATTGTTTTTACCTTTTTTTGTTGATACGTACGGCTTTCAATGATGGCCAGCATTTTGTCGGAAACGTCTGCTGGTAAAGTATTATCCGGGTGAAATGAATGCCAGCTTTCTTCTGTTAACCAGGGTTGTAAAGCTTCCGGGTGTTCCGCGAAATATGCGGTGACTGCCTGCTTTTCTGATTCATTGCATTCGCCCCGAAAAAACTTTTCAAGTAATGTTGCTGGATGCTTCATATCTATGTATTCGTTTGAAAACAGTAAATCCCTCACTGCTTAACAATTAGTAAATATTGGAAGAAGAAAAAAGGTCAGAGGAGATGGGAAACCATCGCGATGAGTAATAACAACAGGGAGTCTTTTAACTGCCGGATAGCCCGTACAATATGATTTTCAACTGTTTTTGGGGAGATGGATAACTGTTTGGCTATCTCTTTATGTGGAAGTCCTTCAAAGCGGCTTAGTTTAAACACATTTTTCCTGATGGGAGATAATTGTTCAATACTGTTATATACCCGCTTTAATTCTTCTTTCACGGTAAGATCTGTTTCCATATGCCAGTCCGGTGTATCGCGGACCATCGACTCGGTATGCCTGTTCCTGACCTGTTGCTTGCGCAGGAGGTCTGTCATCACGCTTTTGGCTATACGGAATAGCTGTGCAGAGATATTAAAATTTGTTGATAGTTTTTCCCTTCTTTCCCAAAGTAGTATGAAAGATAACTGTACAGTTTCTTCAGACAGGTAAACAGAGTGTGTACATTTCAATACGTAGAAATAAAGTTTTGTATGATATTGTTGATATATCATTTTAAAACTTTCGATATTTCCATTCTTTATATCCTGTACGATACTTTCCATAATGATCGCAAATATCTAATGGACCTAAACAAGATACAAGGAATTACTGATTATATTATTGTTATTTTAACCCTTCCTTACTTCTTCAGTTTCAATACCAGAGGTGCAGTAGCCACTCCGGGAATAGTTACAGTAATTGACAGATCGAGGGTAGAGTCGCTGATATTTTCAATCCAGTGCGGATCATTATCACCCTTTTGGGAAGTCAGTAAAAATACCGCATCGTGTACATCCAGTTTCCAGGTGCCTGCATTGCCGGCAGTGGGCAGTATCAG
Organism: Chitinophaga sp. 10T418; assembly: GCF_056394125.1. Lineage (NCBI taxonomy): Bacteria > Pseudomonadati > Bacteroidota > Chitinophagia > Chitinophagales > Chitinophagaceae > Chitinophaga > Chitinophaga sp. 10T418. The sequence continues at coordinate 107,069 of NZ_JBFTHG010000014.1, forward strand.
TTGTGTACAACCGGTAATGGCAAAGTTGCCATCGGTGCCGAACTGGTAGCTGTTTGTTTTGGTGCAGGTAAATAAAGCACCGGCAGGGCCGAGCAGTGGCGCCAATGCAATAATACTGGTACCTGCAGGAATATTTTGTCCGCCCAGTTTCACCGGCACCGCAAATACAATATCCTTTTGTTGCCATTTACCCGCTATCTGTCCGTATTTCTGTGATTTTTCAGGAGTAGCATCCTTATTCTTTTTACAGGACACTGTCAGCAGATGTCCTGCTACCAACAGTATGAGTGCTTTTACAGGTATAAAATTGCGCATAACTTTTTTAAGTTAAATGATAGGGATGATGAATTGGTGTGGAAGCTTCCTGTTATGTATTCGTTTGGAAATGGGAAATCCCTCACGGGGTAACAATTAGTTCACAAAGGGGGGGCGATACTTATTTATTTTCCAGACGTCTCCAGAGCGCAATAAGGTTACCTTATCCATCCCAAGACGCTGTTAGTTGTTTGTGTCGGAGAAAAAGGCTGAGATTGATTATCACTGTTTACTATCCTTTGCCGGAGTATAACGGAAACGGATCATCGCATTTTCGGTTTCTGAAGAAGATACTTTTAATTCATAACGTTTATCGCTCGTTAAAATAATCATTTTGGCGGTATTGGGAGGAATGTCCCCTAAGTTGTTGGCGTGCAGTATGAGCTCCTGTACTTCTCTGCCGGGGTCGGCCATCAGTTGAAGGCGCAGCGATTTGGCGGTCAGTTCCTGCCGGTCTGCTACTTTGACGCCGTTAAAATAAACAGTGACAGTGTCGTGATCGACAGTGCCGTAATCGTACAGGTTGATGTCAATAGCGGGATCGCTGATCTGGTAAGATCCCTGCAAACTGTTCCTGCGCTTGCTGATAGCACTGCTGTCGGTTGGCGTTGTACGTGTTATGATGAGTGGTTTGCCGTTGTCGGCAGTCGTTAGCCTTTTAGTGTCAGCGGGCGTGGTTTGGGGATTTGTCAATACGCTACTCACTGGTGGTGTGGCATCAGCTGATAAGGATGTTTTATCCGTCAATACCTGGCTGATCGACTTACCACTGCCAGGTAATTTCAGTTGGGCAATTTCCGTATCCGTGAGTTTGGATAGCCGGATGAATCTTTTACTATGTATTTTTCCTGTGTATTTTGAATAGGAAGTAATGCTGCCCTGCAGCACTATTTCCCCGTCAATGTCAAACCATTTCAGGCTGAGATCTGCGAGGCGCGCACTATATTTTTTGGGGATGGTGAGCTGATTGAATTTTGTTTCTTTAAAAAGCCAGTTACCTGCGCTATTATTCCGCAGCCCCGCAACAGTCAATTCTCCATAGAGGGTGGGAGTTTCATAAAACCAGGAAGTGCCGGTATACTGGCCGGGGCTTGTTTCCTGCAGTTGCAGGATGTAGATCCCATCCATGCCAGCCCAGCCATCATAATCAATGGCCGTATAGCCTTTCCATACACCCTGCAGGTTTTGTGCGTGGGTGAGGAGTGAAAAGAAAATACAAAGACAGGTAATCAATAAAGTTTTGTAGCTGGTTAACATACGGACAAATATAATCCATTCAGGAATTGACTGTTACTTGCAGGGGTTGTTCCATGTGCAGTCGCCTGAACAGCAAACCACCTATGCCGATGGTGATAACACCCTGCAGCAAAACCGTATTGGGCGTACCAATCAGTTGAGACATCGCGCCTACGAGGAGTCCGCCGAGTGGCTGCATTCCAAAAAATGCCATCGCGTAAAAGCTGATCACACGTCCGCGCATGGAAGGGTCTACTGTAGTTTGGATGAGGGTGTTGCTGATAGTGATCTGTGACATCATACCGAAACCTGCGAGGGTAGCAAATATCAGCGCAATGGGATAATAGGTGGAATGAGAAAATAATACGAGGCCGGCGCCGAAAATCAGCGTATTGATGGCCAGTATTTTTCTTAAGTTTTTTCCCGGTTTCAGCGAAGCCAGGAAAATGGCGCCACAGAAGGCACCCAGCCCGATAGCACTGTCTATCACCCCAAAGGTAGAAGCAGTACCTTTAAAAATATCTTTGGCATATACCGGCATCAGCGTGGTATAAGGCAGTACCAGCAAGCTAATGGAGGCCAGGGTTAATAAGATTAAAGAAATGGCCGGCGTTTCCCGGATGTAGGTAAACCCTTCTTTCAGTTCACCTGCTATATTTTTGGTGCGTATTTTAGGTGTATAGGTGGGTAGCTTCATCTGCAGGAGGGAACCTATTACGGCAATAAAACTAAGAGCATTCAGGCCGAAGCAAATGTCTTCCCCGAATTTTTCCAGTGCCAACCCAGCTATGCCAGGGCCTATCAGCCGGGAAAGGTTTACCATGGAAGAATTCAGCGCCAATGCATTCGGGAGATCTGCTTTATTGTCCACCATTTCATATACGAGCGACTGCCGGGCGGGTACATCGAACGCGTTGATTACGCCCAGGAAGGCGCTCAGGCCAATGATCTCCCACACGGAGTAATGCTGGAAATAAATTAAAACCGTCAGTAAAATGGCCTGTACCATAGAGGCCACCTGTGTTAGTAGTAATAGCTTGTAACGGTTGTACCGGTCAGATGCGACGCCCCCCAGGAAAGAAAAAACAAAGGAGGGGAACATGCTCGCAAAGAGGGTGAGCCCCAGCATAAATTTAGAATGGGTCTGGGAATAGATTACCCAGCTGACGGCCGTTTTTTGCATCCAGGTACCAATAAGGGAAATGGATTGACCGCTGAAATATAGCCTGTAATTGCGGCTTTTAAATGCATTGAAGGTGCTGATGTTCATTTTTTATCGGCGCTTTTACTCATAATCCACCAGTCTGGCCAAAGGAGCCAATGCTGCCTGCAGGATGGCCTGCTCTTCTTTTGTACATACATTGGCAATGGCCTTGCTCAACCATTCATCGCGTTCCCGTCTTACTTTTTGTATCCGTTCTTTGCCGGCAGCCGACAATGAAATATGTATTTTCCGTTTGTCGCTGTCAGAGGGTGTTCTGGTAATTAAATCCAGGGCAGCAAGATGCTGGAGCAGTTGGCCCATAGATTGGGGCGTCATTTTTTCCATGACCGCCAGTTCTGCTGAAAGCAGCTGTTGGTGCTGGTCCAGCAACACCAGCACGGAGCGCTCACTTTGCGACAGCTGTTCATTAGCCGGCGAAAGCTTTCTCAGCTTGCGGATGAGTCTTGCCAGCAGGGGACGGAGCTGGGCGGCCAGTAAATCCTGATTTTTGGATGGCATGATTTGTAAGGTAAAGTTATAAGTTTACCTTATAAAGATAAGATATTCATGTGAAGTTGGTATAGTAGGGAAGATAGATACTTGTTAAGCTATTTTAATGAAGGCGATAATGGATGCACCTATTCAACGTATGATCTGGCTTTTTACTTCCCCGAAAAGCGACTCAGCGTTTCCCTCGATACACCCAGGTAAGCTGCAATCAAAGATTTGGGTACCCGTTGAAACAATAAGGGATACTGTGCCAGCAGTAGCTCATAGCGTGATTGTGCATCGTTATTTAAGAGCGTTAGGATCCTTTGTTGGAGCGCCACAAATCCGGAGGTGGTTTTCATCCTGGAAAAATGTTCTACTTTATGCGATTCCGCGCATAGCTTTTTTTTGTTTTCGGCAGAAAAGCACAACAGCGTGGTTTCTTCGAGGCAATCAATATTGAGCGTGGCCCTGGTTTGATTTACATATGCCTGGTAATCGGTGATCCACCAGTCTTCCATCGCAAACTGTAAGATATGTTCCTTCCCCGTTTCATTGGTATAGGAAGCTTTTAGTAACCCTTTGACTACAAAATATTCGTGTAATACCTCATTGCCTTCCTGTACCAGAAACTGGTGCTTCTTTAACTTTTTAATGGTGAAGTAAGAAAGGATATGCTCAAACTCTGCATCCGTTAACGGTACAATGGCTTCCATATGCCGTCTTAATGCGATACTCATAATGATGCTGTTTTTCGGGCGCAAAATAATGTTTAAAGTGATCTGGATCACTATTTAATAGTGATCTGGTTCCTTTTTCAGGCAGAGATTATGTGCCAATTTTGGTGAAAATTAAACAAATGAAAAAAGGTATATGGCTGCTGCTCTGCTTCTTTATTGGTTTTCAGGGATACAGTCAAAGTAAAACAACTCATATGAAAAAGAAAATATTAATCGTAGTAACGTCTTTTGACGAAGTAAAAAGTACGGGTAACAAAACCGGCACCTGGATAGAAGAACTGGCTACGCCTTATTACCAGTTAACGGATCAGGGATATACTGTGACCATCGCATCACCCAAAGGAGGCAAGGGGCCTGTTGATCCCAAAAGTATCCGGCCGGAATTTAGTACGGAAGCCGTAAAGCGTTTTTACAACGATGCTGCTGCTCAGCACCAACTGGATCATACGGTGTTATTAAGCGATGTACAGGAAAAGAATTATGATGCTGTTTTTTATCCGGGCGGTCACGGTCCTATGTGGGATCTGCCGGAGAATGCATTATCGATTAAATTGATTTCTGCTTTTTATGAAGCAGGCAAACCAGTAGTATTGGTATGTCATGCTCCAGCCGCATTGAAAAATGTAAAAGATAAAAGCGGTGTGCCCCTGATCAAAGGAAAGCAGGTAGCAGGGTTTACCAATAGTGAAGAAGTAGCAGGGCAAACTACGCATGAAGTGCCGTTTATGCTGGAGGATATGTTGAAAGAAAAAGGCGCGGAATACGTAAAAGGGGCCGACTGGCAGCCATTTGCTGTTTCAGCGGGCAACCTGATAACAGGACAGAATCCTGCTTCGGCTAAATTAGTAGGAGAGAGACTGATCGCTGCATTGGAGGGAAAATAAAGCCTGGTCATTTCTTAAAAAAAGCGTGCTGTCCTGGTCATCAGAACAGCACGCTTTTTCATTTCTTTATATACCTTCAGATTAAGGGAGATGTCAGCGTTTATCTGCATCTTGTCAATACCCTCAAAATATCTAAAAGCAAAGTGAATGGTATCTCCTTTTCGCGCATGAACAACACCCGTAGCAGGAGAAAATAATTGTATGTTACGGATAGTGCCACTTGCATAAAAAGATCATTGGCAAACCAGTTGACGCCTGGAAGTCATCATCACGCCAGTTTCGGATGGAGTTTATGATAATATAAATAGGAAACCACCAGGCTGGCAAAAAATGTTAAGTGACCTATTTCAATCAGGATGCTATCGCCACTGGATAAGTGCGCCACCGCTGCTGAGATGAGGGTGATGCCAAAACCAAAGTAGGCAAACTCTTTCAGCCTGGCAGGTACAAACGGAATCAGTAATGCCATGGAGCCCAATAGTTTAGCGATGGTGAGTTCTATGCGGAACCAGTTGGGCAAACCAAAATGTGCAAAAGCATCTTTCATTTCCGGGTTGAAAGCAAAGTTATAGGCACTCCACAACATCACCCCTGTGAGAATTGCCGTCGCTATCCAATATATGATTTTGTCTTTTTTCATGTTAGTTGAATTTAAAAACGCTTAACAGGATAATGATAAAAATGCAAACAACTTGCGTGAGATGAAACAGGTGTAAGTTGCCTTTCACTTTTTCAGGAATCCCTGTATCGGCTACCAATGCTTTTTTGAGTTTGGCCCGCTGCCGTAGCCCGACAAACAGGGTATTGGCGATCACTAACAGTACCAGCCCAAACTTGATCCGGAACCAGATCTGCTCGCCGTATACACCACTGGTCATGAACATAATGCCTATGCCGGAAATAATGATTATCCCGATACCTATGCGCATGATGATGGGGAAAAAAGACATGGCCTGTAATACCGCTGGTGCTTTGGTGGTGTCCAGTGCATATTGTTTCCAGAACTGTCTGATGCCGATGAAGTCAGCAATGGTGGATCCTGCGAAGAGGAGGAATCCTATGAGGTGTAGAACGACCAGGCTTTGATAAAGGTGTTGTGTTGACATTTGTTGGATATTTATTTATAATAATACCGAAGTAATTTATGTAAATGTATAACGGAATTACAGTAAAAACAAAATTTCCGAAGTATTTTTTATAATATTGCTTCGGAAATAATACAACTGTTACATGAACAAAGCTGTGGCGCTTATTACAGCATGGGGAGCTTTTGATGATAATCATCCGGAAAGCACCCTGGAAGATTTTTGCCGGCACTACCTGGCCAATGCAAAAAAAGAGGTGGAATTCCCGCCCGTAGGCCGTTTTCTTCCTGTTAGCAGTGATGGCGTACTTATGCGTGCCGTAGGCCGGATTTTTAAGCTGCATAGCATTTATACAGTGGCCGCCCTGGATGGCACCGGTATTAATAACATGGATGAGTATTCCCTGCTCAACACAGTAGCGCAATTAAAGGAACCCCGGAAAACGGAGGCGATCTATGCTGCGCTACAGGAACTCTCTACCGGTACTGATAAGCTGAACCGCCTGAAGAAACTGGGCTACCTGGCAGAATATGACGATAAAGAAGATAAGCGCTCCAAACGATTGAAAGTAACATCAAAAGGAGAAAAGGTGCTGGTGACCTGCAGAAAGCGGATCAGTCAACTGGCGCAGATCATGTTTCATGACCTGACAGAAGATGATAAACAATTATGTTTTCAATTACTGAAGGGAGTGGAGTCGAAATTCACCGGTATCTGGCAATCCCATAAAGGGAAAGATTTTGAGGAAATTTACAGGGAGATTGTATTGGGGGAAGAAGAATAATTAATACAGGAGGGCATCGGTATGGCCGATGCCCTCCTGCAGATCGTTACTTCGCTACATCCATGCAGTAAGTAACGCAATGCCAAACACTTTTGAAATCTTTACCTTCATGCTGCCCACTGGTGGCTTCTGTATAAGTACCTTCCAACATATAACGGCCAGGCCATGCTGGCGAGAAAGTAATATCGCCCTGTTGTCCGGTCTTGAATTTTTTAGCCCATCCTTCAGGTGACTGAACAGTTACCTCGCCTTCTGCAGGCGCTGCCTTTTTGTAGCTCAACTGTACCTTTTCCGGCTGGTGGAGTTTGGGGGCTTTGCTATGATTTGCCAGCAGCGCAAAATCCGTATAACCCTGCACGTTATCAAGGCCTTTCAGAGAACCGTTCACTTTCACCAATCCCAGGGCATAGTAATGAATCTTACTTTCTCCATAAACAGCCTGCACCGTATGATCGATCGATAAAACATGTGTACCCGCTACCTTAGGGGTAAACGTAGCCTTGAAATGATTGCCATCCGGCACAACAGTCAGCGCTTCTTTTTGTCCGTCTGGTGTAACCAGGTACAGTGTAAATGCAGTCATATTGCTGAACCAGTTTTGTATAGAGTCGCGCTGGTTATCTGCATATTCACCCAGGAAAACTTTTACTTCCTGTGGTTGCCCGATTTTGCCGGTGGTAATGGTTTCTATCCAAAGGGCATGGGCAAACAGGGTTTGAAGGCTACAGCATAAAATAACAGAAAACAGGAATTTTTTCATTCGTATTTGATTTATATAGTAATGAGAATAATCAGCGGCAAAATTACCACTCCGGGGATAGGATTCGGGAGCCAATGAGGAAAATGATTTACGCAATCGGGAAAAATAATAGTAGTCGGAGATGAACTATTCCAGCGTTCCAAGGTATTGTGCAAATCTTTGCAGGTCCTGGTTGACAGATCTTACGGTAGATTGCAGTTCATTTAGCATGGAGGCGCGGGTATGCAGGTTATCCGCTTTATACGTGCCACCCCGTCCGAAAAAAAGTTGTTCATCGGAAGTGCTCAGAGGCCCGTCAAGATCATATTTCTCCCAGCGTTTCCGGATGCTCGCCGCCAGTGAAAACTGTCCGCTGTTGCTGAAATGTTTTTCTGTGAGTATATACCAGGTGAAGGATGGATAAATAGCAGAAGTATCTGGCGTGTACCAGATATCATGCAATACATTTCGTTCATGCGTTAACGTCATTTTCTTACGCGCAGCATTAATCGTCATGGTGCCCAGCCCGGCAGATAAAAGGCCGCCGCCGATCGCCACAGTGTTCTGCGGGCCATCGTTTTTGATTGCCACAGTAGCAATAGTCGTAATGGCGCCAACGATAATAGACGCTACGGTTAAGCGGGTGTTTCTCTTACTGTTGAAATTATCCAGGTACCGGGCCAGTTGATCCGCTTTTTCTCCTTCGCAATCCAGTTCAGCGGCTACGCCTGCAATTTCCATGGTGGCCAGTAACAACCGGTGATGGATTTGCGATCTGATTTCTGTCTTCCTCATACTGCCGGCCACCGAGCTATCGGCTACGAACGTTTTCAGGCGTTGTATAAGCGCAAGCGTACCGGTGGCATTGGCCATCAGTATTTCATGCGGCGGCATGCCTTTATTGGCGGCCAACAGTGAATCGGTATTGCTAACCGGGATAGAAGCAGGGTGACTATACGGCGCAGCCGGCGCGCAGTAGTCACCCGTGATATGCAGTGTTGTACTATTGATGACCTGGCCGGTTTTACAGGCTTGCAGCCAACAGCCGAACAGGCAGATCCAAAGCCACGGAAAGCAGATTGTTTTCATCTTCATTATTTAGCGTGATGACATCTCCTGTACTATCTACAAAAAAACAGGAGGGTTGTTCAACACTACTATCATTTACCGGTTTGTGATGGCATCTACTTTACCATCCACCAGGTGAATGGTTTGGTCGGACCTGGCGGCAATTTCTTCATCATGTGTTACCATCAGGATCGTTTGTCCTTTTTCTGCAGATAGTTTTTTAAACAGATCAAATACCACGGCTGAATTATAACTATCGAGGTTACCGGTTGGCTCATCTCCCATGATGATCAGTGGTTCGTTGATGAGTGCGCGGGCAATGGCTACCCGTTGTTGTTGTCCGCCGGAAAGGAGGGAGGCCCGCTTATGCGCCTGGTCGGCTACCCCCAGGAGTTTTAATAACTCCATAGCATGATGTTCGGTTTCAACAGGACTGTATTTTCTTAGCTTCAAGGCGGGCAGCATCACGTTTTTCAATACCGTAAATTCCGCCAACAGGTAATGAAACTGGAATACAAAACCGATATGATGATTCCTGAAATCGGCCAGCCAGGGATTACTTTTCCCGTGCATTTCTGCCTGGTTAATACAGATGCTGCCTTCAAAGTTCCTGTCCATGGTAGATAGCAGGTACAAGAGAGTAGACTTGCCACTACCGGATTTGCCGGTGATAGTAATGAACTTCCCTTTCTCTATATCAAAACTTACATCGGTGAGCACCTGCATTTTTGCCGGTTGCAGAAAATATTTATTGACATTTTTAATKGATATCAGCTGCATGGTTTAGCCTCTTAAAATGGTGATGGGATCTACCCGGGATGCTTTACGTGATGGCAGGTATCCCGCAAGGGTAGTGGTGATAATACCAAAAGAGAATCCGGTGATATAATACATCATGTCAAAGCTCACCGGCAAATGATCCAGGGTAATCATGACATCACTTTTGTAGGGCATTTTAGAAACACCCCAGGAGCAGAGAAATCCGAATACCAGTCCCAGTAAAGCCCCTGTGATACCAATGATCAGTGCCTGAATGAGAAATATCCAACGGATATCTGCATCAGAAAATCCCATGGCTTTCAGGATGGCGATATCTTTCATTTTTTCATAGATCATCATGGTGAGGATATTAAAGATGCCGAAACCTGCTACCAGCAGAATGGTAACGGCTACTCCATATACGATCATACTGCGTAATACGTCGCCCTGTAGAATGGCGGCATTGTCCTGTTTCCAGTCAGATCCCTGGTAGTCGTATTTCTGCTCCAGCTCCAGTGCCAGGGGTGGCGCCAGCTCCATATCATGCAATTTGATTCTGATATCAGTGATATAGGCAGCAGGTACGCCCAGAAAGCGTTGTACCGTATTCAAACTGGCATAGCTTTGTTGTTTGTCGATGTCTGTCATCCCGGTTTTAAAAGTACCTACCACGGTGACATAAAAACTGTTGCCATTTTCTGTTGTCAACGCCAGCCGGTCGCCGGTTTTTACATTCAGTTTTTTAGCAAGACCAACCCCCATTACAATACTGTTTGGCAGGGTGGATAGTTCCTTGAAGCTACCATCTATCAGTTTGGATTGCAGATTAAACAAGCTGTTTTCTGCCTCGAATTCAATACCGTTCATGATGCCATTGATAGTGCTGGAACCCAACCGGTAAAACACCTGTGTATGGATGGAGCCGGAGATAGCGCTGATGCGTGGATCCTGTTCCAGTGTTTGCACCACATGTTTACCGTCTTTCAAACTCGACAACACATCTTTGGGCCTTACGTGTTCTACTACGTTGATGGTGCTGGTGGACACGTTGTCGAGGATGGTACCGGGCGTAGTCTGTACTTCATTGTACAGGCGCAGGTGTGGAGACTGATCAAACGCAATTGCCCGGATGTATTCATTGGAGCCGGTAATAAAGCTCACCATAAATACAAATACCGTGATGCCGATGGTAACGCCTACCGTAGCAACGATGGTTTGTTTGAGCCGGCTGCGCATATGTGTAAGTGCGATGGATGCTGCCAGCTGTAAGTCCGTTAGTATTTTCATGGCTTACTCTTTTTTAGCGATGATGTCTCCGGCACGTAATCCGGCAGTAACCTCTACCCAGTCGCCGTTCTTGGCGCGGGTGCTGATGGCGGTTTTTTGTAGTACTTTTCCTTGTTGCAGGTATACGCTGTCGCCCTTTAGCAGGTATTCTGATGGTATCATTAAGGCGGTGATGTTTTCCCGGATAACGATATTGGCTTCTACAGAAGATTGTGGGTAGAAGGTGTTGCTATCCTGCACGGCGGCTTCTACCTGGAAGCTCCTGCTTTCTTTCTGGAGTACCGGAATAATTTTATCGATGCTGGCGGTAAACTGTTTGCCGGGATATACATCGGTTTCGAAATATACTTTTTGCCCGGGTTTAATTTTGCTGATATCGCGTTCATCTACCAGTAATTCCAGTTTAAATTTTCCGGGGAGACCTACGAGGAGAACAGGACTATTGAGTTCGACCAGTTCCCCTTCTTTTGGATACACTTTAAACACGCTGCCATCCACCGGACTTTTCAGTACTTTCCCTTCTCTGACCTGCTGACTGGCAGCAAACTGCTGGCGGCTTTGCAGGAGCTTATCTGTCAGTTCATTTTTTTGTGTGAGGTATCGTTGTTGTAAGGATTGGTAGTTACGCAGACTGTTAGCGGCATCCAGTCTTTTTTGTTCGGCGTCTTTTTCAGACACGGCTTTATCTTTGGCAAGATCTGTATACCGTGCTGCATTGACGGCATCCTGTTCATATTGTTGTTGTGCCTGTGCGATCTTTTCTTTCAACTCATTCAGCGGGGCGGATCCATCGGCCGCATTGCTGCCGGCGAGTGCCACCTGGCTGTGGCGTATATCCAGCTCCGTTAGCTGACCGGGTGTGCCGAGAACGGCCAGTACTTCATTTTTGCTGACGGTATCGCCTTCTTTTACTTTCAGTTGCAGGAGCAGATCTGTGCTGTTTGATTTCAGAAAATAATAAGCCTGTGGCATGATTTCGCCGGATGCATATACCGCTTCATTCAGCGAGCGTTGCTGCACCGTATGAGTAGCGTTTTTTTTCTTGCAGGCAATGGCCAGGGCAGCTATTCCTGCTATTATTAAAAGCTTTTTCATGCAAGGTTATTTGTTTTGTAAATAATTTATTTCCGTGTAATGCCTGAAGAAATCCATTCTGGCTTCGTTCAACTGCTCTTCTGCTTCGTAGCGTTCTTTCTGTACGTCTTTCAACTGTATCATATCAATGATGCCTTTGTTGATTTTCAGGGTGGAGAGTTGTTCATTTTCTGCTGCCAGCCGGATATTTTCCTGCTGTAGTTGTATGGTCCTGGCAGCCTGCTCCAGCAGTGATTTTTCTTGTTGGTATTTCTTTTCCTGTTCGGCAGTATAGTTTTTAAACTGGGACTCGGCAGCTTGCCGGCGGGCTTTTTCACTCCGGGGTTTATAGACGATGTTAGCGAACGATAAGGGCATGCTGAGATGCAAACCCACAAAGCCTACGGAGAACCAGGGAGAACGGGTGATGAAATTACTTTTATCGCCAAAGCCCAGTTGTTCCCAGGTACCTTTTATATGCAGTGCCGGGTACCTGGCCGATAAGGCCGTCCGATAATTTTGCTGCGCGATGCTTACTTTTAATTGTTCGGCTTCATAGTCGGGCAGTTGCTGTGCCGCAAATCCGTTGAGGGCGAGCGGAGGGAGCTGGCCTGCAGGTACGAGCAGGAGAGCGTCTTCCAGCGGAAAGCCCATCCAGAATTTCAGGTCCAGGTAACTTTGTTGTAATGCTGTAGTAGCTTTCCCGTTTTCCACTTCCCGGTTTTTCAGGAGGGTAGCGGATTGATTAAACGCTATTTTATCGGTCAGCCCTTTATTATACTGTAAGGTAATCAGCGCGTGAATATGCTGATAGTTTTCATACAGTTGTTGAGTAACGCTGGCGTATTCGGCTTGTTGCTGCGCACTGTAAAATGCGATGCGCACATTTTTCAGCAGTGTTTGCAAGAGGGCTTTGTAGTCACCTTGTTGCGCCTGTTGTTGTAAGCGGGCCAGTTTCATACGTTGCCAGGTTTGTACATCAAGTAGCGGGAGGTCCGCATCGGCGCCATAGGTACCCATCCAGGGTGTTCCCATTCTTACCGGGACGAAGGTGCCGGCAGGTTGGTCCACCAGCTCTCCCGGGAATACCTGTACAGGAATTTTCCAGTAGTTGTCTACGGATCCTTTCAGGGTGATTTCCGGAAGTAGTTGGGCGGTGGCTGCTTTGCGGTCCTCCGTTGCTGCTTGTATAGACTGGCGTTGGGAGAGAAGATGGTTGTTATGAACCGTGGCGTATTCCAGGCAGTTTTCGAGTGTCCATTGCGGAGCCGTGTTGCTGACGGGCATAGTTTGCCCTGTTGCTATCCGGACATGGATAGCCAACCATAGTAGTAGGATACCTGTTTTCATCTTATGTAATTGAATTTCTTTTAGTTCTGAATTAAAAGAACTAATGTTGACAAAAAAAACGGTTACTTGTTTTTCTTTTTTTCCTCCACTGTTCTTTTCCATCTTTCCAGGATCAACGGAATTTCGAACAGCATCATTTTGTATAGCGCTGATATTTCTTCCAGCTCATCGTTGAAGTCGTCATTGGCCTGTCGGATACTTCTTACGTCGTCGAGGATAGTATAAAACTCTTTTATCTTTTTAGACAGGTAATCTTCGCTGAACATTGTTTTTATGCTAATAGAAAAATAGCGCTTACGTTGCCCGCCAATGGTTTTGGCGTCTATCATTTTTACAGCTTCCAGCATTTTGAGCGCATTGGAAACGGCGCTTTTACTCACTCCAAAGTATTCCACCATTTGTTCAAAGGTGGCCTGATGTTGTTCACTCAGCATCAGGTACACAAATACCCTAGCCGCCACTGGTGTAAGCCCCATGGCTTCCATGGTAGCACTATGCTGTTCTATCTTTGCCCTGTATTTTTCCAATATCGTTTTTAATGTCCGGAAGTAAAGGTATAAAAGATATTTGGTTTTCTTTCGGGAGAACCAAATATTTTTAGGAGTCTGTGAAGGGCTGGAGAGAAAAGTTGTTTATCCTTCTTTTTGCCACCCACACTATTGGAAATTTAATGGCGCAGAGATTATTTGAAAAATTGGTTTTTATTCCTTTGACATTTTTATTTACCTTATTGCTTTGGATATCGTAAAAAAAGAAGCTCAAACATATGAACAATAACGCTACAGAAAGAGCTAAAATGCCGACAGGCGACAGCAGTGTTTTAGACAGCAGAAGTTTGACCAACAGCTATGCCACGCTGATTCCTGTTCTTCAGAAAGGGATGCGTGTGCTGGACGTTGGCTGTGGCACCGGGGCTATATCTGCCGGCATAGCAGCGGCAGTAGGGAACACCGGCACAGTGGTAGGGATAGACAGCAGCGCGCATCTGATTGCCAAAGGCAAAGATGATCACGCCGATCTTCCCCAACTGACATTAATAGAAGCGGATTTATTTACTTACGATCCTGCCGAAAAATTTGACCTTATCGTTTCAGCCCGTGTACTGCAGTGGTTGAGCAACCCCGCGGCCGCCCTGCTGAAATTCAAATCCCTGCTGAAACCCGGCAGTATCATTTCTATACTGGACTACAATCATACCCAGTTGGAATGGACGCCTGCGCCACCAGTGAGCATGCAGCAGTTTTATCAGGCATTCCTCGACTGGCGCGCAGATGCCGGCATGGACAACAATATGGCCGATCATCTGCCCGGTATCTTCGAAGAGCTGGGCTTTCACAATATCACCACTTTACCTGCCGATGAAGTGTATAAAAAAGGAACCCACTCCTTCGTGGAAAAAGTAGGCATCTGGACTAAAGTAGCTGAATTGAGAGGTCCGCAAATGGTGTCCAGTGGCTTTATTACAGAGACGGCACGTTTAACCGCGATCGCTGAGTATAATGCCTGGGTACATGAAGGCGCAGAAGAGATGGTGATGAAGCTGAAAGAGGTGAGGGCTACTATTTAAGGTAATTCATCAGATTGACGAATAAGAAGATAACATGCAGCAGTAAAAAAAGATAAGCGGGTAACAACAGCAGGTGCGTCATCACCGGCCACTTATCCGGGAGATCTTTTTTTATGGCTACATAAACCAATGCTCCGGTATATACCAGCAGCGGTACGAGTATTACTACCAATAGTCCCGGCGCAAAAACATCATCTCCTTTGCGGATATGGTATTGCACCAGGCCCACGTCCAGTATGGCTAGCGCAAGCACACTAAAAAATACCCATTTCATAGATAGCTAAATTACTTCACACTTTATTATGCAAACAAGAATATACTGGCTGGAGAAGTTCAGTAACGGCGCTGCATTAGGCATTATGCCACGGCCCCGTGGCAACGATTGGCTGGAGGGCGAAATCATGAGCCTGAAAAAACAAAAGGTAGGTGTGCTGGTGTCTTTACTGGAACCTGCCGAAATAAAAGAGCTGGAGCTGAAAAGAGAAGAAGCTGATTGCATCAAACATGGTATCCGGTTTATCAATTTCCCGATTCCAGATAGGAATGTTCCTGCAACAGGCAAGAATACAGAAACATTTATAACTTCCCTGGTGGCTGCTATTGATGCAGGGTACACTGTTTGTATTCATTGCAGAATGGGGATAGGCAGAGCATCTATTATTGCGGGGAGTGTATTACTTTTAAAAGGCACCCGGTTTGATGAGCTGATAGAAAAGATCAGCAAGGCACGTGGCCTGAAAGTGCCAGATACGGCGGAACAGGTAAAATGGTTGAAAGAAAGAAGTTAATAGCGTAGAGGTATCATCGCGGGTGCGTCCGCGTATAATTAATCCATACTTCCGCTATGATCGCATGCACCGTAAACCCAATCCAGAAAGCGGTCCCGAAAAACACCTGTGGCGACAAACCCGACAAAGCGAAGAACAGCACGATAATAGGTCGTACCGTACTTACAGCCAGTCCTACCGCAAAGGCCCGGATCATCCACTCCCGGTGCAACGGCAGGTTTCTGTGAATAATATGCCAGCAGGCTTTAATGAGCGATACCAGGAAAAAGATACTGAATAAGATACTTGCTGCTGCCTCGTTAACACCACCAATCGGCAACACGATAAAGGGCATACATAAGGCCGAAATTCCCACAATGTAAGCACATGCCACATATATTCTGCCACTGATGCGGTGAAAAGAGAGGTACCGCTCCCGGATCCCTGGCATGAATTGCCAGGGCCCCAGCAACATCACCATCATGCCGGGTAGTATATGCATGAGCGTTAGTACCGGATGATGACTGAAACCGGTATCGAAAGGCGCCGCGCCGGAAGGATTGAATGAAGCGATCAGCCCCGCCATGGCCAGGGTTCTTCTGATCACCATCGCAATGCCAACAGCAGTCAGAAAAAATACCCCGATACGTAATAGCAACGTTATTCTTTTGCGGTTCATAAGTCAGCTATATGATGAACCTAAATGTAATACTTGCCAGAAAAGCAGGGCATAGAAGTCTATATGCTGGGGCCTTTCCGCGACAGGAATGGGAAAAGCCGCGATATTACCGGTCAGTCCCTGTATCAAAACCGAACATATTAATAAAAAAGTGTTGCTTAAATTGTTGACCTGCATCTCCGCTGACCGTGGCATACTTTTTACGACCTTCGGATAGCTGATACTTACTGTCATGATAAGAAATTATTTCCGGATTGCCTGGCGTAATCTGATCCGTAACAAAACTTTTTCTACTATTAATATCATGGGACTCGCCCTCGGGGTGACCTGCAGCCTGTTAATGATACTATGGATACAGGACGAAAGAAGCATGGATCAATTTCATGCAAATGATGATTACCTGTACCAGGTATACATACGGCAATCGTATGATGGTAAAGTAGACGGAGGCTATCTTACACAGGGCCCATTGGCGGAGGCGTTGAAAAAAGAGGTGCCGGAAGTGGCGTATGCCAGCGGAATACAATTCTATCCACCGGTTGCTTTCCAGGCAAATGATAAAGTATTGAAAATGGCGGGTGGTTATGCCGGGGCCGACTTTCTCCGGATGTTTAGCTACCCCTTATTGCAGGGGACAAAAGAAACTGCGCTGAGTAAACCCGGTACCATTGCCATTTCCAGGCATATGGCCGAATTGTTTTTTGGCAGCCCGGAAAAAGCGATAGGACAGGTGATCCGGTATGAAGATACCACCAGCCTGGCTGTTAGCGCGGTATTTGAAGTGCCTGCCACTTCTTCCCAGCAATTTGATTTTCTCCGTACCTGGGATGATTTTGTAAAATCTAATGCGTGGGCAAAAACCTGGGGCAGTTTTAGTCCTGCTACGTATATACAACTCCGTGCCCGGGCAGACAGAGATAAAGTAGCAGCCAAAATAAAAGATTTCGTTTACAACTATCAGCCCAAGAACAAGGAGTCCTCTACGGAGCTGGGCTTGCAACGGTACAGCGAAAAGTACCTGCATAGCATGTTTGAAGATGGACAACCTGCGGGGGGCCGGATTTCCTACGTAAAGATGTTTACACTGCTGGTTATCTTTATCCTGTTGATTGCCTGTATTAACTTTATGAACCTGGCTACTGCCTACTCCGCCAAAAGAGCGAAGGAAGTAGGCGTGAGAAAAGTGGTGGGAGCAAGGCGCGGTGTATTGATTACCCAGTTCATTGGAGAGGCCATGTTATTGGCGGCCATTGCAACGGTAATTGCCGTATTGATAGCCGTCTTGCTAATACCTGCATTTAATCAGCTGAGCGGAAAACAACTCTCCATACCATTTGACAGTGTTGCTTTCTGGGGTACTTTAGCCGGACTGCTACTACTGACAGGCTTTGTAGCAGGTAGCTATCCTGCCCTGTTTTTATCTTCCCTGAATCCAACGAGGGTATTGAAAGGAGGTTTGAAATTCAGTAATGGCGCTACTTATTTTCGTAAAGGACTGGTGGTATTTCAGTTTACATTGTCTATTGCACTTATAGTAGGCATGATGGTGATCTACCGGCAAATGGATTATATACAAACGAAGAATCTGGGTTACGACCGGCAGAACCTTCTCTACATCCCCATTGAAGGAGAGCTGATCAGCAAATACGATGTATTTAAAGAGCAGGCTAGCAACTTACCCGGTGTACTGGCGATATCTAAAATGAAAGAAAACCCCACGGTGATTGAACATCATAAAGGTGGCATCAACTGGACGGGTAAGGCTCCTGATCAGGAAGTTTCCTTTGCGGATGCAGCAGTAGGCTACGATTTCGTAAAAACAATGCAACTGCAAATGCTGGATGGGCGCGATTTTTCAAGGGATTTTGGCAATGACTCAGGAAGTTATATTCTCAATGAGGCGGCCATAAAAAAAATCGGGTATACCAATCCGATAGGACAACCCTTTACGCTGGGAAATGTGCAGGGAAGAATTATAGGGGTACTGAAAGACTTCCACTTCACTTCCATGCATGAGGCGATAGCACCACTGGTGATTCGTTTGGACGAACGTCCTAAATGGGGCAACATCCTGGTGCGTACAGAAGCCGGTAAAACAAAGGCGGTGCTGGCAGGTCTGGCAGGTATTTGTAAAAATGTGAATCCTAACTTTCCTTTTACCTACCAGTTTTCTGATCAGGAATATACGAGGTTGTATAAGAGTGAAGAGATGGTGAGCCAACTATGTAACTACTTTGCTTTCCTGGCGATTTTCATTTCCTGTCTTGGTTTGTTTGGATTGGCCATGTTTACCGCAGCACAACGCACCAAAGAAATCGGTGTAAGAAAAGTGTTGGGTGCTTCTGAATCTAACATTTTTGTATTGCTTTCTTCCAGCTTCCTGCAGCCGGTGCTACTTAGTATGGCGATTGCTTTTCCGCTGGCCTGGTTTGCAATGAGTCAGTGGCTGAAACATTTTGCATATAAGGTTGACCTGGACTGGTGGATCTTTGGACTGGCCGGCGCGGTAACTATCTTCATCGCTTTGCTGACCGTTAGTTTCCAGAGCATCCGGGCGGCGCTGGCGAATCCCGTGAAAAGCCTGAAGTCAGAGTAAGGGCTGCCTGCTTTTGGGGTGCTAATTCCACGGAATTTGCTGAAATAGGCCCTACTGGCTATGGCACGTGGATTGCCGGTATGTTGGTAAACATACTGATTATGAAAGTACTTGGCATCATCCTGATTGTTGCGGGTATCGCAATGATCGTTTTCAGAGGATTCTCTGTTCAAACAGAAAAGAAAGTGGTTGATATAGGTCCTGTTGAAATTAATAAGAAAGAGAATAAGTGGATTGGCTGGCCTACCTATGCGGGTGGATTGGTGGCAGTGGCAGGTGTGGTGTTGCTGGTGGCCGGTAAGAAAAAAGATTAGCCGATAGGCAGATGTCCTGCAGTTTCGGACTCCTATGCTGAAATTGCAGGACATATGCCTCAGGCATATTCACGTATTCTGCTTTCCAGGTCTTCGATGAAGTCGTCTTCCCCGGCTCTTTCTGCATTGAATTTTCTCGCTTCACTAAAAAGCAGTTCCTTACTTAGTTCCAGCGACCATAATACATMCCGCCAGAAGAGCACTCTTTCTGCTGGTGTATGACAGGGGCCATCCACGTTATTCTTAAACCGATCCGGATCAATGATGAGTAAATCCTGGGCGGCAATGCCTACTTCTTTTGCTTTCGCTTCCAGCTGATCTCTTTGTTGCTGGTTATCGAACCAATGTTCACCATTATCGTTGTCCAACGCAAAGTAACGACCTATCCAGACTACTTCATTCCATTCTGTAAGACCGAGGTAATCGGACATTTTTTTGTAGGCCGGGTTCACTACAAAGCAGTCGAGGAAATCAATGTATTCGAAAATCCTGATTGTTTTCATGTAGCAGGTATTTTAGAAGAAGTGATAAAGTGTATCTTTACATTTGTAAAGATACATCATAACCCGATGGAAGTGTTGAAAGCCCAATCCTGAAAACCTTATTCCTGATGCCCGCAGCCGCTATTCACATCAAGTATCCTAAAGTAGATCTTATTCTTTGTGGTTCATTGTCAGCCCTGGGCGTGATCCTTTTACTGTGCAACATTCGCCGCTTTGATTATCCCTTTATTTTTTTTGGAGGAGCAGGTATGGCAGGGGGCCTCTTATTTGTAAGCTTGCATTTTTGGGTAGGCTTATGGCGTAATCAACCCGTGATGAAGATTGATGCCACCGGTATTTATTACCAAAAGCAAGTATGGACCTGGGACGCGGTCCTGAGCTTTCGAACGGTGGCAATATGCGCAAATACAAGTGGTGATGCCCAGGATCAACGTTTTTTAATGATTAAAAGCTGGGATAAAAAAAGAGACACTTCTATTTTTCTTACAGCCCTTAATGTGGATGAACATCAGGTGCGGCAATGGGTAAATGAGTATTGTCCGCTTCCCAAGCCCATTGATGAAGGACACTTTGAAGCTTAAGAGTGTTACAACTGTGCTTTTCTTCGCAGCCGGCTTAATGTTTCAGGTGTCATCCCCATCATAGAAGCGAGGTATTGCAGTGGTACCTGGTTGAACAGCTCGCCGTGCTGCTCCTGCATGGCTTTATATCGTTGCTCCGCTGTCATGGATAGCAGGTTAAAGACGCGGTCTTCCATCAGGTTAAAACAACGTGCGATGAACAGCTTTTCCAACAGGTGCCATTGAGGAAGATGCTGTCCTATATTGTTATAATCCTTTTTGTCGATCGTATAAAATTCGCAATCCGCTAACGCCACGATGTTCCATTTAGAAGGCTTGTCGAAGATGATGCCTGCAAGATCCGTCACAAAATATCCCTGGGAGGAAATCCATTGTGTGATTTCTTTATCTGCTGTGGTAGCATAGATTCGGAGCAATCCGGATTTATGAAAACTCAGTTTATCACATACGCGGCCGGCTCTCAGAAAGTATTCTCCTTTTGCCAGTGTAGTGAGTTGAAAAAAGGAAGTGATGCTGGCGATCTCTTCTTTCGGTACACCAAAGTAACCATTGATGTATTGTGCTAGTTCTGTCAACGGGTAATATTTTATCAGAAAGATAGGTGATTTCCTTACATAGATATACCCTGTTGAAAAAATATTATCTTCAACCTATATTGATTTTATATGCCGGCTTCAGATGTGTGACATATTAACACAGACGTTTTTAACGGGTTGTTTGACAAATACAAAACTGGTTGTACGGCTATATATTGTCGCTCACACATTCGGAGTACTATGCTGAAGAAATAACGCAGGAAATCTCTATTAAGATCCGGATTTTCCGCGACCTGCTGGCAAAAGCGGGAAACCTGGAACATTATCTCTTCACCATGGCCCGCAACCGTATCATTTCTTTTTATGGGAGCAGCAGTAGACAGGGAGCTGTTGCAGCATTTGGAGTCGCAGATGAAGTGATCCTCACCCGGAGCAGGTATATTCCAACTTACCACATGCGCCGGCCTATCCTTACCTGATACAGGTAACGGGCAGGGATGCCTATATTGTAAATGTGGGTACGAGGCTACGTATCGTGGCATAGACCTCTTCACCTACAAATGTGATAACCACTACGTAGACTTCGTGACGGGACACGTATACGGCCGGCCTTTCAAGGCCGGCGTATTCATTTTTTTACTAACTTCCCGGGCAAAAAAAGAGATGTCTACCTCTATCCTCGATACGACCAAAGATCCTGCTGTAAAAGCATTCATTGCCGGAAAAACGCCGGCCACACTGGCGCTGTTACATCACTTTGTAGAACAGTATGAAAAACTGGATAAGGTTTATCTGTATCCTACCAAATCTATGTTGGGAATAGGTATAGATGACCGGCGCGTGGCCTGGGTAACACAACTGGGGAAAAGCTTTGTGCATATTGTTTTCCCGTTTAAGAAAGCGTATACAGATAATCTGTGTTTTCAGAAAATAGCAGCCGTACCGGGCGATGCCCACCAGTTTAACCATCATTTCCGGATGTTACTGCCGGAAGATGTGAATGAAGAGGTTGTGAAATTTATGCGTTTGTCGCTAACATCAATCTGACTTTAACGACTTAACAGGATTGGCCATGGCGGCTTTGATAGATTGTATGCTTACGGTGAGCAGGGCAATGCACATGGTGAGTAGTCCCGCAATGGCAAACATCCACCATTGTATTTGTATACGGTAGGCGTAGTCCTGCAGCCAGCGGTTCATAATATACCAGGTGAGCGGGGTGGCGATGAGGATGGCGATGGCTACCAGTTTAACAAAATCTTTCGATAACAGGTTTACAATACTACCTATAGATGCGCCCAGCACTTTGCGGATACCTATTTCCTTGCTGCGTTTGGTGATGTTGTAAGCAGTGAGCCCTAATATACCTAAGCAGGTAATGAACAGGGTGAAGAAGGAAAATATTTCCACGATTTTTCCAAATTGCTGATCGGCTTTGTATTGTTCGTCAAATAATTCATTGAAGAAATGATATTCAAAAGGATATTCGGGATACTGTTCCTGCCAGAGCAACTGCATTTTCGCCAATGTCTGCTTAATATTTGCGGTATTTAATTTAGCGGCATAAAAGGTGCCTCCATTGTTGCGGTACCAGTGTATCATGGGGAGGATGGCGCCTTTTAATGATTGCTGATGATAATCTTCCACTACGCCAATGATGGTGCTGTAGCCCAAACTGGTCCAGGACAAGGTGAGCTTTTTCCCGATGGCGTCCTTGGGACTGCTGAAGCCGAACAAGCGACAGGCTTCTCTGCTGAGAATCATTTCATCATAGTTGGGAACACCTGCTCTGAAATTATTTCCTGCCAGCATTTTTATATTCATTACCGGGAGGAAATTTTCATCTACTCCATAAGCATAGAAAGTATAATTAAGACCTTTGTCGGAGCCCAGTTGGCTCACACCAGTGGTGGTGGAGAGGTCATGTAAGCTGGCTCCCGGCATTGCTTCTGCGGCCGTAATGTTTTCTACCTGTGGTAGTTGTGATACCTTGTTGAGGAAAGCATTGCTTTGCTGGCGGCGGATGGAATCCATTATTTTTCCTTGCCCGCTTGGCGCTCTGAGTATCAGTGTCTGATCGGTGCTAAGTCCCAGATCCTGACTCCGCATGTAAGAGAGTTGCCGGAAAACGATCAGCGAAGCGGACAATACAATTAAAGCCGCGGAGAATTGTCCCACTACCAATATTCTTCTGAATAAAATACTACCGGAAGAGGCGGTGAAAGATTTCCTGGTCACACTCACTGGTTTAACAGCGGACAACACCAGCGCCGGATATAGTCCGGATAACACACAGTTGAATACAAATAATGCGGCGGTGGTGAACCAGAAAAAGGAAGAATGGAAGAAATCTACTGTAATAGGCCGGCCTGTCAGTTGCACATATGCCGGCAGCAATACCTCTATCAGCACTAATGCCAGGACCAGCGATAGTAGATTTATCAGGATGGTTTCTGTCATGAATTGTTTCACCAGCGAAATCCGGGAGGAGCCCAGCGCTTTGCGCATACCGGTTTCTTTTGTTCTGTCGGCAGCCCGTGCGGTGGTGAGATTTATGTAGTTAACAGAACCTACCAGTAATACCAGTATGGCAATCACCAGCATGAACTGCACTGTTTTCAGATCACCGTTTTCTTCGGGTTCAAAAGATTTATGCGAAAGAAGGTGGATATCTTTCATAGGTTCCGCCTTATACCTATCCATCCTCAGTTTTTCTTTGGAGAGTTGCAGCAGCTTTTTATTAAATGCAGCAAGATCGGCATGCGGTACCAATTGCACGTAAGTATAATTATTATTGCCATTCCAACCTTGCATGTCGATACCCCGGCTGATTAAAGAAGTGAAGGATATAAGCAGATCAAACTTTAAATGGGTATTGGAAGGTATATCTTTTATTACGCTGGTGATGGTATAAGTCCAGTCACCATCCTGTAATAACCTGCCCACTGCGGTTTCATGGCCAAACATGCGCTGGGACAGTGATTGCGTGATGACGGCCTGCATTGGGGCTGTCAGTGCTGTGGCGGCATTGCCTTCTATAAAATCGTAATTGAAAACAGTGAACATAGAGGGGTCCACTGCATATGCATTATCTATCTTGAAAACTTTTCCATTGGATTTTACGGTGGGAATTTCTTCCATATGCTCTACCCGTACAAAGTCCACTACTTCCGGCATTTGTTTTTTGATGGTAGGCCCCAATGCCGGATGGGTTTCACAATCAGTTGTTATATATTCATTCCCTTTGTAGTTGTCCAGTGTAATGCGATAAAGATCATCTGTTTTTTTGTAAAAATTTTCATAGCTATATTCAAACCTCACGTAGTTGACGATAAACAGGAACGCCGCCGTAGCCATGGCCAGGCCCAGGATATTGATGACGGTGTAAAATTTGTCTTTCCTGAGATTGCGCCAGGCGATTTTCAGATAGTTTTTGAACATGCTTACTTCGTTTAATTGGCTGGCTTCCTGGTTACAAGAAAGCTGCCATATAACAATGCCGCTGCCAACGTATGTTTGGGCGAAGACTGTTTACCGGGAATGTCCGTTTTCGAACACTTTTGTCCGGTATCGGATTCTCTACACCACCTGCCGGTGTTTCTTCCGGTAGATGCCCGGGGTCATGCCGCGGTATCTTTTAAAGATCCTGGAAAGATGGCTTTCATCGGTAAAGTTCATCTCTGCGGCTATTTCGTTGATGCGCATATCACTGTACAACAACCGGGTTTCAATTAATTTGAGTTTGTAATCTATCAGGTATTCCTGTATACTTTTACCATAGTTTTTGGAAAAATATTCACCGAGATAATTGACAGATATATTAAACGTTTGTGCGATTACCGGCATTTTCAATAATGCCGGCTGATGAATATATTGTTGCAGATAGCTGATGATTTTCATCACAGAGGGCTTGCTGTTTTTTTGCACGGGGTCGGCGGCTTCCGCCATCAGCAGGTTGCGGGCAATGAGGTTAAACAGGATGGTAACAGATTGCCGGATGATGAGTAAATAGCCGGTGCCTTGCTGTTGTTGTTCCCGTATCATGCCTTCCATCAGCGCCAGTGCAAATGTTTCATCATTTTTATCCCTGAATAAACAGCCTGCTTTTGCATGATAGTTATGGAAGATGTATTCCGTTTTTTTCATCCAGTCACAATACTCTATTTGTTCCGCTTCATTTTTCAGTTGCAGTAACGACCCTTCCGAAAAACGAATAGACACAAACCGGGTGCGTGTTTCCATGTAAAGTTTGTGTTTGTCTTCCGGAATCAGGAAAAATATTTTACCCTTATTATACTTATACGTATTGCCATTCACCCATTGTATGCCTTTCCCTTCCTGTATGTATATAAGCTCAAAAAAATGACGATTTCTCGGTGCATACAGCGACGCTTCTTTTTCCTGCAATAAGATCTCAATGGGTCGTCCCATGTCTTTTGTTGCCATCCTGCAAAAGTACAGTACAAACCTCTCAGCGTACAATTTATTTTCCAGTGGTCTGGTCGTCCTTTGCACTTATAAATCAACAGAGGGTATGGATACAATATTAAGAGAGGTGCCGTCAACACCGGCGGTGGAGGCTTATCCCCGGAGATGGCAGGCTTTGGTGGTGTTGTTGATGGGCGCATTTTTATCGCCATTGGATTTCTTTATTGTAAATGTAGCGCTGCCGGCCATTAAAGCGGGGTTACATGCCAGTGCCGGGCAGTTGCAATTTGTGGTGGTGGCTTATGGGGCTACCTATGCAGTGCTGGTGGTAACGGGTGGGCGACTGGGAGATATTTACGGCAGAAAACGGATGTTTGTCGGAGGTATGCTGTTGTTTACGATATCTTCTGCGGCATGTGGTGTGTCGTCCAATATTCACCTGCTGATAGCAGCGCGGACGGTACAGGGCATGGCTGCGGCGGTGCTTGCGCCGCAGGTACTGTCTTCTATCCGGATTATTTTTCCCCCCGCAGAACAGGCGAAGGCGATGGGACTTTTCGGCGCTACTTTCGGTCTGGCATCTATTGCAGGGCAGTTGTTGGGTGGAGTGCTGATGCGTGTAAAGCCATTTGGATTTACCTGGGAATCGGTGTTTATGATCAATATACCGGTGGGGCTGCTCACCATATTGCTGGCCTTTTTTGTATTGCCGGAAACACGCAATTCTAAACGGCCGGCACTGGATATTCCGGGGATGTTCCTGATTTCAGGGGTGCTGTTTCTGTTGATTTATCCACTCATTGCAGGGAGAGAGGCCGGCTGGCCATGGTGGGTGTTTGTCGCTATGGGCATGGCTGTGCCGGTGTTGTGGCTATTTATACGCACGGAAAAAAGAGCGGTGTCGCGGTATAAAGATCCGTTGGTAGACCTGGCGTTATTCCGCGACCAGCACTTTGTGACCGGGTTGGGTATCATCTTTCTATTTAATACTACTGCCGCTTTTTTCATGGTGTACCCGGTATACCTGCAGAATGGGTTGCAATACGATGTGCTGCGGGCCGGCATGGCGGTATTACCTTATGCCGCCGGATTCTTCCTTGGGCCGTTTAGCAGTTCCTTGCTGGCGCGGCGCCTGGGCAATGCTATTGTATTATTGGCGCTGGCCTTGCTGGCGTTGGGTTTTGGGATGGTCATAGTAAGTATCTCTCTGCAGGCAATTCCTGGAATTTTATTGTATAGTGGGTTGTTGCTGGCGGGAATAGGCCATGGCATTGTGTTGCCATCGCTGGTACGTATTACCCTCGCGCCGGTAATGAAGGAAAAAGCTGGTATGGCGGCAGGTGTGGTCAGTACGGCCATACAAATGGGCAGCGCAGTAGGCGTTGCCGTTATAGGCACTATATTTTTCAGTGTGCTGGGTAGCAACGGTTCTTTCAGCGCTGCTTTTGTGGTGGCGCTGAGTTGCCTGACAGGCGTATATCTGCTGGCATTTGCACTAACACTTCGGCTTAATAAAATAAAAATATAAAATGGATTTTAACACACGCGCACAACAGGAGATTCATGATTTTAATGATGCTATCAGCAAATGGTTCAGAGGTACTATTCCTGCCGATGCGACGCATGAAGTATTACAACGCCTGCACCCGGACTTTAGCATGGTAGCGCCGGATGGCAGTGTGAAAACATACGCCGACCTGGCAGCATGGCTGCCATCGGTATATGGTAAGCGGCCGGATTTTGTGACGGCGGCTACGGAGGTAATCACCCGTTTTATAACAGAGGAGGTGGTGGTGATCACCTACCGGGAAACACAGAAGGCAGCGGGCATTATCAACAACAGAATGTCCAGTGTATTATTTATTTCGGGAGAAGATAACAACCTACAGTGGCGGCATTTGCAGGAAACCTGGATATAGTTGCCGGTTAACTAAATAAGGAATCTTATATTTATGAAGTAAGCCCATTCCTTGTTTAAAAAATCGCGGTATGAACAATCACCTCCGGCCAGCTTCGAGAAATATGATTGAGTCCATCCTGGTACTGTTACTATTGCTGGCGTTGCTGCTGGCACTCTACCAGGTATTGCACTTATTTTTTGGGGTGCTCACCTTTGCACTGATCTTCTCTGTTTCTTTTCATCCGCTGTTTGAGAAGATGGTACGTTGGTTTGGGGGCCGGCGGAAACTGACGGCTACTATATACGCCATTGTGCTGGTGGCTATCATTGCTTTACCAGTTACTTATATTATTGCGGAGATGAGCTCGCATATACGGGATTCGCTGCATTGGATAAAGGATGTACGGGAGAACGGACTGCCGCCACTACCGGCCTGGGTGGTAAATTTACCTTATGTAGGAGCAGAAATCAATGCATTCTGGCAGCATTTGCAGGAAAGCCCTAAGGAAGCTTTGAATACACATGAACAGCCCGTGAGGATGGTGTTGAATCATGTGGTAAGCAGCGGGGCTGGTATTTTGGGAACAGCCGTACAACTGATCATTGGCATCATCATTTCTGCCTTTTTCCTGGTCGGCGGCGAAAAGGCAGTCAGGCCTATCAGGGCGGCAGCACAGCATCTGCTGGGCCGTAAAGATGGTGCCGATCTGCTGAATGCCACCACCATGGCAGTGAAAGGGGTATCTATCGGTGTAATGGGTACTGCATTTATAACTGCCGTGGTAGCCTGGATAGGACTCACTATTGCAGGCATTCCATTCGCATTGGGACTGGCAGCCCTGATATTTTTCCTGGTGGTGATACAAATAGGACCCCTCGTGGTTTGGGTGCCGCTGACCATCTGGATGGCCACACAGGGGCATCCGGGCATGACCATCTTCCTGGCCATTTACGGCGCCGGTATCCTGATAGGAGAAGCTATCCTGAAACCCGTGCTGATAGCCAGAAGTGGCAAACTACCTTTCCTGGTGTTGTTTATAGGGGTAATAGGTGGCGTGGCTGCCTGGGGCTTTACGGGCATGTTCAAAGGCGCCATTATTGTGGCAGTTTTCTATACTATCTTCAATTCCTGGCTGGAACGTAAAGATGGTACAGAACGTAAAGAGACAGTGCATGCTGCAGAATAGATAGTAACTTCGCGGAAATCATCCGATCCATAAATTATGAAAGCTGCTACTATCAGCGAAATAAAAAAAGAACTGAATACACTGGCGCCGGCAGAACTGGCGGCCCTGTGCCTGCGACTGGCCAAATATAAAAATGATAATAAAGAGCTGCTTACCTATCTGATGTTTGAGGCGCATAACGAACAAGGATATGTGGAATCTGTGAAAGCGGAGATAGATAACGGGTTTGCAGAAATGGCCGGCGATAAATTATACCATGCTAAAAAGCGGTTGAGAAAAATACTGCGTATAACGAATAAGCATATACGCTATACCGGCTCCAAACAAGCCGAAGCAGAACTCCTGATCTATTTCTGTACTAAAATGAAATTGGCAGGTCTGTTATCTTCCTATAGTGTTCAATTAAATAACCTCTATGAGCAACAACTGAAAAAAATCGGGAAGGTGATTGCCGGGCAGCACGAAGACCTGCAATATGACTACCAGCAGCAGTTGAAGAAATTAGCCGGGGAAGACGAATAACCACCCAGCCAGTGACACGATTACTTCACAAGCGCCGGTGCATGTACCGCTTTATCCGATTTACCCCACTGCCACAATTGTTGAAATACCGTCCGGAGAGATTCGCCGCGTTCTGTTAAACGATATTCTACTTTCAGCGTTGCCTCCTCATAAGGGATGCGATGCAGCAGCTCCCGCAGCTCCAGTTCCTTTAACTCTGCTGTCAGCATCCGCTCTGTAATAATAGGAATGGCTTTCTTGATTTCACCGTACCGGCAAACACCGGAAAACAGCTGATGCAATATCATCGGCTTCCACCGCCCTTCAATGAGCGCCAGTGTATAAGAGATGGGGCAGGCGGCAATGATCTTCTGCCTGTTTTCAAAATTGGTAGATTGTAGCTTTCTCATAGGGCACTTTTTACGTTTTCACCAGACCCGAACATTTTTGTTCGTTATTGTAAAAGTAAAGATCCCAACGGACATTTGTATTCATATCCGTAATGGATATACGATAAAAAAAGTATTTATGAAAAGCTACCATGTAAACTTAGGTGCAGGATTATCCGGACTTACCCTGAAAGAACATCAGATACCAACTCCTGGCCCCAACGAAGTGCTGATCCAGGTGAAAGCCAGCTCACTCAACTATCGTGAAATCATGATCCTGAAAGGATTTTATCCGTTACCTGTAAGGCCGGATGTGATACCGCTATGCGATGGGGCCGGAGAAGTAGTGGGGATTGGCGATGCTGTTACCAGGGTAAAAATTGGTGATCGCGTTATGGGACAGGTGTTCCCCGACTGGGTAGATGGCCCTTTTGCTTTAGAATATGCCGCACAGCTGGGCGGATCGATGAACGGTATGTTAACCCAATATGCGGTGCTACCGGAAAATGCCGTGTTGCAGATACCTCCTCACTTATCTTATATAGAAGCAGCAGCATTGCCCTGTGCCGGCTTAACTGCCTGGAACGCACTTACAGGCGGTCGCGGACTGGTAGCTGGTGAAACAGTGCTGACACTGGGTTCCGGTGGCGTGTCATTATTTGCATTACAACTGGCTAAAGCAGCAGGCGCCCGCGTTATAGCTACTACTTCCGGGGAAGAAAAAGCAGCAAAATTGAAAGCCCTCGGCGCAGATGAAGTCATTAATTATGTGACACAACCCGACTGGCACCTGGCAGTACGTGAGCTGACGGGTGGTCAGGGTGTAGATCATGTGGTAGAAGTAGGTGGTGCAGGTACTGCAGAAAAATCAATCCGCTCCGCAGCTATGAATGGAGAAGTAGCTATGATTGGCAGTGTGGCGAACGAACCTACGTTATTTAACATTAACCTTATCCTGTACGGCATGGTAAACGTAAGACCCGTGGCCATCGGCAGTAAGGCGCAGTTTATAGAAATGAGCAAAGTCATCACCGTAAATAAGGTAAAGCCGGTGATAGATCGCGTTTTCCATTTCAACGAAGCAGCAGACGCATTTACTTACTATATGCAGGGCAAATACTTTGGCAAAGTGCTGATTGATCATACTGCGCTTTAGAATGCTTCGGCGAAATTAATATAGAATCCCTGCCAGCCACCAGGACCGAAGCCCATATCGAAACGTAGGTTGGTATTATTTTTACTGTCCACACGGATACGTAGTCCGAGGCCATAGGAAAGGTGGAAGCTATCGAGCGATAAGTCGCTGTAGCTGTTGGCTACGCGGCCGGTACCCGCCCAGGCAGTGGCACCAAAAATGTTCCAGATAGGGGCGCGATATTCTACCTGGGCATCTACCAATACATTATCCCGGTAGGCGCCCATGTAGTAACCCCGCATTTTGTTGTCGCCTCCCATTGCTGCCAACTCATAAAAAGGTACATCTCCTTCAGTATAGGTAGTGGTAGCCTGTAAGGCGATCACATGTTTCAGCCAGGGATGGAAATATTTACGCAGATCTATATCGAGCCGGGTAAACTGGTAGGCGCTGCCCAGGAAGGCCGGATGAAACAGCAGCGTGCCAATAGCATATGCCCCTTTCGAAGGATTGTAACGGCTATCCCGGCTGTCGTAGGCCGTAGAAAGACCAACACCTACTGTCAGTCCACCTTTCAGCCCAGGTACATTGTCCCGGATCAGGAAGCTGTTGCTATCCGGTTGTATGCTGAAGTAATCCGATACTGTGACAGCAGCCCCGGCATAAAAGTTTTTAAACCATTGCTGCAACGCTGTGGCAGAGAACTGGAAACGGCTGTACTGCACTTCTTCGAAAATATTTTTAGAGATATCTTTGCCAATACCGTAAATAAATTCCGGTTGCTTTTTGTAATTGATATAGGCCATGATCACATACTTGTTTTCCTTCAGCACCATTTCGGTAGAAACAGAAGCATTGATGCGGCCATTGGTGGATAGGGTAAAGACTTCCGATAACCTGGAAGGTTTGGAGATGGTATCTTTTTTAGAAAAATGTAACAGGTTATATTTTGCCAGCCCGAAAATATGCCCCGCTTCTGTTGTATAGGAGTAGAGTGGCACCGGGATGATCTTAAAAAGGGTTTCTGCCTTTTTGTTGAAGCGATCAAATTTAGAAAGTGCCTTCCTGTGGATGGTATCTGTAGTGTAAGTGGTGTCTGTTTGAGCCTTGGATGGGAAATAGATACAGATCAACAACAGGGTAAGCAGGAAGGGGCGATATGGATATTTTGGAGTATGGATCACGGTCAGAAATTTAAAAGACCATCGGTTGGTTCCCCGATGGTCTTTCTATATTTCATTAAACATGCCGTTTATGCTTTTGTTTGGTGCAGCGTCAGCAACTATTCTGCACGCAGGCTTTTTACCGGATTCACCAGGGCTGCCCGGATAGCCTGAAAGCTTACCGTAATAAGGGCGATGAAGGCGGCGAGTAATCCGGCTCCTGCAAACATCCACCACTGTATGGTGATCCGGTAGGCGTATGCCGACAACCATTGGTTCATTGCATACCAGGCTATAGGTGTGGCAATGAGTAATGCAATCAACACCAGTTTGAGGAAATCACCGGACAATAATCTAACGATACCGGTTACACTGGCACCCAATGCTTTGCGGATACCGATCTCTTTTCTCCTTTGCTCTGCGCTGAAAGCAGCGAGCCCGAATAAACCCAGGCAGGAAATCAATATCGCAATGAGGGTGAAGTAGTTAATGATACGGGAAAGGGTTATTTCCGTTTCGTACTGCTGTTGTACCGCTTCGTCCAGGAATACATACTCAAAAGGTACATTGGGCAGAAAGCTTTTCCAGGTAGCCGATATTTTGCTCAGTAATGCTTTGTAATTCTTGCTGTTGCTGTTGATGATAATATGGGAGAAGTCTGTAGGATCCGTATCATACATCAGCATGAATGGTCTTACATTATCGTGCAGGGAATTATAATTAAAATCTTTCATCACTCCTGCTATTTCAAAACTGACAGGCGTACTTGCTTCTGCAGATTGGGAGAAGATGCGCTGCCCTGCCGCCGTTTCCGGCTTCAGTCCGAGCTGGCGCGCCATGGTTTCATTGATCAGCACACGACCGGAGTCTGATGAGCGGAAATCCCTGCCGGCAACGAGTGGTATGCTCATGGACTTAGAGAAATTTTCATCGGTAAGCATGAACTGCGTTTCCACAGCATCGTTGACGTTGGCGCCAGCCGCGTATATGTGTACATCATTAAACACAAACTGGCTGGGGTAGTTGTTAGACCTGCCCGCAGCTTTTATTTCCGGCAACTGCCGCAATGCAGTAGCCAGGCCGGCCATCTTGCTTTTGGCATCCTGGGTATGGAAGCTGAGCACCAGCTGCTGATCTTTCTCAAAACCCAGGTCCCTGTTTTTAATATAGTTTAACTGGCTGTAGATAGTGATAATACCGGTGATGAGTACAATAGACAATACAAACTGAAATACCACCAGCGAACGCCGGATGCCTGCAGCGGAAATATGGTTACTGAAATTTCCTTTCATCACCTTAATGCTGTTAAAAGCAGAAAGATAAAATGCGGGATAGCTGCCCGCAATAAGGCCTGTCACCACAATCAGCGCAACGATCATTATCCAGAGGCGGTAATCGGTGAGTAAGTCCATGGTTACATTTGCCTGGGTAACCATATTCAGATACGGGAGTGCCAGTGCCAGCAAGGGCAACGCAATAAGTACACCGATGGCCGATAGCAATAAGGATTCCCCCAGGAACTGTTTGATAAGGTCATTTCTTTTGGCGCCCATGACTTTACGGATACTTACTTCTTTCGCTCTTTTGGAAGCACGGGCCGTAGATAGGTTCATGAAATTGATGCAGGCAATCACTTGTATCAGCACGGCGATCAGCAGCAACAGGTACAGGAAACGGGTACTCACCGTTTTGCCAAGGCCCAGGTCATACATCGTGCTGGTATGCACTTCCTGTATGGGTTGCAGGTGCAGCACTTTTTCCATGCCTATACTTTTTAATTGTTGTGCGCCATGCTGCTGCAGGAAAGCAGGCAGCTTTTTTTCCAGCGCGGCCGGATGGCTTTCCGGTGTCAGCTTTACATAAGACGACACGAAATTATTGCTGGCCCAGGAGTCGTTCTGAAGAATGAAATCACCTACACCACCACTGTTCATAGAAAAGAACAGGTTGGCGTGGATATGTGATTTCCCCAGGCTTTCATCCACTACACCATCTACCTTAAAATCGTGTGTGCCACTGGTGTTTTCTATCCGGATAATTTTACCGGTAGGGTCGGCACTGCCGAATAGTTTTTCCGCGATGGGTTGTAACAGCACTACGGAATAAGGGCCAGACAAAGCGCTGGAGGGTTGTCCGTTGATAAAATGGTAAGTGAAGATATCGAAGAAGGTAGAATCTACGTAGGCGCCCTGCGCCACATAGATAGCTTTATCCTGGTAATGCAGCAGTTGTGTGTTATCCGACATGGGAATGGAAATCCTGGTATACTGCTGTATTTCACTGAAATCATTCTTTAATGCCGGTGCTATCGGGGGAGAAGTAGTGGCTGCGTTGTGCACATCACCCGCTCTTTTTAAGGAGGAATTAACCCGGTAAATGTTTTCAGCCTGTTTATAATGCTGATCATAGCTGTACTGTTCCCGCACATACAGCAGCATATATAAACAACATACAGTGCCGGTAGCCAATCCGAAGATGTTAATGAAGCTAAAAGACCTGTTTTTCTGAAGAAAACGAAATGCAGTAAGGACGTAGCTTTTAAGCATATTAAATTTAGAGTATGATGAATCCACTAAGGGGGATCGCTAACGTAATGCCAGAAATAGAGCGTTTAAAAATCAATGCATTATAATTTACCAGGGTATGGAAATGTCCGTTTTTGCACAAATGGCGTTCAATTCTGAGCGGGAATCAGGCATGATTTGTTCACTTCACCGGAAAATTATACTTTGTAAGGAGTCGTAATAAAATGTTTGCATGAAAGTTTTATTTGAAACGCCCCGGTTACAGTTGCGCACTTTTGCTGCCTCAGATGATGCCTTCGTCCTCGAGTTGCTGAATACGCCTACATGGCTGCAGTATATCGGCGACCGGCAGATCAGAACATTGGCAGATGCGCAACGGTATATTATGAATAACCTGTTACGTTTGTATGCGGAGCAGGGCTATGGTGCGTGGGTAGTGGTGTTGAAAGAAACAGGAAATCCTATTGGAATTTGTGGTCTGTTTAAGAGAAGATACCTGGAGCAACCCGACCTGGGATTTGCATTTTTGCCGGAGGCGGAAGGCCAGGGATATGCGTTTGAAGCAGCTACTGCTACGCTGGCATATACGAAGCAGCAGTTGGAATTACCCCGCTTGTTTGCCATTACACAACCGGATAACCACCGGTCGGTGCGGTTGCTGAAGCGCTCAGGATTTACATTACAGGGCACCATTCAACCACCCGGAGAGGTGGATGAACTGATGCTGTTTAATATTGAATTAGGACAATGATCGCCCTTGTTTGTGCCGTTTGTATACCATCAGTACTTTGTTCAATACCAGGTAAACAAGTGATCCGATGCACAACACCACAAGTCCTGTCCGCAGCCAGGTAGCAGCGGTTACAGATAATCCGACACCAGTACCGATTGCCACATAAGCAGCCAGACAAATCGGGCACTTCGGCAGCAGGGCGAGGGTAATGCCCGGTAATAACCATCGCACTGTTTTAACGATACGTTGCCGGAATGTCAGCGGACCTGTGGCCTGCGCAGCCGTTGTTTTGCGGTGATCGCTGCCCGTAGCGCTACCGCAGGAACAATTCGTTTTCATGATGCATGTTCTTCACTGCTACAACAAGAACCTGGTGTTTTGTCTTCATGATACCTGCCTGTATTATCTACGTGTCCTTTCTCATCGTATTTGTCGTGATGGCGCACCCACGCTGTCAGATCGCCGTTTACTCCTTTTTCATTACGGCCCAGTGGTGCAATGTCCAGGTAGTTGTAGGTAGCCAGCTGTAATTCGCCGCCACGGCCATAGGTCGAATAAGTATGGTAGATATTGCCGTCTTCGTCTTTGTAAAAAGAGCTGATACCCTGCAGGTCTTCCAGGTGGGCAGGTAAGTTTTCCACGATACCGTAGTTGTAATATACCTTTCCTTTTTCCAGGTCTTCTTTCCGGAAGGATACATGATAGTCGTAGTTGAAATCACTGCCGCCTGAAGACACCCATTTAAAATTCCAGCCCATACGTTTTCTAAAGGCTTCCAGTACCGGCAAAGGCGCTCTTGATATCACCGCAATAGAAACATCGTGATGTTCCAGGTGTGGCAGTACACCGTTGATAGAATCTGCTGCAAAAGAGCAGCCTACACAACCTATTGTTTCATGGGGACCAAACATAAAATGCTGGATGATCAGCTGGCTGCGGCCGTCAAAGAGGTCGGACAGACTAACTTTACCTTCCGGACCATCAAAGACATAGTCTTTTTCTACTTTTTCCCAGGGGAGTTCCATGCGTTGCCGGGTGAGCTCATCGCGGAGATGGGTATACTGTTTTTCTTTTTCCAGGAATTTTATTCTGGCAGCCTGCCATTCTTCGTGAGATACTACTTTGGGAGTGGGACGGGCCTCAACACTTTTATGTTTAAAACCAGTCGTTACGTTTGTACTCATGATTTTTATCGTTTTGTGTCTCACAAATCTCAGTTGTTAAATCCAAAAATCACCTGTGCAAACACGCCGAATTTAGGGGGCATTTGTGCCACGGGAATAGGTTATTTTTGTAGTACATCATACACAAATTACCATGAAGACAGTTTCCTTGCTGATTTACGAAGACGCTATTTTATCTTCTTTGTCCGGCGTAATGGATATGTTGTTAGGGGTGAACCGTTACATGGCAGAAATGGGGCGGGAACCGGCTTTTAACCTGGAGTTGGTCAGTGAGAAGATGAAAAATATACAACTGCATTCGCCTGCACAGTTTATTTGTTATAAAACCATTGAGGAAGTAAAGCATACCGATCTTATCCTGGCGCCTGCTTTTGAAGGCGATCCTACGGTAGTGCTGCGCAAAAATAAGGCGATGATAAACTGGCTGAGCACTATGCATGCCTGTGGCACTGAGGTGGCCAGCTTGTGTTTAGGCAGCTATTTCCTGGCGGAAGCGGGATTGCTGCAGGGGAAGTCCTGCACCTCTCACTGGATGGCACTGGAAGACATGCGCAGGAGGTATCCGGATATTACCATTTTACCCGATAGCGTTATGACCGACCAGGAAGGGATTTATACCAGCGGAGGCGCTTTTATTTCCCTCAACCTGGTATTGTACCTGATAGAGAAGTTTTGCGGCCGGGAAGCAAGCATCTGGACAAGCAAAATGTTTTCTATTGATATGGACCGGGTGAATCAGGCGCACTTCGCTGTATTCCAAGGACAACGCCGGCATGAAGATGAAGACATCCTGAAAGCGCAGGCGTTTATAGAGCAACACTATGATCAGCAGATTTCTGTGGAGCAGATCGCAGAACAGGCGAATATGAGTAAACGGAATTTTATCCGGCGTTTTAAAGTAGCTACACAAAATACACCGCTGGAATACCTGCAGCGGGTGAAGATAGAATCTGCCAAAAAAGAATTGGAAAAAAATACGCAGAACATCAGTACACTGATGTATAACGCCGGTTATAATGACCTGAAAACCTTCCGGCAGGTATTTAAACGTATTACGGGTTTAACGCCGCAGGAGTACCGGAGAAAGTATTGCCGTTCTGCAGCAGCGTTGAATAATTGATATAGAATAAACGGGCCGCTTATTCCGCTCTCAGGCTTTTTACCGGGTTCATAAGCGCTGCTTTGGCCGACTGGTAACTAACTGTCAGCAACGTTACAAGAACGGTACTGATGCCCGCAGCCACAAAAAGCCATATCGACACCGTAATATGGTAGGTGTAATTTTGTAACCAGTTTTGCATAAAGTAATATGTAACAGGAGAGGCCAGTACGAGGGAGATGATGACCAGCTTTACAAAATCTTTTGACAGCAGTATCAATACATTGGCGATAGACGCACCCATGACCTTGCGGATACCAATTTCTTTCGTGCGTTGTTCTGCCATGAAAGACGCCAGTCCCAATACGCCCAGGCATGATATAAAGATAGCGAGTACCGCAAACACGGTGGCCAGTCTGGCTACCCGTTCTTCATCAGAAAACTTCTGCGCATACGCATCGTCTGTAAACGTATAGTCGAATGGACCGCCGGGATTGAATCGTTTAAACACCGGCGCTATTTTAGCCAGCGCCTCCCGCATGGGCATGGCTGGGTTGATACGCACTGTCATGGCGTTCATCATACCGTATTGCAGACTGAAAATAGTGGGCGCAACAGGCGCATACGGTGATTCCATGATCATATCTTTTACCACACCGGTAATGATACGGGGCTGACCATTTACGTAAATGGTGGCTCCTACCGGATGTTGAAGTCCGGTGAGTTTAACCGCTGTTTCATTTAAAATAAGTGTACCTGTATCTGTGGCATAACTCCTGGAGTAGTCGCGACCGTCTTTAATTTGCCAGCCGATGGTATGGCCGTAGTCGTGTGTTACACCTATCAGGCCAACAGGTGTTTTCGCATTAGCCGTTTTACCATTCCAGCTCACTTCTGTATTGTAATCGGGGCTTTGCGTAGAAGGAATATCTGATTTGGCCATGTCTGCTACGGCGCCGGTTTCCAGCAATGCATTTCTCAACGCATCATAAGGGGCGCCATACATTTCACCGGTACTCATCGTTACCATAATCAACCCCTCCCGGTTATAACCTACCGGCCTGTTTTTACCATATTGTATCTGCTGATAAATAATAACGGTACCGATGATCAATGCAATGGATACACTGAATTGCACTACCATGAGGGTGTTGCGGGGGAGCAATGAAAAGCGTCCTGCCGATACATTTCCTTTTAATACTTTAACGGGTCGGAAAGAAGACAGATAAAAAGCAGGATAGCTGCCTGCCATCAGGCCGGTGAATGCCGTAAAGCCAATCAATGTTATCCATAACAGTGGCTGTGTAAACGGAATGCTGAGTTGTTTTTCTGTTAGCCTGTTAAACAGTGGCAGTAAGATATACACGATGCCTACGCAGCCAATAAAAGAAAGAAATGATAACAACAGGGATTCGGTGAGGAACTGCCAGATCAGCTGTGTACGGGTAGAACCAATGGCTTTGCGTATGCCTACTTCTTTTGAACGTTTAGCACTACGTGCGGTGGCTAAGTTCATGAAGTTAATACAGGCCAGCAGTAATACCAATGCGCCAATGATGCCGAAAAGCCATACCAGCCTGATTCTGCCGCCGGCAACCTGTCCATCTTTAAACTCGCTGTACAAATGCCATTTATCCATAGGGTGCAGCAATAATGTTTCTGTGCCGCCCTTAATATGTTTTTGAGCGATATCTTTTATGTGCGCATTGACTTTATCAATGTCGGCATGATCATTTAATTCTACATATAATTTCCAGTAACGGTTATCCCACTGGTTTTGTGCTTCTTTCAGCCAGGGCAGTGTGCTGATGGCTTTATCCCAGGAAAGAAACAGTTGGGTGTCGTGAAAAGTAGTGTTTTGCGGAAGGTCCTCGAATACGCCACCTACCTGTAAGTCGGTGCGGTTGTCGAGCCGGAAGCCTTTACCGGTAGGGTCTGTGTCTCCAAATAAAGCCTTTGCCAGTGAACGGGTGATCAGTGCAGAAGAAGGATCTTTCAGTGCATCTCTCTTACCGCTGATCATTTTCAGGGTGAGCATTTCCGGTAAATCGGGCTGCGCCCATACGCCCGACTGGGATAATTTTTTATCACCTACTGCAACGGCATGGGTGAAGTTGGGAAAAAGTATCGCTACATGTTTGAAGTCATTTGCATAGTTGTTGCGTAACTCATCTGCCAATGGTATAGCCACAGACTCACTGGTATTACTTTCTCCGTTGATGGTTTGTACATCCATCACCTGTGCAATCCGCTGATGATGGTTATGCCAATGATTAAAAGAAAGCTCATCCCATATCCATAAACTAATGAGGAGAGTAACGGCCATGCCCATCGCCAAACCAATAATATTGATCGCTGAGTACCCTTTATTTTTTAGCAGATTACGGAAGGTGATCTTTAACAGCTGCATTGCTATGATATTTGAACTGCTTTATCAGAAAAATTATACCGGATACAATAATCTTAATAATAAACACAGTTATAGTTTTTATATTTTAATAATGTGTTCGTTTTTGATACAGCCAGTGATCGTTTTTACCACTTGTGTAAAAGCTGCCGGGATGGAAACACATCATAATTATAATTAGTTAACTTCATGTAAAATGTTAGTACTATGGAAAAGGCGATTATTCAACTGGATGGTAAAGACTATCATATACTACCAGGCAATGATAACGAAAAAACATACATGGTGGAAATAGACAACCACCAGGTTACTTTCCGGCCGGATGAAAACGGGAAGCTCAATGCTTCTCACGATCATATTCCCAATGAATTTTTATCACGGCTGGCACAGAAAATAGAATCGTATTTTTTCTGATCCGTATCTTATCATCCATTTCCATTGACTTTTCCTATTTTTATCCCTTGAAATCCGCAGACGAATATGAACAAAATTATGTATAGCCTGCTGTTGTTATTAGGTGTTAGCACTTTGGCAACAGCACAGGAATTGTATATGCCGCGTAATATTAAACAGGCATATGTTAACCAGACGAGAGACAAGAGTGGTGCGCCAGGTAAACTTTACTGGCAGAACAAAGGAATATATAATATTGAACTTTCAGTGAACCCGCCCAACAGGACCGTGACTGGTGTGGAAACGATCACCTATCTGAATAACAGTCCCAATGAATTGAAAGGAATGGTGTTGCGGATCATCTGCAATCTGCATAAATTTCAATCACCGCGCTCGGGTTATGTGAGCAAAGACTTTTTAACAGATGGTGTAATCATAGATCAGCTGTTAATTGATGGCATACCCGTAAAAGTTAACAACGACGTAGGTACCACTTCCTCGGTGGTATTTCCAAAACCATTGCCATCGAAAGATAGCATACATCTTCATATCAACTGGCACTATGATTTGTCGGTGTTGAGTGGCAGAGAAGGTATGATCGATAGTACTACTGCTTTTATGGCATATGCTTATCCAAGGGTATCTGTATATGACGACTATAACGGCTGGGATGGCATAGAGCATACCGACCGCGTAGAATTTTACAGCGACTTCAACGACTATAACGTAGCGGTGACCGTGCCTAAGAATTTTGTGGTTTGGGGAACAGGCACACTGCAAAATGCAGCGGAAGTATTACGCCCTGCATTTGCGAAACGGCTGGAGCGTTCTTATAGCTCAGACACAACAGCGCACATTGCCAACCTGCAGGAAATGCTGAAGGGAGAAGTCACCGCGCAGCAACCCCGCAACACCTGGAAATTCAGTGCCACACATATTGCAGACGTTACCTACGCCACCAGTGATCATTATGTATGGGATGCTGCCAGTGTAGTAGTGGACAGCACTACCATGCGCCGCGCCAGCATACAGGCTGCTTACCAGGATACGTCCACAGATTTTCATCACTCCGTCGCTTTTTCTCACTATGCGTTAAACTGGTTCTCTCATCAATGGCCAGGCGTATCCTATCCATTTCCGGCGATGACGGCTGTTCAGGGCTTTGCTGACATGGAATATCCGATGGTAGTAAATGATGGCTCCGCAGGAGATGACCTTAGCTTTGCCCAGTTGGTACAGGATCATGAAATCGCACATACTTACTTTCCTTTTTATATGGGCATCAACGAAAGCCGCTATTCCTTTATGGATGAAGGCTGGGCTACCACCCTCGAATACCTGATCGGCATAGCAGAGAAAGGAAAGGAAACAGCAGATGATTTTTACCGTAAGTTCAGGGTGAATAGATATATACATGATCCTTCCACTGAGGAAGATCAACCCATCATTTCTATGGCCAACCAGGTGAGTGGCATGGGATATAGCAGCAACTCATATGGCAAAGCGTCGTTGTCTTACCTCGCATTGAAAGATATGCTGGGAGATGCGCTGTTTAAAAAATGCCTGCATGCGTATATGAACAACTGGCATGGTAAACACCCTATTCCCTGGGATTACTTTTATTCTTTTAATACCGCCGCCGGACAAAACCTGAACTGGTTCTGGAATAACTGGTACTTTAGTAACAACTATATAGATCTTACACTCGCGGAAGTAAAGCTGAATGCCAAAAAAGCTTCACTACGTATCCTCAATACCGGTGGTTTCGCCATACCTTTTGATGTAGTGATTACTTTCAAAGATGGTACAACAAAAAGTGAACATCAGACACCCGGCATCTGGAAAGCCAATCAGAAAGAGGTACGGCTTAATTTGTCTAATACAAAAGAGATCTCAGCGATTAAGCTGGATGGGAATTTGTTTATGGATGCCAATGAGAAGGATAATGTGTGGAAACGTTAGTTTGTTGAGGAAAGATATAGCAGCCTTCAGATCGTAAGATTTGAAGGCTTTTTTCTTTACATTTCTTAGTGGAA
Organism: Chitinophaga sp. 10T418; assembly: GCF_056394125.1. Classification (NCBI taxonomy): domain Bacteria; kingdom Pseudomonadati; phylum Bacteroidota; class Chitinophagia; order Chitinophagales; family Chitinophagaceae; genus Chitinophaga; species Chitinophaga sp. 10T418. Next base: position 148,706 of record NZ_JBFTHG010000014.1, read on the forward strand.
TAATCTGGCTAATACTCCTGGTTTTGTTGCCTTCGGCAGATAATAGAAATATTGCGAATGTTTTTTTCAAAGCAAGATATATTGAGTCATGGGGTCGGGGAACGAATAAAATTATTGATGCTTGTATCGAAGCTGGTTTACCTGAGCCACTGATTCAGGAGGAGCAGGGTGGTGTTAGTATAATATTTTTGAAAGAAAAGCCATTGAAAAGCTACGGACTTGAAGATCGACAAATGAAGGCATTGCAGTTTATAAGAACAAATGAGCGCATTACTAATCAGCAATATCAGGATCTATTTAATATTTCAAAGCGTACAGCTTCAAATGATCTTCAGTTGTTATTGGAAAAGGGTTTAATCCTAAAAGTTGGTTCAACGGGAAAAGGAACGCATTATATTTTGAAAGAGGAGAATAAAGGGGCAAAGGGGCAGTTAAAGGGGCAATAAAACAGCTATTGAAGGGCGAAAAGGGGATGGCAAAGGAGCAATAAAGGGGCAATGATTAGCGAATTTCTTTCTAAATGATTGATATTGAATTTCTTATTTTATTTCCTGGAAAGCAAGAGACGCCGAATAAAGTAATTGCCAAATTGAAGTGGTAAGCATAAGGATTCACTCTTCCTTTAACATCCCCGTATTTTTACAATACTCTACCGCTTCTTCAATGCTATTCACCTGGAACTTCCGCAATATATTCATGCGGTGTGCTTCAATAGTACGGATACTGAGATTCAGCGACTCCGCGATGTCTTTATTATTACGACCGTTGCTGATCATTCGGATGATCTGTTCTTCGCGGCGTGATAAGGAAATTTCCTGGGTGCCGCCGTTGCCGTGTGTTGATTGTTTGGCGTCGAGGTATTTTTTTACCAGGATGTCGCTGACTTCTCCTATAAAATAATATTTGCCCTGGTGGATGGTACGGATGGCGCTAAGGAATATTTTGTTGCTGGTATCTTTCAGGATATAGCCGCTGGCGCCCATTTCGAGGGCCGCTGCTACATAGTCGGGTTCATCAAAGAGGCTGAAGAAAAGAATGCGGCCACGGGGATTTTTTTCCAGGAGGAGGGTACTGGTTTCCAGGCCATTCATGCCGGGCATACGAATATCCATAATGATCACGTCGGGAGCTGCGGCCGCTAATTGTTGCAGCGCGTCTTCTCCGCTGCTGGCTTCTCCACATACTTCCATGTCGGCTTCGCTGTTGATCAGCTGTTTAAGGCCATTGCGGAAAATTTCATGATCATCTACTAAAAAAACGCCTATTTTTTTCATGGCTAAAAGGTGATTGCTAACTGTACAATTGTTCCGGTGCCGGGCTGCGAGCTGATTTGGAGGGTACCTCCCAGCAGCTCTGCTCTTTCTTTCATATTACGGATGCCATTTATTTTTTTTGCCAGCTCTGTTGAAAATAGCTGCTGGCTGTCGAAATGAAATCCTTTACCATTATCACGGATGCTTAATTGCAGGAAATTGGCGGTGCCGTCAATATCTACTTCAATAGTATCCGCGTCCGCATGTTTAATGGCATTGTTCAATGCTTCCTGCAAGATACGGTAAACGCCGGTCTTTACTTCTTTGGGTAAAGGCACAGCCGACAAAGTTTCTTCCAGCTGGAAGTCGATACCGGGAGCCGTTTGGCGGCATATTTTAATCAGTTCTTCAATGGCAGCCCTCAGGCCGAAGTCTTCCAGTACACTGGGCAACAGGTCGGAGCAGATCCGTTTGGTTTCGTTGATAATGCTATACATCAGGGAGTTGACCATCGCTATTTCGGGGTCATGTTGTATGCTGCGGTCTTCAATTTGTTCGAGTTTCATACGCAGACTGGTCAGCATTTGTCCGATACCGTCGTGTATTTCGGCAGCAATTCTTTTGCGTTCCTTTTCCTGACCGTTGATGATGGAGTAAGAGCGGATGCGTTGTTCCGTTTCTTGTCGTAATAATTTTTCCTGGTTCGCCAGTTGCACCTGCTCCGTTAATTTCCGGGCTCTTTCTTCGGCATCTACCAGGCCCCGGATAATTTTGCGGATGCGGGTAGACAGCGGATAGAAGATGACGGCGGCTTCCAGCAGGAGGGTGAAGAGTACCAGTCCCAGTACGATGTATTCAATTTCTTTGAGGTTGCGTATCCGCTCTTTTGAAAACCGGTCATAGTCGAATACGATTAGTTCCATGCCCAGCAGGTATGATTTCTCATATGCCAGGATGGTTTGTACATAAGGTCGTATATGCGCTGGCGTGAAGGTGCTGTCGTTGTACAATACGGTGATCATTTTACTGGCGGCATCCCATATTTCCTGGTGTGGATTGCGGATAATCTCGAACATCTGTTTCAGCTCATCCTGGTCGTTGGCCGGCAGGTTCAGGAAGTTGCTGCCTGCCTGCAGGCCTTCATGTGATTTTTGCCATTGCTTGAGGGTATTAATAAATTCTTTGCGGTTATCTTCTATGTCTCTGCCAGACTCCAATAGCAGCGCCAGTTTACTCAACGTCTGGCTATACGTACGTAGCCGCGCAGCAAAGTTGATGACATGAGAATCATTCATCTGGTGATTGAGTGCCTGTTGTATTTTTATCTGGCTAAAAATACTTAGCAGGGCAATGGTGGTCAACGCCACCGCATAGAGGATGGTGAAGATTTTAAATACACTGCGATCTTCGGATACTGGATGCATAGCGAAATAGCTTTTAGCTTTTAGCGGTTAGCTGTTAGCCTTTAGCGAGTAACCGTTAGCTGTTAGTGTTTAGAATTATCCAATAATACTTAATCTCCGCTGTATTTTCCTAATAGCTAACAGCTATACGAATAATACTTAATCTCCGTTGCATTTTCCCAATAGCTAACAGCTATACCAACAATACTTAATCTCCGCTGCATTTTCCTAATAGCTAACAGCTATACCAACAATACTTAATCTCCGCTGTATTTTCCTAATAGCTAACAGCTATACCAATAATACTTAATCTCCGCTGCATTTTCCTAATAGCTAACAGCTAAAGGCTAATAGCTATACCGATATATGTTTCTCCAGCGCGGAATGTTTCAGTTCTTCTGCAGTGCCATCCATGATCATTTTACCTCTGTCCATAAAATAATAGTGGTCTGTTACCTGGTTGGCGAAATCAATTTTTTGTTCTACCAATAATACAGAAAGGTCTTTTTGCTGCACCAGCTGTTGCAATATGCTGCCTATTTCCTGCGCGATAGACGGTTGTATACCTTCTGTAGGCTCATCGAGTAGCAGGAGAGAGGGGCGGCTCACCAGTGCCCTGGCGATAGACAGTTGTTGTTGCTGACCACCACTGAGATTACCACCGGCACGTTTTCGGAAATCTTTCAGGATAGGAAAGAGACTGAAAATTTCTTCATCCGGAACTTTGGCGTTGCGGTCGGGATGTGCCTGTAGCCCGAGTTGCAGGTTTTCGTATACGGTGAGCTTGGGGATAATTTCCCGCCCCTGTGGTACATAGGCGATGCCTGCTTTTGCTTTTTTATGTGGGGGCAGATCCGTTATATTTTCATTGTTGAAAATGATACTGCCGTCCTGTACAGGCAACAGCCCCATGATAGTTTTGAGCAGGGTGGTTTTACCTACGCCATTGCGGCCCATGACGGTGGTAACGGCGCCTTTTTTTACAGTAAGGGTGGTGCCGCGCAGGATGGTGCTTTGTCCATATGCTGCGCTAAGTTGATTGACGATTAATACCGGTGCCTGGATTGTGTGGATCATAATGTTTCTAATTGAGCGTTAGTACGACCTAAATAGCAATCTATTACCCGCTGATCATTTTTTACTTCCGCGAAAGTTCCTTCCATCAAGCGTTTGCCACGAACCAGTACGGTCACCAGTTCGTTGGCTATCTGTTCTACAAATTTCATATCATGTTCTATTACAATAATGCTGTGTGCCCTGGAGAGCTCCAGCAGCAGGGCGCCTGTTTTTTCGGTTTCTTCGTCAGACATGCCCGCGGCGGGTTCGTCTATCAGCATCAGCGTTGGATCCTGCAATACGACAATGGCTATTTCCAGCCATTGCTTTTGTCCGTGCGACAGGTCCCCGGCCATCTTATACATGACGGTGGTGAGTGATAATTTCGTAGCCACTGTATGTATCCTTTCTGCCAGGGCTGGCGTAGGTTTGAAGAAGAGAGAAGAGAAAATGTCTTTCTTCATTTTGGCTGCCAGCATCAGGTTATCATATACGGTAAGCCCCGGAAATACGGAGGGCTTCTGGAATTTCCTGCCGATACCGAGTTCCGCAATCTTTACTTCCGTTTTGCCGGTGATAGCTTTGCCGTTAAAAAATATTTCTCCTTTGTCTGCTTTTGTTTTTCCGCAGATGATATCCAGGAAGGTGGACTTGCCCGCTCCGTTAGGACCAATGATGACACGCAGTTCTTTATCGCGCAGACTGAAATGGTCCAGGTTCAGTGCATGTACACCCCCAAATGATACCGACAGGTTGTTGACAGTAAGTAGCATATCAATGGGTTGTTTGAGATGTTTTGAAAGAAGTGAATCGTTGTTTGAGACTATCCAGTAATCCCATGAATCCTTTGTCGAAGTATAATACAGTAATCACGAAAAGGAAGCCGAGGATAAACAACCAGGAGTCCGGGAACAGACTGGTACAAACACTGTACAGGAAGTTAACCAGCAAAGCGCCTATTACCGCGCCTTTCAGGTTGCCTCTGCCTCCCAGCGCCACCCACATCACCATTTCCACAGATGCTTTTACATCCATACGGCCGGGGGTAATAATGCCTGTTTGCGGTAGATAAAGCATCCCCCCTACGGCAGCTAACAGTGCCGCCACAACGAAAACAGCCAGTTTATAATCCACTACTTTATAGGCAGCATAGCTGATGCGTGATTCACTGTCGCGGATAGCCTGTAATACTTTGCCGAATTTCGAATGGGTAATTTTATAACAGGCGAAGTAAGCTGCGCAAAGTGTCGTAAAGGAGAGCATATATAGTCCCAGTTTTACGGAAGAAGAAGACAAATCATAGCCCAGCATGGTTTTGAAATCGGTCAAACCATTGGTGCCACCCAGGTTGGTTTCATTTCTCAGGAAAATTAACCACATGGCTAATGTCAGTGCCTGCGTGATAATAGCCATATACACGCCTTTAATTCTGCTTCTGAATAATACAAAGCCGGTAACAAAGGCAAACAGTGCAGGTATCAGCAGACAGAGTGCGAGGGTCCATCCGAAAGATTGAAATGGTTGCCAGAATAACGGTAACGTATCTATTTTATTCCAGGCCATAAAGTCGGGGAGTACGGCGCCGGAGACCACTGTTTTTTTCAGCAGCAGGTGCATGGCAATGCCGTAGCTGCCCAGGCAAAAGAAGAAGGCCTGACACATCGATAAAATGCCGGTATAGCCCCATATCAGGTCTATACCCAGCGCCGCAATAGCAAAACAGAAGTATCGCCCCCATACAGAGATGGTGTTTACAGAAAGGAGGCCGGACATATATCCTGCCGGCAGCAGGATCGCAAAAATGGCGATGAATAATATATAATACAGTGGATTGTTTTTCGTTTTCATATGCCTGGTTTTTAATCTTCCGCTATGCGGCCTTTGTCAGGAAATAAGCCTTTGGGTTTATACTGCATAAACAGCATGATAAACACGAGGATAAACACTTTGCCATAAACCGCCTGGAAGAAGGATTCCAGCACTTTGGTGAAGAAGCCAATGCCGAGACCAGAAACAATAGTACCTGCGAGCTTGCCTACGCCTCCCGTTACCACCACCAGGAAGGAATCAACGATATATGTTTGTCCCATATCCGGAACCACATTACCAATTAATGTGATGGCACAACCAGCCAATCCGGCCAGCCCCGAGCCAATAAAGAAGGTGATGGCGGCAATACGTTTTGTTTCAATACCCAGACAGGCACTCATTTGCCGGTTCTGCGTAACGGCCCTGATTTGTAAACCCAGTCTGCTCCGGTAAAGCATGAAGTAAGTCAGCAAAACCATCACCAGGGTCAGCGCAATAATAAATAATCGATTATACGGTAACGTTAGATGCGGTGATACCTGCCAGCCACCGGATAACAGCTGTGGTGTTTTAACGGCGGTGAGGTCACCAAATAAAATGCGGGCGGTTTGTACCAGGATTAAACTTACTCCCCAGGTAGCCAGCAGGCTTTCCAGCGGCTTGGCGTACAGGTGCCGGATGACGAGCCTTTCCAGCAACAATCCCATTGCACCTGCTATTACGAAAGAGACGGGCAGCGCCGCTACGAAGAAAAGATCTGTTTGCGGAATGCCCAGTACATTGGTGAAAAATAGTTGTGTGCAATAAGTGGTATAAGCGCCTATCATCATAAATTCTCCATGCGCCATATTAATAATGCCTGCCAGGCCATATACAATAGAAAGCCCCAGGGCAATGAGTATAAGAATACTACCCAGACTTAAGCCACTGAAAAAGTTCTGTACCCGTTGGAGGCGGTCGTAGCGTTGTTCGAGGCTCACGGCTTTCTCCGCCGCGTAGGTAGCCATCTCTTTATTAAAAAATCCGTTGCTGGCATATGTTCTCAGCAACTGTGGAGCGTTGTCGCTCCAGTTATCCGTGATGCTGTCAATATATGCTTTAGCCATGGCGGCATTGGTAGCGCTGTATAATTTAGCGCCGTATAACACATCTTTACCGGTGCGGCGAGCATCGGCGTTGGTTTCTTTTGCCAGTGCGTTTTGGAGGATCAGTTGCACGCTGTTGTCGCCAGTATTTTTCAGCTGACTGTAGGCGAGCAGACGTTTTTGTGCATCGCTGCTATAGAGATTGAGCAGCGGCGTGATAGGGGCCAGTTGCAGGCGGTCGGCGCGGGAAATATCTACCGTTTGTAAAGCAGACAATGATAACAGCAGCGGTTGCCCGCTGCTGTTTTTCAAAAGTATATTATCGGGATAAAGAGAATAAAGCCGGTATGTTCCTTCTGCGGAAGGCTTACTGTCAACCGTTACTGCCTTGCGATCTAGCAGGTACAACTTTTTGTCACTGATCGCCATGAGTAAAGGAAAGGTAGCCGGAATGCGTAGGGCAGCCAGTCTGCCTATGGCATGCGTGCGCATGGAGTCATTCGCCGGTTGCAGCAGCTGTGCGGTATAAATGGAGGCACTGTCCTGTGCGGCTACTGTTTGTTGAAACAGCAGTATGCAGCCAGCCAGTATCCATCGTAGTGCTAAGGAAATTTTCATCGCGTCATAATTGAGAAGTTGGAAATAGCCCGTCTTTTATCCGTGTTGAAAACTTATTTTTTTGCGTAAGTACCGTTGTGGTTTACCCAATCGCAATCTTTGTCGGGAGATGTTAAAGGTGACCATGGCTGTGGATCTACGAGTCCTGCTGATTTCCAGATAATATCAAACTGTCCGTCCGGTTTAATTTCGCCGATCACTACCGGTTTTGCCAGGTGATGGTTTCTTGGATCCATTTTTACCAGGCCATCAGGAGATGGGAAGTCGAGTCCATAGAGGGCGTTGCGTACTTTTGAAACGTCGAAGGAACCAGCTTTTTCTGCTGCTTTAGCCCAGAGGTAAACGCCGGTATAAGCCCAGCAGATAGGATCATCCGTTACTCTTTTGTCGCCGCCGGGTAATCCTTTTTTAGCGCAGTAAGCTTTGAAGTCGGCAACGAATTTTTTGTTTTCGGGAAGGTCGTTTGACTGGAAGTAATTCCATGCAGCAAGATGACCTACCAGGAATTCAGTGTCCATAGAGCGGAGTTCATCTTCCGCAACTGAAAATGCCATGATAGGGCAGGTGGCGGAAGAAAGCCCCTGGTTGGCAAATTCTTTATAGAAAGGTACATTGGAGTCGCCATTGATAGTAGAGAGGATACAGGCTTTTCCATCGGCAGCAAAGCGTTTTACTTTAGAGATGATGGTCTGATAATCCTGGTGATGGAAAGGCGTATATTCTTCAATGATGTTTTCTTTGGGAATGCCTTTGGAGAGTAAAAATGCTTTCAGGATTTTATTGGCGGTGCGGGGAAAAACGTAATCTGTTCCCAGCAGGTAGAATTTTTTATAGCCGCCACCTTTTTCGCTCATCAGGTATTCAGCAGCCGGAATCAGCTGCTGGTTGGGGGTGGCGCCGGTATATATCACGCTGTTGGAGCATTCTTCTCCTTCATATTGTACAGGATAAAAGAGGAGACCGTTGTTTTGTTCAAATACCGGGAGTACGGATTTTCGCGAAACGGATGTCCAGCAGCCAAATACCGCTGATACTTTTTTGTCGATGAGCAGCTCTTTGGCTTTTTCGGCAAACAGGTCCCAGTCGGAGGCCGGATCTACGATCACGGGTTCTATTTGTTTGCCGAGTACGCCGCCTTTGGCGTTGATTTCATCTACCGCCATTTGCACCGCATCTTTCAGTGATACTTCAGAGATAGCCATGGTGCCGCTGAGTGAGTGGAGTACCCCTATTTTTACGGTTTCTTTGGTAGCGGTAGAATCGCTGCCAGGTTTTTTGGTTCCGTTGTTACAGGAAGAAAAAAGTGCCGTAGCGCCCAGCAGTAGCAGGGGAAGTTGTTTCAGGAAAGTGAGTCTCATGCTTAATAATATTTTAGGAAGAAGATGAATGAATGCGTGTGTAATCAGAAAATAAAGAACTGTGCCTGCAGCCATAGCTGACCGTATGTTTTTTTCGTGTATTCGTCGGCGGTAGCAGTGGCTACGTTATAGGTGCGGGTAGTATACGAGAGCCGGAGGTTGGTGCCGGTGCCGTTAAAGAAGTAGTTAAGCCCCCCGCCCATGACACTGCTGGATTTGCTTTTATCGAAAGAACTTAATTTTACGGTGCCTGCTTGTGCCGCATCGGCGCTGACGTCCTGGTTTTCGTACCTGATCCAGGGTTGTAGTTTGGATTTTTTAAAGTAGTAACCCAGTTCCAGGAACTGAACCGTTTGTTTAGGGATCAGGGTAGCGAAAGAGTATTTCGAGTCGGTGGCGGTGCCACCGGACATGTACTGGAATGCCGCATTAACGGTGATGGATCCCGCGTTGCCTAATGGATAATCGAAGAATGCATCTGTGCTGTAGTTATAGTAGTTTGCCTGCGCATCTACACCCACAGCCCATGCCAGGGTTTTACCTTTGCCCAGTTTGGTGCCGGCATAGTAGTAATCTTTTTCAGCATCCAGGAAATTATAGGCCACACGTGCAACGGTGCGTAGTGGAGCGCCGCCGTCTACATTTCGACCGGTAAATACGCCGAGGCGATATTCGAGTTTGTCGTTGGCGAGAAAGCCACGGGCGTTTACACCGAGGTCACGGCCAAAGTTGCCTTGCAGGGGGCTGTTGGCAAACAGGTTATAAGGGTACTGGAAGTAGGTGAAGTCGTTGGCCATTAATCCGGCGGCACCCTGTAAACCGTTACGGTTGTTGGATACGAGTTGCATGCCTGCTACCAGTTCAAATGCGTTGGAGAAAGTGTATTCCAGTTGAGCATCTAATATAATCGGCGACACCTTCACGTTTTTTTCGCCGTTGGACTGGATACCGATGGGAGAAGGGATTTCTGTTTCCATGAAGAAGCTGGCTTTCTTAGTCAGCTGTCCGCCTACCAGTACCCTGGCACGGTAAACGGAGAAACCTTTGTTCCAGTCTTTCGATGATTTATCATTGGAGGGCGCACCAAAGCCACTTTGTTCTCCGGAGGCAAACATGTGTACAATAGCGCCTACCTGTATGGTTGGTTTAAATGCGGCAGCGTCCTGAGAAAAAGAAATGGTTTTTGCACTATCGGTGCTGGTATTTAAAGAAGCGGGGAGTTCAATGAGATAACTTCCTCTTTTTTTCTTTTTAGGAGGATCGTTTTCGGCTTTTGCAATAATAGAAAAAGTAGATAGTACTATGATGAAGCTGGTAGACAAATTCATAAAATAAGTAATTAGAGATGAATTAATGTACTTAAGTACTTTTTTGGTTGATCGATCAGTATACTTAAGTATAAAAGTAGAAGATTAATTTATTTAATTCAGTTAATTTTTGAAAAAATCATCTTATTCTATGCGAAGTGTTGATTTTAAATGCATATATATTTTATAATAATATGTTTATTATTTTGAGTGCGTTTAACAATAAAAGTATGATATACAATTATTTATATTCATTTTTGTATCAAACTGAACGATTTTATAAATTTTATCTGTCTTCAATTATTAATTATTATGTAATTATTTAATATTATGATCTAAATAAAAGAATGCTATAAAATAATAATGGCAAGACAACGCGAAAAGCGGGAACAGTTGTAAAAAAAGGTAACTTGCGCGCCCAATACCTATACCATGAAGAGTGTTCGTTTTTTAGTACTATGTACACTGATCTTTTTTTCGGGACTATACAGCAGTACGTTATCTGCACAAAAAATTTTTGATGGTGGTCTGAACGGAGAAAGCTATTACAGCACCGGATACTATTACCTGCCTGATTCCACAAAGAAAAGCGGTTTGATAAAATATACTTTCGAGTCGCCTACCAGTTTCCGGTTTAAAGAATCTATTGGAGCAAAGGTGGTCACTATTACAGCAGATGAGTGCATAGGATTTCATGAAGACGGCGACAAAGCAGATTTTCATACCCTTTCCAACGTAAAACTACCAGTTAGCCTGACAAACGCAAAGTTCTCCAAATGCTTTGCTGAACTGCGTATTAGTGGAGATCTCTGTTTGTACATGGTTTATTTTGAAAAGAACAAAGTGTGGGGAGGTGGAAGCGGAGGCACATCATTTAGGGCACCCGGTAATAGTTACTCACCAGGGCCGCGAAAGGTCGCCACTTCCCGGTTCTTCCTGAAAAAGAAAAATGCTGATATCGTGCAGGAAGTGCCTAAAAAGGCAAAGCATTTCAAAAAAGAGCTGGCCGAATTTCTCTCCGATAAACCTGGTATTGTGGAGTTCATTAATAGCCACGACTATACGGAAGATGAAATTGAAATGGTAGTACAGGCCTATAATTACAGTAAATAAATTTGATGGGTGTGATCGCTGTTAAAGCAATCACACCCTTACCTGATCCTTATACTTTACCGCTTCAACCAGCCCGTGATACTCATCCTGGGCTTATTCGTCAGCAATACTTCGTGTTCCAGCTCACTGCTTTTAAAGAAAACAGTTTTGCCACTGCTGGGATTTATATGCTGCTCATCTCCACCGGTATGATAAATAGATAGCTGTCCGCCATCATTGGGGATCCAGTCGGTATTCAGGTAGATAATCATAGAAAACTGCCGGCTGTCATTATTGCGGAACTGATCCAGGTGCTTTTTATAAAAGCTGCCCGCTTCGTAGAGCGTATAATGAAATTCATACCCGGTGATCCCGGTATAACAGGAGCGGTTCAGGTACAATATGAACTCGTCCATGACCGCAAAGAATGCATTTTCATGTGCATTGTTATGCTGTTTATCCAGCCAATAGATTACATCGCCGCGAACGGCTTTGTCGTGCGCTACCAGTTGTTGATTGCCGGTACCTGCCGCCAGCATGCTTTTTTCGGAATAGAGATGTAACAGGTTTTCCTTTAAGTCGTTAGCAAGCTGAATACTTAAAAAATTTTCTGAGATACCTACTTTGCTTTCAATGAAGCTGTTGATCAATGTGTCAAAGGACTGTTGCAAAAAGAAGGAGAGATTATAGGGACAGAATTATCCGTAGTTCGGTGAAGGTAGCTGGAATTAAAGGATTTTGCACGGTTAATGGTTAATATTCTTTTATAACAGGTTAATATCTGATAGAATTTTATTTTTCAATCTCCTAATTTCACCGCGGAAGTATATTGAAACTTTCCCTGCCACATGACTGATAAACTGCGTGCTGAGCTACCGGAACAGGAAAAAGAAAAGCAATTCGCCACGTTATTTGAACTGTTTAATAACAGGTTAGTATTATTTGCCAAAGGGATGTTACCTGTTGGAGACGAAGCCGCCGACCTGGTACAGGAAGCCTTTGTTGCCCTGTGGCAGCGGATGGATAGTTTCAGTGACCAGTCTGCCATCAAAGTATTTTTATATCTCACCGTAAAAAATAAATGCCTCAACATTTATAAACACGAAAAAGTAGTTCGCCGGTATAACAACACCCAACCACCCGCTCCGGAAGATAAACACCTCCTGTTCCGCCTTATAGAAGCAGAAGTAGCGGGAGAAATACAACAGGCATTACAGCAACTGCCACCAGGATGCCAGCAGGTAATACACCTCAGTTATTTTGAAGGACTGCGTAATCATGAAATCGCCGAACGTTTGCACGTATCGATTAACACAGTGAAAACACAGAAAAAACGCGCCCTGCGCCTGATGCGGGACATTCTTAAAAGTCAGCCCTGCCAGCTGTTACTCCTCTTCGGAAAAATACTTTAAAAAAATCGCTTTTCTTTTCACCCACTTTTTCCAACTGGTTGTTTATGTATCATCAGTTATGGAAGGTATCCGCAAAAATTTAGCAATCGCACAACTTATATCCCGGCAACTCACCGGGCAGATTACGCCTGCAGAAATGCTGACGCTGCAAGCCTGGAGAAAGGAAGATCCTGATCATGAAGCACTGTGGCAACAGCTCACAGATCCTGATCACCTGAACGAACGGGTAGCTCAACTGGAGCAGCCGAATGACAGCGACGCATTTGCGCATCTGATGCAACGTATTCACACGGATGGCGAAACCGCCAGGCAACTGCAGGAGGACGCTGAGGTGTCCTCCCTCGCAGTAGCTCATCTGTCAGCAAAACGTCCCTCCCGACTGCGGCCGCTGCTTCGATATGCCGCTATCGTCCTTCCTTTGCTGGCAGCAGTTTCCACCGGATGGTATTTCTTCCATTTTCATCGTGCAGCTACTCATCCTCCGGCTGTTGCGCAGCAACGAAACCGCTTACCACAACAAGCGCCTAACACTGTACAGCTCCTGATCGATAACCAGGAAGCGATTCCATTGAATAAAACAGGGGCACAAACGATCCGCGCCATGGATGGTACCATCGCCCGCAACGATGCCGGCAGCCTGCTGTATCCGGTAAATACCAACCAGACAGAAGGTGCGGCCATAGCACTGCAACAGCTGGTTACACCAAAAGGAATGGACTATAAAGTAGTGCTCCCGGATGGTAGTCGTGTATGGGTGGGCGCTGCCACCAGCCTGCGCTTTCCTGCCGCATTTACCGGCAAGGAACGCAACGTGGAACTCAATGGGGAAGCGTATTTTGAAGTGGCTCCCGATGCGGCACATCCATTTGTAGTACATACCAGCAAAACAGCTATACAGGTACTGGGTACCTCCTTTAATATAAAAGCGTATACAGGTGAACGTTATGAACGTACTACGCTGGTCAGTGGCGCCGTGAAAGTGAGTGCCGCAAACAGTTCTGAAAGTAAGGTATTACAGCCCGGGCAACAGGCACTCGCAGGAACTGGTCTTACCCTGCAAACCGCTGATATGGATGCAGTCCTCGCCTGGAAGAAAGGATTGTTTATATTCCGTAGCGAACCACTGTCGGGTATCCTCGATGAATTATCCAGGTGGTATAATGTTGTTATAGTGAAAGAAGCCGGAGTGGATCTGAATGCCCATTTCACCGGTCGAATTATAAGAAGTGAACAATTAAGCGAAATACTACAATTCCTGGAGACAACGGGTAAAGTACGTTTCTCACAGGAAGGACAACTGTTAAGGGTTTTACCTGGTCGTCCATAAATAATTAATCAACCAAGTATGTATAATTCCATGTAACCAGAATCAAAAAAACCGGGAATGCGCAAACACCCCCGGCTAATAATGCCAAACAACCTGTTTGTATTTGTGAAAAGGACACAGACAGGTATTGTCTAACTATTATGCTTAACAAAGTTATGAAAAAAAAAGCAAGCGCCGGGTACCTCCCGGACGACAAACTATTGCTGGTACTTATCTCCCGTACAATGCGACTTACCTTATTCCTTACACTGGCATGTATACTGCAGTTACGTGCCGCCAGCTATTCCCAGGAAATTAAATTATCGGTCTCCCTGAAAGACGCTAAGATTTCCAGCCTGTTTAATTTTCTGCAACAAAAAAGTGATTACCAGTTTTTGTACAATGATGAAGATGTACAAAAGATGCCAGCCATCAGTGTATCCATGCATGACGCTACCATTGCACAAATACTCGATGCCAGCTTCAACGGACTGCCACTGGGCTATCGTATCACCAACAAAACAGTAGTGGTATTTGAAGCACCCGCTAAAACAGCGATCGTACAGGAACACGTAATTACCGGTACGGTAAGAGATGCCGATGGTAAGCCCCTGGTTGGTGTGAGCATAGGATTGCAACATACCGGCAACGGTACACAAACCGATGCAAACGGCCACTATAGCCTTCGCCTGAAAGATGGTACCGGTATCCTGGTGTTTTCTTTTGTAGGATATCAGAAAAAAGAGGAAGCCATCCGTGGCAGAACAGCGATTAATGTAGTGCTCGAAGCCAGTATCTCTGCATTGAATAATGTAGTAGTGATTGGTTATGGTACTAAAAAACAGGTAAATGTGACCGGCTCCGTTTCCAGTGTAAAAGGAACAGAACTGAAACAAAGCCCTGCCCCGAACTTGTCCAACGCCCTCGCAGGCCGCATCACCGGCGTTATTGCCAATAACCGCAGTGGCGAACCTGGTAATGATTATTCCAGTATTCTCATCCGCGGTAAAGGTACTCTCAATGATAACAGCCCGTTGATTGTTATTGATGGGGTGGCCAATCGTGGTGCTTTCGAACGCCTTAACTCCGATGACATAGAAAGTATTACGGTGCTGAAAGATGCATCTGCAGCTATTTATGGCGCACAGGCGGCGAACGGGGTCATCCTCGTTACCACCAAAAGAGGTAAGCCCGGCAAACCTGTTATCTCCTATAATGGCAGCTATGGCCTGTCGCAGCCTACCTATATTACCAAGCTGCTGAATGCAGGGCAGTATGCTACCTACATGAATGAAAAATATGCCCGCTCCAACAAGCCCCTGCTTTTCACGGATGAGGATATACGAAAATATACAGATGGCAGCGATCCGCTGGGACATCCCAACACCGACTGGTATCATTCTGTGATCAAAAATTATTCTCCACAAAATCGTCATGCGCTGTCGGTAAATGGTGGCAGTGATCGTGTGGACTATTTTATTTCCGGTGAATACCTTTACCAGGATGGAATTTATCGTAAGTCGGCCACTAACTTTCACCAGTATAATTTACGGTCAAATGTGGGCGCCAGCATTACCAAAAACCTGAGGGTAGCGGTAGATGTATCGGGTCGTGTGGAAGACCGTCATTACTCCAATTATAGCAGCGGATCTATTTTTGGTGAAACATTATCCGCGTATCCTACGTTGCCGGATTATTATCCGAACGGATTACCGGGTCCTGGTCTGGCAGGTGGTCGCAACCCCGTGCTGATGGCCTCCGGCGCTACCGGTTACAATAAAGTAAAAGATTATTTCGTGCAGTCGAACTTTTCTTTTGATCTCAAACTGCCGTCTATTACACCAGGCTTGTCCCTGAGTGGTTTGGCAGCCTATGATTTCCAGTTTCATAACGATAAAGCTTTCCTCAATAACTGGGATGCATTCCGCTATGACCCCGCCGCCAAAGTTTATAACAACATCAGGAATGAACAGAAGCCAATGCAGCTGGACGAAGGTTTCAGAAATTATAGCAACAAGACTTATAACATAAAGCTGGCCTATGAAAGAACGTTCCATATGCACGATATCAGCGGATTTGTGGCCTATGAACAAAGTGAAGGATATGACGAAGGTATTACCGCGATGCGAAGAAATTTCCTGAGCGACCAGGTAGATCAGATTTCCCTGGGTGCTGATAAAGACAAAGACAACAGTGGTAAAGCAGGACAGGTAGCCAGGCAGAACGTATTTGGAAGGGTGAGCTATGGCTATGCAGATAAATACCTGGCGGAAGTGATATTGAGGTATGATGGTTCTTTTAACTTTCCTAAAAACAGCAGATGGGGAACATTTCCTGGTGTATCTGTAGGCTGGCGCATTTCAGAGGAACCCTTTTTTAAGAACAACATCACGTTGTTGGATCAGCTGAAAATAAAAGCATCCTGGGGTAAAATGGGGAATGATAAAATCGATCCTTACCAATACATCTTACAATATAATAAAGACAATGGCGTGTATTTCGGCGATGATCCGCAAAGGGTGCCTGGTCTTTCTGCCGGTATTTCTCCTAATCCAAATATTACCTGGGAGGTAGCAGAAACTAAGAATATCGGTTTGGAATCCTCCTTCCTCAAAGGAATGTTTACGCTGAATGTAGACTATTTTACTTCACGCCGTTCCAATATCCTGGTAGCGCGCAATGCTTCTATACCGGCATCTACGGGGCTCACCGGCAGTTTACCTCCGGAGAATATCGGGATTGTCAACAAGCATGGATTTGAAGTGGAGGCCGCACATCACTTCCGGGTGAATAAAGACTTCAGCTATAATGTTGGATTCAATTATACCTATGCACAAAACAAAGTTGTATTCAATGACGAAGCAGCAGGTACACCGGCATGGCAGCGGATACAGGGCCATCCGATGAATTCCTGGTTAATATATAAAACGCAGGGCATCTACCATACGCAGGCCGAAATTGATGGCTCTATACATCCGGCAGGCACGCAGCCCGGCGATGTACGCTATATAGATGTGAATGACGATAAAAAAATTACCTCCGATGACCGGGTAAGGGTATTCGAAAGTGCCAACCCTACCAGCATTTATGGTATTACTTTGGGAGCTAATTATAAAGGCATTGGTTTAAACATTCTGTTGCAGGGACAGGGCGGCGCTAAAATGCTGATCCTGCCTTCCCAGAATGGCGGCGCGTTAACACCACCATTATGGATGTACGAAGATCGCTGGACGGCCGCCAACCCAAATGGCAGCATGCCCGCATCTTTTGACCGCGACAATGATATCACCAACCGTCAGTCTGATTTCTGGCTGAGGAATGCTTCTTTCCTGCGTCTTAAAACCGTGGAATTATCTTACACTTTCCCTGCTACATTTCTCTCCCGTTTAAACCTGCAATACCTGAGAGTATATGCAAATGGCTTCAACCTGGCGGTGTTCAGCCACGTGAAGAAGTATGATCCGGAGCTGAATGCGGTAACGGGTAACTACTATCCTCAAACGAGGATCTTTAACATGGGTGTGAATATTTCTTTGTAATCATTAATTAATCAGCAATCATGAACAAAACGATATATAAACTTTTTGTAGGCGGCTTTTGTGTGTGTATGGGACTATCTGCCTGTAATAAAGACTTACTGGATAAACAGCCTCCGATGAGCTACTCAGACGAGGTGATGTGGTCTGATCTGCGGTTGGTGGAAGCATATGTAAATTCGAGATACTGGATACTGCCGCATTTTATTGATGCCTCCAGCAAAGCCAGTACTACGGGACTTTCCGGCGCCTCCGATGAAGGATATGATCACTGGAACTACGAAGGGGAGTTTCGCTTTAACCTGGGACAGATTACACCGGATTATACCGGTCTTGATAACTGGACCGATGATTATGCATATATCCGCAGCTGTAATATCTTTTTTGAAAGAATAGCAGGGGTAAAGGGTGATGAAACCCTTAGAAGTCGTTTAATCGGTGAGATGAAGTTTATCAGGGCCTGGTGTTACTTTGACCTGATATCCCGCTATGGTGGGGTTCCATTGATTACCAAATCCTATACTATTGCCGACAAGAATTTCACCGTAAAAAGGAATACCTATGATGAGGTGATGGCTTTTGTTATAAAAGAGCTGGATGAGGCTTTACCAGGATTACCATTTACTTATAATAGTGCTAATACCGGGCGCGTTACCAAAGGAGCGGTGCTGGCCTTTAAATCCAGGGCGTTGTTGTATGCTGCCAGTAAGCTGCATAATAGTAACCCTGTTGATCCCAACAAATGGAAACTGGCGGGAGATGCGGCCAAAGCAGTCATAGACCTGGCAGATCAGGGATACTACCGGCTGGATCAGCGGGCGGATTACAAGCAGATCTTCCTGGATAAGAAAACGCCGGAAGCGATTTTCTCTTTCGGAATGAACGCTACCTATGCAGATAACTCGATAGATGTTTATATTTATCCTAACGGATCACATGGTTATTCCGCTTATGTGCCTTCCCAGAACATGGTAGATGCTTTTGAAATGAAGAGCGGTAAAATGATCACTGATCCTGCATCCGGATATGATGCGGCCCGCCCGTATGACAACCGTGATCCACGTTTTTATGCCAATATTTTATTTAATGGCGCACCATTCAAAGGCCGTAATGTAGAGTACTTTATTGGTGGTATGGATAGTCCGCAGAGCAGTGTAGACAGCTGGAATGCCAGCTTCACCGGCTACAACTGGCGCAAGTATGCAGATGAAACCAATACCAACATATTTGGTGGCAGTGCGCAGAACTGGATTGCTTTCCGACTGGGTGAAATTTATCTTAACTACGCAGAAGCTGCTTTTGAACAGCATGATGAAGTAACGGCCCGCAAGTACCTGAACCTGGTACGTTCCCGTGCCAGTGTGCAGTTACCGGATGTCACGGCTACCGGTGAGGAGCTAAGGGAAAGGATCTATCATGAAAGGGCCATAGAGCTGTGTTTTGAAGGACATCGCTTTTTTGATGTGCGCCGCTGGAAGATTGCAGAGGTAACAGATAATTTACCATTGAAAAGAGTGAGTATTGAAAAGAAAGCAGATGGTACTTTTAAGTATACCTATCTTACTTTGCAGGATCGGAAATTTAACGTGAATAACTACCTATTCCCTATACCTAAAGAAGAGATGAATAAAAATAGTGAGTTGACGCAGAATCCGGGTTATTAATTACATTCGTCCATTGTTTGCCCTCTTCTTAAAATAGTTTTACATGAATACCATCAGATTTTTCCTGGCAGTGGCATGCTGGTTATGTATTACAGGATCTGTCCGTGCGCAGTCACCCCGCTGGACACTGGCGACAGACGGCGGTATCCGCTGGACCGTAGCCGGTGCTCCTGCGCATACGGATCATATTGAAATGAGTGGCAAACAGCTTTCTGCTATTATTACCTATGGTACAAATGATCAGCAGGAGCTGCTGGTAAAGAAGCAGCTGGTGTTTCCTATGCTGCGTACCATTCCCAACAACACACATGCCAGTCTGAAAACGAATTTCGATGGTACAGAACTACCGGCTATTACGGCAAACGGTGTACCGTTGAAAGTATTACCGGAAGATTTTTATTTAAAAGGATTTCTGAGCATACATTCCCGAACCAACACAGATCTAACGGTGACGGATGTATTATTTCCATCGGTAGACAAGGCAGGGTTTATTCAATCACGGGAGCTGGTAAATAATGGCGCCCGTGCCTGTCGTGTACAAATCGATAGCCTGGTGAGTGAACAGCATACTGCGGCAGATAAAGGGGTATACGGGGAATATGTGATCCGGTCGGAAGTAACCGGCTATGGCAGTTTTGAGCTGGCGCCGGGAGAAAAGCATTCGTTCGCGGTTATTTATAGCGCCCGTAAAATCAGTACGCCTGCCTATTATTTTTCGCCGGCTTATGAGCTATTGCGCAGAACTGCTTTTGTGCAGGAGCTGATGCAGGACCTTGTACTGGAAACACCTAATGATACCATTAACCGGGGTTTTGCTTTTGCCAAAATCCGGGCTACGGAAAGTATTTATGATACCAAAGCCGGTTTGATGCATGGTCCCGGAGGCGGTGCTTATTATGCAGCGATCTGGGCAAACGATCAGGCAGAATATGCCAACCCGTTTTTCCCTTTTCTGGGTAATGCCAATGGTAATGAATCGGCGGTGAATAGTTTTCGCTTATTTGCCCGCTATATGAATGCGGCGTATCGGCCTATTCCCAGTTCTGTGATTGCAGAGGGAGATGGATACTGGAATGGAGCCCGCGACCGCGGCGATCAGGCCATGATTGCTTATGGGGCAGCACGTTTTGCGCTGGCTTCGGGTGATAAGGCGATTGCAAAGCAGTTGTATCCGTTGATCAACTGGTGCCTGCAGTACCTGGAGCTGCACAAAAGACAGGATGGTATTATTACTTCCGATGCCGATGAGCTGGAAGGCCGGTTTCCGGCGGGTAAGGCTAACTTATCTACCAACGCCCTGGCCTATGGTGCTTACCAGAGTGCGGGCTATCTGGCTACTGCACTCGGCGATAAGGACACGGCAGCATTGTATCATCAACGTGCTAAAAAACTGGGTAGTGATATAGAACGTTTCTTCGGACATACAGTACAGGGTTTTGATACCTATCGTTATTACGAAGAAAATACGGTGTTACGTTCCTGGATCTGTTTGCCCCTGGTAATGGGCATCAATGAACGCCGTGATGCGACCATGAAAGCGTTGTTGTCGCCATACCTGTGGACCAGCAATGGTATCCTCACTGCGGCAGGAGATCATACTTTCTGGGATCGGTCTACTTTATATGCTTTCCGTGGACTTTTCTTTGCGGGAGCTACCGATACCACCCTGAAATACCTGGCTTATTATACGCGGCAGCGTTTACTGGGAGAGCATGTACCTTACCCGGTAGAGGCCTGGCCGGAGGGGGATCAGCGACATCTTTCCGCAGAAAGTGCATTGTATTGTCGTGTGATTACGGAAGGGCTTTTTGGCATTGTGCCCACGGGATTACGTGAGTTTGATATGTGTCCGCGTTTGCCTGCTACCTGGAATAATATGACGTTACGGCATATCCGGGCATTTGATGGGGATATGGATATTATAGTAAAGCATTCGGGTAAGCAATGGAAGGTAACGGTCATGAATAAGGGAAAAGTAGTGACTGAAAGAAATTGGAATGGGAAAGATGTGATTCCGGTGGTGTTGCCGGATTAGTCGTTAAAATTTCAACTATTAAAGAAGCTGTCTCATTTAGTTATGAGACAGCTTCTCTTTTTATTTTAACTCTGTCCCTGCTTAAATAAAAGTTATCAGCAACTGCTAATAGCTTTTTGTTAAGCAGCAGCTTTCTCGGCCAATTTTCCGCAGTTCCCGTTATATTCCAGTGAAAGTTTCGTCAGCTGTGCAGCCCATACAATAAACTTGGCCAGTATTTCTGCTGCTACTATGCCGGTAGCCATCGTAAAGGCTCTTGCAATGATAGCAGTCAGCCCAAACCAACCTGCCGAGACTATCACGAATTTTAAAATGGGCCATAAAACCTTTTCACGATGCATTTCTGTTATAATATCCAGCCCGGAAGCAACGCCGATCGTAGTGCCGACTAAAGCGGTGATTTTTGCCAATAGTTTTGCATTCTTGACAACAAGGTTGAAAATTTTAGTGGGAATCTGGTTGAAGGGCGAGAAAACCGGAAGCGGAAGGAATATGCCCAAGAATTTAACAGAGATGGTGAAGATAAAAGTTATCCACCAGATAGTGCAGTCACTTACTTCTCCTATTGGACGGTCATAAATGAGTGCGTCTCCGCGAAGGCCGTGGTATATGATCTTTGTTCTTCCATTTTCATCTGTTCTTGTATAAACTTTCCGGAGATTTTCATTCTCTGATAACATTTCTTCTGCCTGTGCATATGCTTTTTCAAATACTTCCCGGAAAGCATTTTGTTTTTCTTCATCCACCTTCCAGAAACTAACCAGGTCTGTAAATGTTTTTTCCTTATGAACAGCGGCGGATAGTTCAGGCTGATCAACAGATTTTATGACCGGAGGAGGAAGGGGGGCTTCATCCACGCTATTAAAATAGCTTGAATTGATAGGCATGGAAACACCTAGCTGGGCTTTTCTGTCTGCCAGTTCCAGGGTAGTTGTTGCAAGCATGTTGGTAGCACCACCCAATAGTTGAACAGTATGACCCATTGAATCCATTGGTGGAGTAGTGGTGAAGTCGAAGTTGGCTACCAGTCTCGGATCGGTAATAACATCATTCAATATCCATTGACGGAGTTCTGCCTGATCCAGGCAATCTTTCCATAAACGGACGTTTTGAAAGTAACCGATAAAGCCGATTCCGCCTATTGTGAGTTGACCCTGATCAACATTTGCTACTGAGCTGGGGAAATATTCGGCTGTTTGCAGGTTTCCATTCACGTAGAGGCTCATCATTTTTGAATCTCCATTATAGGAAACGGCAAAGTGATAGAAACGTTCTTCCGTGATCTGTTCCTTGGAATAGATGGCTTGTCCATCTGAATTCCGTTTTGCAATGATGCGGCTGTTGACTTTATCGTACTGAATATAGTATTGCCATTGCCCACCATTTTCAAAGGCCACCATTACGGCCATATCCGCTGTGGAGGAGGGGTTAAACCAGCCCTCAATGGTGTATGGCTGATGGCCACCGAAATTATATTCCGGATAGACACCGCAATCAATAGCACCATTTTGTGGTATCCCTACCGAAGGGATATTATAAAGATAGCTGGGTGGAGGTGTACTGTAGGTGATTTCAATAGCATTACCGGAACGGTCTTCCGTTGGCATTTCCGTGAAGTCTGTCCATAAAACGAGATCAGTTCCTGTTGCCGGGGGAGGAACAATAGCCAATGCATCTTCCACGATTTCAAAAGTACTCCGGGCCGATTTCCAGATGGCTACACGTGCCATTTGCCCCTCGAAGAAGTTTGAGTACCCGGATGAACTCCGATTTTTTCCGACGCCGATATGGGTATGAATCGGTATGGCCTGACAAGGAATCCCTTGTACGGGGGCACTACCTACTTCATTTCCATCCTGGTACAGCGTGATCAATTGCCTGTCACTATCAAAAGTAACTGCCACCTGATGCCATTCCTGTAGTGATAGCGGCGTTGAAGATGTTACATAGAACGACTTCTTGCTATTATTCATCGCCGTGAAATACAAATGTCCGTTGGAAATGGAGAAGTTGAAAAAAATGCCGCCCCCCAATGATGCATTGTCAAGAATGGTCCCCGTTGCTGTCGTTGAAAGGATCGTTGCTTCGAACGTAAACGACCTCATGTTGTTAAGGAGGTCGGATGGGAAATAAGCATACGTGTTTCCATTGAATTGAAGCGCGCTATATCCCCAGCGCATTGTTAATCCGAGATTCATAAGTGTATTTTTTGGTCCTACTCTGTTATGGTTTTTCGGTTTCACCCCCTGCTTATTGTCAAGTCAGGCAGACCTGTTTTTTTCTGTGCTGGCAGCTGCACATCCTTCTCCACAAATGTCCATCGATCTGCCGGCCTGAATAAGAGAGTAAATGAGTGTTTCTGAAAACAGGTATAAATACCTGTTTAGGGGCATAGAGCGGGTATTTATATCTGTATGAAGATGATTAAATCATTTGGAGAGAATATAAAAAAAGGAGAGGCCGTACCATAATTAAATGGTACGGCCTCTCCTTTTTTTATTGTCCTTTTTTATTGCCCTTTACCGAAATCAGGTGCCGATTTGTCGTACCATATTCTTTGTGTGCTAAGTGTAGGAAGGTCCTGTGCATTGGGCGTAAAGCCCTGTTGCTGCATGGCGGCATTCCAGTTAGCGCGGTTTACTTCTCCCGGATCTAATAGCCAGAACCGGCGAGGTATTAATTCATTAAAGGTTTCCCTGGCATAATACGCAGATACATTTTTAGGGTAGCCTGTGCGTCTGCAAAAAACATACGCTTCATTGGGCTGCCGGTAAAAGCTCAGGTATTCCTGTATATAGATGCGTTCCAGGTTATTGCTGCCATTGAATTTTACGTTGGCATTATTCAGGTAGTTGCCGATTTCTGTAGATCCATCGCCGGTATAGGCGGTGGCAGAGCCGGCTGCGATGGCAATGGCATTATTGGTTTGGATAGAAGAAGTAATACCTTTTTTGTACCAGTCTTCTGCTGTACCTTTTGTATCTACACCCCCTGCATATCCTTTCTGTATAAATTCTGCTATATAAAAACAGGTTTCTGCATACGTTACAGAAACATCGAGGAAATTATCTTTTGACTGATTAAGTTTTGGAGAGAAGAATTTGCGATTGATCGCTGATATCAGGTTGTACTTGGTAAAAGGACCAATACTAAATGAGTTGCCGATATAAGCGGCTACAGTAGGATTGGTGGTCCAATCGGCCGGGCCCCCCTGGAACTGGATCAGCGGATCATTTGGATTTATAAATGCAGGAAGGGTGACATGGTAGAAAGCGAGACTATCTTTATACGTACCCACCAGGTCATTTTTTTCAAAATATACAGGTAACCTCGGATCGTTGCTTTTTTTAAGGAACGTCATAATGGAAGTGGTAGCATAACGGCGACTGCGATAATCAACGTCGGTGCTACTTCCAAACGGTGAATAGGTACTGTTAAGATATTTGACCTGTGAATCGTCTCCGTTGATAGCGCCTGTCGGATCTTTTAATACTTCCTGGAAGATGGATTTACATTTTGCATTGTCTGCATTTTCCAGCCTGGCAGCTATTCTGAGCTTCAGCGTATTGGCGAGCTTCACCCACTTCACCCAATCGCTCTGGTAAAAGATATCTGATTGTGAGTAAGTGACCTGGGTAGGCAGCGTGTTATCTGATAGCACTTTGATAGCATCATTCAGTTGGGTGAGCCAATTATTAATTAAGGCAGACTGCTCATCAAACACGGGGCTGTACATCGCATCATAGCGTCCTTCTATAGCCTGTGTATATGGAATGGAGCCATTCATATCTGTTACCTTGAGGCCATGCAACACCTGTAAAATGTAGGTGACCATTTTTATTTTCTGGTACTGGTCTTTATTAGGCATGAGTTCCACCTGTTTTCTTATTTCAAAAAGATTAGGCAAAATCTGCAGGTAGTAAATATTATAGCGGGTATTTACATTGCCGGTGATTTCATACGGGCTGGTGGTGACAGCCTGCGTAAAGCGCATGAGTTGCTCCATGCTTTCGTATACCCATTCTGTTCCCTGGTAGGTGATGATTTTATCCTGCGAAAAGCTAAGGAGGAATTTAACATCCGGCTTGGCTACAAGGCTGGGGTCTGTGTTGATATCCCCAAAATTTTTGGAGCAGGAGCTGCTACCCAGCATTGCCAATAGTATGCAGTATTTTATAGATCGGTTTATTATATTTTTCATGGTCGTTGTTTTTAGTAAGTACAATTTTTTACCTAGAAGCCTACCCGGATAGTGCCTGCAATGGAGCGTACCATGGGCAGAAATCCTTCTTCCCCGGAGAATGCTGTATTATTGGAGTTGTTGGATGCCGGGTTGTAATTATAAGGCAGTGAATTGTACAGGTATAATAAATCGCGTCCTACTATAGCGACACTGAGATTATTGAGCATCATTTTTTTGCAAAGTTGCGGAGAGAACTGGTAGGCCAGTGATACCTGACGCAACGAGATCCACGAGTTCTTTTTAATCCAGTAATCGGATACGCCGGTAGAAGAAGAGCCATAGCGATAGTAGAACTGTGGCGCATGGCTTGGTTCCACGTAGCCTTTATCATAGGCTTGCTGATAGGTCATACCGCCTACATTTACCTGTGTACCATTAGGCTGGGTAATCATCTGCCCTTTGGCAAATACACCATCGGGTATCAGGCCGTCATCATACACCTGTTGATCGTATCCACTTTTCCAGGTAATGCCACCGTGTTCTGCATCTCTGCCGGCGAGGGTATTAGGGAATACGCCGGTATGTGTACCATAGCGGTAGGTGAGGAGTACAAAGTCTCCACCGAATTTACCATCCAGTAATATATTCAGTGAAATATTTTTGTACCGGAACGTATTGCCCCAGCCTGCTCGGAATTTGGCGTTGATATCTCCTACATCCTGCAAAGTATTGCTGCGGACAGGGAACCCGGTACGGCCATCTGAGCGCCAGGCCAGTTCTGGTTTTCCGTTGTTGGGATCTGCTATGGGCTTTCCATTGGCATCAGTAGCCTGATAGGCTTTGGAGTGGATAAGTGTACGCAAGGTGCCATAGGATTTACCTACTACTGCCCAGGTACTGATTTCTCCGATATTCGCTTTCAGGTCATATTCGGATCTGCCGGGGGCCAGGTCCACGATCATGTTCCTGTTAAGAGAATAATTTACATTGGTGTTCCATTCAAAGTTTTTTGTTTTAACAGGGGTACCATCGATCGTGATTTCCAGGCCACGGTTCCGGATGTTTCCGGCATTGATGATAACACCTTCCAGGCCGGATTCAGGAGGAGTGCCTATGTCCAGGATTTGTTTTTTTGTGTTGTCCTGGTATACAGAAACATCAAATCCTATCCTGTTTTTGAGGAAACGCATTTCTATCCCCAGCTCCTTGGCAATTTTTCTTTCTGGTTTCAGGTTGGGCTGCAGTGCTATAATTTTGCCGGTGAGCGGATCGGTATAGCGACTGTAGGTAGAGATAGGAATGTCTACGCCACGGGATTCTGTGTAGCCGTTAAAGGCGAATCCGGGGTTGATGGTAAAAGGATCTGTATCATTACCCAGCCATGCAATATTGCCTCTGAATTTACCGTAGGTAATCCATTCCGGTAGTTTAAATGTTTCTGAAAAGAGCCAGGAAAGACTTACTGCGGGATAGGTATAAAAGAAGTTACCGGTACCATTTGTATAAGTCAGTGCAGAAGACCAGTCGCCCCGGAAAGTTCCCTGCAGGAACAATTGATTTTTCCAGGCCAGATCGGCGCTGGCATAAATGGAGTTGAAAGCTTTCTTGCTTTTCAGACCGCCTTGTGCAATTGGTTTATTAACAGAGTTGGCGAGGAAGTAGTTGCCTGGATAACTCAGGCCTCCATCGGTTTTGCTGTAGTTGTAAGTAGTTTGAAACCGTTGGGTTTCTCCACCGATGTAGCCGCTGAGGTCCAGGTCTTTCGTCAGACTTTTGTTGACCATTGCCATCCATTTCAGGAAATAGCTTTCTTTGCTGGTATGTCCCAGGCCATACAGGCCGCCATTGAAATTCGGATCCTGTCCCAGTTCTTTATCTTCATTCCTGGTGTAGAKGTTATTGACATTTCCTTCCAACACCACTTTCAGCCACGGATTAATAGTAGCAGTAAGGGCTACGCGACCGCGGATGGTTTGTTCGTTCTGGAGATATTCATTTTCAAAGAGGTTGAACCAGAATCGTGATTCCGGTGCTTTATTAGGTTCATTGGGATCTGCCGGGTTGGGTGTTCCGCCGAGGATGCTGGTATATTTATCTTTCTGCATCCAGTATTTGGTATCATAGTTACGGGGTAGCAGCCAGGTGAACAGTTTACCAAAGTTATAGGAGGCGAAAGCATCGAGTCCTCCGAGTCTGGGAGGATTTCTGCCGGAGAAATCGGTGTAGTTGGCGCTGACATCGGCGCTCAGCCATTTATTGACGATATGAGTAACGTGTAAGTCTATACTATTTTTAAGCAGACTGTTTTTAGCAACAATACCTTCGCTCTGGTCGCGGGTATAAGACACCCGGAAGGTGGAGCGATCGTTACCACCATCTAGCGATATGTTGGTAGCAGAGCCATGGCCGGTTTGAAAGGCGTCCATGAAGTTGTTGGGCTGAGCTACATATTTGGTGGGGGTACCATCATAGTTGATTACATCCTGTCCGGCGAAGCGGGGGCCCCAGTTTTCCAGTTCCCTGCCTATCTGCCGGTMGATATAAGGTTTGCCGGTAACCGGATCTGTCGGAAACACTTTTGTTCTCCAGTTTTCGGTGGGTTTGTAGTTCTGGTCACGGCTATCAGTGTAAAATGCCCCTACTGTTCCTCCGCCGTATTCATTCTGGAAATCGGGGCCGGAGTAGGGTTTAAAAACGTTTATCGTCTGACTAACGTTAATGCCTAAACCTTTTCTTTCATGTCCTTTTTTGGTAGTGATCAGGATAACACCGTTGATGGCGCGGGAGCCGTAGAGGGCGGCGGCAGAAGATCCTTTGAGTACGGTAACGCTTTCAAAGTCTTCCATGTTCAGGTTTTTCAGGTCGTTCCCAAAGTCGCGTCCTGTACCATTGAACGTATTGTTTTCGATAATCACCCCATCTATCACAAAAATGGGTTGATTATTATTTCTCAGGGTGGAGTTACCACGTATCACGATTTTGGTGCTTCCGAAAAGTCCGCCGGCACCCTGGTCTATCTGAACACCTGCTACTTTGCCTTGCAGGGCATTTACGGGATTTACTTCATTGGTGACAGCCAGGTCGGCGCCTTTGATTTCCGTAGTGGCATATCCCAGGCTCTTTTTTGCTTTGGTGATACCCAGTGCTGTTACTACTACTTCGCCGAGTTGTTTGTTGTCTTCTACCAGCGAAACGTTGATGACTGTCTGATTATTGATCGCGACTTCCTGTTTGACAAACCCAACGGCATTAAATACGATGGTGCCGTTGCCTGGTGCGTTGATTGAATAGATGCCCTGGGCATCGGTGATGGCGCCTGTTTTGGTGCCTTTCAGTAGCACAGACACACCTGGAATTGCTTCTTTGTTGGCGGCGGTGACTTTACCTGTCACTTTGATGTTTTGCGCGAATGCTGCTGTGCAACAGAGGAGAAGGTACAACGAGATAGCCCTGCGTTTGCAGGAGTGTAGAAATTTCCACATACAGTTTTTTTTAAAGGTTGATAAATCATTACGGCTATAGCTGAATAATTGCGTGCGATTTGCTTATTGAGTCATGATGGCTATTTTACGGCTACGATTGATAATTACAGGTATACTATTTACTGTTTCGGAAAGGGAATGTTACATCGTCCACTCTAAAGAACACTTTTATTATTTAAATGTTCGGCTGGTCAGGATAGTTTTTAATAGAATTCTGCTTCTGTATACGCGAATATAACAGAGTAGGGAATAATTAATAGCCAGGTGCCGTTAGTGCTGCTCCATTCAGTAAGCGATAAAGGTGGTATCTTCCTGTCGGGGAGTGATTGCAAGGAGTTGTGAAATTTCGATACACCCATCGTTAAGCTACTATTCTGTCACAAAAACATTTGTTTTTTGCAATAAATTATCAAGTATTTTCCTGAATATCCCTCTTCCGTTTTACATTTGGGGTATGAACTTACTCGGCAACATCCTATGGCTCATCTTTGGTGGCCTTGTTACATTTCTGCAATATATGGTCAGCGGTCTATTGCTTTGTCTGACTATTATCGGTATCCCCTTTGGGCTCCAATGTTTTAAGATAGGTTTCTTTACCCTGATGCCTTTTGGGCGGCAGGTGCGGGATGTACCCGGACAAACGGGGTGTTTATCTACCATTTTTAACATTATCTGGATATTTATCGGGGGTATCTGGATTGCGCTGGCACATCTTGGATTTGGCTTATTACTGGCGATCACCATCATCGGGATACCCTTTGCGCGTCAGCACTTTAAGTTGATGAGCCTTAGTTTTACCCCGTTTGGCAAGGAAATCTATTAACGGTTGTGTGTGCCGCTGTTGGCATGACTATTGGTTTTCTATTTCGGACTAAAACGGGAAATATGAAAAAGATATTATTCGCAGCAGCAGCTGTTGGTACAGCAGCATCCCTGGTTATATTATATCTCAGAAAACGTCGTCAGGGAGGAAATCTATTGGAAGATGCCAAAGATGCCATGAAGGAATCGACAGGTACTATGCGTAAATATATGCGCAAAGCAAAAAATGAGGCAGATGGCGTTTACAGTAATGCCATGGGCTGAGTTCCGGCATTTATAAAAGCAATCGAAGCGCGTCCGGTATCCGGGCGCGCTTTTTTGTGAAAGGTAAATCTGTGTTTATCCCAAATAAAAGGGTAAGTTTACAGCATAATAATTATCTCCACATATCATATCAGGATTGTAAAAAATCCGTCTTCCCCGAAAGGGAACAGGGTTTCCTTTCACTAATTCCCCCGGACTATACAAATAATTTTTCCGGCGCAACCGCGCTACGGGCAAGCTTTTGCCTTTAAAATACTTACTTGCATGACAACTACAGATAATAAAGCCATTGTATTGGCGGCATTCAAACACCTTATCGGAGAACGGAATCCGGATGTAATCGATACGTATCTGAACGATTCCTATATTCAGCACAGCCCCATGGTAAAAGACGGTAAAGCGGGGCTGCTGGAGGCATTACAGCACCTGAAGAAAATGCCGCCTCCGCCGGGCAACAGCCAATCGCCAGTGGTGCGTACCATTGCTGATGGTGACTATGTAATGGTGCATATGGATGTGGCGTTTATGGGCAAGAAAATGGCCATTGTGGACCTTTACCGCCTCGAAGAGGGGAAGCTGGCTGAACACTGGGATGCTACACAGGAACAGCCCATATATGCTCCCGGCGATGTGACGATGACAGGAGGTACCACTACCATCACGGATATTGGGAAGACTGGGGAGAATAAGACACTGGTAGCGGATTTTTTTCACCAGCCCCATGCTTCTTTTCTGGCGCCGGACTATATTACGCATGATCCTTTACAATTCCGGCTGGACAAACAGTTAGCGGAGCTGGGGCCGGTAATGGTTCATCGCATTATAGGAGAAGGAGATTTTGTGTTGGTGCAGTGGACGGGAAAGCGGGGAGAGGTGCCGGCTGTTTTTTATGATATCTGCAGACTGGAAAATAATCTGCTGACAGAACATTGGCGGGTGGCGCAGGTTATTCCTGCTGTTCTTCCTCATGCGAATGGGATGATATAATTACTATCGACCAGGCCGTTTTATTTCAACGGCCTGGTTAATAAAATTTTTCCTGCTTTGCCAGCATGTCAATAAAAGTAGCGATGCGTTTGGCTCTTGTTTCCGGTTTTTTTGCATTTTGCAACCTGAAATAGATAGCAAATAAATTTTGTTTATTCAGGGTGTCAAAGAATGCCTGGGCTTTTTTATTTTTTTTCAGTGCTGCCATGAAATCCTCCGGGATGGTGGCCTTGCTGCCTGCAGCATATGCATTTTCCCAACGCCCGTCTGCTTTGGCTGCTTCTACCTGGGCAATGCCTGCGGGTTTCATTCTTCCTTCGGCGGTGAGGCGTTCTATATGTTTGGTGTTTTTTTCAGACCAGATGCTTTTGGCGCGTCGGGGTGTAAATTTCTGCAGGAAGGATACTTCGTCTTTTGACTTTTTTATAGCGTCTATCCATCCATAACAGAGGGCTTCTTCCAGGGCCTGGTCATAATTAATGGAAGGGATTTTGGAATTTTTTTTATAGATGACCAGCCATACACCGTCTGTTTGCGTATGATTGCTTTTCAGCCATTTCTCCCATTGTTGCTGGGTTTCGAAGGATAATTCCGGTATTTCTTTAGGTCTTGTCATACATATAAAGATACAGTATTGATCAGCGTGTATGCATTGGGGTTATAACTTTTTTTAAAAAAAATTTGGAAGTATTGAATTAATTCCTACTTTTGCACTCCCATTAAATGAAACGATTCCCTAGCTCAGTTGGTAGAGCAATACACTTTTAATGTATGGGTCTTGGGTTCGAGTCCCAAGGGGATCACAACAAAGAATACAAACAGTATCAAAGCCGCATAAAT
>NZ_JBFTHG010000015.1:0-233612 GCF_056394125.1 Chitinophaga sp. 10T418
GCAACCAAGACGGCTAGCTGCTGAACGTATAGATTCATTCCCCTTTTCTACGGCGATGATTGCAGCTAACTTTTGCTTTAAGCTGTATTTTATCCTTTTATTCATAAAAAATGCCCCCAAGAAGTGTCTAACTTTTGGGGGGCACTACAAAACACTGGCTAATTTATTTTCTGCTATCTTAAAACGTACTCCACGTGAAATTATTCACGATAGGATTATGATTCACGCAAGAAGGCAGATTAATTACAGCAACTTCTCAATCAAGGAAATTGCCCATCAATTGGGCTATAACGATATTCAGACATTTAGTCGGTTTTTTCGCAATAGGGAAGGTATATCTCCCGTTCAATATCGTGATAAATCCGCATTGCAGCACAAGTAAACCCCACTCAAATTCCTATAGTATTTCCATTTATCCAGCGCAGGAAGAATTGCTAACTCTTAAGGAATATCTGCCTATCAATGGTCTCTTTTTTACCTGCAAATTTGCCTTGTCAATAAAAAGGTGAAAAAATTATGGGCAATAAAGAAAAAGTTAGGATGCGTAGGCTGGGTTGGGCTGGACTGGAAATTGAGTGCGCAGGAGAAACGCTTTTGATAGATTATGTTCAAGATATTTCTCAATTGGCGGTGATACGTAATCCTGAGGAACGGTTTCCTGCATCTTCTAAAACAGGCGCAGCCTCAGTCGCGTTATTAACGCATTTACACGATGACCACGCAGACCCTGGGGCATTAGATGTGGCGCTTAGCACAGATGCGCCGGTTTTTAGGCCGGTTACGGCCATGGGCAACGATGCGGATATGGCACTGACAAAGTATGCGGAGATCGAATTCAAAAAGTACAAGCTCAGGACTGAAATAATCGGGGAGTGGGAAGAAAGAAAAGTCGGGCCGTTTCGGATTTTTTCGGTGCCTGCTGTTGATGGCTTCGGAGATCCCCAGCTTAGCTGGGTTGTAGAGTGCGGGGGATTTAGAATCATTCATGCCGGAGATACCTTGTATCATGGCTTGTGGTGGAGGATTTTTCACAGATTTGGTTCCTTTAATGTTGCATTCCTGCCAATAAATGCGCCAATTGTAGATTTTCCACCGCTTAGGCCAATGAGCTCAATTGAGGCAGTAATGACCCCAGAGCAGGCTGCTGTAGCCGCAAATATCCTTAGGGCTGACTTTGTGGTTCCAATACATTATGATACCATGCATAAACCTCCTATCTATATCGAGACTCCAAACCCAGTAGAGCGACTGAGGGTCAGCTTAACAGATTTAGACACAGGTATTATGGTTAAAGAACCTGGTGATTGGTTTGAATTGTAATAACTAAAAAATGTCAGGAGAAAAATTTCCTTTTTTTTCGCTGTTAGCTTTCACAACGGTTGCTTTTTCGGCTATCATAACAGAACTTCTACCAGCAGGAGTACTGCCTGGTATGGCGAATGATCTACAAGTTCGTGAATCAAGCATCGGAGGACTGGTTTCATATTATGCGCTAGGTACAGTCTTAACAGCTTTTCCAGCCACTGCATTAACAAGCGGCTTCTCACGCAAGCCTTTGCTGCTGACTGTTATTTTTGGCTTTTTTTTATCAAATGTCATTACAGCTTTTTCACAAAACTATTGGCTTACCGTGGTTATGCGAATATTGGCAGGAGGTTTTGGCGGCATCCTATGGCCACTCATAGCTGGTTATGCGGCGAGATTGGTAAATGAAAAGAATACAGGGAAGGCCATATCAATGGTAATGGCTGGTAGTACGATTGCGCTTTCCGTTGGATTGCCTGTAGGAGCTTTTTTAGGTCAGATCATCGGATGGCGAGGCACTTTTGCAGCCTTGTCTGCATTGATATTTATGCTCATTGTGTGGATAGCATGGAAAATTCCTGGCCTTAAAGCTGATGAAAAGAAGATGAGCGTACCAGTTAAGACATTCAAGATCCCAGGTGTGTTTCTGGTTATGACCACAACATTTACAGCCTCACTTGCGATATATGTAGCCTACACTTATCTGTCGCCAATCATGGTCACTAATGGAATTAAAGATAATGCAGGTCTTGCTTTAGGATTATTCGGTATCGGAGCGGTGTCAGGAATTCTAGTTACTACAAGATTTATTGATGCTCATATGAGATCAACATTATTATCATCCCTACTTCTCGGGGTGAGCGCATTATTCATCATTTCTTTGGCAGGTCATTTTTATTTTGTTTTCTATACATGTATCGTATTCTGGGGCATTTCCTTCGGAGGCCTACCCTCTCTATTGCAGACCGCAACTATCAATGCTACTAAGGGGCCTCCTGAAATAGGAAGCTCTATAACTGTTACTGTTTATAACATAGGGGTTTTTTCCGGAGCATTTATCGGTGGGCTGATTTTGGATTATACAGGTCCCGGTGCAATACCGTGGACAAGTTTCCTATTAATGGTTATCGTGATTTCGCTGGTGGTTATGGGGCGTAAGTTTGCTTTCCCAAGCCGCTAAATGAAAATTGAGAATTTGATGAAAATGGTCTGATGAAAGAGATATGCTACTATAAACGAACTATAAGTGAAAGAAGAAAATCGAAAAATTTAACCATTATATTGGTACATGGGGCCTGGTCGGATGGTTCTAATTGGAGATACATTATTCCGATGTTGCACAAAGAAGGATATAAAATCAGGAGTGTCCAAAATAATTTACACGCTACCGTTTTTAGGGGAAAGGTCATGATTTTACCGCTGAAAACTATCAATTCCTGATTGAATTTATGGCAATGAATCGTCTAACCAGACGAGAATTAATTAGGAAGAGCAGCTTATCCTTAATCGGTATTTCGTTACCTTTCATCACAAAAATAAATCATTCATTTATAGAGATGTCAACATCTATCAATATGATTAAACCATTTTCAGTCAATGTTCCACAACAAGTTCTAAATGATCTAAAATTAAGGTTAAATCTAACCCGATGGCCAGATCAGATAACAGGATCAGATTGGAATTATGGTACTGATCTTTCTTACTTGAAAGAATTGACAAAGTACTGGCAGAATACATTTGATTGGCGAAAAGTTGAAACTGAAATCAATTCTTATCCCAATTTCATGGCTGATATTGGTGGGAACCAGATTCATTTTATGCATATCAAAGGAAAGGGTAAGCAATCAGTACCATTGATAATAACCCATGGATGGCCAGGGTCATTTCTGGAAATGATGAAACTTATACCCTTATTGACTGAAGACCCTTACTTTTCTTTTGACCTGGTTATCCCGTCTATTCCAGGATTTGGTTTTTCTGGTAAAATTATTCATCCCGGTTGCAACAGCGAATTTGTTGCCGACATTTGGCATCAGTTAATGATGGAACTTGGGTATCAACGTTATGGAGCACAAGGTGGTGATATTGGTTCGGGGATCAGCACATGGTTGTCTTTAAAATATTCATCTAATATTATTGGTTTGCACCTCAACTATATCTCTGGCTCTTATAAGCCCTATATAGCGGATAGCGAACAGCTTTCTGAGGAAGTATTAGCTTTTCAGAAAGCCGGAGCGGAGTGGTCTGCCAGGGAGGGTGCATATGCTTATATACATGCTACGAAACCATTGACAGCTGCATACGGGCTAAATGATTCCCCTGTTGGATTATGTGCATGGATCGTTGAAAAATTCAAAGGCTGGAGTGATAATAATGGAAATATTGAAAATAGTTTTACCAAAGATGAGCTGCTTGCCAATATCACCTTATACTGGATAACGCAAACCATACATTCCTCTATGCGGATTTATAACGAAAACAGTAAAAAACCATTGGTATTTAAAGAGAATGAGTATGTAACAGTGCCAGTTGGCTTTGCTAAGTTTCCAAAAGAATTGCCCACTCCACCCCGGTCATATATTGAAAGAGGTTTTAATATCCGATATTGGACAACAATGCCTGCTGGTGGGCACTTTGCTGCGATGGAACAGCCAGAATTACTTTCAAAAGATATTACAAATTTCTTCTCAGGATTGGGTTAACCAACATAATAATAAACGACTGTTTGACAATAACTGTACGTCATCAAAAGCAAAAACAAATCTTATCTTATAACTTTAAGTCGCAAAACACTTCTTAAGATTTGATGTAATTTCTTTTAATGACATACATTCGGCAATAATCGGTAAAGTGTTTTTTAGAGTGGTCAATACTACTCCTTAGCCAAATACAGTTGAATAAAACCATCCTTAACTTTATGCAACAATACAATATTAACTGGTTGAAATTTAGTACAGGAGTTATCATTAGCCTGGTGCTTTCGCTAAGTGTTCATATTGTAATGCTCCAATGCATGAATATAGCCTTTCCTGATTTTACAGTTATTACCGCACCTTACAAATTCTTCACTCGCCTGGTTTCAGTCCTGGGTTTGATGTTTTTTTGGGAATTGGCAGATAAGAAAGTGGAAGGAGTTATTGCAAAAAAATGGGCCATGCTGTTTATTGTTGAGGCTATGTTAACAGAAAGCCTTTTTAGGGGGCCATTTATGAATGGCTATTGCAGCAATTCGATAGGCTATATGTTGATAAACAACATCCCAAACTTACTGGCGATAGCTGTAATGTGTGGATTAATAGTTTTCTCTGCTCCCAGGCTAACTAATTTTTTTCTTAAATTTTGGGCTGCAGCTGCCATAGCTGCTATTTTCATGTTTGTTGCGAGTCCATTAATTACAGCAGCCTGGAAGCCGGTAATGAACCCGATCGCTCACCTTGCTCCTACAGGCGAATGGTGTAAATTGCCTTATGGTCCTGAAGTGCTCATACCTTCATATATCAGCTTTATTGAACCTGTTATGGCTTGCATGATAATGGCCATCCTAATTTGGGATAAACTTTCACCAACAAGATGGTTAAAGTATTTGCTGTTCACCTTAATTATATTAGCCATAAAAAATCAATTGTTGATGCCGATATTTTACGCAACATTGGGCAAAGACAATCTTATAATAAATCTGGCAAGCGAGGGACAATTTACTTTGGAAGCTATTACTTTAGCTATAACTACTGGTTTTACTTTTGAGTGGAGCTTAAAAAGATAGTCCTTACCTTATTTCCCAAATATAATAGCATCTTACCTGGTTTAAGGATGTAAAATAATAACAGCTATCCATTTTATTACTGATCAAATACATTCTTCCTCAATTCTATAAAGATTCCAGCATCTTCAGTAGGATCTATTTGAAAAAGTATTAGATAGAAACGATATCTTTATTAATCATTCAACATCATTTCGCAACCAATCTAATCTATATGAAAAACTGGTTTTTACTATCCGTTTTCTTAGTTTCTTTTGTTGCCTGCCAACCGCGAACAAATGAAAAACCCTTCGTTGCTATTGAGGGAATCGACTCGACCATTCGGCCGGGCGATAATTTTTATAATTATGTAAATTTAAAATGGTATGATACCGCACAAATACCCCCCAGCCAGTCGGGCGTAGGGGCATACCGGTTTATGAACTATCAGCAACGTCTCAGGTTACAGGGTATCCTAGATAGCGTATCAAAAAGTAGTAATCCCCCCGGCAGTCTAGAACAAAAGATCGGTGATTTTTTTGCTTCCGGAATGGATACCAGTACCATCAATCAGCGTGGCTTTGAGCCACTCAAAGCCGGGTTGCAGCGGATCAATACCATCACCAGTATTGCTGATATGCTTACATTCATAGCGGAAGAAATCAAATTGTCAAACATCTCCCTTATTGATTTTCAAGTTTCGCCCGATCAGGAAAACAGTAGCATGAATATGGGGCATATTTATCAAACTGGTATCGGCATGCCTGACAGGGATTATTACTTCAAGACTGACACAGCCACCGTTGCTATACAGCAGGCATATAAAAAATACCTCGCAGATCTTTTTACGCTGACAGGAAGCAATACTGCGTTAGCGCAAAAAAATGCAGCCCTTGTTTACAATATCCAAAAGCAGCTAGCCAC
The DNA here is from genome assembly GCF_056394125.1 of Chitinophaga sp. 10T418. Lineage (NCBI taxonomy): Bacteria > Pseudomonadati > Bacteroidota > Chitinophagia > Chitinophagales > Chitinophagaceae > Chitinophaga > Chitinophaga sp. 10T418. The sequence continues at coordinate 5,969 of NZ_JBFTHG010000015.1, forward strand.
ATCACATAAAACCAATGTTGAGCTGCGGGATATAAAAGCTAATTTCCATAAAGTAGGGCTGGCGGCTTTAAATAAGCAACAACCCAATATAGGTTGGACAACTTTTTTCCAACATCTGGGTGCTACCATAGATTCACTGGATATAGCTCAACCAGGTTATTATGACAAATTGAACACGCTCCTCAAATCGATCCCGCTCGAGGATTGGAAAGTATACCTGAGCGTAAATTATATCAGTACCTATGCAGACTGCCTCAGCAAACCCTTTGTGAATTCATCCTTTGAATATAATAAAGTCCTTACGGGACAGACCGTGCAAAAAACACGCGGCGAGACCATGTCAAGCGTGGTAGACAACTATCTCGGCCAGGCATTGGGACAATTATATACGAAGGTATATTTCCCGGAGTCGGCCAAAACACGGATGCTGGAGCTTGTGAATAACCTGCAGAAGGCGTTCTCCAATAGGGTGGACAAGCTGGACTGGATGAGTGACAGCACCAGGCAAAAAGCCAAGGTGAAATTATTTGCTATCACCAAAAAGATCGGATACCCGGATAAGTGGCGCGAATACAACAATGTAAATATTGTGAGGAATAAATATTTTGAGAATGTGGTATCGGCGGCTGCGAACAACTTCCAATACAACCTTGCCAAATTGGGGAAGCCGGTTGACAAGACTGAGTGGTTCACTACACCTTCCACAGTTACAGCTTATAACAATCCTTCCGCCAATGAGATTGTGTTCCCCGCCGGAATTCTGCAGCCTCCTTACTTTGACAACAACGCTGATGACGCGCTTAACTATGGTGGCATCGGCATGGTGATCGGGCATGAAATGACGCATACATTTGACGATCAGGGGGCCCAGTTTGATAAAGATGGTAACGTAAAAAACTGGTGGACACCTGAAGACTATAAGAAGTTTAAGGCCAAAACACAACAGGTCATTGACCTGTACAGTACGTTCACCGTACTAGATAGCATTCATATAAAAGGTGCGCTTACAGTAGGAGAAAACACAGCGGATATCAGCGGAATTGCCGTAGCATATGATGCTTTTAAAATGACCAAACAAGGACAGGATACAACGAGGATCGGAGGCTTTACACCTGATCAGCGATTTTTCCTTTCAGTGGCCAGGATCTGGCGGGTGAAAATGAAAGACGAATACCTGCGCTACTGGGTTAATAACGATCCCCATTCTCCACCCATATGGCGTGTAAATGGCCCACTAATGAGCATCCCCGCTTTTTACTCAGCTTTTAATGTACGATCCGGAGAGCGGATGTACCTGGACGAAGATAAGCGGATCAAGATATGGTAAGGTGCAGAGGTCATTTACTTTTTCATAATACAATAAGATCCATCCGGTAATATCTAAGAAGTGTTGGAAGTCTTTGTTGAGATGCATTTGGTCGGTATATGGTGTCCCTGACTCTCCGCAAATAACATTGTTAAAAGGTGATTGAAGCCTGTAGATTTAATATCTACAGGCTTTTTCGTTTTAAGGAATTACCTTAAAATACCCCAGAGTTCATAGTTTTAGTTCGGCGAAATCGTGAAACTTTAACTGATTCCCTTCTTTTTTATTAGAGAAATTATTGACCTCTTTGTAACTTGGTCCTTGATGAATTTCTGGCCTGCATTGACGCCGGAAATTGGGCCTCACTACCTGTTTGTTAATACACTGGCTGAAAGTAAAAAGAACAAAATCTGTAAGACACGTGCAAAAAAAACATAATTTCTACATAGAAAATATCAACAAAGTTGTAGATTATATAGATGAGAATCTGGAAAAATCTCTTTCACTGGAGGAGCTGGCGGCTGTCTCTAATTTTTCCAAATTCCATTTTCATAGAATATTCTTAGCCTGTATCGGCGAATCCCCATTTCATTTTATAATGAGACTTCGCTTAGAAAAATCGGCGTCGTTTATCATGTCCCAGCCCGGGAAGAAGTTGATAGACATTGCTATTCAATGCGGTTTTTCAGATCTTTCAGTTTTTTCGCGGCACTTCAAAAAGCATTTCAAAACGCCCCCGTCTTCTTTTAGAAAAGTGAGTATGCAAAAAAGCAATATCAGTCAAACGAATAGCAGGAATCAACATATCAAAGATAGCATTACCCTATATTTTTGTCCGGAGTCCAATACAATAAAATGGACAGGTAATATGGAAATTATTAAAAATGTTGAGGTGAAAAAGCTTCCAACAATGACGGTGGCTTACATCAGAAACTTTGGTTCCTACATAGGGAATAATGAATCATATCAAAAAAGCCGGGATGAACTATTTGCCTGGGCTGCGTCTAGAGAATTGATTAAAAATGATTTTAAGTACCTGATTCTTTATCATGATAACCCAAAAGTTGCGCTTAATGATAAACAAAGGATGACCTTGTGCATATCTATTCCCCCGGAAACTGAAACAAGCGGTATCATAGGAAAAATGAATATAGAAGAAGGGAAATATTTGATCTGTGAATTTGAGCTATCCTCAAAAGATTTTCCAAAAGCCTGGGATTGGATTTATGGTCAATGGTTTCCCAATAACAACTATATTCCTGACGATAAGCCCTATTTTGAACTTTATACGGAGCAACCCAAGGGAGAACTCTTCAAAGTTAGCTTTTGCATTCCGGTCAGGGTGATATAACCCTACACAATTTTAAGACTGTCAATACAGGTATTAAGTGTTCGATTGTGATCCCTGACTCTCCGCAAATAACATTGTTAAAAGGTGATTAAAGCCTGTAGATTTAATATCTACAGGCTTTTTTATTTCTTAGATGCGTTTATCAAAGGGTAATAGCTCATGGCGATCCTAAAGAGTGGCGCTTAAAGAAAAAGTGTGATCCTGCCTGATGGGACTAAAAATTTGCCCGAACAGCGCTATACCTATTCTAAGGGTTTTGTTGATGTATGCGGTTAGTTTTTTATCGCTAAGCTAGTTACAACCAGTAAGGCAAAGTGGATCGTGGGAAGGTAATTAATATTAATGTTGTCTTAAGAAGAGATTACGAAAAAAAGCTTGCTTGAATACTTTACGCAATTCCTTAAAAGTAACAAATTGCCATTCAAATAATCTACTTTTAAAATATAGGGGAAGAATTCTTTTTTCCTTTGTATGTCTTAAATGTAAAAACCATTTTTTGAAGAGTATTTTATTGAATACATGGATGGAATAATTCCTGGATTTAGAATTACCCTGTTTTAAGGCCTCAAAAACCTGTAGGAATTCTTTTGAGCTTCTGGATAAAAACCGATAAGAGAAGTAATCATGATGAATCCGAATTAAATTTTCATCTTTAGGAATACCCAGGTTGGTATGGATGTTTTCGATGATACGGAGTTCTGCGTTGATTGCTTTCTCATTCTGAACCTTTGATATGTTATTGCCGTGAAGGCGGTAGGCGACGAGGACCTCGTTAAGGTTGGCTACCGGATGATGTAAAGAGATGCTGTAAGAAAGATCATAATCCTCCGCGGGGGAATAATCTCTATATCCACCTGCCTCCAGCATGGCTGATCTTTTGATCATTAAGGTCGAATTGATAAAGATATTGTGAAACACCAATTCGGGAGACATATTCTTATTTCCGGCCATCACATTTAAGTTACCAATCTGTTTGCCGGATTCATCAATAGTGATGGCTTGTCCGCCACATATGGCGATTTCAGGATTCGAATTTAAGAAACTGGTTTGCGCTTTAAGACGGTCAGGCATGGCTAAATCGTCACAATCCAGAATTGCCATGTATTGCCCTTTTGCCTCTTCAATTCCACGGTTACGGGTGAAAGTAAGACCTTTATTGCCGTCATTGTGAACTAAGCGAATCCGGGGATCAGTAAATTTACGAACGATGTCAAGTGTACGATCCGTAGAGCCGTCATTAATAATTAATAGCTCAAAATCGGTAAAGCTCTGATTGAGGACACTTTGTATGGCCTTTTCAATATAAGCTTCCCCGTTAAAGGCGGCCATAAAAACAGTAACTAAAGGTTGATTCACATTTTTATCCATGTAGATGTCATTGTTGAATTGGTAGATTATTATTTACCAATTTTGTTGGTTCCGATGCACCATGATTTACTGTAATATGGATTTGTCTTAAATTTCTCTCCATAGAGATCTACTTGTGTAGCCATGTTACTTTTTTCGGTATTTACCATGCTGGTGGCAGCTTTGCCAGCGAAGATACTTTCATTTTTGATACCTGTGCATTTTTTTTCTCATCTATTGGAAAACAGGTGTTTTGATATTTTAGAAGAGATTTTATCTTGGTTGTCGCTAAATACGCTTTTAAGACATAGTGCATTAAGGCCCACATCATATAGTCAGCATTATCTTTTCATTATGTAGGCTCCGTCCAGGCTATGCTTAGGACCCGCTAAGTACCTATAGAAGTAGTGCAGGAGAGGTGGACTTGATGCGGGGATGAGTTCCGGATGTATAACCGGGATGGAATTGCATCAGCAAATGGATGGGGCGAAGAAACGGCCATAGGAGGGCTGCTTCAGTACCAACTGTAGCTGCGGAAAGAGATGTACTATTAAAAGGAAGCAGGTATAAAGGGATTATTCATCAAAATATCTCCGGGGCAAAATGGCTTTATTCCAGTTGAATGACAGCTGGATATGCGTATGTATAGGTAAGGTCGGGAAGCAATACTTTCCGCTTTGGATAAATACGTTTATGAGCGTATTTGGGTACCTGTGGGGCTGCCACCGCAATAATATCAGCGGCCATATATTGCCTGCTGTGCGATAGGCCGTCTTTGTACATGGCTCTTACCTGGAAAACCACTACCAGTGAACCCTGCCCAGGTACCTCCAGCGAAACATTTGTTTCCTGGAAAGTGGTATCGGGGTCTATCATGAGCGTAACCGTTTCGCTACCCGCCACCTGACGTGATGTAAAATCAATACGCGTGGCGATCACTTTTACTTCCAGGGCAGCAATACCTTGATACCCGGTGATGGTTTGTGCGGGAATATTTAATATCCCGTTACGGAGAAGCCGGGGTGCCACTGTGAAAAAACGATCTACGCCGGTATGTTGATGGAAGCGGAAGCCAGTCAGCGCCTCGTGATGATCGCCGGCAGCAATGAGCAGCCTGTTGAGCCGATTGATGTGGGCGCCGTCACAATGGATGTCCAGGTGGGGGTAGAAAGCCTTACGGATAAAAGCGCCTTTCCTGCTGGCGATGCCAAAGCGCCGGGATGCGCGGCGGGTAGCAGCCGTTTGCTGCACGCTTTCAGGCATGGAGCGCAGGAAGTATTTGCCATTGCGCTTGTACCCAATGAGATTGCCGAGTTTTCCCGTAAAAGGGAGGACAGACATTTGTGTTGCCATGGGAGATTATTTTGATTACTATAAATATACATAATCCGGGAAACGTGTTTGCGGGATAGATTGAAGATTATCTAAAGGGAGTGTATGGCGTATTGTATAATATTCAAAGCTAGTGCAGTGGGGATTTGAGAATGGCGAACGGGAGTGTATGGGCATATTAGAAAATATTGAAAAAAGATATTCTCCCCGTTTTCATTCAATTACCGCCATTGCTTTGGTACAAATGGAAAGATTTGTTTTGACAAGTCGGTCCAAAACTAAACATCCCTCCCAGGTTATACATTGTTTTTTTGAGTTATTCATTATATAAACTAATTTGTTGGAAACAATCTGATATTGAAAATATTTGCCTGCCTTGTTTTGTTGTTGATGCTATCCTGTACTGCACACAGCCAGGAAGAATTTGTTCATTCTCTCAGGAAAGCGCTTCCTACTATTACCGACAGTGTCCAATACGTGGATGTACTGAATAAATTAAGTATGCTATCATATGAGCAGGATGCAGATACCACACTCATCTATGGGAATAGGGCCCGGGAAATAGCTTACAGAATCGATTATCCCAAAGGGGTAGCGGACGCCACCAATAACCTGGCTATATATTTTGACATAAAAGGGAACAATGAGCTCGCCCTGCGCTACTATGGCGATGCCTATAAACAATACGACGCCATCGGCGATTCTTCCAATCTGGTGCAGGTACTGATGAATATTGCAATGGTTTATAATACCAATGGTAATAGTGAGAAGGCGTTGAATCATTTCAGGAGAGCCATGGATCTTGGCGCCACACTAAGAAATGACTCCATCATGTCGCTCGTCATTTACAATTTCATTCTTCAATATCCGAAACAGTTTGCGGCTGACTCAGTAGACCAATACATCGATAAAGCAATCAGGATCGCTCAAAAATACCATGATATCCGCGTACTGCTGGCAGTGGGGCAATTGCAGGCTAACAGGTATCTTGAGAAGAGGGATACTGCAAATGGTATCCAGCTGCTACAGCATGTGCTGTCGGGAGGACTGCGTGAAAAACTATACTTTATGAGTATCGATGTGCTGATAGAACTTGCGGATTTATATGCTGGTACTGATTCTGCTAAAGCCGTGAACTTCTACGAGCAGGCATTAAATATTACAAAAGAAAAAAAATACAGAAGTTATGAGTTAGATCTGGATAACAAGCTGTATGAGTTTTATACTACCAGGAAGAATGATCAAAAAGCTTATGAGTATAGTGCAGCACTGGTGGTTTTATACCGGGAAAAAAGGGAAACAGACAACCAGTCGGGTATTGATTATATTAGCTATGCACTGAAGAGTCAGCAGCTTGAAATAATACGGGAAGAGAAAGTCTATGCCACCCGTTTATTGTGGCTGGTGGGCATTGCATGTATCCTAGCAGGGATCATCATTTATTTGCTTTGGCAGAACAAAAGAAGAAAGGAGCGTGTGCATGCCAGATTAGAAGGACAATATAAGCAACTGACCACCATCACAGCAGCACTTGAGGCCAGTAATAAGAACTATGTACGGCTTATAAGGGTGGTAGCGCATGACTTACGGAATCCGATAGGGGCTGTCAGCGCTTTCGCAGATATGATGCTGGATAGCCCACCGTCGACCTGGGAGAAAGAATGGATGGCCCTGATCGATCAGGCCAGTAAGGGATGTTTACAATTAATTACGGAGTTACTGGAAACAGATTTCGATATCGGGAACCAACCCCTTGAGAAAGAAATGATAGATGTAATTGCGCTGCTAGAGGAATCGGCAAAGTTATTGGCCTATCGCGCTGCGGAAAAAAAGCAGACACTGATTCTTCCGAAAGCCAATGCTACTTTTATGCTGGCAGACAAAAGGAAGCTTTCCCGGGTCGTTGATAACCTGGTGGGAAATGCTATCAAATTCAGCCATGAAGGGGCAACTATTGAGATCATGGTGGAAGAAACATCCAAAGTATCTGAAAATAAACCAGGCAGTATTACCATATCGGTGCGTGACAATGGCATCGGTATTCCACCCGAAATGGCGACCAGAATATTTGAACCATTTGAAAGTACTATTAAGCGAAAAGGGACATCAGGGGAGCCCTCTTTTGGCCTGGGCCTCTATATATGCCGGCAGATCGTTGAAGCACATGGAGGACATATCTGGTTTGAAAGCCAGCCTGGACATGGATCAACATTTTATATTTCATTTCAGCAATAATTGTTGTAGGATGCTGTCATCCCAAAATCATTGTCATTTACCGAAATAGTTTGAAGTTGACAGCTAGCCGGCATTCAAATCCCAATATTGTAAAACAGGAGGAACCAGTGTGCGTAAATACTATTTATTAACGGAGCGTTAATTCATCCATATTCCCTGTAGCCCTGAACAAAGCTTATTTTACGATTAGGATAAAAACATCAGCATATGGCAGTCTATGTTTGTTACCACTTTAATCATTTAAAAGAACGTTACTTTAAACCCAATTTTATGAAAAGAGCACTATTCTTTGTAACTGGATTTTTAGCTTGCTTTTTATTTTCATTTGCGGCGGGATCGCAGTCGTTTAATATTCATACAAGGCCCCCCGGGCCTATGGTAGTAACGGTATTTAATAACGAAATCGCCGGTACGTATTACCAAACAACCAACGTGATGTGGAGTCCGTCTGGCGGAACTTCACCCAGTTTGAATACGTTTGATCTGGATTCGCCCAATTCGTATGTTATACAGGAATTTGGCGGAGCAGTACAATCTTCTACTACCACTGGTGTTTCTTATTCCTATCCTGTTAACAGCCCGGTGTGGAAACAAATTAATTTTACTGTCACAGGAGGAAATTATGTGGCGGTAGTACAGGTGCAGTTTGGTACTAACCACGAGGTGAGTGTAAGGGTGAGCTGGTCCACAGGGCACTAGCCTGACAATAAAACATAGATTGCCATCCTGATGTATTTACACCAACGTTACTTTCACACCCATGTCTTCCTTCTGTTTCACCATATGCTCAGAGATACCGCTGTTGGTGATTTAATTAATAACAGCATTGCTCCTTTTGGGCAGTTGGTCTGAGGAAAGCGAACCACTATTTATCCAATGAGAAAAAGCCGATGGGATTGCCTTCGGTGTCAATACATACACTGCAATAGCCAGGTGCATCCACCGGGAATTTGGATTTTAAAATTTTACCGCCGGCTTCTATTACTTTTTTTTCACTCGCAGTGCAATCATCTGTAGGAAAATATACGATCGTGTTTACTGCTTTTTCATCTCCGGTTTTCGTGCCTTCCATTTCTATCAATGAGCCGCTCACAATGCTGCTGTCTTTCCCTGTAGCAAAGGTGGCAATTTTAAATTTTGGAATGCCTGGTCCGCCTGGTGTTTCCACCACGTTATTTATTTTTTCATTCAATACTTTTGTATAAAAGTCTCTGGCTCTGTAAATGTCTTTTACATAAATTTCAAACCAGCAAATGATATTTTTTTTCATAACGAAGTATTTTTTAATTAGGAGTAGATGACGTAAATGGGTGCTATTATGTATAAATATACAAAGTAGAAAAGTGTTTATCCTTTTCTGTCTGCTATTTTTCCTGGAGCAGCTCTTGTATGCGGTCGTGTGCCATATTTATTCCCTGGGCAAAAGGCATTTTAAGTAGTTGATTCCTGATGTCAACAGATTTAAATACCATTTGCATTGTAAGTTTACTGGTGCTGTCTGTAAGTTTTTCAAATTCGATAAATTCCAATTGAACAGGAAAAGGGGCATTTTCCATTTCAAAGGTCCGTGTAATTTTTTGGTTTGGGATAAAATCAAGTGTTACGCCACTGGCGCCATAGATTTTGTTTCCTTTAAGGTCAATTGTTTCAAGTTGCCATATACCGAATTTTTTATTTTCCTGTTTTATCACTTTCGTTGCGCCGTTTTTGTGCGACATCCAGTGCTCAATAATTTCAGGCTCGGCATGTGCTTTGAAAAGCAACTCCAATGGCAGATCAAATTCCCTTGTAATAATTAAATCCTGCTTGCCTTCTTCGGCATGGATTTTTGTTTTTTGTTCCATCGCTTTTATTTTTTTGATTTATAATTTTTCATTACACTTTCTAATTTGTTAAAGATATCATCCCACATTTTGCGGAATAGCTCGATAAAGTCAGGTGCGTCTTTCATTTTTTTTGCATTAAAGTGATCATAAATTTCTCTGCCGTTTTGCACTCGTTTACACCATTCACATTCGGTAAGTTTTGCAGATGTCTGGGAACGATGGGGCTTGCTGTGTCACAGTTTGACACAATAGCCCCCGACCGTCATTGATTGAGAAGCAGCCAATAGCAGGATAGCCCTTCTGGTGGGATCTGCGATGGCCTGGAAAGCATCTCGTCTTATATTTGTTATGTAGTTATGTGGCTACGAATATAAGCGTAGTTATTTAACTACACAAATTTTTTTTCAGGTTTGCTGTCATCACCCAATCCCGGCAGATAACATGACTAAAGCAAAAGCCAGTAGATATTAACCTACTGGCTTTTGCTTTTAGGGCAATGCTGATACACATCGCTGGTTATTTTTACTGTCTTTGACTCACTTTATCCTTGAGTACGATCCATCCTCAAATTTTACCTGGTAAGGGGAGTTAAAGAACCTGCTTGGTTTATAATAGTCGGTTGTAATGATTTGTGCGCCGGATTGCTGCGCTTTATTAAAACGGCTATAGTCATTAGCACGGGCTTCTTTGGTATCTGCATCGGCGCGTGTACGAATGATGTAGCCTTTGCTGACCAGGGAGGGTATTTCAGTATCTTCAGGATTGTTTCTGAACATAGCTGCTGCTTCCGGTGTCCCTGGCTTTGCATTTGCAAATATTACCCTTCCTTTTAAAGAAGGATGGTCTTTTATGTACAGATCCCTTTTTTGACCGCTATCATCCAGCATGAAGAAAAACCGCCCCCTGGCATCTTTGAGGGATGGCCAGTTACCGTTTAATACTGCAGCTTCCAGTGTTTTATATTTGCCGCGTACGAGGTCCGGGGTAATGAGTTTGTTGTCGCCCAGAACGGATCTGATAACGGCATCCAGTTCATCAAATAATTCGGGGGTAAAGGCTTCCGGTGTTGTACCGAAACGATTGGTTCCTCCATCTTTTGGTTCAAGTGTAATGAAAACCGGAATGTGACCGGGGTTGGCATCAGACCAGGCCTTCAATTCCTGTAAGTATCGCTTAAAAGTTGGTGTGGAGGTTCTAAAGTCGATATCGGGTATGTGGATCACTTTAAACCCGGGCTCTTTCATCAGGCCCGCGGTGTCATAGGGCTGATCCGGTGTAACCAGTTCCAGTCCTTTAGGATGTGCGTATTTGCCGCCTTTGCTGTCGGCATATACATCTACTTCGAGGTTTCTAAGGCCCAGATTTAACTGTTCCGTAATGGGGATATGTTCATATTGAAGTGCACTCAATTGATTGGCGGAGTCCCGGGCCTTTATAAAGTTGTACAAAGCCGGTTCGATGGCGTTTTTATAACTATTGTGTGACCCGATAACCTGTAAGGAGTTAAGTTTTGGGTTCTCCTTCTGTGAATAGGCTTGCTGTGCGAGGCCCGTAAAAAGAAACACGGAAAGGACCGGAATAAAAAGTCTCATAACTGCGCTGTTGATGAAATGAATTACCTGAATGTAGTATGTAACGGTTTTAAAGATAAGTCCGGATACTCAAATCTTCCATTAAATCAGGTTAATAAAAGATTAAGGGGTTTACCCCCGGATCTTAAGAACACGGAACACCGATTGCCAGGGCTATTCCATTACATTCATATAAAATCCTTTAGTGGATGATTTGTTGCTGGTCAGAGTCCTTAGATGCTGCTATAGTGATATTGATTAATTCAAATATGGTGCGGTCAATCATCTCGCACATATTATCAAGCGCGAGATCATTGGTTTCCATACCAAAGGGTTCTTCAATTTCATCCGCAATGGCTTCAAACGCAACAAATGTGTACGCAATGAACGACACAATAAATGGTGTAAACCATCCCAGGCTGTCTACTAATCCAAATGGCAGCAGGAAGCAGTAAATATAAATGGTGCGGTGCAGTAGTACGCTATAGCTATACGGAATGGGGGTGGACATAATTCTTTCACAGCCGCCCGCTACCTCTTCCAGTTTATCAATATTTTCATCAAAACGGGCTTGCTGGATGGAGTCAATTCTGTTTTCCATCCTTGCTTTTTGCACCCATTCTGCCAACAGTTTCGTGATGATGATGTATTTGAACTGTGTATCGGCTACTAATTTAAATTGCTTTTCATTAAGGCGCTTTTCTAAATCCGGCAGGGCATCTGTTCCTCTCAGGTGATGTTTCAGCGCATAATTGAATGCACTGAGTAATTGTACAAATTCTACAGTGGCGCCCTCCTCAGATGTGGAATTTACCAGGGTTAAAGCTTGCCGGGTTAAAGACCGCGTGATATTTAGTAACGCTCCCCAAAGCTTACGTCCTTCCCAAAAACGCTCATAGCTGGCATTGTTACGAAAGCCAAGAAATAGTGCCAGCACGAATCCAAACAGGGTAAAGGGCGCGGGATTCAGCGGGACCTTAAAGGAGAAAATAGTTCCATGGAGATATACTATCACGAATGATAATATAAATAATAGTATTAAACGAGGTAGTAATCGCGGTAATACGGAACCGTTCCATATAAAAAGCATTCTGAACCAGTGCTCTTTTTTCCTTCTGATCATACAATTAGCTCATGGATTTTATAGTACAATAGTACTGCTTTTTATCATCGATTTGGACAAAGATGGGCCATTCAGCCCGTATATTACCTTCTTTATGGACGCTGGAAAAGAGGTGGTACTCATTTTCAGGAAGGATAGTTTTGCAACACAATCGTATATTGCAGGCCGGGTGACAGTACCATGGTTGTAAAAATGGAGACCCTGTTTGAAGCCCCGTAATATGAGCGATTATTGAAGATGAACTTTTAAAGCAATTCAGCACCCTTATGAAAGAAAGAAAACTCCTTAGCCAAAGACATCCCATCTTATATTTTTTAGCGGTTTGGGCCAGAAGGGTAAGACGTTATGCAGACTGGTATTTTGACAATAAAGCGTATGTGGGGGAGTTTAGCAGGGAGAAATTACCATATAGAGTAAAAAAACATCAATCTGTTTTATTGAAAAAGCTTGGTGATAGTGACCGGCAATTACAAATAAACAAGGTCACTAATTTAAATATTGCCACCAGGAAAATTGATGGCATCATCATCAGGCCAGGCCAAACCTTTTCATTTTGCAAACTTGTTGGCCGGCCCACCAAAAGAAAAGGCTACTTACCGGGAATGGAGCTGTCATTTGGAGAAGCAAGGGCTGGAATCGGCGGTGGTATTTGCCAGATTTCAAATTTAATTCACTGGCTGGTGATTCATAGCCCATTAACGGTTACCGAACGGTATCATCATTCATTTGATCCATTTCCAGACGATGGGAGAGTGCTGCCCTTCGGAAGCGGAGCGACCGTATTTTATAATTACCGCGATTATCAGTTTACGAACAATACCGACTACACTTTCCAGATCAATCTTTGGTTTAGTGACAAATGCCTGGAGGGTGAGCTTCGCATGGATACTGAACTGGATTATGCTTATCATGTTACAGAGAAAGACCACCAGTTTTTAAAGATTGACGGACAGTTTTACCGGAAAAACGAAATTTGGAGAGATAAGAAATTAAAATTTAAAGGTGGCGAAATTGTGAAAACAGAACTTCTCACAAAAAACTTCGCCAGGGTAACCTATACGCCCCCAAATTATATAGACGAAAAACAATAGCCTATCCCTATCTGGTTTATTGCTCAGATTTAAGCGGATGCTCAAATCTATATCCAACAAAAGATATCTGCATAAATGGATGTTATCTTCCTAAAGTTAATATCTGCAAACTAGTAATCAATTTTGACGTATAACTGTTGAAGTATTCACGGTATATTTGGTATACAACAAATTAGCACGTAGCTATTGTGCAGATGAGAAGAAATGTAACCTTCGTTATGAAGTCATCCGTGCTATATCAAACCATTTCAGCCAAAGTAAGCCACCTTTTTCTCTATCCTGCAGGCAACAAGAAAAATAGACTTACCTGTTTATGCGATTTCCATTTCTGATGACTGCTACCTTACAGTCAACGGGTATTCTATGACACTATTTAAAATCATTTTATGACAGGTTTATCCGGAAAGATAACAGGGTTATTGTGTTCTATAACAAAATAACATTGTACCGTTATAGGCCAGACCTCAGAAAATCCGGAAGGAGATGATCCATTTAACGATTCGACAGCAAACGTATTTGTGAAACGTGGCTCCGCGCCATTTAAACAACCATTACAGTACCTGCCAACACTCAGGTAGGGGTAACGTGTGCGCGCGAATAGGATACGAAAAACGGTTATCCCGGCGGGCATTGGCTACAAATTCAAAAAGTACATACAGCGCCTCATTTTTACTGGTAACTCATCTGTCAGGATAGTTATCCGGATGAGATGTTATTGGCGCTATCCAGGGATGGGAATACGCTCCCGTGCAGATAGTTTGATATTAGTAATACCACGGACTTAAAATGTATAAGCGATCGTCTCAACAGTGAGGCGACCTTTTTAAAAACCAAAACAAAAATACGACACGTATGAAAAAGGTTATGTATTGTATTGCAATACTTCTAATGAGTACCACCCTGGTGTATGCGCAGCAGCACCAGGTCTCGGGAAAAGTTACAGGAGAAGACGGGGCCCCGGTTTCCTTCGCCACTATCAGGATAAAAAATAATGCTGCTGGTGTACTGGCAGACAACGATGGCAGGTTTTCCATCATTGTGCCGGGTAATGATGCCGTATTGCAAGTGCATAGTATTGGCTACCAGCCACGTGAAATAGTGGTAGGCAGTATGCTCAACATAGCCATTACGCTACTTGCCGACTCCAAAAATCTGGGAGAGCTTGTAGTAACTGCCATGAATGTGAAAAGGAAGAAAAATGAACTGGCTTATTCTGCCCAGGTAGTGAGTGGAGAAGAACTGAACAGGGCAAGAACCAGCAATATTGTCAACTCCCTCTCCGGAAAAGTTGCAGGACTCCAGGTGAGTCAGAATAACACCATGGGAGGCTCTTCCAACATTGTGCTGAGAGGTAGCAAATCTATTTCCTTTAACAACCAGGCGTTGTTTGTAATTGACGGGGTGCCGGTAGATAATTCAAATAAGAATTCAGGTTCGCAGGTACTGGGTCGTGGCGGATACGATTATGGCAATGCTGCCGCCGATATTAACCAGGACGATGTGGAGTCAGTAAACGTGCTTAAAGGCGCCGCTGCAACAGCGCTGTATGGTTCACGTGCAGCCAATGGCGTTATTATGATCACCACCAAAAAAGGACGGAAAGGTTTGGGGATTACTATAAATACAGGCGTCACCTTTGGTGCTGTAGACAAAAGCACCTTACCCGTTTATCAGAAACAGTTCGGGGAAGGGTATTATGATCCTCAGAGTGTTGTTTATGGTTCTCCGGATGGATATTTTTTTTATGAAGATGTAAATGGAGATGGTATAAAAGACCTGATATCACCGATGACAGAAGATGCTTCTTATGGCGCCCCTTATAATGCATCTTTAATGGTATATGACTGGCGGTCTTTTTACAAGGGTTCTCCTACTTATGGCAAACCGCAGCCCTTTGTGGCCCCGGAACATGACCCTAATAGCTTTTATGAACACCCACTTACCACTAACAATAGCATCTTAATAGATGGAGGAGGAGATAATGGGTATTTCAAACTGGGATATACCAAAACATCAGAAAAGGGTATACTACCCAACAGTAAACTGGGTAAGGATATGGTGAACTTTGGTGCCTCATATAAAATTTCTGACCGGCTGACCGCTTCCGGCAGTATCAATTACACTTTTACCAATGGGAAAGGAAGGTATGGTACCGGCTATGATCCCAATAACATCATGCGCAGCTTCCGCCAGTTTTATGCATTGAATGTAGATATGATGGATCTGAAAGCAGCTTATTTCAATACCGGTAAAAATACTACCTGGAACAGGAAAAGCATTACCGATCCCAGTCCCTTATACGAGAACAATCCCTATTGGACCAGGTATAAAAATTTTGAAACGGATGAACGTTACCGCTATTTCGGAAATGCCGCATTAAATTATAAAGTTACCAGTTGGCTGGATGTTTTGGGACGTATTTCACTGGATTCCTACAGCGAAATGCAGGACGAAAGAGTAGCCGTTGGCAGCAAGGGCGTTTCTTCCTATAGCCGCTTCAATCGCATGTTTAGTGAGTATAACTACGACCTCCTGTTAAGCGCAAATAAGAATATTACCAAGGATCTCAATGTTAAAGGATTGTTGGGTAGCAATATCCGCAGAACCAAGATAAGCTCTATTTATGCGGTGACTAACGGGGGACTGTCTGCGCCGGATTTGTATACGCTCGACAATTCCAAAAACCCGATACAGGCTCCCACGGAGGTTTTAAGTGAAGCACAGGTAGATGGTATTTTTGCGGGTGTTAACCTTGGATTTAAAGAAATGTTGTTCCTGGATGCCACTGTACGCAGGGACCGTTCTTCCACTTTACCGGCGAGTAATAATACTTACTACTATCCTTCTGTATCTGGTGGCTTTGTATTTTCACAACTACTTAAAAATGTACCCTGGCTTAGTCTGGGTAAAATAAGACTGAATTATGCGGAGGTAGGCAGCGATGCTCCGCCTTTAAACGTGCTTACCACCTATGATAAGCCTGCTCCTTTTGGTAACGCGCTGCTGTTCTCTGTTGCCGGCAGGCTTAATAATCCTGATCTGCAACCGGAGCGCACAAAGAGTGCAGAAGCCGGGCTTGAACTGTCTTTTTTCCGCAATCGCCTCGGCTTCGAC
The DNA here is from genome assembly GCF_056394125.1 of Chitinophaga sp. 10T418. Taxonomy (NCBI): domain Bacteria; kingdom Pseudomonadati; phylum Bacteroidota; class Chitinophagia; order Chitinophagales; family Chitinophagaceae; genus Chitinophaga; species Chitinophaga sp. 10T418. The sequence continues at coordinate 22,265 of NZ_JBFTHG010000015.1, forward strand.
ATCACCTATTATAAAACCAATACCGTAAACCAGATCCTTGCCACACCGGTATCAACTGCTGCAGGTTATACCAGTAAAGTAGTGAATGCCGGTAACGTGGAAAATAAAGGTATAGAGGTTACCGTAAACGCGACTCCAATCAAAACCCGCGATTTTTCCTGGACGGTAAACCTCAACTGGGCACGTAACCGGAATAAAGTGCTTTCGCTGCCAGCAGGAATAGACAATGTATTGCTGGGCGGCGGTACCTACCAGAGCGGCATTTCCCTCAACGCCTCTTTAAACGAGCCATATGGTGTTATCAGGGGAACTGACTTTGTTATTGATCCTGCAAGCGGACAACGCGTAGTAGGAGATAACGGCTATTATAAAACAGGTGGTAATGGCGTTATTGGTAATCCTAATCCAGACTGGATTGGTGGTATTACCAATAGCTTTAAATATAAAGATCTCAGTCTGAGCTTCCTCGTGGACATGCGCCAGGGCGGCCAGTTATTCTCGCTGGATATGTTTTATGGCACCGGTGCCGGCTTATATCCCAATACAACGGGGCTGAATGAATTGGGTAAATCTGTACGTGATACAGGACCTGATGGTGGTGTTATCTACCAGGGGGTTACAGTAGATGCCAATGGTAAAAGTAAGCCTAATACGAAAAGAGTGCCTTACACAGGGCAGAGAGGATTGGGTAACAATTCAAGCCCGCACTCAGAATTTATATATGATGCCAGTTATATTAAACTGAGAGAAGTAGCCATTAATTATTCTTTACCGGAAACATTGGTATCAAAAACACACCTGTTTAAAGGAATTGATGTGGCGCTCATCGCCCGCAATCTGTGGATTATTCATAAAAATATTCCTTATGCCGATCCTGAAGATAATTTAGGAGCAGGCAATCTGCAGGGCTTTATGGGTGGCAGCTATCCTACTTCCCGGACATTTGGTTTTAACCTGAAGTTTAGATTCTAAAAATTAGCAACATGAAGAAAGCAACCATATTTTTTGGGTTATGTACAATAGTGCTGTTGTCCTGTACCAAAACAGATCTCAACACACCCACCAAAGGCGCAGCTATAGTGCCGGGCGCCACGTTGGTTACTGCTGCGCAAAAGAGTCTTGTAGATGCGATGACCAATAGTAGTGTATTCAACAATGTATTTCGTTTGATGGCGCAGTACTGGGCACAAACGACCTATCCAACGGAGAGCCAGTACCGGCTGCAGGAAAGAAAGGTGCCGGATACCTTCTGGGATCCCATGTACCGCGATGTGTTGAAAGACCTGGAAGAAGCTAAAATGCTGATTCCGGGAGAAATAAATCCGGATAAGGTACAAGTCAGCAATCAGCTGCTGATCATCGATATGTTACAGGTATATACTTATTCTATACTGGTGAGCACTTTTGGTGACATCCCGTATACACAGGCATTGAAGAACAGCAACATGTTACCTTCTTACGACAAACAGGAAGTTATTTTTGCTGATTTACTGAAAAGACTGGATGCGGACATCAGCGGGCTGGATGCCAAAGGAGCAGGCTTTGATAATAATAATGATATTATTTATAACGGATCCGTATCTGCCTGGATTAAATTTGGCAACAGTCTTAAATTAAGGCTTGGATTGCAGCTGGCAGATGTTGACCAGACAAAAGCCAAAACAATAATAGAATCTGCTGCTGCAGACAAAGGCGGATTAATATTAGCTGCCGCAGATAACGCCCGGTTAAAATACATGATCGCCCCTCCGAATAATAATCCTGTATGGGCAGATGTTATTCAGGGCGGACGTACGGATTGGGTACCAGCCAATACGATTGTTGACATTATGAATAATTTGCAGGATCCGAGAAGAAAAGCATTTTTTACCCTGAAAGATGCCGGCTACCTTGGTGGAGTATATGGTTCCGCTAATACCTATGGCGCCTACTCGCATTTTAACCCGGCTACTACCGCCGCTGATTTTGAAGCACTTTTATTTGATAACAGTGAAACAGAGTTTTTACTGGCGGAAGCAAAAGAAAGAGGATTTAATGTGCCCGGCACAGCCATCACGCATTATAATAATGGGGTGAAGGCCTCTCTTGCTTATTGGGGATGTACGGATGCAGAATATAACTCTTATATCAACCAGGCGAATGTTGCTTATGATAAGGCGCCTGGTGATTATAAAAAGAAGATAGGAACACAGCAATACCTGGCATTTTATAACCGCGGAGTAGAAGGTTGGCTGGCGTGGCGGAGATATGATTATCCTGTTTTCAATGTTCCTGTAGACCTTACCTACAATGATATTCCCAGGCGTTATATCTACCCGATTGCGGAGAAAAATTTGAATGCCGGTAACTATGCCGCAGCATCTGCCAGTATTGGTGGAGATAAATTAACAACCAGGCTTTTCTGGGATAAATTCTGATATCTATTAATAAGAAAAGAGAAAAAGCGATATGTCGCTTTTTCTCTTTTTGTACTATTGTACATACGCGCTTTATTTAAGCATTTAATTTCGTATCCGCTGCCAGCTGTTCCCACTCGGCCAGATCTTTTAAAAGGTTTTCGCTGTGTTGTTTAATGGCAACAACGGCATCTTCACCTAATTGTAATCTCAGCGGTGTGTTGGGAGCAGACAAGGCTTTGTCGATAGCCGCTGCTGCTTTTGCTGGATCTCCTTCCTGTGTGCCATGCATCGTTTTGGCGAAATTTCTTGTAGGCCCAACAGTACTTTCGTAGGCCGCTATTTCCGGCATGTGTTTCATGGCTGCACCAGCCAGTTCTGTTTTGAATTGACCCGGCTCTACAATCATTACTTTAATTCCCAGGGGAGCCATCTCGCCAGCTAAAGCTTCTGAGAGGCCTTCCAGTGCAAATTTAGAGGCAGAATAAGCCGCAAATCCGGGAAAGGATAGTTGTCCGCCCATACTGCTGATGTTAACGATAGCACCTGATTGCTGCTGTCTGAACAGGGGCAGCAGGGCGTTGGTTACACTTACCGCGCCAAAAAAGTTGGTGTCCATCAGTGCACGCAACTCTGCTTCCGGTGTTTCTTCTACGGCGCCTACAATGCTATAGCCGGCGTTGTTGATGAGTACATCCACACGACCAAAGCGAGCGATAACCGCTTTTACGGCGGCCGCTATTTCATCGTTGTTGTTAACATCCATCCTGATTGCTTCTACCTGATCCGGAGCCAGCATTTTGATGCTTTCCAGTTTATCGAGACGCCGTGCGGTAACTACTACCTGGTAGCCCTGTTGAATGGCGTATTCTGCAAATGATTTTCCAAAGCCGCCAGATGCGCCTGTGATGAACCATACTTTTTTAACGTTGTTTTCCATAATGATAGTGCTGATTTGATTGACTTTTGCCGTGTGATAGTTGATCGTAAAAATAATATTTTTTATCAGCAATGGAAATACAAGAAAGCAGGATTGTTTGTGGAGGGGGGAATAGTAATGGCGGGGGCCTAACCCCCGCCACATAAATATTAACTAAATGAAGGCTGCTGCACTAAATGTTGGCTGCTTACCTGTTGGGTGATGTTGTAAATGAGCCCGGCATTGTGCGACAAATACTCCGGGTTAAACATTTCAGGATGTAAGCCTTCCCCCTGGTGAATATAAAAACCACTGGTGGAGCTTTCTTCCCAGTCACGGTTTGTTTCGGGAGTACTCCATTCCTGTTTGGATTTTACAATATGTATCCGGGCATTGACGGTACCAGGATCTGTTTTGCCATTCATATATTTACAATAGCCGGCAATTTTGCTCATGGTATTTTTCTTCAGCGTTTCCAGGTAATCCGGGTCTACTGAAAATATGGACCAGTCTACAATGTCATAATAAGCCTGCACGGTGGCTTCTATTTCTTCCGGTGTTTTTTCCTTCGGCGCCCAGCGTTTGAAGCTATCTATAAGAATAACATCCGCTACTTCTCTTCCTTTTGCTTCCAGTTCTTTTGCTAATTCGAAAGCAAAGTTTCCGCCGGCAGAATAGCCCATCAGTATCAATGGCAGATCTGGCTGCATTTCATTCATCACGGCCATGTATTGCTCTAATCTGTCTTCATGTTCATGGAAATGAAAACAACAGATGGTGTGATTTGGAAAATACTCTGCGAGCGCTGTGTAGATGAAAGAGTAGCCGATAGCAGGAGGGAAGCAAAAGATCGTTTGTGGTTTTCCTGCATTTACCACGGAGTAAAATTCTTCCGCGGATACGCTGCCGAATTCACTGAGCATTTTTATTTTATCTGCCAGCGCCTTAATGGTAGGGTAGGTAAATGCGGTGGTTAATGGAATGTTGATCTCCAGTTCTTTTTTAATCCTGTTCAATACCTGGATTAACCGGATGGAGTTACCACCTATTTCAAAGAAGTTATCGGTGGTGCCAATGCGATCGATGCGGAGGACCTCGCTCCAGATGGCGGCCAACGTTTTTTGAAGGGGMCCTATTGGTTCTTCGAAAGGTTTGTCTGTGGCTTCCTGTTGTTGTGCCAGTTGTTCCAATGCTTTTTTATCTATTTTACCATTGGTGGTCAGCGGCATCTTCGGCACGTAAATGCAGAAAAGCGGCAACATATAGCTGGGCAGACGATCTGCCAGGAAGGTACGGATAGTAGAGTAGCCATATTCCCTGTCAGATTCATAAAATGCAGCGATTTGTTTTTCTCCTTTGATATTGGTGACAATGGCGGCTGTCATGCCAATGCCTTCCATTTTGCTGAGTGCATTTTCAATTTCACCCAGTTCAATGCGGTAGCCCCGTAGTTTTATCTGGGTATCTTTCCGTCCGAGACATTCGATACGACCATCTGCCAGCCATCTTCCTATATCTCCGGATTTATAAATTCTTTCGGAAGATAGTTTTTCATCACGGAAGTATTTTTCATTGGTGAGCGCCTCCTGGTTGCAATAGCCTCTTCCAACGCCTGATCCTGCCACATATATTTCTCCTACCACATTGATCGGTTGCATTTGTCCATGGTTGCCTATGATGAGGATCTGTTCATTCAATAGTGGTTTTCCAATGGTGATCTTATTATCTTTTACTTCATCAGTAGTGCTGTAGATACATGTTTCCGTGGGACCGCAACTGGTAAAAATACGGGTGTTCTTATGCCGCCTCAGTGCATTGAGCAATTCCACATGCACTGGTTCACCTCCGGTAATCACCGTTTTGATGCCGCCTATGATCCCCAGACCTACTGTTTGCAGGAATAAGGAAAAGCGGGAAGGCGTCATTTGTAATACGTTTACCTGGTGTTCCCGGATCATTGCTTCGATTTTGGGGAAATCATTTATTTCCTCATCGTTGGCGAGCACCACACATACCCCGGAAAGCAGGCTGCATAGTATTTCCAGCACAGAAAGATCAAAAGTGATATTGCTGATAGCCAGAATTTTATCGCCAGGTAAGATGCCATAAACAGGTCCGAAGTTTCTTGTGAAACCTGTTACATTTCCATGTTCCAGCATAGCTCCTTTGGGAACACCTGTAGAACCGGAAGTATAGATGATGTAGGCCAGGTCAGCAGGAGTAATGGATATCTCTTTCAGTTCCTGTTGTCCGGTTGGCTGCCGTTCGGCATAAATATTAAATACCGGCAATGAGAAATTAAAATCTTTATCTGCAACGATCATATTGCATCCGCTGTTGCCAAGTATGTATTCGATGCGTTGTGCCGGGAAATGTGGATCCACCGGCACATACGCGGCGCCGGTTTTCAGAATGGCGAGCAACGTGACGGGCATATCCAGGGTTCTTTGGAGCATTAAAGCTATTTTATCTCCCGGCTGTACGTTGTAAACTTCCTGTAAATAAATGGCGAGTGCGGTGGATTGCTGGTCCAGCTCTTCAAAAGTTAAGCTGCCATTGCTACTGGTGACCGCTGTTTGTGTTTTTTGTTGTAAAGCCTGTTCGTACCATACATCCGGTATGGTGACAGCTGGCACATTTTTCTCTGGGCTGCCTCCAAATGCTTTGAGCACCTGGATTTCTTCTTCATCTAACAAAGAAATCTGCTGCAATGGAATGGCTGGCTGATCTATAATCTGTACAAGGATATTATAGAAATGTTTGGCCAGTCTTTGAATAGAAGCTGCTTCAAACAACCCTTTATTATAGTTCAGCACGAAGTCAATATCTTCCCCGTTCTGCACAGCCAGGAAGGTAAGGTCAAACTTAGCCACACTGATATTTAAGGGGAAGGGTGCAAATTTCAGCGTATAGTTTTCTTCGCTGTTTTGTTTGCTGATAAACTGGAACAGCGTATCAAATAGCGGTGTGCGGCTTGGATCCCTTTTGAGTTGCAGTGCTTCCACCAATTCTTCAAACGGATAGTCCTGGTTTTCGTAGGCAGAAAGCGCCGTCATTTTTATTTCTTCCAAAAACTGTTCAAACATTTTCTCTGCTGCAGGATAACTCCGGATGGCGAGTGTGTTCACAAACATGCCAATTACCGGCTCCAGGTCCGCATGTGTGCGTCCAGCCACCGGTGTGCCTACGATAATATCTTCCAGTGAAGTATATTTTGACAGGAGAATATTATATACCGCCAGCAGCAACATATTGAGGGTAACGCCTTTTTCGCTGGCAAACTGAAGTGCCCGGGCGGCTGTGGCCTCATCGACTTTAAAGGAATAATCACTGCCTTCAAATGTTTGGGACAATGGCCTTGGAAAATCGAAAGGCAATTCCATCACCGGCAGTTCACCTTCAAATTGCTGGATCCAGTATTGCTTTTGTCGCGAAATAACACCCGTAACAGACGGGGATTGCTGCCAGGCTACGTAGTCTTTGTATTGCACAGCAGGTTCCGGTAACGTGGCGCCATCATATGTTTCCCATAGTTCCCGGAGAAATGTTCCCATCGACACCTCATCACCAATGATATGGTGCATGTCGAACAGCAACAGGTATTTTTCCGGGTTCACTTCGTATATGGCTGCCCGGAGGAGCGGTGCTTCGCTCAGTTCAAATTTCCGGATGAAGGTGGCTACCTCGGCAGGAGCATCTTCTTCTTTACCCTGGGTATGTTTTAAATGAAAATCAATTTTGTCGTGTATAATCTGCACTGGTTCTCCGTTTACCATGGAGAAGGAGGTGCGTAAGGTTTCATGCCTGTTGATTAATGACTGAAAAGCCTTTTCCAGTCCTGGTACATCGAGGTCACCTTCTATCCAGCAACCGTTCCACATATTATGACTGATTTCCGCTCCTTTGAAGTGGTTAATTACAAACACCCTTTTTTGGGCGGAAGAGAGCGGGTAGTGCGCTTGCGGGCTAATCCTGGGAATAGATACAAAACGGCTGGATAAGGAATTGTTTACCTGGTTGGCCAGCGAGCGGATAGTAGGATATAGGAAAATATCTTTTAAAGAGATATCTACCGCAAAGGTTTTCTGTATCCGCGAAACCAGTACCATCGCTCTCAGGGACTGACCACCCAACTCGAAGAAATGATCAAGTACGCCAATGTTGGTTCTCTTTAAAATATCCTGCCAGATACCCAGCAAGGTGCTTTCCGTTTCGGTGGCCGGGGCTTCTGTAATGATACGGCGACTATCTATATATTTCAGCGGATCCTGCAGGGCTTTTTTATCAATTTTGCCGTTAGGCGTTACCGGAAGATGTTCCAGTAAAATAAAATGAGCCGGCACCATATAGTCAGGGAGTTGCTGTTTTAAAGCATCTTTCAAACCGCTTAGTTCTTCTCCGGATTGGCTGGCATACCAGCATACCAGTTCTTTTTCATTTTCCTGACCGAATACGGTGACCACCACTTCTTTTACCTGTGGCTCGCGCAAAAGGATGCTTTCAATTTCCTGTAATTCTATTCTGTATCCCCGTACTTTTACCTGGTCATCTTTTCTTCCTAAAAATTCAATATTACCATCGGGGAGCCAGCGTACGATATCGCCTGTTTTGTATACCCGTTCACCGGTGTGTGGGTTGGTAATAAATTTTTCGGCGGTGATGTCTGGTCTGTTCAGGTAGCCTCTTGCTACGCTGTGTCCTCCTATCCATAGTTCGCCTGGTAATCCCGCGGGTACTAACTGATGCGAAGTATTACAAACATGATAGGTATAGTTTAACAGCGGTTTACCAATGGGGGTGTTACCGGTAGCAGGCAGTAATTCCAGCGAAGTTTCGTAGAAGCCGGAATCAACACATGTTTCTGTAACGCCGTAGCTGTTGAGCACCCTGATGCCGGGAGCATATCTCTCCATCAGCTTTCTGAAGTAGGTGAGCAGGCAGGTATCTGAACCAAGTATTAACAGTCTTAAGAAGCTGATATCCTTTTTATGCTCATGCGCGTAATCCATCAGCGGTGCTATCAGGGCCGGAGTAGACTCGAAGAAGTTGATCTGATGTGATGATAGCAGGTCATACAGCGATTTAGGGTCCAGGCGTGTTTCAGAAGGGCAGATAATCATGCGGTCACCATTGGTGATGGTGCGCACCACATCGCCGGTAAATACATCAAAAGAGAAACTGGCCATTTGCAGCATACGAACTTCAAACGTATCCAGCTCATAGGCTACGCGCCAGGCTTCCGCAATATTGCTTAACGCCTTATGTTCCACCATTACTCCCTTCGGCCTGCCGGTAGTACCGGAAGTGTAGATCACATAGGCCAGCTGTGTGGGGCTGATGGCTTTTTTTACAGGTATGGCAGATTGTTGCGCGATTTCTTCGATCAATATCCCTGATGGGTAAGTGCTTTTTCCGGCAGCATCGGTCAGCATCATTTTAGCGTTACTATCGCTCAACAGGTATTCAATTCTGTCCAGTGGATATTCCGGATCCACAGGAAGATAGGCAGCTCCTGATTTTAATACCCCCAGCATACTCACCACCATCCACTCTGAACGTTCTACCATAATACCGATGATATCTTCCGTTTGAGCGCCTAATGTCTGCAAATGGGCGGCTACGTTGTTGGATAAACGATCCAGTTCCGCATAGGTGATATTTTTATCTTTGAAAACGATCGCGATATGCTCCGGCTTCGCCTTTGCATGTACTTCAAACAGTTCGAGGATATTTTTTTCTGCTTTATCGCCGGGGTTATATCCAAAAGTGCTGAGCTGTTCCAACTCGGATTCTGTTACATACTGTAGTTCCCGCAGTGGTTTATTTTGCGTCAGTACCTGTTGGAGTATATGATGTGCCCGGCTCAGATAATTTTCTCCGTTAAATATTTTTTCGTCATAATCGATCTTTAATTCAAAGGAGGTTTCCTGCTCCAGTACCCTCAGTTCCACGTGGTTATCAAGAATGTTGTATACCCTTTTCAAGGTACCCATCCTGGTTTTGGTATCAGCGTTTACAAAGTGCTGATAGTTGTAGAAGAAGGATAATGGCTCATCTCCGATGATATGGTTTTGCAGTGCCAGGGAAATGTGGCGGTAAGGATTCGCATCTCTTTTCTGTTGTTGCAGGTAGGCACAGAATTCATCGAAGGAAGTTGTTTCGTTAAAGGACTGCTGTGTTATGAGCAATGGGAAAACGTGCGAATACACTCCCAGCGTATTCATTTGCTGCCTGCTACGTCCGGCTATATTTTCTCTGATACAGAAATCATGATCGGCAGTGCAGTAGTATTTTGCCAGCAGCGTGAAGATGGCCTTAAAGAATATATGTGGTTTTATACCATGTTTTTTGCAATAGCTGATTACATGGGAAGCCTCTTCGCCGGCGATGGTGAGTACATCCGCAATGATGGCATTTCTTCCGGGCAATGTGCCGGAATAGGATAATGGCTGTACCTCCGATAATTGCCGGCGCCAGAAATTTTCGATGGCCGGCGTATCAAACCGGGCCAGGTGATCAAAAACATCGTGTCCATATGGTATGTGCGTTTCTTCACTGACTTTTCCTTCCTTCAGTAAATGATAAGCTTTGTCAATTTTTTCAATCAACAATTTGAAGGAGGTACCATCGGTGAAAATATGATGTGCACTTACGGCTGTCACATAATGATCATGACTGATCCTGAAGAGGTAGTGTTTAAAATGTGGTTGGTGGATGTCCTGGTTTTCATCGCAATATTTTTTTATCAACGGATAAATATCTTCGGCGTCTTTTACTTCTCCACTGATATCAGCATAGCGGAAGGGGGGAATCATCTCTTTTCTCACGCCCTGGAAAACTTCCGCATCTTTTGTGATGACGGTGGAGCGGAGACTGTCTTCCTGCCGGGTGACCGCTTTGATGGCTTCTTCCCAAAGTGGTACTGTTATCTCTTCTTCAATCTCAAAATACGCCAGTGGTCGGAGGGTAAATCCTTCCGGGTTTATTATGCAGGTGAAATAAATATCCCGTTGGGTGGTGTTAAGCGGATAGGCTGCTTCGTAAGTGTTTTCATCTATACCCAGGTATTGGAACAGCTGTTGTTTGTTTTCGTAAGAAAACGAATTTTCGTGGTCACCTTCCCTGTCGAGATTAATAGCATCCAGTCGTACAGCGGGAGTGGAGGCTACTGTTTTCAGGATGGTCAGGTAATGTGCTGCCATTTTTTCGATGGTAGACGTTTTAAACAGGCTTTTTGAGTAGTTGAAAAGCACCTGCATTTCTCCATTGGCTTCCAGGATAGATGCTGACAGATCGAACTTTACGCTGGCCTCTTTCATGTCCATTGCCAGCGGAGTTAAAGACAGGTTGCCGTTGGCCCAGGACTGCATTTCTATGCTGTGATAGCCGAACATGGTATCGAACAGCGGATTTTTGTTTACATCTCTCACCAGCTGCAGTTCTTCCACCAGCTCTTCCATCGGGTACAGCTGATGATCCAGGGCGGAGAAGAACGTATCTCTCAGCTGTTCCATTAGTTGTGTAAATGGCTGTTGCATATCCACCGCGCATCTGATGGGCAGGGTATTTACAAACATGCCGATCATCGGGTCGAGGTCGCGATGCACACGGCCTGCTACCGCAGTACCTACAATGATGTTCTTTTGGCCGGTATATGTAGCCAGTAACAGGTGATACGCGGCCATTGTAAGCAGGAAAATGGTACTTCCTTCTGTATTGACTATCTGCTTCAGCCTGGAAGCTGTTTCCTGGTCGATAGGGGCGAAATGAAGACCACCTTCGAGGTTTTTATCATTGGAGCGCGGATAATCCAGTGGCAGGTCCAGTGCGATCTGCCGGTTGGTAAATGTTTCCAGCCAGTATTGTTTGTTATCGTCAAAGGCCTTGGTTTTACTGTAAGTGGCCAGCCAGGCAGCGTAGTCTTTATATTGAATTTTCAGCGGAGGCAATGCGTCTGAATGATAAGCCGCCATCAGCTCCTGCATGAAAATATTCATGGATATACCATCGGAAATAATATGGTGCATGTCCATCAGCAGGAGACCGGATTCCACCTCCTTTTCTATAAACAATGCCCGCAGCAACGGTGGTTTGCTCAGATCAAAAGGTTGTACAAAATTGGTCACATACTGGTGTATGTCAGGGTCCTTATCCTGTTTAACAGGAATTTCAAAAGAAACGTTTTCAGCGACATGCTGCATGATGTGTTCTTCTGAAAAACTAAAGCCGGTTCTTAGTACGGCTTGTCGTTTGATGACCGTTTTAAGTGCGGTTTCCAGTTTTGCAATATCTATCTGTCCTTCCACGCGGAATACGGTGGGCATGTTGTAGTTGGTGGCCGCTTTATTCAGCAGGTAGCTCAGGTAGATGCCCTGTTGTGCAAAAGAGGCAGGATAGGCAGCGGATGGTGGCGCAACAGGAATGTCAAACTGTACTGCTTTGCTGGCCTGTTGTATATAGGTAGCCAGCTGTTTGATAGTGCCGCTGGAGAACACCTGCCGCAGTGGCACTTCTACCTGAAGATCCTGTAGGATAACTGTAATCAGCTTAGCAGCCTTTAAGGAATGGCCGCCTAAGGCGAAGAAGTTATCGTTGACACCTATTTGTGTGGTATTTAAAATTTCTTTCCAGATAGCTACCAGTTTTTCTTCCAGTGCGGTAGCTGGCTCATCTTCTTTTCCCAGTACCCGTTGCTCATTTTCAGGCCGCGGCAATTTGCGCCGGTCTGTTTTTCCATTGCTGGTAACGGGCATTTTGTCCAGCATCATAAACCTGGACGGGATCATATACGCCGGCAGCCGGAGCGATAAATAAGTGACGATATCAGTAATCGCGATATCGGCGGAGGGCACGATATGGGCGCATAGATATTTGACTTCCATCTCGTCTTCGAAGGCACTTACCACTGCTTCCTTTATTGCAGGGTGGCTTTGTAAGGCCGCTGCTATTTCTTCCAGCTCTATCCTGTAGCCGCGGATCTTGACCTGGTTATCTTTTCTGCCAATAAACACGATATCACCTTCCGGCGTCCATTTGGCCAGGTCACCGGAACGGTACATTTGTTGCCCTTTGCGATAAGGATCAGCTACGAATTTGGCGGCGGTCAGTTCTTCATTGTTCAGATAGCCCTGTGTTACGCCGGGGCCAGCCACACATATTTCACCGGGTACGCCTACCGGCAACAACTCCAGCTCATCATTGAGGATGTAGATGCGGTAGTTGGGGATAGGTTGCCCGATAGAAACATTTTCACCTGTCGGAGGAACTGCTTTATAACGCAGCACGCTGGAAATAACGGTTGTTTCCGTAGGGCCGTAAGCGTTAATGATGTCCAGCTCCGGTATTAAGGTATTGTAGTCATACAGCAGGGTATCTTTGATAGGTTCCACTCCTACAAACATCTTCCTCAGGGGAATAGGTGTGGTCTGTTCCTGCAGATGGGTATAAAGATCCTTCAGCAACACCGGTGGTATGTAGGCGTAGGTGATGTTTTCGTTGACCAGGAAGGCAGCCAGGCGGGCAGCATCAAATAGTCTTGCTTTATCCAGTACCACAAGTGTAGACCCACTGGTCAGTGCCACAAATATTTCTGCTATACTGGCATCAAAGGAAATATTTGAAAGCGCCAATACACGATCGGTGGTATTAAAGCCTTTTTCGAAAACACATTTATAGGCCAGCACAAAATTGGTAACACCGCTTTGCTTTACCACAATTCCTTTTGGTTGGCCGGTGGAACCAGAGGTGTATATGATATAGGCAGGATCACCAGGATCGTTGCTGGTGGAGAAATCAACGAGGTCGCCATGACCTGTCATTTCATCCAGCAATAATATGGGGTGTGCATCCTGCTTAAAATATTCCTGTTTTTCGTTTAGAACATTTTTAGTGGTAAGGATCAGTTTCGCGGAACTATCTTTCAGGATGTACTGAATGCGTTCGTCCGGGAAATCAGCATCTACCGGCAGGTAGGCGGCGCCGGCTTTTAAAATTCCCAGCATGCCGGTGATCATATGTTCCGACCGGTCGCAAACCAGTGCTACTATATCTCTTGCACCAATTCCTTTTGCCTTCAGCTGTATGGCCAGTTCCAACGCCCGTTGCTGCAGTGTATGATAGGTGATCTGCCTGCCCGCAAACTCAACAGCCACTTGTTCGGGATGGCGCTGCGCCTGTTTTTCAAATAATGCAAGGATGGTCAGATCTTTTTCCGGAAAGTCAATCATGTTATCATTGAACTTTTCGGTTAACAGCTGTTTTTCTGCGGCCGACAAAAGCGGTACTGCTGCTACAGAGGCAGATGGGTTGTTGACAATAAAGTGAAGTATATGCTGCAAATGTTCTCCTATCTGCGCAACAAACCAGGACGCATAATGATGGGTATGTTGAATAGACAGGTTAAAAGACGCTGATCTTCTATCAATAGTAAAAGATAGTTTAGACGCTTCCTGGTATTCATTTGCGCCGGTTAATGGCAGATAGGAAAAAGCATAATTAAAGAGGTATTCTGTTGGCCCAACCAGCGTATCATATTTCTCTGAGAATTTCTCAAAGGAATAGTCTTTATGACGGTAGGCTTCTTTCAGCTCTTCCTGGAAGGCTTGCAGCAGGTGCCTGATGGTGCTGTCTTTATGGATAGCCGTGGCTAAAAATAACGGAGCGGAGGTTGGCTCTTCCCCGGGTAGTTTGGGAGCCGGACCGGCCATCAGTATCTCTTCTGCAGCGGTGTATTTGTGGATGAAGATATATATAGCAACGGAAAAGAAAGCATAAATGGCTGCGTCCTGGTCATTACATATTTTTCTGAGCGTTGCTGCCACGGCATCATCGAGCAAAAACGACCGGGAGAGGCGACCGGACTTAGCGGGATTCGGTGTAGTAGCAGTTATTTCTGATAGTTCCAGCCTTCCGGTTTTGTCCAGCCAGTAATCAGTTGCAATTTTATGTTGAAGGGCCTTGTTCATGGCAGTAATATTTTTTATTTGAAATGTTTTTCGGTAATCCAATTAAAAATTAAAGGCAAAATCCAGGTTGTCAGGCGCATGGATTGTTTCTGCTGCAATCCTGAAGGAGCATTCACCGATGGTACGCGCAGGATCAGCCAGGATATTATCGAGCAGCGCCAGGATACGTTCTTTCATCAGCAGTATGGTTTCTTCTTCAAAGAGGGCCGTGTTGTATTCCAGTTTCACCGGCCAGCTACCGGGTTGTTCATTGATCTCCATCACCAGGTCGAACTGCGCGGTACCGGTTTGCATCGGGTAGCCGGAAATGGTCAGATCACTACCCAGTTGTATGGCGGGGATTTCTATATTCTGGAGCACAAATACCACATCGAATAATGGGTTGCGGGACGGATCTTTTTTTGCGTTCAATTTTTCCACCAATAAGGCGAAAGGATAGTCCTGGTGCTCATAGGCGTTGAGCGAATTTTCTTTTACCGCTTCGAGCAACTGCGTAAAAGTTTTATGACTGGCGGGTTGGTTTCTCAGCACGAGTGTGTTTACAAACATGCCCACCACGTTTTCCAGGTCATTGTGCGAACGGCCGGCAATAGGAGAACCGATGATGATATCTTCCTGACCGGTATATTTATGCAGCAGCACATTATAAACAGCCAGCAGCACCATGAAAGGCGTGGTGCCGGTAGCTGAGGCCAACGCCTGGATACCTTGTACCTGTGCGGTAGAAAGTTCAAAGCGGAGGTTGTCGCCGGTAAAGGATTGTGCAGCTGGTCTTGGTTTGTCAGTTGGTAATTGCAGTATGGGCAGGCCATCGGCAAATTGTTGTAACCAGAAGTTTTCCTGCTGCAACAGCGTGCCATTATCAAACAGCTGTTGTTGCCACACCACAAAATCTTTGTATTGGATTTTTAAAGGAGAGAGTGTTTCTCCATGATATAACTTCACCAGTTCATCGATGAATACGCTCATAGATACACCATCAGATATAATGTGATGCATGTCGAACAGCAGCAGGTATTTATTGGGTGCCAGTGTAGCGAGGCCGGCTCTGAAAAGCGGCGCCTGCGTGAGGATGAAAGGTTGCAGAAAGCTGTTCCACACTGTTTCCGGATCCTTGCTATGGGTGATCTGCTGTAAGGAAAAAGTTATTTCCGGGTGGACTATTTGTACCGGCTTCGCATTTCTTTCGTGAAAGCTGGTGCGTAAACTTTCATGTCTGTTACAGAGTGTATTAAATACAGCCTCCAGTTTCTGCACATCAGGGGTACCTTCTATCAGCAGGGCGGAGGGCAGGTTGTAAGCCAGCGTATTTTCATTTGCCTGCTGTATCAGCCATAAGCGCCGCTGTGCTTCCGAAAGCGGGTAATATTCCTGTGCCACTGCTGGTTGTATGGCCTGGTAACTTCCCTGCTGTGTGCCATCGGCCAATAATCCATCCACGCCTTTTGCCAATGACCTGACGGTGGCAAAAGTGAAAATGTCTTTGAAGATCAGTTTTATACCAAATTCCTTTTCTATGGTAGATATTACTTTGGTGGCCAATAAGGAATGACCTCCCAGTCTGAAGAAGTCATCATCCAGGGACAGCTCTTCCAGTTTTAAAACAGTTATCCAGATGGCGGCAATTTTCTTTTCGGTTTCTGACCAGTTATCCGGAACAATAGCCGATAATGTTTCCGGTGATGTTTCTGGTTCGCTGGCAGCAACGGGAGCGGTGTTCTCTTCTTTTAAGCCAGTAGCAGCATAATCTGCTGCAGGTATTATTTCTTTCAGCCAGCAACGCATTTTTTCGAAATGGTAGGCAGGCAGATTTACTTTTCTATGATCAGATCCGGCATAATATTTTTCCCAGTTGATGGGAAATTGCTGGCTGTACAATGTTTGAATAATGTCAAGGGGAGATGTTTCCACTGTAGCAACATGATAAAGGAATTCTTTATCAGGATAATGCAGCTGTTGTAAGCCGCGTGATAAACATCCGGCTGGTCCTAATTCTATGAACAGCACCCGGTTTTCTGCTGTTTCTCTTTCTACGAGGGCCACCAGCTTTTGCGTCAGATCGGGAACAGTATTTTCATCCGGAGTACATTGCCCGATGGCCTCTTCCAGCGACATTTCGTTGAGTGCCACTGCCACTACCAGGTCGCCGGTTCCTATTCCCAGCAAATCTGTGATAACCATGCCTTTTTCTTCTGCAAACCGGTACAGGGCATATTGTAATACAAAGCGGTTAATGGCGGCATTGGCAACTGTATAATGTTCAGCGCATGCTGCCACATATTTACGCAGGCCGGGTTGACTGTCCGTGATGTTTTTCAGCAATGCATCGCTGACGGGGGCATCTCCGGAGAAGAGGAAAATTACTTTTTTTACCGCTTCTTTTGCGTTGCTGGCGCTACTGTTGCGCAGCTGTTGTATTAGTTCTTCTTTAGTGGACGCCGTCACAGAAACCCGGTGCTGATAATGCTTGCGGCCACTGTTTAAAGTGAAGCTGATATCTGCCAAAGGCGCGCTGTCCGGCTGCATTAGGTAACTGGAGAAACTGTGGATATACTGTTGCAGACTATTAGCTGACCTGGCAGAGAAGTTGAAGATGAAGGTCCCTGGTGTATCCTGCACCTTTGTGATGACCGGTGCTTCTTCCAATAGTACATGACAGTTGGTACCACTGAGACCAAATGAACTGACGCCTGCTCTTCTGGGAAAGGGAGCATCCCAGGTTTTAAATGCGTTGTTTACATAGGTCACTGAATGTTTAAAATCGATGAAGGGGTTAGGCTTATCGAAATGGATGGAAGGGTACAGCTCTTTATGCTGAAGGGAAAGTACCGTCTTTATCAGGCCGGAAATGCCAGCAGCGCTACCGGTGTGTCCTATGTTGCTTTTAATGGCAGAAACGGCGCAGAAATGTTTATCATCGGTAATGCCTTTAAACGCGAGATCGATACCGGCAATTTCGATAGGATCTCCCAGTTTGGTGCCACTGCCATGCGCTTCAATATAGGAAACGGTCATCGGGTCGATCTTTCCTTTTTCCCATGTTTTTTTGATGACTTCTGACTGGGCCTGGCTGCTGGGTGCCGTGAGACTGCCGGATAGTTGCGCATCCTGGTTGGCGGCACTGCCTTTAATAACGGCATAAATAATATCGTTATCTGCCAGCGCTTTATCCAACCGTTTTAGTAAAACACATCCTATTGCTTCACCGGCGCCGGCGCCTCCTGCATTGGCAGAAAAGCTCCTGGTTTTTCCATCGGCGGACATAATGCCGAGGTCCGTGCTGTCACTTTTTTCTGCGGGGAACAGAATCAGGCGTACCCCGGCAGCCAGCGCATAGCTGGCGTCGCCAATGAGCAGTTCATTGCAGGCCATATGTACTGCCAGCAGGGAAGAGGAACAGGCGGTATCCAGCATGGCAGCATTGCCCCTGAAATGGAAGAAACGGGAGATTCTGCCGGCGGTAGTAGCGTTGGTATTACCCGTTATAATGGTAGGATCGAAATGATCTGCCAGCCGGGAATATTCCTGTTCTGTATCGCCAATAAAGACGGCGGTATCCGTATCATGGAGCGAATCGGGATTATACCCCGCGCTCTCTATTGTTTCATACACTACCTCCATCAGTAAACGCTGATGAGGATCCATATACTCGGCTTCTCCTTTGGAGATGTTGAAAAATTTATAGTCGAATTTGTCAACATCTTCCATAAAACCAATGCCCATGAAATTTTTTCCCGGCGCCATGGTGGTCGCCGATTTTCTGGCTACGGAAAAATCTCTGACACTGTCGCGACCGGCTACCAGGTTACGGCGTAGCTCCAATATGTTGTTGGCTTCGGGAAATCTTCCCGCCATACCTATGATGGCAATATCTTTCATTATTCAGCAATTGAAAGGTGAATATAGTCGGGGTAATCAACGATCGCATTTGCCGGATGGGCTAACAAAATACCACCATTATCCAGCTTGCCGGCTTCAGTGAAACCGGCAAATTTGTAGGTGATGTACATCACCCGGTTTCTATCCGTAGGCAGAAATTCTGCTTGCAGAACGCAGCCGTTTTTCTTCGCCAGATTGATAATATAGTTCAGCAACACACCACCCACGCCGCGGGACATTACCCTGCAGGACATGAGCAGCAGCTTCAGCGTCCAGGTATTATTGTTGCACTCCACCATGGCGACCCCTATTTTTCCGTAGGAGCCATATTTATCGGTTAACTCCGCCACAAAAAGATGATGATCGGGAGAGGCTACCAGGGCTTCCAGCTCTTCATACGAATAGGAATAGCCGGTAGCATTTAACTGGTTGGTTCGTAAAGTAAGTTCTTCTACCCGTTGTAAATCATCTACAGTAGCCGGCGCGATGGCAAACGTGAGTTGCAGTGATTCCAGGAATTGTTTGTTGTTACCAATTTCCTGTTCTTCCTGGTTCCGGATATCATCATCGAGATACATTTTTCTTCTCAGCGATGATTCGGGCGTAATGAAACGGGGTTTACACATCTGAAGCAGGTGTTCTATGCTATCCACATCCAAACAGGTAACCTGTTCGTGCACAAAGGCTACTTCATCGCGTTCGAAAGGCTGGTCATCGATAAAAATGATGCTATCCATGCCGATATTCAGTTCTTCTTTTATTTTTTGGAGGGAGTTGGATTTCAGGTCCCAGCTAATTTTGGGGTACAGGAAATATTGCCGGATACCAAAGGCCTCCAGTTTGCTGATGGCATCATCATAATTATTTTTGCTGGCGATGGAATTGATAATGCCCCAGCTGTCGAGCGTTGCCAGGATCTCCGGGATATCTTTCCTTAAGGTCAGCTCATCATTTTCTAAAAGTATGCCGTGCCACATGGTATGGTCGAGATCCCATACCACGCACTTGATGGTTTTTTTGTGATTTTTTTTCGGGAGAATATTTTCAGTATGGTTAACGGTGTTTCTCATAATGCTTTAGTTATTGTTGTTTACACTTCAATGAGTATGGAACTCCACGCCGCTACGGGGCTGTTATTCATGATCAGGACTTTCTCCCCTTTCTGAAAAATGCCCGATTCGGTGCCTGTCTGGTAATTGAGAAAAATATCGCCGGCTCCCAGGTGTCCGTACTGTGCAAGATTGATGGCACAGATAGGGGAGATCCGGATATCAAAAGCCGATTGATAATATTCGTAGGCGCGTGAAGAAATATTCTGCAGTAAAAAATGATGGATATCTTCTTTCACCAGTTGATTGCTTTTTAGTAGGGCATCATTGATTTCCTTAAACCGGTTTTTGCTTTCGATGGCCAGTTCAAATCCATATTTCCGGGTGTCACTACATGCTTCTTTATACTGATCAGCGCTTTTATTTTTGTATTCCAGCTTGAACAGGTCCCAGTACTTGCCATTTGTCTGGATACTGATGTCGGCAATTTTATGATCGGCTGTTTTGCTGATCAATGCTGCCACACCGCCATCGCCCATAATGGTCACCGGGTTGCGGAAGCGGTATTGGGAAAAGAGTTTGTTACCATAGCAGATGAGTACATGATTGGCTTTTCTGTTGGCCACCAGGTAGTCTTTGGCCAGCTTCAATGCCATAGAGCTATCGGCGCATCCCAGGTTGGTGATGGCAAAGCTGAGGGCGTTGTCTGCTTTTATTTCATGTTGCAGTCTGGTTGCTTCCGAACTGATAAAGTGTTCCGGCATCCTGCTCTGCACATAAATGATCAGGTCTATATCAGTTGCAGTGGTGCCGGTTTCCTGCAACAGTTTTTCAGTGGCTCCTTTGGCCAGCTCATAGCTGCTGATGTTGCCGGAATCGTACACGGTATCGATGCCACAGGTAGAAAAGTAGGATAATTCGTTTTCATCGAATGCGGCTTTCTCCTGCAGACTGTGAATAGATACCGGCGTGCCGGGGGTATATGTTTTTATGGACTGAATGCCTATCATAATACTGAATTATAAAATAGAACTTAAACTGGCGATGCTGTGATCTGCAATTAATATCTGTTGTATTTCCGTAGTGCCTTCGATGATCTCCATGACTTTGGCATCGCGGAAATATCGTTGAACAGACATACTATCGTGGCATCCCAGCGCACCATGTAATTGCACGGCATCACCGGCAATAGTGTTGGCGATCCGGGAAGCGTAATATTTAGCTATGGACGTTTGTATAATGCTGTTGGGATCTTTTTTATCCCGCAGGTAACCGGCATTTCTGCACAGCAGGGTGGCGGCCTTTACTTCTGTTACCATATTGGTAATCTTTTGTTTGATCAACTGATGATCTTTTAACAGTTGCCCAAACTGAACGCGGTTTTTGGCATAATGGATACTGTCTTCCAGGCAGGCGCGGGCAATACCCAAAGATCCGCAGGCGACACTGTACCGGCCATTGTCCAAAGCGGTGTTGACTACCTGTGGTAGCCCCCAGCCTTTTTTACCCAATATGTTTTCTGCGGGCACCATACAATTCTTTAACTGTATTTCCCCGAGCATAGAAGCCCTGGTTCCCAGGATACCGTCTATCGGTTGTATGGTGAGTCCTGGCGTGTTACGTTCTACCAGGAATGCAGTAATACCTTGTTCTCCGGTGGCGATGATAACAAGCAGGTCTGCTATCTGTGCAAAAGTGATCCACTTCTTTACGCCATTCAACAGATAGCCGTCCGCTGTTTCCAGGTAGGATGTTTTGATGCTGGCCGTATCACTGCCTGCTGTTGGCTCAGAAAGGCCGAAAGCAGCCAGTTTGGTGCCTGTTGCCAGCAGTGGCAGCCACTTTTCTTTTTGCGCCTTGCTACCGCATCGTAACAACGTTTCCGCTGTTAATGAGGAATGAACGGTTATCAGGCTGCGTGTGGAGGAACAGGCTTTGCCTATTTCTTCATTCAGCAACCCGTATGATAGCTGGTCCATGCCCCTGCCACCATAGTAGGTGGGAATGGTAGCGCCCAGGTAACCCTGTGCACCCAACTTTTGAATCAGTGCCATCGGAATGGCTCCCTGTTTGTCGTAGTCGTTGGCATAAGGCTGCAGTTCCGCTTCTACAAAGTGGCTGAACTCTTCTTTGAGCGCTTGTTGGGTAACTGTTAATTCCGGATTCATCTATAGCTGTCCTTTCTTTTTTAGAATAAATGCTTCGAGGTGATTGACCGTATTGAAATTTTGCAGATCCAGGTCTTCATTCTCTACGGTGATATCGAAGGTTTTTTCCAGGAATACGACTAATTCCAGTGCGAATAAAGAAGTAAGGCCCAGTGTAAAAACATCGTCTGTTTCAGAGAAGCTGATTTCCTGTCCAACACGTTGCTGAAGAAATTCCCTGATAGTTGCTTTAATGCCTGCTTGTGTGGTAACGTCCATGTTGTTATGATTTTATGAGTGATATAATTTGAAACGCCTGTTCGTTTAGTTCAGGTCGTATTTGTAGAATCCTTCTTTGCTTTTTCTGCCATGCAGCCCTGCATCCACCATTTTTCTCAACAGGGGAGCGGGCCGGAACTTGGAGTCGTTATAGCTGGCGAGGAGTACATCCAGCGTATAAAGAATGGTATCCAGCCCAATCAGATCGGCTGTTTCGAGCGGACCCATTTTATGACCAAAACATTCCTTGAATATTTTATCAATGTCAGGAATAGTAGCTACGCCATCCTGCAGGGMAAAAATGGCTTCATTGATGGTTAGCATCAATACGCGGTTGGAGATAAATCCGGGCATGTCGTTTACCACTACGCCCGTCATTTTTACGGTGTGCAACAATGCCTGGGTGGCTTCAATGGTGGCCGGCGTAGTATGATGCCCTCTGATAACCTCCACGGTTGGCTTCAGGTGAACCGGATTCATGAAATGGATGCCCATTACCTGTTGCGGATTTTTTAAGAAAGCAGCCAGTCTTGTTACTGATACTGCGGAAGTGTTTACGGCTAACAAGGCGTGATCACTCACTATATTTTTTAGTTGTTGATACAGATTTTCTTTGAGAGAGATGTTTTCTGTTATATTCTCTATGATAAAATCTGCGGCAGCTACTGCACCCAGATCGGTGGTAAAGGTTATTTTATCCAGTACATTCACTGTGGCGGCCGACTTATGCAGCATTTTGTCCAGTCGTTCAATGTTGCGGATTTCCTTTTTGGCTTTTGCCAGTGCTTCTTCTGAAATATCAGTCAGCGTAATATCGTAATCATATTTTGCAAACTGATAGGCAACACCCTGTCCCATAATGCCAGCGCCTATAACGGCGATTTGCTTGATTGTTGTCATGATAATTGATTTAGAATTCTACTCTTTTTGTTTTAGATGTTTGCCTGGAAACTTTATTCAGGTGCATGGAAATAATTGCTGCCTGTTCTTTGATGGTCGGTTTGTCGAACAGGTCACTGACTTTTAACGGATTGCCAAATGATTCCTGGATCAGTCCCAGCATATGGATGATCTTAAGACTGTTGCCTCCGATTTCAAAAAAATTATCCGTCGTACTGATGTTATCTGTTTCCAACACAGCGGTCCATATTTCCAGCATCTTTTCTTCTGTCGCATCTTCGGGTGGTATTACATCTGTGCCGGGCATTTTCCGGGCGATATCGGGCTCCGGAAGGGCCTTTCTGTCGATCTTTTCATTGCTGGTTAAGGGGAATTTTTCCAGGGTAATGAAAAATGCCGGCATCATGTAAGCCGGGAGTTCTGTAGACAGATGCGCCCGTAATGCTGCATGATCCGGTGCGGTGGCACTTACCACATAAGCGCAGAGGAATTTATTACCGCTGTGATCTGTTTTATCTACGACCAATGCCTGTTTAATATCAGGATGTGTCATCAGCTTACTTTCTATTTCACCCAGTTCAATCCGGAATCCGCGGATCTTTACCTGGTGATCTTTTCTGCCAATGAAAGCGATATTGCCATCCGGCAGCCATTTGGCAAGGTCTCCCGTTTTGTACAGCTTTTTACCTGGTTCAAATGGATTGTCTACAAACTTTTGCGTAGTCAGCTCCGGGTTATTCAGATAGCCTCTGGCCAGTCCTGTTCCCGCAATACACAATTCCCCGGGCACACCTATGGGCATGAGCTGCATATCGTTATTCACGATATAAATCCGGGTATTATAGATCGGTTTACCGATCGGTATGTTGATGCCTCTGGGGTTCCCTGGTTTAAACCCGTACCAGGAGCAGGCAATGGCTGCTTCCGTAGGGCCGTAGCCGTTAATGATCTGCATGTTTTCATTCAGTGAAATATACTGTTGCAGCATTGTATCTTTTATAGGCTCTACGCCCACAAATAGCTTGTTCAGAGAAATGGGCGCATGACTTTTAAGTGCCTTATAAAGCGGTTGCAGCAAAGAAGGGGGAACATAACAGAACGTAACATTACTGTTCACTATTACATTCGTGAGTGACTGAACATCGTATACGTGTTCTCTGTTTACAATCACCAGTTTGGCGCCATTTACCAGTGGGATGAATATTTCCAGTATGCTGGCGTCAAACGAAATATTACTCAGGCTTAAACAAACGTCTGCAGCGCTGAAGCCAGGGTTGTAGTTGGCAGCATTTGACAATACGGAATTATAAAATGAATGGTGCTCGATCTGCACACCTTTGGGTTTTCCTGTGGAGCCTGATGTATAGATCACATAAGCCAGGCTGTTGGCAGGACGGTGTATCTTTTCGGTTAATGGTGTAACCGCAACTGCCGGCAGGTCGTCGAGGAAAATTTTGTTGTCTGCAAAAGAGAGGCTATCTGCAAATTTCCGTTGTGTAAGTACCAGCAATGCGTTACTGTCTTCCAGCATATACCTGATCCGTTCAGCAGGATAATCAGTATCGATGGGCAGATAGGCCGCACCGGCTTTAAGAATCGCCAATATACCCGCTATCATGTCCACGGATCGATCCATGAACACCCCTACTATTTTATCTGTGCCGCCACCTTCGGCGACTAATAGCGCAGCGAGGTGGTTTACTTTTTCATCCAGGTCGCGGTAAGTGATGGAGGCTTTTTCTGTGGCTACTGCGATGGCATCCGGGAAACGTGATACACTGTTTTCAAACAGGGAACAGATATCTTTTGCTTCTTCGCTTCCGGGCAGGCTCACCTTCATCGCCGTGTTGTTGAATTGTAAGAGGTGCTCTTTTTCTTTTGCGGTAGTGATGTCAATATCGCTAAGTCTGATCCGCGGATCAGCGGATACCTGTTCAAGGATTTGAATGAAGTGACCGGCCAGCCGTTTAATGGTTTGCCTGGAAAACAGTTTGGTGGCGTATTCTATGCCGGCATCAAATTGCCCGTCTTCTCCGTCACTGATTTGCAGCGACAGATCCATTTTGGCTACATTATGCTGAATGGCCACCTGCGTCAGTAACAGGTCTGAGAACTGCAGTTCGTGGTTGTTATCGTTCTGGTAAGTAAACATGTAGTCGAACAGTGGGTTGCGGCTCATGTCACGTTTGATATCCATATCATCCAGCAATGCTTCAAATGGATAATCCTGGTACTGGAATGCCCGGAGGGAGTTTTCTTTTATTTCCAGGACAAAATCACCGAATTGCTTTTCGGCTGCGGGGAAGTTCCGGAGCGGCAGCGTATTCACAAACATGCCTATCAGGTCCTGCAGGTCTGCATTTGAGCGACCGGCAACCGGGGTGCCTACAATAATGTCTTCCTGCCCGCTATATTTGGAAAGCAGGATATTGTAAGCCGCGAGCATCACCATAAAAGTGGTGGCGCCGCCGGATCTGCTTATTTCCTTCACGGCGGTGGCAATATGTGCCGGCACAGTGAACCGGAAAAGTTCGCCTTCATAAGATTTTACAGGCGGCCGTACAAAATCTACCGGCATATTGAGTAAGGCGGTGGCTGCGCTGAACTGTGATTTCCAGAATGCCTGCTGGGACAGTGCTGCAGATGATTGCAGCCATTTTTTCTGCCATACCGCAAAATCCCTGGTCTGAATAGGCAGTGGCGGAAGCGATGTGCCACTATAGCCTGCAGCCAGCTCTTTCAGCAAATTATCCATTCCCACTGCATCTGCCACCACGTGGTGCAGGTCGAACAGGAAATGGTATTGACCGGTACTGGTTTTTACCAGGCTTGTTCTGAATAAGGGTGCCTGCGAGAGGTCAAAAGGTTGTATGAAGTCGCGGATAAAGTCTTCCAGCTCTTCTTCTTCACAATAGTGCAGCGGTAGATCCACCACTACATCATCGTGGATGATCTGAATGACTTCGCCCTTTCTGATGTCAAAGGAAGTCCGAAGTATTTCGTGCCTGTTTATCAGTAAGCGTATAGCATTGACCAGCTTTTTCTGATCCGGATTTCCGGTGATTGCATATACTGCCGGAATGTTGTAAGAAATGCCAGGACCATCTATCTGGTTGAGTATATACAATCTTTTTTCAGCAGCAGATGCCGGATACCAGGATTGTTCCGGCGCCCGTTCAATCACATGGTGTGAAGAAGGTGCACTCTCCAGGATACGTGCTGCCAGCTCCGACAAATGTGGTGAGGTAAATATTTGCCGGATAGATACTTCCACCTGGAAGTGTTTGTGGATAAGCGCTGTCAGCTGTGCAGCTTTCAGCGACTGGCCTCCCAGTTCAAAGAAATGGTCGTGCAGACCTACTCTTGGAACGTTCAATAGTTTCATCCATAACGCTGCCAGTTGTATTTCCGTAGGCGTTACCGGTGCTTCGTAAACAGCGGAAGAGAGGTCTGTTTTTTCAGGAACAGGTAATTGTTTTCTGTCGATTTTTCCGTTGCCGGTCAGTGGGAAATGGGTCATCACTATAAAGAAGGCAGGAACCATATAGTCTGGCAGAAAAGCCGCCAGGTGTTTTCTCAGGTCTGCCGCTGTTAGCTTTTCGGCGCTGATCACATAGGCGCATAAGTATTTATCACCGGCAGGATCTTCCCTGTCTATTACCAGCGTGTCTTTTACGGCATCGTGTAACAACAGTTTGTTTTCTATCTCTCCCAGCTCTATGCGGAAGCCCCTTATTTTTACCTGGTGATCTATTCTGCCGAGGTATTCAAAATCGCCACCCGGCAACATTTTGGCCAGGTCGCCGGTACGGTATAATTTTTCTCCGGCAATGTATGGATGATCTATAAATCGTTCAGTGGTGAGTGCTGTTCTGTTGAGATACCCCCTGGCCAGTCCTGCGCCTCCCACACATAATTCTCCTGCCACTCCCTGCGCCACCAGCTGTTTATCCTTGTCCAATACCAATAAGGAAAGGGTCGGGATAGGTTTGCCGATATTGCTGGTATTGAGATGGATTTCTTTTTGAGTGATCTCTTTATACGTAACATGCACGGTTGTTTCGGTGATGCCATACATGTTAATCAGCCTGCAGGCGGGGTATTTTTCGTGCCATTCCTTGAGCATTCCGGGCTTGAGTGCCTCGCCTCCGAATATCACATAGCGCACGCTGAGGTTCGCCGCTGGTCGTTCCATGGCTGCTGCCAGCAGGTGATAGAATGCGCCTGGTGTTTGATTGAGTACGGTTACCTGTTGTTGTTGTAATAACTGTAAGAAGTCATTGGCATTTTGTGCAATGATTTTCGGAACAATGACCAGCTTGCCACCATAGAGCAAGGCGCCATACATTTCCCAGACAGAGAAATCGAAACAATAGGAATGGAAAAGTGTCCAGGTATCTTTTTCGGAGAAGTCGAACAGGTTTTTATCATTGAATAAAAGCCTGACCACATTCCGGTGTTCAATCATTACGCCTTTAGGCTGACCGGTAGATCCGGAAGTGTAAATGATATAGGCAAGATCCTGCGGCTGCACATCAACAGGCGTGAAGGCTACTCCTTCTTCCAGTTGATCCATGAAAATAACAGTGCCGGCGTAGTTGAATGCAGGATCAATGGTCGTCTGTGTGATTAATAACGGGGTGCCGCTATCTTCCAGCATATAGCTGATACGGTCTGCCGGATAATCGGGATCCATGGGAAGATAAGCGCCACCTGCCTTTAATATTCCCAGCAGGGCAGCGATCATATCGGGGCTTCTGTCCAGCAGCACTGCTATAATAGGATTTTTAGCTGTTGGCAGTTGGGCCCTGATAGCAGCAGCTACCTGGTTGGCTTTTGTATTCAGTACTGCATAGCTCATTTGATGGTTGTCCCACACTAATGCAGTTGCATCCGGAAATTTGTTCGCCTGTTCTTCAAACAGCTGATGCAAACATTTATCTGTAGGATAGTGGGCGAATGTATTGTCATTACCCATCAGCAGCCACTGTTCTTCTACGGCGGTAAGGATGTTGATGTCCGCCAGTTTTTTGTCGGGTGATGCGCTGATCTGCTGTAACAGGTTTACATAGTGCTGCAGGAGTGCGTGAATAGTTGCCTCATGGAAAAGATCTGTACTGTATTCCAGACTTAATCCAATATGTGGCCCGGTTTTAACACCTTCCAGTAACAAGTCAAACTTACTGGTATCGTAAATGTCTTCTACGGGGGTGAGTATGGCGTCTGCCAGCTTCAACTGTTCTTCTTCCTCATGCCGGAAAGCAAACATGATATCGAACAGCGGATTGCGGCTCATATCTCTTTTCAACTCCAGTTGTTCTATCAGGAACTCAAAAGGATATTCCTGATTTTTTAAGGCGTCTACGCTGGTTTGTTTTACTTCGGCGAGGAAGGCTTTAAACGTTTTTTGGCCGGAAGGATAGGATCTCAGCACCAGGGTATTGATAAATACGCCCAATACTTTATCCAGTTCGGCCCTGGTACGGCCGGCTACCGGCGTGCCAACTACGATATCTTCATTTCCGGAATACTTATATAGTAATACCTTGAAAGCCGCCAGTAGTAACTGGTTGACGGTACAATCCAGTTGTGTGCTGTGTGTATGCAATTGCCGGGAGAGGTGTTCCGGCAATGCAAGCTGTATTCTTTTCCCATTAAAGGATTTCAATGCCGGTCTTGGGTAATCAGTTTGTAAAGAGAGCACAGGCGCTTCCTCTGCAAACTGCTGTAGCCAATAGTCTTGCTGGTCCTGGATACTGTCGGAAGCAAGGATATTATTTTGCCATACCGCAAAGTCTTTATACTGAATGGTTAAAGGCTCAAGACTTCCTCCGTTATAAAGCAGCATCAGTTCTTCCATAAATACGGCAGCAGAAATACCATCAGAGATGATGTGATGCATATCGAAGAGGAACAGTTGGTCTGCATCGCTGAAATCATATACATGGGCTCTCAGCAATGGCGGCGCTGAGAGGTCAAATGGGCGGATGAATGATTGTATCAGCTGCGTTTGGGCTGTTGCTGCAGCTTTTGTATAGCCAATGTGGAAAGGCATAGCGGCTTGTATGATTTGCACGGGCATGCCATCTCTCATTTCAAAGGCTGTTCTCAGTGCTTCATGTCGTGCAATCAAATCCGTAAAGCATTTTTCCAGGCGTTGGATATCGATTCTACCCTTTACCCTGAAAGCACTTGGTATATTATAACTGTTTTCTGAACCTTCGATCTGGTGCAGCAGGTATAAGCGTTTCTGAGAAGAGGACTGGGCATAAAACGGCTGAACCGGGGCAGGTTGAATCTGTTCTACCAGCTCTTTTTGGTGGGTATCGATATAGGCAGCCTGTTCTTTTACAGTAGGGTTTTTAAAGAACAGGTTCAATGGCAGGCTTACCTGGAATGTTTTAAAAATTCCGGCTACTGCATTCACCGCCTTCAGTGAGTGGCCACCGAGTTCAAAGAAATGGTCATGCAAGCCTACTCTTGAAACGTTCAATAGCTTCGTCCACAATGCTGCCAGTTGTATTTCTGTAGGCGTTACCGGTGCTTCGTAACCAGCAGAAGAAAGGTCTGTTTCCTCGGGAACAGGTAATTTCTTTCTGTCGATTTTACCGTTGCCGGTCAGTGGGAAATGGGTCATCACCATAAAGAAGGCGGGAACCATGTAGTCTGGCAGAAAAGCCGCCAGGTGCTTTCTCAGGTCCGCTGTTGTTATCTGCTCCTCACTGATCACATAGGCGCATAAATATTTATCGCCGGCAGGATCTTCCCTGTCTATTACCAGCGTGTCTTTTACGGCATCGTGTAATAACAGTTTGTTTTCTATCTCTCCCAGCTCTATTCGGAAGCCCCTTATTTTTACCTGGTGATCTATTCTGCCCAGGTATTCAAAGTCGCCACCCGGCAACATTTTGGCGAGATCGCCGGTGCGGTATAATTTTTCTCCCCCAATATATGGGTGATCAATAAATCGTTCTGCGGTGAGTGCTTCTCTGTTGAGATAGCCCCTGGCCAGTCCTGCGCCTCCCACACATAATTCTCCTGCCACTCCCTGCGCCACCAGCTGTTGATCCTTGTCCAATACCAGTAAGGAAAGGGTAGGGATAGGTTTTCCGATATTGCTGGTATTGAGATGGATTTCTTTTTGTGTGATCTCTTTATACGTAACATGCACGGTTGTTTCGGTGATGCCATACATGTTAATCAGCTTGCAGGCGGGGTATTTTTCGGGCCATCCTTTCAGCTTTCCGGGCTTGAGTGCCTCGCCCCCGAATATCACATAGCGTACGCTGAGGCCCGCCGCTGGTTGTTCCAGGGCCGCTGCCAGCAGGTGATAGAATGCGCCGGGTGTTTGATTAAGTACGGTTACCTGTTGTTGTTGTAATAACTGTAAGAAGTCATTGGCATTTTGTGCAATGATTTTCGGAACGATGACCAGCTTGCCGCCATAGAGCAAAGCGCCATACATTTCCCAGACAGAGAAATCGAAACAATAGGAATGGAAAAGTGTCCAGGTATCTTTTTCAGAGAAGTCGAACAGGTTTTTATCATTGAATAAAAGCCTGACCACATTCCGGTGTTCAATCATTACGCCTTTAGGCTGACCGGTAGATCCGGAGGTGTAAATGATATAGGCAAGGTCCTGCGGTTGCACATCAACAGGCGTGAAGGTTATTTTATCTTCCAGTTGATCCATGAAAATAACAGAGCCGGCGTAGTTGAATGCAGGATCAATGATCGTCTGTGTGATTAATAACGGGGAGGCGCTATCTTCCAGCATATAGCTGATACGGTCTGCCGGATAATCGGGATCCATGGGAAGATAAGCGCCACCTGCCTTTAATATTCCCAGCAGGGCAGCGATCATATCGGGGCTTCTGTCCAGCAGCACTGCTATAATAGGATTTTTAGCGGTTGGCAGTTTGGCCCTGATAGCAGCAGCTACCTGGTTGGCTTTTGTATTCAGTGCTGCATAGGTCATTTGATGATTGTTCCATACCAATGCCGGTGCATCCGGAAATTTGTTAGCCTGTTCTTCAAACAGCTGATGCAAACATTTATCTGTTGGATAGCGGGCGGACATATTGTTGTTTCCCGTCAGCAGCCGTCGTTTTTCTTCTATTGTGAGGATGTTGATGTCTGCCAGTTTTTTGTCGGGCGATATGCTGACCTGCTGTAACAGATTTACATAGTGCTGCAGGAGGGCCTGAGCAGTTGCCTCATTGAAAAGATCGGTACTGTATTCAAGATCTAATTCAATATTGGATCCGGTTTTAACGCCTTCCAGCAACAGGTCAAACTTACTGGTACCACAAATATCTTCTACAGGGGTGAGGATGGCGTCTGCCAGTTGCAGCTCTTCACCTTCGTCATACCGGAAAGCAAACATGACGTCGAACAGGGGATTGCGGCTCACATCTCTTTTGAACTCCAACTGTTCTATCAGGAGTTCAAAAGGATACTCCTGATTTTTTAAGGCGTCTATGCTGGTTTGCTTTACTTCGGCGAGGAAAGCTTTAAAAGTTTTTTGGCCGGAAGGATAGGATCTCAGTGCCAGGGTATTGATAAATACGCCCAATACATTATCCAGTTCTGTCCGGGTACGACCGGCTACCGGCGTGCCGACTACGATATCTTCATTACCGGAATACTTATAAAGCAATACATTGAAAGCTGCCAGTAATAACTGGTTGATGGTACAACTCAATTGTATGCTACGCGTATGTAGTTGCCGGGAGATGTTTTCCGGTAATGCCAGCGTTATTCGGTTCCCGTTAAAGGATTTTGTTGCCGGTCTTGGGTAGTCAGTCTGTAAAGAGAGTACAGGCGGTTCCTGTGAAAACTGCTGCAGCCAATAGTTTTGCTCCTCCTGCATGCTCTCCGAAGCGAGCATATTATTTTGCCATACCGAAAAGTCTTTATACTGAATGGTTAAAGGTTCGAGACTTTCCCCGTTATAAAGTAATTCGAGTTCTTCCATAAATACCGCATCAGAAATACCATCAGAGATGATATGATGCATATCGAAGACGAGCAGTTGTTTTGCATCACCGAAATCATATACATGAGCTCTCAGCAATGGTGGCGCCGACAGGTCAAACGGCCGGATGAAGGATTGTATCAGCTCTGTTTGTGCTGTTGCCGCTGCTTTTGTATAACCAACGCGGAAAGGCATAACGGCTTGTATGATTTGCACGGGCATGCCATCTCTCATTTCAAAGGCCGTTCTCAGTGCCTCGTGCCGTGCTATCAAATCCGTAAAGCATTTTTCCAGGCGTTCGATATTGATCCTTCCCTGTACCTGGTACGCGCTTGGCATATTATAGCTGTTCCCTGCACCTTCGAGCTGTTGCAACAGGTATAGGCGTTTTTGAGAAGAAGATTGCGGGTAGTAATCTCTTTCGGGGATCTTTACCAGTTCCCGCGTGGTAACAGATTGTTTGTTGTCCAGGAGTGTGGCTACATCTCTTAATACGGCAGCACGGAATACCTCACTGAAGACAAGCCGGATACTGGTATGCTTATATACGATGTTAATAAACTGCCCTACTTTTAAGCTATGTCCGCCTAACTGGAAAAAGTTGTCGGTAATGCTCAGATGTGGTATGCCCAGTAAATCCTGCCATATGCTGGCGACTAATTTTTCATGCGCGGTTTTGGGGGCTATGTATACCTTATCAGATTCGGTTATCACAGTATCCAGCAAGGCTCTTTTGTCCACTTTCCCATTGATGGTGAGCGGAATGTTTTTCACGATGAAGATCCTGTCCGGTATCATGAAGTGCGGCAGCGTTTTTCTGAGAAACGTGTACAGTGCGTCTGTTGTCGTGTTATCTTTGGTGACTACAAAAGCATACAGTGCTTTTTCATTCCGGCTTAGTTCTTTTATCACCACCGCCACATTTTGTATTGCCGTATGAAGGGTGAGCGCTATTTCAATTTCACCGGGTTCTATGCGATGGCCTCTTATTTTCACCTGGTCATCTGCTCTTCCCAGGTATTCGATATTGCCGTCAGACAGCCAGCGTCCGATGTCTCCGCTGCGATACAGTAATGTATCCTTTTCAAAAGGAGAAGGGATAAATTTAGTGGCTGTTAATGCCGCATTATTTAAATAGCCTTTTGCCAGGCCTATTCCGGCAATATAAATTTCGCCCGGAACACCAGCAGGCATCAGTTGCTGTTGCTCATCCAGGATATAAACCTGCATGTTGCCGATAGGCTTTCCGACAGGTACATTTCTGCTGATATTTTTTGTTTCCTTAAAAATGGTCGTGCATATACTACACTCTGTGGGGCCATAGGCATTGACGTATTCCTGTTCGTCCCGGAGGTTTAATTCCAGCCGTGGTATGGCGGGTTCGCCGGCGCTGATCAGCACCCTTACTTTAGCTAATGATGCTTTATTAAGATTACGCAGGTAGGAAGGAGGTATTATTAGCGCTGCAATATCGTTTTTGCTCAGGAAATTAGAGAAGCGATCGAAATCAGCAATGATATCCTTTGATGCCGGGTATATGGTGGCGCCGGCATATAATGGCATGAATGTTTCCAGAACGGAGCCATCAAAAGACAACGAGGCAAATTGCAGGAAATTTTCATCAGACTTTATATTAATCTCCTTTAAATATTCCATCACCGTATTCAATGCTCCTGCATGTTTGATCACCGTACCCTTTGGCTGTCCGGTAGAGCCACTGGTGTATATGATGTAGCTGGTATCATCGGGTGTATTTACCGGGAGTGGATTAAGGGTACTTTCTCCGGAATATGCCTGTTTGTCGATGTAAAGAAAATCGCCATCGAATGTTGGTGCATCCATATTGCTTTCGGTCAGCAATAATTTAGTGCCGGAATTTTCCAGCATAAATTTTATACGTTCTTGCGGATAAGCAGGATCGATAGGGAGATAGGCCGCCCCTGATTTAAGAATGCCAAGGATGGTAATCATCGCATTCGCTGACTTGGGGATGAGGAAGGCGACTATTTCGTTGGGCTTTACTTTATAAGTATTCCGGAGATAATGTGCCAACGTATTGGCTTGTGCGTTCAGACTGGCATAAGTGAGCTGTTGGGTTTCAAATACAACGGCCATATTTTCCGGGTATGTGGCAGCCGTTTTTTCGAATTGCGCCACTATTGTCCCCGGGTATGTTGTGGTTCCGTATTGCTGATTAAGCAACGCAGCTTTTGCAGCGGATGTTATCACCGGCACCTGGTCAATAGTTTGGGTGGGTGACTGGACGAGGGTAGTAAGCAGTGACTGGAATTGCTCCAGGAACTGATCTGTATAATATTCATCCCAGTGGCCAATATTAAAATCAAAATTTACGGTGACATCTTCTGTCTGTGATTCMCGTATAAATATGGCCAGTGGTGATTTTTCCGCATGATGTGACACTACGGCGGTTGCTGTTTCGAAGTTATTAAACCGGGTATTATAGTTTACTTTTTCGAAAGAGATGGTAATGTCGAAAAGCGAATGCAAATCCGGTTGTTTGGATTTTGCTATCCTGATGATTTCATCAATCGGGAATTGCTGATGCACCATGTCCTGCCGGAAAGCATCCCGGATTTGAGGCAGTAGCTCCTCAAAGGTAAGGGAGGAGGCATAACTCATCCGGAAAGGCAGTACGCCTACAAACAGGCCCAGGGTTTCCAGGAATGCGGCATTGTCCCTGTTCCGTACAGGCACACCGATAACGAGATCATTGTTGCGGCTGATCCGTGAGAAATAGGTGTAAAATATGCCCAGGAAAACATGGAAGGTGGTTACATTATTCAGGGAGGCCAGCAAACGTATGCTTTCGTAAAACTGTTTGTCTATCGACACTGATTTCCGGATGCTGCTGATCAGGAACTCTTCTTTTTTTGTATCCCGGATGCCTGCGGAGAGTTCGGGCGGCACTGTTGAAAACCGCTGTTCCCAGTATGTTTTATCCTGTGTGAATGCGGACGAGTGTGTATACGCCTGGTCTGCCTGCACATAGTCGAGATAGGAAAACGTGGTATCCGAAGAAACAGGTTTACCTTCTGACAGCGTTTCATATATGGCCGATAGTTTACTGACCATTAGTGGAATGCTCCAGCCATCCACAATTGTATGGTGCATTTTAACATACCAGCAATAGGAGGTAGGGGACTGTTTTAGTAATGCAAACGTATACAGCTTGTTTTCGGTGAATGGCAGAGGCGAAACCGATTGCCTGTTCATCCAATCCTGGCAGGCTTTCTGGCTATTTTCATGGTTTGAAAAATCCAGGAAAGAAAAGATGGAGGCATCAGCAGCAACAGTTGGTTTTATCAAAAGCCGGGGTATGCCGTCTATCTCTTCAAATCCGGAACGGAGTACATCATTTTGCGCAATCAGTATATAGATGGATTTTTCGAATAAAGTAACATCTATACTTCCGTGTATGTGCGTATACACACATACATTGTATATGGCGGATTGCAGAAATAGCTTCTGTTCAAACCAGATGGCTCTTTGGTTAGCAGGAAGGGAAAACATATCTAAAAATTTGACACAAGTGACTATAATAGTGTAATACGGTAATTCTAAAAAGTGATAAAAAAGTTAAGTCTGAATTAAGTTTAAGAATGATGTTTTTTGTTATTGCTGGCATTCATACAAAGAGGAATTCATATCTTTTATCATTGTTGACATCTATTTGGGAAGTTGTCACTGATTAAATAGAAACCAAGGTCATTTTGAGTGTTGAATCGCCTTTGATAACAACAACTAATTAACGGTTTAAAACAGGTTATAACCATCACTTTTCAGCAACAGGAATATGATTCAATGTTATGTTCAGGTACAAAAACAATTCCGGCGGAAGCAATTGTTTTTTGTTTGTCAGTAAACGCTTTATTGTTGAGTTTATTGGCGATGTTCCCGATTAGAGAACAGGGAAAATATACTATAAATGCATTTCACCTCTTTTTATGATGCACAGGCATTTCTACCTAATTTAAAAATTAAATGAGTTAAACAATAAATGCAAAAAAGAATGTAATCCAGCTTACTTAGTTAACTAAGTGTTGGATGGAAAGCAAATAGATAAATAGAACACCACAATATTAATGATTATCAGGTCTGGGTTTCATTTCGTTGTGATTTTTTACAATAAAAGTTTTCAATAATTAGTTGATCCTGCGCTTGGTGGCGTGCCGGGCATAACAAAAATCAACTGCATGTTCCGTGTTAACGAGATATGTTACTACCTGGATAGTATTTCGAGTTCTAAATGTAAAATTTTTTGTTGGAAGAAAAAATTGTCTTCATTTCTTTATAAAGTTTTTAACAATGATATATTGATGATCACTGCTTTAGTCTTGCATTTTGTGCATAAATATATTTTGGGCGGCATGGATTTTAAATTGTTGCAACATACAAAATGGCGCTTTTACGTTATAGGCGGAATTGTTCTATAATGCTATATTGCCGCAGTGATAACACAGGTGTGAGGGATATATCTTTATAATCATTCCTTTTTACATGGAAATAGAAAAAGGTTACACCAGCACGATCTGAGAAGTGTAACCTTTACGTTGATAATATTTTTTCAATGCATCTCTCCGTGTGGTTTATTGATAGAGGTAGTTCAACGCAATGATATCATTGCTATTAAACGTACGGTTGCCACCGTTGGAACAGGCAAGCATCCATGAATCTGCATCGGGTGAACTTGGTGTTCCCGGAATATAGACAGCGCCAACGCCGCCATCGCCTTCATCTATCGGATCGCCACCGCAGCTGTAAGAGCGGTCCATGTAATCTGTATGACGCATACCAATGCAATGTCCTATTTCATGCTGAATAACGGACCCTACATATTGTACATTGGGATTGCTGCCATATGCATCAGGGTGTGTGTTCATTTGCACAAGGTTGTACGGATCTCCGTTATCAGTAGGGAAACCAGACGAGCCTAGCGTGATATAACCACCGCTGGGGCCTTCATAAAAGCCTTTAATAGTGATATCAGCTGTACCGCTGGTGATGCGTTGAAACTGTATCCGGAGATTCAGGGCATTATAACGTTGAATCGCCAGGTCGGTTCCCTGCACAAACGCGGTGCCCAGGTTACTGACCTTTACTTTGATAACACGTGGTAAGCCATATACTGTGTTATCGGTGTTGTATTGTTCTGTTTTGGCTACTCTTACCTTACGGGTAACATCTTTCTTTGAAAGGTCCTTTGTACTCAGGAAAATATCTCCTTCCACAAGGTAGCCATCGTTTACTGCATGTACATTTCTGGTGCTGAATCCTTTCGCTTTTATTTGTGCTAAAACAGCGTCAGGAACATTGGGTTTTTCACTACCACTTTGTTTATTATCCTTTTGGCATGAAATGGCCAAAGTTGCTGCCAGAAGGCAGGTAAAAAATAATGCTGCTTGATTTTTCATTGATTGAGATTTTTGGTTTTTTAGAATACGATCGTGCCTGCATGAAAAAAAGAGATATCGGCACGGCTAGCTGGATAGCCGGTGTCAGGAATTAATTAACGAAAGGAAATGTTCAGTAAGCAATAAAGAAAGCCGGTAGGCATATATGCCTGCTAAATGAATCAATCTTTTTTCTGTTGGTGAAATCCAATCCTGTACAGTGATTTGGGTCTACTGTGGGTTACAAAAATTTACTTAAAGATGATGGTTTAGTCTCTCAGATTTTGTTGTAAATAGTAAGTATCATTCAGGCAATATTACGGCTTTTGTTTCAGTCACATTTGCGCGGTCATTAATTTAATGGAATTTTAATGTCCTGCAGCAGTATTTTTCTGTCATCAATGTAACAATGGAAGGTAGGTATCCTTCCTGATTTCATACACAAAATTCAATTTGGGAGCTTCCCCGTAGTAGGCGATGTTTTCCTCCGCTATTTTGTTGGCACCTAGTCTGCCAATAGCGATCTGGGAACGGATGTTTTCGGCGCCAATGTGGAAATGAACTTTATCTACATATTGGAAGATGTAGTCCAGCATCAATTTTTTGACGATGCTGTTGATGCCAGTTCCCCAAAATCTGGTACCATAAAAAGTATAGCCTATCAGTATACTTTTCTCCTGCTCATTATAGTCGTAGAAACGGGTGCTGCCTGCTATTTCTCCTGATTTTTTATCTATAATTTTAAATGCGCCCTGGCTGCGTATGGCGCCATCAAAATAAGTCAGGAAGACTTCTCTTTTCCAGCGGTCTTTATTGGGATGCTGTTGCCATATTGCTTCGTCAGCGGCTACCGCATACAGCGCGTCAAAGTCGGCTGCTGTTAAGGGTAACATCAGGGCGGTATCATTTTCTAAAATGGGTTGAATGGAGAAATTTATCATCGATAACTTATTTTTTTTTCCGCACAAAATTACGACTAAACGGGAAGAGCTAAGTAGTCCAGGTGGAATAAAATGGATAGTCCAGTGTTGCCAAACATACTTACCCGGTCCTATTAAGGTGTAAAAATAATAGCTAATAACATGGCATCCCCTTAGAAAGAATGGTGAATATGTAAATTTATTGTTACATTCATCTCGTCTCAAAAATCTCTTTTTATGTTATGGACTTTACTAATCGGTGGCATTGCAGGATGGCTTGCCGGTAAATTAATGCGTGGTGAAGGGTTTGGTGTGATTGTAGACATCCTTGTTGGCGTTGTTGGTGGCTGGCTGGGAGGCTGGGTATTCGGCAAACTGGGCATCCATATGGGGAATGGCTTCATTGGCTCCCTGATCGTTGCATTGATTGGGTCCATCATTCTTATCTGGCTCGTACGTCTTATTAAAGGAAGATAGCCTTTTAAAAGATCTTTTACAGCACTCACCGGTATAGTACTGGTGAGTGCTGTGCTGTATGGTATTACTTCGTACTGATTTCTATCTTACCTCCATTCTTAAATAAATCATTTGGTACAAAATACCCGCTAAGCTGTTGCCCGTTCACGTTGATCCCCGTTAAGTTTCTGCCTTTTCCTGGTTTCGATATGGTGAGCAATTTACCGCTCGCTGTTTTCCATTTTACTTCATCAAAAAGTGGTACCGTCACAATATATTCCGGATCAGTAGCAGAGAAGGGATACAATCCTAATGCGCTGAATACATACCAGGAAGACATTTCACCTGCATCATCCATGCCGCAGAGCGCAATGCCATCGTTGCCGATACCGTATAAAGTATTTAAGATGGTATCCAGGATATGCTGTGATTTTTCCGGTTTCCCAACAAAGTAGTAAGCAAAAGGGGCTTCATGATCCGGCTGATTACCATGGCAATACTGACCTATCATTGTTTCTACATTCCGGGCGATATATCGGGGATTCCAGGGAATGGTGAACAGGGAGTCCAGTTTGGATTCAAATACTTTTGCACCACCATATAAGGCCACTAAACCGGGCATGTCGTGCGGCGCAAAGAAAGATACCTGCCAGGCGTTGGCTTCCCTGTACATGTATTCGTAATAGGGATATTGCGGATTAAAAGGGGTAATCCAGGAACCATTTTCCAGCCGGCCCCGCATAAACCGGGTAGATGGATCAAATACATTTTTATAGTTTTGGGATCTGGCCATGAGTATTCTGTAGTTGGCCGTATCTCCCAGCTTTTTGGCGATTTGAGCAACGGAGTAATCATCATAGGCATACTCCAGTGTTTTAGACACCCCTGCTTTCCCTTTTGTTTCTACATGAGGATTCGTTACATCCGGATCTGAAATAAAACCTTTTTCAATATACTCCCTGATGAATGGTCGTGCACCGCCTTCTACATTGGCGTTCTTCAGCAGTATTTCATAAGTACCTTTGATATCAAAATTATCAATACCTCTCAGGTAGGCACCTGCAATAGAGGAGGCGCCGTGATCGCCATGGAAAAAAGTAGGGATAAATCCTTTTTTATCTCCCACATCTTTCATGGACTTAATCACATCCAATGTTACCTGTGGGGTGATCAGGCCCAATAACACATCTTTATTCCGATAGGTATCCCACAGCGAAGGCTCTGTGTAATAGTTGAAATCAGCTTTCACTACGTTATGCCTGGCATCGGTAAATGCGCCGTTTACATCGCTGCGTAATGCAGGCCATAAGAATGACCGGTACAAACAGGAATAGAGCATTACTTTTTGTTTCTCTGTGCCTCCTTTTACCTGTATGGATGATAACAGCGTCTCCCATTTCTTCGTGGCTTCGTTGCGGATGTCGGCAAAAGATTTGCGCCCGATCTCCTTCTCCAGGTTTTCCTTTGCATTGGCTACACTTACGAACGATATACCTATTTTCAGTTCCACAGGTCCGGTACTGCCATCCACTAAATGCACCATGGCATAACCGTCGTTGTTGCCTTTGTTTTTCAGTTCTAATTTTGCAATGTCCGTGTTCAGGAGTGCATAAAAATAAATTCTTTCTCCCGCCTGCTGATAGCCCTGTACGGCATTGTTGCCCGCTTTTTCAATATCCCATCCGTTGACCCTGTTGTTGGCTCTGGCCAGGTCAAAAAGAATTTGCCGGTCACTATTATTTTTATATTCATATTGGTGGTAGCCGCATCTTAAGGTAGAAGTAAGGTTTACGTTCACATTATAATCATCCAGGTACACCTGGTAAAATCCGGGTGCTGAACTTTCTTTTTTATGGGAAAAGTGTGAGCCAAATTTTTCACCGGGATTTGAAGCAGGCAGTATAGGAATATTACAAAGATTCCAGTGCCCTTTGTTGGTATGTGTAAAGCCAAAAATAAAATTATCCTCATACTGGTATCCTGCGCCGGATCCATAGGCTGTTACAGGGCTTAACTGCACCATGGCATTGGGAAGGGAGCTGCCGGGAAAAGTAAGTCCGGCCCATGATCTCCAGCCCTGAGGTAATTCATACCCTAAAATTTTTGGATCTGTCAGTGGTGCGGTGCCAATAAAAGTATTTACATACTTCGTATAAGCCGTTTTAGTCTGGCTGTTAGCCGTTGCCGCAAACAGTAGTAACCATAAAATGTGGAATCCCTTGATAACTTGCTTGTTCATGCCTGGTAAATAGTTTTTGTGGCTATCTCAAATATATAAGTACCTTATTGAGTGTCTTACACACACTGTATGTGCTTGCTAAACCGATTTAGGAACCAATAAATGTATTCAAAAAAAAGTATTAATCAAAGCTATTATTGTGGAGTAGGGCAGGGGTGGAAGCACACCCGTAATTATTACCGCAACGATGAACTATCTTGAGTGGGATTTTTTCACCATAATCATTACCCATGAAAAAAGTTTACCAGCCTTTGCTGCTACTGTTTTTATCAGCCTGTTTTCTTTCCTGTAATAACAGCAACGGTGGCAAAACCACGGAGGCTGCCCAGGAAACCTTGCCTGCTTTTGCGGATTCCCGGAAAGGATTTGTTACCAAATTGACGCAGCACAACAAAATGGACGTGCCCGTACCCCAACCGCCGAAGGAACTGTTTTCCATTGTAACCTATCCGTCTGATATTGGTAACATGGAAGCCTATCTTGGCAAAATACCGGACAGTGGGAAATTGCATCCGGCCATTATATGGATTAGCGGAGGCTTTGGAAATGATATTGGTGGGGTGTGGGAGGAAGCAGATCCGGAGAATGATCAGACAGCCGGCGCATTCAGGAAAGCGGGTATTGTGATGATGTATCCGGCTCAGAGAGGTGGTAACCGGAATCCCGGGTATGATGAATCGGGTTTTGGAGAAATTGATGATATACTGGCGGCCGCTGATTTTCTTGCTAAACAGCCCGGCATAGATTCGAATCGTATTTACCTGGGTGGCCATAGTACCGGTGGCACCAAGGTATTGCTGGCAGCAGAATGCAGCAAAAGATTCAGGGCGGTATTCAGCTTTGGTCCAGTACAATCCTATGATAGCTATGGACCGGAGTCCTGTACCTTCAATACGCAGGATAGCAAAGAATCCCTCCTCAGGTCACCGGCTTCCTGGCTTTCGTCTTTACAAACGCCGGTATATGTTTTTGAAGGAGATGGACAGGGTAATATTGAGGAGTTACGTGCCATGAAAAAGAAGGCAGCGGCAGGACAAAATAAGTATACCCATTTTTATGAAGTGAAAAATAAGGATCATTTTTCCGCGCTGCAGCCGGTTTGTAAAATTGCTGCGCAGAAAATTCTGGAAGATGATAAACCGGGAGCCGTAAATATGGATTTTGAAAAAGAGATCGCAGGCATTCAATAGATGCACCTGGCAAAGGGGAGGAGAAGGCGTTGGCGGAAGCCATAAGTAAGCTTTACACTGTTTGTTGGCATATAAACGGTTATAAATGACGCGAATTTACAGGTAATTTACTATTGAAAATGGGTAATCTGGTGTTCATCTCCTATCAAAAGAAATCTTATTTTAGGCTATTCATGACCATGAGCAGCAAAGAACAGGACTATTCTTCTTTTTGGGCGCTGGGAGATCTTGCCGCATTTAAGCAGATGATGAAGGCTTTCAGCCCTTCATTAAAGTATTTTGCGTGTAGTATCGTTGGAAATGAAGCAGAAGCAGAAGAAGTGGTAGCAGATGTGTTTATCAAAATATGGCAACAAAGAGCGGATATTACCCCTCCTGATAATTTGCAATACTATCTTTTTAAAGCTATAAAAAATACCGCCCTTAATTACCTCAAAAGTAATGGTCGCAGAACTACCCACTATGCTGCCTGGGAAGTACAGGTAAGCCGCCAGGGCGCCCAAAGTCCGGAAGACATAC
Source organism: Chitinophaga sp. 10T418 (assembly GCF_056394125.1). Taxonomy (NCBI): domain Bacteria; kingdom Pseudomonadati; phylum Bacteroidota; class Chitinophagia; order Chitinophagales; family Chitinophagaceae; genus Chitinophaga; species Chitinophaga sp. 10T418. The sequence goes on from NZ_JBFTHG010000015.1 coordinate 64,510, forward strand.
TCATAAGCAAGGAGCAACTGGACCATATCCGTTCCGCCATTCAGTCTTTGCCCCCGCGTTGCCGGCAGATTTTCGTGCTTGTAAAAGAAGAAGGCTTCACCTATGAGCAGGTAGCCGCCTTGCTCGACCTCTCAAAAGCCACCGTAAATGTACAGATGACCATTGCCCTGAAGAAAATATGGTCAGCACTGGGACCTACCATCAAATATTCCTACTCATAATTTTTTTTATCCTGCTTAATTGTTTTCTCTTTTTGAGTTGTCTTATTAGAGAATTAATCAAAAAACTATACTTTCTGTAAATGCCCAAACGGTTATCGGAGCTATTGGCCCTGCACTGGAGCGGAGAAATTTCCGCCGCGGAAAAAGCGGAACTGGATGAATTGTTATTGCAACATCCCGGCGACTGGCTGAAGGCCGGCCAGATGGAGCAGCTTTCATTCAGAAAGGTGTCTGCTTTTGACGAGGATGATGCGGATAGGCTGGTAAACAGGGTAAGCAGTTTTATAGAAGAGGAAAGCAGGGAGCAGGCACCTGCAGGCCCGGTGGCTGAAAGACGGCGCTTTACAGCCCGCAAATGGCTTGTATCGCTATTAGTCGTTGTCGGTTGTGCCGGCGCATTACTGACATACTATTACAAACAGTCGCCCTTTGCAGGATATAAGATAGTAACAACAGACGCCGGTATGAAAACGAGGATCCGCATGGCAGATGGCAGCACTATTCTGCTCAACGCCGGCAGTACTTTACGGTATCCGGAAAAAATGGACAAAGCCTTCAGAGAAGTATATCTTACAGGAGAAGCTTATTTCGATATCAAACACGCTGCCAGCCGCCCTTTTATCATACATGCGGAAAAAATGGATGTTCGGGTGCTGGGAACTTCTTTTAATATACGTTCTTATAAAGAGGAAGATTTTGAGGAAACAGCGGTGATCTCCGGGGCAGTAGAAGTAGTGGTAAAAGAAGGACAACAGGTATTCCGGATAGCACCCAACGAAAAGGTATTGCTCAGAAAAGTGTCTGCAGAAAAAGACATTAAGGGAAATGCCGTGAATACGGCTACGACAAAAGGAAACATCGTTATTGAACGTCAGCCATTATCCCCCATTTCATCCACAGACAGCAGCCGGGTATTGGAAACAGCCTGGGTAAACAATCAACTGATATTTCAAAATGAAACATTGTCCGCTATTGTGCAAAGACTTGAACGCTGGTACGGTGTAAAGATCCTTATCCGCGATCCGCAACTGGCGGCATTAAGATTCTCTGGCCGGGCCGACAATGTGCCCATAGAAAAACTATTAAACATCTTACAGGAAATTCAACCATTCAAATATTCCATCCAGGATGATATAATAACGATTAACTAAACCTACCAATATGAATAACAGGATCATTATTGGGGAGCGACCTCCCTAGCGGGTTTACTATGCCGGATATTTCCAGCCATTGACCACTAAAGCATTCCACATTTATTGAGTCTTAATAAGAATTTTCCAGGTTATGAAAATACCAACGAAGCAAACAACGTTTGAGCTGCCATGTTATGGAAGAAAACTATTGCTAATGTTTAAATTCACCGGCGTGTTGTTCGGGTTATTTCTCCAGGCATCCGCATCAGGATACTCGCAAAACACCATTTCCGTTTCCTTTGTAAAGGCAGATGTAGAAAAGGTTTTCCACTATCTCGAAAGAAAATCGGGGTATACTTTTTACTATAGCAATACTGCCATAGAAAAATTGCCGAAACTTAGTCTGACCATGGAAAAGGCAGATATCCGGACCGTGCTGAATGAAATATCCCATCAAACAGGACTGCACTACGCTATCATGGATAATAACATGGTAGTGTTTAAAAATGCCGCTGACCAGATCCGGACAAAGAAAATCACCGGTAAAGTACTGGATGAAAAAGGACAGCCTTTGCCCAATATCACGGTGCAGGTAAAAGGCACTACCACAGGCGCCTTAACTACCGCAGAGGGTCTGTTCTCACTGCAGGTGCCGGATAATGCCGTCCTGGTGATATCCGCCATCGGCTTTCTTAAACAGGAAATCACCGTGACCGATCAAACTGCTCTGACAATTATCCTGAAAGAAGATGTAGCCGGCCTGAATGAAGTGGTAGTGGTGGGATACGGTACTCAGGAAAAACATAAACTCACCAGTGCCGTGGCCACCATCTCAGGCGCTGATTTGAATAAACGTGTGGCTACCAATCCTGCTTCGCTGCTTCAGGGGCAGCTGCCAGGCTTACAGGTAACACAGGGCTCCGGTGAACCCGGAAATGAAAACGTACAGCTGCGTATCAGGGGGATCAGTACTTTCAGCGGCGCCGGCAACGATCCACTGGTGGTGATTGACGGACTACCCGGTAGCCTGAGTGCATTAAACCCCAACGACATTGAATCCGTTTMCGTACTGAAAGACGCCGCCTCGGCCGCCATCTATGGTTCCCGCGGCGCTAATGGCGTGATTGTCGTTAAAACAAAAAAGGGGAAGAATGGCTTCTCGCTTACCTACGGTTATAATCTGGGTATTTCCAAAGCCGCAAAACTGCCAGACATTATTTCCAATTCTGCGGAGTATATGCAACTCTCCAATGAGGCCAGGGCTAACTCCGGGTTGGCACCGATCTATACCCAGCAACAGATAGACCTGTATAAGAATGCAACAGACCGTGTGAAATATCCCAACCACAACTGGCTGAATGATATATTCCGCACTGCTTACACGCAGAACCATTATCTGAACATGAGTGGTGGGAAAGATAATACCAACTACAGTTTGGGCTTAGGCATCAGCAATCAGCCCGGTGTATTGATCGGGTTCGACTACAAAAAATATACGCTTGATCTGGGCCTCAGCTCCAGGGTGAATAAAAGAGTGACTATCGGTACCAATGTACAGATGCGGTATGCCGACAGAAAATATCCTGAAAACGGCGCAGGGGATATGTTCCTCTCCGCGCTGGCACAGTCACCACTCTATCCGGCTTCCAGCGATGGAAAGTGGATCAAAAAAGGCTATTCCAATGAATTGGGCAATAAGAACCCGGTAGCCATCGTGGGTGAAGATGTGAGGGTGAGAACCAGTGATTACTATGCACAGGGTAATTTGTCGCTCGATGTGGATATCATAGATGGATTGAAATGGGAGAACAGGGCCGGTATGAACTACGATAACTACAAAAGCAACGATTTCAGACCTACTGTACCTACTTACTACTATAGTGATATGAGTCCTGCGGGGTTGCTGGATGATGGCACGCCAGGGCTCAGCGTAGGCAATAGCGGTTATATTTATACTGTATATTATTCCCAGTTTACTTATAAGAAGAAATTTGGTGTACACAATCTTTCTGCCCTGGCAGGTTTTCAACAGGAGCAGAATAAGGCTKACACCCTGAATGCCAGCCGCACACAGTTTCCMACGAACCAGTTGAGAGAACTGAATGCCGGACCTTCAGAAGGGCAGGCCAATAATGGTACCTCTGGTCAATGGGCCATCCGTTCATTTTATGGTAACGCCAACTACGATTATAAAGATAAATACCTGTTTGGCGCCAGCGTTAGATATGATGGTACATCAAGACTTCCGTCAGATACGCGCTGGGGCTTGTTTTATTCCTTTTCCGGCGCATGGAGAATGTCGGAAGAATCATTCCTGAAACAGGCTTCCTGGATCAACGATCTTAAATTACGCGCTTCCTGGGGACAGTTAGGGAATCAGAACATCGGTACCTATCCTTATCAGTCCACCCTGGACAACAGACCTTATGTATTTGGTTCCAGTGTTAGCACCGGCTTTAACGGCAGGCAGCTGATAGATCCGGGACTTACCTGGGAAACTACCCGGGTACTCGATCTGGGTATTAACCTGACCGCCTTTGATAACAAACTTACGTTTACCGGTGACTGGTTTAATAAATACACCTTTGATATCCTGCGCAATTCCCAGGTGCCGTTATGGCTGGGTTTAGCGGCGCCCACTGTGAACAATGGCGCCGTGAGAAATAAAGGGTTTGAATTAAATGTACAATACAACGACCGGATCGGGAAGAATTTCACCTGGTATATAGGCGCCAATTTGCAGCGTTATAAAAATGTATTGGAGGAATTTGGTAAAAGACAGATCGATGATCATACTATACGGGAAGAAGGACATGCCCTGGATGAATATTACATGTATCAGTGGGATGGCATTTTCCAGAGTGCAGATGAAATTGCAAAATCGCCTAAGCAGCCGGTGGCAGCTACTCCAGGTGATCTGAAAATAAAAGACGTGAACGGCGATGGTGTGATTGATGACAAAGACCGTACCTATACAAAAGGAAAGTATCCTTCCTTCCAATATGCGGTGAACCTCGGCGCTTCCTGGAAAAACTTTGATCTGAGTGCGCAATTATATGCATCCGAAGGACAAAAAATCTATGTAAACGGATGGGGGATAGAGCCTTTCAGACAAGGATCCGTTCCCACCACCGACTGGCGTAACCGCTGGACACCGGAGCATCCCAGCACCACCATGCCTAAAATTTATGTAGCAGATGGATATCAACCGGTACAGTATTATGCTTCTACCTACTATCTGAAAGACGCTTCTTTTATAAGGCTCAGGAATGTGCAGCTGGGCTATAATCTGCCTGCTGCGAAAATTGCCAGGGCAGGTATCAAATCGCTGCGGGTATTCTTTACGGCTGATAACGTATTTACCATCAGCAAATTCCCGGGCCTTGATCCGGAACGCGTAGGAGACGGTAGCTATGTTACCTATCCACAAACGAAAACGTACACTTTCGGCGCCATGGTGCAGTTTTAATTTCTTCCTGTTAAATGATTCAGTTATGAAAAAATATCAGCAATACTTACTTTTAATTGCAGGTGCAGCAGTCATGATATTCAGCGGATGTAAGAAAGTGCTGGACGTGATGCCACCTGATAAACTGGCTTCTTCGTTGTTCTGGAAAACACCAGCGGATGCAGACCAGGCACTCACTGGTTTATATAACTATCTCTATGCAAGTGGTGGTGGTTATGCTACCTCACAGTTTTCCGTTTTTGCCTGGGATAACTTCACAGATGATTCTTACGGACAATATAATTATGGTGGTGGGAACAATGCACTCATTTCGGGTATTACCCCGCAATCCGGCGATTTTGTAAATGCCTATTATGTAAACAGCTATCAGGCCATCGCTGCCGCCAATTCATTCCTGGCCAATGTTGGCAAAGTTATCACCGGTGATAAGCTCACCCTTTATAAAGGGGAAGCCTATTTCCTCCGGGCATTTAACTACTTCTGGCTGGCACAGCTCTATGGTAATACCGTTATTATCACCGAGGATCCGTTTACCGTAGATTATACCTCTTCCCGCGCCAAATCCAGCAGAGAAGATGTGTTGAAACTGGTGTTGACGGATCTGGATGCTGCTATCGCCGCACTGCCCGATGTTGCTTATGGTGATGGACATGCCGTGAAAGCCACTGCACAGGGCTATAAGGTAAGGGTGCTGTTGTTCCAGAAAAAATATGCCGAAGCAGCAGCGCTGGCAAAGGAAATCATGACAGCTAATAAATTCAGTCTTAATAGCAGCTATGCCGGCAATTTTTATAAACCAGATCAGAACAACAGTAAAGAAATCCTGTTTTCCGTAAGATACCAGCGCCCGAATATCCTGCACCAGGATGTGGCTATTGCGGTAAACCTGCAGCGCTGGAAGGGTGAACAGGGTACACAGGACCTGATCAATGAATATGAAGCAGCAGATGGTAAAGACACGGCTTCTTCCGCTGTATATGTTAAAGGCAAACCTTATGAAAACAGGGATCCCCGCATGAGGCTCACCTTCTTTTTCCCCGGCGATACCAAAGCGCAGGGATGGCCCTTTACCGGTGCCCTGTCGGTTGCCACGCCTGGAAAAGACAGTTGGACAACCGGTTACTATGCTGTGAAAAAATGGCTGGATCCCAGTCTGGTAGATCCTGACTACGGTACTATCGATGACAATGATTTTGTATTGCTGCGTTATGCAGATATCCTGCTGATGTATGCAGAAGCACAGAATGAAGCAGCCGGGCCGGATGGTTCCGTGTATGCGGCCATCAAACTGGTCAGGAACCGGAGCAATATGCCGGATCTTCCCGCAGGATTATCTCAAACGGATATGCGTACCCGTATCCGGCATGAAAGACGCGTGGAGTTTGCACTGGAAGGACTGCGTTATTTCGACTTGAGAAGATGGGGGATTGCCACACAAAAACTAAATGGGTTTGTGCCTAATCCATTACAACCTACTATTAAAACAAAATACCAGGATAATTACGAATTCTGGCCTATTCCACAAACGGAAATAGACCGCAATGAACCGCTGCTGTTGCAGAATCCGGGATACTGAGGAGCGTAATTAAATAACAAACGCTGTAAAGCAATGAGTCATCATTGCTTTACAGCGTTTGTTATTTAAGAAAAGGAGCCAGATTATAATTAAGAAGTCATCTGTCTTTGAAGTATTTTCGCAGACCAAACCGATTGTCTCAAATACATAAAGCCGGAAACTATGAATAAAAGAATAGCGCTGGTGACCTATCAGCAACAAGCACGATATACTGCAGGCGTCACCGTGAATGAAGATGAACAATTGCTGAAATTTCTACAGGAGAAGGGCCTCGACATTACTTCTGTTGTCTGGAATGCGCCGGAAATAAACTGGCAGGAATATGATGTGGCCATCATAAAATCACCCTGGGATTATCATGATCAGATTGATACATTCTATGCCTGGTTAAAGGCCACGGAGCAAGCTGGTGTGCAGTTGTTGAATTCCGCTGAAATGATTGCATGGAACAGCAACAAAAAATACCTCCTTGAAATAGCCGCCGCCGGATTACCTATTATCCCCAGCAAGCTGATTGAAAAGGGTGAAACCCCAGACTGGAAGTCTTTTTTTTCGCTGTGGAATACCGATAAAATTGTAGTGAAGCCCTGCGTAAGCGCTGGTGCCAAAAATACGATGCTGCTTACTGTGGAGGCAATCGAAGAAAAACGTGATCAGCTGACTGCTTTATTGCAAACAGAAGATTACCTGGTACAGCCTTATCTGAACGAGATTGAGGAAGGAGAGTGGTCATTTGTTTTTTTCGGGGGAGTGTTTAGCCACACGGTGTTAAAAACACCCAAACAAGGTGATTTCAGGGTACAACATTATCATGGAGGCTCCATCAGCACGGCGGCAACCACCGATGTGTTTATTCATAAAGCCGAAGCCTATGTAGATCATTTCGGGAAAGGCTCTTTATATGTAAGGGTAGATGGACTTATTAAAGATGGCGAGTTTTACCTGATGGAACTGGAAATGATTGAGCCCTATCTGTTTCTGAGTACTGCGGAAAATGGGTATGAAAATTATTATAAAGCATTGATGACGTTACTACAGTAATGCAACTACAGAAGAGGCGCTGAATAACATACAGGGTAAGCTCTTCAATTTTCTGCATGTGTTTTTGTTGCATGTCGCCAAGATCCAGTCCATCTTTTTCAACTTCCGCTGTGGCAGGTATTCCTGGCAGGTGTTTATCTTTTAAAATCTGTTTTTCCAGTTCCGCCAGTGATGGTAATACATAGTGTTCATCAAAAACAAAATCTGCCCAACCTGTCGTGGTTACTTTTACTCTCATGGCGGTAATAGTACCGCGAACAGCCAGTTCTGTTTGTGGTTTGGAAGTATTGATACCTACCTTGCCATCGTCCATAATAGTAAATCTGTTGGCACACATACCACCTGCCGCACATTCTTTACTATCATAGTTCCAGAATTGAAGACTGTTACCATAGCCAGGGCCGGTCATATTGTAAATACTCCATCGCTGGCCTTGTCCAAGCGCGGTTTTGAATGGATTAACCAACGAAAGATATCCGCCGATCTGGCTGACAGAATCCACCCGGATACTTGTCAGTGCGCCATTATTAGCCAGAATATTGCCCGCTACCTCGAGCTTTTGTGTAGGGGTGGATGTACCAATACCTATTTTACCAGTGACTTCGTAAATGGGAGGGTTCTGTTGCGCATGCACAACAAACGGAATTGCTGCAAAGAGCAGGGTTACAAAATATTTCATAGTAGGATGTTTAGTATCACAATGGTACAAAAAAAATGATGATCTCTTTTTATCGAGATAATGATACCGGCATATGCAAAAAAATAACCATTTAGAAGTAATACAGTTTTCTATTTAGTTGATTTACATTAGGAAGATAATTTTTTCAATACTACCTTCCTGTTTTAAATCCTATGACCGGATGTTTGACCTTAATAACATAGCGGCGAAAAATGTATTGGATTACATTTATTCGCTCACCCTTTATACAGATAAAAACTGGGAAGTGCTGTATCCGGCACTCAGCATCGTGGAATTCAAAAAAGATGAATACCTGCTGGAAACCGGTAAGGTATGCCAGTCGCTGTTTTATATCAGCAAAGGCTGTTGCAGGGCTTTTTACGATAAAGACGGAAAAGATATCAACACCGCTTTCTTTTTTGAAAATGATATCGCCACCAATATCAACAGTTTTGCCCGGGGCGAAATATCCGCGCATGCTATTCAGGCAATGGAAGCGCTAACAGCGGTGCGGTTTGATAAGCAGCTATTGTATGCTGCGGCCATCAAAGACCCGGATATTGAAACGCTGGGCAGGAAATGCCTGCAGGGGATTGCGGCCAGGCAGGAACAGCATGCCGCCATATATAAACTCATGACAGGACTGGAACGATACGAGTACATGGAGGAACATTTCCCGGAGGTAGTACAACGGGTGTCGTTAACACAGTTGTCTTCCTACCTGGGCGTAGCCCGGGAAACGTTGAGCCGTATCCGTGCCAGAAGAGGATAAGGAATGCTTTGTGACGAACGTCACAGGTGAATCTCCCGGAATCGCGCGAATTTTACAACACGATAGAAACTTTAAATTTAAAAACATGAGTGTAGCAACAACCACCAACGCAAAAGAAACGGTACTGGCTTTTATTAAGGCTTTGAACGATGAAGATTTTACAGCGGCCCGGCAATATCTGCAGGATGATTTTACTTTCACCGGCGTGCTGGGAAGCCGTAACGGAGCAGACACCTACCTGACGGATATGTCACGCATGAAATTTAAGTACACGGTTAAAAAAGCATTTGCAGACGGCCAGGATGTGAGTCTCTATTATGACGTTAACATGGGCGACAAAACCATTTTCTGCAGCGGCTTGTATGAACTGGCAGATAACAAAATCAGTAAATTCCTGGTAATCTTCGATCCCCGCCCGCTGCTGGACAATCCGGCACAGTAAGTATAAGTAAGTATTAACAGCGGCAGCTCTTTAAAGGAGCGCCGCTGTTTGTTTTAGCGCCGGGCCTGTTAATTTCTCCATTTATCGCTGAATTATTTTATACTTGTGAAAATAGTGAACAATGAAAGTCAACCTGTTTTTCCGTTGCTGGAAAAAACTATTCTTCGTCGGTATCTGCCTGTTTTCAGGTATCCTTTCCAATGCGCAGTCCCGGAATAATGCATTACTGCTGGATGGCAACGATAATAATCCCTGCATAGGCATGGACATTATCCGCCGGCAATGGACACTGGAAGCCTGGATTAAAGGGGATGACAACAACTGGAAAAATAAGGAAGCGATTATAGGAGGAGGGGAGTATGCAGAATACCCCAACATCGACAATCTCCCCCTGATGCTTAAAAACGGGCATTTGCATTGTGCCAAGGCGAATATTACGGCGCCGGAAGTACTGGATAACAAATGGCACCACGTAGCCGCTACCTGTGATGGTAATGAAACCAGGTTATATATTGATGGTAAAGAAGCAGGCAGCGCAAAAGTAGCAGTGGATATCCTGCCCGGTGCCATCGGCACTAATGACCAGGACTCCAGCACCTTTGGTGGCACCATTGATGAGGTCCGCATCTGGACCACTGCCCTTGCTCCGGCAACGCTGCGGCAGTGGATGTACCAGCCGCTTACCACCCGCCACCCCAATTTCAACGCACTGAAAGGATACTATACTTTTGATGATATGGCTGATGATGTTTGTCTGAACCTCGTGGGAAAAGGTCATCAGGCATATCATATGCGGAATACCCGTAAAAAATACAAGGGGAAACTGCCGCTGGCCGTTCTGGTGAAAAATGATAACCCGCTATTTGTAATACCCTCTACCAAACAACAACTATTTAATGCCGTGACCATTCAAAGTGAATGGGATGCCGATCAGGGCAGCAAAGGCGATGCGGTACTAAAACTACGTATAGTGGTGAACGGTACCACTGCTCCGCTGAAGTTAACAGCGTTGCAACTGGACTTATCGCATGCCTCCACTATCAAAGATGTGGCCGCCGTGCATGTTTATGAGGCGGGGCAAACGCCCCGTACTGTCGCTGACAAAGAGCTGTTTGGCGCTGGAAAAACACCGGTCCGGAAAATGATTTTTACTTTGCCTCCGGCAGATGGATATACCCTGAAAGACGGGGTGAATTATTTCCTGGTAACCTTCGATGTGAAGGCCGATGCTGCGCCCGGAGATACCCTGCATGCAGCAGTGGCTTCTTTTTCATTGAATGGGATTAAGTACACACCGGAAGAAGCGCCTTCCAATATTGTGAAAACAGTGGTGGCATCCTCCGCTACTAATCCGCATATCGTGAGGTTATTGCAATGGAATATCTGGCATGGTGGTGTACATGTGGGGAACAACGGGCAAAACCGGATCAAAGAATTACTCGTTAAAACAAATGCGGATATTATTTCCATGCAGGAAGCTTATGGCACCCAGCAAATGTTGAGGGACTCCCTGGGATTCCAGTTGCAAACATCTGCTCCGGGCGCTAACCTGGCTCTTTTCAGCCGGTATCCGCTGGTCGCACATCCCTCCAATGATAAATTTAAATCGAATACTGCTACCATTCAGTTACCCGGCAACCGGAAAATACTGATGGGCAACTGGTGGTTGCGATATGCCTATAAACATGAGTATACTGATTTTTATCCCACACCCGGATACAATACCGCTGATTGGGTAGCAGAAGATAGTGAACTGGCGGAAACGGATGCACGTAAAAATATGGAACAGGACATAGACCCGGTTTGGCAGGCTGATACTACATTACCTGTTATCCTGGCCGGGGATTTTAATTCCGGCAGTCACCTGGACTGGACCGGCAGAGCGGCATTTCTGCATTATGGATATGGCCCGGTGGAATTACCTGTATCGAAGCTGATGCTGAGAAAGGGCTACTTCGACAGTTACCGCGAACTTCAACCGGATGAAGTCGCACATCCTGCTGGTACCTTTGCCGCTATTTACGGACATCTGCAAACTTCCAGGATAGATTTTATTTACTATAAAGGGCCGCGCATTAAGGCGGTATCTTCCAAAATCATCAGAACAGCACCGGAAATCGATGATGTATGGGCTTCCGATCATTCGGCCGTATTGACGGTATTTGAGGTGCGGTAGGCAAAAGGCAGAAGGCACAAAGCATAAAGCATAAAGCTATTGAAGCGAATGACCTGAGCGGAAAATAATATTCGCCCAGGTCATTCGCTTCAATAGCTTTTGGCTTTATGCCTTCTGCTTTCCGCTTCTACTAGAAGCCGGGATTATTGGGTAAAAGATTTGGGTTCACATCCAATTCCTGTTTAGGAACGGGGAACAACAAATTCTTTTCCGCAAAAGTGGCATTAAACACGGTGGTATGTCCGATGAAGTTATCCCAGTTGCCGGTAACATCATTATGTACTTTCCGGGTTCGGATCATATCGAACCACATTTTATTTTCAAAGCACAATTCGAAGTACCGCTGCAGCCATACTTCCTGTTCAAAAGCGGTTTGAGACATGCCCGCAGGTAAAGGCCCCAGGTTGGCACGATCGCGGATCGCCTTCACATATTTAAGGGCATCGGCATTAGGGCCGCCTTCTGCACGGTTAGACGCTTCTGCATACATCAGGTATACATCGGCGAGGCGATAAATGGTAAAGTTAAGATCAGACTTAGCAGTATTTACCACCGCCAGTGAATCAAAGAATTTGTAGATGTACGTATTCTTGAAAGTAACCGTATCGGTGCTGTTCATTTTTCTATACTTGGTATAGAAAAATTGTCTCTCCTGTGCGCGTTTATCTCCTGCAGGGAATGACTTTATAAACTGAGGGGTGGGATATACGGATCCATATTCATCAGAATATTTGGAGATGCCTGCGTAGTTGGGAATGGTGAGGGGTGTCAGCGGATTGGTTGAAGGTACAGAGGCTGCATACTGCACCTGGAAAATGAATTCGCCGATGTTTTTATTCTGCGGATTAATCATATCCGTATAAGTATTGAAAAGCGTGGCGCCACTGTTGGCGATTACCGCTTTGGAAGCTGCTGCCGACAGAGCGTAATACTGATTGCCGCCATTGATAGCCGCACCTGCATAAGTAAGATATACATCAGCCAGCAGCGTTTGTACTAAGCTCATGGTCACACGGCCGGTATTGTCTTTCCATGGCAGTGTTGATTTTGCCGCTTCTACCAGGTCCGGAATAATGATACTGTCGTAGATGGCTTTGGCAGGCGTACGTGACAGATTCAGATTATCGGGGGTAGGTACGGTGGGTACCACTGTTACCTTAGGAACAGCGCCATACAGTCTTACCAGGTAAAAGTAATACAGTGCACGCAGTGTTCTGGCGGCAGCCAGCTGGTTAGTAGTAGTGGCAGCGGGTTGTATGGCCTTCGGAATGTTCTGAATGGCCAGGTTACACGCGCCTACGCCGAGGTATAAACGTTGCCACCAGGTGTCTACATAAAACGAGGTGATATTGTAGCTGAGATTCTGGAAGTTGATAAAACCTGTTTGCCCAAGATCACTGTTGGCCTTACCGGTCATAAACTCCATCAGGTTGTAGGTGTTGCCTCCGTAAGAAGAAGGTTGGCCCCAGATTAAACCCGGGAGATTCTGATAACAACCATTTGTAAAAGCGGTGGCCACTTTGGGGCTGGTAAGGTCAGCATCCGGCGTGAGGAAGTTAGTTGGTTTTTCTTCCAGGAATTTTTTGCAGGAGCAACTGAGCAACACCAGCAACGCGATTAATATATGTTTTGTCGTTTTCATTTTCAGATTTTTTAATTCACTAAAATGATATCACATCAATGGTTAAACGCAACGCTGCTAAAAGTTAAGATTTACACCCATGTTCCACACGCGTGGGCGTGGATAAGGGAAGAAGTCAATGTTCTGAGAGAAGCCGATGTTGGCGCCATAGGTGCTGTTAAATGTATCTACTTCCGGATCGTAACCAGTGTATTTGGTGATCAGGAAAAGGTTTTGCACGCTGGCGTAAATACGGAATTTTGTGATATGACTTCTTTGCATGAAAGCATCCGGGAATGTATAGCCGAGTGTAAAGTTCTGGCCACGGATGTAAGAACCATCTTCTACCCACCAGGTATCAAAGTGAGAATCCTGTGTGAATTTATAGCTGCGCACCTGTGCAATGGAGGTGTTCTGGTTATTAGGTGTCCACGCATTTAGCACGGTAGCCAGACTGTTCGCCAGTGTTTGACGGTCTTCTGTAGAATGTTTAAAGGTAGCAGCTGTATTCACACCTTGTACAAAGCGTATATCACAGGTAAGATCCCATCCTTTGTATTTGAAATTAGTACTAAAAGTACCAGTCCACTTAGGATAGGCCCGGCCTATGATGCTATAGGATGGATTACCATTGGCGTCATAAATATACTTTCTGTCGCCTGGCAGCAGGGAATGTTTGGCTGCTTCTGCTGCTTCATCAGAGCCGTAGGTACCCAGCCTGGTCATGCCATAGAAGGAACCAATAGGTTGACCTACCCGCAATACGTTGGTCTGACCCAGGAAGTTTGGTCCGGGGAAGATGTCTGCATTACCGTCATTGAGGTTTAATATTTTGTTTTTGTTGGAAGCGAAAATGAAATTAGTGGTCCAGGTAAAGTTGGAGTTTTGAATATTCACGGTATTCAGACTTACTTCAAAACCTCTGTTTCTCACAGATCCTACGTTCTTGTACACATTCGCATTGAACATACCGGCCGACCATGGAATAGGCGCTGCCAGTAACAGGTCTTTGGTAGTGCGGTTATAGTAATCTACGCTCAGGTTAATACGGCTTTGTAAAACAGAGAGTTCTATACCTGCATCCACCTGGTTGGATTTTTCCCATTTAAGATTTGGGTTACCGATATAGCCGGGCACTAATGTGGGTTGATTGGCGCCACTTAACACCGTTTGGTCTGGTCTGTACTGTGCAAAGTTCTGGAACTGACCGATTTCCTGGTTACCGGTAAGCCCGTAGCTGGCGCGGATTTTTAAGTTGTTGATAAATTTGCTGTGTTTTAGCCATTCTTCTTCTGACACACGCCATGCAGCGGCAACAGAGGGGAAGAACGCAAATTGTTTACCCGGACTGAATTTGGAAGAACCATCATATCTGCCGGTAGCGGTAAACAGGTATTTATTGTGCAGGCTGTAGTTAACACGTCCATAATAGGAGTTCATGTCCCAGGGGGTAGTCAGCGAGGTGGCATTGGAACGTACAGATCCTGCTGCCAGACTATTCCACTGGAAATAATCAGACAGGAAGTTCTGCGTTTCCACGAGGTCATTTTCTCCTGAATATTTGAGGAAGGAGAGACCGGCTACTGCATTTAAAGAGCTGTTATTTTTGAACTGTTTGTTATAGGTAAAATAGCTTTCTGACTGCCAGTATTTATTGTAGTCATTGGTAATTCTGGCTACACCACCCTGATCCTGCGACAGGTGAGGCAAGTCACCGGCAGAGTAGTAGTTGGCTTTGTTGCTGACCAGGTCATAACCAAAATCTGTTTTAAAATCCAGCTCTTTGGTAATGTGGAACAGCAGGTAAACATTACCCAGTGTATGTTGCTGATTGTTCAGTGTATACCGGTTCTGCGCAATATGTACCGGGTTGGGACCTCCTTCCAGACCGGCAATATCATTATTACCAGCCCAGGTACCGTCAGGATATCTTACAGGTACAATAGGTACTTCTTCCGTTACCATCCTGGCTACGTTCAGCGAACCGTTACCATCGGAAATCATTCGTTGTTTGCTGGAAATGATATTCAGGCTACCGCCTACTTTCAGCCAGTCTTTTACATCATTGTCGAAAGTGAGCCTGGCAGAATATCTTCTGAACCAGGATTCTGTCATTAAACCATTCTGATTCAGGAAGCCAAGTGATGCGCTGTAGAGCATTTTTTCGTTGCCACCCTGGAAGTTCAGCTGGTGGCTGGTAGACACGGCTGGTTTGTATACTTCTTTTTCCCAGTTGGTATTATAAATGGGTTTATCGTTGGCATCAAACAGCAATGGGAAATTCTGATGATTGAGCGCCGCCGGAGGAGCCCAGGTACCATGTGCCGGGTCAAATTTGGTGGCATTGACAAATGCTTCGTTATATACTTTTACAAATTCATCTGAATTCAGTGTTTTAAGGTGCCTGGACAGGGTGCTTACGTTCAGGTCGCCCTGATAGCTTACCTGGGTAGGACCGGGTTTACCGCGTTTGGTGGTGATCATGATCACACCGTTCGCACCTCTGGCGCCATAGATGGCGGTGGAAGATGCATCTTTCAATACTTCAAGGGAGGCGATATCATTGGGGTTGATGGCGTTACCATCTACACCCGCCACACCATCTACTACGTAGAGTGGATCGAGGGAGGAGTTGACAGAGCCGATACCCCTGATACGTACTTTTGCTGCCTGTCCCGGAGCACTGCTGTTAACGTTTACATCCACGCCGGGCACTTTACCCTGCAATGCCTGTGAAATGTTGGGTACTGGTGCATCCATGATCTGTTCTGCCTTGAGAGAGGTGACAGCGCCGGTCAGATCGGATTTTTTTACGGAACCATAACCAATCACCACGAGATCATTCAGTGTATTGGCCTGTTCCGATAATACTACGTTGATAACAGTTTGGTTACCTACTTTCACTTCTTTCGTAGCAAATCCTGTAAAGGAAAATATGAGGACTGCATTAACATCGGGTACTGTTACTGTGTAGAAGCCTTTGGCGTCTGCTATGGTACCTTTTACGGTACCCTTAATGGCCACCGTAGTATTAGGGATCTCGCTCCCGTCCGCAGCATTGGTGACCTTGCCACTTATTTTAATCTGGGCCATAGCATGCATGGAGAGTAGTATACATGCAAGCACATAAACAAGTTTTGTTTTCATAACAAGTCTTTAGAGATGATGGAATAATAGCCGGTAAATCGTTCGTTTAGTTGATAATGTGCGTGGGATTACAGTGCACATGGAAACCCCACCTTTACAAGTTGATTTAGCGTTGAATCATAGTAATAACAAGTTTTTTGTAATAACAAGTTTTTAATTCAGATAGATCTGGTTGAATAATAAATGAACAGCCGTAATTGTTTACTATTCTGTTATTTACCGCCCATTTTTTTGTTGGGTGATAGCATTGGGTAATACGCCTGTTTCTCCTCTGAAATTTCCTGAACCTTTAGGTGTGCCTGTCTTAACGTTGTGCCATTCGTAGAAGTCCTGATGAGCAATGACGTAATCCGTCACGGGTTTAAGTTCATCAACAGCTTCGGGTGTACATCCATTTTTTATGAGGGTTTGTATCATTCGGTTACCAGACCATATATGGTTGCCTGCGTGCTGATAAATACCCGGATATGGTAACTCCAAAGTCCCGTCCATGCCTTGCAAAATCGTTTTATCACTGAGGGCAAAAAAAAAGAGGCCCTTATTGCCGGTAACTGGAAGGTATTGGAATGCCTGGGACTGTACGGTATCCGGTTGGCTGTTTCTAAGAATAGACGCCTCGAGGACCGTTTGTTGATTATTTTGAGCATGCGTGTTTTCCGTGAAGAAAACAGGAAGGGTAATACCTGCGATTATGGGAATCAAATTTTTCATAATGTGGCCCCGGATATTATGTACAAACATAGAAACATTAAATTATTAATGCAAGAAAAGTTTTTCACAAGTGTGGAATATTCCTTTATTGCATTAATTAGTTGATTATAACACCTGTAAATGCCAATTGTTTATTTAATTTGAAAAAATGACATCGATGTCATTTTTTTCTATGACCATACATATATACTAAAATAAGGGGGCTGAAAATTGTTTTTCTAGTTATTTTCCAGTTGCTTTGCAGGCATGAATTTGAGTATAGATCATAAAAATCCTCTACCCCTTCATATTCAGGCTGAAAACCTGTTGCGAAACATGATCAAAGATCCACAATACGCCGGTGGAAAATTTTTACCTAATGAAGTACAGTTAGCAAAACAACTGGCTATTTCCCGATCTACATTGCGTCATGCTTTAAATAAACTCGTATACGAAGGGTTACTGACCCGGAAAAAGGGAGTAGGTACAAAAGTAGCAGAAGCAGCCATCAGCTCTAAATCAAAGAACTGGTTAAGCTTTACGCAGGAAATGACAGCCCGCGGAATTTCTATAAAAAATTTCGAGCTGCATGTTACCTGGGTATTGCCGGATGAAACGATTGCTAACTTTTTTGAAATCGGTCCCTCCAAAAAAGTGTTGAAGCTGGAACGCCTGAGAGGCAAAGCGGAAGGACCTTTCGTTTATTTCATCTCTTATTTCCATCCCCGCGTAGGATTAACAGGAGAAGAGGATTTTAAACGGCCGCTGTACGATATCCTCGAGAAAGATTACATGACGATCGCCACTTTATCCAAAGAAGAAATCAGCGCTAAAACGGCCGATAAATTTATTGCCTCCAAACTGGAACTGGAAGCTGGCAGCCCTATTCTTTTCAGGAAACGGTTTGTATACGACCAGGGCGAACGCCCCATTGAATACAACCTGGGCTATTACAGGGCCGACAGCTTTGTATATACTGTTGAAAGCAGAAGAGATTAGCCTCATTTTCTTAATTGAAGCGTTTTATTTTATCGGTGCATGCGTCATCCATTTAACGACTGCATTTGCTGCACTCCATAACGTGCTCCGGAGGCAACTCCTGCAGGGAAAATAGCTTCCATGGCCGCCAGCTCGGCAGCAGATAACTTTACTTCCTGCGAAGCAATATTTTGTTCCAGATTAGTTATTCTTGTGGTACCTGGTATGGTKATGATATCTTCTCCCTGTGCCAATACCCAGGCTATTGCCAGCTGCGAAGGAGTACATCCCTTTTGTTGCGCCAGCTCCTGTACTTTTTCTACGAGTAAAAGGTTTTTGTTAAAATTATCTCCCTGGAAACGCGGCATATGTACCCGGTAATCCTTTAAATCTTCCGGTGTACGTATAGTGCCGCTCAGCAATCCCCTGCTTAACGGTGAGTAGGCTACCAGAGCTATGCCGTTGGTGCGCAGGGTGGGTAATACTTCGGCTTCAATATCCCTGCTCCACAACGAATACTCTATTTGCAACGCAGCAATGGGATGCACCTGGTGTGCCCTGTTGATCGTAGCAGCGGATGCTTCCGACAGGCCCACATAACGGATAATACCTTCCTTTACCAGGTCCGCCAGTGCCCCCACGGTTTCTTCTATCGGTACCTTCGGATCTACCCTGGCCGGCGTGTACAAATCAATGTAATCTGTCTTCAGTCGCTGCAAGCTATACAATACGGCATTGCGCAAATAATCCGGGCTGGCATTCACCGGACCAAAACCATGCTGCCCGTTTTTCCCTGGTACACGCTGGACGCCCGTTTTAACACTCAGAAATGCTTTATCTCTTTTGCCGTGGATCGCTTTGGCAATCAGTTCTTCATTATGTCCCATCCCGTAAAAATCTGCGGTGTCGAGGAAGTTGGCTCCCAGCTCCAACGCTCTTTCAATGGTGGCGATGGAAGTGCTATCTGCTGTATGTCCGTATACACCGGACATACCCATGCAGCCCAGTCCTATTGCAGCTACGGATGGTCCACCTTTTCCGAGTTCTCTTGTAAGTGTTTTCATGATCTGTTGTTTTTAACAGCACAAAGATCGTTGACCCAACCTGGGGGAGACTGGACGGATCATCTTAACTACCGGACAAATCCTTTATTTCGGCCGTAAAGGCAGAAACAGTTTTACCCGTCACCTTCCGGAATAACCGGGAAAAGTAATCCGGATCATTGAATCCAAGATCAAAAGCGATTTCTTTAACGGATCCTTCCGCATAATATAGCTTCCGCTGTGCTTCCAGTATCAGGCGGTTGTTCACAAAAGTTTTGGGAGAAACCCCCGCATATCGGGTCACTATATTGTACAATGCGGTGGTATTGATGCCCAGTTGCCTGGCAATGGTAGCCACAGGTGGCTGTTCCGGGAGATCCTTTTCTACCATCAGTTTGAAGGCAATATATTTTTTGAGTTTATCATCCATTCTTCCTTGTTCCGGATCCTGCAGGAAATAGGCATGATTGATTTCTGTGAGCAGGGTATCCAGGTGGGTAAGAATGAGCTGGGCAGGGGTGTGTTTAACGGACAGGTGTTGCGCCAGCATCTTAAAAATCCACTCCAGTCTTTCTGCGGCAGCAGGTGAAAAAATAATATGTTGCCGGTGGAGGGGATTTACGAGGAATGGAAATGCCTTTGGTAACATCGACAAACAATGCTGATCAAAGCTGAGCTTAAAGTATTCCATCGCTTCAGAGGGCCCCTGACTGGCCGGGGGCAGCTGGTGGATCTGGTGAGGCAACACGAATAAGAGGTGCTGCGGATGGAGGGCGTTTTTTTGCAGATCAACCAGGTGGGTAGCGCTTCCTTTCAGCAGGAACATGAAGAAGTAATGCGTTTTGCGATGGGGTTGTCTGAACCGTTCTTTCACTTCTTTCGTTAAAAATCCCATTTCATGGGAACTAATGCGGATAGCGAGTTTTTCGTGTTGTTTTAATTCATCCAGGAAATGTGAGATGTCGTTCAGCATCGTTGGAGCAGATAAGTACGATGCAAGATTAAGCATAAAATGTTATCAACAGTACCGGCTTTGGATAAAGCCGGTACTGTGCTGATTATTATGGCTGCGGAGCTGCTGCTACATCTTTGGTAACAACAGGCCAGACCCCCGGCGCCGGGAAGCTAACGCCTTTGTTGGCGCCTCTTACACCTGTGTCCTGTCCGAAGTAGTACAGTGGCCAGCCTTTGTAGGTCAATTGTTTTTTACCAAATACGGTGATGCTGCCAAACAGTGTTTTGTCGAGTATAGAAGGCACAACGATCTGATCTGTTTCATAAATAGGCCACACCGCATTATTAGAGAAATCTGCTTTGGTGAATTTATTGACATTGAATTTATCAATACTGAAAGCATAGAGTGTAATGCCCTTACCATCGGTGAAGTAGAGGGTTTTGCCGGTACCTTCTGTATGGTCCGCCAGGTATTTTTTACCATCAGCACCTACCAGTTGAGCATTTACCAGTTGTATGGAGTAGTCTGTTTTGGCTACAAACCACACGTTATTTACCGCTTCACCTTTTGTTTCACCAGCAGCCTCACGGACATTAGTACCATTTACGTTTGGCGCATAGTAGTACAGCGGCCATCCTTTGTAGGTAGTTTGTTTTTTGCCGTCAGTAGTTGTAATGGTGCTGAAATCCTTGATATCTAAACCGGTGCCCAGTGCGGCCTGTGCCAGGTTGTCGCCGGCGTAATAAATAGGCCATACCGCTGCGCATCCGCCACTGCAGTTGTTGGCGCCGTTGAAATCGTTGGAGAAATAATAGAGAGAATTACCATCCACATCAGAGATATGTGCGCCAACTGTGGCGCTGGTAGTGATTTGTACAACGGGTTTAGGTGTTGGTTTATCCGGGTTATTGTTGTCATTTCCGCCGCAGGCGCTGAAAACCACAATGCCGGCCACAGCTATCCATGAGAATAAGGTGTTTGTTAC
This sequence comes from Chitinophaga sp. 10T418, assembly GCF_056394125.1. Classification (NCBI taxonomy): domain Bacteria; kingdom Pseudomonadati; phylum Bacteroidota; class Chitinophagia; order Chitinophagales; family Chitinophagaceae; genus Chitinophaga; species Chitinophaga sp. 10T418. The sequence goes on from NZ_JBFTHG010000015.1 coordinate 85,438, forward strand.
GCAGTTCATGCTGATTAAAATTTTTTGAAAATGAAAGATAAATACGCAATTGCCTGCCGTTGGTCAGCAAGGTTTGGCAATCCGGTACGCATCCTTATTCGCAAAAAACAGGGAAAAGGTTGCCGCGCTGGAAAAATAATTTTAGGATGCCGGGGGAAATCCGGTATAAATTCCAACGCCATTATTTAAAAACCGCCCCACTCCCCATAATCCGCTAAATTTGCAGCCATGGTAAACGAAAGCTACTACCTGCAGCAATATGAATCACAGGAAAGCCATACCCGGCTGGTGATGGATGTGATGTCTGTGTACCTGTATCCACTGGAAACATTCACCATTACAGACGCAGTAAACCGGGTCAGGGAAGTGAAGGGCACGGAGATCAGCGTGATACTAAAGCACCTGGTGACGACCGGGCTGGCCGTCAAAAATGTAACGGGTAACTACGCATTGATACCGGAACTGAACTTTTTACTATTTCCGAAAAATATAGGCCGGCCGCAATATGTTGTCCTGAAGGGCAGATCCCGCCATGCCATTCATGTTTTTTATAGCTTGAGTGCACGTTTGCAGGACCTGCAACAACTACTCACCGCTTATTTTACCGGCGACCGCTTTTTATTATCAGCCCCTGTGAAAAAGCTCGAGCTGGAACTGGATGAATACCAGCCGTACTTATCCTACCTGTTGTACTTCCAGGCATATGCGGAGCTGTTGCCCTTTTTTAGCCAGGCAAGTGTAAACAGTATGGCTTCCTATGCATTGAAGTATAACCTGCTGAAAATGCCGCCGGTAGCTGAGCTGGAAGCATTTCGTCAGCAATATGCGGTCGGTTTTCCCGAGTTGCCTATTCTGCAGGGACATTTTAATTTGCCTGCGGCAGATACATCTGCCGATGATTTTTATGCGCAGGCGGTCATATTATTGTATGGTGGTGAACCGGAAAAAGCCCTTGCGCAGTTTGAAAAAGGAATCAAACGGCAACGGCAGTACGATAAGAAAAATATCCTGCCTTTATCCCCGGTATTTTCTTTTTATTATGCATTCACATTGGCGGTATTGCCTGGTGAAAAGGTGAACCCGCTGATCACAAAAATAGTGGCCGCTTACGAACGAAAGCTGTTACCCGCTTTTACTCCGGCCATTTGTCTCCTGCATTTTCACGCAGGGCGTAAAGAAAAAGCGGATAACCTGTTATTGATTTTACTGGAAGGGGCGGAAAGCAAATTGTTAAGCTACCTGGCGATATTGTGTTTGCAGCTAATGCACCCGAAAAGCAGATTATTACGCACCTTCAGCCCACAGGCGGGGCACCTGCTGAGCCTGGGCATGGAACGCCACTACCGGCTACTGACCTACGAATATTTATATTTATTTAAGGGAGATGATTACGCAGGTTATGAAAGTCAGTTCCAGGAAGCTGCTGCCATCACCGGCCATCCGCCGGTATTTTCACAGATGGAACAAACACCCGACTGGGAGCGGCTTTTGAATACATTACTGGGGGCAGACAGCCATCTTACCAAAAAAGAAAAGAATGTGGTGGCCTCCCGGTTAATCTACCTGATAGATTTTGATCACTATAAAATACAACCGGTACTGCAAACTTCGCAGGGAGCAAACACCTGGAGCGCCGGCAGAAATGTGGCATTGAAGAAGCTGAAAGATGGAAAGGCGGAAGCCATGACCGATCAGGATTTTCGTATAGGCAATACTGTACAAAAAGATCATTACTATAACTATGATGGCGAATCGTTTTCTTTCGCAGAAACCGTATGGCAGGAAATTGCGGGGCATCCGCTTTTATTTTCCGCAGATGATCCCACTATTTCTGTGGAAATAGTAAAAGCACAACCGGAGCTGAGTGTGAACAAAAACGGTCATGGATATACGTTTAGTGCCAACATAGCCGACTATATCAGTGAAACGGTGTTTGTAAAAGAAACCAATACCCGGCTGAAAGTGATCAGTCTTACTGCCCAGCAGCGGCGGTTGTTGCAAACACTGCAACAGATACCCATGGTGCCGGCCGCAGGAAAAGATAAACTGATACAGGTATTAAAAAGCATTGGTGCACATCTGACTATCCATGCGGATATGGGAGATATTGCAGCCAACATCAATAAGCGCCCGGGCGACAGCCGTATCGTAATACAGTTGCTGCCACTTGGAGAAGGTCTGAAAGCAGGAATATATGTAAAGCCATTTACGATGGATCCGCCTTATTGCAAACCAGGCACGGGTGCACATAATATCATCGGCATCAGTAACGGAGAACGCTGGCAGGCCATCCGGGACCTGGCCAAAGAGAAAAGTAATATCACTGCGTTGATGAACCTTATCCAGGGAGCTATTGCACAGGATCTTTCCGATGATACCATCATTTTTGAAGATCCGCTGGACTGCTTACAACTACTGGAAATCATTAAAGAACATCCGGAGCTGGTAAGGGCAGAATGGCCGGAAGGCGAGCGTTATAAAATCAGGCACCAGGCCGGCTTTTCTCACCTGAGTATTTCACTGAAAGAAAAGGACCACTGGTTTATGTGCGATGGAGAGCTGAAGGTAGATGAAACCACTGTGCTGGCACTGAAAGACTTACTGGATACCACCCGTACTGTTAAGAAAAGATTTATTGCCTTACAGAACGGCGAATACCTGGCGCTAACGGCCGACTTACGCAGGCGCCTGAACGAAATGTCCAGCGTTGCGAAAATAGATCGTAATACCGTAAGCATACAACCTTTTGCGGCAACGGTGCTGGACGAATTGCTGGAGCAGGCAGGTAGCGTTACCACAGATGCTGCCTGGAAAGCCTTCTCCCTCAAACGCAGTACTGCCATGGAATTGGTGGCGCCGGTACCAGTTACCCTGCAAACAACGCTGCGGCCCTACCAGGAAGAGGGCTACCGCTGGATGACCCACCTGGCGGCCTGGGGAGCCGGTGCTTGCCTGGCTGATGATATGGGATTGGGTAAAACCATCCAGGCCATTTCGCTGCTCCTGCACCGGGGGCAGGAAGGTGCTGCGCTGGTGATCTGTCCCGCTTCTGTGGTGAGCAACTGGAGCAATGAAATAAACAGGTTTGCTCCTTCATTGAATGTAATATACCTGCACAATGGTAACAGGGCTGCGCTGGTAAAAGGCGCCGGTTCTTTTGATGTGGTCATCACTACCTATGGTTTGCTTCAGGCAGAAGAGCAGTTGTTGTCTTCTGTGAAATGGCCTACCATCGTGCTGGACGAAGCGCATACCATTAAAAACTTCCAGACAAAAACGTCCAAAGCCGCCATGTCGCTGCAGGCAGGGTTTAAACTCATGCTAACGGGTACGCCTATACAAAATCATATGGGAGAGATCTGGAACCTGTTTAATTTCCTGAATCCCGGCTTACTCGGTACACTGGATCATTTTAATAAACAGTTTGTATTCCCGTCTGTACGCAATCCGGAAAGTACGGTGAAGCAGCATTTGAAAAAGCTGATCGCGCCATTTATCCTGCGCCGTACCAAAACCGGTGTGCTGGATGAGCTGCCACCCAAAACAGAGATCGTGAAGCTGGTGAGTTTGTCGCCGGACGAAGCGGCCTTTTACGAGGCCTTGCGCCGCAAAGCCCTGGAAAATATCAAGGCGCAGGAGGGCAGTATGGCCCAACAACATATCCGTGCACTGGCAGAGATCAGCCGCCTGAGAATGGCCGCGTGCAACCCGCAGATGGTGGATGCAGAAACAGATATCGCTTCTTCTAAATTAGCCGTGTTCCGGGAAATTGTGGAAGAGCTGATCTCCAATAACCACCGGGCGCTGGTATTCAGCCAGTTTGTAAAACACCTGGACCTCGTGAGGGAAGCATTGAATGCCATGGGCGTTACTTATCTCTATCTTGATGGCAGCACGCCGATGTCGCAGCGGGATAAGCTGGTGAAAGATTTCCAGGCAGGCAAAGGGCAGTTGTTCCTGATCAGCCTCAAAGCAGGTGGACTGGGGCTTAACTTAACTGCGGCGGATTATGTGATTCATATGGATCCGTGGTGGAACCCGGCTATTGAAGAGCAGGCCTCTGACCGCGCACATCGTATCGGGCAAACCAGGCCGGTAACTATTTACAGGTTAGTAGCACAACATACGATTGAAGAGAAAATTATTGAGCTGCATAATAGCAAAAGAGATCTGGCCGATCAACTGCTCGAAGGCAGTGATCAGTCAGGCAGGTTAAATGCGAAAGAGCTGCTGGAGCTGATTGCGGACAGGGACTAGTAGGAGGGTGGCTTCCTGAATAGTAGTAGCTGCCTGTTAGCAAGGAAACACTAACGGCAGTGCCTATATGAATGTGCTGCTGATAAAAATATTCGCTGGTATCTTCGCAACAATAGCTTTTCGCTTTCTCCCTTTCTACTCCTCAGAAAGGTGAGGGACTGATACTCGTCCAGCCGCCATCAATGATCAGGCTTTGGCCGGTAATATGCCGGGCCATATCTGATACCAGGAAAAGGGCCGCATTGGCAATGTCGAGTGTAAGTGCCGGTCGCCCCATCGGTGTTAATGCAGACCAGGTTTTTTCATACGCAGGATCATCGAGCGTACGTTCTGTGAGTGTAGCGCCGGGTGCAATGGTGTTCACGGTAATTTTATAGGGAGATAGTTCTATCACTAAATTTTTAGCGAGCATTTCGAGCGCGGCTTTACTCATGCCGTAGGCGGCCAGGTCTTTATGGGCCTGGTGGCCGGTAACGGAAGACATGAACAGGATGGCGCCGCCCTGTTCCTGTTGTTTCATCCGGTTGGCCGCCGTTTGTGCGAGGAAAAAAGAACCACCCAGGTTTACCTGCATGACCCTGGAAAAAGCAGCGGGTGTATAAGTAAAGAAATCGCCAAACAGGGTGATGCCTGCGTTGGCAATGACAATATCGATGCTGCCATAGCGGGTAACAGCCACCCTGACCATTTGCTGTATAAAGTTTACATCGCTGGAATCGCCCGGCATGGCAATGCAAATGCCTTTATCGCTGGTGATAGCATCGGCGGCGTTATTGGCCAGCGTTTCATCGATATCATTCAGTATTACGATGGCGCCTCTTTGTACCAGCTGTTTGCATATTTCAAATCCTATTCCCTGGCCTGCGCCGGTAACGATAGCTACTTTATGTTCGAATTGCATAACGGGTGATTTGCGCGTTTTATTAATGGGAATCCCTGGTGACTTCGCTGCCGGAGCTACCTTTCAGGAAATCAAGGTCCGCACCCAAATGGGCTTGTTCTACATGCTGCTGGTACAGCTGCACATACCCGCGGGTAGATTGTGGATATACCGCTTTCCAGGATGCTTTTCTGCTGTCAATTTCCGCCGGTGTAATATCTGCATGGAGGCGGCGGTTATGCACGTCCAGGGTAATCATATCTCCATCGCGGATAACGGCGAGGGTGCCACCGGTAGCTGCTTCCGGCGATACGTGCAGTACAACGGTGCCAAACCCGGTGCCGCTCATGCGTCCGTCGGAGATGCGTACCATGTCGGTAACGCCTTTCGCCAACAGTTTGGCGGGCAAGCCCAGGTTGCCTACTTCCGGCATACCGGGGTAGCCTTTAGGGCCTACATTTTTAAGTACCAGGATACTGTTTTCATCTACTTCCAGTGCAGGATCATCGATCCGTTTTTTATAATCGTCAATGTCTTCAAACACGACAGCTTTGCCGGTATGTTGCATCAGATGCGGGCTGGCAGCGGAAGGTTTAATCACCGCACCCTGTTCGCAGATGTTTCCTTTTAACACCACGATACCGGAAACAGCGTTGAAGGGATTGTCCAGCGGGGAAATAACTTCTTTATTATAGCTGACTGCATGTGCATAATTGGCGCTGATGGTTTTGCCGTTGGCAGTGATACAATCCTTGTGCAGATGATCGAGCAGGATGTTGATCACAGCCGGAAGTCCGCCTGCATAGTAAAGATCTTCCATAAAATAACTCCCTGATGGTTGGAGGTTAGCAATCAGCGGGATGTTGGCGGAAAAGGTATCCATGTCCTGCAGGTTCAGTGCTACCCCGATGCGTCCTGCTATGGCCAGCAGGTGAATGACAAAGTTGGTAGAGCCACCTATGGCAGCATTTACGCGGATCGCATTTTCAAAGGCTTCCCTGGTAAGGATATCTGACAAACGCCTGTTTTCGCGTACCATTTTCACGATTTCAGCGCCGGAGAGTTGAGCCAGCACTTTACGTGCAGCATCCGGTGCGGGAATAGCGGCGTTTTGTGGCAGGGACAGTCCGAGAGATTCTACCATACAGGCCATCGTGGAGGCGGTACCCATTACCGCGCAGTGGCCGTCGCTGCGGCACATGCCGGCTTCTGCCAGCATCAGTTCTTCGTTGGTCATCCGACCTGCCCTTACATCGTCACTGAACCGCCAGATATCACTGGTGCCGATCTGGTGCCCCCGGTGTCTGCCGGTGAGCATAGCACCGCCGGAAACAACAATCGTGGGTATATTCACACTGCAGGCGCCCATGACCAACGCCGGCGTGGTTTTATCACAACCGCATAATAATACCACCCCATCCAGCGGGTTGGCGCGGATGGATTCTTCCACATCCATACTTACCAGGTTGCGGTATAGCATCGCTGTGGGCTTAATCAACGTTTCACCGAGCGACATCACCGGGAACTCCAGCGGATAACCGCCAGCCTCCAGTACGCCACGCTTTACGGCTTCCGCCAGCTCCCTGAAATGTGAATTACAAGGTGTGAGCTCCGACCAGGTATTACAAATGCCGATAATGGGTTTTCCTTCCAGCTCATAAGCGGGGATGCCCTGCTTTTTCAGCCAGGCGCGGTAAATAAAACCGTCTTTGCCTCCACGGGCAAACCAATGACTACTTCTGAGTGAGTGTTCCTGCTGCATAACGGGAAAGGATATAGAATAAGATACAATTATTTACGGATTCCGAAATTTACGCATTTTGAATTTGTAATGCAATGCCAAAGCAGGGATATGACTATTCCGCTTTGACCACCTTACTACCCGCCGAAATACCGTTTTCATTGATCGCCACAATGGAATAATAGTAAGGCTGCAGTTTATCCATTCCTTTGAAGTAATATTCATTGGCATTATGCACCATGATACAACCATATAATTTATCCGGTGCAGTGCCGAAGTAGATGTTGTAAGCATAGGCATTGTCTACCGGTTGCCATTTAATCCAGGCACTGCGTTTATCCTTCTCTGTGCGTAGTACCATGAATGACTTTACGGTGTCCGGCGTTTGGCCGTTGCCGTTACCAAATACCCGCAGTCCGCTGATCGCAAATTTTCCACCCGGCATATGTATGTTTTCCAATCGGACATACCTGGCTTTTACCGGCTCTGGTAAAGCAATGTAGTCGTGTGGCACATCCGTTTTATTATGACTTTTATCTGCCAGCACCTGCCATCTTTTTCCATCTGTTGAATAACGGAGTATATACTGATGATAGATATCCAGTTGTTTGCCCATGAAAGGAGCATCCTGATCGGCGTAGTTGATTTGTATGGCGTTTACAGTACTTACGGTACCCAGATCGCTTTGTATCCATTCGCCCTTGTTGCTGKTAACCGCGCTCCAATAGGTTTTAATGTTTTCGTCCACCGCATTGTTGGGAAGATAGCCTCCGAGCGTGGAAGATACGGTTACAGGTTTATTGTAATTCAGCAACATCCAGCCGGTAAAGGAGGGATCCATGCGGAAGTCAGTATGTCCGTTCACGTTAGTATCGCGTGGAATACGGTGTGGATAATCTCCGAAGGCGGTGTTGCTATATAGCACATCGTCTTTATCAAAACCTGCAGGCCATAGGCCCAGCCTTCTTTCAAAACTGTTTTTTACAGCTATCACGGTAGTAGATACATGCCACCAGTTGCCTTTGGTATCCTGGAAAGTGCTGCCGTGGCCGGCGCCACGGGCAAATCCTCCTGGTTTAAAGGAAAAAGGATTATGCGCCTGGGGGATAAAAGGCCCGAGCGGATGATCGCTCACTACCACACCATCGGCGTAGCCACTGAATTCTGTTCCGGGTGCTCCATATTGCAGGTAATATTTTCCATTATGTTTGGTCATCCAGGCGCCCTCTATAAACGGGTCCAGGAAAGTGTTGTCCATATATTCGCCAAATCGTTGCCAGCCGTACCGTTCATCGTTCAGGAGGTATAACTCTTTTCTGGCGCCTTTCAGTTGCAGCGTTTGTTTATCCACTTCTCCTCCATAAAGCGGATAGCTGTTACTGCTACCGTTGTATTGGTACAGTCTTCCATCATCATCCAGGAAAAAATCGGGATCCCAGCCACCTGCTGCGAATGAGTCTACCGCCGTTTTCCATTGATTGCCTTTGGGGTTGGTGCTCATCCAGATAGGGAAATCACTGGTATAGGTGGAGCCAAATACCATCATAGTGTCGCCGGTCACCCAAACGGCCGGCGCGCACAATTCATCATATACATGATGCCAGGGCTGCAGGAATTTGCGGGCAATGAAATGCCACTGCGTAAGGTCTTCGCTCCACCAGTAGCCCCATTGATTGGTAGAAAAAAGATAATAGTCGCCTTTATAGGTCACTATGACAGGATCGGCGGTAGCCCTGTGTTTGCCCCATTCCGTAAAATTGGGAATGGGGCAGTATCCATAGTCAATATTCATCGGGTTACAATAGGTGGTTTGTGCGTGTAGCCGTTCCTGTGATAGCAGACATATTACCAATAGCAGAAGGTATGCTCTCATATACTTATTTTAATTGCGGACTCGTAAAATCCAGTTTTTTTAATCCGGTTTGTATTTCCGGGCAGCTCATAAAAAGCTGCCACAATAAACCGCTGCGGTAATTCTCTATCATCACAATGATAGGCCCCTGGTCAATGGCCAGGTGTGAAGAGGCGTACCATTGCTGTGTTTCATTAAAAGCATCTGTGAATCCATATTGGCTCCATATTTTTTTTCCCAGCTTGTAATAAAAGTATTTCAGGGCCTGCATGGAATATTCCGGTGTGTAGGGAAATGCAGATAAGGCAGCAGAGGGAGTAATGGTACCGAAGTCGTTTTCCGGTGAGTGTGCATTGTAACCATCATAGGTGTCGCTGGCGGTGAGTCCCCAGCAATCAGCGCTATAGCCTTTAAACCCCTTTGGATTACGTATGCAGTATTCGCGGTTGATCCGCGTATGGTTGCTATTCTGTTCCCAATAGTCGGCGTAACGGTCTTTTAACCCGCGGGGATCAAGTCCCAGGAAGGAATAATGTGAAAAGAAAAGCGGGCCGCCAAAATCAGACCCGAGCGGCAACCTTATTCCGAAAAATTCTCTGCCGTTGAGGAAAGATCTGCCGCTGGCCCACCCCTGATGATACACACTTGCTTTCACGGGATAGGTGGGTGAAGATGCTGCCAGCACATATGTCATGAGGGATTCGTTCCATCCCCTGATTTCATGGTTCATACTCCATCCGTTGTTAGGACTCCAATGCCAGTACAATACACTTCGTCCATCACGCGTATACCAGTCCCACTCTGCTTCCTGCCAGGTCCAGTTGATTTTATCACGCAGTTCTTTTTCGCGGGGTGTATTGCGGTCAAAGTACTGCCGTGCGGTTAAAAGTCCTTCAAACAGAAAGGAAGTTTCTACGAGGTCGCCGCCATCATCTTTCCTGCTGAAGGGGATGGTTTTTCCTGTACGGCCGTTGAGCCAATGAGGAAATGCGCCGTGATAGTGATCTGCTTTCCGTAAAAAATCGATGATAGTCAGGAGTCTGTTCAGCGCTGCTTCCCGGGTAATCCATTGACGCGAGGTGGCTACTACGATGGCCATTACACCAAAGCCGGTGCCACCGGTGGTCACTACATCATCGCCACGATCATATGCCTTGCTGCTGCGGTCCCGTGTCATACCAGAAACGGGATGACCGAAGTCCCAGAAGTAACGGAAGGTTTGCTGTTGTACCAGTTCCAGCAATGCCGTATCAGAAAGGCCCTGCCGGATGGCAGACCTGTTGGGTGTTTGCTGTTGTGCCTGCGCGTGATACGCGAACAGGCACAACAGGATCATATATTTTAATGATTGCATTCTTTACAGTTTATAGTCGTTAATATCCGGGATTTTGTGTCAGTTTGCCTGCGCTCACATCTATTTCATTTTGTGGAACCGGCCATACTTCATTTTTACCGGTTACGAAACCCAGTGGTCCGAATACCTGTGGTGCACGTCCCTGACGGATCACATCAAAATAGCGATCGTTTTCCATGGCGAGTTCCACTCGTCTTTCCTGCCAGATAGCATTGCGCAAGGCTACTTTTTCTGTTACGGTTATATCAGGTAATATACCGGTTAAACCGTTTCTGGCGCGTAGTCTTACTGCATTGAGCGAAGAAAGGGCCTGCGTGGCATTTCCCAGTTCATTGGCGGCTTCAGCGTTCATCAGTAGTACTTCTGCATAACGGATGACGCGGATGTTCTGATCGGCTCCTTCTTTATAGCCGCTAACGAAAAGTTTAAAAGGCACGTATGATTTCTGGTTAAACCGGGGATTTACACCGGTAGGTGAAACTGTATCTTTTTCCGGCGTGATTTCGCCACGAAAAATGATGGTGGCATCGCGCCTGGGATCACCAGGTTCATAGGCGTTGACGAGGTTGACGGTGGGCACATTAAAACCCCAGCCGCCGCCTACCTGTTCTTTTACCCCCTGTATCTGGGAGTATTGAGAATTGGAGGCATCTGCATTACCGGGAATCAATTGTGCCTGTATTTCAAAAACAGATTCAGGTGCGTTTTCATTTGGAATGCGGAATAATTGTTCATAATTCGGGAATAATGTATATCCCAGTTGCATCACCTGGTTAGTATAGTTAAGTACATCTGACCATTTCTTTTGGTACATCGCTACTTTAGCGTGTAGCGATAATGCTGCACCTTTGGTAGCACGTCCTTTATCAGCAGCCGGATAGCTGACAGGCAGCGCTGTTGCAGCTTCCGTGAGGTCTTGTTCAATAGCCGTCCATACTTCTGTTGCGGGTGTTCTGGCGATATTGTAATCATCCGGTGTTTTTGGAAGATGTAACCGTAGCGGAACATCACCAAATGCGCGTACCAGCCGGAAATTGGCGTAGGCCCTTACGAACTTGGCCTCGGCGAGGTAGCGGGTTCTCAGGGCTGCGTCCATCTTGATGTTGGGAATATTGTCGATCACCTGGTTGCAGAAATTGACTTCCTGGTACTGTCCCTGCCAGAACTCCAGGATCTGTCCTTCTGTGGGAGAGGCGCTGAAATTGTCGAAGTTGGTAAGGAAGCTGGCATCAGAAGGTGTGCTGCCTTTTTCTGTATCATCGGCACCCAGACTTTCGATGGCGAGCGCGGCGAAGCCTACCTGTTTCCATTCACGGAGATTGGCATATATGGCGTTCACGCCTTTGGTAGCATCTGCTTCTGACTGCCAGAATTGTTGGCTTGGCTGCTGGCCTTGTGGAGGCACATCGAGGAAACTTTTTCCGCAACCGGCTGTCATCGCTAACAGGACCGGCATCAAGTAAACGGCTATACGCAATTGGTAATATATGTGGTTATTTTTCATGATCGTAGTGATTTGATTAGAATGTGACGTTTACACCGAAATTATAGGTAGCGTATAATGGGTACACACTGTTGTCGATGCCAACGTTGTTAGGTGTGCCACCAATTTCAGGTGAAAATCCGCGATACTTAAAAAAGTTGAAAGCATTTTGTGCATTCAGGTACAGCCGGAGATTTTTCATCTTCCATCTGTTGATCAGCTCAGTTGGAAAACGATAACCAAGTTGTATGTTCCTGATCCTGAAATAACCGCCGCTTTCTACAAAGAAGGAGCTGGGCAGATAGTTTTGCCTGCCACCGATGAAGGCGGAAGGATAGGTGTTGGAGGTACCTTCCCCGTGCCAGCGTTTATCATAAAAATCCTTTGTGAAGTTTTCATTTCCAAAACGTAGTCCGATGTTGGCGTTATATACGTCTACATCTGCCACCCCCTGGAAGTCAACTGCCAGATCAAACTGTTTATAAGAAAAATAAGTATTGATGCCATAGGTATATTTCGGATTTGGATTACCCAGTGCTACACGATCATTAAAATCTATTTTTCCATCCGGTGTGCCATGTGAGCCGCTCACATCGCGGTATTTAAAGTCTCCTGCCTTGGCTTTCGGCTGGGCAGAGGCTGCGGCTTCCGCATCGGTCTGAAAAATTCCATCTACCTGGTAACCAAAAAACTGGCCTATGGGCTGACCTACAAGGGTACGTGTTCCCAGCGCTCCTCCGGTAGCAGCGCCACCGCCGCCATAAATAGGATTATTACCACTTTCCACAGACAGCACCTTATTGTTGTTGATACCCAGGTTGGCGCCGATCGAATAACTGAAGTCTTTATTGCCAGGTTCATCTTTCCAGTTCACCGTAAATTCCCAACCCCGGTTCTGGATATTGGCCTGATTGGTAATGATGGTGCTGGATTGGGTACCTACCGATCCGGGGAAGGGTACATTAAAGATGGCCCGTTGTGTTTCCCGGTTATAAAAGCCGGCTTCCACATATAACCTGTTCTGTAATACGCTGGCTTCCAGGCCAACATCGGTACCTACTGCTCTTTCCCAGTATGTCACCGGCGCTACCACAGAATTGATACTGGCGCCTGTGTTGATGATGCCACCGAAAATGGCCGTCAGGTAAGGGTCCTGGGCTACCCTCAGCACAGAAACGTTGGAAGGAATAGATGCATTCCCGATTTTACCCCAGCTGGCACGCAGTTTCAGGTTATCAAAGATGTTTGTATTTTTCAGAAAAGGTTCCTGGCTGATCACCCATCCTGCACCTATGGATGGGAAATATCCCCATCGCTGGTCACCGAAGAATTTGGAAGAGCCATCTGCACGAATGGAGGCTGTTAACAAGTATTTATTTTTGTACGCATAATTCAAACGGCCAAAATAGGAAGCCACTGTGTAAAGATCCCCTTCATCTTTCACCTCTCTTCCATCGGCATTTCCGAGTCGCAGATAGCGGTCTCCTTCGCTGTTATTGGGTACATTCTGCGCGGAAGCAATGAGTTTATAGAGTTTGTATTGCTGGGCCGACTGACCGGCGAGTACACGCAAATCATGATCACCGAATTTGTTTTCGTATGTCAATGTATTTTCCACGATCCAGTTGGTACGGTCGGTAGCTGTACGCATTAATGTACTGACATTATTCCGCTGCACAACGGTAGCGGCATACACCGGTGTGTAATTGCGGATAATACTATCGCCATATTCGCCACCTGCGCTAGTATGAAAAGTAAAATGTTTCGCGAAGCGCAGATCTGCATACACACTTCCTGTAACTACATGTCTTTTCGAGGTTTGATCATAGAAGTCCAGTGTTGCCTGTGGGTTGTTGGCCGCGCCACTACCAAGATTATATTTACTGGGATCACCATAGGAGCCATCCGGATTATGCACCGGCACTATGGGGGCGGAATTATATAGTTGCCCGAAAATGGCATCGGGCACATCATTGGAATTATATACTGCGGCAGTCACGGTATAACCTATTCTCAACGGCTCAAATACCTGGAAATCGTTTTGTAGTCTTGCAGTTACCCTGGTAAAATCATTTGTTTTTACGATGCCTTCCTGTTTAAGGTACCCCACAGACAAACTATAAGTAGATTTTTCGGTACCCCCACTGATAGATAGCTGGTGATTGGTGATCATGGCATTTCGCAGCTCCTGGTTATACCAGTTGGTGCCTTCGCCGAATTCATCCGGATTCAGCAGGTTGGGTTGATTATTTTGTTTACTTAGTTCATTGACKAGGATGGCGTATTCATGGCCATTGGCCATTTTTACTTTGTTGGTAACGCGCTGAAATCCGACAAACCCATTGTAATTAACTGCCGGTTTGCCTGCTTTTCCTTTTTTGGTGGTGATGAGCACTACACCATTGGCGGCCCGGATACCATAAATGGCTTCACTGGATGCATCTTTCAGGATACTCATATTTTCGATATCTCCCGGATTTAAAAAGCTGATATCATCATACCAGACACCGTCTATCACATATAGTGGATTAGGGCTGCCATAGATGGTACCGGCTCCCCGGATTTTAATATTAGGTGCTGCGCCGGGCTTGCCGCTGTTGGTGATCTGCACGCCGGCTACTTTTCCCTGTAAACCGCTGATGGCGTTCGGTGCAGGTTGTTTGGATATTTCTTCTCCTTTAACCTGCGTAATGGCCCCGGTAATATCCACTTTGCGTTGTACGCCATAACCTACTACCACTACCTGTTCTACCTGGGTGACAGATTCAGACAGGGCAATATCGATGACCGTTTGATTGCCAACAGGTACTTCTTTATTGGCATATCCAATGAACGTGGCTACCAACGTAGCATTCGACGGAGCTAAAATGCTGTAGGTACCATCGTCCCTGGTGACTGTTCCACGAGTGGTGCCTTTTACCGCGATCGTCACACCAGGTAAGGGAGAACCGGAGCTGCCTCCTGTAACCTTACCACTGATTTTTATGTCCTGCGACTGTGCTGCAGTCGTCTGTAGCAGGATCAGGAAGAGCGACAAAAAAAGAAGGATGGCTGCGCGCATTTTCTTGTGGGCATACAAATTGCGTTCAATGCCGGTTAACGTTTTTTTCATAAGTAGAAATTAAAATGTAAAGGCAATAACATGGCTGCTGCTGTTGAGGAGCAGGTTGTTTGGGTTTTTTCCAGGTGAATAATACATTATCTGTTGGCCTTAAGAGCTGTTGTAAACAGGTGCTATCATATACAGGCGTTTAACAATGATGTAAAAACGAGCGTTCCGTGTTGCCCGGTAGAAATAGGTCTTAACTTTTGTATTGAGTTTTCTGTAAAGGGTTATAATAGGATTACACTAAAAATACGTTAATAACGTTTACATGGAAAATTAGAAATGCTGTCGGTTAGCACCATATGCTGTGCCAGTTATTTAATATGTACCTCCGGATGAAGAAAAATAAGATCAGTGGCCACAGCATTACCGTGGTCTTCGTACATTTATAACCGTGGCCAGGTAATACAAAATTTTTTTTTGCCATCTAAATATGCTCGTATGAAACCCCCTTTTTTTTCTCTTCTGATAGCTGGTATCATCGGTTTATTACCACTTCATGCACAAATACCGGCAACAACCGCCAAAATGAATGCTTTCATTAGTGGGCTGATGAGTAAGATGACCCTGGAAGAAAAGATTGGTCAGCTGAACCTGCTTACACCTGGTGGAGGTGTGGCTACTGGCGCCGTGGTGAGTGCAGATGTAGAAACAAAGATCAGTAAAGGTCAGGTAGGTGGCTTATTTGGGGTAATTGGTGTGGAAAAAACCCGCAGAGCGCAGCAATTGGCCGTCAGCAAGAGTCGGCTCAAAATTCCATTGTTGTTTGGATCAGATGTAATCCACGGATATAAAACCACTTTCCCTATTCCACTTGGTTTATCCTGTAGTTGGGATATGGCATTGATTGAACATAGTGCACGCCTGGCAGGGATAGAAGCCAGTGCCGATGGATTATGCTGGGTATATTCGCCTATGGTGGATATTGCCCGTGATCCACGTTGGGGACGGGTAGCTGAAGGTTCGGGAGAAGATGTTTACCTGGGTTCAAAAATCGCTGCGGCCATGGTGCGGGGATACCAGGGGGATGATCTTGCCGCTAATAATACCGTTATGGCCTGTGTGAAACATTTTGCCTTATATGGTGCAGCAGAAGCCGGAAGGGATTACAATACCACTGATATGAGCCGCATTAAAATGTATGAATATTACCTTCCTCCGTACAAAGCGGCTATTGACGCAGGCGCCGGTAGTGTAATGACATCATTCAATGAAATAGACGGCATTCCCGCTACAGCCAATAAATGGCTGATGACAGACCTGCTGCGGAAACAGTGGAGATTTAAGGGTTTTGTGGTAACAGATTATACCGCTATCAATGAAATGATGGCACATGGTATGGGAAACCTGCAAACGGTATCAGCGCTGGCATTGAATGCCGGGGTAGATATGGATATGGTAGGAGAGGGTTATCTCACCACATTGCCGCCATCGCTGCAGCAGCACAAAGTCACGCAACGACAGATTGATGATGCCTGCCGTCGTATACTGGAGGCCAAATACAAACTTGGATTGTTTGAAGATCCTTACCGTTACTGTGATGACAACCGCGCGGGACACGAAATTTTAAGTGCAGATAAGAAAAAGGCTGCCAGGGAGTTGGGGGCCCGTTCCTGCGTATTGCTGAAAAATAGTCAAGAGGTACTTCCGTTGAAGAAATCGGGCACTATTGCGCTGATAGGACCGCTGGCCAATAACAAAAATAATATGCTGGGCACCTGGGCGGTGAATGGCGATCCGCAGGCAGCCGTGCCTATACTGGAGGGTATAAAAAGTGCAGTAGGTAACAGTGCAGAAATATTATTCGCCAAAGGCGCTAATATCAGTGATGACAGCGTTTTTGCCAAGAAAGTAAATGTATTTGGTGAGCGGATTGATATTGATCCCACATCAGCGGAGCAACTCCGGACGGAAGCAGTAGCTGCGGCCAATAAAGCCGATGTAGTTGTGGCCGTGGTTGGAGAAGCCTCGGAGATGAGCGGCGAAGCAGCCAGCAGATCGGACATCGGATTGCCGGGAAGTCAGCAGCAATTATTACGTGCATTGGCGCAAACCGGTAAGCCCCTGGTAGTGGTATTAATGAGTGGTCGTCCATTAACACTGACCACTGAAAATGATCTGGCTACGGCCTTGCTGGAGGTATGGTTCCCGGGTATAGAGGCTGGCAATGCAGTGGCCGATGTACTTTTCGGTCATTATAATCCGTCAGGGAAATTGACGATGAGCTTTCCCCGCAATGTTGGGCAGATCCCCATTTATTACAATCACAAAAATACAGGCCGCCCCCAGGGGGATGGTCCTACTGAAAAGTTTCATTCCAACTACCTGGATCTGGCCAACGATCCGTTGTTTCCTTTTGGATATGGGTTGAGCTATACGACCTTTAAATATGATAACCTGAAATTGGATAAGACAACATTTGGTCTTAAAGACAAAATGGACGTTTCATTTACCCTCACTAACACCGGCGCTTATGCCGGCGAAGAAACTGTGCAGTTATATCTCCGGGATAAAGCAGCTACGATAGCAAGGCCCGTAAAGGAATTAAAAGACTTTAAAAAGATCCGGCTGGAACCCGGAGAAAATAAAACGATTCATTTTACCGTGGATAAAGAAAAACTTTCTTATTTCAATAACAGCCTGCAATGGATGGCTGACCCGGGTATGTTTGAAATAATGATTGGCGCTTCATCTGCTGACATACGTTTGAAAAGTGAATTTGAGCTTCGGTAAAATGACGTGATTGAATTTCCAGTGCCATGTAAAAGCAGAGAGATTTGTTAATCCCTTCTTTCTCTACATGATAACTAGGTTATCATTTAACAGATGTTTATCACACACAGCGATAAAAGTTCAGATTTTATTATGGAATTTTAACGGCATTGCATCTGTACCCAACAACCTGTATTTACCCACAATGAAAAAAATAATAGGATTTATCCTTTGTCTGCTCACAACGCAACTCTGTCTGGCACAGCAGGCTGCTGTAAAAGGAAATGTGGTAGACACACTTAATCGCGTTCAATTATCACACTCGGTAATCGCCCTTCTCAATGCCAAAGATTCTATACTAGTCAAGTTTACACGAAGTGATGAAAAAGGTCGCTTTGAACTAAAGGGCATTCCCGCTGGTAAGTATGTGTTGCTGATTAGCTATCCTGCCTTTGCTGACTACGTAGAGTCTTTAACGTTATCTGACACTTCCCTGGTGCACCTGGATAAAATTATGCTTACGCAGCGATCCCGGTTGTTACAGGAAGTCGTTATCCAGCAAAAGGTGGCCGCCATCAAAATGAAAGGAGATACCACCGAATTTAATGCAGCCAGCTTCAAAACGGAGGCCAATGCGTCTGTGGAAGATCTGCTGAAAAAACTACCGGGTTTCCAGGTAGATAGTAAAGGGAAGATTACCACGGAGGGGGAAACTGTGAAGAAAGTACTGGTAGATGGAGATGAGTTTTTTGGAGATGACCCCACGCTGGTCACCAAAAACCTGCGGGCAGACATGGTAGATAAAGTGCAGCTATACGATAAGAAAAGTGATCAGTCTAATTTTACAGGGATTGATGATGGGGAAAAATCAAAGACAATTAATATTCAGCTGAAAGAAGATAAGAAACGGGGTTATTTCGGTAAACTGGCCACAGGCGCAGGAGATCAGGGTTTTCATAATAGTGAGGCCATGGTAAATGTATTCAGAGGAAAACAAAAGCTGGCTGCCTTTGGGATTGTGTCCAACACCGGCAAGATCGGTTTGAGCTGGGGCGACCGTGAGAAGTTCGGATCCGGCAATGGCGATATATCCGTTAATGACGATGGCGACTTTGAAATGAGCAGCCAGGGTGATGACCTCGACAGTTGGAGTGGACGATACCAGGATAACGGGTACCCGCTGGTGCAAACCGGTGGTTTGCACTATGGTAATAAATGGAACAGGGACCAGCAAAATGTAAATGCCAACTACAAGATCATGAAATTGTTTGTAGATGGCAGTAAGAATACCGTTTCACAGGATATCCTGAAAGACACCACCTACTACAATAATTCTTCTGAGCAATTCAAAAACAGTATTCTACGTAACCGGCTTAGTGGCAGTTATGAAAACCAACTTGACTCCAGTTCTTCCGTCAAGTTAATGGTAGACGGTAGCCTGGATCATAAAATATCAACGATGTTTAACTCCGCTGAAGTATTGGTCAATAAAGACATGGTCAACAACAGCCAGCGAAAAACCTCTTCCGTATCAGATATCGGTGGCATCAACTCCAGTATTTTATGGCGTAAGAAGTTTAAAAAGAAGGGACGTACCGTTTCTGTATTCTTTGCAGAAAATTATAGTCGCACCAATGCGGAAGGCTTACTGGATGCCAGGACGAACTTCTATAAAATGGGACAGGTAGATTCCATACAGAATACGGATCAGCGTAAAATAACGAATAACGAAGCTATTAGCATCAATAGTAATATTACTTATACAGAACCATTGTCAAAATCATCTTCACTGGCGTTTAACTATGGTGTCAATATAGACAACAGTCATTCCAACAGGCTTTCCTTCAACCAGAACAGTGAAGGGAAATATGTAGCCATGGATTCGTTGTACAGCAATGATTATGCTTTTAATATACTCACCCACAAAGGAGGTTTGAGTTACGCCTATACGAAGAAAAAGCTGCGTATCAACCTGGGCGGTAATGTGGGGCTGACCAGCTTTCAACAGAAGGATATGTTCAGTGATCGTCAGCGGGACCGTAGTTTCGTTAACTGGTATCCAAGGGCTATTTTCCGGTACAATATGACCACGCAGCGCCGCTTGTCAATTAGCTATAACGGCTATACGCAACAGCCGGGTATTAACCAGTTGCAGCCCATCCTGGTGAATGATGATCCTGTGAATGTGGTGATAGGGAACCCTAATCTGAAGCCTTCTTTTAATAATAACTTTAATGTCAACTTCTCTGACTATAAGGTAATGACGAACAGGGGTATATGGGTAGGTTTGAGTTACTCTACAACCAGCAATGCTATCAGCGAGCGTAGTGTATTGGCTGAAAATGGGAAAAGAACCACGCAGGCGGTCAACGTAAATGGTAATAGTTACGCCAGGCTCTATTCAAATTTTAACTGGAAGATTGCGCCGATAGATTTGAGAATAGGTACCGGTGTGAATGGAGGTATGAACAGGAATGTGAATTATGTGAACGATGTATATAACGTGACAAAATCCGGGAATATTGGATTAAATTTCTTTGCGTCCAAACAGAAGGAAAAGAAATATGAGGTGTACCTGGATGCCAGCGCCAATTACAATAGCAGTGTATCTTCTGTGCAAAATACCCTGCGAACTAACTACTGGACTTTTAATATCAATCCTAACACGGATATCTACCTGCCGCTGAAATTTCAGTTGCATGCAGATATGAACTGCATGATCCGCCAAAGAACACCGGTATTTACCAGCAATAATAACGTGGCTATCGTCAACGCATCTGTTGCGAAAAAGTTTGGCAAAAAGGAGTTGGTGGAGATCAATTTTTCCATGAGCGATATCCTGAATCAGAATATAGGGTTTGACAGATCTGTATCTACCAACAGGATTACGCAGTCGACCTATAGCACCATAGGCCGTTATGGCCTGTTGTCATTTATCTGGAATTTTAACAAATTAGGTGCTGCAGCGCCCAAAGAATAGTTGTTATGAAAAACATTTGTAAGAAAATAAGTTTACTCACCCTCCTCTTCGTGCCTGCTGTATCTATGCAGGCGCAGCATACTATTTTTCTGCAGCAGGGACGTATTGAATATGAGAAGCGATTGAACATGCATGCCAGGATGAACCAGATGACCAATGGAGAAGAAGATTCCTGGACGGATGGTCTGAAAAAAGGAATGGACCAATACCAGGTCACCTACTTCGATTATTCGTTTGCCAACAATACTACTTTGTATAAGCCGGGACGGGAAAATGAAACGGTCAATAAGAATCCTTTCTGGGGTGAGGGGCCGGCGGAAACCAATGTAGTGTATTCAAAGCTGGACAGTATGCAAAGCATTTCACAGAAGAAAGTGTTTGAGCAGTTGTTTATGGTGAAGGATTCTATCCGCCCCATCCGTTGGAAGATTACGAATGAAACCCGCAAAATCGCCGGATTTGATTGCCGGCGTGCCAACGCCATTATCATGGACTCTATTTATGTGGTAGCATTTTATACCGATGCGATTGTAACGCCGGGGGGGCCGGAGTCCTTCAGCGGGCTGCCGGGGATGATACTGGGGGTAGCGTTGCCACATGAGCATATTACCTGGTTTGCGACCAAAGTACTGGTAGATGATATTAAAGAAGATGCTATCAAGCCGCCTGTAAAGGGGAAAGTGGTGAATAACAAAGAGCTGAATATAGCTGTTAGTAAAAGCATTGGTAAATGGGGGAATTGGGGAAAGGCATATATTAAAGCGATTTTGTTATAATTGCAGCAGATAGGTGATCATTTAATGCAACGGATACACAACATAAGAGCGCTTTATTCCCCTGTTCAGCCCTGCGTGAAGCAGGCGGCAGGGGAGGTGGTGTATCGGGAGTTTTTACCGGATATAAGGCTGCAGGATTTTATTTATTGTTACTGGCAGCTGAAAACCGAACATCCATTAACGGCGCCTTATCATTACCGCGTGGTGGCTGATGGCTGTATAGATATCTTTTTTGAGCTGCATGACCCGCAGCATCCTGTTGTAATGGGTTTCAGCGATACCTATACGGAATTCCCGCTGGGACCCACGTTCAACTATGCAGGCATCCGTTTTCTGCCTGGCATGTTTCCGCAGTTGTACAAAGTAAATGCTGCTGAACTGGCCCACCAGGAGGCCCTTTTAGAAGATGTAGCTCCTGTGGGATACCATTTTCCGAGAGAGGGGCTACCTGGAAATCCAACGGTAACGGCCATAAAATCGATGCTGGATAAGCACTTCCTGGTACTTCTCTCAAAAACTGATATTCATGCAGACAGCAGGTTTTATGAATCTATAGATCTTATCCTGCGTACATCCGGTGCGGTGAGCATAGAAAAGGAGGTACCCCAGGGTATCAGTGCGCGGCAGTTGCGACGTTTGTTTGCGGAATATATAGGCGACACCCCCAAAGCTTTCAGTAACGTAGTCCGGTTTCAGCAGATTTTACAATCCTCTCCGGAAGTGCTGAAAAACAGGTTGTACCTGGATGCCGGCTACTATGACCAGGCTCATTTCATTAAAGCGTTTAAGCGTTTGTACGGCCTTACGCCCTCCCAGGTCTTCGAAAAATAACTTTGTCCGATTTTTACAATGTTGGCGCCTGCGCGGATAATAACTTTGCTGTCATAAAATTTCAGGGAAATGAAACGATGGTTGTTATTACTGACTTTTTCTTTTTTTTTATCCCATCTTTATTCACAAACAAAACCGGTTAAGATGAAAATGAACGCGGGCATCATTACTTCGAAAATAGCGGAGAGTAAAAAGTTTTATACAGATATATTAGGCTTTGGGGTTACGTTTGAAAACGACTTTTACCTGTTGTTGCATACCCCGGATAAGTCTGCTGCTATTAGTTTTTTGTTGCCGGAACATGCTTCTCAACAGCCTTTGTTCAGGTCTGCCTTTAATGGGAAAGGGGTATACCTGACCATAGAGGTAGCGCATGTAGACGAGCTTTATCGGCAGTTAAAAGCCAAAGGAGCGCATATTGTGATCGATATACGTAATGAGCCCTGGGGAGACCGGCATTTCGCAATACAGGACCCTAATGGGGTAGGAATAGACCTGGTGACTTATTCACAGCCATAGGGTGTGTTAACATAATTTTAAGATAAAGAAATCATAAAAGGGTGGGTGATGGCACCAAAGAGGAATCATTTTTGTTTTATGCCTGGTAACTAAAAATTTTAACCATGGCAAAGCTAAGCAAGGACACCGTAAAACAAGAAATTCAGGAACTGGCCATCGGTAACTATAAAAGTTATCCTGCTGATTATGAAGAAGCGCCGGCAGCGGTTTCGGAGAACATCCAGTCATTGGCAAAGGGTTATTGGGACAGCCGCGAATTCAAGGAAGTAGCGCGTGATGAGCGGTTAGGAATTGACCTGGAAGACTATAAGCACTGGACAAAAGAGGCGTATGATGCCTTTATGGAAGCCAATCATCAATCTATGAATTGATTCCACCACACATTATTACCACAAGGATAGCCCCGGCACCCAAGTGCCGGGGCATTTTTTTGTAATCTGCAACTATTTAAGGAAGCTGGTTGTTTAACTATAACGGTGGATTCACTGCCATATAAATGTAGTGGGCACTACACCTGCTTGGTGACTTAAATCTGCATCTACACCCCTTTTGAGCTGGTGTTCGTAACCCCTGATTGCATTGGGCCAGTGGCTGAACCTGCCATTAATCCTAAAATTTCAGCGCATGAAAAAGTTTGTATGTTTGTTGGTGATCCTGGGTGCCGCCTGGCGGTTGTGTGCTCAGAGCGCCCCTATTGCGGCGGTTGTTATACAGGATGAGGACCTGGTGACACAAATCTTTGGCAAGAATAAAGAGTCGCTCCTGGATGATTTATTGGAGATATCTCCGGTAGAAATGCAGGCGTTTCAGTCCACCTTCCTGGAGTATGAAACGGAGAAAAGCCCCTGGTTAGCGGAGCGTATTGCTTTACTGAGGATGTATAATGAAGAGTTTTCTTCTCTAGATGAGCGTAAAATGAATTCGCTTACCAGGCAAATCATTAACAACGACCTTGAATTCGGACGGTTACAAATGCGCTATTTCAGGCGGATGAATAAGCTGTTGGGAGCTACCAGGGCAGCTAAATTCTTCCAGCTGGACAATTACCTGGAGCAGTCGTCCCGCGTATTTTTACAAAACAAGCTACCATTTATTAAGGAGTTGGAAACAGGCAGGCAGGCGTTTTCGCACGACAGCAAGCCGCTTACCAGGAGGTAGCCGGGGGCCTTAGACGGCTTCTTCTATAAAGTCTTCGCTACGTGGAATGGCTTTGAATTTTTCGAGCAAGTCTGCCGGGAGGCCTGTGAGCTTACGCTTACGGGTATCAATCCATGCACCGTCTACGAGTACGGTAGCGGATTTGGTACCATCTCCCCGGAAAATTTCATGTTTAATAGACCAGCGGGAGGCATCGGCTTTGCACTTTGTCATTTCGCAGGTGACCTGTACTTTGTCGTTGGCGCTAATTTCCCGGTGATAGAAGAGTTCTTCGCGGAAGAGGATAGGGCCTATCTGTAGTTGTACGAAATGGATAGCATCGAGGCCTATTTTATCCAGCATGCTTAACCGTGCCTGGGCGGCAAAGTCGGCATAGGCCGAATGCCGCAGGTGCATGTTCGCGTCTATCTGTGACCATAATACCGGTCCTTCAAAGAATATGTTCATCTTTAAATTTACGAAAAAGCTGCATAAAATAATCGTGGAAGGAAGCCACATATAATAGAAATATCTACCTATAACGGCTATACGTAAAAAGAACCGGCCGGGGATACCAGTCAGGGAATGGCTTGGTAACGAAATTTTTCAATAAAAAAAAGTAAAACAAATTTTTTTAGAAACATTTCCTTTTATACTTTCGCAGCCTGGAGAGTTGGCAGAGCGGTCGATTGCGGCAGTCTTGAAAACTGTTGACTGTAACAGGTCCCGGGGTTCGAATCCCTGACTCTCCGCAAATAACATTTTTAAAAGGTGCTTAAAGCCTGTAGATATTAAATCTACAGGCTTTTTCATTTCTTTTCTATGTATTGTCTACAGCTTTGCTCGCGTCATTCCGAATTCCAACTGTTCACGGATCAGCAATTAATTGTGGACCTGGCCGGTGCAAGCTCAATCTCAATCTGTAATAAGGCTCGTGAGATTGCCACCACGATCCACAATATGTAAATTAGCTGCTTATTGAATAAACAATTTTCCCGCCTGAAACGTTTTACCGTATCTTTTGTTCATTTTATTTAAATTTTTTAAATAATTACATTATCCTATTTTAGCCGGGCACTACTCATAGCATTTATACAATAGCACTAGTGTTTTGATGTTACTATAATAAGTTCGTTGAAAATATTGTCTGTATTGTGTTTTGGCTGATCCTCACGAATAATATTGATCTGAATGCCTCTAAAATCGCAATGTTATATAAACGTTGATGGAAGATTGAACTCTTCTTTAAAATGCTCCAAATAATCAGCATATCAGTTTTCGAAAGAACACACCTTAAGGAACTTTTCGACAAGTCAATAGCAAATAAAGTGAGCCATCTCCGCCCATATACATCCTTGCTCATACAAGTATGAAAAGTTGATAGTTTCTTCTTGATAGATGTGTGCATCTGTTTTTTAATAATACTTCATATAGAGAATGTAATACGCATACCGTAATGTTTAATTGCAGGTAAACAGATGTCGTATATAACAAAAACTGCAACATCTAAGGATGCTCCTCAAAATAATATAAACACATAATAACCTCATAATTATGATAACCATGAACACTCATTTGAACGACATCATTTCCCTCCCCGCAAAAGGGATTCCCAAAGTAAAGCATGTGGAGGTATTAGTATCCTGTGAACTCATGAATAGCCATTCGAAGGCATGGCCAATTGAGCCAACAGATCAATTACTGATTACGCAAGACCAGCAAGGCCACGTGATGCTTTTTGACATTGATAGTAAAGGCGTCTTCCACCTATTCCATTATAAGGATGGCATGGCTGGAGGATATGCTGCTTACGAGCTCGTGAAAGGTTTGTACGACTATGATAGGGTAGTCACCTTTGACCTGTCTGAAAATCGAGATGGCACGATTTCAATAGCCATGGCACTTGCCCGAAGAGGGAGTTCGTATACCGATATATTCGTAGCAGAGAATATACCGACTGCCTATGATTGGAAAAACTTCTTTCAAAAAGCTAAAAAAGTAAATGGTATTAATGCCTATTTCGAAGTAAGGAATATTCGTATCGGCACAACCGATATGAATAAGCATGCATTGGTTGTATTAGATGGACACATTGGTGGTAACATTGTGTATTACCAAGTGAGCGATACTGCGCAATCGGCCATACAGTTAGATGTACCTGGCTGGCCGCAAAATATGATACAAGTAGAGGTGGGATATGCTTTTGGTCAGAAAGCTAATTTCTTTTTGTATAAACTTGGCGATACGAATAGCCTGGTATGTATTACCATTCCAGATCAATCTGGCGGTAGTTATACATATGATTTCAGTACTTCCAACATCCCGGTTGCAACGCCTTACTTGAATTTGCATTACAACTGCATGTTCATTACCCAAGGCGCACCAACTGATCCTAAGATGATGTCATCTGATCTCTATGTTGGAACTGCCGAAGGTATATTTTTCTTTCAAGGATGCAAGATCAATCAATTTCAACGTGTAAATGATAAAGTAAAGGATATACAAGAGTTGTATGTAACGGAAGATGCTAAAAGGATTTCTGTGTGGGCTATCACTAAAAGCGGTAATCTTTATTACATCAGTGGCACGAAGAATGGTGACACATATACCTGGGATGAAGAAGAGCTGTTTGATAAAAAAATCGCTCACTTGTCTACTATACGGAACAAAGTGAAGTTTACGAATGAGATTTATTATGTTGACAAGAATAGAAACTTTGTCCATAATTGGGAGTGCCCTACATCTGGCTTTTGGTTCACCAGGACAATTAAGCAAGAAAATGACCCTTACTTATTGGAGGTACCATCTTATACAACCCTCATCAAATTAACAGACCAGGATGGCAATATTCTAGCTGGCCAATCATTTTCACTTGCTTCCTCTGAATGGCTATATGTTGAGATAAATGGAGAAACCTACAACATGGATGTTGATCATCCGGTGACTGTAAAAACAGATAACCGGGGGTTTATTAGTATCGTTCAATTCACAGACGAAGTATTAGCGCCCATATTTTATCTAAACGCCAATTTCATTGATAAGACAATCAATATTTTTCCACACGGAAAGGTCATCCAGGGTTTATCCAAAATTCAGACGGCAGATGATTTAAGAAATGCTAAGGATGCTAATGGGGACAGTATTTTAACTGGTTACCATCCACCAGCAACCATTAATAATGTAGTCGACTGCCTACGTACACTTACCGGTGTTGCTGCTTATGCCAAAATTGGTGCGGTAAGAAAAGGGGACTTGTTTGTATCGCTAACAAACAATGGCACAAGGGAAACTGGCAAACTACACCTACAAGATATCCCGGATTTTAAAATAGGAATCAAACTTGAGCGCGGCACCTGGCAATTATTTACAGAAAGTGATTACTTAAAAGCGGTGCATGATAGCCACCTGGCTCGTGGGTTCTTCAAGAACCTGTGGAGAGCCGTTAAGAAAGTGGCTGAAGATGTTGTAGATGCCGTTACAACTATTATTGAGAAAGTAGGAAGCACTTTGAAATTAATCATTAATATAGCCGGTGATGTTTATCATTTCGTCCTTGATACTTTGTCAGAAGTCATGAAGGGGATTGATTGGGTATTAAGCTTAGTCAAAATTGCAATAGGTGATGCTTTACGTTGGTTAGGAAATATATTAGGCTTTAACGATGTTTGGAGAACCTATAAGATAATTTCTATGCTTTTAAAGAATGGGATCACATATAGTGCCGACGCAGTAGAAAAAAGATTGAGTGATCTCCAGCAATTTTTGAATGAAGAGTTTGGTAAGATTGAATCCTTGGTTTTCAATGCACCTTTACCTTCAAATATTGCATCACAGAGTCTAAATAAAGTGAAGTCAATTCATAATCCTTTTGATTCGGCGGCTGGCAACTGGATCTTCTCGTTGATAGCCAATAACCAGCTCTTTGAAGGTGGTTCCTCAGCTTCGGTTGGTACTCGCCAGTTCCAGAATTTTGTCAATAATACAGTTAAGCCTGCTATTGAAGGTATAATCCCACAGTTAAATGTATTGTTTGAAGATCTGTCGCATGCGCTTTCTAAAGATGTGAAATATTTTCATGCAATTATCAAAGATCTCATTAAACTTTTCATTGTTCCTATGAAAAAGGTCATGATGGGGATCATTGATTTTGTAAAGGAAATGGTACAAAGTATTCCTTCATTAATGAATGGTAAAGTTTTACCACCATTTTTAAGTGCATTGTACAGAAGGATCGCATCATTATTTGGTGATAATGAGGATTTAACCATCCTAAATGCGGTCTCGTTTATTATTGCCATCCCGTATACCTACGGGCATAGAATAGTAACGGGAGAAGCGCCATTTGCTCTTGGTGATGCTGGCTTGAGTTCGCCCAACCTTTTTAAGACGTTGTTTGACGGCCATCGTTCTTCATTGCCATTGAATGTGCTGGATGACTTGAAGAAAACTTATTCCCAAGGAGGGGCTGCGATTGCTTCAATTGCTTCCATGCCATTAGCCTTGTTATCGTTAGCAACATCTATGGGCCGCTCAAGTCGAGTTAGTGAACTAGATCAATTGGTTCGTGGATTCGAGATTGTCATCCCTTTGCTCACGATCCCAATAGAAAAGGATCATCAAAATACGACGGCATACCGGCTAAGAATAACAGCCTTTGTTTATGCAACCATGAAAGATTGGTTTGGTGGAAGAATAGATAATTTGGAGATGCGTAATGTTATCACTGCCGTTACGGATACATTTATATTCGCCCTTTCGCTGACTGCCGATATATATAACAAGGAGGACTTTTTAAGCTATTTCCAAGATATATTATCCAATCTTGGTGGTGTAGTAAGATCTGGCGGTGAGCTTTCTGATGAAGTAATTGCAGTTGGTATAGGTGCTGGCATTTCCTTAGGTGGTTCAGCAGTAGGCTTGGTACAAGCTGTTTCAGCAGGTGGAGATATTGTGCAAATAGTTAATCCCGGTGGTTGATATGCTAAGAGTTTAGAACTGCTGTATATGAATTGCATGATAGCCTTGGGGGACTCTGTTACATTTGAGACTGAGACTAGTTTGACTGGAAACACAAATAGTTCGATAATGCTCCACTAATGGGCACTAGAAGCTCTGTAAGCAATAGGCTGACAGAGCTTCTTTATTTCTGTGTGTCAATGAGTTCCGCTTTTCTATCATTATCATTGACACACATCGGTAGTATTACATAAAGTGTGTCACAGTGATTAAAGATTAAGTTTCAAACGTTCGCTACATATAATTGATAATTGCGCCAATGTCTCATTCCAGTTGTGTACAGGCTTGTTCCACCTGGCACATATATTTTCCTGGACAAGGAATAAGAGTTTCATGAGGGCGTCTTCCGACTGGAAGGCGCCTTTGGATTTTGTAACTGCACGAAGCTGCCTATGGAAGCCTTCAATAATATTTGTAGTATCCATGTAAGTACCCCATTTAGGTGACAGTGATTATTTGGATTTTTTTCACTTAAAGAGCATTGGTTCCTGAGTCTCACTCAGGTTAGTACAGGATGCAAATCCAAATCAATATGTCTATCTTTAGAA
This sequence comes from Chitinophaga sp. 10T418, assembly GCF_056394125.1. NCBI lineage: Bacteria > Pseudomonadati > Bacteroidota > Chitinophagia > Chitinophagales > Chitinophagaceae > Chitinophaga > Chitinophaga sp. 10T418. The sequence continues at coordinate 114,630 of NZ_JBFTHG010000015.1, forward strand.
TTCGCGCTAACCAGATACGAATAACCGGCTATGAACAAATTCAGACTATTGATAGCACTCCAGATTTTTGCTTTTTCAATTTTTGCCATTCAAAATTCCTATGCCTTCCAGTCATACCAGTCGCAACCTTCAAAAATTGACCGTAAAGCTGTCGTAACCAGACATAACATTACGATCACTGACATAAACTTAAAAGGGCCAAGTCAGGTGGGAAACGGTGAGTTCGCTTATGGTTTCGATATTACCGGTATGCAAACCTTTACGCAATCCGGCAATACCATGTCCAATTGGGGTTGGCACAAGTTTCCCTTACCCACCACAGAAACACCTGCCGATTTTAGAGGACAGGAATGGAATGCACAAGGTCGTATGGTCAGGTACGACATCCAAAACAAGGAGCAGGAAAAACTGTCTAACTGGATGAGGGGCAATCCGCAACGTATTCATCTGGGAAGATTAGGCCTCATCCTAAAAAGAAAAGATGGAACCATGGCCGTGCTAAACGATCTGCAAAATCCAGTTCAAAAAATAGATCTCTGGACAGGAATAGCCACGAGTACATTTGAACTCGAAGGGCGGAAGATAAAAGTAACAACCGTTGGCCATCCTACACAAGACGCCATAGCCATCAAAATTGAAGCAGACAATTTGAATGATGGTCTGATCGGTGCGTTTCTTGAATTTCCTTATGCTTCAATGGCTGAATTTGGAAATGGTGCAGACTGGAACAATCCAGGTAAACATACTACAGAAGCCGTATTTTCTAGTGAGCATACAGATTTCCATAGAAAGCTGGACGATACAGAATACGATGTACGGATGCAATGGAAAAATGGAGGAACGATAAAAGAGAGGAAAGCGCACAGATATGAACTTCAATTCGGAGGTAAAGACCAGGCAGAAATCAGCCTTTCTTTTTCCAAAAGGCCTATAAAATCTGACTTGCCAACTTTCCAGCAGACCAGTAATGAGAGCATTAAGAAATGGGAAAAATTCTGGAAAAGTGGTGGAGCAATAGATCTTTCTGAAAGTAAAGATCCGAGGTGGAAAGAACTGGAAAGGCGTATTGTGCTCTCGCAATATGTTATGGCAATTAATGAAGCAGGTTCTCTGCCACCACAGGAAAGTGGCCTGGTAAATAATGGCTGGTATGGTAAATATCATTATGAAATGATCTGGTGGCACGGTACGCATTATGCTCTTTGGGACAGATGGCCGCTGCTTGATCCAAGTATGAAGGCGTACGGAGATCATCTGGAATCATCTGTAGCGAGGGCAAAAAGACAAGGTTACGATGGTGCCAGATGGCCCAAAACCATTGGTGATCAGGCTCGTTGGGAATGGCCCTTGGAAATCACTGCCTTATTGATCTGGCAGCAACCACACCCCATATTCTTTGCCGAACTGGATTACAGGTCTCATCCCAATGCAAAAACCCTCAATAAATGGAAGGATGTGGTGTTGCAATCGGCTGATTTTATGGCTTCATATGCGCATTACAATAAAGATCAAAACCGGTATATACTAGGTTACCCATTACAGGTAGTATCGGAAAATGCAGATCCTCGCACCACCATCAACCCTACATTTGAACTTAGCTATTGGCGCACAGGGTTAAAAATTGCGCAAGAATGGCGTAAAAGATTGAAAATGCCTGTAAGCACAAAATATGCTGATGTACTTGCGAAACTTTCTCTACTCCCTGTTAAGGATGGGCTGTATGTTTCCTGGGAAAACATCAATGACATGTGGAAGAACTACACCTTTGAACATCCGGCCTTGATTGGTGCATACGGTATGTTGCCAGGTGATGGCGTAGATGTACCCACGATGGAAAGGACATTAAAAAAAGTTGGTGAAACCTGGAAATTCAGTCATACCTGGGGATGGGACTTTCCTATGCTCGCTATGTGTGCAGCAAAACTTGGACAAGGCGAGAAAGCAATAGATTATTTGCTCAACTACCCCGGCTTTCGTTTGGAAGAACATGGTTTGGTTGATGGTGGGGGCCCTTTTCCTTATTTCCCAGGCAATGGCGGTTTGCTCTATGCTATAGCCATGATGGCTGCCGGTTGGGATGGTGCACCTGCAGGTAATGCTCCAGGCTTTCCTAAAGATGGTTCATGGGTTGTAAAATGGGAAGGATTAAAAAAAGCACTATAAAAGAATCATCCTGGATAGATAAAACTACTTTAGTTGTCAAAGTGTTAAAAATTATGAGAAGTATTTAGTTACATAATTTTATTATTATACATGAATAGTTGATTAAAATATCTTTAAATTATTCAGGAAGGTTATGAGGGGAATGAGGTGTTCGACTGTGATCCCTGACTCTCCGCAAAAAGCGATACAAAATTCATGATTGGATTTTGTGTCGCTTTTTTAGTTTTAAATTCCTCCACATCAATTTGCTGTTCTTTACTTACTTTCTAAGCTCTTCATAAAAGCAATGATATCCTCTTTTTCTTTTTCATTGAGGTGAAGCTTTTCTTTAGAAAGCGTTTGATTGGAAAGATGTATTCCTAACCCTATAGCTCCCCCATTATTATAGAATTCCATTACCTGCTCTAAAGTCCGATATACGCCATTGTGCATATAAGGCGCCGTTTTATTGATATTCCGGATAGTGGGAACCTTAAAAGCATATTTATAGGAATCAACACCAATCACGCCGTAGTAACCTGGATCCGGGTCCAGCGTGGAATCTGTCAGGGACGCAGGGACTCCCAATACTTCCGTTTCACTTTCAACGTACTTTGGGGGAGTAACTCCATTAAACAGAGGTGCGAAATGACAGGTGGCACATTTCGCTTTCCCCATAAATAAATTAAAGCCTTTCAATTCCTGGTTTGACAGGGCATCTTCATTACCTCGCATATACTCATCAAACCGGCTATTGAGTTTGGTCAGGCTGCGAATATAGGCGGCAAGCGCATTTGTCACCTGATCCGATCTGATTCCTTTTTCCCTTTTTGTAGAAAAAGTCCTTGCGAATAACGACTGATATGATGTATCTGTAGAAACATATTTTATGATCGCGCTCATCGAACCATCCATCTCCTGTTTATTACTGATTACATCACGCACCTGATCCTCCAACGTTAACGCCCTCAAATCATAGAAATAATTTGACTGTAACGCAGCGTTGAGTAACGTTGGTACATTCCTGGTCACCAGTTTTGAAGGAACATGAATATCTGTATGCTTAGCCAGTCCATCCGTAAATGCCAAATCCGGGTTGTGGCAGGAAGCACAGCTTCTTGTGCCGTTACCGGATAGCGATTCATCATAAAAAAGTCTTTTACCTAACCCCACTTTAGCATCTGTTACCTGAAATTCAGGGCCGGGAGAAAATGCGTCTGCATTAAATGCACCGGAATCAAATAATGTTCTTACCTCCTGCCTAAGCATTCGGTTATATGTAATTTTGCGGCCTGGTAAGTCCTGCTCCAGTTCTGCTATCCCGGTACTGATCTTATTCCCGAAGCGTGTAATAAATGTCGCTCTGTCGAAGGAGTCAAAATTAGTGTTGTGATTAAGGTATGCTATCGAGGCATTCAGATCCTGTGATAAAGTCGTTTTGTTCTTTTTATTTATATAGAAAAAAAGGATATCCCGCAGGCTATTTAAGCATGCAGATGATTCTTCCATACTGTTTAAAGAAAGAGGATTATCAAATCCGGTAATTCCCAACGTGATTATCCTGAATACCTCTAACTTGGCAGCATCCAATATTCGCCAATCCGCCAGCTGATGATCAGAATAATAAGAAATCAGATAATCCGTATTTGTTATTAAATGCCTGGTTTCGCTGATCAGTTCTTTTTTTTCGGCGGTATCGTACTTCGGAAAGACCAATTGCTCTATCACCTGCAAGCCCATTGGATCAATAGCACGGGCTAAAGAAGGGTCTAATAAATCAGCATTCTCGATCTCTTGTACAGGAGGGCCATTTAATCTATTCGTCAGGTCGGCAGTAAAATACGCTGCTGCCCATTCAAATTTTTTGAACAGCAATCTTGATTTTAAAAAGGCTTGCTGAACTTTTCGTTCATCAATCTGATCTTTACTAACCTCCAACAATAAGGTATCTTTTACATAATCGTGGAAGGATGTGATCTGACTTAAAACTTCTTTTTGAATTTTTCGTTCACGCGGACTCGATTGTGTTTGTGCTGTATGATTCGAATTAACGGAGGTAAAGCTTACAATAAATAGCCCTGTAAGCAACAGTGCTACTATTCCGATCTTCTTGTACATAACATATTCCTCCTCCTGATAGCAGTGGTTTATTTAAATATCAGCGCATTCCTGAATGGGTTCGCATTTTTATCCCGTTCAGCCAGTGGTGCTATTCCCCATCTATGCTCTATAAAAGAAAGAATGCTGACTGTCTCATATTGTGTGTGATCTACATGGTCTTTTTTGGCAAATGGTCCGATAATAATTGCAGGAATACGACTCCCGGGGCCCCATCTGTCAATAACCGGGGGGGCAACGTGATCGAAAAAGCCACCAAACTCATCGTAGGTCAGGATAACCAATGCGTCCTTTGCATTGGGGCCATCTAATACTGCATTGATCAGGTTTACTGCCAGTTGTTCTGAAGAATATACAGCAGAACCGCCCGGATGTTCGTCATTGCCTCCGCCGGGTTTCACAAAGGAAACGCTGGGAAGGGTACCTTCTTTCGCTGCTTTAATGAAATCATTTTGATCTTTCATGTGTTTTCGGCCTTCTGTCCCGTTTTCATACCGGGAAAAATACAGGAAAGGTTCATGGTTATAAGCAAAATTATTCTTCTTTCCTGCCACCGCGTCGTCCCATCCCTCGGAATACCATGCCCAGGATATATCTTTTTCGCTCAGCCTGTCGCCAATAGTCGGCATCGTCTGAGAGGGCAATAATCTGGAAGTATCCGAATGGGGAGGGTAAGGTGTGTTTCGGGAAAGAACATGATTGACAACATAGCCGTCAGGGGTAACTATGCCATCCTTTATCATCTTTCCATCGGCATCGAATTTTGCGATCAATGATTCCGGAGCATCCGGCCAAACTGGCGCGGCAGCAGAAATCAGGTAAACATGGTTAAAATAGGAGCCGCCAAATACACTCTGAAAAAAATTATCACACAGTGTATATTTTTGGGCTATCGGAAACAAAGGTATTTTTTTAGTGTTATAATAGCCCATTGCCAGTCCCTTAGAGTCATTACATGCCGCAAATTTATCCATCTTTCCCCCGTCTATTTGCAATTGGTTATGAAAAAAACGGTGAGTAGCATCCGGCGTTGCCTTGTCGGACGGAACGTATTGGTCTATATTAAAAAGTTCATTTGGGAGGTTGGTAGGGAAAGAGTTGTTACGCGGGATCTCAGGCAGGTACTTATAAGGCTTTCCATTCTCGTCAACTTGCACAAAGTTGCCTTTTTTAGCATTTTTAATACCGTTTGCTCCTTTGAACTCTCCATATAGATTATCGAAACTGCGGTTTTCCATATAGATAACTACCAGGTGCTTTATCTGCCCGATACCTTGATCAAAGGAGGTTTCCTGGTGTTGTGCTTTTTTACTGACCCCGCAACTACTGATCCCCCAAATGATAAGAAGTATAAAAAAAAATCGTTGTAAATACATTTCATGCTTTTTAATGTTCAATTAAAAATATAAAAAAATCTKATTGTAAGGGTTGTCAAAAAAAAGATCAATCAAAGAAAGTGTCAAAATAGCCGATTGAAGGTTGCCATTTGATAGCATTGCAGATAAATGATAGTATAAATTTAAAAAAAGAAACTTTATCCTGTTAGTTTCTCCCGTATCACTTAATTCTCCAGGTGCTTTCAATTGTACTCCATATCCCATTTCCATTTATGTTACAAACATATGATATTATATTTTGGTACAAAGTCCATGTGGCTAAATTCAGTTGGATATATAGCGTAACGAACTAAAGTTATTCACTTAAATCACGGCGTTTCATTATTGAAACTGGAAATTTAGAGTTTGGCCTTTGCATTATTCAATAGTGACAACAATTGAATAATATCCCCATCCTTCATAAAGACATAGGACTTCTCATCAAATCGCTCTAGTTTTAAAAAGGTGGACCATTGTTTTTGTGAATAAAAGCATCCTGCCTGGAAGCCGCCACGGCTTTTATATTGAATTTCGGTGTATACTTCTGGTGTCGTCGGTATTATCTTGTCTTTTATAATGTTCAAAGATTTAATGAGTGCATCAACTTCATCCATATCAAGCATGCCTATTTTGGTATCAGATGAATATGTTCCGGAATAAGCATATTCAAAACGCAATGCCTTGGTAGTTTCTCCGCCAATCAAGTCGGTAAATTGGGCCACTTGAATCTGGCAACCTCCCAGCGAGCCAACATCCATAAATTGTTTTTGTATCAGAGAACCAGATTTGTTTGAGAAAAGCTCTGCTTTGCTTTTTTGTTCTTTTAGGTCTGTATCGGGTTTCGCTGTTTGAGAACAGGCCGAATAAAATGGGGTAATAATTACCAAAATTAAAATTACTTTTTTCATGGATGAACATTTTTTGATCAACATAATAACATTTGAATTTGATTAATAACTGTGGTGGGAGCAATAGTGAACATTATCTGAAATAATTTATTTCATCGAATATTTGAGGCGCTAATATGATTAGTACGCTGCTATATGCGCTGGCATGTTTATGCCTGAACTTTTTCTGAATCATACCAATCAACCGTCTTATGAAGTATTTCTTCGAATTTGAAGATGTCATCGACAGTTAGAATCTCTGTCCTCGTTTCTTTTTTTTGCTCATCAAAAGTGCCAATGTATTTTCGCGAGCCGTTAAAATACAATCTGCATATTGTTTTTCGGTTATTATTATCCAGTAGTATGGCGAAATAGGACTGAGCGTCCCGGTAGGCTATTCTGGCCGGCTTTATTTTTTGTCGCAGAATTGTTTTTACAATCATGTAACCTTCTTTTTCCTCTTCGGTAGTTTCAATCAATAAGCCCTTTTCCTCTGTATTTGTTTTTGCGATTTCCTTCTCAGGATCAGTCGGCTCAGCCTCATTTTCCTTTTTCAGCGCAGATTTAAGCCTTTCAGTTATCAGGTCATTGATGTATTGTTGTATTGACTTCTTAGTAAGTGCGCCGAACTGCTCCACAATTTTTGAAGTTAACATCCCCCTGTATATCTGTTTGGTAAAGAGTTTAATCAACCCTTCAGACGGGGTTTGAAACTCAATATTTATCAGCGTTTTAAGCTCATTCATATATTTTAGCTCACTCGCAGTAGTTTGAATGTTTTCCAGGTTGAAATATGATTTATGAAATTTCTTTAATTCTTCGACCTGGTTATCTTTTATATCTGTAACATTAAATTCAAAGAATGGCTTATCATCCATTTTATTCTGCTCCGTAAGATCTGTATAAAACCGGTAAATTATTCCATTAGACAATAGGCCGAATTTTGCGGTTGTTGTATGGAAATACCGGAAAAGCTGAGAATTGTGCGGATCCAGGCTTTCTGCCCAATGCTTGCATTCAATGAGTATAGAGGGCTTGCCTTCTTTCATGATCGCATAATCAACTTTTTCGCCCTTCTTAATTCCGATATCCGCAATGAACTCCGGCATTACTTCAAATGGGTCAAATACATCGTAGCCCAGGACTTTAATGAAGGGCATGATAAAAGCATTCTTAGTAGCTTCTTCTGTCTGAATCTGGTTTTTGAGCTTTTCGACTTTGTCGCCGAAGAGTTTGATTTCATCTTTAAAATCCATAGGAATTTTTTTGATATTGATGTTGTCAGAAATTTTATCATTCAAATCCTTTTCCAAGCGCATCAAGCCTTCGCTTCTGTAAGTTCATATGGTGCAGTACCACCTTTTCGTAATCATTTGACCTGTCGCCCATCTTACTGAATAGTACCAGCATCTCTATAAACAGGAAAAACAAAACCCACAGGATCCAGAAGCACAATGCAACGTAAGATGTGGATAACATCTGCTTCATGATTGTTAACTCATCCAAAAATCCTGTACTGGCTTTCATTTCCTTTTCAAGTGCAGGCTTGATGTCGAGTAATTCGTTTTCCTTTATGGATTTTTGTTGCCGTATAGCACCAATGGTAGAGTCAAGGGATGGCAGTAATGCTATTTTGGGGTTGGATACCAGTGTGGAGGCAACAGTAACGTCACTTACTGTTTTCAAAACAGTCGTATCCCTGCCAGAGGAGCTTACTGTTTGCACAGGCACCCGTTTCGTTGCGGTTTGGGTGGTGGTGGCTGTTGTGGTTGGGTGTTTACTGATATCCCCGATGTAATTATCTTTTTCCCGTTCTTTTTTATTAATCGTTGTGTCCAGTGTGGCAATCTGTTTTCTTAATTCTTCCGTTTTTGAGGGTAATATCCTGTCTACTTTTTCTGAGACGTAGGAAATCTTCGCGATCTCAATATCTTTTTCGAACAATATCTGATCGATGATCACAGCGCCCAGAATAGACATCATGAAAGCCAAACAGCCTCTGAAAATTAGCAGCAGCCGACCCGGATTGATGGATAAGATGATCTGCTTTTCAATCTGTACAATGATGATGATGGAGAGAATCCCCGCAATCATGCAACCCGGCAGGCTGAGTGACAGGTAACGATGCGCAAAAGTAAAACCAATAAAAAACCAAAGGATGCAAACGATCATCATGGCTGCGGTATACTTCTTCACGGATTTAAAGGCGGCTTCGCTGCAGTTTCGCAGGATGTTGTAGTTGTATCCGGTTATGAAGCAACCGAAACGGATCCATAGATGTTTCATAACGCTCAATTTTAAAAGTTTTTGTTCAGAATGATATGACTGGAAATTGCTGCAAGGCCATTCCTGAATCCGCGCGTATAGCTGATAATGATGCCATGCMCGACACCCTCGTTAACCTTCGCCTGCTCTTCGATCTCTTTGACCTGATTGATATGGCTTTCGGCAATTTCCTTCTTGATGGTAAGCTCTTCCACCGTATCTATCATTCCGCTTCTGCTCCGGCTCGAGATGTGGAAATTGATTTGCCGGATAAAGTCTTCGTAAAACGTTTTTACCTTTCGGATAGATCTTTCCAGGTCATTCTTCAACGCGATCACATTTTGGTCCAGATGCGTTGCGTCCGGGTTTATCAAAGCATCATTATATCCTTTGGATTCATAATTTTTGTCGAGGAAATCGTATAAAAGATGTATGCCACCATTGAGCGGCGTAACAGATTTTCCTTCAGGTTGCTCTTTTTCCGGTGCATCCTTTTCAATGAAAGTAGTTTCCGGAATATCAGGTATCACGTTTTCAATTGCCATTGTATGGGTGTGCCCATTCTGGCGTTGCCGGTTGAAAATGTCGAATAAGCTCATACATATTTTATTAAATAGTGATGGTCGGCACTTTATATTTATTATGCCCTTTGTTATGACAGGATTCGCATAGCGTGATGAGTAAATGGCCGGGGTAATCCCAGGGAAGGCGGAACTTCTGCTCGTTTGCTATAAAGTGGTATTGCCGGTGATGTACCTGCAGATCTTTGTCGCTGCGGCAATGTACGCACTGATGCATGTCGCGTTGCAGTATTTCTTTTCGTTTAGCTTTCCAGTTGGGATGAAATAAAAGGGCGCCATAACTGCCATGAGATTTGGCGTTCAGGAAACTTTGCCCGGGAGGTTTTGCCGGAGGCGATTTTGCAGGAATATCTTCCTGGATATATCTGCTATAAAATTGGTCTCCTTTAAACTGTAAATATTTATACGGCGCATTGTTTGGAGTTGTCATAATAACAGAGGTTGGAGTTTATTGAAATATACTTCCGGTMGCTGCCAATTTATTGTTCCCACTTACAAAGGGTTCTGGTCTCCATTGCTTTTTCAAGGGGAATGCTGATGATTCGATGCTTACAATTGCTTAGTCCACGGCAATTCGGATTATAATGATACTTTGTAGCATTTTTGCTATCGCAGACATACACCGTTGTTGGGTTGCAGTGAGCATAACTTATAAGCAGCCAGGCATATAGGAGTTTCATGGCTCGATCGATTCAGAAGACATGGGGTTACAAAAGAATTGACATGATCATTTAACTTGTATGGCAGGGCTTACAACAAGTAAAGCAGCCATTCGATCGTGGATAATGTTTCTTTGCTCTGCGAACGGCTTCCTGGCAAGATTCAAATTCTCCCAAATACATTCGGCTATACATTATAGAAACGTAGGGACAGGTACCGAGGTGAACTTCATGATCGCCGTTGAGCTGGGCGTTGTTGTTTACATAATACTTTTGTTTCATGGTGTTATTTTTAGTTTATGAAACAAAAATATATTTCATTCATCGCCTTTTTTTATGGGAAACCGTAATCAGACTTTTTCTGTTGAATATTTTTTTGAGATGTTTATATAACACCTAAATCCTTGAAGTAAATCACCAGTTGCTCGTTTTTGGTAAAGCCCAGTGCATCTTTCATCTGATTGAGTTTTTTTTCTATGCTACTTAAGCCAGATGGTTTTATCCCGTTACGCTGAAGATGTGCAGGTATGTCTTTCTGCAGCATTCCCTGCGAGAGCAGCGTTATGATCGTGATATCAAAATCCGAAAATGAGTAGGTGTTCTTTTTGTTGATCAACTGTCTGATATGACGCGGAAAGTAGCGCCGGTGTTGGGCTATTTCATTGATGGCCTCTTTAAGCTCCCTGGCATCGTTCCTGGCTTTGCGCACAAATCCATCAATCTCATATTTGCTGTAAAGCTGGTCAATGGCTGCCGGCCTGTTTTCAGCCGAGAAGACCAGGATATTCAGGTCGGGCTGTACTTCCCTGGCGGCGGCAATCAGATCCATACCACCAGATAGTACCTGCTTCTGACCATCCGGATCGAAAGACAAATCTGTAATAAGGAGATCGAAAGAGCTTTCTGCTTTAACGGCTTGTATTATTTTATTCAAAGCATCATCGCAATAATAGGCGTATGCTATATCCATGATGGCTAGTTCTTCCAGCGTTTTTTGCACGGAAATATTGGCGCTTTCGTGATCTTCGGCAATAAGTACCTTTGTAATCATGAGGATTAAGCTATTGGGAAAGAAATATGAATTTTTAATCCTTTAGCAGGATGCTCAAATGTATATTGCCCGCCAATTTTTTTAATACGGTTTCCCGTATTCTGCAGCCCGTTCCCATACTTAACTTGCGGGGAAATACCTATGCCATTATCGGTATAGAGCATTTGAACCTGGTTGTTTTGACACTCGAACTTTATCATCACGGAATCAGCCTGGCTATGTTTTTTCATATTAATCATCAATTCCAGCAGAATATGTTCAACTTCATGCTGTATCTGCACATTGATACCGTTCCAGAGCATAGGACCGTTGCCGAAGATCAGGACTTTGACACGCTCGGATCCAAAGGACTCCAGCAGATCGTCAATTTTAACATGAAAAGGAACCTTTGAGATGGTGGGGTTTTCGTACGAGATATCGCGGGATCGCTCATACAGTACATCAATCTTATCTATCAGTTCCTCCTTGTCTACAGACGCTTTATACTCGAGATCTGCCATGATGCGGTACAAGCCATTTGCTACTACGTCATGCACTTTCTGGGAGGTTTTAAGCTGATGTTCCTGTATCGCCTGTCGGGATGCAAATTCTATCTGTTGCCGGCGCCTGTGGTACCGAAGGATTAAAACAACTCCGGAGATAATGAAAAACAGGATGGTTAGTGCCAGAATGAACCATTGGACGACCAGTTGTGTTTTCTTTTGTGCATTATCCTTTTGCAGCTGAAGATTGTCTGCTTTACTTTTTGCGGCTTCGTACCGGATTAATGCGAATTGGTTTTTGGCTGCGTTCTTTGCTGTTTGGATGCTATCTGTCAGGTGTTGGTAACGGATAAAATAAGGTTTCAGTAGATTGGTGGGGCTAAGTGTAATAAGTTTTGAAAGCGCTTCCACCTGGTCGTCCGGGCTATTTATTTCCCTGGCGACTTCGTATCTCTTCCTGGCATAATAAAGCGCCGAATCAGGCGAGGAGAGCGAATAATAGTCCGACAGATGAGCATAGCTGGCATTGAGTCCCCTGATGTCGTTTGAATCCTTACGGATTTGCAATGCGTGTTGAAGCTCCGGTCCGGCGGGATAGGCAGCATCTTTCAGCCATTTAGCATTGGCATAGTTGGAAAGTATCCGGGCATATTCTTTTTTCTTGTCTTTACTCTTAGCCAGAAGGGATTTGTATAAGTCTATGGCTTCATCATAGTCGCCTTTCTTCTGATAAGTAATGGCGATACTGTTTAAGGCAATGGCCTCGAAGTCAGGATCGTTTATATATTTGAGCGCTTTGTGAAAGTAGTCGATAGCAGCTTCATAGTTTTTAAGATTAAGACAGATATTGCCCAGCTCATGGTAGTTGGAGCCCAGGCATCCCTGGTGTTTCTTGTTGTGTTCATTGAGATAAGTAAGGGATTTCAACAGGCTTTCCTGTCCCCCGTAATGGTCTCCCTCATATGCCTGGATGATACCCATATAAGTATAGGCCATTGCAATATCCAAACTGTCTTTAGCACCCGTTGCAACGAGATTAAAATAATAAAAGGCAGAGTCGTTATTTCTATTGAAAAATGATTCTCCCTTTTTCAGCGTAGGTTCAGAAACCGGCTGCGGGGACTCCCTGTTAGATGTACAGGCGAAAAGACTTCCGAGGACTATGGTCAGGATGATGCTTGAGGGGCGCACTGGGATTATTTCTCTTAAAAGTATCGAATTTCTCAATTTCGATGAATTATTATTAATGGGTAACAAAAAAAGTGAGGCAAGAACCTTCTTGCCTCACGTAGATTATATGTTAGGGTTTTCTTGGAGGAATTGTTCCGGTTTCGCCACCGGTATCCAAGGTAGTGACCTGTTCGCCATTATTATGATTACCGTTATTAGGATGGCTGGGGCATAAGAATGCCAGTAAAAAGCTAAATATGATGTGAAACATAGTTTTAATTTTTGAATGTTTTAGAAATAGGCTGCCGGTTGCCGGGCAGCCGGCAGCGGAGTTTGAGTCAGTGAAGAAGCGCTTCTTGCTTTTTTTGGGAAGGGTGGACGTGGATCACGGAAGCTGATGATCGCTTCCCAAGCCGGTAACCGGCTTCCGCTTTCTTTGTCCGGGTGAATCGGTTCTGTACAGAGTACCTCTTAGCTAAGGAGGTATTACCCGATTGCAAAACAAAGATAGATCGAGGTAAGAGGTTGATTAACAAGCAATTCCAATAATTCCGGTAATTCCCTGTATTCCGTTTGTGATTCCGGGAATGCGGGTTTAATTCCGATTATTCAGTTCTATAATCTCACTTATGGCGACACTTTTTCCTGACTACCAGCAAATGATTATGCAGGCGTATGAACGAAAGAAGGTAAACAATACGCTACCTCACGGCCTGATGCACCTCACACCCGCGAAACTCAAAGATGAATGCCTGAAGAGGTGCACGAAAGATGTAAACAAGCGGGATGAAAAGATCATTAGGGATTTCTGTGGGGATTTGAATGATGCAAGAAACTGTTATGCTATTATTCAGCGATGCGAGACGGATAAATTCAGACCTTTGGTGAATTATCTGAAAGAGAAATCCGGCAGTACGGATGAGAAGAATATCGAGCTCCTGGCCTGGCTAATTGACTTTTCTGGCAGGCCCTGGGAATTAGGGAAAACGGTTTCCGGTGATGAGGATATAAAGGAAGACCCGGCGTTAAATGATCCCAGCCCGGCAACAGGAGACCCGGTAACGGTACCGGATTCCTCCGCTAATTCCTCCGCAACGGGCGTTGATACACCAGCCGGAAATCCGGTAATTCCGGAAATTCCAATAATTCCGGTCAGGTTTGTTGGTTCAATTGAAAAGGAAAGTGGAGGTGTTAGCCCAGCGGAAACCGGTAAGCAGGAAAAGGTAAAGGGGAAATCTGCCAAAACATTGGTCGCCGCGGTGATGTTGTCGCTGGTACTGGGTACAGGAGGTATGTGGTGGTGGAAAGATAGAAATCAGACGCCGCGCTCGGGGTACTGCATGTATTGGCGGGAAGATCATTACGAACCAATCGCCTGTAACCAGAAAATATCTAATGCAAGGATTATAGCGTTAGATACCATGAGGTTGAAAAATTTAAGGAAGATAACGAGGCCGGACACCATTACCTACCAGGCTATAGGAAAGGTCTGGTACTCTAAAATTGCCGGGAAATTTGAATTCTATACCTCAGGAGGAGAGCACCCGGTGGTCTTTGGTCGTGAGTTGAGGCCAATCACCGTCTATATTATCGATAAATACATCCGCCCGGGTATAGTTACGCAATAATACCAGGTGGACCATTGCAGTTATTAAGAAATTACTTGAGCAGTTTTGTAGATGATTGTGCTCATTTATTTTTACTGCTGTGACAATATGCTTAATGAACTATAATTTTATATTCATTAAGTCACGATATTTTTTATAAGTACTCCTTGCGCCAATACACTGCTTTTAGTTAAGCAAAATGTCACCGTTTAATTCCTGAATAGAAAAGCAGTTAATATGGTGAATTGTATTTTATACATCCCAATAGAAATATTTCCCCATAGTTAGCCCGTCCCTCTTATAGCAGTACTTATGCATAAATTTGGATTATTAATCTACCATAAATCTATCCTAAACAACTATTATCTACTACTAAATTCTATCAATCACTAAAAACAGAATTATGAACCCTAAATTTTACTTCATCCGAAAAATGACATGGATCACTATGCTTTTGCTATCCTTGTCATCCAACATGCTACATGCGCAAATTTATGCCAATAGCCAAACCAATGGTGTTACCGGGCTCTGTTTACTCTGTGGAGTCAGTAATCCTGATAATCCTGTAAACAACACCAATAAGAATGATTATTCCACTTTCAATATTACAATTGGTTTGCTGGGTACAACTGTTTATCAGACCCTTATATTCCCAACGTCAAGTACGGCAGGTTGTGACTCATTAACTATTGGTATTGGCAGTGGTAATGCTTTACTTTCCCTCAACCTTTTCGGCGGTGTTACTGTACAAACATTTAATGGGGCCACTGCAAATAATGATATACATGTAGTAGACAGCAGTAATTTACGTCTGCTACAAAATAACACAAGGGCTGAAATTATGCTCAAACCTGTTAATACTTTTGACCGTGTTAAGATAACACTGAGCAGTAGCTTGGTAGGATTACTTGATGCGTTTCATCTTTATTATGCCTACCGTAATCCTGCAGTTCCTGCACCAACTGCGGTAGACAGTACAGCTATTTGTGCGGGAGGGATCACTACATTAACAGCTACAGGAGTAACAGGCGCAAGTATAAGTTGGTATAATGCACCTGTTGGAGGAACTTTGTTATCTACCGGAAACAATTATGTAGTGAGCCCTGAAACTACTACTACGTACTATGCACAAGCAAGTTTAAATGGTTGTACAAGCCTTCGCAAAGCGGTGAAAGTAATTGTGAATCCCAGGCCTGCTAACCCGATATACACTGTTCCGCAAGGAATAGGATGTGGCCAGGTGTCAATTGTGGTGTCTAATTACCAACCAGGAATTAATTACAGTGTAAGAGTAAAATATGGGCAGGCTTTTAGTACTCTCCTGGATACGTCCTTCGCAGTTATCAATAATGCAACGATTAACCTTCCATATTTTATAAATAACATCACTTATCAAACTGATATTTATGTGCAGGCAATACAGGCATTCAGTGGCTGTAAGTCAGATACTGTTCATCAGGCATTTATCCGGGGAGGTTCTGCTGAATTACCTACTGTAGATAGTGACAGCTTAACTGTTTGCAAGGGAAACAACGTTACTTTACATGCTTATACGCCCACTTCCTCTTTTTGGCCTATTCGTTGGTACGATGCTCCAACAGGAGGGAATTTATTGCATATTGGTAATTTCTACACGCTAAGCCCCAACCAGACTGCCACCTATTATGTTACAGCAGCTTCTGTCTGCGAGTATCCATACCGTAAACCCGTAAAAGTAATTGTAACAAAGCTGCCTGATCCTATTTATACTGTTCCGGAAGGATTTGTCTGCGGCAACCGTGGCAGTTTGTCACTTCCTGTATCAAATTACCAGTCAGGGCTTAGTTACAATGTCCGGAATATATACACTGCCAATAATATTTTGCTTTTAGATACTTCCTATGTTGTTACCAATAGCAATACCATTGTTACACCTGTCTTTTTGTATACTATTCCGGTACAATCCGACATCTATGTTCAGGCAGTAGACGCGGTAACAGGTTGTAAATCGGATAGCATACATCAACAATTTGTACTGGATGCATGGGGAGCTTATCCCAGCGTGGATAACGATAATGTGAGTATTTGCCACGGGGATAGCGTTACTTTGCACGCTTTTGTGCCAACAGCGCCACTTTTGAATATTCGTTGGTACGATGCCCTTTCCGGAGGCAACTTATTATATACTGGAAATTATTATAAGGTTAGCCCATCCGAAAATACGACTTACTATGTAACCTCTTCATTTTCGTGCGAGTATCCGGATCGCAGACCGGTAAATGTAACTGTTAATGATTGCCTGGCGCGTACTGCTTTGCTATCAAAAGGAGAAAAGGTGTCGCCGGAGATGATGCTAAAGCAGCTGAAATTATTTCCTAATCCTACCAGTGGCGAAGTTTGGTTGGCCGTTGGTGATAAGGACCTTACCGGTAGCCTGGTAATTGTAAGAAGTCTCGATGGCAAGGAAGTGCAACGGGAAACTTTAAAGAAGAATAGCTTCAGGTTTTTAAACCGGACAGCTACTGGTCTGTATTTCATTCAGGTGATTACCCTTAAAAAAGAAGTTTATTCAGGAAAAGTATTACTACAATAATAGTATGACTAATGCTTAAAAATAGGAAGCCGCCAATTTCGGCGGCTTCCTATTTTTATTTATCTCAGTCCCGGTTGGTTATTTCTAAATATGCTTTTAAGATATAGTGCATTAAGAGCCCCCATCATTATAGTCGGCATTACCTTTTCATTATCTAGGCTCCGTCCAGGCTATACTTAGCACCCGCTTAGTACATACAGTAGCAGCGCAGTAGAGGTGGACTTGATGCGGGGATGAGTTCCGGATGTGTAATCGGGATGAAATTGAATCAGCAGAAGGATGGAGGACAGAACTGGCCATAGCAGGGCTGCTTCAGTACCAGGCTGTAGCTGCGGAAAGAAATATACTATTCAAAGGAAGCAGGCATAAAAGGTTTATTTATCAAAATATCTCCGGAGGCAAGATCGCTTTATTCCAGTTGAATGACAGCTGGATATGTGTAAGTATAGGCAAGTTTGGGAAGCAATTTCGTCCGCTTGGGGTAAGTACGTTTATTCGCATATTTGGGTACTTGTGGCGTTGCCACCGCAATAATATCGGCGGCCATGCATTGCCTGTTGCGCGATGGGTCGTCTTTGTACATTGCTCTTACCTGGAAAACTACTACCAGTGGCCCCTTTCCGGGTACATCGAGTGAAACATTTGTTTCCTGGAAAGTGGTATCGGGGGCTATCATCAGCGTAACCGTTTCGCTACCTGCCACCTGACGTGATGTGAAATCAATACGCGTGGCGATCACTTTTACTTCCAGCGCAGTAATGCCGTTATAACTTGCGATGGTTTGTGCGGGAATATTTAATATCCCGTTAGGTAAAAGCCGGGGAGGCACCGTAAAGAAACGATCTACTCCGGTATGCTGATTGAAGCGGAAGCCTGTGATGGCTTCGTGATGATCGCCGGCAGCAATGAGCACGCTGTTGAGTCGATTGATGTGGGCACAGTCACAATGGATATCCAGGTTGGGGTAGAAAGCTTTACGGATAAAAGCGCCTTTCCTGCTGGCGATGCCAAAGCGCCGGGATGCGCGGCGGGTAGCAGCCGTTTGCTGCACGCTTTGAGGCATGGAGCGCAGGAAGTAGTTGCCATTGCGCTTATACCCTATGAGATTGCCGAGTTTTCCCGTAAAAGAAATGACAGACATTTGTTTTGCCATGGGAGATTATTTTGATTACTATAAATATAACACAATTCGGGGAACGGGTTTTCGGGGCAGATTGAAGATTGGCTAAAGGGAGTGTATGGAGCATTATATAATATTCAAAGATAGTGCAGTAGGTATTTGAGAATGACAAATACGAGTGTATGAGCATTTAGAGAATATCGAAAAAAGATATTCCCCAGGTTGAAAACCTGATCCGAATATTATTACTTCAGTCCGGAATAATAAGTGTTGTCACTCACACGCTCCAGCCAAACTGTCGGCCCGTTTTGTCTGCCTGTAATAGCGATCTGTACAAATTTTGAATCTGCGCTTGCTCCATGCCAGTGAAGGGTATTAGCGGGGCATTTCACCACGTCGCCCTTATTATGAATTAAGTCAAACGGTTGATAAGCATAGTAAAAAATTGATAGCTTCCAATATTGAACTGTTCCTGAACTACTGTGACCGGTTTTATGATCGTCAGTTTATCACCCGGGAAAATGTTAATAAGGGAATATTGGAGAAGTTTGAAGCGTCGTTGAATGGCTATTTCGTATCCGAAAAACCTTATAATGTTGGGCTGCCTTCGGTCGCCTACTTTGCAGATGAGCTTCATTTGTCAGCAAATTATTTTGGTGACCTGATCAAAAAAGAAACAGGCAAATCTGCACAGGAATACATTCAGAATAAAATCATTGATATTGCCAAGGACAAGATCTTTGATAGCAGTAAGACGATCAACGAGATCGCCTATGAATTAGGCTTTAAATATCCCCAGCACTTTAGCCGTTTATTCAAGAGCCGTGTAGGTTATACCCCTAACGAATACAGATCTTTGAATTAAATAATGATACTGCGTATTCGATTCATTCCATGAATGGAAAAGGTCAGATGATATCTATTGCTGAAGATATCATCTGACCTTTTCTATTAAAGCTAATTTTTGAATATTGAAAATATGTTACGATTCCAGCCGGTGTTTCATGTTGTTCAGGCTTTCTGCAATGTCGGTACCGATAATTTTATCCATATCCATAAACAGAAGCAGGAAATTAACTGGCCAGTTCATCCCACTGTTATATACCCAGGTCAGTTTTGTTGAATTTGGCGACAGGGCTTTCACGGCCATATATCCATTGGCTGTAAAAGCCAGAAAGCGAATCTCAAAATCAACCCTTTCGCCGGCTGTTATTTTTTTAGTTTCAAATTCACCTTTACCTGTTTTACTGTTGCTGCTTTCAAAGGTTAGTATAGCACCTGGGAATCCATCAGGTTCACCTTTATAGTTAATTTTTGTATTTGGGTCCAGCAACAACCATTTGTTGTATTCAGGTTGGTTCTTTAAGTATTTGATGTAATCAAAAACTGTATCGGTAGATCGGTTGATGATAATTTCACGCGTTAATGTATACTTGTTTTTGGAAAACATGGCAATAACCAGGGATACAGCAACAATGGCAATTAAGACAACTATTATTTTTATGATCATTTTCATTAGTGTTTGCATTTTTTATTTTAATTGTTTAAAGCGCTATCTGGGCTGCTGATTGTCGAAATTGATCATCCATTGAATGCCAAATTTATCACGACACATTCCGAAGTAGGCTCCCCAGAATGTTTTGTTTAACGGCATGTCTATTTTTCCTGCTGCAGAAAGTGCCCCAAACAACCGATCGGCTTCCTGTTCATTTTCCGTATGCATACAGATGTGGAAATTGTTTCCTGCATTAAAAGGCATTTCCATTGAATCCAGTACATCAGAGGCCATCATACTGATATTATCTGAAATCTGTAATGTAATGTGGATGAGTTTTTCCCGGTCTTCGGGCGACATTTTTTTCCCGCTGTCCAGGCTTTTATAATGCTGAATATTTTTGAATTCACCACCGAAAACTGATTTGTAAAAATTAAATGCTTCCTGGGCATTGCCCATAAAATGCAGGTAGGTATTCGTGCCAATCATAATGAATAAAGAATTAATTGATTTAATTGTTTAACAAAGGTAAATGCATTTCACAAAGGTGGTGATGGGTAAATGCGACATACTATAGAAGGTGAATGCGACAATTATAATTTCTATTTTTGCTGAATGATCCAGATATCTATACTCACAATAAAGCGTGCGGTTTTAGCAGCTATTACCGATACCCATGATGTGTTTACGTATACCAACAGTTTACTAAAACAGATGGGGAAGCCTGAATTATTTAGGATTTCCCTGGTTGGGCTGGGAGAGGATGTGCAATTGAACGATGGGTTGTTTACCATCAGGCCGGATGGGCAGATTTATAAAGAGCAACGACATGATCTGATTGTGATTCCGCCTATGTCGGGCGATATGATTAGCGCAACGTATTTAAATAAGGATTATGCTGGCTGGATAGCCGATCAGTATAAAAATGGTGCAGAAGTCGCCAGCTTTTGTGTAGGCGCATTTTTACTGGCCTTTAGTGGAATACTTAAAAATAAGCAATGCAGCACACACTGGGATTATGCGAACGAATTTAGAAGTTATTACCCCGCAGTTCAGTTGGTGGAGGATAAAATTTTTACGGCTGACAAAGGGCTTTACTCAAGTGGAGGCAACAATGCCTACTGGAGCCTGCTTTTATATCTTATAGAAAAGTTTACGGACAGGCAGACAGCCATACAAGTTGCCAAGCATTTCGTAGTGGACATCAACAAAGTGAATCAAACCCCGTTTGTAGTGTTTAAAGGGTTTAAAAAGCACGATGATGAACTGATCAAGGAAATCCAGGCTTATATTGAACAAAATTTTACAGACAAAATAACCGTTACTGATCTGGCCGGAAAATATCACATAGCAAAAAGAACTTTTGAGCGTAGGTTCCTGAAGGCAACCCATCTTACGGTTGCTGAGTATCTACAGCGCATCAAGATAGAAGCGGCTAAGAAACTTTTGGAAACAGGGCGTAGGTCTGTTTCGGAGGTAATGGTGGCAGTCGGATATACCGATACCCAGAGTTTCCGGGATGCATTTAAGAAAATCACCGATCTTACACCTATTGCCTACAGGGATAAGTATAATATCCCCTCCGCTTAATGTTCTAAGGAAGAATAACCCCCATCATTATATAGTCAGATGGGGATTTGAGAATGGCAAACGGGAGTGTATGGGCATTTAGAGCATATTGAAAAAAGGATATGATGATGGTTACTTTAAAAAACTATCCAGATATCCCAATATTGTTTTGGTCTGCATCATCAGGCTAACGTGCCCCTGTGCAGGAACAATGGCCAGTTGCGATTTTGGCATTGCTCCAAAATCAGCACATATAGCACCTCCCAGCAGCTGATATGTTTTTATCAATTCAATTTTATCCAGGCCATCATTGTCGCCCGAAATCAGTAATACAGGCGAAGCGATTTTCGCAATATTTGTTTCACCCAGGTTGAATGTTACATGGTTATAAGCAATCATCTGCTCCAGGAACTTTGTCCATTTTGTTTTGTCTGGTGCTACTGCATCATATGCTGTTTTCATGGGACTGTTCGCAAATAATTCAGGCTTCATATTTTTAAACGCATTAGTTACTTCGGGCATCCAGCCATTAGTTTTATAAGTAGATGAAATGATCACTAATTTTGTTACCCGCTTAGGGCTTTGTATGGCCAACTGGTAAGCCACGCAGCCACCAAAACTATAACCTGTAACGGCTGCACTGTCCACTTTTAAGTAATTCATTACTCCTTCCACATCACTGGCCAGGGTAGCATAGTCTAATTTTCTGTCTGAAAACGGTGTGTGTCCATGTCCCTGTAATTCGATGGCAATTACTTTTCTTGTTTTTGACAATTCAGGTATTAATTGTCCCCAGTTCATTCCAATGGTCATAAAGGCACCGTGCAGTAAAACGATAGGCTCGCCCTTACCATATACTTCGTAATAAACTTTAATGCCATTAACAGGTACGTAGCCACTGTCGGCAGGGTAAAGCTGTTGCCCGTTAGACTGAAATACGGTGAAAAAAAGTGCAGTAATTATTAATACCTGTTTGAGGACATCAGATCTTTTAAATACTTTTTTCATAAAACGTTATTTAAATTGGTTTGAACTTATTGACCATACAAAGATGACAACCGTTTCAGGATTTGACACTGGGGGATAACGACAACTTTGGGGGTGAATTCCGACAAAACATGGCTTTTTAGGCGCCTGATATTTTAGACTATCCCCAAATGCTACCAGGTGTTCGATTAAAATCCCTCCCTCTCCGTTGCGATGGATCATCGTAAGATGATCTATATCAGATGACGCCGCAGCTTTGGGCTTAAATGGCCCTTTTCTTGTCGCGGATGGCCCTCATTTTGGTGGATGCATTATTTTATTTTTGACCTGTATCTGAGCAAATCAGCATAGGAAAATCAAAGATTAAAACCGATCCAATGAGAAATATAATCTATGGTATCAATCTGACTACAGATGGTTGCTGCGATCATACCCAAATGAGTGGCAGCGAAGAGATCCATGAGTATTTCACGGACCTCATGCGGGATGTTGACCTGATCATCTACGGACGTAAGACGTATGAGCTGATGGTTCCTTTCTGGCCTGACTTTGCAAAAAAACAATCCGGGACGAAAGCGATGAATGAATTTGCGCAAACATTTGACGCCATTGAGAAAGTTGTTTGTTCCCGGTCATCAGACAACTTTGAAGGTAACCCGAGGGTTATTCGTGAGCACCTCGCAGCAGAAATCCTGCAACTGAAGCAGGAACCAGGAAAAAATATTTCAATTGGTGGTGTGAGTCTGCCTGGGGAATTGATAAGGCTTGGGCTGGTGGATGAATATTATTTTCTTGTTCATCCTGTCATTGCGGGTCAGGGGAGGCGGTTGTTAGATGGTACCATTCTTCCCCATCAGCTACATTTAACACTAGCGGACTCGCGGGTGCTTAAATCAGGATGTATAGCGCTTCATTACCTGAAACAGTGATAGCAGCGGGCCGTAACTTAAAGACGAAAGCCTTCAGATAACATCTGAAGGCTTTTTGTTTTATATCTGCACTGTTAATTTTATTCCTGAAGGGGTACCCTGTGAAAGAAATTGTTTTAGCAGCCAGAAAATAGATAATAAAGGACTATTTTTCCGTACGAAAAAGAAGTTATGAAGAAAATAGGATTTTTATCGTTCGGGCATTGGTCTGACCATCCAGCCTATAAGACCCGAACAGGGAGTGACACATTGCTTCAATCTATTGATTTGGCTGTTGCTGCCGAAGAAATTGGTTTAGACGGCGCCTATTTTCGTGTGCATCATTTTGCCGCTCAGTTGGCATCACCATTTCCTTTGCTTTCGGCTATCGGTGCCAAAACAAGCAAAATAGAGATTGGAACAGGTGTAATTGATATGCGTTATGAAAATCCACTGTATATGGTGGAAGATGCCGGAGCTGCGGATTTAATTTCGGAGGGGCGATTGCAATTGGGAATCAGCAGAGGGTCGCCGGAACAGGTAATCGATGGGTGGCGCTATTTTGGATATGAACTGGCGGAAGGAGAAACTGACGCAGATATGGGACGCCGCAAAGCGTTGGAATTCCTGGATAAGTTAAAGGGTGTTGGATTTGCCCAGCCTAATCCGTACCCGATGTTTCCGAATCCACCAGGCTTGCTACGCCTGGAGCCATATTCCGAAGGACTGCGGGAACGTATTTGGTGGGGAGCCGCTTCTAATGCTACGGCTGTTTGGGCGGCTGAAAATGGAATGTACCTTCAAAGTTCTACGCTGAAGTTTGATGAAAGCGGCAAACCTTTCCATATACAGCAAGCCGAGCAGATCAGGTTGTACAAAGATGCCTGGAAAAAAGCGGGACACAATCGTGAACCGAGGGTTTCGGTGAGCCGGTCTATTTTCGCATTGGTAAACGATCAGGATCGGTATTTCTTTGGGAAGGACACCAATCAGGTTGATAAAATCGGAATGATTGAAGCGGATAAACGCGCCATTTTCGGAAGAAGCTATGCTGCAGAGCCAGATCAACTCATAAAGGAGTTAGCTGAGGACGAAGCTATCCAGGAGGCAGATACCATCCTTTTGACGATACCCAATACATTAGGCGTTGATTACAATGTACATATACTGTCTTCTATTTTAGAGCATGTGGCCCCCGGATTGGGTTGGCGTTGAATTAACGTTAACATTGGTATCAGGGAATCAACCGGACCTCTGAATTTCTGCAAAAAGCGATACAAAATTCATGATTGGATTTTGTATCGCTTTTTACTTTACATCCTTGTGAAGCGTTGAAACGATTCACTGGTACCTGTGGTGCGTTAGTAAGCTGTCCGCCGCTTCTTCATTTTAATCTTTCTTCGTTCCGGCAGTAGTTTCAGTACTATCGGACGGATTGAAAGGTGTTACAGTGATTTTTCCGTTCGATGAAAAGGAGACAATAGTTTCAGCCAAATACTGAAATGCCAGGTTACCTTGATTATCCATAATAATAAACCACAGACCCACACAAACCATATTGGTAATGAAAGACTGCGTCACCTTCAGCGCGTTGGTATTAACTGTGTCGGCGTCAATCAATCTCAGTTTTGCCAGATAATCTACCGTTAATATATTTTCGACATTCAGGTTATTGATCTGGCCGTCTGCTGCGATATTAATGCTGTTGGCATTCAGGCGGCCGCTGATAGCCGTATCTCCTTTAACGTTCAGCCGGGAACTACTGTCGGATCCCAGGTTTGCATTTCCCGACAACTGCGCATTGCCACTGATAACAGCATCTCCTGTAACGTTCAGTTGTGAACTGCTGTTGGCCCCCAGGTTTACATTTCCCAACAACTGCGTATTACCGCTTACCTGCAGCGTGTCTGCCTGGATCTGCGGGGTAGCAACAATGACAGTGGTGGTAAGGTCTTTTATCACTGTTTCTCCCAGGGAAACCAATACGGCGCGTAACAGGAATGTAACATCATTCGTAATGGGTTTAGTTGTCCACTTACGGACGTTGGTAACATCCACCACTTCATTGTTGTAATACAGGACGTATTTCGCCTGGCTGGAACCTTCCCAGGTAAGTGTGACCGTTTGATTATCCTGTACCAGCGGTATCTGTGGCGTGAAGTTGCTGAAGAAAAAGCCGTATGGAAATTTGGTGACGGGAATATTCAAAAAGCGGTCGTCTAACCCTGCGACTGAAGAAGAAGCTGTTTCAATGATACCTATTTGTACGGTACCCACCACCGGGCTAACGGCGATGTTGAAAAACTGAAACACAACGCCCTCCGTAGTGATAGTCACCGGCTTACCAGAAACGGGCAGAATATTGAATACGCCCGGGCTGGCGGGTGTAATACTCCAGACCCGCTGCGGATCGGCATTGTACAAGATCGATTCCAGGTGATCTGTCAAATCCGGTGGAATGGTTACCTGTATGCTTTCCAGGCTAACGGCGGCGTTACTGCTGTTGGATACTACCAGGATAAGTGCCGCATACACCGTATTGCCACCCGGAGGACTGGCCTGTAACGGATCCGGCGTAGTGTTAATGGCGTAATCAAGCAACGTGGTTGTTGAGTCGGGTGTTTTCATGATGATATTTTTTATAGGTGAAAAATTGCGTGTTATTTATTCACCTTCCCACCCTGGTAGCATCCGTTCCGCTACTTAACCATTGAGCACCTGCGTTTTTAGCAACTCATTATCCGGACCATATGTCAGTGACGTAATAACCCCGTGCTGAGAAATAATCACCATTGGTCTATTCATCAAACTAAAAACCAAGGCAACGTTCTGCTTATCCATGGATATTTGCCAGGCACCACTTATCGTAAGCACATCAGTTAAAACCTTAGGAGCAGTAAGATGGGAAATTGTTGCATTCAGGACTTCCATATTATTACTTACTTTTAATGAGAAAAAATTCGTTGCGGCATCAACAATTAATGGTGCGAGAATATTGATTTCCCCATTTACAACTGTTCTTGCATTCAACGTTAGCTGGGAAGCCATATCCTTTCCAATGGTAACATCCCCTGGCAGATTGCTGTTACCTGTTACTTTAAGTGTTGTACCTGGTGCCCCCAGGTTTACATTTCCCAACAACTGCGCATTACCGGTCACCTGCAGCGTGTCTGCCTGGATCTGCGGGTTAGCAACAATGACGGTAGTGGTAAGATCCTTTATCACCGTTTCTCCCTGGGAAACCACAATGGCACGTAACAGGAAAGTAACATCATTCGTAATGGGTTTGGATGTCCACTTACGTACATTGGTAACATCTTCCACTTCAGTGTTGTAATACATCACGTATTTCGCCTGGCTGGAGCCTTCCCAGGTAAGTGTAACGGTTTGATTATCCTGTACCAATGGTATCTGCGGGGTGAAGTTGCTGAAGAAAAAGCCATAAGGGAATTTGGTGACGGGAATATTCAAAAAACGGTCGTCTGATCCTGCAGCTGAAGAGGAAGCTGTTTCAATGATACCTATTTGCACGGTACCTACTACCTGGCTAACGGCAATATTGAAAAACTGGAACACAACGCCCTCCGTAGTGATAGTCACCGGCTTACCAGAAACGGGCAGAATATTGAATACGCCCGGGCTGGCGGGTGTAATACTCCAGACCCGCTGCGGATCGGCATTGTACAGGATCGGTTCCAGGTTATCCGTCAAATCCGGTGGAATGGTCACCTGTATGCTTTCCAGGCTAACGGCGGTGTTACCGCCGTTGGATACTACCAGGATAAGTGCCGCATACACCGTATTACCATTCTGAGGACTGGCCTGTAACGGGTCCGGCGTAGTGTTAATGGCGTAATCAAGCAATGTGGTTATTGAGTCGGGTGTTTTCATGACGATATTTTTTATAGATGAAAAAATGCGTGCAATTTATTCACCGTCTACCCTGGTAGCATTCGTTTCACTACTGTAGCCATTGAGCACCTGCGTTTTTAGCAACTTATTATCCGGGCCATATGTCATTGACGTGATGACCCCGTTTCCGGAAAGCATTAAGAGAGGTTTATCCCCGAACGAAAAAACCAGCGCATCCTCCTCATTCACAATGATGTTCCAATTGCCAGATCTGCCGGTAATTCGCAGGTCATTTATGTAAGCAGTCCTACTTACAGTCAGTGAGTCGAACCTTGCCATAACGTTCGAATAAAATGGTCCGTAAACATTCAGGCTTCCATTTGAACCTATGTTCAGTGAACCTTTCACGGATGTCTGGGAATTGATATCCTTTCCAATGACAGCTCCTCCTGTTAGATTACTGAGACCTAATACGGTGAGTGAAGCAGTTGGTGTTCCCAGCTTTACACCTCCCATTAAATTGGTAAGACCATTTACCTGCAGCGATGATGCCTGGATCTGCGGGTTGGCAACAATGACGGTAGTAGTGAGATCTTTTATCACCGTTTCTCCCTGGGAGACCACTACTGCGCGTAACAGGAAAGTAATATCACCTGTTAATGGCGGAGAAGTCCACTTGCGTACATTGGTAACATCTTCCTCTTTATCGTTATAATACATGATGTATTTCGCCTGGTTAGAGCCTTCCCAGGTAAGCGTGACCGTTTGATCCTCCTGCACTAAAGGCACCTGTGGCGTGAAGTTGCTGAAGAAAAAACCATAAGGGAATTTGGTGAGGGGGATATTCAGATTACGGTCTTTTAACCCTGCCTCGTCCGTAGCAGCTAGTTCTGTGATCCCGATTTGCACCGTACCTACCTGTTCATTAACGCGGATATTGAAAAATTGAAACACAATGCCCTCCGTGGTAATGGTCACCGGTTTACCGGAAACGGGTGTAATGTTGAATACGCCCGGGCTGGCGGGGGTAATACTCCAGACCCGCTGCGGATCAGCGTTGTACAAGATTGATTCCAGGTGATCTGTCAGCTCCGGCGGGATGGTTACCCTTAAACTGTCTAAACTTATAGCCCTGTCACTGCCGTTGGATACTACCAGGACGAGTGCCGCATACACCGGGTTACCATTCTGGGGACTGGCTTGCAACGGATCAGGGGTAGTGTTGATGGCGTAATCAAGCAATGTGCTTTTTAAGTCGGGTGCTTTCATGACGATATTTTTTATAGGTGAAAAATCAGGTATCACTTCGTCACCGCACCCTTTAAAGTCAGGAGGCCTTCCCTTATTACAAGTGGAACGTTACTAAACTGCGCAGTGCCATCTGCCGGTGTTATGTTATACATGCGCCATTGATCAGCAGATAATTGCTGCCAGCTCCAGGTGCCTTTCTTTAGTGCGGGCGGCGGAAATACAATGGCCGCATTATCTGTATCAGGCGCCGGAACAGCAGGACTGACCAGTACACTCAATAAAGGTCCTATGTGAAAGCTAAGGTCCATGTTGGCAAATGCAGGCGTAACAAATTCCTGCGGAATAGCTACATCGATTACCGGTAGTATACCAGTGGTAGCATGCACGAGGGTACGCGGATCCATCAGCAGACTGAGAAACGCAGGCTCATCATCGAAAGACAGTTTCAGGGAATCACCATTACCAATGGCCTGTATATAGCTACCGGACAGTGTTCCGCCCGGAACACTGTCGGTATAAAAAACATCATAACCGGCACCAATAAAATAGCCGATCAATCCATCTGTGCGTTGTACCGTTTCACCCAAACGGACATTGAATTTCCAGGTAGGCACCAGGCTGATGTCCGGTTGAAAAGTGAAGCGCCAGGATGGATCGGTATCTATGACGGCATTCAGTTCAAACTGTACCCGCAGTCGCACCATTGCCACCGGTTTTCCCGCTAATAACATCAGGCTGGTATCTGTAGAAGTATGTGCTCCATCAATATTGATGGCTGCTTTATCCAGTGTGGCTAACATAGCGGTAAAGGCGGCTGCTCCTATCTGTTGCATATTTTGCAGCATCAGGCCCAGGTGATTCAAAGCAGGTGTATTGATCAGATCCGTGATGGTTTGATATATACTGCCCACCGCAGGTTGCCAATGGACCACCCGCTGCGCCTGTTCATTATACACCAGGCTCACCGCGCCGATGATATTTCCCGGGGCATCATAACAGGCAATACTCTGATCCAGGAAATTATGCAGCAGCCATGCACATATGGGATTAGTACCGGGCGTGAGTCCTAAGATATGCGCATCACTATCTGCCGCCACAAAATCCAGGTTTAGCCTGGCAGGTTGCAGCAGTCGCGGTGACAACTGTCCAAAACGATAACTTTCATCGGGTAACACTGCGTGTTGCGGTGTTAATGCCGGCGCCAGGATAGGGCCTGTTTTCAGGCTGCTCTGCAAGGTAGTTACATCACAGATCTGTCCAAATTTATCGACAATAGAGAGGCGTTGCACGGTGAACTGTCCTGCTCTCCAGGGTTGAAAACCGGAAGGGCCAAAGTCGCCAAACCTTGGTGGCTGAGGGCTTCCAGGGAAAGGAACATAGTTGGCATTGTTGCCAACGAGATCCTGCATCGTGATATGATCAAAATATTCCTTTTTGTCTACGCTGGGTGATACATTCGGTGTAGGTACACGCAGTTTCATATAAGGTGTAAGGCCCACAAAAGACTGGGAAAGAAAGTCCCATCCATCTACCTGGGAAATAAAATCATTCAGCTCAGGGAGATAAGCATTGTTGGGATATTCATCGATCATTCTTTGCAATTGCGCGCGGAAATTAAAGGAGGCTTGTGGGGTCATGAAGATCATCCCCTGATACTCTTCTGTTTTACTTAGCGGATCAAAACCTTCTCCATCCCAGGTATACTCGTTACCATCAAAACTCCATAAAGGCTGTCCACCATTATCGTGGTTGATGGGATACCAATTGATATCCCATAACATCACCAATGGCTGCCAGGGTTGTGTCCAGGCGGTTAAAGAAAGATCAGGACAAATGCCCAGTACATTTTTTCCGTCCAGCATATCCTGGTACACTGCGTCAATAGTAGCGGGATCAGTGGTACCCAGCGCAGCCTGTGTGATCATAGTAGCGTTGAGGGGATCTAAGAAAAAACATTCCTGCAACAGATTTTCCATCTGTGACGGTACCCGATTGATATCTGGAGGAATGGGAATGGTGTTTTGCAGCATTTCCACGGTAATATCTTCGCCATTATAACTGATGCCTGTTACGAGCTGGCTCATGAAGCGGCATACCAGCGGTTCTGTGGGAGACAAAGGCAAATCATTTTTTATCCCCTGTAACAATACTACCGGATCATATGCGTGGGCAAACGGGCGCTTTGCATATTGTTTCAACGTTCTTGTATCCGGCAGATCTTTGCCCGCCGCATAGTTCAGTATAGCGGCCTGCAGCTCTTCCTGCGTAACACCAAAAGGAATGGCCGTTTGCAATTGTGCTACCTCCTGCAACTGCTGGTAAACCTTCGATATCAAACTGGATGGGAGATTGGGGTTCAGTGCATCCTGGAACTGTTGTTTGGAAGTGCCTTGTGGATAAGGGTTGATCAGCTTGTTGGTGACCGCAAAATTATATTTCCACCAGGTTTGAAAAAGATCATACTGCAGGTTATTCAACACAATAAGTGCCTGCTCATATGTTACCTGTGCCTGGTTTAAAGCAGCCAGCCATTCCGCTTCCTTTATTGCTTCCGCCGGATCCAGCGCCGGGGCTATATCACCGGAAGTAGCAGCATTCACAATATCCCAGCCATATCCGCCGTAGGTATATCCATAAGCAGCTGCTTTTAATTGTTGTTGTATTTCAATGGACGAATTGGGCTGATCTAACAATGGCAATAGCGCCTGCTGGAAAGCATCGATGAGGTTTGTGTAAGTTTGATCAGTGGTTTGATGATTGATCATGGCAGCTAATGCATCGGCGGCGGTATTGCCTATCGCCACTTTCACCTGACTTCCGTCCGGGATGTTGGTAGGTGCAGGTCCGTTGATATCCCATTTAATGCCCCATACAAATCCCTGGTAGATGCTCCAGCTGGCCACCTCATCAGCAGGTATTGCCAACTGCCAGCCGGCATCGTCCATGAATGTCTGAAAGCTGCTTCCATCCTGCCAGCTACCGGTGATATCTGCCGCGGGATCGCTATACCATCCGCCCACAAAATAACTGATATCATCCGTAGATGGTACATTATCCAATGGATCAAAAATGCTGAATACATTCCAGCAATAAGGCTGATAAGACGCAAACATATTATTGCCGGGAGCAACAGCGGTGAGAAATAGTGATGGAGGAGGAGATGTTTCCTCATAGGCATCCAGCGGCACTACCTGTCCCACAAAAGTTATTTCGATCTGATCTGTGTCTGGATTCAGAAATGGCGAACCGCCGGTGATTGGATCGTTATTACCCAGCGCATCACTTTCCACTACCCATGCGGTGGTTTTACGATTAGACAGAGGGCCGCTATAACGCACCACCAGCCAGCGATTGGGCACCAGCGGAAAATTCATGGTCCCATCATCTCCCTGTGTTCCATTCCTGATAATATCGGGTAGGGTCCAGTGCACCACAATGCCGGTTTGTGGTATGATCACCCCTCCTGTAAATGCTTTTGGTTCCGGTGAGGAATATGTTTTCAGGGCAGGGTAGGCGTATTGCCATTGCTTAATATTGATGCCTGTTAAGGATAATACGTTTCTGTTTACCACGAATGCTTTTGCATCAATCGGCACGAGTAATGGGTTATTAAAGTTCATGGTTATTTTTTTTACCCGTGAGGGATGCGTTGAATATAATTTGTTCCGGCGTTTTCACCATCTCGATGGTGAATTGAGAAGACGTTAAGGAGGAGGTTTGCGACAGGGCGGTTGTCAAAGCCGGGATGAGGCAACTATTATCATTTTCGTTTTGTGGCACTAGGTTCAGCACCAGTTTGCCGATATCGTTGGTTACCGGGCGCATGAACTGCCGGAGATCTCCTGTTCCGGGGAACAAAGGCAACTGCAGTGGCGCACCTAAGTTGCTGCTATCAAGACTGCGTAATGCGATCTTCCAGTTATCTTCTACTCCATAACTTAATCCCTGATCAGGTTGACTGATGGTTACCTGTTCCGGTATATCTTTCCATAACAGCAAGAGCATATTAGGGGCGAGATTTTCCATACGCGCGATGTCTACTTTTTCCTCTTTTTTTGTCGCTTCTACCTGGATAGATGGCCAGCTGGTCAGCAATGCGGACCGGAGGATCATACCAGCTACAGGCAATGCGGGCGACATATCATCTTCCGTTTTTACTTTCAATAATTCTTTTCTTCGTTTAGCCGCTTTTTGTTTTATGCGTGTCAGCAATATGGGCGCCAGCCATTGATGGATCTGCTGATCTGTTTTACTGAAGATGCCTGCGCTGAGTGCGCCCTGCAGCAACATTTCAATCCAGTTGTCATCTATAAAAAAGAAGCGGACACTTTCCACCGGTAACATGCGCTGATCCGGTACCAGGTGATTAAATGGTACGCCTTCCAGTAATGCTAACTTAGCCAGCCAACCGGCGGCGGGTGTGATCTCTTCCTCCAGTTGTGCGGCGATTACTTCCTGTATGGACGGTTGCTGCAGGAACCAGGTAAATTTTTCTGCCGGATCAATAGGGATAGTTGCAGCGGGGAAAAGTGCATTTGTATTTCTGGAAGATAGGGGAGCGGTTTTTAAAGGTGCATCAAAGGCGAGCGCCAGGTCGTTTTGTAGCTGCGGTAATTTTTCCAGGAACAACTTCCTGGAGATACCCGGCATTATTAAACCGGCGGCATCCCGTATATGCGACAAATGCGGCATGAAAGATCGTTCAATGATCCGCGCATTCAGTTGAATGACCTTATTTCTCATCTGCTGTAAGGTACCCACCAACACGGGATCTGCCAATGCCATGGCCCTGCCTATGGTCCATGCG
The DNA here is from genome assembly GCF_056394125.1 of Chitinophaga sp. 10T418. Lineage (NCBI taxonomy): Bacteria > Pseudomonadati > Bacteroidota > Chitinophagia > Chitinophagales > Chitinophagaceae > Chitinophaga > Chitinophaga sp. 10T418. The sequence continues at coordinate 147,529 of NZ_JBFTHG010000015.1, forward strand.
GCGCTATAGCTGTTATCGAAAATACCCGTGGGCTCATCGTAGATCATAGCAGCGGCAGGTTGCAGATACCCGATGATATCACCCGGTAAACGCACTGCAGGGAATGGCGTAAACGGACCACGATACCAGCAAAAACTAGCCGTGCCGGTGATGGTCTGGTAACTTAAAGCAGTGTATCCATCATTGATACGATTGGCGGCAGCACTCCCATCTTCCATAACAGGAATGCGCAGTAGTAAATTATCTGGATTATCACCGGCGGATGTGATGAGCGCGGTGGCCAATTCTGCGAAAGTCTGGCCCGGTTGCACGGCACTGGTAAAACTCCAGGAAGCCAGGCTTACCAACTGCACCGCAGCTATTTGCACCGGCCACTCAGGATCGTCTGTCAGATAGTCTGTTAGGCCTTCCAGAGAAACCAGCTGTACATAGTTCATAGCGCCTGCGCCATCGCTGATATTACTGGATTGCGGGAACCTGTTGGCCATCACTTCTGCGAAACTATTATTGAGTTGTTCATTATTGATCGCCTGACTGGTAGGATCAATGATGCTCCAGCGTGCTAAGGTAGACAGCTCGTTTAATCGTGGTGTTACTGCCTGAAATACCGCGGTAGAAATAATGATGGTGTTCACCGCACCGGATAATATATCATCGGATAAGAAGGTGCGGTCGATCATTGGTTTTAAAATCCCGTCTGTGGGACGCAGTAATTCTGCTACGGTGGTGGTCACCACTGGTGACTTGGTCTGCGGGTTAATGTTGAGTTCATTTTCACTGAACACCAGTAAGGCCATCCAGGGAATGGTATTGTCTTTTGTAATCAGTCGCTCCCAGGGCAGGGTGGTGTTCAGGAAGCTGATCACCGGCAGCACCTGGCTGAAATCTCCATTGGCATTATTGCCTGGAAACATCGCATGGATCTCCTGTGTATCGATACTGAATTGCGGCGCCTGTACATCAAATGCCTGTTTATTGGATTGCTGATAGTTATCGGTATCTGCAGCAGGCAGGGAGATACTGACTTCTACTTCGTAATGCCCTGCGGGTAAACCCGGTAATTCATTGTCGTAGAATTGCAGGTATCCCAGTCCATCGATATCGGTTACCTTATGCATAGCTGGTGGTTTTAATGATCAATGGAATGGCGGAAAAAATGCTGGGTGCATCCGTGGCGTATTGTAACATACTATCATTTGTGCCTGCATCAATTCCTAATTGCTGCAGGGTATCAAACAAGGCATTGCGTATAGCCGTGGTATCTTTGGACGCGATATCCTGGCTGATGATGGAGATCGTATTATCTTCCTTCTCCGCTGGGATACCCACTGGTTGTTCCTGTGTGTTGACGGGCATCACGCCGGCGATTAAAATGACATCCGTCAGATTTTTCACTGCATCGATCTGACCCGGTGAAGCGCCAAAAATTGTGGGCGGCGCGTTGAGCTGGTAACCGGTGAGCTGATGGTACAACAACTGCTGATCTTTTTCCGGCATCTGATCCTGCGGTCCTACTCCCCACATTGCCCGAGGCAGGTTTTCTTCTCTGGCTGTGATCTGCCATGCGCTGGCTTCATCGAGAACGTTGAGTTCCACTCCTTCCTTGCGGACGATGAGGTTCAGGATGGAAGGCAAATTCTTTCCCTGGGCAGGGTTACCGTTTTTGCGGTTATCCTGCATGGCGCGGATGTTAATATTATCGCCCTGTTGCAGGATAGTACCATTGGAGTTCAGCGTCAGACTGGAGTTAGGCAGGGCAGAAGAGATAGAAAAACTGAATGCGGAAGGTCTTACCACCCAGGCCGCGCCGCTGTTGAGATCTGTATTACCATTGGCAGCAAGTCCATTGATTGGGAGGATCTTTAACACACTATTACCGGCAGGCAGCTGTTGGAGGAAATCGTTCCAGCTGATAGGGCCTGGATTGCCACTGGAGTTTGCGCCAAAAGAAATAGTAAAGGAGATGACCGTCCAGTTGACCCTGACGGTGCCTCCCGTTTCAGGGCCATACAGGTGCAACATGGCTCCCAGCGAAGCTTCTACGGTCACATGGGTGAACAGTAGATTCATGCGGTAAGAAGCGCCTACAGTGATTCCAATGGCTACATCGAAATGGAATGGGTTCCAGTAGATCAGCAAATTTGCCCAGGCTTTGAACCATGCTTTCAGATCACCGTCCTGGAAGGTGACGCTTAGTTCACCGCCGGCCATGATTGCCGCAGGAGTTAATGCAAAATAGGCGGCGCCGGTAATACTGATGGTTGCATCCATCGCCCAACTGAAACCTACGCGGGCAATGGCCGGATAATAGTTGGGAGGATCGAAAGCAGGATGATAGCCACCCACCGTAATGACGAAGTCGCCTGCGTGATCACTGGGGGAGAACCAGGCATAAAAAGCAAAACCGCCGGTGAGTTTACAGGATGGATCCAGCACATAAGAATTAGCACTCAACACCGCCGATAAGGCGATGACGCCTTCGGTGGGATCTACCACAACCTCTATCTGTAACTCGACATAGCCGTAGGTAACAGGACCGGTAATAGGAAATCTCGCACGGGAGAGTCCTAATAATGCAAACTGAAAATGATTGCCGAATTGCGCTATCAGTAATGCGTTGGTAAAGACCAGTTCAAACGAAGTAAATTGCAGGCCCGCGGCCAACCAGTATTGCCCGATGTTATCATTAATCCAGGGGGTACCACCGTTTGTTCCCATTAATATGCTCAATGCTGCATCCGGTGAAGCGTTGTTGCCACCTATCTTCGCCGGATTCTGTGCGCCTGCTACCAATGGGAAATTATTGAGTTCACCGAGGCCGGGTATACGCAGGGCGGAGTTGTAGCCAAAACCGGCGGCTAAGCCCGTAACAAAGAATGCAGGCACACCACCCAACGTTCCTGTTACCTGTGCAAACAGGAACATAGAAGGTTTGGTGGTGGTATGGGTACTATCTGTATATACATTGGCATAACTGCCCATCGCAGATAAGGAGAAGTTGGCGATGCGGGCTATGGCGCCACCGGCAAACTGCCATTCCACATCTCCGGTGGGTGGTATTTTCATCAACGTACCGCCCAGTTCAAATCCGGCTGTTTTATAGTCAATGCCAATGCCGTTGATGGTAAAGTCCGGACTAAAACTATCCAATGGAGAACCAATGCCGGCGCCATTCAGGTCGATGGTTAACCCACCTGCTTCGAAGGATGCATCCAGGAGGAACCATAACACCGGATCGGCGAATTTGATACCTATGCGGCGGAACATCAGCGGGCCTACTGCCTTTTGTATATTCAGCCAGGTAGTGCCATCCGATTGTTTTGCAGGGGTGGTGGTAACGGGTACGGTGGCGTTGCCGGTAGGTTTGCCGGTGGTAGTGGTTTGCGAAGGCGGCTGGCCGGAATCCGATTGCCCGCCAACACCGGTGCTTACCGGGATGATATAACCACCTACATTAATACTCATTTCAAGATCCACAGTAGACGCCATTCCCTGTGAAGGAATGGTGGGCAGCGCGCCGCCCAGATGCTGTGATAAATCGCTGATAATGCCGTTCAGTTCATCTACCTGTTTTTGGGTGATGATAGCAGAAGTGATCATCACCTGCATGCGTTCTACCTGTACCCGTTCTATGGCCGACAAGGGTTTTCCTATTAATGGAATATTGGAAAGATCAATGGTCCTGTCGATATTCAGTCCTCCGAAAAAGACGAATTGATCACTGTCCACCGGTTTAAATATCAGCAGGTCTGCTTTGCCATATGCGGCTGCATCGGCAGCGATGGCGAAGATGCCGGAACTGATGTTATAGGACAAGGTTACTGCTTTCAGCTCCAGCGCAAGAGCAGCCGGTATTTCCAGGTTATCAAATCCAAGGGCATCGGCCAGGACCTGTAAACCCACGGTGTTTACCTCGTCTTTCCAGGTGCATGAAATGATGATGTCTTTTTTATCATTATCATTGGTGATTTCCCCTATTATTTCACGATCGTTCAGGATAAAAGTGACGGTGATGTCGTATTTAATTCCATCGCTGATATCGATCATCAATGTTACTTTAAAATTAACAGCCGCACTGCCTACGGCGATGGCGCCATTCAAATTGTACTCCATTGTTTTATTCGGCACATCCATATTAAAAAACATGGATTGCATGGAGAATATAGAGAGCGCCTGGGTGATGGCAGGTGATATGGTGCCTCCGCCAAAGGCAGATATGATAGTTTGCAGCCAGTCGGCCGCTGTCATTTCCTCGTCTGTGTAAAGGCCCATTGCCAGCTGAAGTCCGGGTAGTTCGATATCTCCTTTAAAAAGGATTTTTTTACCATTCTGACCATACAGGGTGAGGTTGCCGACCAATGCAATATTTGAGTTACTAAACTCCCCAAACGGATCAATCAGTAACCACATCACGGAAAAGTTATCCATGACGAGCTTATTGGGAATGATCTCCCAGGCGCTCAGGGTGCCTACTGCCAGACTGGTACTCATCACGGAGAAATCTCCCAGGCTGACATCGAGTGCATAAGACTGGATGCCGAAGGTTTGCAGATATGGTTGCAGTATATTCGCAGGATATTTTTCGAAAAATTTGTCCCAGTTCTTACCTGCCATCCATTCACCCATCTGATTGATGCTGGTGGCCAGGGAGCCCGGGGCAGGTGCTATCAGCAACGTAATATTCGTGTTGGAAGTATCATAATCCAGGATGAAAGTAGCTTCCAATACATCATTTCCATCTCCAAAAGTGGTGTTAGCAGCCAGCATTATTTCTCCCCAGGGAGCGACCTGGTTATCTGGTCCTGTTTCGTAACTCATGCCCATTGTAACAACTGGTTGAGACACCGTTAGTGCCTGCAGGTTAAGCGGGGGAATATCTTCAATTGCGCCGTTCAGATTAAATAAAGGACCATTTTTAGTTTGTGTGATCAATCCCTGGAAAACGGATGTTTGAGGTGAACCATTACCAAACATGGTTAATAACTGCGCAACTGGTCCGAGTACATTCGTTAAAGTAAAACCGGCATAAAAATTAAGACCCTGGAAAGTGCCTGGCGACAGATCGAAGCTGCCATAAATAAAAATAAACTGAGGGTTTACGAATGACATGAAATCAAACGGCCATCCCAATAACCTGGGAAAACTATTACTGAATACCCAGTTGCTGCTACCAGCCGTTGTTTGTGTTAAGTTCACTGTTAGCTGTACCTGGCAGGCATCATCTACTTGTGTAAAAACAACGGTAGCAGTATTAGCGATGAGATGTAGAAAGGAATCAGTGACATTGACCGGCAATGCGACCGGAAAACTAAAACTATTGCCGCCCGGATGCTGTGGAATATCTGCGGGATTTGCCTGTAACAGGATATTACCCTCCCTTCGCAACAGATCATCCCGCACAAGGGTGGCAAATGCGGAGCCGCTGTTGAGCAGGGAATCGTCTAATACAATCATGCCGGTTTTTACCGCTTCGTCATACAGCGTTTGAGCAATGCTTGTTAACGACATGGAATTCATTTAAAGGATAGGAAAAGGGTGCTTCAAATTTCTACATACAGCGCAAGATGATCGCTGGTGCCMGGGCTGGGGCCGAGATATCCAAAATTCAGGGGATGTCTGAAAACTTCATCCCGTTCTTCTTCATCGTCAATGTCCATTATTTCACTCATTGGTGTCGTCAAGAGGGAGTCCTCCTCCACTCTATTTGCAATTTGTGCATCCAGCGTCATCAGCGGAATTAATTCTTTAGAGCCGGGCCTGAAAAGGACATTATCTAAAAGCTCATTTGGCTTTAAGTAGCAAGTTGGTGTAGCTTCCTTTGCAGACATGTTCATCGTACTGCCGTTGGGGAAAGTCTTCTTCGTGAACATGGCCAAAAGCCCTGCGTCTCCTACAAATCCCTGGCCGTACAAGTAGGATTTTTTAATGTTGAAATCACCTGCCACCAACATTATTTCATCTTTCGCCATTTTATACTCCTTAATATACGATGTCAGTTTAGCGAATGCCTCCGTTGAAGTATTATTAGGCGGGAAGTGCAGGGTAATTAAAGTAATCAGTCTTTTTGGTTTGTTCTGTTCTCTGAATTGTACGAGGAATGGACACCGGGAAGATATGGAGGGAAATTGTATTTCTTTGAGGTCTTTACCGAGAAATTTATACTGGCCTGCGAAGTGATTGTTAGGCGGCAACCCCTTCTGCCAGTCGCCCGGGTAGGGGCCTGCAGGCCCTATTGGTTGGGCGACGGTATCCGGATTAATATTTTTCGGGTCTGTCAGGGGCCAGATATACGGCCCTACAAAATCAAGTTTGTTACCCAGGAAAAATATGGCGATCCCTTCTGTATAACTTTTTTCACTGACCAATTCGGCATACCCGTCTTTCTCATCTACCTGTACCTTGTTCACCAATCTTAAAGGAGGTATTAAATACCAGTTTGGATCTTTTACTTTCAGCTGCTTTAATAACTCAATGCATCCCAATTCACCATTCGTATTAATCAGGCTACCTCTGGGGCCCTGGCCGCTTATTACTTCTATTACTGCAAATATATCAGGCTTATATTTCCCGACATTGGAGAGAATGTACTTTACTTTTTGCGCGGAGTATTGGTACTTAACTCTTTTGGCTCCGGTTCCAAGGGACACCCAGTCATTTAGTTGAGGAGACATCTTATTCATGGTAAAACCCTGGAGGTTCCATACGAGTAGTTTCGTGGACATGGCACTTTGAGTTTGTGTGTGGCAGTTATGTGACGAGTTAGATGAGGAATAACGTTGAAATGGGAAAATGGTTCATTTTCCTGTACAGGCGGTCATGAAAATGAAACAATCAGGGATACCTCAATTTGAGGGTATGGTTACTTTTTGCAAGAGATTCCAATAAAAAAACTGAGAATCAGATCATTGCACAAAACTCAGGGCACTAATAAATGAGAGGAAGACGATACACGGGCCTTTACTGGCCGCCATCGTAGCTGGGCACCTGGTGAAGTGCATGCTGAGTAGTAAACCAGGTAACATGATGGAAAAATTGGTTGTACATGACAACTTTCGGTGTAGATCCTTTAACAGCGACATTTCCGCGCAATTTTGAAACGATTTAGGAGTTTATTATTAAACAAAAAAGTGCATTCATAAATACTATTGTTTTACTATTGTGATCCTTATACCAAAAATAGTTTTAATGAAACGTGTTTTCCTATTCCTGTGCTTAACAGTTCCTGGCGTTGTTGCCCTGGCCCAAAAAACGGCTATTAACTGGGGGGATGAATTTAAGCTTCGTAAAGGCAGTACTGATCTGAAAGTAATATTTGCAGACAACACCGGCGCTTATCTTCAGGAGGGCCATATGGCCATGAAAAGTTACTTTGTAGTTGGCGCCAGCTTCAGAGAATCCGGTACACTCGTAAAGGTGGATAAGAATTTAGCGGAAGTTTATCGCAACGACTTTAACAAGGAATTGAGAGGTAAAGAATTTGAACAGTTTTTTGCCTGTCAGGATAAGTTGTTCCTGTTTGCATCTGATTATAGCAAGCGGGATAAAACGCTTACTATTTATGCTTCTGCAGTGGATAAGAATTCCGGGGAACTCACCGGAGACTGGAAAACGGTGACCGTCTTTCAACTAAATGAGAAGAGTGATGATGTTAATTTCAAGATTGACTACAATGTGGATAGCACAAAAATTCTGATTGTAAGCAGTCTGGAAGGAACGGAAAGAAACGAATACAAGATCCAGGAGCTGGATCAGCAGCTCAAAGCTACGGCCAAACCTCTTATCATCCGGAATGAGTTTGAGCCCAAAAAATATCAACTGGAAGATGTCTTATATACGAATGATCGTAACGTGGTACTGGTAGGGCGTATGTATGAGTATGAGGAAGGCAAAAAGAAAAAAGAGAAATTCCTGGACTTTACGAACTACAATATTCGTATTTACAACGACAAAGGAAAGCAGAAAGCGGAGGTCAATACAGGTATCAATGGAAAATGGCTCTCCAACACCAAATTAGTGCAGGAGAAAAATAAAGACCTGGTTCTGGCGGCATTTTACAGCAACGTAAAAAAAGGTAAAACGATCGATGGATTACTGGTGCAAAGGATCAATGTGGCGGACGGGAAAGTAGTATCAACCAGCGATAAGCAAATTAACAATTCGATGTTATCAGGCGATCAGGACAACACTGATGAGGATGACGATAAGGAAGACAGTAAGGAAGATAAAAAGAAGAAAGAGGAACTGAAGAAAATGCAGGAGGAAGGAGAAGGTTTTTCGAAGTACATGCAATTCCGGAAAATCTTTTATACTGCTGACAACGGACTTGTTATTCTTGCCGAACGGTACGATCATTATGTAACCACTTCCCAGGTTTATTCTTCCGGTGTTAATAATATGCCTGGTCAGTGGAGATCAACCACCAGCTCCATCTACCTCTCAGGCGACCTGATGATGTGTAAGGTAGATGCTTCTGGCAACATTGGATGGTTACAGATAGTACCTAAAAAACAACGTGAAGAAATAGTAGTGGGTTCCGCAAATGGACCTTCCGGGGGAACATTAGTCACCATGAGTTACTTCAGGGATCAGGGCAGACCTTTTTATTCCGGCTTTGGCGCTCTTCAGGCGAATGGAAGTATTCAATTGCTGTTTAATGATAACCGCAAAAACATTTCCGTTACCCAGGCTGGCCAGAAAGCAAAGTCGGTTTACCGCTTTTCTAAATCTGATTGTTTCGTCTTGAATATTGACGAAACTTCCGGAAAAGTTGACAGAAAGGTATTTTTCTCCAACAGTGACATTCCTACTGCTATGCCCCGGTTAGGAGTTATTATTGGAAATGATATGTACCTGGTTGGAAAAACTGACAGGGCGTTGAGTAAGTCTAAAGTGGCCGTAGGGAAAATTACTATAAAGTAGTGTAAATAAACTTTAAAGCCCAGGTAATGAAAGTTATCAGGGCTGTTACAGCAGCTGTTGTAAAGGTTTTTTACACATACGCAGCAAAGCGACACAAAATTCAATAATGGATTTTGTGTCGCTTTTTCATTTTAAACACAAAAGTCAAGTTACTGATGAAATACCGACATGGTGGAAAATCCCAACCGTTATATGTAACTTGTTAATCAGGAGATTTATCGGCTGTTGTACAAGAAAATACCGGCCTGCCTTAAAAAAAGGAAAGAATCGCATAGATTATAAACGACCAAATTAGTTTTAGTAATGACGCATAATGAGGCTAAACCTTGTGTAGAATTAGCAGCCTATATCCATTCTTTTTGGGAGTTAAAAGGCGATGATAGCGACAACCAATGGGAACGAATTTTTCCTGATGGATGTCCCGGTGTAGTTATAAATCTGGGAGGACCCTGTAAAACGGATAATGGGTTAGCTACTATGGAACATGGAAAAACATACGTGGTAGGAGCAATGACTTCTTTCAAGGATAGTTTTATTGATGGGAACACACATCTATTAGGAGTGTGTCTAAAGCCGGCATCGTTTTCGTCATTTTATAACTATGCACCGCAAAATGAGTTGACTAATCATACTTTTGAATTTGATTTGCGGCATTCATTTGATATTGGAAAGATAAATAATGCCCCCAATGCTTATCTCAACGGATATTTTTTGGATAGGAAAAGAAGTATCAATCAGTCGCTCCAGTCTGTCTTAAGTGATATTCATATTTCTAAAGGAAATTTAAGCATTTATGAAATTTCTAAGCGAAACTTTACAACTGTCAGGCAATTAGAGCGTGTCTTTAAAACTCAAATTGGTTTAACTCCTAAGGAATATGTAAAGATTATTCGCTTCCAGTCAGCTTTTTCTATGATTAGCGATGTGAGCCAAAAGAAAAGCTTATCAGATATAGCTTTTGAATGTGGGTTTTATGATCACGCACATCTTACCAATGATATAAAGCAACACACAGGGTTTACTCCTTCTCAATTTTAATTTTGTCGCTTTTTTCCAAAAGATAAACATGATCTGATATTTATTTTTGCTAAAAAGTATTTCAAATGAGAAAAATAATTTTGAATTTAGCTGTAACCTTAGATGGATTTATTGAAGGGCCCAATGGAGAAGTTGATTGGTGCATTATGGATGATGACATGGATTTTGGTGGTTTTATATCAAGTATCGATACAATATTTTACGGTAGAGTGAGCTATGACGCCTGGGGGAATTTCCAACCTGATACAACTACCCCTCCCGCCGAAAAACAGATGTGGCAAGGAATACATTCAAAAAATAAATTTGTTTTTTCAAGTCAAACCAGGCAAGATGGCAATGCTACATTTATAAGTTCTGACCTGGTTAAGCAGGTTTCGGAAATCAAGCAGCAAGGAGGTAAAGATATTTGGCTATATGGTGGGGCAAGTCTTATCAAGACATTTATAAGCTCCGGTCTTATTGATATATATAAAGTATCAGTGCATCCGGTAGTTCTGGGAACTGGTAAACCATTGTTTGAAGACTTGAAAAAAAGAATCAGTTTAAGGCTGATTGAAACCAACGTTTTTAAATCGGGTGTTGTGCAACTTACCTATGAACCTGGAAAGTAAAATAATATGAAAAGTATTAAATAGCCTGTTTGCCCGGCTTTATCAGTTATATGTATTTATATACCTGTATTTCATTTCCGGACGCTTAAAACGGCTATTTTATTCAACGGCAAAGGTTTATTGAGGGGAAATATTCTTTAAGCAAGGTAGTGTTGTGTTAATCCGATAGAAGATATAGCCGGTAAAATTAAAGAATTGGCAACTTATTTCATTCCAGTTGCAATAACAATGAGGTTAACTTTTGTTATTTGCGCATTATCAGATAATTTTACCGGCTATAACTACATCAACATGAGGATAGCGATTAATGGTTTTGGGCGTATTGGCAGAATAAGTTTGCGCATGTTATTGCAAAAAAAAGGAATTGAAGTAATAGCAATAAATGACCTGGCGGATACGCCAACATTGGCACACCTTTACACTTATGATTCTGTACATGGACCATACAAAGGCGAAGTAAGTGCTACTGCGGATGCGCTGATTATCGATGGAAAATCAATCCGTGTTTTAGCAGAGCGTGATCCATTAAAGTTACCGTGGGCCGAGCTGGGGATTGATATAGTGATTGAATCTACCGGTAAATTCACATCTAAAGCCGCTGCGGAACAGCATTTGCAGGCGGGCGCCAAACAGGTGATTGTATCAGCGCCATCGCCGGATAAAGATATTCCTACCGTAGTATTGGGGGTGAACGATCATTTAATAGATCTTACCTCACCTGTATTGTCCAATGCCTCGTGTACTACTAACAATGTAGCGCCTATGGTAAAAGTGTTGGATGATAACTGGGGGATCGTAGACGCCTATATTACCACCGTGCATTCCATGACCGGAGATCAGAACCTGCACGATGCACCACATAGAGATCTTCGCAGAGCGCGTGCAGCATCGGCATCTATAATCCCTACATCTACCGGCGCTGCCAAAGCAATCACCACTATATTCCCGCATTTAGCCGGCAAAATGGGAGGGGCAGGTATACGTGTGCCTGTTTTAAATGGTTCGCTTACCGATTTTACCTGTATCCTGAAGAAACAGCCCCAAAGTGTAGATGAAATTAATGCCAGGTTTAAAGAAGCCGCTGACACTTTCATGAAAGGAGTGCTGAAGTATACTGAGGCCCCTATTGTATCTGTAGATATTATTGATAGTCCTTACTCCTGCACTTTCGATGCTTTACTGACCTCCATTGTAGGCGATTTAGTTAAGGTGGTGGGCTGGTATGATAACGAGTTTGGATATTCTAACCGGTTGGCCGATTTAGTAGTACGTATAGCTGAACTTAAGCATTAGACATGCAGGAAGGATTGTTTCCGCATGCTTTGCTTAATTTTTTCCCTGTGCTGTCCGCCCCAGGCACTTAGTTCACCTATCACATTTTTTAATGTCCGGCTATACCCGGTGGCTTCATAAATGATAGTTACCGGGGTAGTCGGATATACTTTTCGTGTGATAAAGTCATTCAATTCCAGATCTTTTAGCTCTTTAGCTAATATCCTGGAGGAGATGCCAGTGAGTTCATGCTGAATCTCGTTAAAGCGCTTTGATGACTGCACCAGAGACAGTATCAAAGCCAGTCTCCATTTTCCATTAAGAACATACAACGCATCGAGGACGTTTTTGAGCGAGCCTGCGCATTCTTCCTTGCCTGGAAGCGGCTCATTTATTATCATTTCCATAGCCCCAAAGGTAATTACATTACCTCAATGTAACCGCTTCCCTTCAGGTAAGTCCGAACTTCCGACTACCTGGCAGCCATAATTTTGCCTTTGATAATTCGAGCCAAAGAAACCTTTCATTGGTAACACAAAAGGAAATCGGGTGATCTCGGAATTTAAAATTGGTCATATTGTTAAATACGTAATTTTTATGAAACGCATCCTTCATTTAATCTCAAGCCTACAAGGTAAAGGATCGTACAGCATTAAGCTGGGTCAGGCTATCATTGAAAAAATTCAGGAAAAGTATCCTGGCAGTACACTTGAAGAATTAAACCTGGTCGATATCGACATTCCACATCTTAACCCCACTGTGCTTCGTACATTCTTTATTCCCGGAGATCAGCTGACCGAAGAAGAAAAAGAATCCATTCGCTTTTCTGACGAGGTGGTTAAACAGTTAATGGCAGCAGATATCATCGTAATTGGTGCGCCGCTGTACAACTTTACCATCCATACATCGCTAAAGGCCTGGATTGATCATATTACCAGGGCCGGAATCACTTTTGGGTATGGAGAAAATGGTCCTGTTGGAAAGGTAACAGGAAAAAAAGTGTATGTGGCCATGTCTTCCGGTGGCGTTTATTCAGAAGGACCTGGTAAAGCCAACGACTTTGTTGCTCCTTATTTGAATGCTTTTCTTGGCTTTCTAGGTATGACGGATCTGACGGTATTCCGTGCTGAAGGGTTAAAAGTGCCGGGAGTAAAGGAACATGCTATGGAGAAAGCAATTGACAGCATAAAGATTGATTAAAATGTCTTTTAATTTACAGGCCAAACAACAATATGAAAAGCCTGCAGACTCATCTACAGGCTTTTCATATTGTTGTTTGGCCTTTTTCATGAAAGGCCTTTGTTCAGGTGATGCCTTATTTTTTAACATACGAAAATGGCAGGTTATTATAACTACGCGCCAGCACCGCGATGTTTTTTTCGTCATCTTTCAGATCATGAATAGCTGTTTTCAGGTAGTAATCTACCGGGTGCATCATAGCTCCAATGATGGGTTTGGCAAAACCGTAGAGGCCAACCTGTTGTTTGATGGCGGCGGGTACAATGGTTAAAGGATCCTGCGTATTCCATTTAGCGAGGCAGGTAACCATACGGGCATGCTTCCCCAGCGTGTTACGCACAGCTATTGTCGTTTTAATATCACCGGCTTCATTCAATATCCAGTCTACTTCCTTTAGCAGGTCAGACCCGGCAATGTCCCTGCTGGTAAGCTGACAGGAAGTTAACCAGATAATACATTCGGGGTTTGCTTTATTGGCGGTTGCTTTAATTTTCTTCCAGCATCTGTCAATGGCTTTACGGCGAAATTGCAATACATTTTCAGGTGTTAATTTCTCTTTTCCTGGAAATGGCTGCTGCATGAGCTCCTGGTACATTACCTGCTCGCAGTCCATCCATTTCAAAGGAGGGTATGGTTCCATTGTAGTTCCCGGATTCCATAACCAGTCGATAAAAATACCATCTATGCCGGTTACTTTAATGGCGTCTTCAATGGAAGCACAGAGGTAATCAATGTACGTGGTGGTGTACGGAATATGGGGATCTGCAGGAATTCCATAACTCAGCTCCGGATGATCCAGTCCCCATTTTGTATTGGCGCCTGCGCAGAAATATCCGAATACCTTTATGTTTTTTTGATGCGCCAGTTTTACCTGTTCTGTTAAAAAATCGTATTTCAACCCAGGTTGTTCAGGTACAATGCCACCTTTATACCATGCATAGCCGTTACAGGAAACGGCAAATGACTGTATAACATTGCAGCCTAAACCGGCATACCAGTTTACATGTTCTTCCGGATCCGCATCAGCCCATAGGCCTGGTTTGGCGAAGCTATTGAGCCCACCTTCTCCCCAGTTAAAATCAATTGAAAAGGCTTTAACAGGAGCCGCGACCAATGGCGCTCTGGCACCCACGGAAAAGGAAGACAGGGGACGGGACATCCCAATTATAAAAGTGCCTATGCCAATGGCAGCGTGCCTGATAAAATCTCTTCTTGAACGATCGTTAGATGGTGCAGTTGTTTGATTTTCCGACATACTTACCAGTGTTTAGGATGAAATAAAATGGAGTGTGTTTTACTATTTTGAACCTGATCGTTTTTCTATCTCTTTAATACTTGCAGTAATCATTTTCCCAACAGGTTGGTTGTTGCGGTAAGTGATCATCCGAAAGGTATCTGCCCCTTTTGGGATATCGAGTGTATCTGTATATTTTGAAGAAAAGCGATCCGGAAAAGTACCATCAAATGTATAGTAAATATCCAGATCATCCAGTTCTTTGACGAGGGTAATTTGCATGGGTTTATCTGCCGATTTCTTTATGGGCCTGATGGCCGCGTCATATACAGAGCGTGCATAGTTCACATTAGCCACATCATAACGGGCTAAGTTAGCTTCCATGCGATGAATAAAGCTGTCCCAGTTCCTGGATGTTTTTTGAGACCAGAATACTTCCGATAAAGCAAACGCACGGGGCCAGGTCATGTATTCTGCATGGCGGTAGGTGGGCACAGATTCTGTCCACAGATTGCCCTGTCCTCCCAGAATCAGAGAGTGATCAGTTAGTTCCTCCGGAACTGGCTCAAAGTTATAACAAGTGCGTAAGGTGAGCATAGAATAGGTAGGAGGTTCGCCTGCAGGATCTCCCTGGTAAAGATCCAGGTAACAATTGTGATCGGGTGTCATGATAACCGGATGATTCATTTTCGCGGCATTAACGCCTCCCTGGATACCACGCCACGACATGACAGTCGCCTCAGGAGCCAGTCCGCCTTCCAGTATTTCATCCCAGCCGATCATTTTTTTTCCTTTGGAAATAACCATCTTTTCCATGCGTTTAATGAAATAGCTCTGGAGTTCTTCAACGGTTTTGAGTTTTTCGTCCGTCATTCTTTTTTTGCACTTTGGACAATTTTTCCAAAAGCCCTTATAGCATTCATCTCCTCCGATATGGATATATTGTGCGGGAAATAGGGTAGCCAGCTCCGTTAGCACCTTATCCATAAATGCAAAGCTTTGTTCATTTCCCGGACATAGTGCGTTGTCTTCTTTCGTATAAAAGACATTGCCAACATTAACGTTAAATGGTCCTCCCGTGCAGGACAGGTTAGGGTAGGCAGCTAAAGCAGCTAAGCTATGGCCAGGCACGTCTATTTCCGGTATAATGGTTACAAACCTATCTTGTGCATATTTCACAATTTCCTTAACATCTTCCTGTGTATAGAAGCCACCATAGCTAGCCGGTTCATTTTTAGCCCTGGGGGCACGTGTCCACCAGGTACCCATTCTTGGTGCACGCCACGCTCCGATGTCGGTTAATTCAGGCAGACTTTTAATTTCAATTCTCCAGCCCTGGTCATCTGTAAGATGCCAGTGGAAAACATTCATTTTGTATTTAGCAAGTTGATCTATGTATTTCTTTACCGATTCTTTCGGGAAATAATGACGGCTTACATCCAGCATCAGTCCCCGCCAGCCGAACCGGGGGTAGTCTGTAATTTTTACACAGGGAACGGTCCAATCTTCCTGTTCTACCTTCACGCTGCTTTCCACCTCTTTGGGCAGCAATTGTATCAGTGATTGCATCGCATAAAAAAGACCAGCGGGTTTATTGGCTGAGATGTCGATCCTGGTGGGGGTTACATCCAGTATATATCCTTCATTGCCCAGCGTTTGGTTGTAGGTACTGTTGATTGTAAAATGGATGCCGCTGTTATCACTTTCTGCCTGGCGCAATTGATACCCGGTGGGTGCGTGTAATACTGCTGCAAACAGATCGGTAATACCTTTCAGAGATGCGTCAGCTACCAGTTTGGTGGCGGAGGTAATATTGAAAGAGCCAGTCCGGTTTTCAACTTTAACGGGGATGGGAATCAGGTTGATTTCCTGGTTCTTCCCGTTTTCAGTGTTGGCAGCAAACGAAGAAAGTAACTGTAACAGTATTCCTGTTGCCAGGATTAAAATTTTCTTTACCATGAGTGAGTATTGTTCAATGTTCTAAATAGCATCGGGCTTTTATATTTTCAATATAGCCGGCCAATAAATTACGATATTTTAAGCAGATTACTGATACTGTGCCGCAGTGGCAATTCTTAATTTGTAATTCTTATACCGGCTTTCCATTTAGTAATAAACAAAATACCTATTATGAAAAAACACACCCTATTATTCGCTGTCATCATGTTTGCCATTACTACTGTAGCAAGTGCGCAATCGGCAATATCTACTCCTTCTTTAACCGATCAACCAGTATTAATGCCGGTTACCAGTAGTGCTTTTGTTAATACATTTTTGTCGTTGGACACCAGGCCGGTGGCAGGTCCGGCTGTCTTTACTCCTTTGATATCCGAGTTTACCTGTTCGGCGAGTGGCAGGTTCCCTAATCCGGATAATTGTCATGACTATATTTTCTGCATAAAAATGGCCGGAGGAGGATTCCAAAGAAGAGATTACACCTGTGCTGCCGGTTCTGCTTTTGATGTAAATGATAAACTATGCAGGCCGGAGGCAACGGCGAGCAACCCGTATCCTCCCTGCAATCATTAATAAACCCTGACGATTCGCAAGAGGGATGATCTTATGATCATCCCTTTTTGCATTTATGGGATTTAACGCATATAATTGGGATCTGACTATCACCGGGTCCTTTTAAAATTATCACAATAAATGAATATAACCGTTAAAATGCTATCGCATCAGGATGTTGATGATTTTGTGGCGTTGTTAAATGTTTTTGAAGAAGTTTTTGAAATGCCGGCTTTCGTTAAGCCCGATAGGAATTATCTGGAGCGCATATTGGGCAACCCAGATTTTTTGGTGGCAGTGGCCATTGCGAACAATACGGTCCTGGGGGGATTGACTGCCTATACACTTCATCAGTATTATGTTGAAAAGCCGTTGGCCTATATATATGATCTGGCGGTTTTGATCGATTTTCAGCGGAAAGGGATTGGTAAGGCACTTATCAGTTTCTTAACAGGATACTGTAAGGAAAGAGGTTTTGAAGAAGTGTATGTTCCGGCGCACAGTGATGATGATGCGGCCCTGGACTTTTACCGCCGGACCAACTTTACAAAAGAAGAAAGTGTTGTACACTTCTCCTGGTTGCTGTAGCCTGGAATAAATTTCCAGACACGCTTATTTGTCTATCTTTATAAAAGACAAAGATCATTACTGTTGGAAACCAATATCATCTTCAAAATCCAAAAACCTTCTCCACCGCTGTTTGACTTTGTGGAAAGTTTTTGGATGCTAGAAAATGCTGCGGGGCAGCAAAAAGAGATTGTTGTTTTACCTGACGGAAGGTTTGATATTATTTTTTCTTACTCCGATGAAGAATCTTTTCGTGCTATACTGAGAGGGCTAGATACCGAACCGGGACAGCACGCCATTCCCGCCAAGCAGGTGATGTTTGCTATCAGCTTTAAATTATTGGCCATCGAATACCTGCTTAATTTCAAAGTGGCTGCTGCATTAAATGGCGCCCAGATCCTGCCGGATAACTTCTGGGATATTACAAAAGAAGATCTGGCTGATTTTGACAGCTTATGTGGTAAGGTTGTTGCCAAAATGCTCACCTTAATTAAACCCGAGATCGACAGCAGGAAGAAAAATTTATTTGACCTGATCTATACTTCCAATGGTGCTTTATCGGTAAAAGAATTATCGGAAAAGGTATTTTGGAGCAGCAGACAGATCAACCGTTACTTTAATGGGCAATTCGGCATTTCTTTAAAAGCATTCTGTAATATTTTACGCTTCCGGGCATCATTGAACCATATCAAAGAAGGCCGGCTTTTTCCAGAGCAGGACTTTACCGACCAAACTCATTTTATTAAAGAGATAAAGAAGTTCTCCGGGGTGGTGCCTAAGGAGTTATTCAAAAACTCAAACGGCCGATTTATACTATTATCAGCCTTGCCTAAGGAGTAGTTTTGTATTGTCAAAACAAATCAGGCATGAACATTCAACAGAAAAAGATAGCAATTATTGGCGGAGGGCCCGGTGGCCTGACGTTAGCACGCCTTTTACAGCTTAAAGGTGCAGATGTAAAAGTGTACGAAAGGGATCTTAATAAAGACGTAAGAATTCAGGGTGGCGCCCTTGATCTGCATACGGAATCAGGATTGGCCGCTTTGGCAAAAGCTGGTTTGATGGAGGAATTTAAAGCCAGTTATCGCCCGGGAGCAGAAATGGTCAGAGTGATAGATCATGAGGCGAAAATTTACTCAGATCAGCATAGCGAAGGACGCACGGAGAATTTTGGTGACAAAGGGCACCGCCCGGAAATAGACCGCGGGCCGTTGCGGGAAATTTTACTCCATTCGTTACAGCCGGATACCGTTGAGTGGGATAGTCATATCCTGGCAGTCAGCCCTATACAGGATCAATGGAAAATAGTGTTGGCAAATGGGAATACAGCCATTGTGGACCTGGTTATTGGTGCAGACGGCGCCAACTCAAAGATAAGGCACTATGTAACGGATATCAAGCCACTATGGGTAGGTATCACCATGCTGGAAGGCGCTATTAAAGATGCCGCCAAAACAGCCCCTGTTATTCACCAGTTATTAAAAGGCGGGAAAATATTCGCCTATGGTAATGAAAAGACGCTGATCGTTAGCTCAAAAGGAGACGGTAGTTTTGGATTTGCCCTCAGTTTTAAATCAGAAGAACACTGGGCTAAAAACAGTGGGATTGACTTCAAAGATCACAAACAGGTATTAGCGTGGTTTAAAAAGGAGTTTGCTGAATGGAGCGATGTGTGGTGGGAATTGTTTGAAAGTGAAGACACACTTTTCATTCCACGTCCGCAATATTGCATGCCCTTAGATCAAAAATGGGAAGCCAAACCGAATATTACCCTCCTGGGCGATGCTGCTCACTGGATGCCTCCCTTTGCAGGAGAAGGCGTAAATATGGCCATGTTAGATGCATTGCAACTCAGTGAGGCACTCACGGATTCTTCTTTCACAGATACCAGAGCGGCTATTGCCCATTATGAAAAGCAAATGTTTACCAGGTTCGCTAAAATCGGAAAGGACACGATGTTCAATACCAGATGGATGCATCGGCCTGGCGCGTTAAAGACGATGCTGAGTATGTTTAGCGATAACAAGCTTAAACAGGCGGTATTTATTGCAAAGTACCTGGTGAATGTGACGGTAGTGCCATTCATTCAAAAGGCGATAGGACGTCCCGCCAGCATTTGATGTGCTGGCGAGGATGGCGCTATTCTTCCTCCGTTTCTATCTCCATAATATGATCATAGCTTTTCTGCCAATCTTCTGCTACAATAGCCTCGTTATTTAATGCCAGGTGTTCCTGGTATTTCGCCCATAACTCCAGAAATGCTGGTTGCCGCTCTGTGTAACACCAGGATTTCATTTCGATAAAATAAATGCACTGACTGTAAGACCAATCCATTCCTTGCGTGGTAATATTACTAAGCGGAATAAGTGATGTATCCATGATCCGGAGATTCATCTGGAAATAAAGCGTCCGCAGACCTTCCGGATACTCATCATCGAAATGTACCTGATGAAAGATAAGATCATATAATGTCTTTAGGTACCGGATGAAATTAGCATCAGTAAAAATGCCCGGTTGGTCAGGAAGCGTGATGGCATATCGCATCATCAATTCCAGCAAGGTGTCATCGTGTGGGACATGCCCGTAAAAATGCCCTTCTCCTCTGAAAAATTCTGCTATCATTTCCATTGATGCAATGTCATTTGCGGCAATAAGCTGCTCCACCAATGATACCAGTACGTGAACAGGCTGCGTAATGATATAGGAAGTTGATTCTTCAATCGGTATAGGCTCCGGGCAATGAACATATCCCGGCGTGTTCATATATTCTTTAATGAGCTGCAGCATTTCATTTGGTGTGCGGGTATTTTCCATTTGCTTATTTTAGTTTTTCCTCTCTTTACAGGGCATTCCTTCTGCAAATCAAATGCACGGGTTATTTGTAATTTAATTTACGTCACACTCGTCCCATCCATTACCCGCCCGCAAATTACAATTATTACATATTCAATTAAAAATATACGTATTCTTTTAGATGTATTTTATTTACGTATTGGTAAGCCTTTTCAGGTGAAGTGCCATCAAAAAAAAGCTAAAATGGACAAGGAATTGGAATAAATTACTTCAGAACTCGAATTATATGCGAAGTACTATATCCTCAACCGTCTTCAGAATTCAGTAACAGAAGTTTACTATTATTTTCCTAACCAATTTAAAATCCAATTTACTATGGTAACAGTAAATGACATGACTGCACTAAGTCTTGAGCCCCTCTATTGCCCATTTGAACCCATTGATGGCGGCTTCTCCGGCCACATGGAAACAAAAGTAAAAGAATGGACAGATGAATACCGCTCCTTGCCGGACAACTTAAAGGAGTCATTTAAAAAGTCTGCATTCGGGGAATTGACCTGTCTTTTTTTCCCGCGGGCATCCCGGCAAATGTTAGAAGCAGCGGGGCGTCACATTTTGCTTTTTTTTGTTTTTGATGATTTACACGGATTTGGGAAAAATGCCCATGAAATTCAAGGCTACTGCGAAGAAGCCATTTTAACGCTGGAAGGCCATGCTATTAAGCCGGAGAATGATGTGCTGCACCAGTTTGAAATATTGCGCGCTGAGTTACTGGCGATCTCTTCGCCGGAATGGCTGAACCGTTATATACATGATGTAAAGAAGTTTTTTGATTCCATCATTGCCAGCTCTTACTTCAATGCCACCGGACACTACCCCACGGTAGATTATTACATGATTCTGCGGGAAGACCTGGTAGGGCTATTTCAACTGATGGGCTGGGTGGAACTGTCTGCCGGCGTGATATTACCTCATCATATTTATAGCCATCCACACAACTTCCGCTTAAGGAAACTCGCCACCCGGATCATGGCCTGGGCAAATGATTATTATTCCGCCGCAAAGGAGTACCAGGACAACGAGTACATGAACCTGGTGCTGGTGATTAAAGATGAGTATAAGAAGAACCTGAAAGATGCCTACAACATGGCAGCGCAGATCCACAATGATGAAATGAAGGCATTTATAGCATTGTGTGACACGCCACCCGATTTCGGAGAAACGCATAGCTACCATTACCAGCTTTACATGGATAATTTAAAGCAGATGATCCTGGGGAATAAACTCTGGTCAGAGAAAACGTATAGGTACGCAGAGCAGTTTGAGAGCATTAAACCGTTTCTATTAACATCGTATTAACAGGATAGATGGATTTTTTTTATTACTTTATCTACTCCTAGGCGGTTAGGAGTAGATTTTTTTTATATACATAAATTTAAATCCATGCAGCCCCCCACCAATTCCCTCATCGATTTCGTTACACCACATTTTGAAAAAGCCATTAAAGTAGCCAAAACCGTTTTAAATAAGCCGGTATTTAGTATTGGTGTCACAGCAGCACTTTCAGACCATCAGCAGCGAAATGTGAAGACGATTAACATCATCTCTTTTATTACGGCTTTCTTTGCTGTCTCCGGAACTTTACTTTTTTACTTTTGTTTTATTCCTGACATTAATATTGTGTTTGCCGGTTTCATTGAAGCAGGTGTATTTGCCTGGGTAGTGGCCCTGAACAGAAATCATCATTACTCCTTAGCTGCTTTACTTTTTTATTTAATTCACAACATCGCCATCGTTTACTTCGGCGTAAAACTGGATGGTGATGCCGGTGTGCAACAGGTAGGCTTTTTCATGGTAGGCTTATCTTTTCTGCTATTTGAAAAAAGGCATGAAAGAATTATCTGTATTTCTATTACCGCCATTTCACTGATTGGTATAGAACTGAACCAGCGACTGGATTTTATTCATCCTTTCCAGATGGTTAAGGATAATAAGTTCTCTGTCAGAGCAGTGGTATTTCCTATTGGCATTACTTTGAATGCCATCGTTATTTTACTTTACGAAGATTATTACAGAGCCTTATTACGCATCATTTCAATAAAGAATGAAGCCTTGGAGAAGGCAAATTTATCTAAAAGCATTTATGTACGTGAAACATCTCATGAGCTGAGAACTCCGCTCAATGCTGTATTTGGTATGGCGCAGTTACTTTATGAGGATAAAGAAACAATTCAGAATCCGGATACCCTGAAAAGAATTGACTGCCTCTATGCTGCCGCATTTCAGACACTACGCATTGTCAATGATGTACTGGATCTTTCCAAGATAGAAGCAGGATATGAAATCGATAATTTATTTGAGAAAATTCCCCTGAAAAGTAGCATCTCCGAACTGGTTAAAATTCCCCAGGAAACAGCCAACTATGAGGAGAAGAAGATCCAGTTGAATTTTGGGAATGATCTCCCCGAATATATCAGCTTCGATAAATTATCACTCACAAAGATTTTCAATAATCTGCTTTCCAACGCTATTAAATATACCTGTAAACAAGGCACTATCCATATAAAAGTATACGCTGAAAATTATAGAATTTATTGTGATATCACCAATCCGGGCGTTATTGCTCCCCAGGAACTGGATAATCTCTTTAAACCTTTTTCAGGCGTGAAGCGCAATAGAATTGAAGGTACCGGATTAGGGCTGTTTATCACCAAGTCCCTGCTGGAGAAATTGGGAGGAAAGATTGAAGCCAGATGCGATGATGCCAATACCATTTTCTCATTTTATTTCCCGCTGGTTATTTCAGAAGCAGAAGTCATCTCCAGGCCTGTAAATAAATATAACTTCAAGGGGTATAAGATACTTGTTGTGGAAGATAACCCTATGAGCCTGTATCTTCTAAAATCCACTGTAAAGAAAAATGGGGCAGAGGTGTTATGCGCAGAAGATGGAAAGGAAGCATTGCGGATCATTCATGAAGAACATCCTGATATGGTGATAACAGATTCCGATATGCCGGTAATGGGCGCCGTAGAGATGCTGCAGCTGCTTCGTGCTGACCCCCAATACAGCAAGTTACCGGTAATAGTGGTTACCGGCAGGGTATTTACCCAGGAAAAAGAAGATATTTTAAAGGCAGGCGCTAATGAGTGCCTTATAAAACCGTATCAGGCTAATGACCTATATTCATTGATGGATCAGCAACTAGGGGAAAGATCTTCTATTGCCTGAGTAACGCAGCTTATCCGGTTTATTGCGTTTCAGATTCATTATCTGTTCTGAAAATATGTACATCCTGCTGAGGAAACGGAATTTCTATTTTATTTTTTCTAAATGCTGTAGTGATAGCAGCAATAACATCGCTTTTGGTACTGACACCGTCTCTGAAGTGACGCACCCAGAAAAACAAGTTGATATCAATGGAACTGTTGTTAAAATCCTTGAACAGCACGATAGGTGCCGGTGCATGAATTATCCGTTCTTCGGTGTTTAAAATCTCCATCAATATACTTTTTGCTTTTTCCAGATCCGTGTTATACGACACGCCCACCACCAGGGTCATACGCCGTTTGTTGCCTCCAAGCGTCCAGTTAAGCAGCCGGGAGTTGAGGAGATCTCCGTTGGGAATCACCATATCGGGTCCATCCCAGGTGGCAATGATGCTGCTTCTGAAACCAATGGATTTCATCGCACCGGTTTGCCCGTTGACTTCTACAATATCCCCAACGTTTACCGGTTTCTCAAAAGCAATAATGAGCCCACTCACGAGATTGTTTACAAGTGTTTGAAGGCCAAAACCAATACCTACGCCTAATGCGCCCAGTATAATAGCGATCTTGTCCATCGGTATACCTGCGGCGGCAAAAGCAAACAATACGCCTATTGTGATGATAGATATGCGGATAAGTAATAGCCAGCTGCCAAGACCAGTTCTCTCAAGCTATCCACCGGTCCGATACCATTTGCCAGGATGGCAATTTTTTTGATGTAACTGATTAATCTTGCCGAATCATCAGGAAATTGAACGATGGAAGGGTCTGTGGAAAGGGAATCTATATTGTACCGGAAGTTGACAAGGGCACTATGATGTTTATCGATTACGTTTTTTAAGTTCGTGGCTTTTTCTGTAATACGAGCAGTAGATTATATGAAGTAGTGAGATTCCTGTATGAATGTGCGGTTCCTCCGTTGGTGAAAATTCCATCGCCTGCAATGGCCGACCATTTTTTAATATTTTCCAGCTCAGTCCTGATACCACTTGTGTCGATTCCGCTCCGCAAATATCTCTTTGCCTTTTCCATCGTCTTTTTTGTCGCGTCCATTATTTTCTCCTGCTTCAGCGCAATTCTTTCTTCGGCAAACGTACTAATGTACTGTTGGTTGAGTTTTAGCCCCGCTTTTTGTGCACGCTTTACAAAGCTCAGATGGGTGGTGTCACTAACAGGCACCTGGGTATTTACTATGGTGGAATCATCTCTCTGCTTTGCTGTGGCACAAACAACTGTTAGCAACCATATGGCTACCAATGGCACCCGTTTAAAGTGTGTCCGGAGAGATGGTATGTTTGTTCCTTGTTGAAGTGAGAGCAAAGTAGCAGATATATTCATTCCCTCAATTTTTCATTAAGATAAGAAAACGTGGTTGATTTAGTTGTGTTGATCGCTATTCCCCTTTTGAATACTTTTTCTATATTCTGAAGGACTCATGGAAGTTATATTCCTGAAACACTTATTAAAGTTGACCAGGTTATTGTAGCCACTTTCAAAGCATATCTGCATAATGGGGAGTTCATTCTGCCGGAGTAATTTGCATGCATGGGATACACGGATTTCCTGTAAAAAGTGCACAAATGACTTTTGTGTGCGCGCTTTGAAGTAACGGCAGAAAGCCGTGGGAGACATTTTGGCTATTCCGGCAATTGTATCCAGGGTAATTTCCTGGTGGAAGTTGGTGATCACATATTGATATACATCATTAAACCGGCCGGCATCCTTACTGGTGAGCGCATTTTGATAGGCATTGCTGGCGAGATAATCATAATCTGCCGATTCTGAAAGGAAGTCTATCATATTCAGGAAGTGGGAAATCTTTTTGAGTCCTTCCGATGCTACGATGGCGCCTATCTTTTTTACCAGCAGGGCATGTGCATGGCCTCTGAAGCGAAGGCCACGACAGGCGTTGGTGAACAATCGTTCTACGGCCTGCGCTGCTTCTGTACCTGCTACCAGGTTCAATACCATGGAAGGCGCGAAATAAAGTACCGTGGCTTTGACCCGCAAATGCCGGTGCTGCTGGAAAAAGATATTGTCGTTCTGCCAGATATGCGGCAGATTAGGGCCCATGAGTACCAGGTCTCCTTCTTCAAAATCATCTACATGATCTCCTACAATTCTCTTCCCATATCCCTCTTCAATCAATACCATTTCGCAGGCATCATGAAAATGAAAGTGGGAATCAAGGTAGGATTTGTCTACATACTTAACACGAAGTTGCCTGTCTGCACCTAAACCGGTATCCATTAATCTCGCTTTCATGACCTGTATCGTAATATTATTGATAGAATTTTGTGTATAAAAATGGATTTGTGCAAATATAATTAATGTTTTAGATAGAATTGTTAACCTCTTACAGGGATGATCTGGCTATCTTGCCTGCTTCAACTGCCAGGTAATGAAGAACATCATTTTCTATTAATGAAATATATGAACAGATTCCTGGACCTCCGTTTTGTCATCGGTCTTTTCTTTTTTCTGGCCGGATGTCTGCTACTGGCATATCAGTTTTTTCATGGAGAAGGAGGTCTCAATCTATGGTGTGGGGCCCTCTTCGCGTTATTTGGGTTATTGATGATGTTATTTTCAAAAAAAGAAAGTGAGGAATGATAGGAAGAAGTTTTTGGATCGGAGTGATTTGCAGAGGGCCGGTCATATTGAAGTATCTAAAAAGGTAGCCCCTTTTTAGATACTTCAATATGACCGGCCCTTTAGCTGGGTGTTCACTCACCTATATTATAAAGCTGGCAAACTTCGCTATAACTCATTTTGGTATAATCGGCGGTGCGTGCATTGGGTACACCACCGGGAATAATAATGTACCTGATTTTGTTATTGCTTGAAGGAAGTCCATTTGGTATTATATCGCAGATCACTCTTATTTTATTGAGGAATAAACCGTATTGAAAGCGATATTGAATATCTGCTCCTCCTATGTTATAATAAATACTCGGCAGTAATTTGGCGATCCCGACGCCATCCGGATCAGAAATGAACTTAACATATACTAACACCGTTCCTTTGTCAATAATATCGGCTGTAATTTTAGGTGCGGCGATATCAAAATAGTAGGTTTTTTTCCCCGCTCCAAGAGAGGTAGTGGAGTTAGTCCAGGGATTCGTATCCATCCAGGAAGAATAGATGATATTGGCCGTGCCCACTGGTCCTGCAGGTCCGGCTGGTCCCACCGGGCCTGTTGCTCCGGCTGGTCCATCGTCTCCTTTTTTACAACCGGTAAATATTAACAGGCAGCTGATGGCTACCAGGTAAATTGATTTGATGAGCTTTTTCATATCTATTGTTTTATAGTGTTGAATGAGATGAAAAAAATTAGTGTTTGGTGAGTGTAAACGTATTCCAATTGGCATCGCTCACTAGCAAGCCTTTTATAGTATCGGCAGACAATACACAAAACTCTCTGTATGTATTGTTAGGCGCGGTCCATTGAATATTCAGGGTACCTGCTTTTCTTACATAGGTACCGTTTTGCAGATTGGTTTTAAATACTTTGCTGGCTTTTAAAAGCGGTTTTAAGTCCAGTTGAAAATCACCATAAGTTCCGCCGGGTGTATAGTTGCCGATCCAGGTGGTATTATCTAATATTTGGCCGGTGGTTTTATTAAGTGTGCCGCTGAGGAAATGCCAGTCCTGTGCTGCGGTGTTTTTAAATTGAGTGAACCGCTCGCTGTTTACTACCTGGGCACTAAATGTGGCCGTCATATCAGGAAAATCAAGCACAATGGTGGGCGGTTCAAACCGGTAGGTACCGGTATGTTCACCATAAGCATTGCGAAGAACTACGGTGTTATCAGTAGTGAATTCCATACTATAGGGAAACGGAGGTTTGTTGGGGTCCTGGTATTCTCCGGTCCATATGGTATTTTTTAAGGAGGTTGGTTTAGTTCCGGGTTTCGTGGCAGCATCTTTTTTACAACTGCCTGTGGTAATCAGCAGTACCGCCGATAATATCCATATGGATAATAGTTGTCTCATGACTTTATTATTGTTAGATGAATAATATGAATGCATACATCATTATAATCTAACCTTATTAGTCGCGATGTAAATGGGGGAGGGAAACAAATGAAAGCGGTTTATTTTAGTTTCCGGTATAACAGGTATGCAAACAGGAGCAGGAGGATTCCGGCAGATATAAAAAGGGAGATGGGGGTGTCTTTTGTATGGGATGGTTCCTGTAAAGGGGTCGTATCTCCCAGCAGGATGCTGGCAGCCCAGAAATAAGGGGGCTGGTTACTGTTATCATGATCTGCCAGGAATTGCAGCTTGGCTCGCTGCAAGGCTATGTCTTTGGGTAGCCCCTGACTCAGCAGGCGATGAAATTGCTCTGTTAATTCGTAAGTGGCTTTATTGTCAATCTGCCACAGCGTAGTAATAATTGCAGGAATTCCGGTAAGGGTGAAGCCCCGTGCCAGGCTTAGTACCCCTTCTCCTCTGGCATGCTGGCCGATGCCGGCTTCGCAGGCCGACAGGATAATGAGGGCAGTAACGGAGTCCTGCACCAGCTGGAGTTCTGAGAGGTAAAGGGCAGAATCTGCGAGGTATAGGACTGGCTCTTTATCCTGGTTGCCGGCACTGGCATGTGAATACAGTTGTACGATGCGACTCCCGGGCAAATGAGTGAGAAATTGCTGGCGTGTGGCGGTTGCTGCTGAAAGGCAAAGCGGCGTATGATAATATTGCCGGATGTTTTGCAGAGAAAGGTCTGCCCCTGTAAGCGCGGTCAGCTGTAGGTGCGGAGCATAGTTTACGGGTGCAATACCCAGGAAGCCATGGCTGCCTGCAGCACTTTCCGGCGGTATTTTCATTAAAGAACGGGCGGCATAAGTATAGCTGAAGGCATAACGTTTCACCAGGAAGCTCATTGGGTCAGCAGGGTCTGATTGTAGTACTTCAAACGGAAGCAGGTATTCATCCGGAGATATGATGATGCTGCTATCTGAGAGTTGTAATGGTTTAAACAGTTGTTTATATAGCTGATATGCCAGCAGGTGATAGCGCTGGTATTGCTGTTCCCGCATAGAAGCAGTGGTGCATAGTTGCATAAGCTCCAGTACATCCCGGCTGTTAAAGACTGTTTTCAGCAGTTTGCATTCAGTGGCAGAAATAGACAACATATATACGGAACTGTCTGTGGTGAAATATTCCGCCAGTGATTTTCCATGAGCCGATAAATATTTTCGTATATCCGATACTGTATAAACTACCGTGTCATATTTATATTGATAATAAGCGGGGTATTTTTTTTCCAGGTCTTTGATGGCTCTTTCCAATGCGTCACGGGCGTTGAGTAGTTGTGTATAAGTTTGCTGATACGCAGGCGTATTGGGTTTGATCAAATCCAGTTGTTGCTGCAATGAGATAATATGTATACGCAATGTTTGTTCGTTGGAAATGTCTGCAGTTGACAAATACTTCCTGGCGCCTAATTCATTTAGTTTATCATTCAGTAATACGGCCCGGCTTTTTTCAAAGAAATGAAACGCTGCGGTAGTGTTCTGGAGCAGGTAGCAGGTTTCAATGGCCTGTTCATACATTTTCCGGGTTTGGTTTCGCCAGAATAACCGGGAAGGATCGCCATATTGTTTCCAGCGCATCAGGTCAACTGCTTTATCCGCGGCCAGAAATGCGCGTAGGGCATCATGCAGCCACATGCTGTCTTTTGAGGTGTGGTACATTGCCAGCAAGGATTCTCCCTTATTGGCTAACAGCGTGGATACATAATAATCGTTGGCAATCCCTTTTAGCATTTGATCATCAGGATTGCTTTGCAGGGTGGTATCCGTGAAATGCACTGGTAGTGCATTCAGTCCTTTCTGATAGTAACGCAGTGCTTTTGGGTACTGATGTAGCCGCCAGTAGGCGGAGCCGAGGTTATTATATACGCCGGCCAGCACATATGGGTCGCCTGATTTTACGGCCAGCTGTATGCCTTGCTGGTAATAGCGGATAGCCCCAACTGCATCTTTCATTTCATCGTTGCACAGATAACCCATGTCCAGCATATTCAGGGCACATTGGTCCCAGCGCTCCAGCCGTTGATTTACCTGGAATGCCTGTTGATAAAAAGCAATCGCGGCTTTGAATTTTTTTTCCTTGCCCAGGATACCGGCATAGATGGTAAAACAGGTGGCCTGGTGTTCAGGAGGAGCATTGGCAGGTAATATTTGTAAGGCGCTACGGATGTTTCGTGTGGCAGCTACCGTATCGTTGAGTGCCACCTGTGATTGTGCTTTCTGCGCCAGCAATGCCACTTCAGACAGGGTGTCCTGTTTGCGTGCAGCTACTTCTATGCCCATATCGGCGGTTTCAATGCTTTTCTGATAGTCTCCAGTGCCGTAAAGTGAAAAAGCTTTTCTTTCAAATGCCAGCATGGCAATGGCTGTTTTCTCCGGGTACTTTACACCAATGAGGATACAGCTATCAAAATAATGAAGCGACTCAGGGTATAGGTACAACGTATTATAGAACAAACCGAGGTTGAAATAGCTGTTGGCCAGAAAGGATGGTTGCGCACCTTTACTATGGCTGTTAACATCTATGGCCTCCCTGGTATAGCGAATAGCTTTTACCCAGTCGCCCTGCAGGCGGTAAAGATTTCCCAGGCGATGTACAATCCGTGCATATACGCTGTCTTTGACGGGATGACATTGCCGGCAAAGTTTTAGCAGCGAGTCCAGTTGTTGTATTTTTGTTTCGTTGCTGGTATCATTATTCTGTTCAATAGCAGTAATACGATCAATGAACACCGCCGGTGCAGGGCATTGGGAAGACGCATAGAAAGGGCTCAACAGGCAGCAAAGTATCAGCAGTTGCCTGTATAATATTTTTCTGGTGATGATTACATGCATGCCATCGCGCATACTTTATCTGGGTCTTATATATCGTCCTTCACGGACCTGTTTTTTAGCAATTAGCCTGGGTGCTGTTTGGACGGCAGTACCAAGAGCGGTGATGAATGATGTTTTAGTAAGATCTTTCTTGTATAATGCTTGCTTGCAGATGGCGCCTATCTTACCTGTAGCGATAGCAGTAGCGAAAGAAGAGCCGGAGATATACGCCTCATTTAATGTGAGGGGTACTTTGAACTTCAAAAAGCCGTCTGCTGCCAGATCTGCTTTCACACCCAGATCCACCAGGCTGTCCGAATAATTTTGCGTAGGACTTACCGTAGTGTCGTTAACGGTAGTTACTACCAGGATGTTATTATTAGTGCCACCAAGGCAGGCTGGGAAAAAATGATGGTCTTTCAGATCCCTTAAATCTGTTTCCTTAATACCACTTAGTTTGGCTTTATTATCTTCTGCCTCTATTCTGTTGCCGGCGGCTGTTATAAACAGGATGCCGCGTGTTGCCAGATCTTTTGTAATGAGGGAATCAATAGGGTAGTAGGGAGATGGAAAACTATAGTTACTATAGAATCCCCAGCTCGCATTGATGACGTTAGCATGTTTGCTGGCGGCATAATTCAGGGCACAAATGATGTCAAATAAATTGCCATTGCCATTGCTATCATGTGTTTTCAGCACCATGAGCTGCAGGTTATTACCTGGTCGCCGTTGGAATTCATTGATGATAAACTGGCTGATGATAGTACCGTGAGCCGATGGATTATTATCCTGGATATTGGCGTTGTGGTCCACAAAATTCCAGCCATGGAGGTCATCTGTGTAACAGTTTCGATCCACAGCAGGGTTGGTCCAAAGGTAGCTGGCAAAGCTGATGGTAGTATCTACGCCGGTATCCAGCAAAGCCACGATAATGTTATCGCCGCCGTTATTGGCAGCCGGAGGTAGTTTCCTTTTGATATCGGCAGGTGTATATGGTTCCATTGGGATGTCTACATGGTAATTCTGGGTGTAATAAGCCAGTGAATCTTCTCCCACACCTTTGGAGCCTCCGCCGGTGCTGGCACCGCCTTTTACACCGTCAGCATGAACAAATGTGTGTATATCGGGGGCCTGCCATAATTCCACTACTGCCGTACAACTATTACAACGTTGAATCCGGATACTGTCTGAACCGTTGCCAATATAAGCGTTAATACGGGTTTTGAGTGCGATGATGTCGGCCGGTGTAGGCGTTTTTCTAAAGTAGATCACCAGTTCGTTCGGTTTGTATTCGGGAGCTTTATAAGGACTATCAGTTTTATGCGGTGGTGTCGCTTTATTTTGCTCCGGATACGTTTGTTCTTTCCTGGTGGAGTCTGATTTTTGCTGATTAGCGCCACCATTACAAGCTTGTAGTAAAACGAAAAGCAGACCTGCATAACACAGGTGCATAGGGTTCAACTGAAGAGGTTTCATGTTTACATTTTTTTAAGCCATTGAATGGCTTGTTTGTTGCCGGGCAATTTCCTGTCTCGTACTTCTTCCAGCAACAGTTTTGCCTGCTGCTGGTCTCCGGGGCTGTTACGTCTCATGAGTGCAAGGGCTTTGTAAAATGGGCCCGGGTTGGCATACAATGGATACTTTATTAACGTATCAAATGTAGCCACTGCTTTGTCGTATTTATTACTGATCAGGTAAACAAGGCCCAGATACCTGGTAGCATCCGGGGCGATGGCTTCCTGTTGGGTAAGTGATTGAAATATTTTTTCGGCACCGTCATAGTCTTTGTTATTATAAGCTGCTATACCGCTTTGAAGACTGTCGCTGCCACTATGCATAGTAACGCTCAACTGTTGCAGGTCCGTTTGTATATATTGTCCGGCGAGCTGTCGGGGAGAAGGCGCTTTAAAAATAAAGAACCATCCCAGCAGGAATAAAAGACAGGCGGCGGCAGCAGCGGTGATATAATAGTATGGTTTGCCACGGTTTTTTTCAGGTGTAGCGGTTGTGCTGACCAGTTGTGCATGGCGCTCCGTGAACAATTGTTTTTTTTGTTCATACAATTGTTGCTGTAAAGCCTCCCGTGCACTCAGGTAAAATGTGATTTCTTTTGCAAAGTCGGGGTCTGCAACACAGCGTTGTTCAAACGTCTGCTTCTCCGCGGCCGATAGAGCGCCGGAGAAATAATCGTCAATATAGTGCAATGTTTCATTCATAAAACCGGTTGAGCGGTAGCATTTTTTCTTTTAGTTTTTCCATGCACCTACGCCTGCTTACTTTTACTACATCAGCAGAATTATATTGCAATTCAGTAGCAATTTCTTTATCACTGTAACCATCTTCAAACAGCAACAATAGCTGCCTGCACTTTTCACCCAGGTCTGCCAGGCTTTTTTGTAACAGGGAACGGTTGCTGTTGTCTATCAGTTGCTGTACAATGTTGCGGGCATTATCCGGCAACATCGTGAGCAGTGAGTCTATGCTGTAAGTTTGGTGTACCCTCCCTTTATTAGTCGTTGTTTTTCGTTTTATGTCAACACATTTATTAAGAAATATCTGGTAGGTGTATGATTTTAGGGAAGACCGGCCTTCAAAGCGGGCATGAATGATATTGTCGATTACACTGATAATGGCGTCAGAATAGGCGCTGGCACTTTCCTCTTCAGGGAGACTGTATTTTCGCATGCCTTCTCCAATCAGATAATGGAACTGGTCATACAATTGTTCTTCATAAATGCGCCGTTGCGGGCCACCTGATTGCAATCCGGCAAGGATTTTCTGTTCCTGGTCATGATATGCTAGCGAGGATGTCATAAGATGAATATAGGAAACGGGGAATAGTATGCTGTAATATACTATAAAAAAACAATATTTTTACCCCATCTACCGACCTATGAAACATATTCTTTTATTAACAATTTCTATTGGGTTATTCGGTTGTAATACCCAACATCCTGCTGCGAAAAAGTTGTCAGAAGATAAACGGGATACTGTCAAGATTCAGGATAGCATTGAAGAAGCATCTGATTATCGAGGTATTGAGGCAGATACAGTGATCCCCGCAGGTATCGGTATAGACAGTTTGCGGTATACTGACAGCTCTTTATATCTGGTCGTTGATATCAGGTATGCCTATCCTACCGATGAGTCTATGGCTGCCTACAGGCAATTGCTCACCAAGGCCATTGACACAGTCTTTACTGCGTTTAAACAATCGGTCACCAGAACAACCCATGAAGATCCTCCGGATCCGGAAACAGCCTACGAATCATTGCAGCACAATGAATTTTCTGTGTTCCCGGTTAATTTTTATCAGGATAATTATATCGTCAGCATCAGGTTCGGGTTTTCTACGTTTACTGCCGGTGCCGTTCATCCTGTTAGTTACCTGGTATCCATTAACTATGACAAGCAAGCCAGGAAAGTAATTTCGGTTAACGACTACTTTAATATAAAAAACAGTGGCGATTCCAGTCTCATGATAAGCTTACTGGATAAGGAATTTGTCTCTTTGCGTCGTAATATGCAGAATGATGACCCATGGGCATTTTATGGGGTAAGCCGGATTGACTTTAATGTTAGCAAGGACTTCGTAACGTTTAATTTCGGCGACTATGTGTTGGGGCAGGGACCAACGATGCTGGAGTATAAGGTGAGTAAGCCGGAGCTAATCAGTTTGATTAACCCCAGCTATCGTTGAATATCGGGTGTTATGGCGTAGCATATTTGATCTCGAAGAAACTGAATGCTGCATGCTCTTTTCCACTGCCCATATAGTTGAGACCTGGTCTCGGGCTGCGGTCCCATTGCGGCAGAAAGCCGATGGGGTAAGGTTGTTGGTCCGGCGTTAGTTCATTCCAGTTAGTACCTTGTTTCCAGTACATCTTGCAGGTAAAATCAGGGGATACGATCATCTTCAGGTATACCGGCAGTTGCGTGTGTTGAATTTTCTGTTCGTTAAGCACGGTTCTTTTTCCATCTTTCGATATCCAGCATTCCACTTTATCTTCCCGTACCGCAATGCCGAGGGCAGCTGTGGCATCGCCATATATGATCAACCCTTTGGCTGCGGGATTATTATTTAATATCGCCGTACTGATTTCATAGGATGCGCTGAATGGTCGCACCGTAAGTGCTACGCCAGCAGGATTGTTGCCGCTGTATTTTCCGGACAGGTATAACTTTCCATCTGCCTGTTTGAAATCGGGTTGCATGTTTCTAAAGTCCCATTGCCAGCAGATTTTTTTCGTGGATTTTGAAAAATCATAATGGAAAGATGTGTTTGGCTGGCTTTTCAGGGAACTGGAAATATGGCTGAACACCGGCCACTTTTGGGCATCCCAGGATAGGGCCGCTATGATGCCTTCTCTCCCTGTAAATACATTACTGGCTTTATTGTAGGCATGATATAGATACCGGTAATTGCCTTTCGTATCCTGTACAAAGGTGCCATGACCGGGGCATTTCCAGTCGCGGCCGTCCGACAGCACGGGGTTGGCTGCATCATCCTCATAAGGTCCTGTGATAGAGAAGGCGCGGGCCACACGTACATTATAGGTGCAGGATACGCCACAACAATTGCCTGCGGAGTAAAAGAGGTAATAGTACTTATCTTTTTTCAGGATGCTTTGCCCTTCTATACCCATGCGCTGCTCATCTTTGAGGAGTGTGAAAGGATCGCCGGTGAGGGAAAGTCCATCATCGGATAGTTTGCTGCCCAGGATTTCAATAGGTCTTTTATCCAGACCATAAGCTTTCCAGGTGATGTATAGTTGTCCGCTGTCGTTGAATACAAATGCATCGATAGACTCATGGCCATATGCAATCAGCACGCCATGATCTTTGAATCCATGATCGGGAAATGCAGATGTGGCCACGCCGATGCAGGAAACGCCATCACTTTTTCGTTTAGCCGTATAATAAACGTAGTAGGTATTGTGGTGAAAGAAATACTCTGGTGCCCAGAAGGAAGCAACGGTCCAGGAGGGAGGCGTATCAAATAAAAAGCCTGTTTGTTCCCATTGTTGCAGGTTTTTGGACTTAAAAATCGGGAAGTGAGGGCCCCATTCACTGGAAGTACCGATTGCGTAATAGTTATTCCCCTGCCGGATAATGGACGGATCCGCAAAATCGCCCGGAATATTTGCGGGTGCCTGCTGTGCTATGGATGGCGCTGCCGCGTTTAAAACAGTGATGATAACTGCCGTTAAAAATTTTAATTTCATCTTTATGATTGAGTGGAGACAAAAATAGCCCGTTATGTCTACGCTAATTCATTAAAGCATCTCATTTGTTCGCGATATAATCTCATTGTTAAGCGCGAATGCATCTATGGTACCGTATTGTAAAATAGGCTTACTGTGTGACCACGTTCGTTTGTGTTGCTATAAAAGTATTATCCGAGAGGGTATTGTTATAAGGTGCTACATCCTGCATCACCCTCGAAGGATAGCGGGTGGTATCAAATTTGCCGGTCCAGTCGGCGTTCTTGCTATCCCCGATTAGAATACCTGTTACGGTATTTTCAATGTGGTTGAATTTAATTACACAGTCGCTGGCGGCAATATAAAATCCTATTTCACTTTTGCCGGCCGCCATACCATACATGAGCCGGATGCCTGTTTTCACGTGACTGATCTCGTTATGGGAGATCTGATGCCCGGTGCCGTTTACACGAATACCGCTATTGCCACCTTTAATGATGTTGCTGTCGATGATGCAATCATGTCCGCCCCGCATCACTAATTCGCCATCGCAGTCTTCGAAGTAATTCAGGAGGTATATATTATTGCTGCTCTTATTGCTGATCACTTCCGCCTCGCCACTACAGCGTATAAAGTGGTTATAGCGGACCATGCTTTTGGGTTGAAGTGTACCCAGTAAAACCGGGTCCTGGCCTATTTGTACGCATTCTCCTCCATTGACTACTTTCCAGGAGACTTTATTTTTATCCCTGAATTCATTATTTTCTATCAGGGTATATTCCGGAAAAGCGTCTTTGGTAATTTTCACCTGTAATTCCTGGTTATCTATATTGCCGGTAAAGGTGCAGTGGTCTACCTGGTTGTATTCGCCATGGCCCGAAACAACCACTAACGGCATAAACTGAGCTTTAGCCACATTCTGACTGAATACGCATGCAGTGATACGACAGTGTTGGGTGTTGTTCAATTCTGCGAGTATGCCTGCCTGTTTATCTGCCTTTAATATATTACAGGCTACGAAAGTAATGCCACTGAGTATGGTGTAGCTGCCGGTTAGTTTGAAAATGGGCTGGGCTGCATCTCCGGTGAATATTACTTTACCGGCTGTTTCCGCCATAATGGTAACGGGTTGGTCGGTGCTGCCGTTGGTATTAATGACAAGGGCCCAGGGGGGATAGGTACCATTTGCAATCATTATATCATCTCCGGCTTTTATTTGCCGGCTGATATCGTTGAATTCTTTTTCGCTATGAATAAGATATGTTTTACAGAAAGCGGCATGGGCGCTTAGTAGTAATAAGATGGCAGGCAGTAGTTTTTTCATAAAGCAGACCACCCGGTTTTGCCGGATGGATAAAGATAATTTTTTTGAAGTAATACTTTCCCTGGTTTAAATACCTGCTCTCATCTGTTGTAGTTTTTCAGGGGTATGAGGAGAATATTTGGTTTCGGGATCCGCTACGAGGGCCTTGTCGAGGATTCCTTTATAGTGGGAAAATGCCCTGAAGCCGGCCTCGCCGTGGTAGTTGCCGATGCCACTGGCGCCTACGCCACCAAAGGGAAGGTGGCCATTGGCGATATGCATGATGGCTTCATTTACGCAGCCTCCGCCAAAGGATATTTCGCTGAGCACTTTTTTGGTGATGTTTTCATCTTTCGTAAATAAATATAGCGCCAGGGGCTTAGGGCGTGCCTTGATTTCTTTTATGATGGTGTCCAGGTCTTCAAAGGTCATCACAGCCATGATGGGGCCAAATATTTCGTCCTGCATTACTTTATCCTCCCAGGTGATATGGTGTAGTACGGTGGGTTCAATAAAGCGTTTACTTACATCGTAACTACCACCTACGTATATTTTATCTGGATTAATCAATGCTGCCACCCTTGCGGTGTTGCGCTCGTTAATGATGTTTACATAATTGTCATTTGTTAGTTTATAGTCAGATTTGGCTATTTCGTTGGCTACTTTTTCCAGGAAATTATCGGCTATACTTTTATGGACATATACATAATCGGGAGAGATGCAGGTTTGGCCGGCATTCAGGTATTTGGCCCAGACCAATCTTTTTACCGATATATCGAGGTCGCTGTCGGGCATGACGATGACGGGACTTTTGCCACCGAGTTCCAATACTACCGGCGTAAGATGTTTAGCGGCGGCCTGGTATACTATTTTTCCTACGGGGACGCTGCCGGTAAAGAAAATAATATCAAATTGCTGTTCCAGCAGCGCGGTGGTTTCCGGTATTCCTCCTTCTACCACTTTAAAATAGCGGGCTTCAAAATGGGTGTTGATGATCTGGGCCATGGCGGCGCTGCAGTTGACTGTCAGTTCACTGGGTTTAAGCACAATGGTGCATCCTGCGGCCATGGCAGCCACTACGGGCGCCAGAGACAACTGGTAGGGGTAATTCCAGGGGCCAATAATAAGACTTACCCCCAGCGGTTCAGGGATGATATAGCTGTTGGCAGGCTGATTCCGGGTGTTGGTGGCTACGGGTTTTATGGCAGCCCATTTATCCAGGTCTTTGATGGCTACCTTTATTTCTTCCAGTACAGCGGCGAATTCGGTTTGAAATGTTTCAAACGGGGATTTGCTATAGTCTTTATAAATAGCGGCGGTGAACATGGCTTCGTTGGCGATCAGGAGGTCGTATAATTTATTTAATTGCGCGATCCTGAATTCAATGGGTTTGGTGACATTGCTATTAAAATAGTCCAGCTGTTCTTTTACTAAGTTTTCCATATGGTTTATCTATTATAAATAAATAGTATTCGATTAAAGAGATACCCGGAGGGAAGTGCGGTAGAAATTCACCCTTGTATTTCAGCCGGTAAATATTGACTGGAATCCTTTAAGAACATCGAAGGCAGCCGCTTTGTTCGTGAAAAATAGTTTGTCCATTTTAGCTGAATTGTACCCAACTTTATTTAGATTGTACCCAATTGATTGCATTAAATGCCCGTATTACTGCACCTTCTGGCGATTTTTTACGTATGTAACATATAATATATCGTAGATATATTAGTGCGCTTTATCACTACTTATGTAATGCAACATTCCTATTCCGAAATATTACTTATCAGTCCCTTTTTTTCTAACAACTAAAAACTACAGTTATGTCAATGAATGCGTATGCCTGTACATTACCAGGTCAACCTGCAATTAATGCATTTTTCGAGGAAGTACAATTGAACACATTGAAGTGGGTACAGCGTTATGATCTGGCCCCACAGTTTAAGCCAATGGGTTGGTACACCAAAGCCCAGTTTGGTTTGCAAGCCGCGAGGGAGTATCCCAATGCGACATTTGATCAGCTTTGTCTTGCAGGTGATTTGCTCACCTGGTTATTCACGGTGGATGATACCTGTGACAGAGGTTCAGCTGGAGCGGAGGCCGCTATGGAAATGAAATCTATGTTACATGAGTTCATCAACATTTTAGAGGACAAGCGGGAGCCATCAGATAACAGTCTGAGTTTAGGACTGGTGAATGTTATGGAGCGATTCCGCGCTATCAGTACCCCCTATCTTTATCGTCAGCTTTGCCGGCATATGATTGATTATTTAAACGAGTGTTTCTTTGAAATCGACATGCAGTTGAATAATTATGTTCCATCAATAGCAAAGTATTTTGAAATACGACCTTTTGGTGGCTTTTACATCATGTTTCCTTTAGTGGCTATTTTTGAAAGATTAAAATTGCCAGCTGAAGTTTATGAGCATGAAGTAGTGAAAGAAGTGGAGCTTATCCTGAATTTATTGGGCTGTTTTTCGAATGATTTACATTCCGCTGAACGTGAGAAAAACCTTGATACCATTGGGTTTAATCTGATTTTTATTGCGCAAAGAGAATTGAACCTGACTTATGAGGCAGCGGTTCAATACGTGGAAGATTATCATACCGCGTATCTGCAAAAGCTTGACCAGTGCCTTAGCAGGATTCCATTTTGGAGCAAAGGGATTAATACCCGTTTGGACCTGTATCTGGATGGTTTGTACAGAATGGTCAGAGGATACGATGATTGGGCGGTAATAGATACCGGTCGTTATAAAAGTGCATGATGTTGAGGCAGGTGTTTCGATAATTCTACATACAATTCTTTGAAATGAACAGGTTTTGAGATGAAGGCATCTGCACCTGCTGTCAGCATTTCTTCTTTTACTGAACTAAAGGCATCTCCTGATACAATTAAAACAGGAATGCCTTTTAGTTCAGGACTGTTACGCAGCTGTTGCAGCAATTCCTTGCCACACATGCCAGGTAAATTTAAGTCTGAAATAATAGCATCCGGTTTCTCAAGTTTAATGGCATCGGCAGCACTTTCCCAATCAGCACACAGCGTGAAGCTGGCCCCCATTTCTGTCAGTATTTTAGTCAATAGTGTAGCACTTAAAAGCTCATCTTCAATAATCAATACAGAAGAGCCGGAGAAGCAGTTTTTTCTGAACTGAATGGGTTCCTGAAGCGCGATTTTTTCGGTGCTTACTTCTAAAGGTATTTCAATTATGATGGTGGTAAACTGGTTGGGTTCGTCTGTTTCTAACCGGATAGCTCCGGCAAAAAGTTCTACCAGGTGCTTTGTAATGCCCAACCCAAGTCCTGTTCCTTCAACGAACTGATTTCTTCCGGAAACAAAAGGATCGAAAATTTTGCTGCTGATTTTACTGTCAATGACTCCCTTGTTTTGAATGCTGAATATAATCCGTTGGTCCTTTTTCTGCGCGCTGAATACTACATTGCTATAGCCAGGAGCAAATTTTACTGCATTGGATAAAACATTATTAATAATCTTCGTCAGAATTAGTTGATCACTATTAATAACTGCAGGCAATTGATCATCAAATGAGTTTTTAATGACGATTCCTCTCGAGCCTGCAATGTAACTGTTCATCGTTACACAATGTGCAATGCATTCCTTTAAATTAACCGGCTCTTTGATGATACTATAGAATTTGCCGGAATCTATACGCGACATGTCAAGTACATTATTGATCAGGTTTCTGGCCAGGTAGCAGGATGCAAATAATTGCTCTATTTCCAGTTTTTCCGAATCACTGTATTTATCTTTTCTTCTGTGGAACAATTGAGCATTACCAAATATGGCGTTCAGCGGAGTTCTTAATTCATGGAAAGTTTCTCTCAGGAAAACGCTCTTTCTCTCAGAGATCTCTTTTAACTTTCTTTCCGATATCAGCAGGTATTTGATTTGTGATACATAAGTAGACATCACAAATACAATTAACAGGAATAACGCAACAGTAGTATAGCTTCTCATCGTAAGCGCTATACCGGGATTTAAATTAAGTGGTTTAATCAGGTGGTAGGAGGCATTTACCAATACACCAATCATTAATAGCCCTGATCCGGCCAGGCAAGCGTATATCAGTCCCCGCTCTTTATGTAAAAATAATGACCCACTCAGATGGAATATAATAAGTGAAATAAATATCATTAACATCTCTGTTGATATACCAGCTCCCAGTACAATACTCCAATAGGTGACAAAGATGACATTTATGACCAACATGAATAACGTTGCCTGAAAGTACTGCCTGCAATAATTTAATCTGATCACCGTAGAAAAACAGATAACTTCAAGCGGCACACCAATGAGAAAAAATATAGAATTCTTCAGCATATAAAAATAGGATCCAACGCCTATGACCAGGGAAATCATCAGGAGGGCAACTCCATTAGCAACAATGACGGGACGTTTTTCTTCTATTTTCAATAAGCCTTTTGTGCCCGCAAATACCGGTGTAAGCAATATTTCTTTCAGTGTATAGTTATCAGGTTTCATAAACGATTATTACGAGGGTTACATTTTGAATTACGGCTTCCTGGGAATATAAACAAACATGGAAAAAAGTATCCATTAAACAATCTAATATTTCAAAAAAACGCTTTGKATCTGTGCTTGGGTGTCATTTGTTCTATGCATATCGATATGCTTTGTTGCAGGATAAATCTAATCAAGTAAGCTAAGCTGGATGTTAATCGTATGTTAAGATAAGTAATGTTTATTTAACCATAAAATCAGAAAATGGATAATTATTATATTAATAAATGAGTAATGTGTAAGCGTTTAAAACAGTTGCTTTTTAATAAGTTGCCTTGGGAAAATATTACCGTACCGGAGAGGCAAAATAAAGACCTATTGTTGTCGACAGGAGGCACGAAGGAAGCGCATCAGGTAATGCTGGCCTGTGCATTCAGACATGATAAGTACTGGCATCTACATAGTCACGACAGGAGAGGGATTGAAGAGGAAACCCCATATGCAGAAAAAATAATTATTACTTTTATCGGCTATAGATATTTATTCATGCTGCATTCCAATAAATCCAAAAAGTTATCACTGTTTATCATTTTGCTCTCTTGCTTCCATATTTTAAATGCGCAAACTAAAGGTAAAGATTGCACGCAATTTATCATGATTGATGCCATTGGTAAAGGAATGCGTTTAGAGCTTAGCCCTGATACTGTTACCCTCAGCGAAGGCGAAGCGTACTACCTGAGGATTTTATTGAAAAGCTGCAAAGGAGCGATGTATATGGAACGTTACTCGAAATCCACTGGTAATATTGTTTTTAGCGGTAGCTATATGGATGCTGTTAAATTGGATACAGTAGATGCCTGGGCAGTAGATCCGGCGACAGGCATTCGTAGCGGGCCAAGGGCAGCCACCCATTATGAACCAATAAGGACGGGGTTATGGAGATATTATAATAGTAGAGGATTATTAAGGAAAGAAGAGGAGTATGTGAATGGTAAGATGATGGCTACCGGAAAGTAATGTAGAATAACGATCAGGAAAAGAGAGCTACAAGAAAAAATAAACTAACCCTATGCAAATAATACTGGAGATAATTGCAGAAATCATCCTCTCATATGTTTTGAATATCCCGGGTGCATTTATTCGCTGGCTCTTTACAGGCCGCAAAAGGTCATTCCCCGAAGTATTGGACGACGAAGGATATCAAAATAAATTAATTGGACTAATTATACTGTTACTTTGTATTGTTCTTACAATATGGATATTGGAAAAGTAAATATAATGATGAGATTTTTTTTAGCGGGGTTGTTACTATGTACAGCCTGTACGGAGTCCCACCAGCCACAAAAAGCCACGATTCCGATGCCAGATGTTGTCGCACCGTCAGCAGCTGCTCACTGCGATTTCGTCCGGTTAAAGGGTGATTCTGTAAGGCACTTACAGTTCCTGAACAGTGATGGCTCCATCTGGAAAACAGCAGTGTATGACGACTATTTTTCAGATAGTTCCATCGCCCCTTATGCCATGAAACCCGAGAATTGGCTGCTTGTATTCCGCTGCCTGGGAAAGGAAAATGGCTTATATAAGGTAGTTGTTCATGAAGAGAAAAATATCATCAAATATATCAGCTGCAAGGATAGCAACTTTTTCTCCCAATCCGTGCAGGAGAATATTGTAAATGCCTGTTGTGTTGACTTTGATGCTAAAAGTAACCCCATGCGGGAAAAGCCGTCTATTCATGCAAAGCTGGTACCTGTGGAT
Source organism: Chitinophaga sp. 10T418 (assembly GCF_056394125.1). NCBI lineage: Bacteria > Pseudomonadati > Bacteroidota > Chitinophagia > Chitinophagales > Chitinophagaceae > Chitinophaga > Chitinophaga sp. 10T418. The sequence goes on from NZ_JBFTHG010000015.1 coordinate 190,575, forward strand.
ACCGGCACGGATGCACTGAACGAAATCGTTAAAATAGAAGGGGATTGGCTCCTGATCCAAAAAGACACTACACAGGGATGGATTAAATGGCGGGATGAAAAAGGAACGCTGTTAATTGAGATATTTTACGATGCCTGAGTAACGATTACTTTTTGTACTGATAAAAAATACCGGTTTCAAAAATCGTCCACCTGCAAGCTTTTTGTCCGCAGCTTTTTAAACCACTGTTTGCCCAGGTATTGCAGGTATGGAAAAGGTTATAGCTGCCTTTGGCTTCATAGAAAGCATCGTTGTTATCATAATTTGCTTTTGTGATGATATTCACCGGCATTCCATCTGCTCCTGTCCGGAAGCTATTGTTGATATAAGTAATCAGGCGGGCATATTGGGATTTACTTATCATGATGGCGTGACAGCTTTCATTTTCACGCAAACCATGATAATAGGTAGCATGAATAGCAGAAGTACTCAGGTTAAAGGCCGCTTTAAATGCGGTACTGGCTTTCAGATCGTTCCAGGTGGGTGTTTCGAGATAGAAGCCTTTATCGCCCCAGCCAAAGGCCAGCAGGGTGGCGGTGGTATCGTTGGCGGTGGTATTCCGGAAAGGAATGCGCGTGCTCCAGTCCATTTGCGGGGTACGCACAGGTACTACAAGATCAGTATGTACCCCGTTAGTGAGAATATAAATGGTAATATCTGCATCATCAACAGCTTCCCGGCTGGTGCTCATACGGGAAAGGGTATACGCCGACAACAGATATACACCTATCAGCAGGAAAATGGTTAACAGGGAATATCCTGCGATTTTAAAAAATTTCTTCAAAGTGGCTACTTTTTTAATCAATCCCGCAAATTAGGATATTTTCTTATTTTGCGGCCAAATCAGTTTCTCTTAACCCTGATTACCGACAGCACTATGTTCCCTTTCTGGAGTAACTATTATTATCTTGTTATTATTTTGCAGATTGTATGTGTGATACATGCGTTAAAAGCTGGCAGAAGAGAATGGTTATATTTTATTGTGTTTATTCCACTGGTGGGGGTAGCAGTTTACCTGTTCAGGGAGATATTACCGGAGATCAGCAGTGGCGAATTCGGAGAGCGCCTGTTGCGGACTATCTGGCCGAATGGCCGTATTAAAGAATGGGAGCGAAAAGTACGTATATCCGATACAGTTACCAATAAATTACAACTGGCAGATGCTTATGCGCAGCAAAAGCAATACGATAAAGCCATTGCTCTGACCCAGGAATGTGCGAATGCTTTTACCAAAGACCCGGGCATTCTGCTGCAGCTGGCGCGGCTACATTTTCTGAATGGCAACTATGCAGCATGCATCAGTAATTTCGATAAAGTAAATGCCACAAAAGGCGTGAGAATGAGTAAAGCAGAAGATGAGCTGTTGTATGCACGCGCGCTGGAATCTACAGGACAACCTGCCAGGGCGGAAGAAGCTTATCAGAAAGTAATACAGGTACATCATTCGCTGGAAGCCATGTATTATTACGGGCTGCTGTTAAAAAAGCAGGGCAGAACCGCAGAAGCAAAAGCACAGTTTGAGCATACCCGCGAAGAAATAGATCTGCATCCAAGATACATCCGCCGTACTATCCGTAAATGGGTATGGCTTTCCCGGAAGGAGCTGGCTAATATGTAAAAAGCTCCGGTGGATACCGGAGCTGTTGTCTTACGCTATAAATTACGGCCCTTTTTGAAGGAAGTAGCCTTAAACACAAATCAACATTAAAGAACGTAGTAAGCTGGTGTTTTCACCGGCTCTTCCGGTAGGCTATATTGCTCATGCAACATTTGCCGGAGGTCTTTTTCAATATTCCTGGCAATAGTCGTCACCGGTGTATCTGTAGGTTTATTTTCAAATGGATCCTGCAAATTGATCGCCATTTTTTCAATGAGCAGGAATGATGAGGCGATGGCTACTACCAAAGGTATTTCCATGAAGCCCAGCACATCTATTAAGGCAAACGGCAATAACAGTATAAAGAATATGAGGGTGAAATGTGTATACAAACTGTAAGTAGCCGGGAACACGGTATTTTTAATGCGTTCGCATTTACCCATGGCATCACAGAGCCGGGATAGTGTCTGATCCAGCGCTACCTGCTGATATTGATTAATCCATCCCTGTTCCAATGCATACTTCAGGTCTTTTCCATGTAAGAGCAACAAGGCAGCCGGTACGTTATCATACTTCATCACATAACTAAGCTCCCGTCTTGATAATAATCTGTCTACACCTTTGAGCGGATCTGTCTTTCGTAACGATTGTCCCAAACTATGGCACCATGCTGCCTGTCGCTTTACAAAGCGTTCCTGGAAAATTGTCAGGTCTTCCGATTGATAAGCTGCATCCATCAAGCTTAAAACCTGTCGTGTTAGTGAACGCGAGTCGTTTACAATGGCGCCCCATATTGTTCTTGCTTCCCACCAGCGATCGTATGCCTGATTAGAGCGGAACGCAAGGAGTAGCGAGAGTACGGTACCCAATACCATGGGTACGGATATAGGAATCACCAGGTTGGTGAAATCATATTGGTAATAAAGAATGTTAATCGTTAGTGAATAAACAGTCACTAACAGGATTTCAAACCGGATCTTACCAAATACATATTTTAAGGGGATATTTTCTTTCAGTAGCATAAAATTGCTTTTATTCTGTGGCCAGCAAAAGTGCTGATATGGTGGATTTATCCGACACAAACTTCCGGCGTTGCAGCTGGATTTTCATCTTTGGATAATTACATTTACTGATCAGCTTTTCCGGATCATAACTTCTTTTAGAAGGTGCATTGTATTCATGATCTGCAGGCTGAATGATCAGGTCTATGTTTTGTGCCAGCAGGAAGTTGCGTAATGCTGCGCGGGTACTGCCATGGAAGAATTCAATCTTCAACTGGTTAATGGCAGAAGAATATTTATTACGGATAATTTCACAACCATCCTGGAAGTCGTTTGAAATCAGTTCCAGGTGCCGGCTGTTGCGGGTATACGTAATAAGGTCAAACAACGAGTCAGGCATCTGCAGCGCATGCATTAATATAATATTAACCTGCTCGTACGGATGTTGTGCTACAATGCTGTGCACATAACTGAGGGAGCGAAGAGAGAAGTCTGTTGGTATGAGTATATTTTTCATGTCTGGTATCTTTTATAACAACAAAATTATTGCTGCCAGATAAGTAACCAGTAAGAGCGGCGTTAAAAGGTGGTAAGAATGTGGTAAGAATTTGGTAAGAAAAGCAGGCGCTACAATGGCAACTCCACCCTGATCTCGGTTCCGTGGTTTACCTGGCTGTTTACAATGATATCTCCTTTATGCATACGGATAATATTCATGGCCAGCGGCAAACCAATACCATAGCCCTTAAAGCGGGAGGTATTGGAGGCACGGAAAAAGGGGGAGAAGATGTATGGCAGGTCTTCCGGCGGAATACCAATGCCCTGATCTTTGACGATAATGATATTTTTCTTTTCAGTGGCAGCCAGTGCAATAGATACCGGTTGATTGTTGGAATATTTTATGGCATTGATCACAATGTTACTGAGCGCAAGCTCCAGCAGTTGCTCATTTCCGGGTATCTGCAATTTGTCTTCTTCTTCCGGAAACAGGCTATAATCTATTTCTACCAGGTTGCCGGGATGTAGTTTGTCGATGGTATGTTTTACGGTGAACAATAATTCATCGCTGCGTATCAGGCTCCAGTCCTGCTTTTTGCCATCAAAGCCTGTTTGCGCCAGGTGAAGGAGACTTTTAGTGATATGTTCCAGTCTGCCTGCTTCATGGAGAATGTTTCCCAGGGAATAGATATATTTTTCCGGTGTCCGTTCTTTATTGAGTGCCAGTTCGGCTTCACCAATAATGGCGGTGAGCGGGGTGCTCAGCTCATGCGAAGCGTTGCTGACGAAATTGTTTTGTGTTTCGAAGGCTGTTTCCAGTCGGTCCAGCATATTATTAAAAGTGCCGGCGAGGTCATTGATTTCATCGCCACTGTCATCTACGCTTAGCCGCAGGTGTAGGTTGCGGGAACTGATACTTTTTACTTGTATCATCATATGCCGTATCGGCTTCAGAATATATTTGGAGAAGAAAATACCGGCTGCCACCAGTATTACGCTGGAGGCAACGGAGCAGATGATTAATATTTTGCGCAGCCAGCCCAGGTATTCCACACTGTATTTATTAATGGCTGATACAATAACAATATACAGCCCCTGTTTGCTTTTGTATAGCACCCCTTCATAGAAGCGGTCGCCTTCCCGGTAGGTGGCCTTGTTTTCAAGGCGTACCTGCTCATAGAAGCTGTTAGGGAGGGAAAGGTGTTCATCTTTATGTACCGTACCATCGGTACCTACCTGGAGGAAATATTCTTTTTCCGAAGGTAGTTTTTCCAGGTGTTCTTCCCGTATTTCATTGTAGATAACGGAGTCAGATTCGTAATAGGGGAGTGTAGCTTTGGCAGTAAGATAGGCACGTATTTCCAGGCGTTTGTAGAAATCCTCGAAGGAGTGCTGGTTGGCAAAATAGTATACCAGTATACTCATAATGAGGATAGTGGAGATGGTTAAACCTGCAAATACCATTAATATCTTAGTGCGTATCTTCATCGGTCTTATTTTCCCGGATCATGTAGCCCAGTCCCACTACGGTATGTATCAGTTCTGTGGCGTTATGTTTATTAATTTTTTTCCGGAGATAGTTAATATATACATCCACTACTTTGGTGTTCATATTAAATTCGATGCCCCATACCTGCTCCAGTATTTCCAGTCTGGATAGTACTTTCCTCGGATTCCTCAGCAGGAACTCCAGTAGCCGGTATTCTGTGGCGGTGAGAGAAATGTTTCTTCCCTGTCTGCTGGCGGATTTGGTGTCCATGTCCAGTTCCAGATCTGCCAGGGTGAGCACGGCTGCTGATGTAACGGTAACGGGTATATCGATATTTGTTTTTCTCCGTAGCAGGCTGCGGATGCGGGCTTCCAGCTCCTGTAGTTTAAATGGCTTTACCAGGTAGTCATCTGCGCCGCTGTCGAGTCCCATCACAATATTTTCTGTGGTGCCCAGTGCGGTGAGCATGAGTATGGGCACTTCCTGTTTTGCCTGACGCAGGGAGCGGCACACTTCTATACCGTTCATGCCCGGGAGCATTACGTCCAGTATAATCAATCTGAATGATGGGTTGTTGAGTGCCATTTGCAGGCCGCTGCTGCCATCCGGCGCCACGCTCACTTCGTAGCCCGCTTCGGAAAGACCGCGCGTAATCACAGATACTACAGCTGGTTCATCTTCTATAAGTAATAGCTTCATGAACGGCAAAGGTAATTACGAATTACGAATTACAAATTACGAATTGCGGATTTGTGGGTAGATATCCACGTTTACAATTTTCTTTCCAATCCGTAATTTTTAAGTCGTAGTGTTATTCGAGGTGGCGCACGCAGTTAAACAGTTCGCAATGCCAGTTTTCGTCGGAGAATTGAAGTCTTGTGATAGAGGTGTTTTTCATGGCGGGTGTAGGATGCATAGCAGGTAACAAGGCATCCAGTAACTGGCGGATAAAGCTGCCGTGACTGATCAGCAGTATTTTTTTACCGGAATTTTCTATCAGCAGATCCTGCATAAAGGAACGACCACGTGCTACTACTGATGCATTGTTTTCCATGCCCAGGTCCAGGAGTTTCCAGGAGGTCCCCCATTTACTGACGCGTTCTTCTTCGGTGGTGCCTTCGATGAGACCGCCACCTGCTTCGCCCAGTCGTTTGTCTTCTGTTACCGTTTCTATTCCTAATTCCTGCGCAATGATCGCAGCTGTTTGCCGGGCACGGATCAGGTGACTGGAGTAAACAAGGTCCCAGGTTTCGCCGGTGAGCCGCTGTCCCAGTTTTATGGCCTGCTGCACGCCTTCTTCATCCAGCGGGATGTCTGAATGGCCTTGCAGTTTGCCTGCTTTATTCCAGGAAGTGGTGCCGTGACGGATAATAGCGATCTGGGTCATATTGAATCTTTTAGTCATTCCGGGGGACAAATATATACAAATCACTGTTGGGTTAATAGTGAGTTATTCACATCCGTTAGCTAAAATTGACAAAAATATGAGCCATTCGAGACGCTTTAGATGTAATTTATATATTAGATAACACGCACTTATTCATTTATTTATTCACTTTTAAAAACAAATTGTTATGTCGACAATCATTTCGTCTATTCCGAGATTAAAGTATCCCTTCCCCGACCTCAAAAATGAGCACGCCGACCGTATAGAGGTGGCGACTAAAGAATGGCTCACCAATGAGTATGGTAGTTTGCCCTACGACTTCCAAACCAAGCAAAAGAAGTACAAGTATTGGGAAACCAATGTAGGACATATGGGTGCACGCATGTACCCGGTGGCAGATTTTCAGCAACTCACCCCCATCTGCCGTTTTCTGTTATGGGGATTGTCAAACGATGATTATTATGAAGATTGCAGTATGAGCCAGCTGCAGGCGCTGAGAGAGCGTGCTGCGGCTATTTTGAAGGGGTATCCGCTGGAAGCATCGGACAATGAACTGTTTAACCAGTTAAGACTGCAACGGAACGAAATGCTGGTATTAATGCCTGATTACTGGATGAATCGTTATACGGAGAGCATTGACCGCGGATTCGAAGGAATGCAGTTAGAGGCACCTTATAAAGCAACCATGCAATATCCGTCGGTGGCGGATTACATGGCCATAAGAGAAAAAGCCGTACTGGTGTATCCGTTAATCGACCTGGTGGAACTGCAGATAGGCGATGCATTGCCGGATGATATTTTTTATCATCCGCATATTCAACGTATTTCCGCATTGGTTTGCCGCATCCTTGCCTGGTGCAATGATTATTTCAGTGTAAAAAAAGAGCGTGGTAAAGATGTGATGAACCTGATACTTGTTATCGAAGCAGAGGAAAAGATAACACTGGAGCAGGCTTATATGAAAGCCATTGCTATTCATGATCAGGATGTAGCGGAGTTTATCCGGCTGAGAGATAACCTCCCCGCCCATTTCGGCGATTTTAAGCCGATGGTGGAGAATTTTATCTATCATCTTGGAATGCTGATAGCAGGACATAAGTCCTGGTATGAGAAAGACACGCTACGTTATAAAGTAAAAGATAACGATTAATGTTCTATTACCGGGTAGGAGGCTAAATGCTTATGCAGCAAAGCCCTTACTTCCGCAAAAGCAATAGGTTTTGGGATAAGCTCATTAGCACCTGCCCGGATCATTGTTTGTCCGTCCTCGCTAAACCCATCAGCCGTTACCGCAATAATCAACGTCTTCAAAAAACGTGGATCTTTACGCAAACCTACAATTGTTTCATCTCCATTCATTACCGGCATATTGGCATCTACAAAAATAATATCCGGCAGAAAATCCTTTGCTATTGCTAATCCTTTTTGTCCGTCGGGTGCCGCTGCGGTGTTGGCCCCCATGCCCTCCAATAACTTCACCAGTATCTTTTGTGACATCAGGTTATCTTCTATCACCAGCGCTTTCAGTCCATGCAGGTCAACATTGGCTACCGGTGGCTTTTCTTTTACCAGTGTACCCGTCTGTAACGGAAGGGACAAGATAAACTCCGTACCGTTTTTACGGCTGCTTTTTACGGAAATACTGCCTTTCAACAGTTCGGCCAGTTGATGGGTAATGTACAATCCCAGCCCTGTACTTTCAATTTCCCTGTCCTCCGTTTTGACGAAAGGCTCAAAGATTTTTTCCAGCTTTTCTTCGCTGATACCTTTTCCGTTATCCAGCACTGATAGCAACCACTTGTTCTGTTGCTTTGCCGCTTTTACCTGGATAGTGGTTTTTCTTTCTGTAAATTTAATGGCATTGGAAAGCAGGTTATTCAGTATCTGCTTGATCTTCACTTCGTCACCCACAATTACACCCGGCAACTCCGGATCAATATCCAGTGTAATGGTCACCTCCCTGGAGGCCGCTACATACTTGTGTACGTTGATGATTTTGTTTAGCAACGCTTCCAACTCAAATGAAGTTGCATGCAGGTTGTGCATTTTTCCTCTTTCTATTTCTGCCAGATCAAGTACATTATTTACAATTAACCGGGCATCATAACAGGCTTCTATCAGATCATTGACATAGGTGCTAAGCCGCTCATCTTCCGGATGTTGGGCAATATCTTCTTTTAATAACTGTACAATACCAAATATACCGTTAAGGGGCGTACGAATTTCATGACTGATCTGTTTTACAAATATGGATTTGGACTGATCAGATTTTTCCAGTTGCTGTTGATACGATTTGTTCTTCAGGTCATAAAAATTGATCACCTGCAGAATTAACGTCAGGATACCTGTCATTGCCAGCCAGCGGAAAAGGAAGCTTACATTGGTAGACAGGTGGATATATGGAATGATGCTATAGTAGAAGTTGATTTCGGTTAACGCCAGCATGGCAATGGATACGCCCAGGTAGATCCGCCGCATACGAGTACTGTCTGTGATCAGGTAAGAAGCCATGATCAGGAAAACAATCAGTAATTGTATTTCGATAACGGGTCCAAGGATCATACCGAAGTAAGTAGCACAGATACACTGTAAAACGTATATGGCTACACGTACCTGTTTTATTTTGCCGATATGGTTGAAATAAATAAGACTGGAAAAGGCCAGGAATTCCAGTATTACAGGAATGAGGATGAGGTTTGATTTGAGCAGGTAAACAAACGTGAGTCCGATAGACAACACCAGTGCAGCCGTGCTTAAGCTAAGGCAGTTGACTATGACAACGCCTTTTCGTTCTTCATTGTTTTCTGCATAAGAAGTACCTGCATTAATTAATCGTGAAATACCAGGAATCTTTTTCAATAAATCCATTTTCCGTAACAGTGTTTTAGTAGCGATAAGGTCAGGCCGGTCTTTAAACGTGAATGAAAGATGCTTATTGTTGTAGGTTTACGCTATAGCTTTAAATGTCTGATCCTTTTAACACTAATGATCTTCTGAGGTTATCTTGCCGGGTGCCTGTCTGTTTTCTTGGGTGTTCGTAGTTTAGTGACATAGTATTGTATAGTCACTGCTTTCAAAGTTATAGTATTTATTGTGAAAGTCAAATTCTGATTATTTTTTCGTCCGGTCATCAATTACTGTTTTGTAAGTTATCATTACATTTGTTATTATGGAAAAGAGTATTAAACCCAACGAAGAAAAGCCGGTCACAAAAGAAGAAGTGATAAAAGAAGAGCCCATTATCCATGATGGTTCCGGTGGTGCATTTGAAGGCACAGAAATGGTAACGGAAGAGCGGGAAGACAAACCGCGCCCTAAGGGACCAACACCTTATTAAGATATTAACTTTTCATGTTCCGGTCAGTGCGGTATTAAATCCTTAAATTAGTTGTACCAAAAAAGTMATGCTTATGTTATCCTTGGAAAAAATCAGCGAATTATTAGGAAAAGAAAGTGATACGCTGCTGCAACATCAAAGTAAAACTATCAGCAAAGACCTGTTGCATCTGCCAGGGCCTGATACGGTGAATAAAATTTACCAGCCCTCCAGTCGTAACCCGCAGGTATTGCGTAGTTTGGGACAGTTGTTTAACCATGGGCGGCTGGCAGGTACTGGCTACATGTCTATACTACCGGTAGATCAGGGTGTAGAACACAGTGCCGGCGCATCTTTCGCGAAATACCCCGCGTATTTCGATCCGGAAAATATTGTCAAGCTGGCGGTAGAAGGCGGTTGTAATGCCGTGGCTTCCACTTTTGGCGTGTTATCTTCTGTATCGCGCAACTATGCGCATCGTATTCCCTTTATTGTAAAACTCAATCATAATGAATTGCTCACCTATCCCAACCGGGCCGACCAGGTGATGTATGGTACAGTAGAAGAAGCCTGGAACATAGGCGCTGTGGCAGTAGGAGCTACCATTTATTTCGGTTCTGAGCAGTCGGACCGGCAGATCGTAGAAGTATCCCAGGCATTTGAAAGAGCGCATGAACTGGGCATGGCAACCATTCTCTGGTGCTACCTTCGGAATGATGCGTTTAAGAAAGATGTGGATTATCATTTGTCTGCTGATCTTACAGGGCAGGCCAACCACCTCGGCGTTACCATTCAGGCAGATATTATCAAACAGAAACTGCCGGTAGTCAATGGTGGCTATAAAGCCCTGAATACAGGTACCTCTTCCTATGGTAAACTGGATGAACGCATTTACACCGAGCTGACTTCCGACAATCCTATTGACCTTTGCCGCTACCAGGTAGCCAATTGTTATATGGGACGTATGGGATTGATTAATTCCGGTGGCGCTTCTGAAGGGGATGCTGATCTGGCAGAAGCTGTACGCACTGCTGTTATTAATAAGAGGGCAGGTGGCATGGGGCTGATTTCCGGCCGTAAAGCCTTCCAGCGCCCTATGGCAGAAGGAGCGGCTTTGCTGAATGCTATTCAGGATGTGTATTTGAATGAGCAGATTACTATTGCGTAAGCATAAAGCAAAAAGCGATTGTAGCGGATATATAGGCGGATAGTTAATTACAAATGCCTGCTTATATATCCGCTACAATCGCTTTCTGCTTTCTGCTTTCAGCTTCATCGTGTCTGTCCATCGCCATGCACAAACCACTTTTCCGTTACCAGTTTCTCGAGTGCAAAAGGGCCACGGGCATGCAGTTTCTGGGTGGAAATACCTATTTCTGCGCCCAGGCCAAATACACCTCCATCAGTGAATCGCGTAGAGGCGTTCACGTATACCGCCGCCGCATCTACTTCGTTGAGGAAACGTTCACTCACCGCCGTATCGCGGGAAATGATCGCCTCTGAGTGACGGGAAGAATAGGTTTGTATATGTGACAGTGCTTCCGATGTACCGGACACTATTTTTACCGAACATTTAAGGGATAAAAACTCGCGACCGAAATCTTCAGGTTGCGCAACAAAAAGATGCGGATAATTATTTTGTTGCAGCAGTTTAAAGGCTAACGGGTCCGCATATACGTCTACCGCGTAGGGCAGCAGCTGTGGCGCCAGCAATGCGAGGAAATCCGCTGCCACGGCTTCATCTACCAGTACCGTGTCCAGCGCATTACATACAGAAGGGCGGGATACTTTGGCATTGGTAACAATGTTGGCTGCCTTGGAGAGGTCAGCTGTTTTTTCCACGTAGGTATGACATACTCCTGCACCGGTTTCAATCACCGGTACCCTGGAATTGGCCCGTACAAATTCTATCAGTTGTTCAGAGCCACGGGGAATAATGATGTCGATATATTTTACGGCTGTCAGCATTTCCGTCACCAGGTTACGGTCTGTAGGCAGCAGTTGCACCACATGTTCATCTACCTTAAACTCCTTTAATACCTCCTGTATCAGTTGTACCAGGATGGTGTTGGTATGAAAGGCATCGGTGCCACCGCGCAGCACACAAACGTTGCCGGAGCGGATACAAAGCGCCGCCACATCTACGGTTACATTTGGTCTCGATTCATAAATCACCCCTACTACGCCGAGTGGAACGGTTTTCTTTTGTACCAGTAAACCATTGTCCAGCTTCCTTTCCAGGACCAGTACATTGGCGGGATCCGGCAGGCTTGCAATATCTTCCAGGCTGGAGGCCAGATCACGGATACGTGCGGCGGTGAGCAGGAGCCTGTCTTTTTTCGGATCTTCATCCGGCATACGGTCCAGGTCTTTTTTGTTTTCGGCGGTAATGTTTTCTGACTGTATCAGGATCACTGCCGCCAGTCGGCGCAGCAGGGCCTCTTTTTGTGCATCAGGCAAGGTACGTATAGATACGCCTGCCTGTTGCGCCTTTTCCAGTAAGGGTTGTATAGTCTCCATGATATTATTTACTTTTTAAAGCCGGGGAAAAATTCCCGGGGAGCATGATACACTACAGCAGCACAATATCATCGGCGTGGGCCACTTCGGTGTTCTGTGCTTTGTGTTTGGTATCGAGTACATCAGAAGATATTTTCGCTCTGCCTACGGCGATGGCGATATTATCTTCATTCACGATTTCTATGACTTCCCCGCATTCAAATTTTTCGAGTACGGATTGCACGCCTACAGCCAGCAGGCTATGTCGCTTTTCCAGGGCTTGCTGTGCACCGGCATCTATTTGTATTCTGCCGGTTACGAGGCTGCCACTGGCCAGCCATTTCTTGCGGGCAGGCATGCTGCAGGGCTGCGGGAGGCATAAGGTACCTGTTTTGCCTGCAATGGCATTGAGTATACCATCTTCCGTACGGATACCAAATATCACTACCCTGATACCCATCCTGGTGGCCAGGCGGGCAAAGGTGAGCTTGGAGACCATGCCACCCAGGCCAAGACTGGATTTTTCTTTATCGGCCAAGCCCAGGGCTGCTTTGTCAATCACATCTATCTGTGGTACTACCTGGCCGGATCTGTCCAATACACCCGCTACGGAGGTGCTGAACAACAACAGGGAGGCGCCAAAGCCTACTGCAATGAGGGTGGCCAGTTCATCGTTGTCGGAGAACTTGAGCTCCAGGCTGCTCACCACATCGTTTTCGTTGGCAATAGGAATGATATTGCTGGCCCACAACTCTTCATAGGTGCGCTTTAGCTGGAGGAACTGGTCCCGGTCGGAAAAGTGCTGTCGTTCGCACAGACTCTGTGCCACGGCAATATTATAGGGTGCAAAGTAACGGCTGTATTTATTCAGTAGCAGCGGATTACCCACAGCTGCAGCGGCTTTACGCTCGCTGATGGTGCCATTGTAATGGCGCAAAAACTGTTTCCCGGCAGCTACTGCTCCGGATGATACCAACACAATATGATGATCTGCATGTAAAGCTGCCACCTGCCGTGCAATGCCGGCAATCACCGTTTCATCCAGGTCACCGTTCTGATGGGTGATGGATGCCGTCCCAAATTTTATAACAAGTATCGGTTTGCTCAATTTCGTCTGTATTTGGAGCCTAAAATAATATTAAGAAGATGAAATTCTAAATGTAAAATTGAAGTCGACTGCTGAATTATGCTTTATATTAGGGAGTATATATTTATTAATGACCATATGATGAAAAGGAATTCAATATTTACATGGGCCATGGTGGCTTGTTTTGGTGGTTTTCTTCCTGCGGCTTCCGCACAGCAATCCCTCCGGCAACAAATTGCCACTATTGCCGGAAATATATCAGGAAAGGTTGGGGTATACGCCCGGGTACTGGGAACAAAAGATACGATATCGTTTAACCGCGATGAACGGTTTCCGATGCAGAGTGTGTACAAGTTCCCGGTAGCCATTGCTATTTTGCAGCAGGTAGATGCGCACAAAATGCGCCTCGATCAACCCGTGAAAATCCTCAAATCAGACCTGACTACTTCCGGGCATAGTCCCATCCGGGAAAAATATCCGGAAGGTAACGTCACATTAACCATCAAAGAGCTGTTGGAATATAACATCTGTGAAAGCGATGGCAGTGCCTGTGATATCTTTTTTAAGTTACTGGGAGGTCCGGCAAAGGTCAACGGATATATTCACGGATTGGGTGTAAAACAGATCAATATCGCTACTACAGAAGAAGCGCAGGTACAAAAGGAGCTGCCGATGGTACAGTATAAAAACTGGTGCACACCAATGGCCATGACGCAGCTATTAGAGAAGTTTTACAGCACACCGGTATTGTCAGACAGCAGCAGGAACTATTTACTGCACCTGATGACGACTTCCGGCCCCGGCGCTAAAAGACTGAAAGGATTATTACCCGCCGGTACCGTGGTGGCACATAAAACCGGTACAGCCTGGACAATCAATGGGCAGACAGCCGCACACAATGATGTGGGCATTATTACCCTGCCGAATGGAAATCATATAGCCATTACCGTATTTGTGTCAGACGCCGAAGCTACTGAGCAGGAACGGGATGCTACCATTGCAAAAGTAGCTAAGGCAGTATGGGATGCATATGCCTATTAAAAAAATGATGGGGGAATAGTTGCTGGTTCGTTAACAATTCCTGAATATTGCAATTGATTGGTAGTACCCTTTAAGCCCGGCCTTGAATGTAATGTAGCCTTACCGGGTGGAACTATATAGAAAAACCGTAACAAACAAACCCGCACACTTATGTTTATTGTTTACCAGATCAGATCCGTAGAACATACCCGAAAACATTATCCGGGATTAGCATGCCCTTTACCCAATAGTGGCGGCGATGGTGTTACCATCGCTGTATTGCAGCGATACGTATGGTTTGTAGGACCTATGATGCCTTCTCTGAAATATGGTGTAGCATTTTGTGATAACGGAGAAAGAATCCCGGCAGCCAAGTGGACGCCCGAAATTACAGCGAAATATAAAGAGTTGAAGGCAACGACCAAAACACCCCTTCGCATGTGGAGAGGTATGATCGTGATTCCAGCTTTCATTCTTGTGCTGGCGGTGGTTGCCCAGTTCGCCAAACATAGAAAGTCGACCAGCGACAAAGAGTTGGCAACTTACGTAGCCGACCCGCACCCCGGTGATATTTTTTACGCCAGCACGGGTGGTACCCTGGTACGCAATGAAAACAGCGCCACTACTACCAATAATGTGTATGCACTGTTTAAAGTCATTAAAATAGATGGCGATAACATCGTTCTCGTGCAGGGCAATGCCAGCAGGGTGAGTACCCCCGACCACTTTATCAACGAATTTGAATCCGGCTTCTGGAATGATCTGAAAAAAGAAACGACTTCGTTCAGTGAAACACCTGTCACCATTTCTCTTCAAAGCCTGAAGCAGTATAATTTCTTTTCCATAGTACCGCATAAGGAAGATGATTCACCCGGCAGGATCTCCAAAATTGTTCGACCTGATAAATAAACATACCTGATGGAACAAGAACAACAACCCCGGAAAAAAGTAACGCATCATGACAGCGATTATGAATACGTTAACAGCATGTCTAAAAGCCCCTGGCCCACGCTGATATGGACGATCATTATCAGTGGCGCACTTTTTACCTTTGCGATTATGCGCTACCGGGAAATGGTAGCCTGGGAGGCGAGTGGTGGCAGTATGCGAATGACCAGTATTGAAAAACTTTGCTACGATATGGCTGGTACCTGGCTGTTTCCGGCTGTGATAGCAGTGATAGGTGCAGTTGCACTCATTGCCGGCATCAAGCAGTTTCTTCGCAAGCTGCGGTTAAAACAAGAATAGCATGAAGCATAAATACAGAAAGATAGCCCTCCTGGCTATTTTGCTAGCAGCATCCTTATGTGCCTGTGATGTATTTGATACCGGGAAAAAATATTACATCGACAATCCCACTAATGAGCCACTGAAAGTTGTATTAGATGGGAATATTAAGCTGGAGCTTGCGCCGCATGAATACCGGAGAGTAAAGATTAAACCCGGCAATCACGAGGTGGCGGTTGGTAACGGTATGCCCATGCCGTTTACGATTAAAGACAATCAACCTGGAAAAGGAGGACTGATCAATCCACTGGGCGCAAAATATGTGTTGTGGACCCAGTCTTATGCGGCAGACAAGGGGCCGGATAATATTCCTAAGCGTGTTATCATCTGGAATGGGAATGAAATTAAAGGTCCTTTCCAGGTTGATAGTTCCACATATATCATCAATAGCTGGTGGTATGATGTAGTAACGCCATTCCCGAAATCAGTATCGGTGTCTGATAATGTGTCGCAGGCATGGGTATCCAAGCTTTTCCGTGCAGATGATTTTACACGGGAGTATAGTAAATCGCAACTGCAAAATGATGCGCGGTAAAACATACATGGCATATGGCAACCTGTTGCTGCTGGCATTGCTGCTATTACCGGCAGTGCGGATCTTTGCACAAAATGTTGATATGAGTAAAAGCAATACCTTAACCATCGGCTGCTATAGTGCCAACCAGATGGAAGTAGCAGAAGAGTTTTGTTTGTTTGAGAATCACCGCTTTATTTATTCTATCAGCTATGGCGCGGTGGACCAGTTTACAAAAGGTACCTGGCAACAGGAGCACGATACGCTTTATCTGACTTCAGATAAACCGGCGCCGAAATATATTATTCAGGCATCGCAGGATACCAAGGTGGCGTCCGGGAAAATATTGCTGGTGTTTGCATTTAACTATCAGCATGTACCTTATCTTGTTTTTGATTTTTCTGCGCATCCCGCTATGGACGCGATGCCAGCAGTGAAAGAAACCAAGGATGGATTTGAGGTGTTGCTGGATCAACCTTCTTACCGGCATTTGAATATATTGCACAGTATGTATGATACGGCATTTTTTGATTATCCATTGCCGCCGGATGTGAACAAGCTGCACATTGCACCGGGAGAAGGATTAGGCAGGTTACAATTTAACCGCGAAGCATTTTTGATATCAAAGGAGAAGCTGGTAAGTGTTACCAATAAAGATCACCGATTTATATTTTCAGGCAAACCGCCGGAGGCGGTAAGCTTTTAGCCATTAGCTGTTAGCTGTTAGTAAATGCAGCAAAGATCAACAAATGATAATCTCCGCTGCATTTACTAACAGCTAACAGCTAATGGCTAAAAGCTTACCTCATATATTTTTTATACTCATTTTCGATATCCGTCAAATCTATTTTACTGAGTTTGTTACCATCATATATCCATGCTTCCCAGTTATATTTAGGATCGCTTAAGTCAATGGTGGTAGCATTGCCGGTTTTAGACAGAAAGTGCATTTTGCCGCCGGTAGGTTCCATTATTTTTACACCTTTCCCTTCCAGGAAAATACGTGCATCGGCCATGTAGTTGGAGTTGTCATCGGCGATGGTAAAAAAAGCTTCTTCCCCGTTTTCTTTTTTTAGTTTTGCCAGTTGGGCACTATCAGGTGAATAAAGAATAGCGCAAGGATGCGAAATTTTTTCAGCGCCTGCCGCGGATACGGTTGGTTGTGGTGGCGCAGCGGCAGTCTCCATTTTTTCTTCCGGTATTTTACTTTCATGGCAGGCCGCGAAAGTAAAAAGCGCGATAGGTAATAAAAGTTGATTTTTCATGGCTTTCATAGCAATAGTTTGTTTGGCATATTTGATTATACGGCTGTTGGCTGTCCAACACATGTAAGCTATAAAGATAATATAAAAATATGCGGAGTACAACTATTGTAAAGTCGTCATGAAGGGATAGTCAATGAGTCCGGAGGGGCCACCTTCATAGAAAGTACTTTTGTCTGCCGCGGCTAATGGATATTGATCTCTGAAACGCTCCACCAGATCAGGATTGGAGATAAATGGCCTTCCGAATGCAATAAGATCTGCTTCGTTGCGTTGCAGTGTTTTTTCTGCGCGGTCGGCGGTGAAACCACCACCTAAAATTAACCAATTATTAAACTGTTGTCGTACCAAACTGATGTAATTTCCGGGGATAGGTACACTGCCATTTGTTGACTGATCAGAGAGATGAATATATCGTATATCCATGCTGTTTAGTTTTGAGGTCAGGTACAGATGTGTGGCAATTTCTTCTTTATATAATGTCAGGCCATTCAATGCCGCAAAAGGAGAAAAACGGATGCCTACCCGGTCGGGGCCAGCGACTTCTATGCAGCCTTTTACGATGTCTAATACAAAGCGGCTACGCTTTTCTATACTGCCGCCATATTTATCAAAACGTTGGTTGGTAAGTGGATGCATAAACTGTTCAATAAGATAACCATGCGCGGCGTGTATTTCAACACCATCGAAGCCTGCTGTCAACGCATTTTTTGTGGCCTGTACATGTAATGCAATCATTTCTTCCACAGCAGCAGTGCTCATCGCTTCCGGCGTTGGCATGAGCTGCGGTCCCTGCGCGGTGTCTACACTGCCTGTTGCTGTTACTGCGGAGGGAGCCACCAATGGGCCACCACCAGGGAGATTGAGCGGGTGACCCAATCTACCGCAATGTACCAGCTGCAGAAATATTTTTCCGTTTTTTGCATGTACTGCATCCGTTACTTTTTTCCATCCGGCTATTTGTGCATCATTGTAGATGGCTGGCAGATCGGCGTATCCCATACCATTGGCACTGATCACGGTGCTTTCTGCAATCACCAGTCCTGCACTGGCACGTTGACTGTAATAAGTTGCTACAATATCATGTGGCACACCGTTGGTAGCTCTTCTTCTGCTCATAGGCGCCATCACTACTCTGTTGGCAAGAGGTAGTGATGCTGCGCTAATTGATTCCAGTAATTTCATCTGTATATTTTTTATGGTACAAAGTTATTGGTGGTGAATGGGACGCAACAGGTATAATCCGGGGGGATTACTGTAATTTTGCAGGTTATGGAAGCCCGGAATTTGTACACGCCTTTTGAATTATTACCGGGAATATGTCGGAGAACGGGAGATGCTGAGGGAGGAGGTCCTTTCGTCAAAATTCAATCTTTCCCAGAACTATATCGGGGAGTTCTTTAAAAAGCAGCCGGGGGAGAGCCGGCAGCAGTTCATTATTTATTATAAGCTGGGCCTGGTGCAGTTACGGGTGTCTTACAGCGACCTTACCATTGGGGAAATCGCCGATGAGCCGGGGTTTACGGATGAAAGCCACCTAAGCCGTTTGTTTAAGAAATATTACGGGGTAACGCCGTTGGCTTACCGGAAAGAGGGGCGAAAAAGCGAGCTTCAAAAAAAAATTCATTGAAATATTTCGATATTTGGAAAATAGTATTACTTTTGTTCTATGGATTTAGCAGTTATAGAAAAAGCAGCAAATGCCATCGCCGACAAGCACCGATTATCTATTTTAATGGAGGTTGTTAAGAAGGGCAAGCTGATTTGTGGTGATGTATGTGAGTTTACGTGTTTATCGCAACCCACTGTATCGCACCATGTGAAGATCCTGGTTGAAAGTGGTGTGCTGAATTCTTCAAAAAATGGCAGAATTGTGGAATTAACGCTCAATAAAGAGATGATGAAGCAATTGTCGATGTTCTTTTTACAATTAAGCTGAGGGACTACCGGGCGGGTTTACCAACGGCTTTTTTTATAGGTTAATACATTGAAATGTTTAAATTAATGAATTGATAGAGAAGATTTTCTCTTTTTTTTGGAGTTATTACATTGATAAACTTAAATAAATCAATAGGATGGAACTATTACAACACAAAACCGCTGTCATCACGGGCGGTAACAGCGGTATAGGATATGCAACAGCAGCAGATTTTTTGGCGAAAGGCGCAAAGGTATTAATCACAGGGCGTAAGCCGGATGCCATACAGCAGGCAGTGGCTACACTTGGAAAGGACGTAGATAGTTTTATTGCGGACCAGGGAAAGATAGAAGACTCAAAAAAATTGGCGGAGTATGTGCGTGACCGTTATGGTAAGATAGATATCCTGTTTGTAAACGCTGGTATTGGTGCATTTGCGAATGTGGCAGATGTAACTGAAGCAGACTTCGACAGGATAATGGACATTAATCTGAAGGGCGCATTTTTTACGGTACAGCACTTACTCCCGTTAATTAACGATGGAGGCACCATTATCCTTTTATCATCTGTAAACGCACATTCCGGTATGCCGGGAGCAGCGGTGTACAGCGCGAGCAAAGCGGGTTTGAACTCACTGGGCCGTACTTTATCTAGAGAATTATCCGGCAGAAAGATCAGGGTGAATATAGTAAATCCCGGACCGGTAGATACACCTATCCTGGAAAAAGCAGGGGTGCCAAAAGAGGCCATTAATGCAGAACACCTGGCACAAAAGTTACCAGTAGGCAGAATTGGTCGTCCTGAGGAAATCGCCAAACTGGTATCCTTCCTGGCGTCAGACGATGCCTCTTTTATCACCGGCGCAGAATACAATGTAGATGGCGGCCTTAGCGTACATCCATTAATCGCCTAATTTCTCAAAACAGATTATTCATGTCATCATTGAAGGATAAAATAGTTGTTATCACAGGAGGTAACAGCGGTATAGGTTTCGCAACAGCCACATCTTTTTTAGCAAAGGGAGCAAAGGTATTGATAACAGGTCGTAATCCTGATGCAGTACGGGATGCCGTACATGCACTCGGGCACCCTGCAGAAGGTTTTAAGGCAGATCAGTCGGATTTGAATGATGCGAAGCGGTTAGCGGAATATATACAGGGACGTTTTGGAAAAATTGATGCCTTGTTTATAAATGCGGGTGTGGCGAAACTGGCACCGTTTGAAACGGTTACAACAGACTTATACGATGAATTAATGAACGTTAATTTCAAAGGCGCCTTTTTCACCATACAGCACTTATTACCGCTCATTAACGATGGAGGTTCTATTACGCTGCTGTCGGCCCTGAATGCTTATTCAGGCACGCCAAATGCAGCCGTAGTATCTGCCAGCAAAGCAGCATTGAATTCATTGGGCAGAACTTTATCGAGAGAGCTGGCCAGCCGGAAAATACGGGTAAACACCGTGAACCCTGGCATCATCGCCACGCCGTTACTGGAAAAGGTAGGTATGCCGGATGTTTTTAAAACACATCTGGGCAATATCACTCCCTTAGGCCGGTTAGGCAAAGCGGAAGATATCGCCAACATGGTCACCTTCCTGGCTTCCGATGAAGCCTCATTTATTACAGGCGGAGAATATAATGTAGACGGTGGACTTATGGTACATCCGTTGATTGGTTGATAAATGATCCTGGGCGTTGCCGTGTGCAGCATTGTGTAAATGCTGCACCAGCAGCAAGGACCTCAAAAAGAATTTCTTTGTTGATTTACAGTTAACGGTTGTTTAGGATGTTAATCCCATTGGTTGCCTGCCGGATGCCGCTTGCTATACAGGTATCTGGCAGCAACTTTTTAAAACATAAAATATAAGTTGTAGGTAAAGCAGCGGCCGGAATAATCATATTCCGGTCCTTTTATTTTATGCACTCATTTTTTTGATCAGTTTCCCCAATGTTTTTAATCCATCATCTACCTGTTTGCTCCAGGCATTACCAAAACTGATACGTAAACAGTTATTGTATTTGTTCTGTAGCGAAAAAATTCTGCCGGGACAGAAGCTGATCTTATGTTTCAGGGCCTGCTGGAACAATTCAAATGTATTGATGGATTCGTCCAGCTCTATCCACAGTACACAACCTCCCTGCGGTCTGGAGATGCGGGTACCTTCCGGAAAATATTCGTTGATCGCCTGAGAGTACCGTAAACATTGGGTATGCAGCATTTTCCGCAAATTGCGCAGGTGAAATTCGTAGCGGCCAATTTCCAGGAAATGTCCTACCGCCGCCTGTGGCAGCGAAGCACATGCAATGGAGTGATTTTGTTTCATCAGCAATACCTTTTCCTTGTATTTTCCAGGCATCGTCCATCCTACGCGATAGCCCGGCGCCAGTGATTTGGAAAAAGAATTGCAGAGTAATACATGCCCGTATTTATCAAATGTTTTGCAGTTGGCAGGACGTTGTTTGGAGAAATAAAGGTCTCCGTATATATCATCTTCTATCAGGGCAATATCGTATTTCACCATCATGTCTACCAGCACCTTTTTATTTTTGTCTGGCATACAGGAACCCAGCGGGTTGTTGTAGTTGGTTACAAAAAGGCAGGCTTTGATTTTATGACGGGGAATGGCTTTGTCGAGGTACTCGAGGTCTACTCCATAAATAGGGTGAGTAGGCACTTCCAGCACTCTCAGCCCCAGGCTTTCCGCCAGCTGCATGGAGCCGTAATAAGCGGGACTTTCGATCGCAATGGTATCGCCGGGTTGTGTAACGGCCGTGAGGCACAAAGTGAGTGCATCCATACAACCGCTGGTTGTTACCACATCATCTGCTGTAAAAGCGCCGCCCCAGGCTAATGACATCCGCGCAATTTGGCCGCGTAACAGCGCATTGCCCTGCAACTCTTCATAGCCGATCCCGTTATTGGGCAGGTTGCGGAGTGCATGTACCACGGCTTTCGCCATTTTAGCGGCAGGCAGCAGCTCTGGCGGTGGAGTAGCCACAGAAAAATTCAGGATGTTGGGGTTTCTGTGGTGACTGAATACTTCCATCACCATATCACTCACCGTTGCTTCACTGGCTTTTTTTACCGGTGCGCAGGTATTGGGCATAGCGGGCATGCGCCGGGAGGCGAATCGGATATAATAGCCGGACTTAGGTCTGGATTCAATGAGGCCCTTTGATTCCAGGTGATAATATGCCTGGAAAGCGGTGGTTAAACTGATCCCCTGCTGCTTGCTGAGCATGCGCACAGAAGGTAGTTTTTCCCCTATTTTCATCACATCTTTTTCTATGAGCTGTTCTATGTTATCAGCTACCTGCAGGTACAGGTGATCGGCGGTTTTTATCATGGCAATGCAAATCTGATCTGGTCAAAAGTACAAATTTGGCATCTGTTTTTATTTTATTTTTTTTCGGGAGAAGTCATTTTAGCTGTTTGCCAATAAGGCGACCGAGTGTCTGAACTGCCCATTCCTGGTCATCATTCCAGGGGTTGGAATTAGTAAGCCGGATACAGTTATGATACCGGTCCTGGCTGGAAAACAGGGAGCCGGGTGTGAAGGTAATGCCTTGTGACACCGCTGCTTCATGGAGCTGCCAGGTATTGACTTTAGGGGGTAGCACGACCCATAAACTGATGCCTCCGTTGGGGCGGGTCAGTTGTGTCTCTCCCGGAAAATATTCCTGTATGGCCTTCGTGATCTGCATGGTTTGCATGTTGAGTGCCTGTCGCAGTGATTTAAGATGAAGATCCAGTCGTTGCTGATCCAGGAATTTTGTCAGCACCAGTTGTGGTAACAAGCCTGTGCTGGCGGAGGTCATGAATTTAAGTTGCGCAATTTTTTCATGGTAGCGTCCTCCAATCACCCAGCCAATGCGCAAACCGGCAGCAATGGATTTGGACCAGGAAGAACAATACAGCACCAGTCCTTCTTCATCATACGATTTAACTGTTCTGGGCCGTTCCGGCGCAAAATGCAGATCTCCATATACATCGTCTTCTATTAAGGGTACCTGGTATTGCTGTAATAGTTTTGCCAGTTGTTCTTTATTGTTATCAGGCATACAGCTGCCCAGGGGATTATTGTAGTTGGTGACGAACAGGCAGGCCTGTACTTTCTTTTGTTTAAAGGCATCTTCGAGTTTATCCAGGCTAACGCCGGTCACCGGGTCGGTAGGTATTTCCAGTGCTTTCATACCCAGGCTTTCAATGCCCAGCAGCAGGCCGAAAAAGGTAGGTGATTCTATGGCAATGGTATCGCCAGCTTTGGCCACTGCACGCAAGCAGAGTACTGCTGCTTCAATAGCGCCATTGGTGACGATGATTTCATTAGGAGATACTGCACGTCCCCAGTTGAGACAGTGTCTGGCTATGTGGCGCCGGAAAGGCTCGTGGCCGGTGATATCACCATAAGGGATATACGAAGTATCGAGCTCGCGGGCACAGAGCTGGAGCGCTTTCTTTAGCTTCACAGAAGGCAGCAGGGAGGTATCCGGGGAGGCGCCTATCAATGAAATGGTTTTCTGCGACTGGCTTGTTTTCCGGAACATGGCCAGCTTTTCGTTGATCTGTACTTTGCCCGCCTTGGGCAGCGGATCTGATACCGGTGGTAGTTTTGGCCGGATATTATGTGCATAATGAACAAAGTATCCTGATTTTTCTCTTGCTTCCACCCAGCCCTTTTTTTCCAGGTGGGTGTATACCTGTAACGCAGTACTGATGCTGATACCGTGTTCCTGGTGTAACGACCGCACAGAAGGAAGCTTGTCACCTACGGTATATACGCCGCCGCTGATCATTTGCTGAATTTTTTCCGCCAGTTTCAGGTATATAAACCCGTTATTCTTTTTCATCTCCCTAAAGGTAATCTGTTATGCTTTAATATTCATAATTCTGTATCTGTTTTGGTGGTGTTTTTTGCTGTTATTTTGTATCCACAAATCACTATCATGACAGTTGTTAAACGGATCGCTTATACATTGGCTCAACTTTGCCGGGAGTGGAAATTTCCGGAGGCGCAGGCCACTCTTTTTCATGAGGATGCGGTAAACATAGAACCCGACGGCCGTATTACCACAGGACTGCCAGCTATCATGGCTAAAGAACAGCTGTTCCTGGACAATATCCTGGAGCGGCATCTGCTGGAAATATCGGAGCCCATAGTAGCAGACGACTATTTTGCGCTGCAGCTGCTGATGGATGTTACCATCGTCAACATCGGCCGGCGAACGAGAAACGAACTATGTGTGTATCATGTAAAAGATGGTAAGATCATCCGCGAACAATTTTTCTATTAAAACATTCACTTAATAAACACCTACTATTATGGAAGCAAGAATGGACATTTACAAGCTCGTACCGGGAGCGTTGAAAGCCTTATTGGGGTTACAGGATTTTATTAATTCTATTGGTCTCGATAAGACGTTATCTGAACTCATAAAAATCCGTGCCTCCCAGATCAACGGTTGTGCTTTTTGTTTGAACATGCACACCAAAGATGCCCGCAAAATGGGGGAAACCGAGCAACGCATTTATGGGTTGAATGCCTGGCATGAAGCGCCTTACTATACCGACAAAGAACGTGCAGCGCTGGCCCTCACTGAATCGGTAACACTGGTGAGCACCACCCATGTACCGGATGATGTATACAATGCTGCGCTGGCAGTATTTACACCGGAAGAAGTAGCACAAATTACACTCGCCATTGTGATGATCAATGCGTGGAACCGGATCGCCATTACATCGAGGGCTCAGCCGATAGGATAATTGCGGGCAAGACAAAAAACAGCAAGAAATCGCAGTTGTCTCCGATTTGCATTGCTTAATTTTGTGTATGGCTTTGCAGAAAATATTAATTCCCATTCGTGAGGCGCAGCACTTTTCTTTTGAGGAGTGTCTGCGCTTCCTGGGAAGATCAGACAGGGAATGTTTACACTATATCCGTAATGGAAAAGTGCAGCGGATGCTGTTATCAGAAGGGGAACCAGTGGTGGTGGAAATTGCACCCGGCCGGAAACCCGATCACCTGGAAGTGACGGTACTGGCGCCATTGGGAGTAGCTGTAGCAGAAGAACCCATTAAGAAATTTATTACGCACTGGTTGCACCTGGATGCCAGCCTGCAATCTTTTTACGATTATACGGAAACAGACCCGCTGTTAAAGGGATTGGCGCAGGAATACCATGGCCTGCGGCTGATAGGGATGCCCGATCTGTTTGAAGCTATCAGCTGGCCTATCATAGGTCAACAGATCAACCTCGCTTTTGCTTATACACTCCGTCAACGTTTTATTACCAACTTTGGTTATCATGCCGTGGTAAACGATACTGATTTTTATTTATATCCGCATCCGGCGGTGATAGCGGCTTTGGCGCCTGAGGAATTGGCGCCGATGCAGTTTTCCCGTAGCAAGGCATTGTACCTGGTAGAAACGGCTAAGCAAATGGCAAATGGTTACCTGACCGAAGCGGTGCTGGATGCCATGAGTTATGAGGCCGCATTGGAAAGGCTGGTAGCCATCAAAGGAATTGGGAATTGGTCGGCCAATTATGCGCTGATGAAATACCGTCGTTTCCCACAATCTGTGCTGTTGGAAGATGTTGGTTTGCAGAATGCTATAAAAAATAGATTAGATTTGGAAAGCAAACCTTCCATGACTGCATTACAGGAATACACCCGGCCATGGAAGGAGCATGCGGCATATGCCACTTTTTATTTGTGGAGGTCTTTATTACCCCAATAGATTATTAGCATGGAAGAAGGAGTATATCATCTACGTATAGACACCCCCGTTGGTCCGCTATTAATCAGCGGAACTGCTCAATTTATTAATGCGGTATCTTTCACGGAGGAGCCGGCGGTTGATTTTCCGCAGGCACCTGCATTATTGCTCGATTGTGCACAGCAGCTGTATGAATACTTTGCTGGCGACCGTAAAGTATTTGACCTCCCGCTTTCACAGGAAGGCACCGAATTTCAGCAGTCTGTGTGGCAACAGCTGTTAGCTATTCCATTCGGACAAACGATTTCTTATCAGCAGCTGGCCCGCCGGATTCATAATCCTAAAAGTATTCGTGCGGTAGGTACCACCAATGGAAAAAACAGGCTGGCTATCATTGTGCCCTGTCACCGGGTGATAGGCGCCAATGGCACGCTGACCGGCTATGCCGGCGGTATCTGGCGTAAACGCTGGCTGATAGAACATGAAAGAGTAGACTTGTTCACCGGGTTGCTCTAGTCGTACTGTTTTTTCCACGTCAGAAAAATGTCCCCAATCTGATATCCTCAAAATTTACAAAACTGCATCTGTTTTAACACCAATAATTGTCTCAATTTTGACCCTGAATTACAATCGATAACATATCAACATCGTGTAACCATGGATTTGAAATTGCAGGACGATCTGAAACATACAGATCAGCTATTACAGTTAACCAAAGACTTTAGCAGTAGGTTTTTATCCTCTATAGATAAGCTGGCAGCTGATAAACAGGTAGAGATTAATTGTGAGGTGTCGATTCCTGATGCGGGAATCGGTGGGGGCGCTGCATTGGAAATGTTCCGGCAACGGTATGGTCATGGTATTACCGCTGCTGCGGGGCCACGTTACTGGGGCTTTGTAACAGGAGGAGTAACGCCTGCTTCCCTGATGGGGGATTGGCTGACTTCTGCTATGGATTTGAATTCATCAGATAAAAGTTCAGTTGCTTTTTACATAGAAACGGAAACCATTGCTTTATTAAAAGAATTGTTTGGATTGCCGGATGAGTTCCTGGGCTGCTTTGTTACCGGCGCCACTATGTCCAACTTTACTGGACTTGCTGTGGGCCGGCAGTGGCTGGGACAACAGCTGGGGGTGGATATTGCAGCTGATGGTATGGCGGCATTATCCGGATTGAAAGTATTGTCCGGTACCCCGCATTCCAGTATCAGCAAGGCCATGTCTATGCTGGGATTGGGACGGAATAACCTGGTACGTATAGCCGTGCCCGAGTCTCGCGAATGTGTGGACATACCGGCATTAAAAAAGTATTTGCAGGAGAACAAGGGCCCTTTTATTTATGTAGCCAATGCCGGCACGGTGAATACGGTAGATTTTGACGACATCGCCGAGTTGGTGAAGCTGCGTGATGAGTATGGCTTCTGGTTGCATGTGGATGCTGCTTTTGGTGGCTTTGCCGCTTGCAGTGATCAATGGAAACATTTGTTGAATGGATGGGAGCAGGCAGACAGTATCACCATTGATGCACATAAGTGGTTGAATGTTCCCTACGATGCTGCGATGATTTTTTGCCGGCATCCGCAATTGCAAACGATGGTATTTCAGAATGCCGGTGCTGCCTATCTCGGTGACCCGGCGGCACAATTCAACTTCATTAACCACATTCCTGAAAACTCGCGGCGGCAGCGCGCCTTACCGGCATGGTTTTCATTGATGGCCTACGGCAAAGAAGGCTACCGCTGGATGGTAGAAAATAATATTACGCTGGCCAGACAGCTGGGGACTTTGCTCAGCGATGATCCGAATTTTGTGCTACTGGCGCCGGTAAGACTCTGTGTAGTTTGTTTTACCCTGAATGTAGCCGCAGCAGAAGAAGCAGCGGCAGTGGAAGAGTACCTGGAGATCCTGAATGCATCCGGGGTAGTGTGTATGACGGCTACGGTATACGATGGGCGGCAAGCCATACGCGCTGCGCTGGTAAACTGGAGAACCAGCGGGAAAGATGTAACCATGGTGTATGACGCCATGAAAGTGCTCGCAGAAAAAATAGTGAATAAATATACTTATGCGTAAACAAAATAAAAATGCTTACATCGCGCTTGCCATTGTAAGTATTTTCTGGGGAACCACTTATCTGGCTTCCAGTGTAGGGGTGAGGCACATGCATGGCGTGATGCTGGCAGGCATAAGACAGGGAGCAGCCGGATTTTTAATTACAGGCTTCTTTTTACTGAAGGGATATAAGTTACCGGAGAAGATGGTGTTGTCGAAGTTGTTTATCATAGGCACGCTGATGCTTTGTGGCGGTAATGGTTTACTCACCTGGGCCATGAAATATATTCCCAGCGGATTAGGGGCGATCATTGCAGCCACCATTCCTATCTGGATCACCATTGCCAGCTATTTCCTGGTGCAGCGTACGCGGCTCAGCTTACAGCTGATCATTGGAATGATCCTTGGCTTTGGCGGCGTGGCGGGCATCTTTTATAATTATCTGTCCAGCCTGATGAATCCGGATTTCCAGTTTGGTATCCTCATCGCCTTTGGGTCCTGTATATTCTGGGCACTGGGCTCCGTACTTACTGCCAAATGGGCGCTGGGCGTAAATTACCTGTATGGTGCCGGCTTCCAGATGTTTTTTAGCGGCATCATTATGTTGATAGTAGCTACTTTCTTCCTGGGACAACATATAGAAGTAAGTACGTTCACGACAGAGCTGTGGGAAAGCCTGCTGTACCTGGTATTGGTAGGATCCGTATTTTCCTATTCTGCCTATGTATTTGCGCTGAACAATCTGCCGCCGGCGCAGGTATCCATCTATGCTTACATCAATCCCGTGGTAGCGGTGTTGCTGGGCTGGTTGATTTTACATGAGCAACTTACGTGGCTGACAGGGATCTGTTCATTGATCACCATCGGCGGCGTATACCTGGTAAATAATGCCATCAATAAGAATAAGAAAAGTCTTGCCATGACTACAAAATAGTAATAGCTATATTTTTTAAGGTAGAAGTTAATAGTCAGATGTTCACCCCGGTTTTCACCGGACAGAGCATCTTTTCTTTTGTTGGGGAAATGAGTTAAATTGAGCAGGCATTCAATAAAATATTATCTTATGGAAGTTATTCAGGCAACGGAGTTACATACCAATGAAGTGGCGGTATTGTTTGAGGCTTACCGCAGTTATTACGATCAGGCCCCGGATTTCAAGGGAGCACTCGCTTTTATTACCGAAAGAATTGAAAAAAAAGACAGCGAAATATTCGTGGTGCTGGAAGGAGATGAAATTGTCGGCTTCACACAACTGTACCCGATATTTACTTCTTTGGGTATGAAAAGAGGTTGGTTATTGAATGATTTATATGTGCTGGAAGAACATCGTGGTAAAGGTGCCGGCAAAGCCCTGATAGATGCTGCTACCGCACACGGCAAAAAAACGGGCGCCGCCTGGCTGATGTTGCAGACCTATATTGCCAACACAATTGCACAGGCACTTTATGAAAAAGAAGGGTTCATAAAGGATACAAATTCTTATTACTATTATAAGTCACTCTAAAGGAATTACGAATTAGAAATTACGAATGACAGATTTGTGGATAGACAACAGCAGATGATTAACATTTGGCTATCTACCCACAAATCTGTTATTCGTAATTCTTAATTCGTAATTTTATTCTATATGGACACAACGAAGAACCCCTGGACCATTCATTCCAGGGAAACGAGATACGATAATAACTGGATCAGCGTATGGCATCATGAAGGACTGAATCCTGTGGGTGGTGCCGGCATTTATGGCGTGGTACATTTTAAAAACCAGGCCATAGGGGTGGTAGCACTGGATGAGGAGATGAATATTTACCTGGTAGGGCAGTATCGTTTCCCATTGCAGCGGTTTAGCTGGGAAATCCCGGAAGGCGGCGGCCCATTGGGAGAAGATCCGCTGGACAGTGCCAAAAGGGAATTGCTGGAAGAAACCGGGCTGGTGGCCACACATTGGGAAGTCATTACGAGAATGGACCTGTCCAACTCCGTTTCTGACGAAGAGGGAGTGGTATTTCTGGCCAGAGGGCTGGAGCAGCGGGAGGCGGAACCGGAAGATACGGAGCAGTTATTTGTTAAAAAAGTGCCTTTTGAAGAAGCCTATCGTATGGTAAAAGATTTTGAAATCACTGATTCCTTATCGGTAGCGGCTATACAAAAAGTGAAGCTCATGGGCTATGAAGGCTTATTAAACAAATAAACGCGTTACCTTTGCAGCACATGGAAAGGAAATTTAACGCTTTCAAGGGTGAAAGAAGAGAAGGGCAAAGCGGCCCTAAAAAATATGCAACGCAGCGGCCAAAGCAATCTACCATGATTATTGGCCGGCAGCCGATGCTGGAGGCTTTGAGCTCCGGCAAGTCCATTGAGCGCATTTTTATGCTGCGCACTGCCACGGGCGAAATCATCCCGCAAATACGGGAAATGGCCCTGGCGAATAATATTCCGGTCAACTATGTACCGGTAGAAAAGCTCAACGGGCTTACCCAGGCCAACCACCAGGGAGTGGTAGGCATTGCGGGGAATGTTACCTACCTGGATTTACAGGATGTAATATCTCATGTGATAGACCAGGGAGAAACACCCCTGTTCCTGATCCTGGATGGTATTACAGATGTACGTAATATAGGCGCCATTGCCCGCAGCGCGGTGTGTTGCGGCGCGCAGGCCATCATTATCCCCGATAAAGGTATTGCCGCACTGAATGAAGAAGCCGTAAAATCCTCCGCAGGCGCCCTGGAAAAGATTTCCGTTTGCCGCGTTAACAGCCTGAATAAAGCCATTGATACCCTGCACCTCAACGGTATTAAAGTACTGGCGAGTGAAATGGAAACCGACATCAAATTGTACGACTGCGATCTGAAAGAGCCGGTAGCCATTATTATGGGATCGGAAGATAAAGGCGTATACCCTGCACTGATTAAAGCTTCCGATGTACTGTTTCGTATACCCATGGCCGGTAACTTCGAATCATTTAACGTATCGGTGGCCGCAGGAATTATTCTTTACGAAGCACTGAAACAAAGAACAGTAAATATATAAGGACTATGCGGATTTATTTCTTACTCAGTATTACCCTGGGTAAGAAATAACCCGCGTACTTCCGCAAATGGTTTGTTATGCTAAAATTAATTGAATGCCCGCGTGATGCGATGCAGGGATGGCACCGGATGATCAGCACTGATGAGAAGGTGAAGTACCTGGATGCTTTGTTAAAAGTTGGTTTTGATACGATTGATTTTGGAAGTTTTGTATCTCCCAAAGCCATTCCGCAAATGGCCGATACGAAAGACGTATTACCCCGGCTGCAGTTATCCGGCACTAAAAGCAAGTTGCTGGCAATTGTAGCAAATATGCGCGGCGCGGAAGAAGCCGTGGTATTTGATGAAATCAATTACCTGGGTTTTCCTTTCTCGATTTCAGAAACATTTCAGTTAAGAAATACGAATAAAACCATTGCAGAGTCACTGGAACAGGTACACTCCATGCAGGAACTCTGTATTAAAAACAGGAAAGAACTGGTAGTATACATTTCTATGGGGTTCGGTAATCCTTACGGAGATCCGTACAGCCATGAAATTGTATTGCAATGGGTAGAAGAAATGGTGAAGATGGAAATAGGCATTATCTCCCTCGCTGATACAGTAGGAGTAGCAGAACCAGCCACCATTACCGGTTTGTTTAAACACCTGATTCCCGCTTATCCGGATGTGGAATTCGGCGCACATTTTCACGCAGCGCCCTACAACTGGGAAGAAAAAGTACGGGCAGCCTACGAACAGGGTTGCAAGCGCTTTGATAGCTCCATTAAAGGTATTGGCGGTTGTCCGATGGCGAAAGATGAACTGGTAGGTAACCTGGCCACTGAAAACCTGATTGCTTTCTGTCATCAGCGGAAAGAGCCGCTCACCCTGGATATGACAGCATTACGCGGTGCACAGCGAGTGGCAGATGCCGTTTTTAAAGATTAACTGTAATACATGCAATTTCATTTGAGTTTTCCGGTAGCTCCACTCTCCACTGCTATTCAATATAAGCAGGAGTTGTTGCTGATGGGTTCCTGTTTTGCGGAAGAAATAGGCGAAAAGTTGCAGGAACACCGGTTTAACACCCTCATTAATCCACATGGCATTTTATATAATCCACTGAGTATTACCGGGGCATTGACCAGTTACCTGGATGGGAAAGTATATACCCGGGAAGACTTATTTCAACATAACGATTCCTGGAACAGCTGGGATCATCATAGCCGTTTTTCTGGCCTTACGCCCGAAGCTGCCCTTGAGAATATCAACCGTATGCAGGCAGCAGCGGTGCAGTCTATCGATCAGGCCGACTGGCTGATACTAACGCTGGGATCTGCACATGCATATGTGTTAAAAGAAAACAGCCGCCTGGTGGGTAACTGCCATAAAGTGCCGGCCGGAAATTTTTACAAACGCCTGCTGACGGTAGATGAAGTAGTGACGGCGCTGGACAACGTGATGCACCGTTTATTTTTCCGTAATAAGAAAATTAATATACTCTTCACCGTTAGCCCGGTGCGATATATCCGGGATGGGGTAGTGGAAAATAACCTCAGCAAAGCGGTATTACTGCAGGCAGTGCACCATCTTGTTAATAAATTTAACCGCCTCTTTTATTTCCCGGCCTATGAGCTGGTGATAGATGATTTACGCGATTATCGTTTTTATAAAGAAGACCTGGTACATCCGAATGAACTGGCCATCAATTATGTATGGGAACAGGTGATTAAAGCCTGTATCAGCGAAGGTAGTCAGGGGTTGCTGCACCAGATCGCAGACATCAACCGTGCCGCGCATCACCGGCCCTTTAACCGGGAAAGCAGTCAGCACCAACAGTTTTTACATACCTACGCCGCAAGGGTGAAACAGTTGATGGCGGAGCATCCGGAGCTGAAGCTCGACGACTTGCTGGCACATTTTAAATAGCAGATAACGTATAAAAGAGAGAGGCGGTATCCATTATGGGTACCGCCTCTCTCTTTTTATGTGTTGCTTTCAGCTTACAGCGGAATACCTCTTTTATCTTTCAGATAAATAATACCTACAATAAAGCAGATTACTGCGATGCTGATCGGATAGATCAGTCCTGCCAGGTGGTTACCGGTTTGGGTGACCAGAATGGTGGAAATGGTGGGCAACAAGCCACCAAATACACCATTACCAATATGGTAGGGGAGTGACATCGAAGTATACCGGATGCGTGTAGGAAACAGTTCTACCAGGAAAGCCGCGATAGGTGCGTATACCATGGTTACAAAAAGTACCTGTATAAAGATAAGTAACACCAGGTAGGTGATGTTAAGCCGGCTTACGGTCAGTTCTTTTTTATCGCCGGTTTCTTTCAGGGTGCTGCCATCGGTGTAGCTGTGTACACGGGTGGTTTTGCTGACCATTTGCCCTGCCTCGTTTTTAGCGAAGTTGCTTTCAATTTTAAACAGATCTGTCTGTTCCTGTTTCAGTTTAATATTGCCGATGTTATCCATCACCTGGTAGATCGGGTAGTAGGCCAGTGCCGCCAGCAGCATGCCGGTGAGCATGATCTTTTTACGTCCGATGCGATCAGACAGGGAGCCGAAGTAAATGAAGAACGGTGTACCCAGGAGGAGTGCAATGGCAATGATAATATTGGATTGCACAAATTCTATGTTCATGGTTTTCTGCAGAAAGGAGAGCGCATAGAACTGACCGGTGTACCATACCACACCCTGTCCCATGGCGGCGCCAAACAATGCAATCAGCACGAGTTTCAGGTTTTCTTTATTGGCAAAGCTTTCTTTAATGGGATTGGTGGATGTTTTCCCTTCTTTCTTCATTTGTGCAAAGAGGGGCGATTCGTGCAGGCGTATCCGTATGTAATACGACATGATCACCAACAGCACAGAGAGCAGGAAAGGAATACGCCAGCCGTAGTTGTTGAAATCTTCCGGCGTCATGAGCATGCGGGTAAGCAGGATCACACCCAGAGACACAAAAAGTCCGAGCGTAGCGGTTGTTTGTATAAAGCTGGTATAATAGCCACGGCGGTTGTCTGGCGAGTGTTCCGCCACATAGGTAGCTGCGCCGCCGTATTCACCACCGAGGGCAAGGCCCTGGGCCAACCGGAGTATCAGTACTAATATGGGGGCCAGTATACCAATGGTATGATAGCTGGGAATAAGGCCAATAGCGAAAGTGGATCCGCCCATAATGAGGAGTGTGAGGAGGAACGTGTATTTACGTCCTACCATATCTCCCAGGCGGCCAAATACAATGGCGCCAAAAGGGCGTACAATAAATCCTACTGCAAAAGTGGCCAATGTAGCAATGTAGGCGAGTTGTGGGTTGCTGGGAGGAAAGAACTTTTCCGCAATGATGGCGGATAAACTGCCAAAGATGTAGAAATCGTACCATTCAATGAGCGTGCCTGCCGACGAGGCCATGATTACCTGCCAGATGTTTTGCGAGGGGAGCGAGTTTTTCATAAATGTAGCGTTATAGCTGTTAGCTTTAAGCTGTTAGCTTTTAGACTGCGTTTTGTTTTTAATTGTAAGATTTTGGCTTTCGGCACTGAGCCTTGGCGCATTAATAATAACGTGTTTTTAGCTGTTCGCTTGTAGCCGGTAGGGTTTAGCCCAACGGATGCAACCCGCTTTTTTGCGTTCTGCTTTCCGCCTTCCGCTTTTAAGGGGAATAAGATAGCAAATATTTACAATGAGAACAAATGTCTGTCTAAAAATCTCCGGAGCGCCTAATCCTTTAATGTAGATAAAGCCTTATCTTTAATAAGGGCCAATTATTTAAAATGAAGCAGGGACTATCCGTATACATCAGCAGGATTATAGGTTTATTGTTGTTAGCTACTATCATTTGCCACTATACAGTGGAGGCTCAGCAAACCATCAGTAACAGACCAAAAATAGGCGTGACACTCAGCGGTGGCGGTGCACGCGGATTGGCGCATATTGGTATCCTGGAAGCTATTGATAGTGCAGGACTCAAAGTAGACCTGGTTACCGGCACCAGTATGGGCAGCATTGTAGGTGGCCTGTATGCCATGGGGTATTCGGGTAAACAAATTGAAACCGCTGCCCGCAAACTCAACTGGAATAGTTTGTTTTCCAACCAGCCGGTGCTCACCGACATCTCCTACGAAGAAAAAAGAGAGTACAACAAATACATCATTGAAATTCCTTTCGAATACGGCAAGCCCAAACTGGCTTCCGGCGTTATTTCCGGAGAAGCGTTGTGGCTGGAGCTGGCCAATCTCTGCTGGCCGGTAAAGGATGTGAAAAACTTCCAGGACTTTAATATCCCTTTCAAATGTATTGCCACTGATGTGGCCACCGGCGAAATTGTAACGCTCGACAGCGGGGAGATTGTGACCAGTCTCCGCGCCAGTATGGCCATTCCATCTGTTTTTACTGCTGTAAAAATCGGTGATCGTAAACTGGTAGACGGTGGTGTAGTGCGTAACTTCCCTGTGATCACGGCCAAAGATATGGGGGCCGACATTGTGATTGGCGCCAATGTGAGTGGTGGCCTACGCAAGGCAGATCAACTGTTGACGCCTTTCGATATTCTTTACCAGCTTGGTTTTTATAAGGATGCAGACGACTTTAAAAAAGCGATCAAACATTGTGATATTTATATACCGATGAACAAGGAGCTGGAAAACTATTCTGCTGCGAGTTTCGGAAGTGTGGATTCAATTATTGAAGCCGGACGGAGCAAGGGCAGGGAGTTGTATCCTGTTTTTAAACACCTGGCCGATTCACTGAACGCATTGTATCCGGAGGGACCATTTGTGGTTAACCGATTACCATTTCCTACAGACATAGAACTTAGCAGCATACACGTAAGTGGGCTGGTGCATTCTGATCAGAAATTTTTTTTACAACGATTACACCTGAAGCCCAATGGATGCTATACACCTGCACAGTTGAGAAATGCTATCCTGAAGGTTTATGGTACCCGATTTTATAAACTGATTACCTACAACCTGGTGCCGGAAGGATATGGTAAAAGCAGGATGGATATTACGGTGGAAGAAAATCCGCTCACCTATGTGAAGGTGGCGCTGAACTATAACACTTTCACCGGCGCCAATGCGATTGTGAATTTGACGCAACGGAATTTCATTGTTCCCAATTCCCGTTCGTTTGTAACGGTGGCCATCAGCGAAAATCCCCGCCTGGAAGCTGAATACTTCAAGTACCTGGGACGCAGCCGTAATTTTGGATTTGGGTTAAGTACCTATTATGAAAATAATGGACTTACTTTTTATGACGATGATTTCAACAGGCTGCAGCCCTATCGGAGCAAATATGCCAATGCGAATATGGATATGCAGTACACGATTAGCCGGAATATGTCTATTGGTGCGGGTACGCGCTGGGAGTACATCAAATTCAAACCGCAGTTTTCCAATTTTCAGGATGTACGCGGCAGTACCAATCAGCTGAATACTTATTTATCTTACGGCATTAATTCCCTGAATCAGAAAATATATCCTACCAAGGGGTTGTTGCTGGATTTTGAGGCCGGATTAATTTACAACCAGCATTCAGGTATTAAAGTAAGTTTTGGTGGAGTAGAGCAGAACCTGGATAGTTTAGGTGTTCGTTTCAATAACTATCAGCGGTTTATTCTGAACATGAAGTATTATATCCCGATAGGGCGCAAATCGGCTCTGGAGCTGGATGGTAATGTTGGTTATAATCTGCATTATAATGAGTCGGTGGTGAATGGTTATGTAGTGGGTGGTATGAGTAACGTGGCGCGCAACCAGGTGCCTTTCGTGGGGTTGTACGAAGGAGAGGTGATCACTCCGAAAATAGGAGCAGTACAGGTGGCGTGGCAATATGAATTTATCCGGAATTTATTTGCAATACCACGAATAGGCGCTGCGATTTACGATGGTGAATTAACTGGAGGAAACCGTTACAAATACCTCAGCGGTTATGGGCTGGGAGCGGGTTACAGCAGCCGTTTAGGTCCTATTGAAGCCACTGTGATGTATAGCGATCAGTCGGGACAACTTAAGTTCTATGTAAATATGGGGTTCAACTTTTAGCTGTTAGCCGTTAGCTTTTAGCTGTTAGAAAATGCAGCGGAGATTAACACATAATGATCTTTGCTGCATTTTCTAACAGCTAAAAGCTAACAGCTAATAGCTGTCTCAATGCATTCTGTCTCCGCGTACGTCAATATTTTGTAGTATTTCTGCTTCCATCTTCAGCCATTCCTGCCAGCGGTTCCTGACTTTATCTTCCGGAAAATATTCGTTGGCGAGATCAATAAACAGTCGATAGTGACCTGCTTCTGAGATCATGAATTTGCGATAGAATTCGCGCATGTATTCATCTTCCAAACCTTCACTCAACAGGCGAAAGCGTTCGCAACTGCGGGCTTCAATTAATGCGAATATGAGGAGTGCGTCGAGGAAGCTGTCATCTGCATGGCCACCTTTTACGCGGTTATCCATCAGGGCGTTTACGTATTCATCTTTTCGTTGCCGGCCGAGTGACAAGCCTCGTTTTTTCATTTCAGCAAGTACTTGCCGGAAGTGGCCCCATTCTTCTGTAACAATGGGTGCCAGTTCTTCCACCATTCTTGTTCTTTCCGGGTTGCGCTGAATCAGCGAAATGGCAGAAGATGCCGCCTTTTGCTCGCAATAGGCGTGGTCCGTGAGAATGTCCTGCAATGAAATAGCTGCCAGGTTAACCCATCGGGGGTCAGTAGGCAATTTTAGTCCGAGTATTGATACTTTGCTCATTTGAAAATAACAGTTAGCTGGTAGCTTTTTTGCGAAGATAACGGCAAAGTTTAAATTGTGCATCGCTAAAGACAGATCTATGATGCAGGACAGTACCTCTTTTTTAACGCGGTTGTTGGATGAACGCAGGGAGCAGCAGGCTTTCCGGGAATTACGTTTGCCGGGAGATAAAGTGGATTTTTGTTCCAACGACTACCTGGGACTCGCCAGGAATGCGGAAGTACGTGCCTATATTCATACCCTCATGGAAGAAAGGCATCCTGCCCATGGCAGCGCCGGATCCAGGTTGCTGGCGGGTAATTATGAGTGGGTAATGTCTGTAGAAAAAGATCTGGCCAACTTTCACCAGGCAGATGCAGGGCTGATATATAATTCCGGCTATGATGCCAATCTCGGTGTATTTTCCTGTCTGGGCCGGAAAGGGGATACCATCATCTACGATCAGCTGATACATGCTTCTATCCGCGATGGGGTGCGGTTATCCGCGGCGCAGTCTTTTTCTTTTCTGCACAGCGATATCACTGACCTGGAGAAAAAACTGAAGAATGCGACCGGGAATATATTTGTTGCCGTAGAATCAGTGTATTCTATGGATGGAGACCTGGCGCCGCTGGCAGCCATTGCAGCACTTTGCGGGCAATATGGCGCACATCTGATAGTAGATGAGGCCCATGCTACCGGCATCATCGGAAACAGGGGAGAAGGGCTGGTACAGCAGCTGGAGTTGACCGGGGCCTGTTTTGCACGCATACATACTTTCGGAAAAGCAGTCGGTTGTCATGGTGCCGTGGTACTTGGATCGGAGACATTACGCGACTACCTGATCAACTTCTCCCGATCCTTTATATATACAACAGCACTCCCGCCGGCGGCACTGGCAGCTATAGAGGCCGGTTATGCCGCATTCCCCTATATGCAGGCAGAAAGAGAGAAATTATCGGCACTGATCCGGCAATTCCAGACCGGCCTGCATCATGTTGAATTACTGGCGGGAAACACACCTATACAGGCCGTGCTTACGAGAGGTAATGACCATACCCGGAAAATAGCCGGCGCGTTGCAGTCGGCAGGGCTGGATGTGCGGCCTATACTGCATCCTACGGTACCTAAAGGATCTGAGCGGCTGCGTATTGTACTGCATAGTTTTAATACCGCAACAGAAGTAGACCGGCTGATAAAAGTATTGCAGGCATAAGCGGTTTTGAATCAAATTTGATGTATTTTACATATTACATCCGATACGTAATATGAGAATCATTCCCGCAATTGTTACCGCCGCCATTACCTTATCACTTTCTTACGCTTTCAGCCATAAGCTGGGACAAATACCACCACTGGGAAACCTGTTAAGTCCGCAGACGGGCTTCTGGCAGAATGCAGAGCCGATAGGTGAATTTCCTAAGGAGAAACTGGTATTGCCAGGATTAAGCGGCAAAACGGAAGTATGGTATGATGATCGTATGGTGCCGCATATTTTCGCGGAAAATGAAGCAGATGCATATTACGTGCAGGGATATGTAACCGCCCGTGACAGGCTATGGCAAATGGAATTACAGACCTATGCCGCCGCTGGCCGTTTATCTGAAATACTGGGACCTAAACTGGTGCAGTATGACCGCAGACAACGCCGCCTGGGAATGGTGTATGCTGCAGAAGGCACCGTTAAACAAATGATGGCCGACCCGGATACTAAAACAGCCGTAACTGCGTATGCCGCGGGAATCAACGCCTACATCGCCACGCTTACGCCTGCCACCTACCCGGTAGAATATAAGATCCTGGACTATAAGCCAGAGCATTGGGATGTGATCAAATCCGCGCTGTTGCTGAAATACATGGCGCATGACCTGGCAGGATTCTGTGATGACCTGGAATATACCAATGCACGTCGCCTGTTTTCTATGGCCGACTTCAACCTGCTCTACCCGGACTTTCATGACGCCACCGACCCGATCATACCCAAAGGCACCGCCTTTGCCGCTGCTTCTGCAAAGGCCACTGCGCCGCCAGACAGCATAGTGGCTGCAGATGCTGCTTTCATGAAATTTAAAATGGATAAGCCTGACCCGGCCAACGGCAGTAATAACTGGGCCGTAGCCGGCAGCAAAACCCGCTCAGGCGCTCCCATCCTCTGCAGTGATCCGCACCTGGGATTATCACTGCCCTCTCTCTGGTATGAAGTACAGATACATACACCTGCTATGAATGTGTATGGGGCCTCACTCCCCGGCGCTCCCGGCGTCATCATTGGTTTTAACGACCACATTGCCTGGGGTGTTACCAACGGAGAAGAAGATGTAAAAGATTTCTACCGTATGCAGTTCCGCAACGGCATCTCAGAATATTTGTACAATGGTAGCTATCGCAAGGCCGATCTGCGTGTGGAAGACATCAAAGTAAGAGGCGGTGCTACCATACATGATACCGTTGCCTACACCGTTTTTGGCCCGGTACTCTTTGACAACACTTTCCCCGATAAAACGGTGGGGCAAACGTTTCTGGCCATGCGCTGGAAAGCACTGGACCCTTCTAATGAACTGGCTGCCTTTAACAGGCTAAATAAGGCCCGTAATTACGAGGATTACCTGGCTGCCCTCACTACCTATACCTGCCCGGCCCAGAACTTCGTATTTGCCGATAAAGCCGGCGATATCGCTATCTGGCATAACGGACAATATCCACTCCGTTGGAAAAATCAGGGTAAATGGATCATGCCCGGCACAGACAGCACCTACGCCTGGCAGGGATTTATTCCGCATGAAGAACTACCGCATATCAAGAATCCGGCACGGGGCTTTGTCAGCTCCGCCAATCAACGGCCTACAGACAGCACTTATCCTTATGCGCTATACGGTGAATACGATCTTTACCGCGGTGCCCGCATCAACGAAAGACTGGCAGCCATGAACGCCATTACTGCCGTTGATATGCAGCAACTGCAGAATGATGATAAGAACCTGTTTGCCGCCGCAGCAATGCCTATGATCAGGCAACATATTGATACCGCATCGCTGACCACCACGCAACAGCCCTACTGGCAACTGCTTTCTTCCTGGGACTTTATGGCTACGCCAGATAGTAAAGCTGCCACCATCTTCAATCAGCTGTGGAGTCACCTGGAAGATACGATCTGGCAAGATGAGCTCCGTCCAAAGGACACGACCATTCTTACTTATCCGCAATCCATCACCACCCTGCAACTTTTGCTACACGATACTGCCTTTCATTTTATTGATAACATCAATACACCACAAAAGGAAACTTTGTCGCAGTTGCTGCAAGGCGTATTTACCACTACTGTAAAAGAAATGTCAGAGCTTAACAAAGCAGGCAGACTGGAACTGGGCAAAGCGCGTGGCACAGATATTAATCACCTTTCCCGTGGTATTCCTGCATTCAGTGCATTGCACCTGAATACCGGCGGCGGGCAACATATTGTCAATGCTACAAAGCAAACGCATGGCCCTTCCTGGCGTATGATCGTACAGCTTTCTGATAAAACAGAAGCGATCGGTATTTACCCCGGTGGACAGAGCGGAAATCCGGGTAGTCCGTTTTATGATAACAGCGTAAATGACTGGGCAGTGGGTAAGTATTACCAGCTGCATGTTTTCAATAAGGAAGAAAAAGATGACGCTGTAATCCGCTACAAGCTTGTGTTTACAGGGAAGTGATAAAAATAGTTTCAACAAAATTTGGCTGGAATTAAATAATTCCTATCTTTGCACTCCGTTACAGAAAACGGGGTATACGATTCCCTAGCTCAGTTGGTAGAGCAATACACTTTTAATGTATGGGTCTTGGGTTCGAGTCCCAAGGGGATCACTGGAAAGTTTCAAAGCCTGCGCTTAGCGTAGGCTTTTTGTTTGGGTCTATTTGCTAGTATATTAAAGTGTGATTAAGCTGTTTTTGCTTACTTAGTTTGATGATTTTTTTTATTATTTGATGATTTTTTCCTGCATTTGATTTACTCAACAAACTTGTTATTCCCCCATCTTTCCTCAGCAATTTTATTATATTTGAATATTACATTACATTCATTTTAGCCCTCAATGAAGATATTAATAGACACTAACATTTATCTTGATTTTTACCGGTCGAATAAAGAAGGGATAATCCTGTTAACTGAATTGATTGCTCAAGACGAGGTCATTATTTTGACAGATCAAATTATCCAAGAATTTGAAAGAAGTAGAGAGAAAGTAAT
Source organism: Chitinophaga sp. 10T418 (assembly GCF_056394125.1). NCBI lineage: Bacteria > Pseudomonadati > Bacteroidota > Chitinophagia > Chitinophagales > Chitinophagaceae > Chitinophaga > Chitinophaga sp. 10T418. The sequence continues at coordinate 232,242 of NZ_JBFTHG010000015.1, forward strand.
TCGAGCTGTGCTAAAGAGTTTTGAACAAGAATCAAAGCTCGAGAATTTTTCAAGTTCATTATTAAATGATATGGAGGAATTTAAAGAACTGATTGAAATTCAAAAGTCTTATAGAGCGAAGAAGGATGAAGTTAATAGATTAATTACGGAAATATTGAAAGACCCAACAAAAGATAAGATAGCAGTTTTTTTTAAAGAACTAGTGAATAAATCCATAGCAAAGGATAAGGTATTATACACGGATGATGAAATAATTAAGAACGCTCATACTAGAAAATTGATCGGTAATCCTCCTACCACGCTTGATAAATATTCAATTGGCGATGAGATAAATTGGGAGATCATACTTAAAAACCTTAATGAAGATATTATTATTGTTGGTAGAGACAATACTTTTAATGACAACTTTAGTTTTCTGAAGAAAGATTTTCACAAACGGACGGGGCGTGAACTTAAAGGAGTAACTGAAAAGATAACTGATGCATTGAAAGCAGTAGGTATTAGGCCTACTGACGAATTAGAGGCAGCCGAGGAGAAATTAATTGAATCCATAGGAAATTCACATTACAGTGAGTTTTGGAAGCAATCAATTAAAAGTGAAGATCCTAATTAGTTAATTTATTATTGGGATACAATAAAGATGGCCTGATAACATTGTATATTTTATTTTCGATATCAATTTTGAGAAATGGGAAAATTTGTAATTACGATTAGTAGAAACGGTGAGTATCGATTCAAACTGGTTGCGGATAATGGACAGATAGTCCTGGTTAGTGAAGGGTACTCTTCTAAGGCTGGGTTGTTAAATGGCATTAGTTCAGTAAAATCAAATGCTGTGATAGAAGAAAGGTTTGAAAAAGCGACTTCGTCTAACGGGAAAGCCTATTTTAATTTGAAGGCCTCCAATGGGATGGTAATAGGAACAAGTGAGATGTATGAAAGTCAGTCTGGAAGGGATAACGGTATTGCCGCGGTGAAAAAAAGTGCACCAGGTGCGGATGTTGAAGATAGCACTACCTGATTTTGCTAATTAAGCATAATTAGCTTTTATATAAGATCAATAGCCTGTTCCCAAAACAGGCTATTGATCTTATATAAAGGCGTAAAAAAGTATATTGGTCAAAAGAAAGGTATTTTTATTTCTTGTTTGGAGGAATATAGAATAATCAGACTGGAACGCTGATATCTGTTCTTTAATGTTAACCTTACTTTGTTCAACTGCTTAGAGACTATTACATAAAGTGTGTCAGTAAAAAGTTTTTTAACTTTAAACTGATAAAACAATATGGAAAAGCAAAACTTTGATTTCGAAGCCTTCAAGAAGCAAGCGGCCAGCCGTTTGAAGAACGGAGATACGCTTTTAGGTAAGGA